>CAJTXO010000005.1:131418-150003 GCA_910583555.1 uncultured Eubacterium sp.
GCACTTTGGGATTCCTTTCTATTTTCAGAACTGAAATCAAATGAGTATGAATCATCTAACGGTACGATGATCTTAAATACATCGCCTTCTGCAAATTCTGGTTCCTGACCGGAATAGTATTTGCTGTATTTAAACAAATTGTGGACACCGGAACCAAGCTGGTCGGCATATCCAATGTTTCTAAAAAATGCAGCAATGATCGGATTCTTTGGGTTTGGCTCCAGGTTGTCTACCGTAATAAAGCCCTCCGCGGTTGCCCGGTTCGCATTTTCCACATACATGCGGTCCTTTTCTATCACGAATTTTGCTGTAAAACTACTGGAAAACTCGCGGTGCATCAGAATATTGCTGACCATTTCCCTTAAAATGGTATTTCGCAGGCTTTTATTCACGGTGTCTTCTAAAAAGAACTTGTCCATCAGGTGCTTTTTCCCGAAATCCATAAGCCTGTCATAACTCTCGATCAGATTTGTCTTAATGACTTCACGGTCATCGTAACGGTCAATATTGACTTTACGTACAAGGGCATCCGTCACATAGGCGGGCGCTACATTTAATATGACATCGTCTTTTCCGAGCAGCATGATTGCCGCAAGATTGTAGCCTTCCTCACCTGTCGCAATATCCCGGCCGTATAATCCGGCACTTTTTAATAATTCCGCGTCATCCATCGTTGTCCAGGGATGCGTTCCACCTGCGTGGTTCTGTGCCATGATTCGGATCTTCGGCAGCAGATCCAATCGCAGATCTTCCCGTTTAGCATAAGGGTATATTTTCTTTTCTGTGAAAATTCCCTGCTTGCGGATGTACATTTGCGCAATCGCACCGGTGGCAGTTACTTTCACATCTGCATCGTCGACGCGGTCATAAATGACCTTTTTGTAACTGTGTACCTCCGAACTCGGCGGAATATGAACATGGATGATCGTATGCGTCTCGTCATATTGGATTATTTCCGGCACCAGATAGACAGCAGGAGAAAATAAGGTGGGATTACTCACTACTTTGATGAAATTCTTGATCATTTCAGATGCCACTTTCTCAGGCACCCCGACAACTGTACCGTCATCCAGCACACCCAGGAACAGATCCCCGCCAAAGCGGTTCAAAAAAGAGCATACTGTCTCATAGGTATCTGATTTAATTCCATTACCACAGCGTTTAAACTCAACTGCTGCGGTTTCTCCTATTGTTAAAATGGATTGGAATGTAGTTAAATCCATGTTGTTCCCTCCTGCTTTTCACTCCCCCTGCCCAAAGCGGCGGCGCATTGGAAGCAGGGGGAGTGCTCTTAATTACTATTATATACTGAAAGGCGGGAGAAAATCAACACGGAAACATAATTTTACTTCTCAAATGCATTCCCGGATCTTCTTGTATATTGCCTTACACTTATGTCCAAACGTCTGTTTCACAACACGGAAAATTCCCGACATGCCTGATTCCACATCCTATCTCCTGTCAATCGTCATCCTGCAGGGCATCAAACCCTCTCTCGCCAGTTCTTACCTTGATGACATCTTCCACATCGTATACGAAAATCTTTCCGTCGCCGATGTGACCTGTATACAGCGCCTCTTTCGCCGCCTCTATCACTTTTTCTACCGGGACGGCACTCACGATCACTTCCACTTTGATCTTAGGCAGGAGCGTAAAGTCCATCGGTACACCACGGTAATATTCTGCATTTCCTTTTTGTGTACCGCATCCGAGAACCTGCGTGACCGTGATTCCCTTGACGCCGATCTCGTTCAATGCCGCCTGCAGATCTTCGAACTTGTTCTGTTTGCACACGATCGAGATACGGCTGATCTTCACGGTTCCCGTGTCTTCCGCGCCTCCCTTGGTTCCGGCAGCCGCCTCCCCTGCGTTCGGCAGCGGCGCTTTCGCCGCCGGCGTCACTTCTGTGACCGGCACGGCCTGCTCAGGCGGAACACTTCCCATCAGTTCGCCGATCTTACCCATGCCGGTCGATGCCGCATAAAAACGGTCTCCCGCCGGCATAAAGTCCGCATAGGCGGACGGCAGGCCGTGTTCGGTGGCATCGAGTCCCAGGATTTCTTCTTCTGCCGTCACACGAAGTCCGAATACTTTATTGATCGCGATAAACACGATCGCCATGACTATGGCCGCATACAGGCCGATGCTCACGACGCCGAGAAGCTGTACGCCGAACTGGTGGAAACCGCCGCCATAAAACACGCCCTTCTCATAATCAAACAGGCCGACAGCCAGCGCGCCCCACGCGCCGTTAAAACCGTGTACGGCTACCGCGCCGACCGGATCATCCACCTTGCAAATATTATCCACGAACCACACGCCGAATACGACGAGCAGACCGTCCACGACACCGATCACCGCGGCGCCCACGGCATCAACGTTCGCACAACCGGCCGTGATACCGACCAGACCGGCGAGCGACGCGTTCAGGCACATGGAAACATCCGGCTTCCCGTATTTCACCCATGTAAAGATCATGCAGACCGTCGTCGCGATCGCCGGAGCGATCGTTGTCGTGGAGAGGATCTTCGCCATCTCATCCACACTTCCCGCTGCCGCGCCGTTAAATCCGTACCAGGCAAACCAGAGGATGAAACATCCGAGCGCGCCGATCGTGATATTGTGCCCCGGTATCGCTTTTGGCTTTCCCTTTTTATCAAACTTTCCGATACGCGCCCCGAGAATGGCCGCTCCGACGAGCGCCGTAATTCCACCGACCATATGGATGACCGCTGACCCCGCGAAATCAATAAATCCAAGCTGCGCCAGCCAGCCATTGGCATTCCACGTCCAACCCGCCTCGATCGGGTACACGATGGCGCTTATGATGATCGAATACAGACAATACATGCTGAACTTCGTACGCTCAGCCATCGCGCCAGACACGATCGTCGCGCACGTCGCGCAGAAAACGAGCTGGAAAAAGAAGTTTGACCAGTCAAAATCCGCAAAATCTGTAAACATCTGATATTCCGGCCTTCCGATCACGCCGAAAAAGTAATTTTCGGAATTCATGATCCCATAACCGAGAAAGATAAATACGATCGTTCCGAGACAGAAATCCATCAGGTTTTTCATGATGATATTACCTGCGTTTTTCGCCCTCGTAAATCCGGTTTCCACCATAGCAAATCCCGCCTGCATAAAAAACACCAGTGCGGCACCGATCAAAAACCAGATCCCAAATGCCACTTCTGAACTTGCCGTTGTGATCATTTCACCTAAACTTTCTGCAAATTCCATAAAAGACACCTCCAACTATTTTTGTGCGGCCCTGCAACATATGTAGTATTTCTGAGATTCATATCTGCCGCGAAACGAAAAAAGACGCCAGGTGAAATGTTCACCTGACGTCTTCGTCGTTTCTATGTGGTATTATATGCCCATTGTTTTCAAAAGTCAACTACTTTTTTTGTAGTTTTTGCAGATTTTTGTACATCTCACGGAAAATAGGTTGCCGCAGCTGTCAACTCTTCAATGAAATTTCTCTGAAATTTTGTAAGAAAAATGTAAAATAATTGCTTCTTTAAACAAACTATGACATAATGGTGTCATAGTTTGTTTGTTATACTGGGAGGAGAAAAAATGAAGATTGACCGACTTATAAGCATTATTGTCTATTTATTAAATCATGGAAGAACATCTGCACAGAAATTAGCAGAAGAATTTGAAGTTTCTTCCAGAACGATTATGCGGGATTTGGAATCGCTGGATCAGGCAGGTATCCCGATTCAATCTTTTTATGGCGTAGAAGGCGGCTATCAGATTATGGACAGTTATGTTTTAGAAAAACAGGTTGCAACAAGTCACGAATATGATTGGATCGTCACCGCTCTGGAAGGAATGGCAAGCGCATACGCAAGCAAAAGTCTAAAACAGGCACTGGAAAAAGTACAAAGTATAAGCCATACAAGGGACACTGCTGTTTCCGTAGACTTAGGTGTCGCAAGTGAAGACGACAAAACAAATGAACAATTAACGCTATTAGAAGATGCAATCAAGGAAAAATGCGTTGTTCGGTTTTCTTATACAAATAGTCATGATGAAGTAAAAGATATTCAGGTAGAACCGGTTTGTCTGCAATACAAGTGGTATAACTGGTATCTAATCGGATATTATGAAAAATATCAGGATTATTGTATGTTTAAATTAGTTCGTATGGACAATTTGCAAGCCACACAGATAAGATTTACAAAATCTCATAATCTTTCAGATATTAAAATGAACGATAGCAATCATGATATTGTACATGTCAAATTATACGGAAAGGCAGTCATTAAAGCAAAATGCAGGGAATACTTAAATGGACGGATTACGCAGGAATTTGAAAATGGGGATTTTGAGTTTTGTTTTTCTGTACCGGAACATGAGACATTTTGGTACGGGGTGCTTCTTTCCTTTGGAAATAAGGCTAAGATTATCGAACCACAGGAAATAAAAGAACGCATTTTAAAAACCTGCAAAGAAATACAAATGGAATATGAGGAATAGAGATGAAATTATATCCGAAAGATGAGGCACGACACATGCTGTGCCGATATCACAATTTGGACGGTGCGGAAGCATTATGCGGAAAAAAGGGAGTCGAAAAGATCATGCGGCGGATACACAGTATCCAGTATGATCCTCTAAATGTTGTAGCAAGAAATGCAGATCTGGTATTACAGGCAAGGGTGAATGATTACAGTGAATCCGTTCTTTGCGATCTACTATACAAAGAACATAAATTAATTGACGGATTTGATAAAGAAATGTGTATTTATGATGCTAAAGATTTTGCCCGCTTTCAGTTTGTGCGAAATGAACATGAGAAACATGCACTGCCTACCCTGCAATACCGTAACCAGACAGGCGTACTGAACATATTGGACGATGTCAGAGATTTTGTGGAAAAACATGGCGTGACAGGTACAAAAGACATTTCAATCGGAGAAGTGAGGGAAAGCCGATGGGGACATAAAAAACTATCAAGTGCTGCTTTGGATTATCTATTTAACACCGGCGTTCTTACTGTAGCCGCCAAACGTGGAACACAGAAGTATTTTGATTTGACAGAACGTGTGATTGACAGTGAATCCCTTTCCTGTAATCCCAATATGACTGTAGAAGAATTTCTGGAGTGGTATGTCGAAAGGCGAATCCAGAGTGTCGGCTTTCTGTGGAACAAATCAGGCGGAGCATGGCAGGGACGCTTTTTAAGTGAAAATAAACTCCGCAGTTCTACACTTCAGACACTTTTAGAAAAAAACAAGATTGAAGAAATACAGATAGAGGGAATCAAAGAGCCTTTTTATATATCAAAAAAATGTATGAAATATATGAAGAATCAGGCAGCAGGCAGCTATGTAAGATTTATTGCCCCGCTTGATAACATTATGTGGGACAGACAAATGCTGGAAATGCTGTTCGGTTTTACATACCGCTGGGAAGTTTATACCCCTGTCCCAAAAAGAAAATATGGCTATTATGTATTGCCTGTGCTGTATAATGGTCAATTTATTGCCAGATTCGAGGCAGAACCAATTCGCAAGGCTGGAGAATTTATTATTAAAAACTGGTGGTGGGAACCGAAAGTTGAACCAAATGACGAAATGAGAGAAATGATTGTAAACGAAATAGCACGTTTTACAGAATTTCTTCAGATTGATAATTCACCAAAAAATACTCTAAAGTTAGGAATGTAACAAAATGAAAGAAATCAGACGATATGACATTAATGAAAATTGGGCACATTCAGGAATCATTCAAGCAGGAGACTATTGCTTTATAAACTACTGCGCCCGAAATATTGGCGGTACGATTGAAGAACAAATTGACGGTGCCTTTGATGTAATGGAAGAACGACTGGCATTAGTGGGATTGACGCTGGAAAATGTCGTACAGATGAATTGTCTGTTTAAAAATATCTGGGATATTCCGGTAATGGAAAAGGTAATTAAGAGAAGGTTTAACGGCAAATATCCCGTACGAAAATCATTTCAGACTGAATTTGCCAATCCAGGTAATTTGTTCTTCCAAGTGGATGCTATAGCCTACTCGCCAGACAATGGAGAGTGAGCGTTTTTGGATTACAGAGAAATCTCATGCTATGCACAAGAAGGGATTCAATCTTTTTACCTCCTTCATCTCACTTTAAAATCATGATAACAGAATATATTCCGCGTGTAAACCCTTGACCACACCTATCAGTAATGATAAAATGGTAGACAACAATACGTGAAGGAGGCAATAAGTGATTATGGATTACGAAGCATTATACAAAAGCAAGCTGACCACAGCTGAGGAAGCCGCAAAAACAGTCCGTTCCGGGGACTGGGTAGATTATGGCTGGTGCGTGAATACGCCTGTCGCGTTCGACGCCGCGCTCGCCGGGCGGATGAACGACCTGACTGACGTAAAATTCCGCGGCGGTATCCTCATGTGGGAACCGGAGATTTTTAAAATCGAAAACCCGGCAGACCATCTGGCATGGAACTCCTGGCACATGGGCGGGATCGAGCGGAAAGCGGCAGCAAAGGGATATTCCTTTTATGCGCCGATCCGTTATTCCGAGCTTCCCAGATACTACCGGGATCTGCCGTGTCCTTCCCGGGTGGCCGCGTTCCAGGTGTCACCGATGGATTCCCACGGTTACTTCAATTTTGGCCCGAGCGCGTCCCATCTAGGCGCCTGCTGCGAGCGCGCGGAAGTCATTATCGTGGAAGTCAATGAAAATATGCCGAGATGCCTGGGCGGCAAGGAAAACGGCATCCACATTTCCGAAGTTGACATGATCATACAGGGGGATAACCCGTCCATCGCCGAAATGGGCGGCGCTGCCGCTGCCACCGACGTCGATCAGGCAGTCGCGAAGCTGATCGTAGAAGAAATCCCGGACGGCGCATGTCTCCAGCTCGGCATCGGCGGTATGCCAAATGCGGTAGGTTCGATGATCGCCGAATCGGATCTGAAAGATCTGGGCGTTCACACGGAAATGTACGTTGACGCGTTTGTTGATATTTCCAAAGCCGGAAAGATCACGGGGGCGAGGAAAAATATCGACCGGTTCCGCCAGACGTACGCGTTTGCCGCCGGCACAAAGAAATTGTACGACTTTCTCGATGACAACCCGGAGTGCATGAGCGCGCCGGTTGACTATACAAATGACATCCGCTCGATTTCCGCGCTGGACAACTTTATTTCCATTAACAACACCGTGGACATCGACCTGTACGGCCAGGTGAACGCGGAGAGCGCCGGAACAAAGAACATAAGCGGTGCCGGCGGACAGCTGGACTTCGTACTCGGCGCTTATCTGTCCCCGGGCGGGAAGAGCTTTATCTGCTGCTCTTCCACGTTCAAGAACAAACAGGGCGAACTCGTATCCCGCATCCGTCCGACACTGGCAGACGGTTCGATCGTAACCGATACGAGGGCAAACATCCACTATTTTGTAACCGAGTATGGAAAAGTAAATTTGAAGGGACTTTCTACCTGGCAGAAAGCCGAGGCTCTCATTTCTGTTGCCCATCCGCAGTTCCGGGATGAGTTGATCAAGGAAGCAGAGAAGATGAATATTTGGAGACGGTCGAATAAATAGTGCGACATAAAACAAACGGCGGCATCTCTTTTAAGGGGTGCCGCATTACCACATGTTTTTTCATATAACTTAACTCCCCTTATCACAACCCCTTTATTCTCTCCAATTCCGCTCCATCAAGAGTTCTTCCCGAATTAAGAACCTGAAGGTTTCTCCAGTCAAAACTCTCAACTCTGGTTAACGAATCCAGCTTAACAAACGATGGCATTACAAAAGGCGGATTATATGACCTAAGCCGCTCATTTGTTGGAAAAGCCAATCTACGTTCTTTTCCTCTTATTGATGATACATTTAACACTTCAATATATTCTTCTTTAGCAGTTACGACTAAGTACGTCCTGTCGTATGCTGGAAATTCACCGTCCAAAAATCTAATCCTACCTAGAACGCCTTGACCTTCAATGAAACTCATCAATAGATCACCAGCCTTCCATTATCCAAATAGACACTATACGTATCTTCATCAGCCGATAATGAAAAGCTTTCCAACCGATCTATCATATCGTCTGTTAACGCGAAACCATCAAAATAAAATGTCACACCATTAATTGTTTCACTTGCCGTTATATCATTTGCAGTCTCCCTGTAAGCAGAAATAATTTCTCGCATTTTTTCAACATCAGACTGTTGGGACATCATATCAACAACCGACATGTCCTTATTATGATAACCGTTAGAACCCGTACCATTTTCAAAGGCTAACTTCCAAAATTTAAATGTGTGATTAATGTCTGAAAGTTCTTTCGGAGAAGCATCTCCAAAAATTTCCATCACCAGCTTTAGTACTTCATATTCCCTTTCAGATAAGTCTGGTTGATACAATTCACTATCACGCCTAAATGCAGCATAATCGTTTTTGTATCTCAAACGTACTTTTTCAACCACACATCCATTTTTAAAAGCTAACACCTGGTCATCAAATAGCGGCTCACCATACTCTGCAATATTTACCAAATCTGCCAAAACTAAAAGCTTTTGCAATTTCATATTGCCATCATAGGTGTTCGGCCTCGAATCAGCGCCATTCTTAATAAAAAATTTTGCAAAATCATATACATCTCTCATTTCGACACCCTCCTGAAAAAAATATTCACTCCTTCATGGGAGCGACCCAAAAGACCGAGCGCAAATAAGAACGTACTATATACATAACTTTATTATATCCATCCACGGCTTTCTTGTCAATGAGCATTGAGAACCCTAAGATATACCTGCTGGCCGCCCTCCGTGTTACTCCTGCCCCTCATCCGCCCTGTCTCTCAGATATCCTGCCAGCGCGTCCAGAATGTCCGTTTCCAGTTCGTCCGTCAATATCAGATGCTTCTCCGCCTCAACAAAATCCTCGTATATCTCATGATCCTGCATCATCTGGAAATCCGCAAGTCCCATAGCAAAACCGTACTTGTCGAGCGCGCCCTGCAAAAGCTCGATCAGCTTTCCCCTGCTCTCTTCTGTCCACAGAAGTTCCAGTGCCATCTTTTCCATTTTTTCTCCCACGAGAAGAGAAGCGATACCGCCCACCGTGCCACCCATCTTTTCTTTGACAAGCCCCTTGTAATCCACCTGCACCTGGGAGATCCAGAGATACAATGCTTCCCCCTGCCGTTCTACGGAAACGCTGCCTGCTTGCAGGAACCTGCCATACGGGTGCTTCGCCAGTTCCTCGTTCAGCTTTTCACAAAGTTTGTCTGAATACGTATCCAGACAAATTGCCAGAAGTTCATTTTTAGTCCTTTCCGG
The DNA here is from genome assembly GCA_910583555.1 of uncultured Eubacterium sp. Taxonomy (GTDB): domain Bacteria; phylum Bacillota; class Clostridia; order Lachnospirales; family Lachnospiraceae; genus Eubacterium_F. Next base: position 140,738 of record CAJTXO010000005.1, read on the forward strand.
AAGGCGATCCATTATGCCAAGCAGCACCGGCAGCGCCGCGTCATCCAGCTTCTGAAACAGGCGGATGATCAGATCCGTTGACTCCGCTGCACCCAGTCTCTCCCTGATGATCGGAAATAACTGCTGAAGAGTTTTCTCATACTCAATATTAACAATCTTGATATTTGCTGTTATCATATAGGTCATCCCCTCCGATTCAGATCACTTCGATCCGCACCTCGCAATCCTTCCCGTAAAAAGCAATTCCATTTCAGACGATCGACGCATCCCCATCATCCACCAGTTCTCTCGCGTTCTTCGTCTCCATATAGCATAACATAACCACAGGCAAATGTACACAAAATCATTGTACCACAAATGACCACAGCGTAAATGGGATATGCAAATGCCACCGACTATTTGATCTCCCGGTAACGAACCCCTGTCTTCCCCGACAACTGCTCCTTCTCTCTGATCTGCTGCCTGACCGCCTTCGCATCGTCCAGCCCATAAATGTCATACAGATCCCCATACACCGCACTGTAAACAGCTACACAGCCGCTTCCATCCGTCATCTGATAGTAAAAGCTGACGGTCCCATACTCCAGTTCCCCGCTATCCTTCAGCATACTGTAACAGCTCTGCGAGTCAATCTCCTTCCCGGTAAACCTTTCCACCCGCCTTCTCATCTTTTTTGAAATCTTCTTTATGTGCAGACTCTCACTCCGAACCCCTGACTGATGTGCCGAGACACCTTTCTTTTTATATACGACCCGCTCTATCGCATGCTCCGCAGAGTAATAGACGAAATAACTTCCACCTTCCTTTTCCGCCACCTCATAACAAAGATCTTCCACGTTGTTCGATACAACCTCCAGCTCTGGTTCGGCAAGCTCATATAATTTTGCCACCGTTTCCACCGACAGCTGTTCCAGACCGGCATCCGGTTCTCCGGCGCTCTGTCCTTTCTGCTCCTCACTGATCCCTGCCGGGTTTTGCTGCTGTACGCTGTAATCCCTCTTCTCCTGCAGATCGATCAATTCCAGCATTTCCTCCTCCGTCATGGCCCGCTCCGGCAGATAAAACTTGCTTTCATCCGCCACAAAATACAGTTCATCGGCCACGGTTCCCTCGTTCGTTTTGATCTGCCGGATTTCCTTTTGCGGAAATTTACCTTCATTTTCGTACTGCTCCCGGAGAACGGCGATCTGTTCACGTTCCTCTAATGTCAGCTCTCTGGAAAGAACATCCTCGTCCACCTTACAATTCTGTATATCGCTGTTATAGTTCTGCTTTTCGGTTTCCGACATGCTGCTCATCCTGTCCCGAAACAGGTTCACAGCCGCATAGGAAGAAATGGATACCGCCGATAGCAGGAACACGATCAGGACAGCCCCCGCGGCCTTATTCACAGCGAACCGGGAAAAACGCCCCGCGCGGTGTATCACCTTTCTGTTTTCTATTTCTTTTATCGTCTGCTCCAATTTCTTTTCATAACTGTGCGGTACCTGGTACTCACGATCCGTAAGCCCTTCCCTTAACCATTCATCCATCGATTTCTTCATCACGATTCCTCCAATCTCTTTTTTAATAACGCCCTCGCCTTCGCCAGCCGGGATTTGACGGTGCCGGGCGGAATACGCATGATCTTTGAGATCTCATTGACGCGGTAGCCCTGCCCGTAATACAAAATGACTACCGTACTCAATTCCTTTTTCAATAATAATACAAGCTCCCAGACATCGTCCTCCCCGTTCCGGCCTTCCCTTGCGCGTTCCACGACGGCTTCCATATCCTCCATGTAAACCATGCGGGAATTTTTGCGAATGTACATCTTTGCCTCATTGACGACGATGCTCATCATCCAGGACCGGAATTTGTCATCCTCCTTCAGCGCATCCAGCTTTTCGTACGCAGTCAGTAATGCCTGTTGGACAATATCTTCTGCATCCTCGGGATTTTTCAGTATCGAAAGCGCGATCACATACATCTGATTCCGATTCTCCCTGACCCCTTTGATAAACGTATCTCTATCCACTGCCTGTTTCTCCCTTACTTCATAAAAACCTGATTCATAAGAACCTGAGCTCTAAGTCCTTCATAATTAAGATGCACAAAACCCGCGATCGGTTCATTTCTTTTTTCTTTTTTTGCAAATAAAAAAGCTGCGCGTTATATGGCAACGCAACAGCTCATAAAATATCTTTTAAAACGCCCCCGCAGCTTCCGCACTGGCCGCGCGCCAGCTTACAATCTCGCTAACAGCGCTTCCCATCTCCGGTCCACTTCCTTCTGGAACTGCTCGAGAAGCTGCTCGTTCTGCGGTTTCAGTAAATGCTTAAACCGTCCCTGCCGTTTGAGGAAATCCTCGATCGGCAGTTTTTTCTTCGGCTCATAGTTCAGGATCCATTTGCCCTCTACCACCTCAAAGAGCGGCCAGTAACACGTCTCCACCGCCGACTTGCAAATGTCGATGATGTCGGGCGCGTCGTAGCGCCAGCCGCGCGGACACGGCGTCATGATATTGAGAAAGGCCGGGCCCTCGGTGTAGATCGCCCGCTCCGATTTCGTATACAGATCCTTAAAATTTCCGATAAACGTCGTCTGACCCACGTAGGGGATATTGTGCGCCGCCATGATCGCCGCCAGATCTTTTCTCGGCTGCGGCTTGCCCGGCGAAACTTTTCCGACCGGCGTCGTCGTCGTATCGGCGTACATCGGCGTCGCGGAAGAACGCTGGATGCCCGTGTTCATGTACGCGCCGTTATCATAGCAGACATACACCATGTCGTGGCCGCGCTCCATCGCGCCGGACAGCGACTGGAAACCGATGTCATACGTGCCGCCGTCACCGCCGAACGTGATAAATTTATAATTTTCGTTTAATTTCCCCGTCTTTTTCATATAATGGTACGCCGTTTCCACCCCGCTCAACGTAGCGGCGGCATTTTCAAACGCGTTGTGGATATAGCTGTCCTCGTAAGACGTGTATGGATACGTAAAGGAGGATACTTCTAGGCATCCCGTGGCATTTCCGACCACGGCCTTATCTTCGGGATGAAGTGCTTTTAACACGTTGCGCACGGCAATCGTCGCGCCACACCCGGCACACATGCGGTGGCCCGGAGCCAGACGCTCTTCCCTGCCCTGCATTTCCTTAAAATCAAACGCTGCTTCCATGTCTGTCAGTCCTCCTTCTCGCGCAATCCGATGTATCGGTATTTTTTATCTTTCACGCCGTGCTCGGCGGCCTCTGCCAGTTCCTCAAATACGGCCGTCACATGGTTCACGGTCAGATCCCTTCCCGACAGGCCGTATACGTAGTTGATCACTTCCGCGCTGGCTTTCGCGCGGAAAAGCGCGGCCTCGAGATCGGCGGCAAGCGGGCCGCCGTTCGCATTATACCCCTCGCAGCGGTCGAAAATGGCAATCGCCTGGCATTTGCGCAGCGCCTTTGCCATCTCCTCCCCCGGGAACGGACGAAAGACGCGGACTTTCAAAAGGCCGACCTTTTTCCCTGCCTTGCGCAGTTTGTCCACGGCGTCCTTGATCGTTCCGCAGGCGGAACCGATCGCCACGATCGCCAGCTCGGCGTCCCTCATTTTATATTCCTCAAAAAAGCGGTATTTGCGGCCGGTCATCTGTTCATATTCCCTCGCCACATCGAGGATCACCTGCTTGGCGCTTATCATCGCCTCCGCCTGTGCCTTTTTCGCCTCCATGCAGTAATTCGACACGGCATACGGGCCGACGGCCAGCGGTTCATTTGGATTCAGAAGGTAATGTTCCGGCTCGTATGTACCGACAAACTCTTTCACCTTCTCAGTTTCCTCTAATGTAATATTTTCGACGGCGTGGCTCGTGATGAATCCGTCCTGGCAGATCATGACCGGGAGCATGACGTCCTTATGCTCCGCGATGCGGTATGCCTGGATAAAATTGTCATACGCCTCCTGGTTGTTTTCGGCATAGATCTGGATCCATCCCGAATCCCTGGCGCCCATGCTGTCCGAATGCTCGCTGTTGATATTGAGCGGCCCCGACAGCGCGCGGTTCACGACCGCCATGCAGATCGGCAACCGGTTGGACGCCGCTACATATAACAGTTCCCACATGAGCGCGAGTCCGCACGATGACGTCGCCGTAAGCGCTCGCACGCCCGCGGCACTCGCCCCGATCGCCGCGCTCATCGAGCTGTGTTCACTCTCAACTGGTATAAATTCCGTATTGATCTCTCCGTTTGCGATAAAACTGGAAACAAACTGGGGAAGTTCTGTGGATGGGGTAATCGGAAACGCCGGCATCACATCCGGCTCCACCTGTTTGATCGCGTGTGCCACCGCCTCGTTTCCTGACATTCTTTCCTGGATCGCCATGTTATTTCCCCTCCTTCATCGTAATCGCGCCGAACGGACATGCCTTTTCGCATATGCCGCAGCCCTTGCAGTGCAGCAGGTCAAATTTCTCCCTTTTTCCGTTGCGCACCGGAATGGCGCTGTCTGGACAGTACGGGACGCACAACAGACACTGGCGGCACGCCTCTTTGTCAAAAACCGGCGTATTGATGCGCCACTCTCCCGTCTCAAAACGCTTCGACGTCGCCGGCTCATAGATCTGCAGTCCCGGCGTCAGATCCTGCCACGGTGTTTTCTCGTTGATCTCTTTTGCTCGTAACATTTAGCGTACCTCCTCAAGTGCCATTTTCAACGCCTTCAGATTTCCCTCCAGCATTTCCGGCTTCCTGGCAAACTTGTGCCGCAGGGAAGCTTCCATTTCCTTCACAAACGAATGCTCTTCGATCACGCCGGAAATCTTTACGATCGCCGCCAGCATCGGCGTGTTGGGAAAATATTTTCCCAGCGTCTTCTGGCATACTTTTCTCGCGTCGATCGTATACACCCGTCCCTGATACCCTTTTAACTGCGTATAGATTTCCTCGCTGGACTTCGCCGTATTGACAAGGATCGCCCCGTTCTTCTTCAGGCCCTTCGTAACATCGACGGAATGTAAAAGTGTCTCATCTACGACGACGACAAAATCCGGCTCATAAATGTTTGAGTGGACCCGGATCTCCCTGTCGCTGATCCTGTCATATGCCGTGATCGGGGCGCCCATCCGCTCCGGGCCATATTCTGGAAACCCCTGGACATGTTTTCCCATCTTAAATGCCACATCCGCCAGGAGAAGCGCTGCCGTCTTCGCCCCCTGTCCGCCGCGTCCGTGCCAGCGGAATTCTACTAGTTCACTCATTTGTCTTCCCTCTTTCTCTTTTTCTATTTCACAATAATCCAACCACCCCTGAAGTTCGTAACGCCGTTCCCCGTCCTGGGTCCGGTTTGGGCACCGTTTTTCTTACCGCGTCACGCCAAAACCGAGGATCGTAAACCGCTTCTCCTCGTCCCCGGGGTGCATGACGATCTTTACCGTATGCTCGGCACTGCTGCTTCCATTGAGGATGATCTGCGGATTGCAGTGATCCCATCCGTTCGCCAGCGGGTCCGCCGTCCTCACGAGAACGCCATCCACATATATATCGGCTTTTCCAAACTGGACATTACCGGAATCCTTCGATACGAGAATGATATTCCGGCAGGCAAGCTGCATCTCAAAGACAGCATCTTTCGTCCCAAATGCTTTGGCCCAGCCGTGTTCAAACTCCGGCGTGCTGAAATTATTTTCATCCCGCTCGACATACTGGAGTTCCTGATCGGTAAAATCAAACCCGTTATGCGTCACTTTGCCGTAAGCATCTATATTTTCCACATCGACAAGTTCAATCTTTTCAAACTCATTTCCGAGCAGCGGCGCTTTTTTCAAATCGCTGTCCGCAGTCGGCATTTCCGCCTCCTCTGCCTTTTGGAACAAGTGGATCAGGCAGTCCGCCATCACGCGGTGCCCGGCATTCGCCGGATGGTAAATGTCATAAAAATACTGGCGCTTTGTCATCACCGTATCTTTACGGAACTGCGGCACCATAGCCGCCTTTACGCTCACCATCGGCAGGTCGTAGTGCTGCCCGATCGGCACGAGCCGGTCTTCGAGATTTCCCTCATTCATAAATACGGCAAAGTTCAAAATAACAGCAGGCGCATTCGGCGCGTTCGCAATCTTACGTACAAGGCTCTCGAAACAGATACCCTTCGTCTCATCCCCCTCGTCATTGACCGCAAATTCCACGATGACGATATCGGGCTGAACGCCGCCGTACGCCGTCACTTCTTTTTCATACCGGATCACGCCCAGCTCGGAAGGCGTCCCCCCCACGCCCGCTTTGACAAACGAAACATCCGCCCCGCTCTCCTTCGCAAACAAGTCACAAAATCCCTGGTACGAAAGATAGGCATACGATTTCGTATGGATCGGCTTCGCCCCGGCACCCTGCGTGATCGAGCCGCCGATATAGGCGATGACTACATCCTCGCCGCGCTTTGCCTTTTCGATCGCTTTTTTCAGACGAAGGGTATTTCCCAAACTAAGAAGCGAGCGCCCGATCATGTTCCGGTACGCTTCCGACTCAAAATCGACCGGCGGATCCACTTCCAGTTCCGGCACCTTGTAACCGTCGTTTAAGTAAAACTTCAAGGTCACGGTAGCGCTTTTGCATTTTCCCACAAAATTGAAATGAAAGGCTCCAATAATGTCATCTTTTTCATTGATCCCCGACTCGCTGACGAGGATCGTAACCTCCTCGCCGTCACAGGGACACATCGCTCTCACATTTGTCCCTGTCGCGTATTTATCTACTTTGCCATAACACTGCATCGTAAATTCAACCGACTCGCCCTTTTCTTCTTCCTGCATCGCCGTGATGCTGACACCGATACTATGTACTAATTTGACAAACCCGTCCGTGTGCTCTAAAAGTTTCAGTATGTCGGGGTCGACATCCCCGCATATCCCCCTAACCTGTTCGATCAGACGGCCCTCCATGAAATTGCAGTCCCGTAAGGAACCGTCCTGCGCCGGCATTCCGGCGATCGCGCGATCCAGCATGATGTAAAGGCTGGGTCTTTTTTTTGTAGGATCCTTTGGTGCTGTTGGCCCTCTCATTTGCTTCATTCCCTTCTATATTTTTTAAGATTCCCTATTCCTTGATCTTTTTCTACAAAATTTACAGTAATAGTATGCACTAATTTCCGTGATTTTGCAAGTATCTTTTATGTATTTTTCTCCGATTTCCGGAAATACTACTTATAAAGCAAATAGGAGCGAAAGATGAATAAATAAATTTTTTCATCTTGCAGGTTTTCGCTGCGCCAAAACCTGAGCGATTTGCTGCTCCGAAAAAACAGTCGCAGCATGGAGGTAAAAATGGCTGATTTATCAGAAAAAGAACTGTCGTCCATTCAGGACATCCTCAACCAGGAAGATTTGCTGATCAAGAAATTCAAAAATCTTTCAAACCAGTGTGAGGATCCGGAAATCAAAGACAAACTGATGGGCATTTCCGACCGTCACCAGAAACATTTCAACTCGATCTACTCCCAGTTGAGATAACAAATGCGGGCAAACTGCCCAAGGAAAGGAGCTTACCATGGGATTAAGTGAAAAAGAAATTTTGGCCGACGCCCTCGAATCCGAGAAACAGGCAACTGGCTACTACAACATGTTTTCCAATGAGTGTGTACACAATAACGTGAGGGACGCCATCCTGAAATGTCTGGATGAAGAACATGAGATCCAAAAAAATGTGTTTGATGAAATGCACGCGAGGGGATACTACCCGACACCGGCAGCCGATTCTACGAAAGTGGATCAGGTGAAGCAGAAATTCGCGCAGTGCGTGAAATAGTATCCGAGAAAGCAAACAGAGGACAATTTGACTGGAGAGTGCGTAAAAGGGGTGCTCTCCAGTCTTTTTTACCGTAGATTGGACCCCATCTCATAATATTTCTTCCGCTGTTCACTCGGCAGCAAGCTTAAAAGGAGTTGCTCCAGCGTCCTTCTGCTCTCTCCCGACTGTATCGCGATCATACCTCTGATATATATATAATCTATCATGGCCTGCACACCTTCCGGTGCAGTTACCCAGTATTCGTTCGTTGCTATCTCAACAATAATTGCTGGATCTGTACCATCAACCACCAGTGTTATGAGAAGCTTCAACAACACCGAAGAAACCTTTTCCATCTCCCCCTCCAATGCAAGCAGACCTCTCATTTGCGCGATATAAGAAAGTTCCATGATAGATGATACCACATCTGCCAGTTGACATGATTCCTCCCTTGCACTTTCCATTTTTGAAATGGCATCAAGTCGTACATTTTCTAACATTTGTTTCATTTTTTTCCTCCATTCGCACTTTCATCCACACCTTTCAACGTCACATCCAACTGGTCAAACGGAATTTCGATTCCTTCCTCGTCGAACCGCTCCTTGATCTCTTCGAGCATCGCCCATCTCACCTGCCAGTAATCCTCTTTTTTCACCCAGACATGCACCGCCATTTCCACGGCGCTGCTGCCCAGCTCACTGACGACGATATCGATCGGCTCGTCCCGCAGAACCGCATCCTGTTCCTGAATGATCCCATCCAGCACATCCCTGACCCTCTTTATATTTTCAGCATACGAGACACCGACGCCAATGTCGATCCGGCGCTTGTCCTGCTGTGTGACATTGATGATATTGGAATCCGCCAGCGACCCGTTCGGCATGATCACGATCTTATTGTCTATCATTTGCAGTTTCGTGTAAATGATATCAATACTGACGACCGTCCCCTCTTTGTCCCCCACCATGATATAATCGCCCACCAAAAACGGCTTTGTCAGCAGGATCAGCACACCGCCGGCGAAATTGGCAAGACTTCCCTGGAGCGCAAGACCGACCGCCAGACCCGCAGAGCCGAGAAGCGCCACGACGGAACTTGTCTCCAGTCCGAGGAACTGGAAAATCAAAAGAATGAGCACAAAATAAAGGGAAAATTTTATCACTGATGACAGAAACGCCGCCACTCCCTCCTCCATGTTCCCGCGCTCGAACGATTTCCGCAGAAAGCGCAGAAGCCATGTGATCACCCTGCGCCCGATCCAGTACGCCACGAGCGCCACAAGGATATGTATGCATACATTGGCAACGGCCGGAAGTTTACCCTCTACCAATGACTTCCAGTCCCAGCCGCCTCCGCTCGTCAACTCTTCGATCGCATTCGCATCCATCCTTTTCTCCCCTTCCTCGCTGTTGATCTATAATTAGGATACCTTAAATGTTTTACATTGTCAAGTAAAAAACTATTGACATTTCACATCTGATGGTTTATCATAATGGGTATAGAGATGACATTT
>CAJTXO010000006.1 GCA_910583555.1 uncultured Eubacterium sp.
TGTAACAAAAAGAACCCCGTATTTATGCGGGTTCTGGCGTTTCGCAAACGCCTATTAAAAATTATAGCGAAAGGATTACTCAAAAAGAAATTTATACAACGGAAAAATATCTATATGAAAAGGCGCTACGCAGAGTGGCAATTATTATTTCCAGAAAGGGGCCAGATGAGAATGCGCTCGCTGCTATACGGGGAAGCCTTCGGGAAACAGGTAAATTGATTCTATGTCTATCCGATAAAGATATTTTAGAACTGATAGATATGAAGCAAAGGAACGAGCAGCCAACAGGAGCATTTTGGGAGGCAATGTTAGATGACCTGCTGATTCATTTGGAAAAATAATGGCAAAAAACATTTGTATTCCCCGCTCAGTTGTGGTATACTATTTCTTGTATTACAAAAAACGGAGCATGGCGTAGTTTGGTAGCGCGCACGGCTGGGGGCCGTGAGGTCGCAGGTTCAAATCCTGTTGCTCCGATTTTTTAATTGTGAGGTAACTATGATCTTAAAAAGCAAATCGTATTTATATCTGACTGAATTTTTCGCCGGGGTGTCCGTGATGGCGGTGGAATTGGGCGCCAGCCGGTTACTTGCTCCCTATTTCAGTTCATCGCAGATCGTGTGGACGATCATCATTGGAACGATTATGATCGCGATGGCGCTCGGCAATATCTACGGCGGGCGGTCCGCGGACAAAAACCCGAATCCGGACAAGCTGTACGGGCGGATGATCGTCGCAGCTATCTGGATCGCCGCGATTCCCGTCGTCGGAAAATATGTGATCCTGGGTATCTCTGCCCTTCTGATCTTTTCCGTCAGCAGCAATTTCCTCGTGATCGCCGCTTTTGCCGCCTGCATGGTGATCTTCGTATTTCCCCTGTTCTTACTGGGAACGGTAACGCCATCCCTCGTAAAATACACGGTAGACAGTCTGGATGACAACGGAAAAACCGTGGGAATGCTGAACGCCTCCAATACGATCGGCAGCATAATCGGAACCTTCGTACCAACTTTTATCACGATCCCCGCTGTCGGGACATCAGCCACATTTCTCATATTTTCAGGTATCCTGCTCCTTTTGGCACTCATATACTTCTTCAGTGCAAAAAAGAAACCGAAAAAAACATTTGTCGGCATCTTTTTATTTATCCTCTGCTGTTTGTTCGGCGCCTCCAGCCGGTTTGCGTTCTGGGAACAGGAACTGACTTATGAAGGGGAATCGATTTACAACTATCTTCAGGTGAAGGAGGACGAGGAAAATGTCATCCTCTCCACCAATGTTTTATTTGGGGTTCAGTCTATTTTAAAAAAGGATAACGGTCTGACCGGTATGTATTACGACTACGCGATGGCTGCTCCGCTCATGGCCGGAGTGACAGAAAAAGAACAGTCCGATATACTCATACTCGGTATGGGGACGGGCACGTTTGCCACACAGTGCAGCCGTTATTTTGATCGTGTCCGGCTGGATGGCGTGGAAATTGATGAAAAGATCACGAAACTGGCGCGGCAATATTTTGAATTACCTGAAAATATCCCCGTCACGACCTATGACGGGCGGGCGTACCTGAACGCGATTGATAAAACATACGATGTCATTCTCGTTGACGCGTTTCAGGATATTACGATCCCATTCCAGATGTCTTCCGCCGAATTTTTCACACTTGTCAAAAAACACCTGAATAAGGATGGCGTGATGGTCGTAAACCTGAATATGAGGGGCACGGAGGAAGGCAGTATCAATCAGTATCTGTCCGATACCATTTCCAGCGTCTTCGAACAGGTCTATACCATTGACGTTCCCGGCTGCACCAATCGCATTTTGTACGCGTTCGGTCCCACAGACGCCCTGTCGGTATTTCACTCAGGCATCGCAAAAATAAAGGACGACGCCCTCCACACCCTGATGGGGACGATCGCCCAGAACATACAGCGTTACCACGCGGGCCAGATTGACGCAAATGACGGCGCAGCAAGCGTTACAAACGATAATGACACATCTGACAAAAACAAAACCGGCAGTATCATGACCGATGACAAAGCCCCTGTGGAACTTTTAGGCATGAAAGTAATCGACGAACTCATACAGGATGAAGTCCGGTATTACCGAGATATTTACGAGCGGGAAGGCATTAAGGGACTTCTTCCGTAAGATTTGGAGCTTTTGGTTCCGAAATTTCCGGCTCTGTAAGTTCCGATGTACAGTGCGGGCACCGCGTCGCCTGAATGTCAATCTCGCTCAGGCAGAACGGACATTTTTTCGTAGTCGGCGCCGGCTTTTCCTCTTCTTTCCGCCTCCCCAGACTCGAGAGCGCGTTCATTCCTTTCACGAGCAGGAAAATGACAAATACCATTATGAGAAAATTGATCACGGCAGTCAGGAAAGAACCATATTTCACATCGACATCATTGATGTTGAGCACTAGATAACTAAGATCTGTCTGCGCGACGAGTCCAATCAGCGGCGACAGCACATCATTTACAAGTGAATTGATGATCGACTGGAATGCCGCACCGATGATGACACCGATCGCCAGATCCATTACGTTCCCGCGGAGCGCGAATACTTTAAACTCAGACATAAATTTTTTTAGTGTTTTCATACGTTTCCTCATTTCATAGTAAATATATTGGGGCAAAAAGTATCTCGCCCTTCATTTATTCTACCATCTATTCCTGCCATTTTCAAGGAATTTATCTTCAAAGTGAAAGATGCTTGCCAACTACTCACACACATATTATAATAAAGAAAGGAGCAGCAATATGGAAAAAGCTTTTGAGGAACTGCAAATTAAAGATGATTTCATGTTCAGTGTTATCATGAGAAATCCTAAATTATGCAAACCGTTTTTAGAAAGGATACTTGGCATAAAGATCCGCCGCATCAAATATCCTAAGTCGCAGGAGACGATCGATCTTTCTGCGGATGCCAAAAGTGTACGTCTGGATATCTATGTGGAAGAAGGAAAAGAAACCGTTTATAACATCGAAATGCAGACTACACAGAATCGAAATCTCCCTAAAAGAACAAGATACTATCAGGGGATGATAGACCTGAACATTCTGGAAAAAGGAGCTAATTACAAAAACCTGAAACGGAGTTTCGTTATTTTTGTATGTACTTTCGACTTGTTCGGTGAGGGGCGGCATATTTATACTTTTGAAAACCGCTGTATTCAAAATTTGGGATTGCGTCTCGGCGATGAAACCACAAAAATTATTTTAAATACCAAGGGGTCATCGAATGATATCACACATGAATTGAAAAAAACTGCTAGATTTCATTGATGGCAAAGAACCGGAGGATGTTTTTACCAGAGAATTAGATCAGGCGGTGCAATCTGCTAGAAAAAATGAGAAATGGAGATTGGATTATATGACTTTGCAGATGAAATATCAGGAAAAATATGAGCAGGGTATTGAACAGGGTATCGAACAGGGAAATATACAAGCAGCTTTACGAATGATAGAAGATGGGGACTTACCATCGGAAAAGATTGCCCTGTATTCCGGACTTACGTTGGAGCAGGTACTCGATCTGGAGAAAAAATCAATCGTACGTAAAACGGAAGAAACAACCTGACCGTTTTCGATGGGAGGCATCATGGATATCGAACACTTTTCCCTGCCGCTGCTGGCATGGTATGACAAAAATAAGCGCGATATGATCTGGCGGGATCATTTCGACCCCTATTACATCTGGCTCTCTGAAATCATGCTGCAACAGACCCGGATCGAGGCAGCAAAGGAGTACTTTATCCGTTTCACGACAGAACTTCCCGACATTGTGAGTCTGGCTCAGGTGAGCGAAGACCGTCTCATGAAGCTGTGGGAAGGACTCGGCTATTACAACCGCGCGCGAAACCTGCAAAAAGCGGCAAAAATCCTGGTGGACGATTACGGCGGAAAACTGCCAGCGGATTTTGACGCGCTCCTCTCCCTGCCGGGAATTGGTCCATACACAGCCGGAGCCGTCGCTTCCATGGCGTTTGGTATTAAGGCGCCTGCCGTAGACGGAAATGTCCTGCGCGTCGTAATGCGCTATCTGGCATGTGACGATGATATTGCCAAAATGTCCGTGCGGAAAAAAGTGGAACAACAGATTCTGTCTGTCATGCCGGAGCGACCCGGCGATTTTAATCAGGCCATCATGGAACTGGGCGAGGTGATCTGCATCCCAAACGGTGCGCCGCTTTGCAGCCAGTGTCCAATCCGGGACACCTGTCAGGCAAAGGCAGGCGGATATCCGGAACAGTATCCAAAAAAAGCCGAAAAAAAACCGCGCCGCATCGAACAGCGCACTCTGCTTATTTTTGAACGAGATGGATGGATCGGGATTCAGAAACGTCCGCAGAAAGGCCTTCTGGCGGGTTTGTATGAGTTCCCGGCATGGGACGGGGAACTGACCCAGGAAAATCTGGCGAAAAAGCTGTCCGATCTGGAGATCTACCCCGCTGCCATTCACGCCATGGGCGCGGCGACACACATTTTCTCCCACGTGGAGTGGCATATGACAGGATTTCATATTACACTTCACCAAAATGAAACCGTCGAACGCCTGGCCAGCACGATCCAGTTTGTGCCCAGAAAGGATCTGAGTGAAACGTATTCCATGCCTACGGCTTTTCATTATTATTTGAAGCAGCTTTTGATATGATAGGATCATGGGTGAGAAAAGTATCTTGCCCAAATAGAAACCTGCCCATAAAGAAATTTCCAAATACTGTCGATATAAGTTATACAAACATAATAAGAGTTCAGAAACAGTGTACTTTCAATGGAGGGAAAACGCATTGGGAGTGCGCTGTTATTATTTTTAGGACAGAAAAGAGGAATATTATGGAAAATATGATCTATATCGGTGCATCGACCGTCAGGCAAGCGGCACTGAGAAACAAAAAAGAAAACAAAACCGAAGAGCCGAAAAGCTTCAAAGAGCAAATTGCAGAAATGGCGAAATACAAATCCCCGAAAGAAATGACTTTGCAGGAATACCGGCAGTATTTAAGGGAAAAGATAAACCGCACGATCCTTCCCTTCTGCGGTGATCATCTGGACGTCACCGTGACATTCAGCGATATGGCACTTGTGCTCATGAAAAGCGATCCGGAACTGGAGAAGATGGTTCTCAACGAACTGTGGCATGAGCTCCGCAAGGAGGGGCGTGTCAAAAAACCGGAACACGTAGACATGAATGTGCAGATCTATCAAATGAATGAAAGAAAGGCAGAGGAAAAAGAAGCGCAGAAACGCCGGATACTGCGCAAAAAGAAACTTGAACTCTATTTTGAAAAACGGGCAGAGCAGCGGGAAAATTACACAAAATTTCTCGAGACTGGAAGGCGTTATGCCACTCCGTGCCCTGCCGTTGATCTTCTTAAAGTGATGCAGTCAATGGGCGGTTTTCTAGGCATGTGATCCCGCCATTTTTATCCGGCTAAATGATGTGGCCAATTTATCTGGCCAACTTATCTGTGGATAACTCGTCTGGGAATAATTCATCTGTGGCTAATTCCTGCGGATGATACCGCAGGCTATTTTCTCCCCCGAAGAACCGGACGGCTGCGTGTGGAAATCATCTGGCATAGCGTGGACGATGATCACGCGGCCGAGAACTTCCTTGATACTGAACCGGCATGTGACTACCGCGCCCCAACTCGAACCCTCATTTACAAAAATCGGCGGGAGGTCACCGGCGTGCATGGGATGCTCACAATCCCCCGGATTATAGTGCGTGCCGGCGTCAGCGAAAGGATCCTCCGCCGTACCCGTACACGACGTTCCTTCATGAATATGAAAACCCAAAACCGGGTAACGGCACTTCCCGCTTTCATACGGAAATCCCAAAAAGGTCGATGTCACAAGAACCGCATACCCGATGTCATAAAATGACACGACGCCCCGCAGATCCGGATATTTCCCTGAGCCGAGAATATGCGCTGTCGCCTGTGGGACGGCGTCATGGAGAATCGTCCCGATACATCTCGAATCATACATGTTTTTCACATCTTTACTTTTTACTCACTCTTAATCATATTCATGTTTCGAAAGATCGTGCGCCTGGGTATTGCTCCACTTTACCTATATTGCTTTCACATCACCATCCGCCTCATTTTTTCACCGCCCGCATCTGTTCGGTATTCATGATCAGCCGGAATACAAATACACCCTGTTCATTTTTAAAATCGCATTCTCCGTGATACTTCTCCGCGGCCCGGATAATACTGGAAACCCCGATGCCGCCCGTAAACTCTGATTTCGGCTCTCCATCTTTAAATTCAGCTTCTATCCGGCAGGTATTACGACAGGTAATGATCAGTTTGCTTCTCCTGATCTTAAGCATCAGCTTGATAAAACATTTTCTTCCGTCTGGATTCTTTTTCACTTCCATGCAGGCATAGATCGCATTTTCATAAGCATTAGCTAAAATAGTTACCAGATCAAGGCTTGGAACCATTACGTCATTCCCAACCTCTACGTCCAGCGTTACCTGAATACCCTCATTCCTCGCCCTTGCGGTATACGCCGCCAAAATATTATTGACTGCCGTATTGGCACATATCACTTCCGGAATACCCTGCTCGATCTCTTCCTCATACTCCTTCAAATACCGCAAAAGTTCTTTCCCCTGATCTCTGCGCGTGTACTCGGCAATAACCGCAATATGGTGTCTGACATCATGGCGAATCCGCCGGCTCGTTTCCACCGACTCTTTCAGCGTTTCCAACTGCCTCTCCAGTAACCGGTTGTTCATCTGGATCAATTGGTTTTCCCTCTCATACTCTTTTTCCTTGACGACGCGGAGATAAAAACGAAACACTAAAAACTGTAGCGTTCCGATCAGAAGAAAATTCGTTACAATCTGAAAAACGCGGGAAAAGTTCATGTGCCTGTTCAGGCTGGGGTTCATGATATACCCTATACCAAACAGACTGCAGATGATCATCGTGATGACACTGACCCGGTCCGTTTCCCGCTCTACATAATCGCCAAATCCCTCCATATCCTTCCGCATATATTTTTCGAGAAGAAACGCAAACAGAGAAAGCAGAAGCACACGCATGATCATATCTGCCCATATACTGTGCCCGAAGAAAAAAACAGAAATTTCTATCGCTCCCACAATATATACCGTCATCAGATAGAATACGAACACCAGTTTATAAATCTTCACCCAAACAGAACCTTCACTGAGTAAAAAGGCAAAAATGGTAAATCCCAGATACATCGTATGAGGCCCTATCCTCACATAAAGTGGCTGATCCACCACATACCACAGACAGGAGATTGCCGTCATAACCACAGTAAAACACGAATAATAGAGCACCGTTCTCCTCGTGCTAAACCGTGATTCACTTAGGATAGAATACAACATTATCACACCGACGAGACTGACAACAAACCGGATTAACGCAATATATACTGAACCGCCTAACATTTAGTTTCCCTCATTTCTGCATTTTCTTGTGATTGCATTATAGCACATTCAAAAGTATATTTGCTCTTTATCGGTACAATTCGCACTTTTAGGGGTACAATTTGACAAGTTCAATCGCATCCCTACCTTTCCGGATTCAGTTTGCAGCCATCTTACCTTTCCTTACAGGTAATCTGCCAACACAGCGTATTATCATGAAACACAGCCGCCAGCTTCCCTTTATCTTTCAGCCAGGAAAGATAAGATCGGACCGTGCTTCCCACCAGCACATACTGTTCAAAGTTCATGGCAAGCCCATAGTTCCTGAACACTTGCTGCAAAATCCCCTCAAAACCAATTGGATTTTGACAGATGGACAAGATCCTCTCCGCTATGGCATGTACCTGGTTCCGATTATACCGCACAAGCTCCCTCACATCCGTTGAAGCTTCTGCATGAGAGGGAACGAACATGACAGCCTCCATTACCTCCACCATATCCAGCGTTTCCAGATAAGCACCCACATCATAAATGAAAGATACCACATACTTCTCCAGCGTTTCCCTGCTGCTGACGCAGTCCGCAAGGAAAACCACCCCGTCCGGCATACGGAAACCAACCATATTAAAGAAATGGCCCGGCAGCGGTATCACTTCAATCTCTTTCGGAAAACCTTCATCGGAAAAATCTGTCACATCGCTTTCCTGTGCCATCAGAAACTTGTGCCGCAAATCCTTACAAGGATAACCTCCATACAGAAATGATGGCTCCAAAACTGGATATTTCGTGAACGCGGCCTCGATACCACCGGCATAGATCTTACATCCCGTCTGCCCCTGCAGATAATGATTGCCGCCGATATGATCCGCATTAGAATGTGTATTCAGGATTGCGTCCAGATGCCAGCCGTTCTGATCCAAAATCTGCCGGACTTTTTTTCCCGCACTCTTATCATTTCCACTGTCAACCAGATAAACGTGGTCATTGTCCTGAACATATACTCCTATTTTCGCCGGACAATTGATATAATAGCATTTCTCACTAACCTGTTTTAATTCATACATATAAATCCTCCTGGTTTATGGAGGTTTGTCCTCCTGGTTTTTGGAGGTTTATCCTCCTGATTTGGCAATATTTTTTTAAGTTTATCATATAGCAGTAAAATTGGCAAATCTATTTTCTCCCGTTATTTCCCGCTGTCTTAATCCTCATCCCACACCACGTCTTACATAATAACTTTATTTTTAATCCGTTTCTCCTAATGACCGCAGCCCCGCCCGATATGCCGCCATCTCCTCCTCCGTGTGGTGGTCGATCACATACTGCAGCTCAGAAATAGCACGTTCCCTTTCTTTTGGCAGATACGCCGTCAACGGATAAAAATTCGTCGTGGAATTAGCAAACAAATGTGTCCGAATCTGCAGATTTCCGATAAATTGCTGTAACTCCCGCAGCTTCTCCTTCTCCCCCGCCGGAATAAAATGGCCTGCCCTTGCCATATCGTACAATCTAGTATCAGGAAATAACGTCAGCGCGTCCACGGAAATAAAATACGGATTCAGCCTGCTAAACAGCCGGGCACTGTTCCTCGCGTTGCGCTCTCCCCTGCCTGCTCCTGCCAGTCCGGTCATATAGACAAAATAATATTCTATACCAGCCTCATCCAGTTTCCGGCACTGTTTCCAAATATCCTCCGCCGTATAACCTTTTCCCGCAAGGGCAAGCGCCGCGTCATCCCCGCTCTCCGTCCCGATGCTCAAGCCGTTCACTCCCATAGCCCGCAGCTTGCGAAGCTGCCAGATTTCCTTATTCTCAATATCACGGATACTGGCAAACATGGCGATGGACTGGCATTTGATCAGATAGTCCCTCACGGTCAGCACGTAAGGCTTAAGCTTCTCATAGGATAAAGCAAATGGATTCGCCCCCGTCAAAAACAGCCGTCTGGCATAAGGTTGATAATGCTTGACCTCACGCAGATCCTCTTCAAACTGTTCCAAAGATGCCAGCCGGAAAGGCTCATCCTGATACAGATTGCAAAAACTGCATTTTCCATACGTACACCCCGCCGTCAACTCGATAATACAAGAATCCGCCTCATAATGCGGTCTCCATGTCCGTCCACTAAAGTGCATACTGATTCCCCCTTATAAATGCCGGAGATTTCTGCGGTAAGCCTCCAGCTTTTTCTCATCCACGCTGTCCGTAATCTCATCCAGAACAGCCAGCAGCCTTGCTTTGTCCTTTGGCAGTACTCCGTACAACTGTACCGCATTGGAAGCCCCCATCGCCGCAAATTCCGTTTCTATGTCAAGGTTTGCGATCAGTGTTTTCATTTCACTGTACTTTTCCTTTTCACTTGCCGGCTGCCAGTTTCCGTTTTTGATTTCCTGATATAACGCCGACTCCTTATAAATGGTCAGCATATTGGCTCCGATCAGTTCTGGGTGCAATTGGTTACAAAGTTCTGCCGTCACTTTTGCCCCCTCCGCGCCCCTTCCTTTTCCTGATATGCCCACCAAATAAAAAAATTTGTAGGAAATGCCCGCCTGCTCCAGACGCCTGCTCTGCACGAGAATATCATTCCTGCTATATCCTTTGTTCATAAACTGTAGCGCCTCCTCATCTGCCGTCTCCATTCCTATTGTCAATCCGTCAAATCCAGCGCTTTTTAACTGTCCTAATTCCGCATCGGATTTTAATTCAATATCCGTGATCCGCGCAAAAGAGCCGATGCTTTTACACGACGGAATATAGTTTTTGATCCGTCTGGCAATTTCCATCAACCGATCGGGTTGCAGGACAAACGGATTGGCTCCTGTCAGAAAAACCCGCTTCCATTCCCACCCCCACATCTTGTTCTGTTCTGCGGACTCCTGCAGGTCCGCCTCGATATCCTCTAACGGGGACAGGAGGAACGGGAACGGCAGGTCGTGGTACAGGGTACAGAATTTACATTTGTGATGGGTGCATCCTGCTGTCGCCTCCAATAACAGCGAGCCGGCCTCGTAGGGCGGCCGCCAGATCGTTCCTGTATAGTGCATGATCATTCTCCTTCCACATACTATTTTGAGAATCATGGGGTTTTAAGTGTACAAACCAGGTCATGATTCATTTTCATCTTGCTGATTTAAGGATACACAACTCCTGCTGTGTTCCACAAGTCCTGTCTTTTTTTGGTGATAGTATCTTTTTTCGTACTTAGTAGCTTAAAAGTCCGTTCTTGTTTTTTTACGCGGCTTATTTTATACTAAGGATGAGAGTAAATGGAAATCAATTTGAGCATGGAAGAAAACGACATTATGTTGGTGAGGTGCTAAAATGGCAGATAATAAATTCAGTGAAGAAAAACAGCTTGCCCGCTGTGAGCCTATGTGCCGGTTGCAGTCACTGATCGCCGGAAAATGGAAAATATTGATCTTGTGGTATATTTCTTTTTACAAGGTACAGCGGTTTGGGGAATTGATGCGGCGGTTGGATGGTATTACCCAGTCCACCCTGACGAAGCAGCTGCGAGAACTGGAGCAGGATGGGTTCCTTCATAGAAAAATGTACGATGAGATACCGCCTAAAGTGGAGTATACGCTGACGGAACTGGGCGGGAGTTTTATTCCTGTGCTTGAGACCATGTTTGTCTGGAGCGAGAAATATCTGTGTCCGGATTATGAGAATCCGTATAAAATTGGTTAGATCGTAACCAAGATTGAAAACAAGCACCATACATTTTTAAAAATCTTCACTATATAAGAATTGAGAATACTGTTTGTTGTCGGCATTCATCCATGTACATGTTCAAAATGTTCTCAATCACCATTTTGTCATAAATATTATCGTCTCTTCCCGTTATGCGTTTTGCCATATGGCTGGCGTTTACTGCTTTAATTCTCGCCATAGTCCTTGTTCCTCCTTTTGTTTTTCTCAGACCAATGATACGGCACTTTCAATAACATTGTTCATAGCGTGCATTTTCTGGTCAAAATATTCAGGTAATATAAGTCCACATACTTATAAGATATAAGCATTTGGACTTATTCAGATATCCAATATTTGATTATGGGTTTTCATTTTTTGTACCAGACTCTTTCTCTGACCGCTACACCATTTACACCATTTCTATACCAATTTGCCATTGAGATACATAGACTTATATGGAATTATATAGAACTTAACAACGCTCAACCCCTTATAATATGCCTTATTATGGACATATATGGAGATATATGAACTTATATCAATCCTATATTTCACTATTTGCGGTAGTGGCGGCTATTTGTGTGAATTTCCTATAACTGTCGCAAAATGAAAATTGTTTTCTGTTACACTCCTAAGATCTCACCTTCTATCATTTCCCGGCATACTCACCCTTGCCATAAAAATCTTTTTCAGTAATAAAAATAGTATATGTCTCAGGCAAATCATTAAAATCTTGTCCTGAATGAAGATTTTCTATGTCTATCACACTGGAATGATATCTGGCCCGATATGGGTCCGCCCCCCTATCCTGTCTCTGAACTTCCAAGTCATATCGTTTCCCAGTTGAATCCGTCCAAACATATCGAGCGTGCCCCAGCCAATCTTTTCATATCCTTTTGTATTTCACAGTCAGTGATTACTAAGTCCTGCTTATCTGTAATGATGCGTAACACAAATTCTGCTAATGGAATATTATCTTTAAAAAGACAACGCATGAAATCATCATCTATCGGGCGCAACGAACGCAAACGCCGCAAATCTTCCTGGTGTTTTTTATCTGTCACCTCTTCCGCCTGCTTTCCCTTTCGTTTTTGTATTTTTATACTACCACACAATCTGGATTTTTTTAATCACATCCAGACTTGAGTTTCCGCAAAAATTCCCAGATCCACGTCCTTTTTCCCAGATCTTATCCACAGATTGAAAAAAATTGCGAAAATATAAAGAGTCTTCTTTTATTTTATATATTAAGGCAAGCGACAAGCAGTTCCGCGTCATGTCACGACCATTTCTACAAAAGGGGAAACTTAATTCCCCGTACTCTTATAATACTTCACGCTAACCCGCCAAAACAAATACGCTCCCATATACATGGCAATTCCGACAACCGGCGTCATATACATATACAGCGCCGGAAACTGCTGCACATCCGTCTTCCGCAGAAAAAACTGCGCTGGAAAATAATTCACAAAAGCAAACGGCACCACATAGATCATCATATACTGGATCGCCTTGTGAAAAATACTGACCGGATAACCCGCAAACTTCCTTAAATTCCAATAAAACACCGATTTAAGCGTATTCGTACGTATAAGGTAAAATTGCAGTGAGGCGAGAACGAGAAAAATGGCTCCCTGGATCATAACCCCGCCAATCACGGCAGTGATATAATACAATACGGTATAAAGATTCCACTGCACCCCTACCTCCCGTGCCGATATGACAAACAGCACGATGCCAAGCCCTCCATGACCAATGGCGGCAAACCAGTCGGAATCACTTGTGATCACCTGGAACAAAAGCCCCCTCGGCCGGAGGAGAAATCGGTCGAACTTACCAGAATGTATATGTTCCGAAAAATCCCGCAGCCCGGTAAAAAAAATAATGAGGATACCATATGTCAAAAACAGCAGGCTGTACAGGAAAAATATTTCCCTGCCATTCCAACCGTTCAGGGAATCAAATTTGATCAGTGTGAAATAGATCACTATGATTCCGGTTGACTCGCGCAGAAATACTGCCAGCGACCGCAGAACCGCATCGATCTTATACTGAAACCAGGCCTTTATCGTCAGCTTTGTATACTCGGCAGCCGTCTGCCAAACATTGTATTGCTTCATCGTCTTTTCCTCCACTCGGATCAACCTCCCTGAATAACCAATTTCCGGATCCCCTGCCGCCAGATGACCTCCCCGGTCAGAGCGAGGACAACGATCCAGAAGATCTGCCGGAGAAACGACAGCCAAATATCTTCCCCCGTCATCTGCCCCAGATAGATCTTCACCGGCTCAAAATAAATCGATGAAAACGGAGTGACCCGGATGATCCCCTGCACCCAGTCCGGCATAAACCACAGCGGAATCATGGAACCGGACAGTACATTTACGAATACATTTTTGATCGTCCGCAGGCTCCATGTATTAATGATCCAAAAAGACAACGTCTGAAAAATGAAATTCAGAGTCCATAACACAAGGAAACCAAGAAAAACACTGACCAAAAACGCAGCAAAAGCCAAAACGGAATACGGCCTCTCCATTCCGACCACGATAACCGCTACCATGACTGCAGGGGCAAACCGAAACAGCATCTGAAAACCGATATTCCCCAGATCGGATGCCAGCAATATCCCACGGAAACTGATGGGTTTCAAAAGCTCCGTCCCGATGCTCCCATTATGGATGCGATACGGCAGGTACCCCTCATCCAGACGAAAGGCAGCATCCAGGCCAATCGACAAGATGAAGTTTGTCGTCACCATAGCAAACGTGATTCCATCCATCTCTTCCCGTCCGCCATAAAGCGCGCGGTAAATACACCAAAAGATAAACACATTGAGGCAGGTGTCCACGATTCCCATAAAATTGTCGAAACGAAACGCCGTGTTCGCCAAAAAAGCTTGTCTGCTATATGCCAGATACCGTCTCATGCAAAATCCCCCTCTCCAGGCTGCTCATCCTCTCCCGGCCGCTCCGCGTTTCTAATCTGCTCGCCCTGGTAGATCCGCCGGATGATGCTCTCAACTTCCGGCTCAGTGATCTGCAGGTCCGCCACCGGATAGCGATTCAGAAGGAATGACATCAGGTCATTGATCTGCACCTCATGGCTCTCAAAAGAAAACCGGTATTTTCGTCCATCGAGCTCATCCGTTCTTTCAATCTTCACATGCGGGACCGGCTCCACATCCATCACCCTCTCAAACTCCACATCGATCTGACGCATTGTCGCGAATTTCTCCCGGATACCAGAAAGGCTGCCGTCATAAATTTTTCTTCCTTCATCTATGATGATCAGTGACTTACAGGTTTTTTCGATATCCTGCATATCATGGGTTGTAAAGATCATCGTGATCTCCTCCCTCTCATTCAATTCCCGGATAAACGAGCGGATCGTCTCCTTGCCAACGACATCCACCCCGATCGTCGGTTCATCAAAAAATACGATCTTAGGCGCATGCAGAAGCCCCGCGACAATATCCGCCCGCATCCGCTGCCCGAGAGAGAGCTGCCTCACGGGCTGTTCCAGAAAACTTCCCATATCGAGCATCTGCGTATACCGGTCAAGCCTCTCTTTATATTCGCGCTGGGGAATGCGGTAAATGTATTTCAAAAGCTCAAACGTGTCGATCGGCGGCAGATCCCACTGGAGCTGGGATTTCTGTCCAAACACGACCCCGATTTTTCCCACATACGCCTTCCTCTGCTTAAACGGGATAAATCCATCTACGCAGATGCGCCCGCTGTCTGGATGTAAAATCCCGGAGAGCATTTTTATCATCGTAGACTTTCCCGCCCCGTTCGGCCCGATAAATCCTGTCATATCCCCTTTTTCGATGGAAAATTCCAAGTCGTCTACCGCCTTGCGGTATTCATACCGGGGATGGACAAGGTTGGCCGCCAAACCCGCCAGACCCTTACTCCTCTTATTCACACGAAAAGTTTTATTCACATGCTCTGCCTCAATGAAACTCATAAAAATCCTCCATTCTACGTTTCCCTTTTCTCTCATACAACCATCAATGATGCGTCTGCAGCTCACAGATCACATCCTCCAGAGACGGTCGCCGCATATTGATCTTTTCAATACGGCCCGTTTCCTGAATGTCGCGCAGCAGTTCCGCCGCCGTAATATGATTCCTGTTGTAATCCAGGCACATCGTCCGCCCCTCCTGCTCATATCGGACAAACGGAAGATCCTGTAAATCCGGAACACGGTCTGTAAATGTCATTTCCAACCGGTTGACAGGTGCCATTCGGCGCAGAAGTTCCATTTTGCTGCCATAATATAAAAGCTGTCCCTGATCGAGCACAATGATCCGCTCGGCAATTGTTTCAATCTCCTCCATATGGTGGGTGGAAATCATGATCGTGCGACCTCTGTTTCGTTCTGCCTCTACCGCGTTCCTAAATATTTCTTTAGCCCCTGCATCCATCCCGATACACGGTTCATCCAGAAGGATCAGCTCCGCCGGGGCGAGAAAAGCAAGTACCGTCTCTGCCCGCCGCCGAAACCCCAGCGATACATGTTTCAATGGCTTATCACAAAATGTTTCCAGAGAAAACAGTTCGATCAATTCGCTGCTCCTCTTTTTCAGTTCACACGACCCCATGCGGTATGCCGCTCCCAAAAGGGACAGCGCTTCCCGCAGCGAATGCTCGACATTTGTATTCGACTGGTCAGCCAGTAAAATGCTGACCTGACCTGCCAGCCGCCTCCGGTCACGGACCGGGTCAAACCCATCTACCCTTACCCTGCCGGCATCCGGCCTTAACGCCCCGCCAATGAGCGTAAGAAGCGTTGTCTTCCCCGCTCCGGTCGGCCCGACAAGTCCGACTGTCATCCCTTTCGGCACATGAAGGGAAATATGCCGGAGCGCTTGAACTGAAGCTTGTTTTTTTCGCCGAAACACCTTCGACACATCATCAAGTAAAATCATGACAACCTCCATTTTCTACAAAAATATATACCCTCACAGAACAATCTGCAAGGGTATTGGGATAAACGGCATCCACACAGGGACAAATGACCGGCCTTGATCCTCACTATTCAGAAGGAATCAGAGCCACCGCGCAAAACATTTCATCTTTCTCAAAAAATTGACACTCCCCACCATATTTCCCGACGATCTGCCGGATCTGTCCCACCCCGTAACCATGCTCTTCACCGGCTTTTTCAGACTTCAGCTGCGGGTTTTTCTCCAGCACCGACCGGGCAATACTATTTTTCACCTGTATCGTCTCATACCCCCGCCTGAGCGCTATCTTTACAACAATTTCCGGTTCTTCTTCCCCCTCACGCGCTACAGCGCCCTCGATCGCATTGTCCAGCAGATTTGAAAGAAGAGACACAAAATCCACACTGTCCATTTTTCCAAACGCTAGATTCTCAATCTCGGCCCTGACACAAAGTCCTCTAGCGTAAGCCGCCTCCAGTTTCCAGTTCAACACATAATTCATCACGCTGTTTCCGGTTTCTACATACGTATAAATGTGGTTCAATTCATCGAGTACATGCGACAGATACCCCTTCGCCTCTTCCACCTGATTTTCCTGCAGGTATGTTGTCACCATCATAATATGATTCTTCATATCATGCTTCAGCCTTCTTGTGTTCTCATGAAGACGCAGGATCTCTTCCCGCTGCTCGCGCTCATGCCTATAACTGCTCTCAAGCTCCTGAAACCGATACTCCCATTCCATCTTCTCTGCCAGCAGTTCATTGAACCGCTCCTCCCCGATGCGCCGTCTGGACTCCCTGTTTCTCATCATGACATCAGATACCTCACCAATTTTTCCCTCGTCTCTTCTTTTCTGCTCCGCCCGATTGGAATCACAAGATCGCCCCGAAGCACCACCTCGTCCCCGCGGATCCGGTATACGGCTTTCTGGTTCACCAAAAAGCCTTTATGGATGCGGACAAATCCCACCGCCGCCAGCTCCCGTTCCACATTTGCCATCGTCTCACGAATCCGGTACGTTCTTGCCTCTGTATGCAGTTCCACATAATTTCCCTCTGATTCAAAATAGATGATCTCGTCAAGAGGGAGCGCAATCCGCTCATCCCCGCATCGAAAGGCGTAGCGCTGCGTGCGCCTCCTCCACTCTTCCAACGCCTCGCGCAAAACCGGTTTCAACTCCCGTTCTATATGGCTTTTGCGGATAAACCCGAACGGATGGAACCGAAAGGAATCGTAAACGAGCACATCATGGCCGGTTACAAAGATCAATATCGGTTTTCGCGGCAGATCCTCCATGCGAGCGGCAATTTCAAAGCCATCCAGCTCCGGCATATCAATATCCAAAAGCACAAGATCCGCCCCCGACTTCTGCAATTCCTCCCAAAAGACGTGCGGATCCGTCGATATACCGACGCTCACATCCTGACCCAGGATGTTCTCTGCCATTTTTGCGTATTGTTTACAAAACTGTATTTCATCATCACAGATCAGTAATCGAATCATAATATTTCCTCTATTCTTCACAATAATCCATCAAATATTTAGCCGACCGAAAATATCAGAGAAATCAAAAAGCATCGCGTATATCCTAACACATAAGAAACTAATGATTTTCTACGTGCGCGGTGTTTGATATATAAAACGTTTCAGTCCCCCTACCTCAACCGATATTCCCATTTCCCATCTGTCTTTTCATACCGGAATTCACTCAGGGAATCATCCATAAACACCTTGAGTAACGCTTCCATGTCATGTGCCAGCTTCTCACCGGCAAGTTCCTCTTTCCTGATCCAGAATACCTCTCCCTCCTCAGAACTTTTGAGCGTGCCCGAAAACTGATCCGTCTTATACAAAAGCACAACATACCGGGAACCATCCTCATTCATCCAGTCTTTCACACCGCACAGCCTGGGCGCCTCAATCGTAAGTCCTGTCTCCTCATATACTTCGCGAATGACAGCGTCCGTAAACGGCTCGCCTTGTTCCACATGCCCGCCCGGAAACGTGATTCCCCGGAAATAACTATCCAGCTTGTCCTGAACAAGAATTTTATCTCCACTGTAAACCATACACATATTCGTCAGTTCTACTACTTCTGTTCTCTTCATCTTACTTCTCCCCGTATCTTTATAGTTCCATCGTCCTAATGAATTTTTGCAGACATACTTTTTAAGGTTCCAAATCATTGTTCAGATACCAGTTAATCAAACTCAGGAACAGATGGAATAAACTCACCTACCGTCCTCTTTTAAGCATAATATCTATCTTCTTTTTGTTTCGTACTTCCCTATGACTTATTTTACATCATTTACCTATACATGAAAAGCGAAATTTCATTTTAAAATAATAAAAACCGTTTCCCAAATGACTCATCATGTAATACCATATACTTATACAGCCAGTGAAGGAGGGACTCCGGAATGATCCGAAAAATCATTAAAATAGATAAAGAAAGATTCAATGGCTGCGGCGCCTGCGCAGGCTCATCTGTTTACAACTTCTTTTTTAACACCTTATTTGCCATTACTATGCCCTCCTTTATACCAGCTTTGCTATACGCGCACCTTTTACTCATCTAAGTCTATTAAGTATTCATCCGTGTATCCGTGCTCGTTCAGGTACTGTTCATATTCCTCCCGCGTTTCAAAATAGTCACTATCTAATATAAATTCATACTCTTCTTCATCTTCCTCATCCTCATCATCTGAAAAATCAATATCTGATGTTATTTCATATAGCTCCATACAAGAAATCTTTGGTTTTCCGTCACAGGCAGCAGTAAACCCAAACTCCAAACTATCCCGCGGCGCAATATTCTGGTCATACCCTGGATTTTCAATGTTATAGTAATTTAATCCCCCAGACCTGAAATAGTCATCCACAAACGCTGCATTCCAAATTTTATCGATTTTAAAATTGCATTTAAAAGACATACTCCAATCTTCTATTTTCTTTTCCTGTAGGTTTGTTATAATGATCTGACCATCAAACTTGCCATCCTTTCGGCTTTGTCTCCTGAATTCGATCTTATATTCTGTTTCCTCCAGCCTGTTAGATAATCCCGTCGTAAACACATATACAGGCATTTTCACTTGTTCAGAACATTCAACAGTCATTCCAAAAGTTACGGAACCGCCGACTGCGATATCCTGATTGAACTCTGCATTATGTATGGTATACTCGTCATCAATGTGGTCTATGATCGTCGCATTCCAAATATTTTCAATCTCATAATTAGCAGGGATACAGATCTCCCAGTTATCAATCCTCTCGTCTGTCCAGTTTTCAAGCGTTACCTCCACATTGTAGTGGTTATCCGAATGGCTGGTGATCTGATACCAGATTTTTATATCACAAAAATCTTCCGTAGCTGAATCCCAATCATCAACCCAATCATCGTCCGAATCACTAACCCCGTCCATGCAGTCCAACTCCAACTTTTCAACACGTTCTGTTTCTCCATCCGCACTTACCATTGCATTACACATGCACAGACAAATGATCAATGCAATAACCATTAGTTTCACTATTTTTGCCATCCTATCACTCTCCTTTATGCTCGGAAGTTTACTCCGGCGGCGATTGGTTATCATTTTTTGCTTACAGCTTTTCCGCACAAATTTTAAGGTATGACTATTTTCATAGTCATACCTTAATTTTACTTCTCTTCTTCTTTTATGTCAAGCCAAAAACTAAAATTTAACAATCCATATCCCCGCTTTTTTAGTCCCCGCTCTCACAACAAGTCCTTCCTCTTTCAATCAACCTTTTATTCAACACTTAATGCACACTTTATTCAACAGTTTTGTGACGAATAAAGTGTGCATTATATTAGATTTATTTCTACTTTTCATATTACGACATTATGAAGATAATAATGCAACGCATACTCCTGATTCACACCCGCTCAACCAGAAAACTCCCACCTTAGTTATATTTTCATTACACATCTCCACTTACCCAAACAGCCATTTCCACCATCGGTACGCGAGCGAGTAATCATATGTTGAATACATACCTATCCCTCCTTTCTTCCGTTCCACAATTTCAATACACTGGGACACAGATTGATCCCCAAAATAGAAGCAGATCTTTTCTGCCATCACCGACCTGCTCCATCCATTCAGCCGCATACGACCTCCTGCTTCCCCTGCCAATTCAGGGCATCTAATGGCTCATCTTCAAAGCGATCACTCATTCCTCCAAAAACAGCATACTCCACATAATATCGTTTCCCCTTCTTCATTTTCTTCAACACACCGCCATGATCATACTCATCACTATACGGCATGAGGACCTCATAGTCGGACATATCTTTATTCTGGCTGTAACGGACTGCACAGTTAAAATCGTACCTCTCATCAAAAGGCTCCATCTTTATATTTACCCTGATCTTTCCGCTTTTCAACCGATTCAACTGGAACCTTACCCAAAGCGCCGTTACTTTCTTGATCCCCTCCTCACCTGGCTCGATTGTGTCTTTCAAATCTCCAACAACGTCATCATAACTATCATCCCATTTAATATGCCAGTTAGCAAACGACCATCCTTTCCGTATAACCGTTTTGGGAATCTTGCACCCTTTCCTTGAGTCATAACTGGATGGGAGTTTCCCTGTTGCCACTCCGCCACACAGATTGTACATGATCCGGTATTTAACCGAGCGAATGGATGCGGTCTTCCCTGGCGGCAGTTCGTCCACTTCTTTTCCGTCACAAAACCATCGGCCCGCCACATGTTTCGTATTCAGTTTCCACGAGTAGGCAGATCTATTTTCAATCTCATCTAATGCAGTGCATCCCCAGATAACATCCCTATGATATTCTTCCAGTCTTTCAGGTAATACTATTTTTCTCAGAGATCTACAATTCAAAAAAGCATCTTTTCCAATTTGTGTTATATTGGGGGAAAGCTTGATCTCTTTTAACTTCCAACACTCCGAAAAGGCACTTTTTCCAATTTTTTGCACACTATCTGACATCTCTACTTTCTCCAAAAGTACGCAGTGATGAAAACAAAGCCTGCCCAGTTCCGTAATCCCATCCTTAATAACAATCTGTTTCACATCTTCTGCATCTTCAAAATCCCAATGGACCTGAGATGTTTCTGTTTTAATAGAATAAAACAACTCTTCATAGTCTATTTTGCCAGTCCCTCCGATCGTTAGAACATAATCCTTTGACAACGTCCAATTTACATTACCGCATGTCCCGGAGATTTCCGTCTTCTCCGGCTCTTTAGAAACTATTGGCATTGATGTATCCTCTATATTTCTTACCTCGGGTTGTGGTGTTTCCTGACCACAACCCGAAATAAATAGAAAGAAAGAAAATGGAATGATGTATCTGAATTTAATTCGCATTAGTTCTTCGCTTCCTCCTTGTTAAACTCTGCCCTCTTCATTTCCACAATATACTGCTCTACCTCTCTGCGCTATCCATTCAGCCACATGTGACCTCCCTCTTCCACCGCCACGGAAGATCATCCAATGTCTCATCTTCATCTAAACATTCATCTAATCCCCCTTCACAAATAGCAAACTCCACATAATAATGTTTTCCCTTCTTCATTTTCCTTAATACACCATCACGATCATACTCATCACTATACGGTATAAGTACTTCGTAGTCAGACATGTCTTTATGCTGACTGTATCGTATCGCACAATGATACTCGAGTTTCTCACCAAATGGTTCCATCTCAATATTGGCTCGAATCTTCCCGTTCTTCATCTTATTCAGTTGAAACCTGATCCAAAGCGCCGTTATTTTCCGAATCCCCTCTTCACCTGGCTCAATGGTGTCTTTCAAATCTCCTATAGCGTCATCATAACCATCATCGCCTTTAATATGCCAGTTTACAAGTGACCACCCTTTCCGTTTAACGGTTTTAGGAATCTTACACCCCTCCCTTGAGTCATAACTGGATGGCAGTTTCCCTGTCGCTACCCCGCCGCTCAGGTTGTACGTGATCTGGTACTTAATCGAACGAATGGATGCCGTCTTCCCAGGCGGCAGTTCTTCCACTTCCTTTCCATCACAAAACCAACGGCCCGCCACGCGTTTCGTAGCCAGTTTCCACGGGTGGGCAGATCTGTTTTCAATCTCATCCAGTGCGGTGCAGCCCCAGATAGCATCTTTATGATATTTTTCCAGTTTTTCAGGTAGTTCTATTTTTTTCAGTGATCTACAGTTCAGAAAGGCATCCCTCCCAATTTGGGTTATATTAGGGGAAAGCCTAATCTCTTTTAACTTCCAACATTCCGAAAAGGCACTTTTACCAATTTTTTGCACACTGTCTGACATCTCTACTTTCTCCAAACTTACACAATGCTCAAAACAAAGCCTGCCCAGTTCAGTAATCCCATCTTTAATAATAATCTGTTTCACATCTTCTGCATCTTCAAAATCCCAATGAACCTGAGATATTTCTGTTTTAATAGAATAAAACAACTCTTCATAGTCTATTTTGCCAGTCCCTCCGATCGTTAGAATATAATCCTTTGACAGCGTCCAGTTTACATTATCGTATGTCCCCGAGATCTCCGTTCGCTCCGGCTCTTTAGAAACTATCGGTAGTGATGTTTCCTCTATATTTCTAACCTCGGGTTGTGGTCTTTCCTGTCCACAACCCGAGATAAATAGAAACAAAAAAAACGGAATGATATATCTGAAATTAATCCGCATCAGTACTTCGCTTCCTCCTTGTTAAACTCTGCCCGCTTCATTTCCACAATATACTGCTCTACCTTATCGGTATCCATATATTTATCATCTTTTTTCTTGATTTTTATCTTTTCTTGATACTTTTTATCATATTCCTGTTGTGATTCAGTTAAAATAAATTGTATCAGATTACCTTTAATATGACAACCTTCTATTTCATGTGCAAATCTCTTTGACAAAATTAGTTTCCCCTCCTGATTAACTGGAATACGCACACCAACCCTTCGTATATTTGATATTTTACCTGAACCTTTTGCTATCGTAAATCGTTGTATAAGAAGTTCTTTATTCTTTTTGGCCGTATTTCCACTTGTAATGTACCCATACCATTTATTCTTTTTAGAACCAAATGCCTTGCTTACTTCAATAGACTGAAAAGACTCATTCGGATATAAAAACGTCCCCGGATCTGATGCACAGGTTATAACCATCTCTTTTCCTATTTTAGAACTAAGATCAATATAGGTTTTACTTTTTTTCCCATACAATTTATCCTTTATCTTTTTCATATCTAACAATATTATTTGTCTTCGAGTATCGGTTTGCATCTGGCACCAAATGATTAATTGCCGCTTATCACTGGAAAGTGCCGCATCTATTCTTTTTAACAAATATTTTCCTCCCAGTTTATTATTTATATACTTTCGAATTCCTACAATTCTTTTTAGTTTCTTAAAGTTCCCTTTATAACTAAATGTTTTTTCTTGTCGATCCAATATCTTGCTTTCATCAAGAAATATTACATTTTTAGCCCAACCAGTATAGGATTCAACTTCTTTAGGTTTATTATCAGGCAAACCTGCTCCTGCGCACATCATATACTTGTTTTTGCCATTTACTTTAAAACTTTCTAACGTTTGACCATGTGAACAATTTTGTAACCTTAATGTTTTTGTCTGGTCTATCTTGGCGATTCCTGATGTTCGTTTTGTTTGGCATAAAAACGCATCATTCACAAAGGCACCTCCCTTTCGAAATATCGTAAATAAATTATCAGCGGTCCACAAAAAACTTTGTATCGCTTTAGCACTTATTTTATTCGAAGGAAATTTCACAGATAACTCCTTGCTTACCGCAGTCAGAGGCTTATACAATTCCTTCTTCGCTCTTGACCGCAACTTTGCGTTTTCTTTAAGTGTATACCCATTCGCTTTTAAATACTGTTCATATTCCTCATCTGTATCAAAATCATCTGCAGTATAAGGAGGTTCCCAATATTCCGAATCCGGGCTATTCGTCTCATATGGATATTCCCCTTCCTCATACTCTACCTCACACATCTTATAAAGCGTAAAGTCTTCTATTTCCATATCCCCTTCACATACAATAATAAACCCAAACTCCACACTCTGCCCTGGTTCAATATTCTGATTATACGTCGCATTATCGACCTGAACCATTTTGTGCTCATATAGATTTATTAGTTCCGCATTCCATATATTTTCAAAAGACTTGATCTTATTTTTTACATCATAGGTAAATTTCCAATCCTCGATCCGCTCTGAACCTAAATTAGTGATCGTAATTTTCCCATTTACATGATCATCCCATTTGCCATACTCCGTATACTGAACAGAATAATCCTTCTTATTTACCTCAACCTTATCCCGGGTAAGATAAAAATCCTCCGGCATTTCAATCTCCCCATCGTAACAAACCGTCATTCCAAAAGTCACCGTTTTATCCGCCGCTATATCCTGATTCCAGTCCGCATTTCGGATTACAACCCATTCTCCCTCTTTCTGATCTGTGATCTTTGCATTCCATATATTCTCAATTTTATCTTCAAACAAAAAGCAAAGTTCCCAGTCGTCAATCCTGTCACCCGTAATATTCCGTAATGTAACATCAACATTGTAATGCCTGTCCCATTTACTCGTTATATGATAAGTGACCTCGATAGATTCATCCTCCGACAGATCTATATGTTCATCCTCTTCCTCGTCTACCGCATTTTCATCCTCTTCTTCCAGATCATCATCGGGATCCACGACCCCTGACTCCTCTGCATTTACCGTATATCTGCACTCCGAAACAGATCCGCACAAGATAAATGCTAACACAAGTATCAGTGATAACATCTTATTTTTAAATACCTTAGTTCTCATTACTTTATCATCCTTTCGCTGTTTTTCATCAATCTTCTTTGTAAAGCTGCAAACTTACCCACTACCTAGTGCATTGTACCGTTCATATTTCGCCAAATGGCTTGCCTGAATTTCCGTCTGCCGCGTTGGCTTCATTCGACGATGCCACCGCATCGCCTCATTCAGCCGCCTTGCAGATGAAAATTCATTCTACGCCATTTGACTGAAAATGAACAGTACAATGCACTAGCCAAATATAACATCCTAAGATGAATACATGTTGTTCCCTATCACGCAAAAGACAAAATTTCCTCCTTTCATCCGTTCCACGCATTCGCACTTCTACGCAATCTGTGCGCGATTCCTTTAGTGAAAATACAATTCTTTCTCCTCACACCCAGCAATCTCACCATAACACAAATCTCCCCCGCAAACTACCACAATGTTCTGAACGGTCATTTTTTGTTCTAAACGGTAAAAAATGCCCTCTTTTTCCCCTGTTACTCCCATCAAATTTCAATTTCCACGACAAAAAAACCATCTTTATAATACCAGTTAATCTCCCCATCATATTTCTCTACCACCCACATCATATTCTTCGTTCCATAACCATGCTCCCGCTTCTTCTCCTTCGTGCTTTCCAAAAAACGCCCCTCCGGCTTACGTGCGGAATTTGTAATCCGCATCATCAACACCTGCCTCAAATTCAGAATCTCCACTCGCAGCTCCCGCTTACCCTTCACCTTTAGCAAAGCCTCTCTGGCATTATCAAGCGCATTTCCCAGGAGCACACACAGATCCATATTTGAAATCCGCATTTCATCCGGAAACCTGCCCACCACACTATAAACGATCTCCCCGCTCTGCTCCAGCCGGTAAATCGTTTCATTCACCAAATAGTCTGCTACGGTATTCCCGGTAACAATACCCGTCATGTCCTCCACCCTTCCGTCCAACTCTTCTACATATCTGCTGACCTCATCCATATCCCCCTTCCGGCAAAAAACGGACAACATGCGAAGATGATTTCGCACATCATGACGGAACTTTCTGATTTCCTCATCCTTCACAAGAAGCTTTTCATAGTAATCCTTCTCATATTTTAGACATTTCTCCTGATATTCATTTGTTAACTGGAACTGTCGGTTCAGATAAACCGTACGCATCAAAATAGCGCCTACGACCATGATCAGAATAGCAGAAAATGTACTGATGATAAAAGATGCCTCCCGCATTTCCTCCGTAAGTTCTCCCGATACAGAAGCCTGCGTATTTGCCGCCATCAAAACAAAACCAAGCAGCAAAAGCTCGATCACCACAAAATAGCGGCCCTCTAATTGCTTCAATCCCTTTTGAATCTCCCTGCGCCGCCTGCGTAAAAGAGCACAGCCGATCACCCAGCAGATCACGCCAATGACATTTGCGATGTGGGTTACGACCGACATTTCCTGCACCCCTTTTTGCCGGCAGACGACACAAACAATACTTCCCACCATCATATCCACCGCGGAGATCGCGGAATATTCTAACAAAACTGTCTGCAATTTCTTCTTCACCGTACCTTCAAAAAATACAAAGAGGATCACTGCTCCCCACGTTGTTTGAAACAATAGACCCTCACATTCAAAATAGCAGAACAAAAGGCTTCCTGCCATGATATACAAAAAACAGAGATACTTTTTCTTTCCCTCCCTTACCTGAAATCCTAAGATTCCGTATGAAAGTAAAAGATATTTTGCCGTCTCCGTCAGCATCAGGATAACCCAGTCCAAAAGCCTCATCAGCAATACCTCCCATTCTCCCAGCAGAATTTTTTGAACGCCTCCTTTACCGTTTTCAAGTGATTTCTCGAAATTGGGATTTCCCGTTTCGAAAGATAGATCCGATCGCCACAGATTCGGTCCACCCATCGCAGATTCACAAGAAAACACCGATGCGTCCGCACAAAATCCACCTCCGCCAGTTCCTGCCCGAGCTCCTTCATCGATACCCGTATGAGATGTTGCGTCCCATCATTTACAATTACCTTGCCGTATACGTGCTCTGACTGGATGTATAAAATCTTGCGGCTGTCGATCCTGCCGTCCACGTACACGGCCTTTTTCAAAACAGCACGGATTGCATTTGTCATGACTTGACACAATTGTTCTCTCAAATACTTTTTATCCACAAACCCAAACACGCCTGTGCCAAAAGCCTGTCGCATCCGCTCCTCATG
This sequence comes from uncultured Eubacterium sp., assembly GCA_910583555.1. GTDB lineage: Bacteria > Bacillota > Clostridia > Lachnospirales > Lachnospiraceae > Eubacterium_F. The sequence continues at coordinate 27,097 of CAJTXO010000006.1, forward strand.
CCCTGTCACATATATGATCCGTATCTGTTCCTGTATCCCTTCCAGCCTTTGTTTTGTCTCAATCCCATTAATCCCCGGCATCTCGATATCAAGGATCAGAACATCCAACTGGACAGAACTTGACAATACTTCATTCCCATCCTCAAACAATACAAATTCCGCCTGAAATCCCAAATCCCCCGCCAGTTCCCCGCAAATCTCCCGTATCTCCCTGCGCGTACTCTCCTCATCGTCGCAGATCCCAATGTTGATCAAAACCTCTCCTCCATCCTGTCGTAGTACTCATACAACTGCTGCACCCCGTTCTCCAATATGTAATAGTGGCGGATATACGGTATCAGCAGCACAAAAAACAGCAGACAGAGCGCCAGTACCGCCAGTTCCTGAATAAATAGGTTCACCAGGATCGACATGACCGCCAGCAGTGCAAACAAAACCGTGACGATCAGGTGGATCAGCCTCTCGTGCTGGAAAAACTGGATCTGCACGAGCATCTCCGCCCGGAATTTCTCCCATCCCCCCTCTGCCGTCTCTTCCCCCTCGGCAATCCGCCTGTAATACTCTAAATAATATTTCAATCTCTTCTCCATCTTCATCCTCCATTCCTTTTGCTGTCCGGAACCCGACATGACATACACGATCATGCCAGTCCACACGCAAACACACATTTTCTTCGTCTCATATTGTTATCAGCCGCCTCTTATACTCGTCCGGCAGCCGTTTCCCGCTCGCCGCCATCACCGTCCCCCGGTAAATATCCGACGCACGTATATCCTGCTCCAGCTTTCTTCGTCCCTCCGCGTCCAGCCGCTCCCTGTCCCGTGCAACCCTGGCGACCACGACCGTCTCCCCCGCGTCCCCTACCCGTCTCAGACACCCCGCCGCCTCTTTGCGCATACCAAGCAGCCGAATATACGGGAGCTGCCGCTCACGCTCCGTCGATTTCTCCACGCCGAGCAGCACCTGGAACACACAGCGGCAGATGCGCGTCATCGTAATGTGCTTCGCCTTGCAACGCGCCACAAAATCCGCAAACGATACCGACTCGTACAGGTACGCCCGGAACCGGCCGGCGATTTCCTCCGAAACGTCCTTAAACCGTTCCAGTTCGTCCCAATGGCTGCGGATTGCGTACGAACACGCCGCCCAAAACGGTTCCGAATCCAGAAAACACCCATACGCGGCGGCATATTCGGCAAAAACCCCGCACGCCCTCTCCGGTATCCCCGAAAAATCGCCTTCTGACATGTTTTCCCGAATCGCCGTCGCCGACAAAAATCCATCGCCGCCCGCTCCCCGCTCATGGTACCCCATCCCCGCGCGCCGGATCGCCACCGGCTCCATGCGGGAATGCAAAAGTTCGGCCGCTTTAATATACTCCATGCCTAACAGGTTATTGGGGGCAAATAAATCCGACCGCCCCGCCATATCCACCGCCACTGGATCACCACACAAAGACTCCGACCAACTTCCCTGCCTTACGGCCCGCCAAAACGCCGCCTCCCGCGCCGCCGGATACGACATTCCCGATCTCACGAGCCGCGAAATTTCCATTTCAAACGACGCGAGATCCCCCGAACTCCCGGCAAAAAAGCGGCCCGCCTCCCGCAAAACCGCGACCTCCCCGCTCTCGCTGCCTAACCAGTTCTCACTGCCTAACCAACTCTCGCTGCCTAACCAACTCTCGTTGCCAAAGCAAAAGAAATCCACAAAGGAAAGCGACTCCAGCGCCAGGATCCCGCCGTACGCGAAATCCTGCGCGCTCGAGATCCCGAATCTGACCGGAAGTTCAAACACCAGATCCGCGCCCTCCAAAAGCGCCATGCGCGCGCGCGTGTACTTATCCACGACGGCCGGCGCCCCGCGCTGGACGAAATCGCCGTTCATCACCGCCACGACCGTATCGGCGCCCGTCTTCTCCCTCACCTCCCGGATCATGTACTTGTGCCCCTCATGAAATGGATTATATTCGCAAATAATACCCGCCACCGCCATATCTCGGATCCCGCCTTTCTACTTTACTTACCTTCTACATAAAATACACATAAGATCGCTGCATAAAAATCTCATAAACCGCTTTACAAATCATTAATTTTATGATACCATTTATACACCAAATAGGCAACCGTCTCTCCCGATGGGAGGGATTATCATGAAGCACGTATTACGCAACTTTATTCACTTATATCTGGTACTTCTTATCGTTCTGAGCAGTTTCTGTTCATTCAGCCGCCCGGCACAGGGCGCAGCGAGAAAAACACCAGTATTTATCATCTTGACAAACTACAGCAAAACGCTGGACATCGGAAGGGAATTTTATGTTGGGGCCATTGTATCCAACGGCGCATCCCCGAAATGGAGAAGCAGCAATTCCAAAGTCGCGTCCGTAAACACGTACGGTCTGGTCACTGCGAAGAAAAACGGAAAAGCAAAGATCACGGCAAAAGTATCCGGCGCGGAAGCAAGCTGTACCGTAACCGTAAACAAAACGAGGATCCAGCTAAGCCAGTCCTCGCTATCTTTAGAACACGGGGAAACCGCACGTCTGAAAGCGACGGCATCCAACGGTTCCCAGATCCAGTTCAAATCCAAAAAAACAAGCGTGGCCACCGTATCCGAAAACGGAACGGTCTGCGGTGAAAAACCGGGAAGCACTTACATTACCGTAACGGCAGATCACACAAAGGCGACCTGCCGCGTGAAGGTAAAAAAACCGACGATCACACTGAGCCACACAAAAGTCACGTTATCCCCCGACTCCGAATTTACGCTGCATGCCAAGATTTCTTCGGGACTCAGCCCTCAGTGGAAATCGAGCAAATCAAGCGTCGCCTCAGTAGACGACAACGGACGGATCTACGCCAACAAAGCGGGAACCGCCCGCATCAGCGTAAAACTGGACGGGGTAACGAAATACTGTACTATAAAAGTAACCAAGTAAAAATATCAAAAGCTAGCAAATAATACGAAATATCAGGGGAGGGCACGGCTGCCTATCTGGTCACAAAATGCTTACCCGTATCGTACACTTCCCCGTCATAGCGGATCCATAACTCATACCTGCCAGCCGGCAGCGTTTCCACCGTAGCCGCGACATAATAAACCTTACTCGCGAACACTTCCGATTTTTGCTCCGTATCCGTAAAATCACTCTCCCACAGTTCATCCCCTTTAAAGTATACCTTTTCCACTTTGTGATCCTTCGCCCGGATACAGATCAGATCATCCATATAGCAAAAATCCATCTCTTTGCGCATCTGTAAACTAAGGCGTTTTATAACGCCTTCCAGCACATCCGCGCTCTCCACCTTCACCGGCGGCTCCAGGTGCCCCTTCCGGTATGGCTGGCCGATCGGCAGGACCTCTTCCATCCCGCCCCCGCTCACGTCAAACGGATAGGCCTTGAAAAACCCGTCCCGCGTCAGATACCGGTTCACCTCTTCCCCCGTATCAAAATCCCACTCGTAAATGAGCGCCTTATCCCCCTGCCCGGCAGAGCAGGCAGCGCCCGCCATACTGAACACCCGGCGGCTGTCTCTGTCAAACCAGACATTGGAACGAGTCGGCGAAAGTGCGCACGAAAATACTTTCGTCGTCTCCACCGTGAAATTTTCCTCATCCACTTTATAAAAACAGGCAAAAGAATCTGTTTTCCCGTCAAACCAGGTAACCTTCCGCTTCGTATTGCAATGATTGTCAAACAGCATGATCTCGATTACATGCTCCTGCCCTTTTTCCGTCAGGCCGGTATCGACGATCTCCACGGCGTGCTGCTGGAGAAAATAGTGGAAATCCTCACCGACCGGGCGCAGCACCCGGTCCGCCAGTTCCGTGCCGGCGTACACTTCCGGATGCGTCATGAGCCAGACGATCTTCTCTTCTTTTAGATCAAATTTGACGACCGTGGACACATTCCGCAGCGAGAGTATGAGATACCTCTCATCCTGACAATAGATGCGGTTCAGGTGTGCCCAGTCATATTTTTTTTGCAATTCTTTCGGAAAATAGTCGCCGAGATTATACATATGAACCGTTTGGCCCCGGCTCCGGTCATACGCCAGCATCGTCCCCTCCATCAGCTTCTCTTCCAGGGAACTCGTCGCGCCCAGTATGATGTTACCCTCTGTTCCAGCCTGCGCCACCGCCCAGTGATGCACGCCTTCCTTCACATAGTACGTCTCACGCACCCGGCCCATATAATCCATATCATACAAAACGAGCGCGTGCGGATTATTGTACGTGGGACGGTTGATATTCCGGTCGGTAAAAAGGAACCGTCCATCCGGCAGCGGATAAACCCCGTACTGTCTGGGCGTCCTCGACAGCAGAAAGCGGATATCCCCATTTACGTCAAACGCGTACGTACTGCTGCTGTAACCGCCGGTCACAAACACAAATGGCATCGCGGTATTTTCGTCTTTCCGCACCGACTCCACCATCGTATCCAGTCTTTTCATCGCCCGGACCGGAATGATGACGTCCCTTTCTGCCGCGGGTTTCCCATTTTCGTCCAGCAGTTCGAGATGCACAGTATTTTCCCATGCGGCGTACAGGCCAAACACAGGAACCCTGTGCCGCGTGGTATAGCGGGTCAGCGTCTGCGTAAAAGAACTTCCCGGCGTTTTTCCCCTGACGGTATAGCGCACACGGTACTTTTCTTCCGTTTCAAACAAAATCAGGCAGCAAAGCGGCGACAACCCATATGGATTGCGGATCGCAAGCACCGAATCAAAAGTAAAATGGAACCGGTCCAAAAGCGATTCGATCGCCTGCTCTCTCTGCCACGTATCGACTGGCCTGATCCACCATCTGCCAAGATTCGTACGCGTGATCTTCTGTGGAAATGCCTGTGCCAGCTTTTTGTCACCACGGACCTGATAACGCAGCCATCTTCCGTCACGCAAAACATCCTCTTTCTTTTTCTGACTGGCACGGATCCGGGGACTAACCGGCTCAAACCGCGCAGCCAAACTATATAAACGATCAACTCCCCTTTGCTTCACTTTCGATAAAAAGACTCTCATACATACCTCTTTCTGTCCTGTCATATTCTTTCTTTCCCCGCATAAAATGAAAAGAACATCTGGAAAGGGGAAAAGCGGATGAAACAAAATAGAATTTATTCTTATCCGGAAATGGAAAAAAAACTTCTTAAATGGAAAAACCTGCACTCCTCCGATGGGTTCCATGTCGGATCCCTCGGACTTACATACGGCAAACGACACATTTATGTGTGTCATATAGGCGCAGAGGACGCAAAATACCAGTTCGTCGTAACAGCGTCCATCCACGGCAGGGAATACATCAATACCACTCTGCTCCTGCACATGATCGCGTATTACCGCAAGCATCCCTGGAAACATATCCGCGTGTCGTTTATCCCGATGGCAAATCCCGATGGCGTGACGATCTCCATGAACACCGACGCCCACAAGTGGAAGGAAAATGGAAACGGCATTGACTTAAACCGCAATTTTCCGTGCGGTTTCGGCCTCTCGCCCGACCTCAAAAAGCGTAATCCCGGAGGCTCACCGGCAGACCAGCTGGAAACACAGTATCTCATGGAATTTATCAATTCCCTGACGGCCCCTCTCGGAGTGATCCACTACCACTCCCGCGGTAATGTCATTTTTTACGACTACAATGTTACCGGATCCCTGAGGAACCAGATCGTCCAGCTCGCCGACTCCGCTCACAAAACAACCGGATATAAACTTGTCCACGGCTCAAAAGACACGAAACCGGCCGGCGGTTTCGGAGATTGGTGTGTCTATGAAAAAAAGATACCATCCATCACCATCGAAACGGGATTTCTGAAAACGCCCGTGCCCAGATGGCAGCTAAACGGCATCTGCGACAGAAACCTATTTCTGCTTCGTGATCTTTTTGCCCGTATCCTGTAATTTATCACCCAGCCATACACATACGTCATAGGTATCCGCCGGAAGTACGTCAAGCCAGATCGCCATCCCCTGCCCGGCCCCATCCGTACCACCTGCCGGCTGGTATGTATCTGCGGCCTTTACCTCCCAGATACACGTCTTCCCGCGGAAACAGACTCCCGTCACCGCCGAATCGGACGGATAAACGTATAAAATATCCTCCTGCATCTCAAAATGAACATCTGCCTCTGTAACCGGAACCACACCCGGAACATCAGGCTCCTCCTGCAAAAGAATCGGGCGACGCACATCACCAACAATATAATTGCTATTTTTCACGAGTGCTTTTGACAACGACGTCTGATCAAAAAAGCACTCATACGCGCGGAATATTCCAGAAATCCCCGCCAGCGCCACACTCACCGAATCCTGTCCTTCCTCACCGAACAGACTGACACTCTTCGATTCCAGTACTTTTTCACCCGTCTCGCGGTCGATTTCCATAATGATTTTTTCTCCGCCTGATTCAGAACCTGATGCGGCAGTACCATCCTCGATGGAATGATCTCTGCCTGAATTTCCCCCGGCAAAATCGCTTTCATCGGAACTCCTTGCGGCAGAATTTCCCGCCACCACAAGCAGGTTCCCACCCTGCGTATTCTCGATCGCGTAATTGACACCTTCATCCACCAGGTAAGTCCGGCCGACCCTGCCGAGAAAATCCATGTCATACATCTGGACCGCATTCGGGACGCGGTCGTCGATACATAAAAATCTCCCTTTGGAAAGCGGAAAAATCCCGCATCCCTCCAGTTTTCTCGCCAGATAATAGCGCACTCGCCCCTCCCGGTCGAGCACAAACGGCCAAAAGCTGCTGCCGCCGGATACAAGTGTATTGCAAAAGTCCTGCACCTTCTGTTTTTCTTTTATCTCTATCACCTCGGGCAAACCCTGGGGGAGCGGTTTCGTACTCAGTGAAAACTCCCGGCAGTCACAGGATTCGCCATTCTCATCCAAAAGCTCTATGACCACTTCCGTTTCCCTGCCCGGATAAAGTCCGAGGATCGGAATCCGATGCCGTTTTTCCGCCGGGTACTCAAATACGAAACTGGTCTGTTCCGAATCTCCCCGCACGGTCGCCCTCACCCGATAATCCATGATGGTCGTAAACAGCGCGAGCGCCGTCAATGGCGCCTCTCCAAACGGATCTTCCACGATGAGCATTTTATTGAACTTATATTTGTCACTCCGAAGCTGCATTTCCAAAAACCAGTCCTTTGCCTGGGATGTCAGGGAATACATCTTCTTTCCTTCGATATTCGTACGGATGGAATCCGTCTGTTCGCGCTTAAACATGCTTTCGTATTCCAGGGATCCCTTCTCGACCCACTCGGAAGGGCGGATCGTGATCACTCCTCCGTTATCATGGAGTACTTCTTTTTTACCGGCTCCCATATCCATACCGATCTTTCTCAACAAATTAATCATAGTTTACCTCATAACCCAATACTTTTTCTCCTGCAGATCTCATCGTATACCTGTCTCGCGCATTCCACCGCTGTATGTTCCACCGTATCCAAAATAATTTCCGGATCGGACGGCTCCTCATACGCGGAGTCCTTTCCGGTAAAATGGGAGATCTCCTTTTTGTACAATCCTTTGGGATCGCGCTGCATGCAGGTTTCAAAATCCGTATTTACATACACCTCGATAAAGTTCCCCTCTCCGGCCCGCTCCCTCGCAAACTGTCTCATCTTCCGAAACGGCGAGATAAAAGACACGAGCGTGATCAGGCCGGCATCCTGAAACAGCGCGGCGATCTCACTGATCCGGCGGATATTTTCGTTGCGGTCCTCGTCAGAGAAACCGAGGTCGGAATTGATCCCACAGCGGATATTGTCCCCATCCAGCAGATAAACGGCCTTTCCCGCTTCGTTCAGCATTTTTTCAAGCTCCACCGCGATCGTCGATTTACCGGATCCCGAAAGCCCGGTAAACCAAACGACCAATCCCTGCTGTTTCAGCACGGAACAGCGGGCCTCATACGAAACCTTGCCGCTGTGCCACACTACATTTTCGTTTTTCGCGCCCAAAGACACAACCCCAAACCTCCTTCTATCAGTCCTGACGAATCATCTTTAACGAAAAATGATTCCCTTATCTTTCAGTATCCCCTTGATCCGGCGGATATTTCCATCATAATCAAACTGGCTGTCCTGAAGCTGCTCATCCGCCTTGATATCCGTCGTCACGGAATCGCCGACCCAGAAAATATCCATCTCGCCCTGAATGACTGTCTTCATGATCTTCCTGTCACTCTCCGTCAGGCAGGTAGCCGTGACGATCAGTATCATCCCGGCGTCAAGCATCAGGTTTGCAACCTCCGCGAACCGCCGTATCTGCTCTTTGTGGTTCTCATCACCGCCCGCCTTCGTATCAGCTCCTACCCCGTAAAGATAAGACCCGATACCCATATAATAGACATATCTGCCCCGGTTTAGCAATTCCTTCTCCAACGCCTTGGCAAGATCTTTCTTTCCGGTATTTTTCTCACCAGTAAGCACGATGAGTTCCGGCCGCTGTGCATAACGCTCTATTCGGTCCTCAATCGCGATATTGCTCGTCTCCCACTTATAATTTCGCAGCATCGTGCCTGAACGGATCACGCTCTCCTCATCCTCCAGCGCCTCGGTTATAATGCCGCCGCCCGCAATCTCGTACTGATCGACAATGACGAAACGGCTCGTACCCGCGCGGTCGGCAACAACGTCAAAGGCAATCGGCTTGTCGGTTTTTAAAATGACTTCTGCCACCTCATGTCGCTCGACGGCCTGCTTCGTATCGGTCGAAGATAAGTTGGACGAATTGATAACGCCCTTCACGCGCTCCACCTCAACCTTTACCTTATCCGATCCGATCTTTAGATAATAGATCTTGCCCGGTACAAAATCCTTCTTCCCGAGCCAGAACACATTGGCCGCGATGCGTGACGCCGTCTTCGGTTTTGGCTCGCCTGTCACAGTCATCAGCTCACCGCGCGTGATGTAAATCTGTTCCTCCATCGTGAAACCGACCGCCATCCCCGGTTTTCCTTCCTCGATCGGATCCGTATGAAAGGACTCGATCCTCTTCACATGACTCTTTTTGCCGGACGGATAAAAGACAACCTCCTGCCCGGCGCGGATCGTACCCGTCTCGATCGTACCTGCGACGATCCGGCGGTCATCGCCGTTCCTCGTAAATTTATAGACATCCTGGACCGGCATGCGGAACGGCTGGCGGTCCTGCTCCTCCTCACAATGGAATCCATCGAGCACCTGCAGGATGCACATACCGTCATACCAGGGCATCCGCTCGCTCGGCCCCACGATATTCTCTCCCTGAAACGCGCTGACCGGCAGGACAAACGCCGGCTCGATGTTGATCTGCTTCAAAAAAGCGAGATACTCTTCCTTCACCTTCTCATATACTTCCTCGCTATAGTCTACCAGATCCATTTTATTGATCACGACCGCAATCTGCCGGATCCCCAGCATAGACAGCATATACGCATGCCGCCTCGAGTTTTCCTGCACGCCCTCTTTGGCATCAATCATCAAAAGCGCCGCCTGCGCGCGGGAAGCCCCGGTTATCATATTTTTCAGAAATTCGATATGCCCGGGCGCGTCCAAAATGATATAATCCCGCTTTTCCGTCTTAAAAAAGCAGCGCGCCGTATCAATCGTAATCCCCTGCGACTGCTCGTCCTTCAGAGCGTCGAGCAGGAACGCGTATTCAAACGGTTTGGAATTGCGCCGGCAAGTCTCTCTGACCTGATCGAGCTTTCCCTCCGGAAGGGAGCCGGTATCTGCCAGCAAACGGCCCATCAACGTACTTTTGCCGTGGTCTACATGTCCTACGATCACAATGTTCATATCTTCTTTTTTCATCACATGTAGCCCTCCTTCCTCAATTCTTCCAGGCCGCCGCCTCCTTCTTTATCCTGAGCCCGGCCGGAGCGCTCAGCGATATTGGCAAATTTTCCAGTCTTTAATTCCTCAATGATCTCACGTACATTTTTCGCCGTGGAATCCACCGTACCCGTGCAGGGAGCGCAGCCGAGCGAACGATAACACTTGCCGTTCCCCTGATCAAAATAGAGTGGGACGACCGGAATATCTTCCCTCTCAATGTACTCCCAAATATCGAGTTCCGTCCAGTCGAGAAGCGGGTGCACACGCACATGCGTCCCCGGGGCAAAATCCGTCTTATACTGGTTCCAGAACTCCGGCGGCTGATCGCCCACGTCCCAGTCATTATTCTTATCCCTGGGGGAGAAGTAACGCTCTTTGGAACGGCTGCCCTCCTCGTCCGCGCGCACACCGACGATCACGCCCGTATATGGCTCTATGTTTACATCTTTTTCATACGTTCCTTTACTGTGGTTGAAGCGGTAACGCGGCCACGAAGCATTGAGCGTATTCGTGAGCGCCTCAGTCTTGAGCGCCCGGCAGCACTCGAGATGTGTGGCATTCCCGTCCGGAAACGTCTGCTTTTTCTCGATCGCCTCGGAATTTTCGCCGTAGATCATATCCAGGTTCCACTCCGCTGCCAGCCGGTCACGGTACTCGATCATCTCCTTGATCTTAAAATGCGTGTCAACGTGCACGAGGGGAATCGGCACATGCCCGAAAAAGGCTTTTCTCGCCAGCCACAAAAGCACTGTACTATCTTTTCCAATTGACCAGAGCATGCAGAGGTTGCCCAATTCACTGTAGGCCTCCCGCAAAATGTGTACACTTTTGTACTCCAACATATCCAAATGATCCATTCAAGATTTCCTCCGTATCTTAATATTTTACAAAATTATGACAATTCTGTCAAATCATAGACATTTCCACTTTCCCGTTCATGGTAAACGGCATAGATCACGCCATCGCTCATTTCGACCCGGCCCTGGTATTCCTGGTCCTCCATACTGTAGTAGACAGAAATCTTACTAATCCGGTAGTGACCGCTGTCGTACTTCTGCGCATAGCGATTAATGGCGTATCTCGCTGTAAACGGGTAAAATGGATTGCCAAACATAGCGACACCCCCGCCCAGTGTGAGTGCCACCCCTAACACACAGCAAATGATCCCGGCTGCCTTCGGACGGTTCCCGTTCAGTAATACCCGGATCAGGAATCCGCCGGCGATGCCAACCAGCATAAACAGCAGTATAACCGGAAGAATGTTCAAAATTATGGCAGTTTTGGAATATTGTCCCTTTTCTATCAACTGGTACACGACGGAGACAGCTGTCGTAGCAATAACAACAAAAAAACAGTATTTCCGCAACAAAACCGCGGAAACCGCGCCAACGACCGGCATGACGACGATCACCTGCGGAACATCAAAATATAAATAAAGCTGCATATATTCCCATAATCCTATGATAGCTAGTATTATAATTCCCAACCCGGTTAATATTATTTTCAAACGTTCCTTCATTTTTTATCCTGATCCTTTCTTTTCATTGTTCCCCTCATGCGCGCACGTCTTTTGCGCATCACACAAGTTTGGGCGTGCGCGCACAAACTTGCAGAGTGAAAAATTTATTTTTCACTCTTTTACGCTTGAAACGAACATCAAACTATCCACATTATATAAAATTTGCATTTGAATAGCAATAGTTTGGAAAATTTTGAATAATTTACTTTACGAATCCTTATTTTTCCTTTATTATATAAATATAAGAAAACGTTTCTTTCGAATCGTTAAGGAAATGAAAAACAGAAAAGGGGCGATACTCATGAAAAACAGGAAAAAGATCGGACTGATCGGCGGCATTGCTGCCCTCGCAGTAATACTGTGCATCGCCGCAGTCGTGATCCTCACGCGTAAAGGGGGGAATGAAGATTACCGGGACATCTCAGTATTTGATCTTAGTGCCTCGGCAACCGTGACTAGGGACGGCACGACACTGGATGCCTACTCGGGTATGAAACTAATGAATGGCGATAATGTCAAAGTAGGGGACGAAGGTAACATGTGCCTGCTTTTAGATGGCGATAAGTACGTTACGCTGGAAACGGGAACCGAAATCCGACTGAATGCTTCCGGAAACAATGAAAACAGTAAAACCAAGATCGAACTCGTACAGGGCGCCGTGCTGAATGAACTTGACAGTAAATTAAATAACGACTCTTCCTATGAACTCAGCACTCCCGTATCGGTCATGGCCGTTCGCGGTACGGTATTCCGTGTATCCCTGAATTCAGATGGAAAGGAAGCCACAGCGGACGTGATGGTGTTCGACGGGAAAGTAGCCGCCGCTGCCGTACTGGCAGACGGAACCGTTTCTTCGGAGGAAAACATGGTCGCTGCCGGCGAAGCTGCCGATTTCCATAAAGCAGACGCGGGTTCTGATCCCGTTTACGCTCCGAAAGATATTGATTTCACAGCCCTTCCGGCTGATACCTTAAAAGCGCTTTTGAAAATTTACGATTCAGGCCGTATATCAGACCTCTCCGTCTCAAAAGATGATCTCCAGCAGATCATCAAGGAAAAGGAATCGGCCGACAGCGCAAATAAAGATGAGAGCGACGCAGCAAACCCGGCTTCCGGTACGGATTCTTCTGACACAGACGATTCTGGTTCAGGTGGTCCTGCTTCAAATACAGACGCAGATTCATCCGACGACGACGGCGCTGCCCCGGATTCATCCGATGGCGACGATGACAGCTCGAGTTACGGTTCGGGTTCCTCAGGTTCCTCTTCGGACTCTGACAGCAGCGATGGAACCGTTTCCAATCCGGATTCAAAATCGAGTAATAACTCCGATTCCGCTTCGGATAAGAAATCAGGTAAGAAATCCGGCAAAAAATCCGACGCTAAGTCAGACAAAAAATCGGATAAAAAGTCCGATAAGAAATCAGACAGCAATAAAAAACCAAAAGCGACAAAAACACCCGTTCCGGCACCGCAGCAGACTACCAATCCGGTTATTAACACGCCGGCCACGTCCGCACCCGGAAATGCGATGTATACCGTGACATTTCTTGATCCACTCGGCCGTGTATTTGGCACACAGTCGATTGCAGCCGGATCCCGGGCTCAAAAACCTGTACTCTCTCCGGCAGGAGGTACAAACTGGTGCGATGCAGGGGGTAATGTATTTAACTTTGATACGGCCATTACCGGCGACCTGACATTATACTACCGCTAGTGGAGGAAACAGACTATATGAAAAAAAAGAACTATTTACAGGCATTGTTCGTTTTGGCAGCATGTTTTCTCATCAGTTTTTACGGCATTTTAGGCGCCATCGACCGATGGGGAATGGATGCGCTCTATCAGACGCCATCCGGCACCGATAACAACATCCGCATCATAGCTGTTGACGAAAAGACATTGAGTGAATACGGTACGTTTTCATCCTGGTCCAGGGAAAAGTCCGCAGAACTCATATCTCTCCTGAACGGCTCGGAGGAAAGCAAACCCGCCGCCATCGGCTTCGATATTATGTTCATTGGCGACGGCGACCCGGACACAGATGCCGCTCTTGCCAATGCCTGTAAAGGTTCTGACAATATTATAACGGCAGTCAATATCGTCAATGAAACCGTACTGGAATCAAACGGAGACGACCAGCTGCAGGAAAACAAAATGCACATCGCGGACGTGGAGCTTCCATTCGAGGCTCTGCGCCAAAATACGCGGATCGGATTTGCCAACACGGCGCCAGACAGCGACAGCTACATACGCCGCGCCATTTTATACCGCTCCTATGAAGGGGAGCGCATCGACAGCTTTTCTTCCGCCGTATACCAGTTATACTGCGCAAACCAAGGCATTACCCCGGAACAGCCTAAACTGGGTACATATAATGAATTTCTGTTTTCTTATTCAGGCAAACCAGGGAGTTACGAAACCGTTTCACTCTCCGACGTGCTGAACGGGACCGTAGACCCCCGCACATTCCGGGACTGCATCGTATTGGTCGGCGGCTACGCCCCCGGCATGCAGGACGCTTATAATACACCGGTCGACCGGTCGCAGCAAATGTACGGAGTGGAAATACACGCCAATATCATACAAGCCCTTCTAGAAGGCAATACGCTGGAAGAAGCAGGAACTATGGCAACGGCACTTATCATCGCCTGTCTGGCTGCCGCCTATTTCCTCATATTAAAAAAGACGAAACTTATGACCGGATCTTTGGCCGGCCTTTTGCTCATCGCGGCCTGGATGATCAGCGGAAAGCTATGTTACGGAAAAGGATGGGAAGTTTCTCTACTTACCTTTCCCATTCTTCTGATCGTTATTTATCTTACAGAACTGATCAGCAGCTATCTCGAGGAACGCCTCCGGCGTAACCGGATGGTATCCGCTTTTAAAAAATATGTGGCGCCGCAGGTGGTCGATGAGTTAGTAAAACAGGATAAGTTTGAGATCACATTAGGTGGGGAAAACCGGGATGTAGCCGTATTGTTCGTAGATATCCGCGGGTTTACTTCAATGTCTGAGGCATTGTCGCCGGAACAGGTCGTAGATATCCTGAACGAATACCTGACGCTCACGACGAGCGCGATCTTCGATCACGGCGGAACGTTGGATAAATTTATCGGGGATGCGACGATGGGGATTTTTAACGCGCCCTTTGATCTGGACGATTATGTGTATAAGGCTATATTGACCGCACTGGATATCGTAAACGGCACAAAAGAACTAAATGGCAGGCTGTTAGAACGTTTTGGCAAGACGGTACAGTTTGGCGTCGGCGTTCACTGCGGCCCGGCAGTCGTAGGTAATGTCGGCTGCGGTTTCCGTATGGACTACACGGCGATCGGCGATACTGTAAATACTGCCTCCCGATTAGAAGGCAGCGCTGCCGGCGGCCAGGTCCTGATCAGTACAGATGTGTACGAACGGCTGAAAGACCGCATTCAGGCAAATAAGATCGGTAATCTTCGTTTAAAAGGAAAAGAGAACGAACTCACGGTTTATGAGGTAACTGGTGTATATAATCCCCAAACATAGCGACTAATTTCTTATCCAGTTTCCCTTCTTCTGCCATAGAAGTCAGGATGCCCAGTGCCTTATCAACTGACATCGGCTTCTTATACGGTCTGTCCACGGCAACGAGCGCTTCAAAAATATCTGCCAGTGACAGGATCCGCACTTCGATGGGAAGATCTTTTTCGGTAAGGTGATTGGGATAGCCGGAACCATCCAAAAATTCATGGTGTGCTCCTGCCCATTGTGGCACCTTATTATAATGAGTACTAAAATTGATCTTAGAGAGGATATTATGGGTAACAACGACATGGTTTTCCATGATCTTCCTCTCTGCCTTAGTCAGCGTCCCCCGTTTTATGAGCAGGCACTCTGCCTCTTCTTCTTTCAAATATGGTATGATCTCGCCGTCTGACCCGCGATATACACATTCAGCCAGCGCTCTGATCTGCGGCTCCTTTCCCTCTGGAAGCGCAGGCGCTACATTTATTTCCTGTACGAGTTTCTCCGCTTCTGACAGATAGGCAACTTTCTCCTCATACTGATCCATTGTGATCCTTTTTTCGTAATAATCAATCTTGTAATAACTTTTGAGAAGCTTGTAACGGTCGATGATTCCCTGGAACAGATGCCCCAGTTTCGTACTTTTATTCATAATACTCAACGGAATGCTCATCTTTCCGATATCATGGAGACTCGCTGCCAGCATCAGCTGTTCCCGCCTGTTATCATCAAAATAGTCGTCAAAACAGTCCATCTCATACTGCTCATTGAGATAATCCACAAAATTTACCGCGTAATGCGTCACATTTTTCGTATGGTTTCCATTGTACGGCGTCCGCTCGTCGATGATCGTCGCCATCGTCTGCGCGTAGGAATACATCATATCCTTTACTTCACCGAGATACCTTAAATTCGAGATGGAAATGGACGCCTGCGACGCAAGCGACATAACGACCTTCTCGTAATCGGGATCAAACGGCACGATCTCCCCGTTTTCAATGGCGTTGATCAGCTGGAGCACGCCGATCAGTTCTCCTTCGTGGTTGCGCAGGGGGATCACGAGCATGGATTTCGTATGATAACCTGTGAGGGCGTCGTATTTTCGCGGGCCCGAAAAATCAAATTTATCACTATTATAAACATCAGCTATATTAACAACTTCCTCATGGATCGCGGAATACGCACATACATTTTCCTCTCGCAGCGGTACCGGCGGCATATGTGTTTCCTCCCCGTCCCCTCCCTTACTGATCCCGAGCGATTCCGTCCTCATGATCTTAAAGTGGAGCTCATCATTTTCATACAGGTATAATGTGCCGCCATCACAATTTGTAATTGCCATCGCATTTTCCATAATGAGTTCAAACAGGCAATCATGATTTTTTTCAATGGTAAGGAGAATCCCCATCTCCAGCACCTCTTCAAATTGTCTTTCTGTGAGCTTCATGTTAAAATCTGCACCCGCCTTCCAAAAACTATAGATGTTTCCTTGCAAAAATCATAAAAATCCTTTATTATAGTACATGATACTATTTATGTACAAACGGAGGTAACTATGTCCATTATCGAAATTATACCAAAAAAAGAAGAAATTAGCAAGAGTTTGGAACTTGCTGACAAATACAATGCTGCTTTTGAATATAATGACTTTTTCTCGCCCGCAGTATTGGACAGTCCTTCCCAGATTGATACACTTATTTCCTTCTATCGGGATCTTCCCCGTGACCGGAAAAATGACACTCTGCACGGAGCTTTTCTGGATATTGCGATTCATAGTTCCGATGCCAGGATCCGTGAAATATCTGACATGCGGATGCGCCAGTCTATGAACATCGCAAAAGAGCTGGGTATACGCGGCGTGATTTTTCACACAAACCTGATCGCGAATTTTTATGATAAAACATACCGTCAAAACTGGCTTAACACGAATCTGCAGTATTTTAGCACACTTGCGGCAGAATACCCGAACATCGAAATTTTTATTGAAAATATGTTTGACCTGGAACCTGACATGTTTGCTGCCTTTGGGGAGGCGGCCGCGAGCGAGTACCCTGCACTGCACTTATGTCTCGATGTCGCTCACGCGAACCTCTCCCACGCCTCGCTGGAAGAATGGATCACCGCGGCACATCCCTACATACACCACATCCACATCAACGATAATGACGGCCATTTTGATCTGCATCAGGCAGTAGGAACGGGCGGCATCAACTGGCAGGATTTTGACAAACTGATTCGCCATTATCAAATAGATGCCTCCCTGCTCATAGAAACCAACACCGTGGCTCACCAACAGGAATCCCTTTCTTTCCTTGAGAAGAACCATTTCTATCCTTTTGACTAACGGGCGACCACACCTGATATATGGAATCTATAGATTTCCATAAAAAAACCTCAGCATCTCCCGCTATGCTGAGGTTTTTGCATCTTTAAGACAATCACCGCCCCATAGAGGTATCCCGGAATGGGGATCCCAGAGGGTATGCCGGCTGCCGATCAATAAAATTTGAACAGGCCTCCTGCTTCAACCGTGAACTCAATCGGATTCGCATAGCAGGTAATGTCTCCTTCCACACGGGTAACTCCGCCCTGCAGCGAATACTTGATCATTGGCTGTAACTGATAAACACCTACGCTTTTGATCATCATATGATCCGTATCTTCTCCCGGTGTCGGCGTGGGCTCCGGTGTGACCACCGGCTCTTCTGAAGCAACTGGCGTTTGCGTCGGCTCTTCTGTCACGACCGGCGGTGTAGTCTGCGCGGGTTCTTCCGTCACAACTGGTGGTGTAGTCTGTACCGGCTTTTCCGTCACGACAGGTGATGTGGTCTCTGCCGGCGTCTGCGTGCTGGCCGGATTCTCTGTCACAACCGGTGTCGCCGCTGGTTCATCCGTCGCAACTGGCGCCAGAGTGCCTGTCGGTTTTTCAGTTACAACCGGCGTCGGCGTACTGGCCGGATTCTCTGTCACAACTGGCGTCGGCGTATCTGTCGGCTCTTCTGTCACAACCGGGGTCGGCGTATCCGTCGGCTCTTCCGGTACATCGGTCGCTTCCGGTGGCAGCGTAGGTTCTGGCGTATTTTCACCCGATCCATCTTCTGAGAGTACCAGTTCTAACTTCCAACAGCATTCTCCGTTCTCAACTGGTTTCCCGATCACCTTCCATCCCGCGAACTTATACCCTGCCTCAATGGGAGCAAATGTAGTGGCTGTGTACTCGGGTATCGTGTAGTTTTGACCTTCTTCTACAGTTACATTTTTCAAACTTCCGCCTGCAGAATTATAGAAATAAACGTGCATCCCATTCGTTTCCCAGGTAGTAGGTGTCTTTAGGACGTCTCCAGTATTCAGCACGGTTTCCGATACAACTGCCTCTTCTACCCCGTACGACTTCGCATAAACGTTTACATGATCAGGCTTGAGAAAAAGTCCAGCAACAGCAATCGTACATACGGCAGCTACAATCATTCTTACTTTTCTCTTCATACTATAATCCTCCATTCTCGCACACATTTTGCGAATATTATATTCTGAGTCCGGGTTCTCCCACTCACCCCGTATTATTTATATCGACATATTTTAATGATAACACATACTTTCCGTTTCTTCAAGTAGATTTTCCTGATTCTGTAAATTCTCTCATAACCTTTTTACCCTGCATCCGGCACCAAAGAAAGCGCGTCTTCATCCGCGACAATGACCACATCCCTGTGCAGCTGCAGGATGGAAGCCGGCACTTCCGGTGTGACAGGCCCATTAATAACTTTGTCCAAAATAGAAGCCTTGTCCTCACCGCTTACCACAACGACTATTTTTTTTGCCTTCATAATGCTGCCAATCCCCATTGTATACGCCTGTCTGGGAACATCGGCCTCCGCGGCGAAAAAGCGTTTGTTCGCCTCGATCGTGCTGGGCGCGAGATCAACACAGTTTGTGCCGCACGAAAAAACAGGAGCGGGTTCGTTAAAACCGATATGCCCGTTGTGCCCGAGTCCAAGCAGCTGCAGATCGATACCGCCCAGCGTTCCGATGATCTCGTCATATTTCTCACAGGCTTCCGTGGAATTTGGCTCCAATCCGTCTGGCACGAACGTATGCGACTTATCAATATTGATGTGCTGGAAAAGGTTGGTTTCCATAAAGTAGCGGTAGCTCTGCTTGTCCTGCGGGCCTATCCCCTTGTACTCGTCCAAATTGACAGAGGACACCTGGGAAAAATCCAGATCCCCCTTCTTATACCATTTTACCAACTGCTTATAAACCCCGATCGGAGAAGAACCCGTTGCCAGTCCAAGAACACAATCCGGTTTCATAATGACCTGCGCGCAGATCATGTTTGCCGCTTTCCGGCTCAGTTCATTATAATTTTTCGCTCTGCAAATTACCATATTGAAAATATCCTCTCTTTCTATAAAACATTTTTATTATTAGTAATGACATTTTTAAATAAGTTTATAAGCAAAAGTTCAATAAAAATAAAGATAATTGGAGATACTTTCAAAGACAGAACTAAAAAACACAGCATTTTGTGCAGAAATGAGGCTACTATGAACGAAGAAAAAATACAACAATTAAACGGGAAGCTGATCGTCTCCTGCCAGGCACTGCCTCATGAGCCGTTACATTCCTCCTTTATAATGGGAAGAATGGCGCTCGCGGCGATGGAAGGCGGCGCGTACGGGATCCGCGCAAATACAAAAGAAGATATCGAGGAGATCCAGACAAAAGTAGATCTTCCGATCATCGGAATTGTTAAAAGAGACTATCCAGACAGCCAGGTATATATAACACCGACGATAAAGGAAATTGATGAGCTCATGGCAGTAAAACCGGAAATCATCGCGGTTGACGCGACAGGCGCGCTGCGTCCGGACGGGGCAACCGTGGACGCCTTTTTCGAACAGATCAAAAAGAAGTATCCACATCAGCTGTGGATGGCAGATTGCTCCACGATCGAAGAGGCGCTTCACGCGGACGAGCTCGGATTTGATTTTATCGGCACAACGCTCGTCGGTTACACCGAGCAGAGCAAGAACGACCAGATCGAGGAAAATGATTTTCTTATATTAAGGGAGATCATCGACAAAGTCAGTCATAAGGTGATCGCGGAAGGAAACATCGATACGCCGGAAAAGGCAAAACGCGTCATTGAACTGGGCGCATTCAGCGTAGTCGTGGGTTCATCGATCACAAGACCGCAGCTGATCACAAAAAAATTCGCTGAAATACTGGAACATTGAGCAAAAATTAAAAAGGAGAGAATGAACATGAAAAATCTTGACAAATACAAAGGTATTATCCCGGCGTTTTATGCCTGTTACGACAGAGAAGGAGAAATAAGTCCGGAAGGAGTCGAAGCGCTTACGAAATACTTCGTAGACAAAGGCGTCAAAGGAGTGTATGTAAATGGATCTTCCGGCGAATGTATTTACCAGAGTGTGGCAGACCGGAAACTCGTTTTGGAGCATGTCATGAAGGCGGCCAAAGGAAAACTAACCGTAATTGCCCATGTCGCCTGCAATAATACGAAAGACAGCGCAGAACTTGCCCGTCACGCAGAGAGCCTGGGCGTAGACGCGATCGCGGCCATACCGCCGATCTACTTCCGCCTGCCGGAACACGCGATCGCGCAGTACTGGAACGATATTAGCGCCGCGGCCCCAAACACGGATTTTATCATTTACAATATCCCTCAGCTCGCGGGCGTCGCTCTCACGACAAGCCTGTTTGCCGAGATGCGGAAAAACCCGCGGGTGGTCGGCGTGAAAAATTCATCCATGCCGGTACAGGACATCCAGATGTTCTGCGCGGACGCCGGGGAGAATTATGTCATTTTCAACGGCCCTGACGAGCAATTTATCAGTGGACGGATCATCGGGGCAGAGGGCGCGATCGGTGGAACGTACGGCGTCATGCCGGAACTGTTCCTGAAAATGGATGAGTGCATCCGTTCAGGCGATCTGAAAAAAGCAAAGGATATCCAGTACGCGGTCGATGCGGTCATATACAAGATGTGTTCGGCTCACGGAAACATGTATGGCGTCATCAAAGCCATTTTGAAAATAAACGAGAACCTGGAGCTGGGCGGCGTGCGCAAACCACTTCCGGCGTTGACAGAAGGAGATATGGGCATCGTGGAGGAAGCTGCCGGCATGATCCGCGCCGCCAAAGAAAAATATCTCAACTAAGCAAAGGAGGAAAAGAACATGCAAGGTTTTACCGTTATCGATATGATAATCCTGATCGTATATCTGGCGGCGGTCCTGTTTGCCGGATTGCATTTCGCGAAAAAGGATATGAAAGGAAAAGAGTATTTTAAAGGCGATGGCACCGTCCCCTGGTGGGTCACCTCAGTATCCATTTTCGCAACCCTGTTAAGTCCGATCTCATTTTTATCACTGGCAGGTAACTCGTACGCCGGAACGTGGCTCATGTGGTTTGCCCAGCTGGGAATGCTGCTCGCTATCCCCATCACGATCCGTTTTTTCCTGCCGATCTACAGCAGGCTGGACATCGACACGGCGTACCACTATCTGGAATTACGATTTGGCAGCAAAGGACTGCGGATACTGGGAGCGGCGATGTTTATCATTTACCAGATCGGCCGTATGTCGATCATCATGTACCTCCCATGTATGGTACTCGGGAGCCTGACCGGCATCAACGTAAATCTGCTGATCGCGCTTATGGGAAGCATCGCCATCATATATTCTTACACGGGCGGATTAAAATCGGTACTGTGGACGGATTTTATCCAGGGTTCCGTATTGCTCCTCGGCGTTTCGTTTGCCCTCATATTTCTTCTGTGCAACATTGATGGAGGCATCGGTGCCATATTCGGGGCATTTACAAACGAGCATAAGTTTTTAGCCGCTGACCGCCCTATTTTTGATTACAATATTTTTAGGGACAGTGTACTCCTCATCATCGTGGGAGCCGGATTTAATACGATGGGATCCTATGTTTCAAGCCAGGACATCGTGCAGCGGTTCACGACGACGACAGACACAAAGAAACTGAATAAAATGATGCTGGCAAACGGCGCGCTTTCTATCTTTATCGCCACAGTATTTTACCTGATCGGAACAGGATTATATGTTTTTTACCAGCAGAACGCCCTTCCGCCGGCAGCCGAACAGGATCAGATCTTTGCTTCCTATATCGCGTTTGAGCTTCCGGTCGGGATTACCGGAATACTCCTTGCCGCAATCTACGCCGCTTCGCAGTCCACGTTATCCACGGGCTTGAACTCAGTGGCTTCGAGCTGGACTCTCGACATTCAGGCCAGGTTGTCAAAACGTGAACTGAGCTTCGAAAAGCAGACGAAAATCGGCCAGTACGTGTCGCTCGCTGTCGGGGTATTTTCCATCGTCGTATCAATGGTTCTAGCCAACGGCGGAATCAAGTCAGCGTATGAATGGTTCAACGGATTTATGGGACTCGTACTCGGAATCCTCGTGGGAATGTTTATTTTAGGTGCTTTTACGAAGATCGCGAATACGTTTGGCGCGGTGATCGCATTTATCGCGGCAACGGCTGTCATGATCTATATCAAGTATTTCGTTCCCGCCGAGGCAGTATCGATCTGGTCGTATTCCATCATCTCGATCGTCGTTTCCCTCGTGGTCGGCATTCCGGCCAGCCTGATCTGGAGAAAGATCAAGGGAGATACGTCAGATCCGGAACCGCACACGACAATTTACAAAATAAGGGAGGATTAACCGCATGATTTTTGGAAATATAAAGCATTTGCAACCATTTTGGTTTTTGGAGGATTCCGTAAAAGAATGTTTCGCCTACGCAAATAATCATGACCTGCTTTCTTACGAAAAAGGGAGTCATCCGATCAATGGCGAAAAACTGTTTGTCAACGTGGCGGAGTACACGACGACGGAAGCCGAGAACCGCTTTTGGGAAGCGCATAAGAAATATCTGGATGTCCATGTGATGCTGGAGGGAGAAGAGCAGATCGACGTCAATTTCCTTTGGAACATGAGCCTTCAGGAGTATGTGGAAAAAGACGATTTTCTGCCGATGAACGGTGAAAAAAACGCCTCTGTCATTTTGCGGCCAGGCGATTTTCTCGTCTGCTACCCGAACGACGGGCACCGCACCGGCGTATTGGTGCAGAAACCGGAAGCAATTAAAAAAGCGATCTTTAAAGTGCAAATATAAAATTGCGGACGGTACGATCATCGATTATAATGAAAGACAGGCAGAGATCGATATGAAAAATTATGTTAGTATAGATATAGGAGGAACGGCGATCAAATACGGTCTGATCCGGGAGGACGGCCGGATCCTGAGCAGGAATATCATGAATACGGAGGCCGAAAAAGGCGGCGCCGGGATTTTGGAAAAAGTACAGAATGTCATCGCCGATTTCCATACGCAGGAAGAAATCAGCGGGATCTGTATCTCGACCGCCGGCGTGGTCGACACGAACCGGGGGATCATCACGTATTCGGCGCCGCTCATTCCGGATTACGCGGGTACAGAGTACAAAAAAATACTGGAGGGACGGTTCCGCGTCCCGTGTGAGGTGGAAAACGATGTCAACTGCGCCGGCCTTGCAGAATATTATTCGGGCGCGGCGGCTGGCAGTAAAATTTCCCTCATGCTCACAGTCGGAACCGGTATCGGCGGCAGCATCGTAATAAACGGGGAAATTTTCCGCGGGGTCAGCGGGAGCGCCTGTGAAGTGGGTTATATGAACATGCAGGGCGGCGATTTCCAGACGCTCGGGGCAGCCAGTATTTTATCGCAAAAAGTGGCGGAATGGAAAAGTGAGCCAAAAGAGTTGTGGAACGGATACCGTATTTTTGAAGCGGCAAAAAAAGGGGACGCGCTGTGCGTCCGCGCGATTGACGAGATGACAGATATTTTGGGACAAGGCATCGCCAATATATGCTGTGTCCTGAATCCGGAAATCGTCGTGCTCGGCGGAGGCATTATGGCACAGGAAGACTTTCTCCGGGAACGGATGGATCTCTCGGTCAGCCGCTATCTGATACCGGAACTCGCCCGGCACACAAAACTTGCCTTTGCCAAACACGGAAATGACGCGGGAATGCTGGGAGCGTTTTACCACTTTCAGCTCCGCCGTTTTGGACCCGCCGCGTTACAGCAGCTGGAAGGAGTCGTTTCACCCGCACTTCCCCGGCATCATTTCGGAATAGAGGAGGATGTGTCATGATAATTGAAAACGTAAAAGCATTTACGGAAAGTAAGACGTTTGTGAACGGTGAGATCATGATCGACGAGGGGCGGATCACTGGCGTGTCGCAGGGCACATGTACACAGACCACTTCCTCTCCGCCTCCCTTCGAAATGGACCAGACGATCGACGGCAACGGCTGCTACGCAATCCCGGGTTTGATCGATCTTCATTTTCACGGCTGCAAAGGGTTCGATGTCTGTGACGGTACGACAGAATCGATCGCGGAAATTGCGAAATATGAGGCATCGGTCGGCGTAATGGGGATCTGCCCGGCAACGATGACGCTTCCGGTCGATGAACTTACCTATATTTTGTCAGAGGCCGCTTCCTATCGGGACAGAGCTGGCAAAAGCAACGCACGGGAAGCCGACCTGCTCGGCATAAATATGGAAGGGCCTTTTATCAGTGCCGAAAAAAAAGGCGCGCAGGACGCGCGTAATATCATAAGCTGCGATACGCACATCTGCCGGCAGTTTTTAGACGCCTCACGCGGTCTCGTTTCGTTTATCGGCATCGCGCCCGAGCGGAATGAAAACGCCCTCGCCTTTATCTGGGAAATGAAGCAGAGCGTCCATATCTCTCTCGCCCACACAAATGCGGATTACGATACGGCGATGGCAGCCTTCGGCGCAGGCGCGGATCATGTCGTCCATCTGTACAACGCCATGCCCGCTTTTTCACACCGGCAGCCGGGAGTAGTCGGCGCCGTGGCAGACAGCCCGCATGTGACAGCGGAACTGATCTGCGACGGCGTGCATATCCATCCGTCGGTCGTACGCGCTACGTTCCGTATGTTGGGAGACGACCGGATCCTGTTTATCAGCGACAGTATGCGGGCCACCGGTATGCCGGACGGCCGTTACATGCTGGGCGGACTGGAGGTAAAAGTGACAGGAAACAGGGCTGAGCTCGTTTCCGACGGGGCACTCGCCGGTTCTGCCACCAATTTAATGGACTGCATGAGGACGGCGGTAAAACAAATGGACATTCCGTTAGCGTCAGCCGTCGCCTGCGCCTCTATGAATCCGGCGAAAGCGCTTGGGGTATTTGGGGATTACGGCTCGATTACCGCGGGGAAAAAAGCCAATATCGTACTGCTGGACGCAGATCTGTCGATAAAAATGATCATCAAAGACGGCGTGGTAATCGCTTCATAATATCTTGACCTGCTTTTTCTCTTTTGATACAATAAAATAAGATTTTAGAAACCACAAATATTGCATGATCAGAACTGAAGTTCTGCGCAGAAATGAGGGGAAGAATGAGAGAAAAATTAGTGATTACCGGTATGGGTGCCGTGACGCCGATCGGAATAGGAGTGGAGCAGTACTGGAAAAACCTGATCGATGGTGCGTGCGGCGTTTCGCATATTACGCGT
Source organism: uncultured Eubacterium sp. (assembly GCA_910583555.1). GTDB lineage: Bacteria > Bacillota > Clostridia > Lachnospirales > Lachnospiraceae > Eubacterium_F. Next base: position 52,559 of record CAJTXO010000006.1, read on the forward strand.
TTCGACGCGGAGACGTCTGCGGTTCAGATCGCCGCTGAGGTAAAAGATTTCCACGCGGAAGATTTTATGACAAAAAAACAGAGCCGGGAGATGGATCTGTTTATGCAGTACGGTTACGCGGCAGCGGAAGAAGCGCTTGCCGACGCCGGCATACAGGAAGAAACGATTCCTGCTGCCCGTATGGGGATCGTCGTGGGAACGGCTATGGCGGGCGTATCCATTATTTCCGAAACACAACACGGACTGAGCACGGGTGAGCACAAAAAAGTGAGTCCCCGGTTCGTACCGAAATTTATCGGAAATATTGCCGCCGCACAGATCGCGATCGCCAAAGGATACCGGGGACCGAGCCTGACAGTCAGCACCGCGTGTTCTTCAGGCGCGGACGCCATCTCTACGGCGGCCATGCTCCTTCTGGCCGGAGAGGCGGACGCGGTCTTGGCCGTAGGAGCGGAAGCGAGCCTCTGTCCGGTCGTTGTCGCCGGTCTTGCCTCGGCCCATGCGCTCAGCACGAATAACGACAATCCCCAGACAGCCAGCCGGCCTTTCGACAAAACACGGGACGGTTTTGTCTTTGGGGAAGGCGGCGGCGCCATCCTGCTGGAAACGGAAACACACGCGAAAGCGCGCGGTGCCGAGATCAAGGCCCGTCTGCTCGGTTTCGCGAACAGTACGGACGGCTACCATGTGACGGCGCCGCATCCCGACGGCATTGGAGCGATCGCCTGCATGGATCACGCCATCCAAAAGGCGGGCATCCGGAAAGACGAGATCGATTACATAAATACGCATGGCACCTCGACGCCGATGGGAGACGCAATCGAGACGAACGCGATCAAGCAGTTGTTTGGCGAGCACGCCTATGAGATGGCTGTCACTTCCACCAAAGGCGCGACTGGGCACATGATGGGCGCCGGCGGCGTGACCGAGGCGATCACCTGCGTCAAAACCATCGAGAGCGGTATCATTCCACCAACGCTGAACCTTACAGTTCCGGACGAGAAATGCGACTTGAATTACATCCCAAACAAGGCGGAGAAACGGCCCGTTCGCTACGCCATGACGAACGCCTTCGGGTTTGGCGGGCAGAATTCCAGCCTCATTTTCGGAACATGTGACTAAGCGCCGTTTACCGCATATTCCAAAAAAGCGGAGGACGTTTATGAAATACGTAAAACAATTTTTAATCATTTTGATCATATGCTTTTTAGGCGAACTGTGCCGTTTCATTATACCGCTGCCAGTTCCCGCCAGCATTTACGGCCTGGTCCTCATGCTCGCCTGCCTGATGACCGGCATCATCAAACTGGATCAGGTCGATGAAACAGCGACATTTTTTATTGACATCATGCCTGTTTTATTCATCCCCGCCGGAGTCGGACTGATTGCGAGCTATCAGGCCCTGAAGCCGCATCTGCTGGCCATCCTTTTCATTACGCTGGTAACGACAGTTATCGTAATGGGCGTGACAGGCGTCGTGGCGCAGCGGATGATGAAACATCCGAAACGAAAAGAGGGATCAAACTAATGGCAGAAGATTTTTTCACTCATTCCCTTTTTTTCGGCGTCCTCGTGAGCCTGATCGGCTATGAGGCCGGACAGTATCTGAAACGGAAGACGGGACTGGCAATCATAAACCCGTTGCTCGTTGCCATCGTTTTTGTCATCGGCGTCCTCCTTTTGTTCCGCATTGATTATGACGCGTACCAGACGGGCGGCGTCTATCTGAACTACCTGCTCACACCTGCGACGGTCTGCCTTGCCGTTCCGCTGTACAAGCAGATCCATCTGCTCCGGCAATACGGCTGGGCCATTCTTTTGTCCGTCTTTACCGGGACAGTCACGAGCCTGCTTGGCGTATTTCTTTTGTCCGTCCTCTTTCATCTCGATCACGCGATGTACGTGACCCTTCTGCCGAAGTCGATCACGACGGCAATCGGAATGGGAATGAGCGAAGAACTCGGCGGGATCGTGAACATCACGGTTGCCGTCATCGTCGTCACCGGAGTGACGGGCAACGTGATCGGGGAGTGGGTATTAAAAATATTTCATGTCAAAGACCGCATCGCAAAAGGTCTGGCGCTCGGGACATCCGCACACGCCATCGGCACGAGCAAGGCGATGGAGATGGGCGAGATCGAGGGAGCCATGAGCAGCCTTTCAATCGTAGTGGCCGGATTGCTCACGGTTATCGGCGCGAATATCTTCTCCATTTTTTACTGATTCTGACGGGGTTGATCTGATACATGTGGCAGGGGAAAAACAACGGGAAAAATTTGGGGACAAAATTTTTTCCAAAAGTTGTTGCTATTCTCAGAGATTTAACGTATAATGATAATAGGCGATACGAAAGGAAGTGGATTCATGGATCAGGGTGAATTATTTAAAAAGATGCTTATGAGTTTTGACCATAAATATGAGTCTGCTACCGTCTTTTATGATAATCTTCCTTATGTACGGGATTATGATTTATGTAACTGGACTCCGCTCCGTATGTTGAGCGGAAACGTTATCAAATTTTATCAGTACAGGATGGATCAGCCGGTTATCCTGCAGACGGATCCGGACAATATCTGATCACGTTATTTCATTTTTGTTATCTTCATTTTTATCATATTACAAGTTGGGGAATCCCGGGTATTTGGCACGACCAGGGATTCCCCTTCCTTTTTTACTCTCTATTTCCGCAAAACTATTTCCTCAAACAGATCCAGCCCATAGCTTGTTTCCGTTGGTTCATGGTCGATGATCTTAAATGTCCTCGTGCCGTCTTCTTTGCGCTCCGCGCTTAGAAACCGCGCGCGTGGCAGCTTTTTCCCATACATGCTGCTGGCAAATTCAAATAGATGGGTTACCATGAAGATATGCACGCCGCTGTCATACATCGCCTGAATGATATTTTCCGCAATCTGGCTGCCCTCTTTCTCCGTCGTACTGGAAAAGGATTCATTCAGCAGAATCAGGCTGTCGTCCGTCACCATGTCTACGATACGGTTCATCCGCTTCATTTCTTCCACCAGCCGCCCGCTGTTCATGCTGCAGTCCTCGCGCCGTGTAAAATGTGTGAGGATCGTATCGTACAGCGGCCCCTCATAATACGAAGCCGGCACAAACATTCCCGCCTGCATCAACACCTGTGCAATACCCACACTTCGCAGAAATGTCGATTTACCGCCCTGGTTCGCGCCGCTGATCACATGCAGATGGCAGTCATCGATCAAGTCGTTGTTTACAGGATCTTTCATCGTCTGCAGCGCCAGCGAAAGCTCATATAAGTTCTGATACTGCAAATGGTTCTTTTCCCGGCTGACTTTGGGAAACGACACCCTCATGTGCAGATGCGACAAACTCCGGTACAAATTGGCGCAGCCCACATAAAATCCCGCCTGCTTACGAAGGTCTTCGAAAAAGGTCTCCAGTTCCTGAATAAATTTCTGATACAGCTTTAACGTGTACAAAAATCCATTCTCCTCCATCTGCCTGGCGTCGTGGCGGAGTGCCGTCTCCGTTAAATGGATCGCGTTTGGCGAGAAAAGATGCAGCATCAGCCACCGCAGCATGCGGCGAAATGACCCCAATTTGCGGTAATCCACCGGTTCCAAACGATTGATCACGACGTCGCCGCATTTCAGGCCGCCGCTGATCCCCGCTGTCATCACTAGCCTCCCGCCCTGCATGAGAAACGACATATGTTTTGCCATCTGACTCAGTTCCTCTACAAACTCGTTGCTGTAATGACTGCGCAGCCTCTCCGCAAATCTCATCATACCGTCTGACTGTTCCGCCTCCTTGCTGCCCATGAGATCCTTTAATTTTTCCAGATCATCCGCCAGCACAAGCAGGAGCTGCAGCGTATCGTAAATCTGCCCGGTATTGCTTCCGCCTTTCTTCGTCTTATTTTTCTCAAAATCCGTTACCGCTTCGCTCGCCAGACGGTAAATTTCCGTATAAAATTCGAAGTGGTTGACGGCGTCATTCACCATCTGCTGGCGGAAGCGGAGCAGCGGCTCAGTCGTAACCGGCGTCAGCAGCACCTGCTGGCATGTGTTATAGATCGTTTCATCTCCCTTTGCCATCGCATGCAGGATAACGGATAAATTCAAATCCTTGATCATGTCAGATGACATGCCGTAACGGCGCCGCAGCGCCTGCTGCTTTTCCGGGTATAATAAACAAATATCAAGCATTTGACAGCCTCCTTATAATATCATCGTAAGTAAGTCCATACTGTTCCACAATGGATTCCGCATAGCCTTTCCCCTCCGCTTTGTTCCGTTCTACCTTGTATGTCCGGACTTTCTGTCCCTGAATGGACGCTGTCATGCTCACGATCCGGCCGTTTTCTTCGGCCAGTTTATCAATGTGGGTGACATAGATCCCATAGCAGTCGTCATCAAGAAAATACCGCATGATCTCACGTCCCATCTGCAGGGCGTCGTATGTCGCCGCCGATGTAAAAAGTTCATTGATAATGACAAAGGAATGCTTTTTCCGTCCTTCAAGCATCTGCGAGAGACGAACAAGCTCTTCCTTTAATTTACCCCTCCCGCTCTCCGTGCTCTCCTCCACGGAAAAGTGTGTCATTAACCCTTGAAAGTACGGGATCACGGCTTTTTTTGCCGGTACCGGCAGTCCCAGTAACGAAAAATACACCAATTGTCCCGCCGCCCTGCCGAACGTCGTCTTACCGCCCTGATTGGGTCCGGTCACCACAAAAAACCGTTCCTTTTCCTTGAAATAGTAGTCGTTGGCCACCGTCTTTTTTCCGTCCTGCACATTTTTGAGCGCCAGCGCGAGATCATACCCGCCCTCGACACGAAAGTCGTTATCCATAAATTTCGGATAACAGAATTCATAATCATGCCGTTCCATTTGATGCCGGAACTTGAGAAAGGAAAGATAAAATGTGATCTCGCGGTGGAATTTTAACATAGGATCAGAAATGATCTTCGGGTATTTTTCCTGAAACCCCGTCATTTCCTGGAACAGTCCAGGCTTCTTTTTCTTTATGTACCGCAGAATTCGCTTCTCGAGATCTGTGCTGTGCTGGCTGCCCGGAAGTATATTGTACAGTTTATCAGGCGTTTCAATAATATGTGAATATTTCTGGCACAGCTCCCCTACATAGTCGTCGTCTTCTACACGGGGAAGTATGAGAATGTGATCTTCCTCAATCCTGATCGTATATCGGATCTCCGATATTTTCCGGTAAAGCGCCAACGCCAGGTCGTGGCTTTCTTTGTAATCCCCCCGTGCTGTCTGTTCGCTGCACATGCGGTAAAATCCGTCCCATCCGTCTACCATCTGTCCCTTTGTCTCCAGATACGCCATCAGCTCATCCAGCGCCGTATAGTACAAATGTGCCGCCAGCAGATGCCAGTGCGCGCTGCTTTCCCCATCCTCCGTATCTTCCGCGTACTGCTCATATGTCTGTGATTTTTTCACGGCACGGTAAAAATCAGTGACCCGTTCTTCCATTTCCGGATCTAATCCCCTTAGAACCTCCTGCCGATACAAAATATCCTCTTTTTCCTTCGGCAAGCGGTAATAATATTCCCTCAAGTCATATGGCTCAAATCCGTTCCCCATTTCAGCGATCAACGGATCCAGATTCAAGTCAGAAAAAAATTCCGGCAGTGGGTCCGGAATGTCTTCTGCCATCCGGCCCAGTATACTAAAATCCCGCAAATACAAAACCCCCTTTTTTCAGTTTGTTTATAAATATTGTACATGATAATCGGGAAAATGGGAAGGATTAGGTGTAAAGCCTTAGTAATTCAATAAAAGCTTTACACCTTCGGTTACTTATGATAGATTATTTGTTACCGGCGGTTTTTGGTAAAGTTTACGCTCGATACACTTTTTTTCAAAAGCGATCTGTTCTTTGAGTTTTTCATAACCGCCGTCTTTATCCGCAATTTCTAAACGCTCTAGCAAGTCTAAGAGATTTAGAAGATTGACATTTATTTATTTCTCCCCTAGCATTTGCTCACCTCTTTTCATTGTCCCGTAATAATTATGTTATTATCTGTATTATAAGGGATATAATGCAGGGTGTAAAGCCTTTCTTCAACTATCTTTTCTCTTTCCCGCTACTGAATGGATTCAATCCTGTAACCCTTGATAAGTGTGCGTCTTCTTCGAGAAATCCTTGAATTTGAGATAAAAAAATGATATGATAAAGACACAAAAGGGAGGGAGATCGGATATGGCAAATATATATGACGGGGCATTCCGGACAATATTAAATGACTGCCGGAAGCTAATTATCCCTGTAATCAATGAAATTTTTGGGGAAACATATACAGGGAAGGAAGAAATTCGTTTTTTCCCCAATGAACATTTTTTAGACCAGCAAGACGATGCGGACAAAGAACGGATTACGGACACAAATTTTACGGTTTTCGGAAAGGTACCGAAGAAATACCATGTTGAGTGCGAAAGCAGCTTACCGGACGGAAGAATCACCATAAGGCTTTTCGAGTATGATGCGCAGATAGCACTAGATGAGGGAGAGGTTACGGAGGAAACACTGACTGTGACATTTCCCAATACGGCGGTTCTGTATCTCCGGACTTACAAAAAAACACCGGACAAAATGAAATATGTGATTGTCACACCGGGAGGAACAGTGCAATATGACATACCTGTTATGAAAGTACAGAAATATTCGCTCGACGATATTTTTGAAAAATTTTTGCTGATATTAATTCCGTTTTACATTTTTTCACATGAGAATAGCTTTCCGGAGTATAATAGTAACGAGCAGAAATTGGAAAAACTGAAAGCAGAGTATCAGGTTATCTTGGAAAGGCTTGACGAACTGGAGCAGCAGGAAGTGATTGGGGCGTTTGATAAAAGGACAATTATAGAACTTTCCAGTGATGTGATTAAAGAGATTGCACAGAAATATGAGAATGTGCAGAAAGGCGTAGGTGATATGATGAGCGGAGCATTGATCGAAACAAGCGCAAGAACTATTTTAAATCAGGGTATTAGTCAAAATCAAAGGGAAACAGCACTTAGGATGTTACAGGATGGGGAACTATCGATTGATAAAATTGCAAGATATTCTGGTCTTAGAATTGAAGATGTAGAAAAACTTGCAGGACTTCAGACAGTGTAAAACAGGAATAAAAATTTTAAATTGCAGCTGTAAAGCAGGGAAAAATAAATCTGCCTCTCGGCTAATATGATATATGCGCTGGCTGAGCAGATAAAAAAGCCGGAGAAAACTATTTCCTAACGGTTTTCTCCGACTTTTTTCGCGATTCACGCCAGTATAAAGTTATACACTTTCATTCTTCTGCGGACGAATCCTTCTTTGCACCTTTGTCCCTCACTGCATAAACGGTTCTCAATACAATTGCGATCATGTCCTGCTCTTCTCCATCAAATAATTTCAGCACCTTATCAATCCGTTTTTCCGGTTCCGGTTTTTTCACCTGTTCTACAGCATTCGGTTCTTCTCCTCGCACCAGATAATCACAGGTTGTCCCAAAAATAGTGGCAAGGTTATTAAGTACCTGCACGGTAAAACCTTTCCTTCCGTTTTCAATCTCATATAAGAACTTTGCTGAAATCTTCATTTGATCTGCCAGATACTGTCTGGAAAATCCGCATTTTGTCCTCAGGTTAAAAACTCTTGTCCCTACTTCCTTGTACAGGCGTTTATCTACTTCTGCCATATCGTTCCTCCTTTTCATTTTTCATTCCATTGTTTGCGCTTCCATGATATAGAATTATAGCAGGAAAATCCCCAAAATAGTGTTTATATGCACAACGTCTGTAATTTCGTAAACGAAATATCTTTATCCCCCTAATTTTTTACTTTAAACTGCGTTCAGTCACCATATGACAGATTTCGCGCATATTTTCCCAAATTCTACTTTTTAACTGCTATACTTGCACTCGTAATCACAAAGGGTAACACGCAGGAGGTGTTTACTACATGGAAGCTCAGTCGGCTTTATATCAGAAAATACAAACTACATATGATTTTACGGATTTTGAAATGCAGAAAATGAATTTTACGATTTCCGTAATAAAATATGAATTTTCTAAATTCATAATTCTTGGAATTGTATTTGCCCTAGTTGGCTTGTTCCGTGAATATGTAGTTCTAATGTTGACTTTGATTCCGATAAGAACATTTAGTGGCGGCATTCATTTTAATCATTTCAGCTCTTGCTTTTTGTTTACCGCAATTTTTATCGCCCTGCCAGTATTGCTTTCAAGTATTGTTGTTTTGCCACATACAATACAAGTTATTATTTTAGCTGCTAGTGTAAGCATTACATATTTAACGGGGCCTGTGACATCACCAAAAAGACTCCCCTTACAATATGGAAGATATCGAACTTATCGTTTGATCTCAACTGGGATAGCCTTAATTTGGTTCTTTGTTTTCGCTTTTGCCAGAGTATTCCCATATAGAAACCTTTGCTTTTGGGTCATTTCTCTGCAAACAATACAATTAATTTGTGCAAAACTTGCACGGAAAGGAGATATATATGAAAAAGATTAACAAATCAGTTATATACAAAGTATGCTGCATGTTTATGACATTAGGATTTATTTACTATTATCGTTGTCCAAGCATGATATTCTTTGGTGAACCGGAATTTCCTACTGAAAAATAAATCTTCCACATTGAAATGATCATATTGCCAAATTTAATTGGCTATATGATTATTTCAATTTTTATAACTCTTAATCCTTCATGTTCTTTACTCATAGCATTTACACATCCACGATACTTATGTACTATTTGTTTCACGTTATATAGACCAATTCCTCGCTCTTCTCCTTTTGTACTATATCCCATTTTAAAGAACTGGCTGATTTCACTAAAGGAAACTTTATTGAATGTATTCATAATGTTCAAAATAATTTTGTTCTTTTCTCCACGGCCAATTTCCAACCATATTTTTCTTTCGCCATCAAAATAATCTAATGCTTCGATAGCATTATCAAACAAAGTACCAATTAGCTCTACCCATATTACATCAGATATACGACTGCCCACCATACTACAGGAAAAAGATGTTTCCATATGAATCCCTCTCTCAACCGCCTCATTTATCTTTTCATAGATTATTGAAATAATAGATGGCTCTTCTAAAATAATTGCATCGTTAGGAAGTTCATAATCCGATATTTTTGATAAATACTCTTTCTGTTTCTCCACAAGTTCATCATAAGTATCATAAATCAGAAACATACTGTATGCTGCGTTTATCTGATTCTTAATCTTATGCTGTCTCCGTCTAATCTGTAATAACACTTCCTTATACGCCTCAAGATACTGCTTTCTTATTATATCTTCAAGCTTGAACCTTTGTACCCTGACAACTAACATCCACATCACTACAATACAAACTGCCACATAAATATAATCGGTGACATCCATTTTTCTTGCAATCTTTATGGCAAGTGCAGGCGTAAACATCATTAAACTCAAGAGACAAACAACTGCATACATAAAATCCCATTTTTCCAAAATATCTAAAAACTTACCGAGATAATTCCGTGAAACAAACAGTGCCAGAATCATTGTAATACTTGTTACCACAATTTCTCGCATAACATCTAGGAATAACGGAACCAAACACATCAAAGCAAATTCTAAAATAGTCGTAATAATAGCACTCATTACACCTACTAGCATAGTATGTATGAAGTCCTCTTTATACGCCCATTTTATATACAAGAATAATAAAATATAGCTTATCATGGATATTTCCATCACTGTCTGAATATCTTCGCTTAATACAAAAAGTATTATATACACTACAAGATAAACCAGCAATTTCCAAATCTTTGTCTTATTCCGTTCCTTCTCTAATCCTGCCGCTATAACAGCAATAGACGAACATTCTAAAATAGCGCAAATATAATTCATTTTTTATCAACTTCCCCGTATTTCATTAACTGTGCCCAAAACTGCTCCTTCATGCGTTCTCCAATGCTAAGCGGCTGCTCCGTTCCACGCATCTTTACATACCGATTCGTCAGGTCTACATATTCAATGTAGTTTACATTGATTGCGACACCCTTCGAAATAAATATCAATTCCTGCGTCTGGATCCTGTCAACTACTTTCTTTAGAGACATATTTGGAATATCGACCAGATCCTCCGTCGTATGGACGTATAAAGTCTTTCTCCTGCTTTCAAAGTAAATGACCTTTTTGGCGTAAACTGGATACGTGACCCGGTCTTTCCGCAGAAAGATCAGCTCGTCCTCGCTTGGCCTGCCTTCAATCTTACTCAGTGCCTCTCTGACAACTTTTTGCACCCTTTGTTTGGAAATCGGTTTCTCAATGTAGTCAAAGCAATGCACCGCCCGCAGCAGTTCCGCTTCCAGCCCGGCCAACGTTGTTATAAATACGATTTCTGCTGATGAATGTTTGGAACTCTCCCGAATACTTTGAGCAAATGCAATTCCCGAAAAATCATTGGGTTTTTGTGGCTCTAAGACAATGTCGATGAGAAACAGATCAATTCTGTTTTCCATCACACATTGTAGCGCACTTCCCGGGTCTCCGAAATCATAAATGACCAGATCAGACCCGCACTCCGCCACCATTTTCACTAACGCTTTTCTGGAAACGGATAAATCCTCCAATATCAAAATTCGTTTTTTCATATGTTGCTCCATTCGCATTTCACTCGATCACAAATTAATTCGTGACGTTTTTTCCATTAACTATATCGGCTATATAGTGCAGGATTTCAGCTAGACGCTGATTGTCATCTTCCCTGCCGGCCTCACTTATCTTGAAAAATTCATCGTCCGTCACAATGCCGCCAAACAGATAGTTCATATCGCAGTTGAACTTCGTAGCTAAAATAAAGGCGTATTCCCCTGATAATCCCGTTGAACCATTTTCAATGCGTAAATAGGAATCTTTGACAATACCAAACGCCGACGCCATTTCCTCAGCTGAGAGTCCGTTCACGGTACGAAAATGTTTCAGCCTCCTCCCTATTTTTACGTTGATATCCGTTTTCTTCCTTGAAGATTTTTTCATCGTAAAGTCAACTCCTTTAGCTTTTCTTATATCATATCAAGAATTAAAGCTAATGAGACGACCTTTATGTCCGTGCACGACGAAAAACGTCGTAATTTGTCAAAAAAGAATCCTTTCCCATTATTAGCGCCCCGCATCTTTTAAGCTGTCTTTTAATGCCTTTACTGTATCTACGATAATTTTTGTTTCTGTATCGGTGCATTCTTCCAGTAACTTGGCGTATTCTTTCACACGTGCCTGCTGAGATGTCAAACCCTCTAAGGAGTCACATAGTAATATATCAACGGACACGTTCAGCGCATTCGCGATCCGAACCAACACTTCAGCGCTTGCATGAGAATTCGCACTCTCAATATTATTTATATGGGATTTGGACACACCGGCAATTTCGCTCAGCTTTTCAGCCGAATATCCCATTTCTTTTCTATACTGCTTCACCTTCTGACCCAGAGCACTTAAATCCAACTTCTTTTCCATATGTCCCTCCTATAATAATTTGATATATATTCATACTACTATACAAGGAATTTCCCTCAAATACTGTATATAAGGTTTTACCCTTTAGAGCGGATTTTTATACATATAGTGCTCCCTTTTTTAATATAACATATTTTTCCTTCTGCTGAAAGGGATATTTTTCATGACTTTCCGGTTTTATAAAACAAGCAGAACAGACGCAATAATCCCCGCTACGGTTGCAAACAACGCCCCTGAAAGCGTATATCTTGTTTTCGTTACTTTTGCCGTCATAAAATATACGCTCATTGTATAGAAGATCGTTTCCGAACAACTCATCAGAACCGAAGCCAGCAGTCCCAGGCTGCTGTCCGGGCCAAATTGCTTATAAACATCCAGTAAAAGACTGGTAGCGGCAGAGGAAGAAAACATTTTTACCGTTACAAGCGGGACAAGTTCCGAAGGGAAACCAAACAACGCCGTTACGGGTTTCAGCACACCCGCCAGATATTCCAGGCTGCCGGACTCGCGCAGAACACCGATCGCGATCATGAGTCCGATCAGCGTGGGCATGATCTTATACACCGTGCGAAAACCGTCTACCGCCCCCTCGATAAACGCGTCAAAAATATCCACCTTGCTCAGCATACCGTATCCCGCCACCAAAAGGAGCACAAACGGGATCATGCTGTCCGACAAATAATATAAAAATCTCATCCGCCTCATCCTTTCCTGCTAAATTTTCTCGCCAGCACGGCAAACAAAACGCCCGCCGCCGTGGAAACCAGTGTCGCCACAAGTCCCATGCCGATGATCGCGGTCGGAGACACCGACCCATACTGGCTGCGGTAGGCAATAATATTTACCGGGATCAACTGCAGGGAAGAAATATTGATGATGAGGAACGTACACATGTCAGCACTCGCGATATGGCTCCCCTCATTCAATTCCTTCATTTGCTCCATCGCTTTCAGTCCATAAGGGGTGGCCGCCCATCCCAGACCCAGCACGTTGGCTATTATATTGGCCGCGATGTATTCATTGGCGGCGTGCTCCTCCGGGACACCCGGAAACAAAAAACGCAAAGCCGGTCTCAACGCCCTCGTCATGGCGTCGATCAAACCAGCCTTTTTCGCTATATTCATGATTCCTGTCCACATCGACATCACGCCCAGCATGGCGATACAGAGCGATACGGCCTCCTTGGACGAGTCGATCGCCGCCGTCCCGGCAGCTCCGATCTTTCCTGTAAAGGCTGCTACAGCAATTCCCGCCAGCAGCATGATCCCCCAAAGTTTATTCAACATAGTCACACGATCCTTTTTTAGCAGTTTATGAGTGGCAGGGGAAAAATATGAGGGGAAACTTTTTGAAAAAGCAAAGGCGCAGAAATATTATGAAAGAACAGGATCGGAAAATCAGTCACTATTTCAATGAAAAACGTCAAAAAACCGCCCTAAAACAAGAAAATCAGTTGCACTTAACATAAAAATATAGTAAAATATTTCCTGAAATGAAGATGTCAAAAAGTAAACCTTTTGGCATCAATTAAGACGCTCTAAAATTCATATTCTATTATAGGAAGGATCGTGGCTGATACAATGAATGAACTGAAAAAACCTCAGAGAATAGTTCTCATTACACTGTGCACACTGACTTCTGTCAGTTTTTTATTCGTATACTATCATATCTGTAATGACCGCTATGATCTGAATATGTTTGTGCGCACACTTTTTACTGCTGCCATCAGTTTTACCGCTTATTTTTTTCTCTCAAAATACAATGAATTTCTGGAAAAGCACTATATAAAAATAGTGGCCGCTTTTTTAGGAACGATGCTCATACTGCAGATCATATTCGGATACTTCCTTGAAATAACCCCGCAGTTTGATTTTGAAAATATTTATAAAGGCGCAATCAGCTGGGCGGAAACCGGAACTTTCCCGAATCCGGGCGATTATTATTTCTATTTCCCTAACAATTTAGGCGGATTGTGGCTGCTTTCCATCGTTTTCCGCATTGTCGGTATTTTTCAGATTGAAAATTATTATATGGCTGCCACCGTTACGAACGCCCTGATGAACGTGACGATGATGCTGCTCTGCTTCTGCATCTGCCGGAAACTGGCGTCCATAAAAACCGGCCTTTTCATTCTGTTCATTTTTATGGTAAGCCTTCCGTCCTATTTCGGCGCTTCTGTTTTTTACACGGATGTCCTGACGATGCTCTTTCCCGTGTTATTTTACTATCTATACCTGAAGTTCCGGGAGACAACTGATCTGAAATGGCAGGTGCTCTTCCTCGTCCTTATGGGACTGACCGCATGGGTCGGCATGTCCATTAAATTCACCGTTGTCATTATCACGGTAGCTATTGCGATCGAACTGGTCCTCCGCCTCGAATTTAAACGGCTTCTCCTTGGCGTCGTCGTGGTCGCGGCGGTATATATGGTTTGTAACGCCTGCTTTTATCACATGATCTATTCGGATCATCTGGACCAGGAAACGGCTGAAAATATGAAACTCCCGCCCACTCACTGGATCATGATGGGGTTACAGGGAGATGGTGATTACAACGGCGAAGACGCCGCCTTTTCAGGCAGTTTTGATGACCCGGACGAGCGGAAAGACGCAATCTTTGAGAAGATCAAGCAGCGTATTTCCGATTACGGCGCGGCCGGCCTGTTTGATCTGGCCACGAGAAAAGCCGTCAAATGTTTTTCGGATGGAACTTATGAGTTAAATGCCTTTTTTGGCCACGGCATGGTAAAAGACACGGTTCTCAATGATTATATTACGGCAGAAGGTGAGCATTATGAGCAGTATCAGACTTTCTGCACCGGCGTTTTCCTCGGATTCATATTCCTTATGGCCATCGGCGGTTTTGGCAATCTGTATCAATACAAAAAAGGTGATTTCGCTTCCTTGCCGTACATCACGCCGCTTTTGGCCGTGTTTGGGATCATGCTCTTTCTGACCATGTGGGAAACACATCCGCGGTATATCACGAACTATATCCCGTTCATATATATCTGCGCGGCAACCGGTATGGAGTTTTTATCAAAAATACGCATTCGGATGTTTCTGAAATGAAATTTTACGAAAAGAGAGGAGACAGACCATGAACATTTCATTGAAAATAGAAGGAGTCAGAGGAAAAGTCATCTGGGGGTGCCTCGTCCTCTTATCTTATTTGGGAGCGTGCGCTGCCGGGTATATACTGAGAGGCGATGCTCTCGATAACGGAGTTGGCATGTGTGCTATAATGGCCCTTTTGATCTATGGCAGCACAAAACTATTTTTCCAGAAAGCGAATACCTCTACAAAACGCAACAAATGTACTCTCCCGGTCCTGGATCTGGTTTTCGGTTTCCTGTCCGCGCTCGCACTCTGCATCGGCCGGACGGTTTATGACAGGCACAGTCTGGAGATCATCGGGGAACATCCTGTCTGCGCGCTCGGTATCCTCTTAGGCGCCGTGCTGCTCTACACCGTAACCTTTTCCTGTATCCGGCTATTACAGCCTCATTGTATCAAATGGTTTGCGGAAAAAAAGACTGGCAGATGGACAAGGCTTCTGGATGGAAAAAAAGAGCGCATCCGCTGGATCGTGGCAGGGGGCGTTCTCGCTGCGGTCTATGTTCTCTGCTATCTGTCCTATTATCCCGGAATTTTCGGATATGATGCCATCAGTCAGACCTATCAGGCGATGAAGATCATAGATTGGAACAACCATCACACCGTTATCCATTCCTTCCTGTGGAAGCTGTGCCTGTCAGCCGGGGGACAGGTTCCCGAGCGGGCTATGTTAATCTATTCTCTGTCCCAGATCCTCCTCGTCATCGGCTGTTATCTCTATACCATCCAATGGATGCGGCGGAAAAATTACCCCAAAGTCTTATTAACGATAACATACTTATACTATCTGCTCGTACCTATACTTCACATTTTTTCCATTATCATGACGAAGGATATTCTTTTTTCCTGCTGCCTTTTCAATTACATCCTGGCAGTTACAGACCTTCAGGGAACGAAAAACCGCGGCAGCTTTATCCGATGCTGCATTTGGGGAAGCGTGACCGCGCTGCTCCGGAATAATATGATGATAGCCGCCTTTGTCGCCTTCATCGCCGCCTTCTGCATCCGGAAGCGGGATGAGGGGCGCATGGTCTGGAAGCAGTTACTGATCGTCGTACTGGTCGGACTGACCGTACTGAAAGGGATCTACCCGGTGATCGGCGTCGTTCAGGATGACAGCGTAGGGGAATCTTTATCTGTTCCCTTCTCGCAGCTCGCATATGTGTATCAAAACGACAAAGAGTCTCTGTCCGACAAAGAAGTGCGGCAGATCGAAACTTATCTTCCTCATGCGGAGAATTATAATCCTCGATTCGCAGATACTATAAAATACGAATTTAATATGGATCTCTACCACCAGTCCTCCTCGGAGTTCTGGAAACTGTATGTGGGAGTGGGAATCCACCACATAGAGGACTATTTGACTGCATTTTTTGACTTAAATCTTCCTTATTGGTATCCGCTTGCCCAATTCCCGGATCCGTATTCCGGACGGGAGTATATCGAGACAGGGATCGCGCAGATGGATCCCCTGCCGCTGACTTTGGACAGCAAAATACCGGCACTCCATGATTTATATGAATCGTTTGCTGATTTTGAAAATGCCTTTATGAGGATACCGGTCTGCTACTTATATTTTTCACTGAGTTTTCCCGTACTCAGCCTATTTGTGGGAATCTACCTGGCGATATTAAATTGCCGGAAAGACGCGGTGTACTTCTATTTAATACTGGGACTGTACATGGCTACCTACCTTTTGGGGCCGGTCTCCAATTTCCGGTATGTTTACGTATTTTATCTGGCATTCCCCGTTTATTTCTTTGAATTTACGAGGACACCCGAAAAGCAGCACTTATCATACAAATAGAACAGGAATCGAACGGGCAGAAACAAATTTTGAAAAGGTCTACCAATCAGGTTGTTTTTGTTGTATAATTAGCTTGATGTATGGGTTCATACTTTATTTTTAAGTTGTAACGTGATGAAAAAGGAGATATTATGGACAAAATAGCCGTACTGCTTCCTTGCTATAACGAAGCAGCAACTATCAAAAAAGTGGTAACCGATTTCAAACAGGCGTTACCAGAGGCTGTCATCTATGTGTATGACAATAATTCGACGGATGATACCGTAAATCAGGCAAAAGAAGCCGGCGCGGTCATCCGTCATGAATACAATCAGGGGAAAGGAAATGTTATCCGCCGGATGTTTCGGGAGATTGATGCCGAGGTGTATGTGATGGCGGATGGAGATGACACGTATCCCGCCGATATGGCCCCGGCACTCATCGCGCCCGTATTGGAACGCCAGGCGGATATGGTCGTGGGAGACCGCCTTTCCAGCACGTATTTTTCGGAAAACAAGCGGCGCTTCCACAACTTCGGAAATGATCTGGTGCGAAAATGCGTCAATGGGATCTTCCACTCCTCCATCAAGGATATCATGACCGGATACCGCGCGTTCAGTTACCAGTTTGTCAAAACCTACCCTGTCACTTCGAAGGGATTTGAAATCGAGACGGAGATGAGCATTCACGCGGTAGAGCGGAACATGCAGTTGGAAAATGTCGTCATCACCTACCGCGACCGCCCGGAAGGAAGCGAATCCAAACTAAATACCTGCTCGGATGGTGCAAAAGTACTAATGACGATCCTTGGCTTATATAAAAATTACAAACCGTTTCAGTTTTTCGGCTTCCTCGCGTTGTTTCTCACTCTGCTGAGCGTAGGATTCTTTATTCCGGTCTTTTTAGATTACCTGAAAGTAGGTCTGGTCGCCAAATTCCCGACCCTGATCACATGCGGCTTTGTATTTATACTTGCGATGCTCCTGTTTTCAGTGGGACTGATCCTGCAAACGCTGCACCAGCGCGACCGGCAGGATTTCGAATTCAAAATGAATATCGTGGAAAACATGAAAAAACAACACAGAAATGAGGTAGAACATGAACAGTAAAAAATTTCCCTTTCATCCATATCGTATCTTAAAATATATATTCGGACTGGTACTTTTCCCATTCTCTTTTGTAAATAAGGCAGACACTCCAGACGCTGTCGTCTGCTCGTGGGCTGTCATCCTGTCTGCCCTCTGTCTCTGCCTGTACCGGGATTTGAAACAGAAAAAGTTTTCCGTGGACAAGAAACTGCTTCGGATCAGTATTCCTCTTACGGTTCTCTTCGTGATAATGCTTTCTTTTGATGGCATCATTAAATGTCCGCTATTTACCTTCCAATACTGGACCGAGCACTCCGGGTTTTTCCAGTTTTCCATTCTTTTCTGGGCTTACGCGCTCTATCTGCCCTCCATCTTTTTTGGTGCATGGCTCCTGATCCATTCCTGTTTTGAGTGGTTCGAGACACCAAAACAAGCGGCGGAAGTCGATGGGACAAACGACAAAAAACTTTTCTGGTTATGTGCCGGAGTGATCGCGGCGCTCTCTTTCGTCTCCGTTCTCTCGGCGTATCCCGGCGTATGGATCGAGGGTGATGTCGCTACCGTGCTGGCCTATATAGAAAGTGAATGGTCAAACTGGCATCCTTTCCCCTATCTGCTCTTAGTCTGGGCTGGAAATTCCATCTTCCACACCACATTTGCCATCAACGTTTTTCAGACCATTGTCTGGATATTGTTACAGATCTATATTCTGCATGTACTGAAAAGTATACAGACCCGCTGTATGATCATTTATACGATCATTCTCTGCATCTCTGCCACCCCGTTCACCTATCTGGCGGTCATGTACAAAGATACGGTGTTTTCGATGGGTGTTCTCGGTATCACGGCCGCCCTCGTCCAGATCATCCGCAAAAAAGAGGTGTCCAAACTCGACTTCTTCGTTTTGAATATGGCAGCTCTTTTTGTGACGCTGTTCCGTCATGCGGGTCAGGCCGTTACGGTCATCATGTGTCTCTCGTGCATCCTGTATTTCAGAAAAACAAGGAAACTGATGCTCCGTTTCGCTGCCACACTCGGAATACAGATCGGTTTTTACCTGCTCTTTTTCGTCGTTTTATTTCAGCAGTTCAACGTCACCGAAAATCCGGCCTATGTCAAATATGGTACACCGATTGCCATGATCGGGGCGGCCGTGCAGGATGGCATGGTTTTCGATGCCGAAGATCAGGCACAGCTCGAAAAAGTAATGTCACTTGAAGAATGGAGCAATTGCTATGACAAATACTGGGCAGATTCGATCTCCCGTTGGTGGGGATCGATCGGAAACAATATTTTTACCGTTGAGGATCTGATCCAGAAAGAAGATTACGGTTCCTTCCTCATCAAAATGAACGCCAAAATATTAGCCAAAAATCCCCGCTTATATTTCCGCGCTTTTTTCGATATGAACAGTATTCTGTGGGAGATGGGGATGCCATCTGATTACAGAGATATGTCATTGTGCCAGGTAAACACAAATGAAGCGATCCGCTATACAGCCTTTCATCGGTTTACCGATCTCTGGTGGCGCTTCGGGGAAGAACTCTCTGTCACACACGCGCTGTTCCAGCGGGCCGGGGCAAGTCTTTTCACGATTTTTGTCCTCCTTCTCGTGCTGTTCCGCAAAAAAAGAGTGGGGCTCCTGTTTGCCTGCATCCCTGTCATCATACACAATGTACTATTGTTTATAACGATACCAGCACAGGATCCGCGCTACGCCCTGCCCGCCATTGAGTGCGCTATTTTCATCGCCGCGCTCATACCTGCCATCGCGACACTTCCAAAAAAGACAAAAGAGGAAACTCAAAACTCACCGTTATAAAAGGGGACGCCGAAATAGACGACCGTTTTATCCTCGTTTTCATCGTAAGTGACAGCGATGTTCATGTTGATCGTTCTGCCGTTTACTTTTTTGACCAGTCCGATTCCATTTGTATACCCATACGCCACATAGTAACCGCGATCGGTATATTCGGATAAGCGGGTGCCGCCCTCATATCCGAATATATCATCCGCGATCTTTCGTTTTTCCTCTGTCGAAAGGCGGCCGGGTATTTTCCCCATGATCCAGCCGCCTTCCCGGCAGATATTCTGCATATCGCTGCTGCCCTCTTCGACAACAAGCTGATTTCTCGCAAACGCCTGTGTCACATCCGTCTGACTCACGAAGATCCGTGTCACAATGATCTGCGCAAATACAACGATCCACAGTGTACAGGCAATATATATCATAAATTTTATTTTTCTACTCACTTTTTTACTCATACTCCGAGCCTCCTTTGTTTTATTTGCCACAGGGCAAAAAAGTTCCGATTTGTAAACATTATTCACAAATTGGAACTTGCTTATACAATTTTTTGATGATTCAAAACTCACATTTTACTTGTAAAAACCTAGTTTTTTGATATAATAAAATAAGATTAGTAGACTTTTTTACAGAAAGGAGATCAAATATGGCAACATCAAGCATTTTTGCTAACGTAAAAATTTCCACACCGAAGCAGATTGAAATGTTCGTCAATGCGATGGACGCTTCATTAAATGATCCTGCCCCAACGCATGACAGTCCACGTCAAAAGGTTCTTGATGATCCTGATGCGATTCGGGCACTTCTGGCAAAGGAGAAAGACAAAAAATGAATGACATACACAAACGTAACGTTATAAATATTTTAGATTTACTTATGATAGAAGGGGAAGAAACCCTACTGCAAAGACTTTCTTCTTTTTCATGTCCCATCAATCCTGAGATTGAAGATTTCATTCATTATAAAGCTATTGATTTTGCCAGACGGAAACTTTCCATTACATATCTTATCTTAGATGAGACAGCAAAATTACTTGGATTTTTTACATTGACACACAAAGCGCTTGAAATCAAAGGAAATCTGCTGTCAAATACTGTACGGAAAAAACTTTCCGCCCATGCAAGATTCGATAAAAATGATGATTCATATTCTGCTTCTGCGTTCCTTTTAGCGCAAATTGGCAAAAACTACAATATAGATAAGGAAAATCGCATTTCCGGCTCCGCCCTCATATCAGACGCTGATGACATCCTAAAAGACATACAGCACAGAATCGGTGGTGGCATCATATACTTAGATTGCGAGGATAAAGACGCCCTCCGTCACTTTTATATGGATGAAAACCATTATAAAATATTCGGGGAACGGGTATCGGAAACCGACCATACCAGATATCTGCAAATGTTGCGGTTCTTTTAATCCCTTTCCCCTCCTCCTCTCACAACCGTCCATACAACTTCGTCGTCCTGTAGATCTTCTCACAGAGCTCCTCCGAAAAATCCCCCTCCTTCATCCGCCAGTGCCAGTTACATCCTAGAGTAGATGGCGTATTCATCCTGGCCTCTTTCGTCAGGCTGAGATAATCCTGCGCCGGTATGACACAGAGCGACGCCACACTCCGCTGCGCCATCACGATCATCTGCCAGGTGATCTCCTCCGCGGTCAGATCCTCCATTTTACCCGGCAGGTTCATATAGCGGAGCGCCACATTCCTGTCCGCCTCCGTCATCTCGTCCCACCAGCTTTTCGTCGTCTGATTGTCATGCGTCCCCGTATAGACGACACAATTCGCTGTATAATTATGCGGCATATAGTCACTTTCTTCCCTCGAGTCAAAAGCAAACTGCAGCACCTTCATCCCCGGATACCCCGTATCCGCCAAAAGTCTGCGCACGCCGTCCGTCAAAAATCCCAGATCCTCCGCGATGATTTCCTGCCGCCCCATCTTTTGTTCCATTTCCTCGAAAATACGGATTCCCGGGCCGCGTTCCCACGCTCCGTTTACCGCGGTCTCCTCCCCAAAGGGAATGGCATAATACTCGTCAAATCCCCGGAAATGGTCGATGCGAACCATATCATACCAGCGGAAACAATGGCGGATCCGCGCAAGCCACCAGTCAAATCCGGTCTTCTCATGATACGCCCAGTCATAGAGTGGATTTCCCCATAGCTGCCCGGTTTCCGAAAACGCGTCCGGCGGACAGCCGGCTACTGCCTTCGGCTCCAGCTCCTCCGTAAACTGGAACAACTCTGGGTGCGACCACGCATCCGCGCTGTCGAGCGCCACATAGATTGGGATGTCCCCGATGATCCGCACGCCCTTTTCGTTCGCGTAAGATTTCAGCTTGTTCCACTGTCTGCTGAACTCAAACTGTAAAAACATATAAAAATACACGTCATCTTCAAATTCCTCGCGGTAACGGCGAAGCGTCTCCGGCTCCCGCCTCTTAATGTCATCCTCCCATTTGAGGAAACTCTGCCCCTCCTTGCTGTCCTTGATCGCCATAAACAGCGCGTAGTCGGGAAGCCATCCCTCATTTTCCGAGACGAACTGCTGAAACTCCCCATTTCCCCGTATGCCGCTGTTTTCGAATGCCTTGCGCAGCACCTGAAAACGCGTGTTGTACAGCCGCTCGTAATCTACCGATCTCTCATCGGCCTGCTGCTGCAGTTGCAAAAGATCGTCCGCGGCCAGATACCCTCTAGATACCAGCTCATCCAGCGATATAAAATACGGATTACCCGCAAACGTCGAAAAGGACTGGTACGGTGAGTCGCCGTAACCGGTCGGTCCCATCGGCAGGATCTGCCAGTACTTCTGCCCCGCCCTGACAAGTACATCTACAAATTTATAAGCCTGCTCATCAAATCCACCGATGCCGTACGCCGATGGCAAACTGGATACAGGCAGTAATATTCCGCTTGCTCTCATCTCATCCTCCTGCTTTAATTGGCGAGCAGTGATTTGCTCACCTTTACCTCGTATTTTTCCGCCCAGTTCTCATATGCCGCCTGGAACGTCATATTCTGCTGCCCCGTGATATACTGCTCCCGGTACACTTTATTTAACCCTTTCGTACTTTTTTTCAGACAAAAGATCAGGTAAAATCCATCCTGTTCCTCAATCACATTACTGACTGTGTGCTTCTCCATAGCCAGCGCCGTATTTACGAGGGCCGAGCGGCCATCCATTTTGCCGATGATGACCTCCTGCGGAGCAGACCCGGTTTTTTCTCTAGCAAAGGAATAAAAATTTCCTTTATAGGTTCGCTGCTCTGCTGCCAGCGCGCCTATTTGGGCCCGAACCTCTTCCCGGTTCGAATCATCCGCCGGCATATGGATCATCAGTACTTTGGCGGCCTGCATCGACGCCTCATCGATATTTGCCTCCACATTTCCAGTCACGACGTCGTACATTTTTCTCGCCACCTCGTTCTCCTCAAAGATCTGGTGCATCCCCTCCGCCGTGATACCGTTTTGCTGTTGTACTTCCGGCGGGATCGAGGCGAGGTACTGGTCTGCTTTATGGTCGGTCCCCTCTTTTTCATCCACGCCTAAACCGATGCCCTGCACAGCCGCCTCCTTGTTCATCACCTTGATCTGTATGATCAGGCGGAGAATGTCCTCGATCGCGGTCTGGCCCACCGTCTTGTCACCTAAATTGTAATCCCACACCTGCGCGGACATAACGTCCTCGTATTGATTTTTTAAAAACCAGCTGTACATGCGGTATTCATTGTACAAAACTTTCGTGCTGCCAACGCCGATCACGGTCGAATCCTCTTTCAGTTCGCCATTGGATACGGCGGCGGCCCCTTCCGTGCTTGGTACCTCTTCGGGAGCGTCCGCCTTTTCCGAACAGGCCGCTGCACCCACCGAAATTCCTAAAATAAGTATGCCACTGATCAATTTTTTTATCATGCTATTTTTCATTGTGCGACTCTCCTTCTGGTATTTTAATCTCACTGATCTTTTCCACTACATGAACTAACTGGGGCAGAAGTTCATCCTCCCCGTCTGCCGCGTACACGAAATACGGCGGTGTGTCGGGCACGAACCGCAACCGCTTACCGAACGACTGGATCAGGTGCGGAATCTTCTCCGGCGCCACCTCCGCCTGCTGGTACATCGAAATACGGACCTCATTTGGTTTCTGCGCGATCGCCGTAATAAACGAGTCATGCGCCTGCACTTTCAGTAAGGCGATGTCCAAAAGATTGCACACGCTCTGCGGCGGTTCGCCGAAACGATCCACAAGTTCGTCGATCATGTCATCCTTTTCCGCCTGATTCTCGATCTCCGCGATGCGCTTATAAACGTCCAGCTTTTGAAATTCATTGGTGATATAGTCCGGAGGGATGAATCCGTCGATCTTAAGGTCGATGCTCGTTTCAAATTCGTCATTTTCCACTTTCTCGCCTTTCAGCTTCTTTACGGCCTCATTCAGCATCTTGCAGTACAGGTCGTACCCGACCGCCTCCATATGTCCGTGCTGTCTGGCGCCGAGCAGATTACCGGCGCCGCGTATTTCGAGATCCCTCATAGATATTTTAAACCCTGAACCGAGTTCTGTAAACTCTTTTATGGCGGCAAGGCGTTTTTCCGCGATTTCTTTTAACATGCGGTCGCGTTTGTACATCAAAAAGGCAAACGCCGTCCGGTTCGAGCGGCCCACGCGGCCCCTTAACTGGTAGAGCTGGGACAACCCGAGCTTATCCGCCTCATCAATAATGATCGTATTGACGTTTGGTATATCCAGGCCAGTCTCTACGATCGTCGTGGAAACAAGCACATCGATATCCCCGTTGACAAAGGAAAACATCGTGTTTTCCAGCTCCCTCTCGTTCATCTGCCCGTGGGCGTACGCCACGACAGCTTCCGGGACGAGTTTCGCTACCTCACCGGCGATGATATCCATATTGGCCACGCGGTTATAGACGTAATAGATCTGACCGCCGCGCCCCAGTTCACGCAGGATCGCCTCCCGAATGATCTCATCGCTGCGCTCCATGACAAATGTCTGGATCGGCATACGGTCTACCGGCGGCTCTTCAAGCACGCTCATATCCCGGATGCCGACAAGACTCATGTGGAGTGTCCGCGGGATCGGCGTCGCTGTCAGCGTGAGCACGTCAATATCATTTTTCAGCTGCTTCAGCTTTTCTTTGTGCGTCACCCCGAAACGCTGCTCCTCGTCCACGATCAGCAGGCCGAGATCTTTGTAAACAATATCTTTTCCGAGCAGGCGGTGTGTGCCGATCACGATATCGACGCTTCCCTTGCGCAGCTTTTCGATCGTTTCCCGCTGCTCCTTCGCGGTACGCAGTCTTGAGAGCATCCCCACTTCAATGCTGAAATCCCTCATCCTCTGCACAAATGTATTGTAATGCTGGCCGGCCAGTATCGTTGTCGGAACGAGCATCGCCACCTGTTTTCCGTCCATGACCGCCTTGAACGCCGCCCGTATCGCGATCTCCGTCTTTCCGTAGCCGACGTCGCCGCAGATGAGGCGGTCCATACTTTTCCGGCTCTCCATGTCCGCTTTCGTGGCCTCGATCGCACGCATCTGGTCCTCAGTTTCCTCATAGGGGAACAGTTCCTCAAATTCCTGCTGCCAGACGGTATCTTTTTCAAACGCGTGCCCTTCCCTGGCCTGCCGCTTCGCGTACAGATCCACTAATTCCTGCGCGATCTCCTTTACGGCGCCTTTCACTCGCGTTTTCGTCTTTTTCCACTCCGGCGAATTGAGTTTATTCAGCTTCGGCACCTTTTCCGCGTCGCCGCCCGCGTATTTCTGCAGCAATTCGAGCGACGTCGCCGGAATGTACAGATTGCTCCCGCCGGCGTAGGATACTTTTAAATAATCCTTTGTGATATGATCGACTTCTATTTTTTCGATGCCCTCGTAAATGCCGAGCCCGTGATTTTCATGTACGACATAATCCCCGACCTTCAGGTCATTGAAGCTGTGGATCGCCGCTCCTTCATACTTCTTCGGTTTCCGGCGCTGCTTTTTTACCCCGCCGAATATGTCGCCCTCCGTCAGCACGACAAAACGGAGATTGGGATATTCAAAGCCTTTTCTCAGATTTCCTTTGGAGATCATGACTTCGCCGGGCAGCAGCTCATGTTCCAGCTCCCGGCTGTAAAAGGCTACGATGTCAAAATCCTGCAGATCGCTGCACAGCCTTTCCCCCCTCGTTTTCGAGCCGGACAGCACGAGAATACGGTATCCGCTTTTCTTTAAGCGCTGGATGTCTTTTGCCAGAAGGGAAAAGTTATTATTATAGGAAGGTGCGGACTGCACCTGAAAATTGAATTTCCTCTTCACCGGCCAATCCTTTACCGCCATGTCGAGCGTCGTCAAAAGCAGCAGCGGAAGCTGGTTCAGCTTCTTTAATACGACCGGGAGCGAAAAGATCACTTCCATCTGTTTCGGCAGGATGTAACCCTTTTCCAGCCGGCTGACCATACTCTCCCGAAATTCATATTCGACCGCCTCGCCTTTCTCGATGCAGCGGTTCGGCTCATCGATAAACACACACACGTCCCGCCCGGCAAAATAGTCAAAAAAGGAATAGACCTCATCGGTAAAATAACTCACGTAACTTTCTAAATTTACCAATCCGTGATAGACCTCATACATTTCCCGGAAATTGTCGACATTGTGCGTCAGCCTGGCGGCCTCCTCCGTTTTCCCCTCTTCCTTCCATTTCCGCACGCATTTCTTCCGCTCCTCTTCCATCTCATGTAACCCGGCTGCAATCTGGTCTTCCTTGAGAAAAATCTCCGCTGCCGGATAAATACCGACCTCCTCCACCGTCTCCACCGAGCGCTGGCTCTCCACGTCGATCCGGCGGATGTTATCGACCTCGTCGCCCCACAATTCAATGCGGTACGGGCATTCCTCGGTGAGCGGGAAGATATCAATGATACCGCCCCTGACCGAAAATTCTCCCTCCCTCTCGACCTGGCCCGCATTTTCATAGCCGATATACGTCAGTTTATGGCGCAATTGTTCCAAATTGACCTCGTCGCCAACTTTGACATAAATACTGTGCTTTTCGTACATGTCAAAAGAAAGGCAGTAATCCATGCCCCCATCCATCGTCGTCACGATGGTGACAGGATCTCCCTCCATCAGTTTTTTTATGACCCGCAGGCGCTCCTTTACGATCGCCTGCCCGTGTACATCCGAACTAAAGAAAATGAAATCTTTCGCCGGGTAATACATCACTTCGCCGAAGGCGTTCATTCGCTCATACAATTTCAGATCTTCCACCAGTTCTTTTGCCCGGACTTCATTATGTGTTATGACAAGACGGTTCCGAAACGACGCCCCTGCACCGTAGATCATATGGCTTTTCTGCGTATCCATACATCCGATCACATTAATGGGAAACTCGCCCTTTTTCATCGAACGGTTCAGTTGTTCAAATTCCTCCAGCTCGTGGAGTGGTGCCAATAATGTATTCAAAGTCCCATCCTGCCTTTCATCTATAATGAAATCTGTCCGCCAGTAAAACTATTTTTCACGCGGAAGAAGCACACAAAGTCCCTGTGTGCTTTTTCGTTAGCGCTTATTCTACCATATTTACGGGTTTCTGTCAATTTATTTCATCCATTCCCGTTATCATCCACCTGCCCTCGATACACTCACAGGTATATCGATATTTCTGTCTCACCGTCTTCGCCTCGGCATCCGCATAATAGACACGGTATCTCTCTTTTGAGGAAATCGCTACCTGCCTGCTCACCTGCTCCCCCGAAGCCTCTTCCGCGGATGTGATCGAACAGGCCCGGACTTTCTCGCGGATCCCGCGCTTGAAATAATTTTTCGCCATCTCGCACTGCTGCCCGTACACATCGCTTCCTGTGTACAGCACCTGGCTCAGCTGCTCGATATTTCCCGTGTTCACCGCCTCGGTAAACAGCCTGATATATGTCTGAAACAGTTCCTCCACCGCACCCATATCCTCCGCTTGCGACTGCTGCGACATCTCATCCACCGGGATCTGCTGCTGTCTTGCGCCGTTTTCCGCACCGGAACTATTGTCCACTCCAAGACCATTTCCCGTCCCGAGACCGTTCTCCGCTCCAAGACCATTTCCCGCCCCGAGACCGTTCTCCACTCCAGAACCATTATCCGCTCCAAAACCATTTCCCGCCCCGAGACCGTTCTCCGCTCCAAGACCATTTCCCGCCCCGAGACCGTTCTCCGCTCCAGAACCATTATCCGCCCCGAGACCATCCTTCGCCTTCAAATCGGCTGCCGCTGTGGATTCGCCGCCCGTCCGCTCATATTCCGCCGCTCCGCCATTTTCAGATAAAAGCCCCGCAGCGGAGCCTTCCTCCGACACACCTCTCCCGGCACGCGTCTCCTTTTGCTCTTCTCCTGCCAACGCTCCAACCGACGCTCCCCTGCCCGCGCTGCACGTAATACCAGCCGCCGCCAGCACGAGGACGATGAGCGGAGCGATGACCCAGCGAGAATACTTCTTCCTGCCGCTGATCGCCCGGATCCTTCTCTCCATCTCTTTTCCCTTCCGGCTCATTGGCATGATCGGATACCGGAACTCTCCCCACCCCGGACGCCCCGCCAGCCGGATGAGCATCTGCCCATAGGAAAAGCGCTTTTCCCGCCCGATCCGCTGGATAACTGTCTCATCACAGAACAGCTCGGCATCCTTTTTCGAACACGATACCGCCAGCCACAAAAGGGGATCAAACCAGTAAACCGAGATGAGAAGCACCCGGAACATCGCCCAGATATGGTCAAAATGACAGTAATGCACATATTCATGGGTAATGATCTGCTCCATCTCCTCCGCATCCTCGATCGATCCATCACCGGAAAATAACCGTTCCGGCAGATAGATGGCAGGATGAAAAAATCCATACAGGCACGGATTTTGTATCCCTCCCGCCGCATATATTTTAACTTTCCCCCGCTCCCCGTATGGCACACGGTTTTTCCTTAATCCCCGCATCAGACGCGCATTCGACAGGATGAACCAGAGAAGGAGCAGCCCCGAAATCGCCATTCTGACGCCGGTTAAAACAATATAAATATCCGTACCCTGCTGCCCTTCGCCGCTATTTTGGACGCCATTTCCGATCTGTAAAGCCGCGTTCCCGGACTTTTTGAATTCCCCATCCAAAGCGTCCGCCTCATATTTCCCCGACGCCCCGGAATCGTCCTGCGGGATTTCCCCGTTCACCGTTTGCTTTACGGCCAACTCGGAATCATACTTCCTCTCCGCCACCCGCGCCGAAAATGTTTTCGAGATCAATGTCCCCGCGCTGAAAGGTGTGGAAATAATGTTCACAGGCACCAGAAAACGCAGCAAAACGAGAAGCCACAGGGCATAGATCCCGGCGTATCGTATTTTCCCGCTGAAAATCTTGCGAATCCCCAAAACCATCAGTACGAGCAGGGAAGATTCCAAAATAAATTCCCAAAATAGCATTTCGTCCCAATAAAACATTGTTTATTCCTTTGTCCTTTCCTTCTCTCAGTGCTTTTCGTCCTGCTCCTGTTCGGATTCACGCTCCGCGTTTTTCAATATTTCCTGCAGTTCATGGATGTCCTCTTTCGATAAATCCTGCTGCCGCACGAGCGCACTCATCATCATGCCGATACTTCCATCGTAAATCCGCTGTAAAAAATCTCTCGTTTCCTGTACGACGACATCTTCCTTTTTCACAATAGGAAAAAAGCATTTCGTCTTTCCTTTTTCCTCAAAACCGATCAGGCCCTTTTCCGACATCCGGCGCACCATCGTCGCGCAGGTGCTCTTGCTCCACCCCACCCGCTCGTTTAAAATGGGCACGATCTGCATGAGTGTCCTCGGATGTTCCTCCCAAAGACAGTTCATTACATACCACTCACTGTTAGTAACACGAACTTCCTGTTTCACGCTGTCCTCCATTCCTGCCATGCCAGTATATCCTAAACGGCACGACACATATGATTTGTTCTCAATTCTACTTTGTAAACCTTATTATAAAGCCGCGAGTTTAATTTGTCAACCAAAATTTTTAAAAAGTGGTTGACAACATAAACCTTCCATTGTATAATTGGTTTACAAAGTAAATCAACAGCCATTGCCTGTTAGGAAAGAGGGTCGATCACGATGAATGAAAAAATGAAAACTACCAAAAAAAGAAAAGGATTGGACGCGCTGCGCGGGATTGCCATTATCGGCATCGTTTTATACCACTTGTTCCCCTCCACAGTGCCGGGCGGATTTTTGGGCGTGCCCCTGTTTTTCGTACTCTCCGGATACCTGATGTTTGTCACGAGTGAGCGCAGCTGGGAAAATGGGGACTTCCATATCGGAAGCTACTACAAAAAACGGATCAAAAAAATCCTGCCCCCGCTGTTTACAATGGTGATGATCGTATGCTGCTACCTGACTCTGACCGAGAGCAGCCTGCTGATCGGCATACGCCACGAAATTTTCAGCATCTTTCTGGGCTACGACAACTGGTGGCAGATCCAGAACAGTGCTTCCTATTTTTCAAAACTGGCGCTGGCGTCTCCCTTCACCCACCTTTGGTTTCTGGCGGTTGAGATCCAGTTCTATCTTTTATGGCCAATCCTCTATGTACTTTACCAGAAATGCTGCCAGTACATCAGCGGCCGGAAGATGTGCTTTGTCTTTTTGCTGCTCGCCCTCCTTTCCGCCGGCAGGATGTTTATGCTCTACACCCCCGGTGAGGATCCGTCCCGGGTATACTACGGAACCGACACCATGGCGTTTCCGCTGCTTATCGGTATTTTTCTGGGCGCTGTCAGGCAGCAGTACAAATATCTGTGCCGTCAGGTGAGGAAAAACACGGCCGCGCGGTTTGTCATTTTCTTTCTCATCATCTGCGCGCTCTTTGTCACGGTAAACGGCGAAACACCGTTTCTCTATCAGGGCGGCATGTTTCTCGTAAGCCTGTTTTTTGCCTACCTGATCCACATGATCGAGAACCAGGAGGCCTGCCCCGGTTCGCTGCCTGAGCCGTCCGTCCTGTCCCTGCTCGGCAATAAAAGTTACGGCATCTATCTGTGGCACTACCCGCTCATCGTATTAGCGCTCATATAAAAAACAGGTTGGAGGAATACATGTATGAAAAGGAATAGTAATAGAAACGGAAAAAAAGTGATAACGATCCTCGGCATCGTCGCCTTGCTCTGGTGCACAGTCATAGGGATATATGGTATTTTCAGCGCGCCGGACTCCGACCAGGCCGAACTGGAACAGCAATTAATGCGAAACGAAAAAGCGTTGGAACAATTGGAAGAAATGAATTCGATGCCGCCCGCCGAAGCGGTAACTCCATCCGCTCCGAACATAGTGAGCCCGTCCGCGGTAACAGACGCCGACTCGCCTCTAAACACGCCGGTGACGCCGGAAGACGCCGGCAAACCTGAACATACGCTTTCCGTCATCGGAGATTCCGTGTTTTTAGGCGCATCGCCTGCTTTTAAGGAACTGATGGAAGACGCCGTGATCGACGCCAAGATTTCCCGCCAGGTCTATCAGGCGATCGACGTCGCAAAAAAGCTGGAAAAAAAGAAAAAACTGGGTGACACCGTGATCATCTCCCTCGGCACGAACGGAAATTTCAATCCCGCGACCGGACAGGAACTGATCGATTACCTCGGACCCGACCGGACCATTTATTGGATCAATGCCTATGGAAAAAAACTGGATATTCAGAAACAGGTAAATGAAACGATCCGCGACTTGGCGAAAAAGAACGCCAATGTCACCGTCATTTCATGGGCAAATGAAGGCAAAGAACACCCGGACTGGTTTTATCAGGACGGTGTCCACCTGAACGCGAAAGGGCAGACCGGGTTTGCCCGCTTTATCCAGAAAAGCATCGGATCCGCGGACACGGAACACTAAATTTTAATAAATTTAATAAAGTTTCCTCCCATTAAAGCTGTTCATCGCCGCGTCCACGCCCTCCGAGACGATCGCCTCGACCGCCTCGACCGCGAAATCCAGCACCTCGCCGATGATCTTTTCATCGCCTTTCGAAAACCGGCCGAGCACATGCCGCACAAGGTCGCCCCCTTCCGGCTTCCCGCCCACGCCCACCTTGACACGCGGAAATTCATTGGTTCCCAAATGTTCAATAATATTTTTTATGCCGTTGTGCCCGCCGGCGCTCCCCTTCTGGCGGACGCGGAGCTGGCCCACCCCGAGGGAAATATCATCAAACGCAACGATGATATCCTCAGGGTCGATCTTATAATAATCCGCGAAACTGCGGATGCACTCTCCGCTCAGATTCATAAACGTCTGCGGCTGGGCGAGGATGACTTTCTCCCCGCCGATCATCCCTTTTCCGCAAACCGCCTTGTGTTCTTTACTCGTCAGCGGTATCTGGTATTTATCCGAGATCCTCGCGATCACTCCAAAGCCGATATTGTGCCGCGTCCCGGCGTAATCCCTGCCTGGGTTTCCCAGTCCTGCGATCAATTTCATAATTTACCTCCTGCGCGCATGCCATTTGCAATACCTGTGCTTTCTTTTGGTTTTAATGGCATTCCACTTCCCTCCCTATGGTAATATTATATTGCGAAACTCGCATAAAGTCAATGCGCACTCACACAGCACTTACATAACCACTCACTTAACCTCTATCCCCAAAACCGTCAGCTCCTCATTGATGATCAGTTCAATTTCCGCTTCCCCCTCCGCAAATCCCGCCGTCACAAGCACCGTCACCCTCTGGGTATAAGATTCATCATCTTCAAGTAAAGGCACCTCAATATTGGTGATCTGTTTATAAACACCGAGCGATGCCAATTTCTGCTGCCAAGCCTCCCGCTTTTCCTTCGTCAAACTAGCCTTACAACCTTCATCCACAAGCGGCCAGATTCCGTCAAAATTACCCTCCACCAAATAGTCGACCACCTCATAGATCCGTTTATTTATTTCCACTTCATTTAAATGGCTCGGAACATATAAATACGCCGCCACGTTTTCTCTCCGATACTGTCGCATCTCTTCAAATGTTTCAAAATATTTGTTTTGACACTGGTCGAAATATAATACGATTTCCCGCTGCATCGTCTGGTGTGTATGACGGTCTTCGTACTTGATCGTAGCTGTAACCTCCTGATAATCCATGTGGGCCATCTTTCGTATCCCTGTAACTTCTTTATACTCAATCTCATCCGTCTGGATATGCTGCTGAAAATATTCTTTTGCCTCACGGGAAACGGCAAAATTAAAGCACCGGAAATATGGCGTTACCCAGATTACAAATAAAAATACGAAAAATGCCAAACCCAATACGACTCCCCGTACAACTCGGATCAGCACCGGCCTGCGCTCCCCCCACTTCCTGCGCAGGAACCAATACGAACACGGACACACAAAAAGCGCCAGCAAAATGGGAGGTACCGCGTTTTCCTTTCTCACCGCTATGAAAACACACATAAAAAATAAAAGAAAACCATAAATATTCAACAACAAATTACCAGCCTTTAAAAACTTCTCTTTTTTCATATATTTCCCCCATTTCTTATAAATACGTAACGACCCTGCGCCAACCGGTACACACCTTTTGAACCGTTATATACCGCGCCGAAGAATCATACAGATTGCATCCCATCTCTGCCCGCCACACGCCATTCAGTCCTGGGCCAAAACAATACGAGTCATACCATATGTAAGCCGCTCCCGCCGGACATCCAGACCGCTTCAGCTTTTCCCGGAGCGCTTTCGTATCAATGACCAATTCATCCGCCCTGTCCTCTACCAGGATCTGCCGATATTCCTCCTCCGTCAGCGTAAGTTCCGTCCGGCATCCTGCTTCTTCATCCATGATCGAAAGAATCGCCTCGATCCCGTTTCCACCTCTCGCGACAAATCGTGAACCGGCCAGTACTGCCGCCGCTGATACGAAAAGTACGATTCCCGTGACCCGGAAAATACGCTTCCGGTACGTGCCAAATTTCTCCCGGTACGCCGCCAGCATCCGGATCCTCGTGCGGCACTCGCTGATCGAAAAGAAAAAGTTCACCTTCTGCAGGATGTTTTCAGAGGATACCGCACCTGTCACCTCACTCAGGATCAGTTTCCCGTATTCCACGCGGCTCCCCTTCTCCGCCACCACACTGTCGCAAAATATTTCCATATCGGTCTGAAATACTTTCACACCGTAATGTATGATCGGATTTAGCCAGAAAACACATTTCCATATTGAAGCGATGCAAAAGAACAGATCGTGCCGGCAGCGGATATGCGTGGCTTCATGCCGCAGTATCATTTCCAGTTCATCCGCCGTGAACCGGCTCTGAAAATCTTCCGGCAGCACGATATAAGGATGAATGACGCCGATTGTATACGGTGAATGCCTGCAATCCGACACTCTCACAAGACACTTCTTCCCACCGGTTTCCATGCACATGTAGACTGGATATTTTCTCCCCCGCCTGATCAGTCTTTGCTTCGCGATCACATATCCGAGGAAGAGCACCCCCGCCATCCCCCAGTAAAACACCCCCAATGCCGTCATATCATCAAAGATCGTCCAGAAAAACGCCTCCCATCTCTCAAATACGCCCTGCTCAAATAACCGGCATTTTCCGGTGAAAAGAGCGAGGAGCGGCAGCATCCACAAAAACCCGTACACATAGGGATTCCTGCCCCGGCACTTCCAGTAAATACCGCGGATCACGAGTACGGTAAGAACCAGTACACTTACGGAAAATTGTATCCGCAGCATCCGCATCTGCAATATGAGAAAAACCAAATGACCCATACGATCAGTCCCCTTTCCTTCTCTCCAGTAAGGAAATCAATTCCTGCACGTCCTGTTCCGACAAATCTTCCTGTTTTACCATCGTCGCGAGCATCAGGCTCCCATCCCCGGAAAAATAAGCATTCTTAAAATTCTGGCTCTTCTCCTGGATGCACTCCTCCTGCGTGTATTTCGCATGGTAATGATGTACCGTCGAATTGCGCGGATCAACTTCGAACTCCAACACGCCCTTTTTGACCAGCCGGTTGATCATCACGCGCACCGTCCGCGCCGATATGTCTTTCACGCCTTCCAGACCCTCTACAAAATCCGCCGCCGTGCACGTTCCTTTCTCCCACACAACTTTCATGAGCAGCCACTCATTTTCCGTAATACTCGGGAATATATCTTTCATCCCAGTTCCTCCTCTCAGGTTATAAAATTCTCTATGTATCAAACATCTGATGAAAATTATCTTCATACAATGGATTGTTCCTGTCTTTCGGTATTTACAATTGTAAACACTTTGAATAAAGGATAACATGCGGTTTCTTTTTTGTCAACCCCTCGGCTGCTTTATGCTTTTAAAAGCACATGTAAAAGATTGACAGATTAACCTGCTATTACTATAATTCGGTTACTGATCACAAGTTCCAAAAGTTAAGTTATTAAAACCAAATACATCTAAGAAATGTTGCTTCATGCGCAAAAAAGCCACGGAACTGAAATTCCGCGCAGAAATGAGGAATTAGATGAAAAGAAAACATTCTGTGCCCTTCATTCGTTGACCTCCATAAATAACGCTTTATCATGCAGATACATTTAAAATGTATCGTCCCTTGCCCTGACCTTTGACTGTCACTATAATTCCGATTTTTTTCATCTCGGTAATAATCCTGAGAGCCTTAGTTTCCTTACAATCTAGGATTTTCTGCACGTCCGGCGTGCCGATCACCTGACTTTCTCGTAGGTCTTCCAAAACGGTAATGATAGCTGAGGATGTGATTTTCGTCATCATTCCATTCTTACGTAGACTTTTGACATGTTCAATCCACGCATTTTTTGCCGTCTCCCACGGATTCGACGCTTCAATCCTCGCGTTTTCTTCCCCAATCCTCATATTTTCAAGCTCGATCGTCGCATTCCCCACATGCTTCTGATCTCGATCCGCGCTCATCACCATCGTTTTGAGGATGAAGGTGCTGTTGTTAAATACCGGATCAGGAAGGCCTATTGCTTCCAGCTCCTTGCACATCCGGTCAACGCCCTCGCCGTATTCCTTCACATAGCCGTAATCCTTCAGGAACGCGGCTATCTTCGGATTTCTGGAGAAATGGGTATAGCGGATGTTCTCTTTTTTCACCATCCCGGCGAAGGTGCCGGGACTATCCACTTCCAAACGGTCATCGAACATTTTGATCTGAATATCCGTGCCTTTAATTCCGTAATCTCGGTGAGTAGCCGCATTAACCACAATCTCGGTGCGGACGAATTCGCTATATTCTTCTTCGGTAACGAAGATGCCGTCATGACCGAGATAGGTCTTTTCCTTCATCTGAATTTTAATGAAATCGACGGCCTTTTCCACCTGCTCCAGAATGCGACCTTCGAATATCACGTCCTTGATCACGTTCATGTCCTTACCGACCTTTGCCTCCGTGCCGTCGTAACGGATAAAGCGGATAAAAGCGCGAGGGAAGAAAAGCTGCGGATTCTTGCCGAACAGCAGGATTGCAGCCACGGAGACCTGATCCCTGCCATCCTTAACCGTGACGAACTTCTTGTTCTCCCGGACATATTTTTGAGGAGACTTTGTGTATCCAATGCGCTCGCAGTAGCATCTCACAAAATCCAGGTCAAGATCTTCGATGGTGGCATCGGCCACAGGCTCATCCTCGAAGTAGCGCACACCTTTGGCATACATCAGAGTCATGCGATCGGTGAAATCCAGCTTTTTACTTTTATCTCCGACACGAAGAAATGCCTCGTCAGCCTGATTTGCATGGAGCAGCGGACTGGCCTCAATGTGCATCAGAAGCACATGATCCGGCTTGCCTTCATAGTTTACGCATTCTACCATCTCCGTGGTTATCGGAACCGTCGGATTACAGAAATCTATCGGTGTCCGCAGAATTTCATTCAACTGCTCCTCGTGATAATCGACACCCTCGATTCTGCGGTGCTTGTCCGAAATGCCAATAGCAATCGTGCCGCCGTCCGCATTTGCAAAAGCGCAGATAGTATCTGACAGATCTACAGGTTTGATCTGTATACTTTTGCGGTCAAATATCTGTTTTTCGTTCTTCGCGAGAACTTCTTCAATTGTCATAAAACTATACCTGCCTTTTTACCTCGTCACAAAGTATTGCTGACTGGTTGAGCTATCGTCTTCAGGTCATCCCATGAGTCGGACTTTGCGATATCATCCTCGTAGGCTATAAGATAGCCCCATTATAAAACAAAAGGTTTCGCACTTACACGAAACCTTTCGGCACATTTTCTTTCGGTTTTATCAACCTAGTCAGATTGTGGAAACTGTGCAACCCCTCTAATGTCAATACACGTCACTCCTCTGACAAAGCCACGTGTACTTTTACGACCACAGACACTCTGGTTGCCTGCTGAGATCATACTACAAGAAATCAATCAAGATTTCTTAATTACATTATATACAAAGGCAAAAACAAATCTATGTAAATTTTGCACAAATTTATTCACCCTTTTTTAGTTAAAATGTACAACACTATTCACAGCCTATCAATCACATAAATCTCCAGAAAAAACAGAAAAACCCCAACCACGCCGCCATCATCCCCAGCGTCATGGTCAGGACTTTAATTTGAAACATTTTTAATCTTCATCCGGTAATTCATCTAGTGCCTTTTTAAAACGCTCCAATATTGCTTCCTGCAGTAAGTTTCTCATCTCCCCGTTGATCGGATGTGCCACATCCCTGTATTCATTATTTGGAGTCTTCTTACTCGGCATCGCAATAAACAAACCTTTTTCCCCTTCGATGACTTTGATATCGTGAACGACAAAAGAATCATCAAATGTCACTGACGCTACCGCCCTCATCTTGGAATCGTTACTCACAACTCGAATGCGAATATCTGTTATTTGCATCCCAATTATCCTCCTTACTGTTCTTACAGTACGTAACGCGCATTCTTTTCCAACACTATTTTGATTTTATCCGGTTCTCCAACATAATTGGAGTTTGCTCGAATTGTATCATGGCTCTCAACGATGCAATTTTCAATGTAGGTATTATCGCCAATGTACACATCATTCAAAATAATGGAATTACGAATGGTGCAGTTGTTACCTACGTATACTTCTTTAAACAAAATGGAATCCCTCACCTCGCCATTGACGATACATCCGCTGGAAACCAGGCTGTTTGTAACTTTTGATCCGGCATTGTATTTGGCCGGCGGCAGATCCTCGATTTTTGACTCAACCGTCGGATACTGATTGAAAAAGTAATCCCTGATCTCCCTGTTGAGAAAATCCATATTGGTTTTAAAATAAGAATCAACTGTCGTAATGTTGCTCCAGTATGAGTCCATCTGGTAAGCATAAATCTTTTTTACTCCGCGATATCTTATGAAAATATCTTTTACCAGATCAAACCCGCCCTCATTTCCGGCGCGCTCGATCAGGTCTATCAGCTGCCTTCGCCGGATTACGTATATTCCCGTGGATACTGTCGTCTTCGAAGTTACGATCGGTTTTTCTTCCAGTTCCGTAACCAATCCATCCTCATCCACCGAAACCACGCCGAATCTGCTTGGGTCGTCTGATTCCCCGAGATCCTTCGTAACAATGGTTATATCTGCATTTTTACTCAAATGGTACTCAAGCACTTTGTTCATATCGAGTTTGTAAACACAGTCTCCGGAAGCGATCACCACATACGGCTCGTGGCTCGTCTTCAAAAAATCTATGTTCTGCGCGATCGCGTCCGCGGTTCCCCGGTACCAGTAACTGTTGTCCTGTGTCTGAGTCGGAGTAAATACAAATAATCCGCCCTGTTTTCGACCAAAGTCCCACCATTTGGAAGAATTCAAATGCTGAGTCAGTGATTTTGAATTGAACTGGGTGAACACAGCAACCTTACTTATATGGGAATTCGACATACTGCTGAGTGCAAAGTCGATACTGCGATAACCTCCTGCAATCGGCAACGCAGATGTAGCTCTCTTTGTCGTAAGTTCCGTCATACGTTTGCTGCTTCCACCAGCTAAAATAATACCTATCGCCCTCATAAAATGTCACCTGCCTTTATCAAAGTTCCGCCACCTTCCAGTGTATCATTCGGATAATCTTCCTTCGTCGTCACTCCTGATATGGCAGTATTTTTTCCAATCGTCACTCCGTCCGGAATAACGGTATTATCACCGACCGTAACCAGATTAAACGCGTATACATCCGGTTTTACCTGGTTTACCACGCCATCGTCGCCAGCCCCCAATACACATCCGGCTCCGATCACCGTGTCTTCCGCTACGATCGTCTTGTCCAGGATCGTATTCTTTCCGATCCTCGCTGAATTCATAATGATCGAATCGCGCACGACTGCTCCTTCTTCAATCACTACGTTCGAACCGATCACAGAATTGTAAACCTCCCCGTATACTTCGCACCCATCTCCCATAATCGCTTTGTTTATGACAGATGAATTCGAGATATACTGTGGCCTGAGCCACTCGTTCTTCGTATAAATCTTCCAAAATTCCTCGTACAGATTGAACACCGGAATCAGATCGATCAGTTCCATATTGGATTCCCAATAGGACCCCAGTGTTCCCACATCCTTCCAGTAACCATTGAATTCATAAGCGAAGATTCGATCCCCCCTCTCATGACAATAAGGAATAATGTGTTTTCCAAAGTCGCATCCAGGCTGGTCTTTCAGTGTGATAAGCGCTTCTTTCAGCACCGGCCATGAGAAAATGTATATTCCCATAGATGCAAGATTGCTCCTCGGCTGTTCCGGCTTCTCCTGGAATTCTGAAATCCTGCCGCTCTCATCTGTGACGCAAACCCCAAAGCGGCTGGCCTCTTCGATCGGAACCGGAATCGTAGCCAATGTAACGTCTGCCTGATTTGACTTATGAAAGTCCAGCATTACCTGATAATCCATCTTGTATATATGGTCGCCGCCCAATATGAGGACATAGTCCGGATTGTACTGATCCATATACTTTAAATTCTGATAAATGGCATTAGCCGTGCCGGTATACCACTCACTGCTTGTACTTTTCTCATACGGCGGAAGAACGGAAATCCCTCCTACATTCCGATCGAGATCCCAAGGAATACCGATGCCGATATGAGTATTCAGCTTTAGCGGCTGGTACTGTGTCAAAACCCCGACAGTATCAACCCCAGAATTAATGCAATTACTCAACGGAAAATCAATGATACGATACTTTCCCCCAAAAGCAACAGCAGGTTTTGCTACGTTTGCCGTCAGGACGCCAAGACGTGAACCCTGCCCTCCAGCCAGTAACATAGCTATCATTTCTTTTTTGATCATGTGATCACCCCTGTTGTAAGTAGTACCCACGAGAGACGTGACCTCCGCGGGCCGGTTAAACTATATAAAGATTATAGCATAC
The DNA here is from genome assembly GCA_910583555.1 of uncultured Eubacterium sp. Lineage (GTDB taxonomy): Bacteria > Bacillota > Clostridia > Lachnospirales > Lachnospiraceae > Eubacterium_F. Next base: position 92,252 of record CAJTXO010000006.1, read on the forward strand.
ATTGGTAAAAAAATAAACATTTTTTATAATTTTTTTTTTATTTTTTTTGCTTTTTTGTAACTATTGCACAAAATCCTATTTTTTGACGGCAAATTTTTCAAAACTAAATTATTTTCACCTTTCTTCTTGTCTTTTTCATATAATAGATTTATACTTATGGTAATCAAAACAAGGAAAGGATGGTAAATGATCCATGTATCAAATTGATTTCAGCACTCCCAAAACCGCGTATTTCATTGGAATCGGCGGCATAAGTATGAGCGCGTTTGCCGAACTTCTTCAATTTATGGGATTTACGATAAAAGGATCCGACCGGTCAAAATCCAAAATTACCAAACATTTGGAAGATCTCGGAATAAAAATAGTATATGAACAATCAAGTGAAAATATTACTCCTGATATTGATTTTGTCGTTTACACGGCGGCCATTTCAGAAACAAATCCTGAATTTAAACGGGCAAAAGAACTTGATCTCCCCATGATGACCCGTGCCTCCATGATCGGCCAGGTGATGAAAAATTATACGACAGCCGTGGCTGTGGCGGGAACGCACGGCAAAACATCTACGACGTCCATCGCTTCCCATATCATGTTAGAAGCCGGCATGGATCCCACGATCTCCGTGGGCGGGATCCTGCCCGCCATAGGTGGAAATCTCCGGATCGGCAGATCCAAAAATTTTATTACAGAAGCCTGCGAATACACAAATAGTTTCCTGAACTTTTTTCCAACGATAGGTATTATATTAAATATAGAAGAAGATCATCTGGATTTCTTTCATGATCTGGCCGACATCCGCCGCAGTTTCCGTAAGTTTGCGGAACTTCTGCCGGAACACGGGACATTGATCATAAGCTCGGATATTGAAAATCTCGACGAAATTACTGGCGGCCTTCCCTGCCGCGTGCTGACTTTTTCTGTCGATGATCCGGGCGCCGATTTCCATGCGGCTGATATCGCCTATGATGAGTTCGGCCGCGGCAGCTTCACCCTCGTCAGATCCGGGGAGAAGACAGATGAGCGATATGCACTGGAGATCGTAGGTAAGCATAATATAGGAAACACGCTTGCCTGCCTCGCCCTGTCTTCCCTGTTTGACATTCCGGCGCAGACCGTTCAGAACGGCCTTTCCAAATACAAAGGGACAGAGAGGCGGTTTGAGCGCAAGGGCGAATACAACGGGGCAGTCATCATCGACGACTACGCCCATCATCCGACTGAGATCGCGGCGACGCTGGCCTCCGCAAAACATTATCCGCACAAAAAGCTGTGGGTCGCTTTCCAGCCGCATACGTACACCCGGACGAAAAGCCTTCTCCATGAACTGGCCGAGTCGCTGTGCGCGGCAGACCATGTTCTCCTCGCTGACATATACGCGGCGAGGGAGCAGGATCCCGGAGACATCTCTTCCAAAGATATCGAAAATCTGATCATAAAGTCAGGAAACAGCGCAACGTATCTTGGTGATTTTAAGAGCATTGAAAAATTTTTAGAAAAAAATTTAACCACGGGTGATCTGTTGATAACAATGGGGGCGGGAAACATTGTAGAGGTTGGCGAAGCACTCGTTGATTGCTAGTTTATCCACACTATCCACAGCCTTATCAACAATCAGTAGAAAAGAGCGACTGTGGATAGTTTTTTTGTTTACAAAATTTGTGAATAACTTTATTTCCTGTGTTATTTTTATCAAATAACGGTTTTTCGTACTTTCTATACTTTTCTTCTACATATATAGTATGTTCGATTTGAAGTTATCCACATCTTCCACACTTTCCACACCTTATTTTCTACTGAAAAGGTACAATTTTTTTGCTATTTACAGAAATCAAATTTTAGGTTATGCTTTATGCAGAGGGAATTATTTTTTGAGGAGGATATGGTAGACAATGGGGTTTTCATTAACAAATTATTTTTCACAGAACATAACGCAGGTTCCTGATATTTTTATCGATACATATATGCCGCAGGCAAACGGCAGCTTTGTAAAAGTTTACCTCTATCTTTTGCGGCAGCTCCATGAAGCTTCGCCTGTACTGACGGTCGAGAGTATGGCGGACATGCTTTCAAACACGGAAGCGGATATCGTCCGCGCTCTCCGGTACTGGGAAAAACAGGGTGTTCTCTCAATCTCGGAAGCCGCCGGGCAGATCATCGAAATTTCCCTGCTCCCACTATCCGGCAACAACGCGCTCCCTGGTGACAGTATTCTCTCTAACCAGGGCAGGCAGTCGGAGCAGAACGCATATGACACGAACACGGCATACGACACTGCAGCGGCGGAAACGTCGGCTGCCAGATCAGAACCCGCTGATGCCACCCCTGCCAAGCCAGCGCAGCCCCATCTCATTCAGCCGGACCGCGTACAGCCAGATATTCCGAAACGGCATACCTACTCCCCTCTTCAGGCGGAGGCGCTGAAAAAGGACGCGGAAATCGAATCCTGCCTCAGCATGGTGGAGGCATTACTCGGAACAACGCTCAGTGACGCGCACATGCAGCTCGTTCTGTACCTCATGTCGGATCTGGGTTTCTCACTCGATCTAGTCATTACGCTTTATGAAACCGCGCTGTCCCGGGGAAAAAGAAATCCCCGCTATCTCGAAGCCATCGCTATCGACTGGGCGGGAAAAGGAGTCCGCACGGTCGAAGACGCCGAGGACGAAGTTTCTTCCTTTAACGGTACATATCGCGTCATAACAAAGGCGCTCGGCATCAAACGCGCTCTCGCGCCAGCGGAAAAAGCCGTGATCGATAAATGGGAAGTCTATCATTTTCCCGACGCTGTTTTAGAAGAAGCGTGCAGCAGGACTGTCCTGCAGTCAGGCGACACAAACCTGAATTACACGGCGAAGATCTTAGCGGACTGGCACAAAAAAGGCGTCACTTCCCTGAAAGACATTGAGGACTGTGACAAATCCTTTTTCCGCCAGAAAAACGCTTCCCCCGGCAAGAGCGGTGCCGCCGCCCGCCGAAATAAAAATAAATTTCAGCATTTTCCACAGAGAGAATATTCCAGGGAAGAATATGCGGATTTAGAAAAACAACTTCTTCACCAATAACGATACGGAGATTTTTATGCAGTTACAAAACGATCAGTATAACAGCTTATACGCGCAGTACAATGAAGCACAGTTAAAAAACAGCCGGCTCCTTCTCGCGCGGAAGAAAGAGATCCAGGAGGCCATCCCCGAATGGGACGAGCTCGATCATATCATCGCAGACCTCTCCGTCAAAATGGCGAAATCCACATTTGACGGAACAAAAGCAGATGTCCGTCAGCTCAAGCATGACATATCCGTCATTACACGGAAGAAAGAAGTGCTCCTAACGCAGCACGGGTATCCCGCTGATTATCTGCAGCCATTTTTTGACTGCCCGGACTGCCGGGACACCGGTTACATCGGGAACGAAAAATGCCACTGTTTTCAGAAAAAAATCGTAGAATATCTATATGAGCAGTCAAACCTGCAGGAAATACTGAAAAGTGAAAATTTTTCCCATTTTAACGAAGAATATTACCCGGATGACTATGTGGAGGATACAACGGGGCTGACGCCGAGGGATAATATCCGCAAAATACACGAGACTGCCCTGTTCTTCTGCGACCATTTTAATGAATCACACGATAACCTTCTGCTTTACGGTAATACCGGAGTCGGGAAAACGTTTCTGACCCATTGTATCGCAAAAGAGGCGCTGGATCATTCTCACACTGTCGTCTATTTAACATCTCTTGGCTTATTTGATATACTGGAAAAAAATAAGTTTGACAAAGCATTAAGTTCGGTAGAAAAGAATGCTGTCGTCTCCTACATTCTGGACTGCGACCTGCTGATTCTGGACGATCTCGGTACGGAGTTGAACAACAGCTTTACCTCATCGCAATTGTATCAGGTGATCGACACGCGTCTCGTCCACAGGAGATCAACGATCATTTCCACGAACCTCTCTTTTGATGATCTGAGGGAACAGTACAGCGAGCGCATCTTTTCCCGCATCACGAGCCGGTACTCGCTGCTAAAGCTGACAGGTGACGACATCCGCCTGAAAAAGGCCATATTTACCCGTCAGGCGTCGTCCCGTAAATGATGGCGCTACCAGCCGCATATCCAATGTTTTATTATAAAACATTTTAATTCATACATTCAAAATAAATTTTTAGGAGGACACAGTAATGAGCCACAACAACTTCTCAGACATCATCCCTTACGGAGACCTCGGGATCATTGCTCTGGAAAGCAGCCGCGAGATTGGTAAAAAAGTAGATAAGTATATTTCATCCTGGAGAACAAAGAGCGCGAACGACTTGGAGTCGATCCACTTCAGCAGCTATAAGAAGGATTCCTATCTGATCGACGCGGTTTGCCCGCGCTTTGGCTCCGGGGAGGCAAAAGGCATTCTGAATGAATCCGTGCGCGGAAAGGATCTGTACATCCTCGTAGATGTATGCAACCACAGCCTTACGTATAAAGTCTGCGGACAGATCAACCGCATGTCCCCGGATGACCACTTTCAGGATTTGAAACGAATGATCGCCGCAGTCAGCGGAAAAGCAAGACGAATTACTGTCATTATGCCTTTTCTATATGAAAGCCGCCAGCACAAGCGCAGTTCCAGGGAGTCCTTAGACTGTGCACTGGCACTGCAGGAACTTGTAAATATGGGCGTGGAGAGCATCGTCACGTTTGATGCTCACGATCCTCGTGTGCAGAACGCCATTCCGCTCAATACGTTCGAAACGATCCAGCCCACATACCAGTTTATCAAGGCCATGCTGAAAAACGTGCCGGATCTCCAGATGAACCCGGACCGCCTGATGGTGATAAGTCCAGACGAAGGCGCTACCGGACGCGCGATCTATTTTGCCGGTGTCGCCGGTGTCGATATGGGTATGTTTTATAAACGGCGCGATTATACAAAGATCATAGAGGGACGGAATCCGATCGTCGCCCACGAATTTTTAGGCGCGGACGTCGAGGGAAAAGATGTCGTCGTGATAGACGATATGATCTCCTCAGGTGAAAGTATCATCGACGTCGCCACGGAGTTAAAACGGAGAAAAGCAAACCGCATTTTTGTCGCTTCAACCTTTGGTCTTTTTACAAATGGACTGGAGAAATTTGATAAGGCGTACGAGAGCGGATTGATCTATCGTCTGATGACGACGAACCTCGTTTATCAGCCGAAAGAAGTATTATCAAAAGAGTATTATATCAATGTCGATATGAGTAAATATATTGCACTCCTTATCAATACATTGAACCACGATTTTTCGATCGCAGAACTTCTGGATCCGTCCGAGCGCATTCAGAAAATACTGAAAAAATACGGACAGCCTCCGGCTGATCTGTGATCACAGAAATCAACCGAAGGCCGCAGCGGGCAATACTACTTATTGTGTAAAACCCAGAACATAGCCTGATGGTACACCGGGTTCAAAAAATCACGGCTGGGTGGCGCCATCCTCCCCCTGGAAGGTGGTGTCATCCTGACTGAATCCGGTATCATCATTTGATGTGCTTCCGCTCTGATCCGGATTATCCTGCGGCTGGTCTGCGCCGTCCGGCGGCTGAGCACCATCTCCGCCTCCGACATCATCCGGTTCCGGCGCTGGATCCGTATCCATGTCATCTGGCTCATCATCATCTTCATCTTCCGCCGGCTTTTTCGTCACTTTTGGTTTCTTCGTCTGTTTCGGCTTTTTCGCCGGTTTATCATCATCGTCATCATCATCCGAATGATCGTTATTTGAATAGGACGGCTTCGACGGAGAATCATCGTCGTCGAGATCTCCCCGCTCCTCAAACGGAAACGGTTTCGTCTCCAGATCCGCATGTATCGTATTCATAAACATCTTCCACGTCCTGCCAGGATAAGACGCTCCCGACAGATCATTTATCGTCGTCGGATTATCACACCCGATCCATACAGCCGTCGTATAATACGGCGTAAATCCACAGAACCAGCCATCTTTTTTATCATTCGTCGTACCGGTCTTACCCGCGGCTGTCATTCCGTTGTCCAGGCCCAGACCGACGCCGGTGCCCTTTGTGAGCACCCCTTTTAAAATATCCGTCATCGTATTTGCCGCTTTGGAATCATAGATGTACTTCTCATCCACATCATTTTTCACGATCGTATTTCCATCGGCATCGAGGATTTTTACAATACATGTCGGTTCCCGGTATTTTCCGTCATTTTCTATCGTCGCGTACGCCGAAGCCATCTCCAGCGGACTGCATCCATACGTGAGTCCCCCGAGGGAAGACGCGCTGAAATAATCATCATCCACAATCTTTGAAAAATTCATCTCCAAAAGATACTGCAGTCCCACCTTCGGAGTCAGTTCGTCAAACAACTGCCAGGCAATCGTATTTTTCGACTGTTCCACCGCATAACGCAGCGAAATGTGGCCGGAATATTTTCCATTTGCATTCGAAGGCCCGCCCTCGAATTTGTGATCGTTCACCGTCGTGTCCGGTGTGTAATCCCGCTCCAGGGACGGCGTATACACGATGACGGGCTTAATACTGCTCCCCGGCTGGCGGAACGACTGGTACGCGCGGTTCAGCGTATAGCCGCTCGTCTTCTGGCTCCTCCCTCCGACGATGGCTACGACCCTTCCGGTCTTATTGTCGATACATACGGCTGCCCCCTGCATTTTATAAATACCGTTCGTATTCTTTTCCGTAAACGCCGAGAGGTTCGTATTGACCGCTTCCTGAAGCGCCTTCTGCTTTTTCAGGTCGATCGACGTATAAATGCGGTATCCACTGTTCAAAAGCTGTTTCTGTGCCGCCGCATAGGCATCCGTGTAGTCGTCATCGTATTTTTGTTCTTCCTTTTTCGAATCAAACGTATTCTGGAATTTGAAGCCGTTATACTCCATGATCTTCCGCGTAGCGCAGTATGTCACAAATGTCTGGATAAAGTTTCTCTTCACCGGCTCCGTAACATTGAGTTTGATCTTTTCCGCTACCGCCGTATCATGCTCTTCCTGCGTGATCACTTTATCCTCCAGCATCTGTCTCAGAATGCGGTCCCTTCGCTCCAGCGTATTCTGCTTGTTCTTGACCGGATCGTAGCGGGTCGGACTGTTCGGGATCGCGCACAAAAAGCAGAGCTGCGACAGGCTCAGATCCTTACAGCTGGAGCTGAAATACCCTTTCGCCGCCGCCTCGATCCCATAATAGCCATTGGAAAAGTAGATCGTATTCAGATAAAATTCTAATATCTGTTTTTTATTGAATTTCTTTTCAAGTTCCAGCGCGATAAAAATTTCCTTGATCTTCCTCTCATATGTTTTCTCCGTTGTCAGGTATACCCCCCTGGCGAGCTGCTGCGTGATCGTACTGGCTCCCTGGGAAATCTCGCCGCTGTTTTTGATCTGCACCCAGACAGCGCGCACGATGCCCCCGGCATCAATTCCGTTGTGCTCGTAAAATTTCTTATCCTCCGTAACAATAAAAGCATCCTGCACATACTTCGGTATCTCATCAATCGGCAGATAATAGGAATCCTTTTCGCCTTTGAGCACCGCGATCTGCTTCCCTTTTGAATTATAGGCGATCGTCGTCTCCGACTCGCGGAATGTCTCCTCCGTCGCGCCCTTTACCAACTGGACCGCCTCATCCTGTAATCTGAAAATGTCCCGTCCATATTTTACATAAAATACAATACCCACTACGAGAAGCGTAACAAGAAACATTAACAGAAATATTTTAAAGCCGAGCCAAAACTTAGGATGCTTTTTCTGCTTTTTTTGCTTTTTCTTCTTACCTTTATTTCCAGCCATATCATTCTCCCAATCTCAATTATTGTTTTATGTATACTGTATAATAGTCCATCAGGACATATTTTAACACACTTTATCGTATCTTGCAAAGAATTTCTGAATGCAGGAACCGGGCGCGGTCCGCCCATGTATGTCCGTTCACCGCCTTTTTATAGCCGTTCTTCACAATGTCTTCCCATCTGTCCCTATCTACCAATAGTTCCCTTATCTTCCCCGGCAGTTCCGTCAGACAGGCAAGATCATATTTGATGTAATCTTTCCCATCTATCAATATTTCATCCATATATTTTGATCCGTCACTCACACATACCGCCCCGTTCAGCATGGAATTGAACACGCGGTCATGCGCCCCGTCCTTAAACCAGGGCATCACATTTAACGAAACCCTGCTCCGGCTGATCTGCTGCAGGCACCCGAGCGAATCAAGAACATTTCCGTTCACGATATTTTCGGGATGACGGCAGTCCAAATGATCCCAGCCCGCCCCGAAACAGTGGACTTTCAGGCCGCTGTCCACAAGTGTTTTTACCACCTCTCCACGAAAATAGTGCCGCACGTACAGGTCAATAAATATCATATTGGGAAGTGTATCTTTCAGGCCCTCTTCCGTAATATCCTCCACATCCCGGTTCAGATGTTCAATGATCACTTCGTCCATCGATCTCCACGGATGCTGGATCAGATCATGGATAATATCATAATAAAAATCAGCGTACTCCTTCCCGTGCCTCGTGATCGCTCCCTCAAATGTCGAGGGCGGATTATAATTTCCCGCGAATACGATATCATAACAGCGGTCCTCCCAGCCCGGCATCTGATCCTGGTTCCAAAGTCCCGTTCCGCCCAGCGGCATAAACGGCCCCCGTTTGATCTGCGGGAAAAACCGTTTCAGATAAGCCTCGTGCTCCCGGTCGATTGAAATCTGCGTATAATCCCGTGGCAGGTAGGGGAGGAACTTGTGATAATAAAAAGGATGGTCTACCACAATATTCAAAAACATGATCTCCCTCGCATCAAAAAAAGAAACGCCTTCGGAATCAATAAAATAATCTTCCCCGCAGCAGCCGTCAAAATTAAAACTGATCGCGGCCGTCACCCCCGGCTCGCAAAACCAGATGAGATCGCTCAGACTGCGGTATTCCTTGCACTGGTCAAAATAAAACACTTCGTAACCGAGCAGTTCAAATGTCTTTCCCATCTGCTCAGAAAAAAACCACAGCGTCTCGATCCCCTTAGTAAACAAAACAATCTTTTTTATCATGGCGTACACCTCACTATAATACTATAATACCTCTATTTTTTTACAATAACAAGGTTAAGTTTGTGCTCCTTCTTCCGATATATATGTTAGAGAACTAAATTTATCCATATTTTCAGACCAAGGAGGGAAAAAGAATGAGTGTTTATGGAGTAACGAATGCACAGACTACGACTTATCCTACGACTTCCAACAAGACTACGAAGCCGGATGATAAGAAAACGTCTGACTCGACATCTGCCAAAGATGACGCTGGTGTCGTTTATGAGCCGTCTAATACTACCAGTGGCAAGGATGCCAATACCGTTAAGGATTATTCCAGTATCGTAAAGAAAATGAAATCCGAGCTGAAAACGAAAAATCAACAGCTTCAGAATCTGGTAAAACAGCTTCTGGGTGAACAGGCAAATAAGTATACATCACTTTCTGATCTGTTCAAAAATGTGAATGCGGACGCGGCAACGATTGCCCAGGCTCAGAAAGACATTGCAGATGATGGTTACTGGGGTGTCGAGCAGACAAGTGACAGATTTGTTCAAATGGCACAAGCGTTAAGTGGCGGAGACGCTACGAAAGCAGACGAGATGATCGCTGCGATCAAAAAAGGCTATGAGCAGGCTTCTAAGGCGTGGGGCGACAAGCTCCCGGACATTTGCCAGAAAACGATTGATGCCTCGACAAAAAAATTGGAAGCATGGCGTGACGGCCTTTCCAAAAACGAAACAGAAACAAAAACAGAAGAATAAACGATCTGTTATCCAGATCTGCAGACAATTCACAGATATCACAAAAAAGGCTTTACACACCGGGATTGCGGGATACCGGGACGTAAGGCCCTTTTTGTTGGCCGCTCATTCTTTGGACTGATCGATCTTATCCCGGATATCCTGCATCTGATAATCGAGTACTTCGATCGAGTCCGCGCATACTTTTAATAAACCTACGATTTCATCCGCATTTTTCACATTCTTTTTGTATTTCAGTTTGTGTTCCACGCTCGCCCAAAAATCCATAGCAATCGTGCGGAACTGGACTTCCACCTTCATATACTTCTTCTCATTTGACAGAAAGATCGGTATATCCACGATCAGATGCAGGCTGCGGTACCCGTTTTTTTTCGGTTTTTTTATGTAATCCTTTTTCTTGATGAGAATGATATCATCCTGTTTGATAAATAGCTCCGCCAGGCGGTAAATGTCATCCGGAAATGAACAGATCACCCGGATTCCCGCGACATCCGTCAGTTTCTCGCGGATATTTTCCACCGTTGAAGCATATCCTTTCCGCCTCAATTTCTCATATATGCTCTCCGGAGACTTCAACCGGCTTTTGATCGATTCAAACGGATTCCGGTTATACTCCTGGGAAAATTCCTCATTTAACACTTTTAACTTCGTTTCGACTTCCATGATCGCGCACTGAAATTCCATCATCAGATTATTAAATGGTTTCGCGTTTCTCAGCTGTTCTGCCTGCATCCGTATGATCTCGTCCTGCTTTTTCATCGTTTCCGATTGTTCTTCTATTTTATGTTCCAGCTGGTTTTTGCAGGCAAATAATTCCACCGTGTTGCGTATCCGGTTTCTGACGATTGAAGCCTCAAATGGTTTGTGGACAAAATCCGAAACGCCCAGCTCAAAACACTGGTTTTCAATTTCCACCGCGTCTTCGCCGCTTATGACAAGCACTGGGATATGTTTCAGCCATCCCCGCGCTTTCATCTCACTCATAACGGCAAATCCGTCCATTTTCGGCATCTGCAGATCGAGTAAAAGCGCCACTATCTCGTCCTCGTATCCTCCCAGCTTCTGTACTGCCTGCTCCCCATCCTCTGCCGTCTCCACAATGTATTCATCTTCCAGCATATTGCGCAGCAGTTCGCGATTCACTTCCACATCATCCACTACCAATATCCTTTGCATAATTACCCTCATTTCCGTGTATCATTTTTGCACATATTGTTAATTACGATCGTACTCCCTGATTTCCCACTACCAATATATCAAAAATCTTGTCCCCGCACAAGTTTTTTGTGAACGGTTTCTCTTTACTCCCCAAATTTATGGGAATATAAGCCTTTTTTCATGTCCCGGATTGGTTGACAAAACTTTTCATATAGGGTACACTGATTTATGTAGCAATTGTTCATGTGTTGCCGTAAAAATGCAAAATACATCAAATGATATGCACAATAGGACACAACACATGACTACACAAAAAAGGAGGGTATTGGATGAGGCAAAAACTCAGAAAAACTGTCTGTATGTCTCTCGTCGGCGTGATGACATTTACGAGCATCTGGAGTAACGACATGACGATACAGGCGGCATCAAAACCAAAGAAGATCACGATGAACAAAAAGAAGGTCTCTTTGGAAGTGGGAAAAACCTTTAAACTGAAAGTTAAAACGGTGAAACCCAAAAAAGCAAGTAAGGCTGTCACTTACAAAACAAACAAAAAGAAAGTTGCCACGGTAAGCAAAAAAGGCGTGATCAAAGCAAAGAGCGCCGGCACAGCAACAATCACAGTAACGTCAAAGAAAAACAAAAAATTAAAAGTGAAGGTAAAGGTAAACGTGAAAAAGAAACTAGTTCATCCACCGATAACAAGCAATGCTCCAACGACGAGCCAGGCTCCTGCAGCCAGCAATAGTCCAGCTCAGAGCGCGGCCCCGGGCGCAAGCAGTAATCCAGCCCAGAGCGCGGCCCCGGGCGAGAGCAGTAATCCGGCTCAGAGCGCAGCTCCGGGCGAGAGCAGCAACCCGGGTCAGAGTGCCGCTCCGGGTCAGAGTACAGCTCCGGGTCAGAGTACAGCTCCGGATCAGAATACGACGACTCCGGTTCCAACTGTGAAACCGACTTTCGCGCCATCCACCCAGAGTTACGACTACTTTAATGATTATACATTAGGATGGTCAGATAAAAGCAAAAGTATCGTCGCATACAAAGACGGCAAAGCAGTAACGCTGGCTGAAGCCGGTGCGGAATTGTATAACAAACGGACTGACAATATTTTCGCGCAGCATATCGCTAACAACAACTGGTACGACGACAAGATCCTGCTCACACCGCCGATCCAGTACACGACTCCGTATGGAGTAGCGCACAACGTGGACAGTATGCTGACTAATTTTGATTTTATTGCCGATCCTACTTGTATCGACAATTCAGATAATGACGGAAAATTGTATGTATACGGTACGACGGAAGGTATTGATTACGAAGCAGGTGTATTAGCGAAAAACGGATACAACAATCATTCCTTAACGATACTTTCTACAAAGGATATGGTCAACTGGACGGATGAGGGAACACTGGATAATCTAAACTTGAAAAATGATCTATCCTCTGTTGCACCAAAGGACAAAACAAAGTGTGGATGGGGAACAAAAGCATGGGCTCCTTCTGGACTGAAAATCGACGGTGACGGCGATGGAAAAGACGAGTACTACATCTTCTACACGAACGGCGGCGCAGTCGGATATGTTCAGGGTGATTCTCCGACCGGCCCGTGGAAAGATGATCTGGGTAAAGTTCTATTCAACCAGTCCACGCCGAATTGCTCCGATGTCGTTTGGTGCTTCGACCCAGCTGTGCTTGTCGATGACAAAGGAGATGCTTACGTATACTTTGGCGGAGGCGTACCGGGAGGAAATAATCCGACAGCGGCACAAAAAGTTCATCCTCAGACCAGCCGTGTAGCCAAGATCAAATTTGAGAAGGGTACTGGAAAAGTCCTTTTGGATGGTGAGCCGAAAAAACTCGATGCGTATTATATGTTTGAGGACAGTGAGATCAACCAGTTCCACGGTAAGTATTTCTACTCTTACTGTATTAACTTTTTGGTTCCTCCTTCACTGCAGAAACCAATCGGCGCTGTAAACAATCTTGGTTCCGGCCAGATCGGATGCTACGTATCTAAAGATCCGATGAACATTACTTTTGACCCTGAAGCACAGGAAAGTACAGAAGACCTGAAATATCTGGGAGCAATCCTTGACAACCCGAGTGCCATCTACGGTGAAAGCTATAACAACCATCACCACATGCAGTCATTCAAAGGCCATGACTACATCTTCTATCACTCAACAATACTGGGCAACACATTGTTCCGTGATAACAAGCAGTATCGAAATCTTCATGTAGATGAGATTTCCGTAGATAAAGCGACGGATGCTATCTCCATCACTCCTAGCTACGAAGGCGCTTCACAGATTGAGGATTTTGAGCCTTACAAGAATGAAGATGGTTCTGTCAAGTACATCAATGCTACAACTGCTGCTTCGAGCGCTGGTGTAAAATCTTTGCGAGATGATACAATGGTTTTGGGTTCTATTAATGGTTCCCCAATGGTACTTGACCAGATTGATACAGGAGACTGGACATGTATCAAGGGTGTTAATTTCGGCGAGAAAGGACTTAAGAATTTCGGTATGGAGTATTATTCCATTTCAGATGCTGGAAGAGTAGAATTGTTCATTGATGATCCAACTAAAATTGAGAACAAAGTCGCTGCAATTGATATTTTAGAGACAACAAATGAAAAATATGTTTACAAGAGTGTGGAAACTACGAAGACCGTTACCGGAAAACATGATGTGTACTTTGTATTCCGTGGAAGTAACTATGTTGTAGCTTCCTGGGCATTCTCAGAAGATGCCAAAGCTACTGCTCCGGACCTCAGTAATCGAATCGAAGCACCAACAAAGCCGATCGAAACTCCGGATCCTAATGTACCAACTGGTCCTGTTGATGATTTAGAGCTTACACTCCCGTCAGACAAAACAGAAGTAACAGTTAATTCTGTTCAGTGGAATGATGCTATTCAAATTGAGTTGACAGAGTGCGGTCTTCCAGAAAATTACCGTGATCTGTATCAGGCTGTGGAAGCAACATACTCAATCGAACAGGATGGTATCAATACGGCAGTAAAACTTGACACAGACGTAGAAGATCCAAATAGTTATGATCAATACGTACCGAATCGGTTTACTGCAGTATCTCCTCAGTCAAAAGTAAAAGACTGCACGGTAACAGTTGATTTGGATAAGTGTCCGGAAGGCGCTACTAAATTGAAAATCAATATTTCAATTTTAGGGGACACTTATTCCGGAAAAATAACCCTTAAAAAGGTTAAAATGATTGGTAAAAAATAAAATCTGAAAACCTTTCATAGTTCAATAAAAAGAGCCACCGTTTGATGAATTATTTCATCATGCGGCGGTTCTTTTCATTCATACATAAAGACTGCCATGCTAATTTTAAATCCAGCATGGCAGCTACATTCGCATATTCGTTTTTCTTAGTGATGGAACAACCGTAACCCCGTAAAACTCATAACGATTCCATGCCTGTCACATGCATCGATCACATCCTGGTCGCGGATCGACCCGCCCGGCTGCGCGATATATTTCACGCCGCTGCGGAACGCGCGCTCAACGTTATCATCAAACGGGAAAAACGCATCCGATCCGAGCGTGACGTCCTTCGCGTATTCGGCAAGCCAGGCCGCCTTCTCTTCTTTTTTAAATACCGGCGGTTTCTCGGTAAAATATTTCTCCCAGCAGCCATCCGCCAGAACATCCATATAGTCCTCACCGATATAATTATCAATTGCATTATCCCGCTCCGCGCGTTTCATATCCTCCTTAAACGGCAGATTCAGCACCTGCGGGGACTGGCGCAAAAACCAGTTATCGGCCTTGCTGCCGGCAAGCCTCGTACAGTGGATCCTCGACTGCTGCCCGGCACCGATCCCGATTGCCTGTCCGCCTTTGACAAAACAAACAGAATTGGACTGCGTATATTTTAAGGTAATCATCGAAATCGCCATATCAATTTTAGCCTGATCGGTAATTTCTTTATTCTTCGTCACGATATTGCCAAAAAAGTCATCGTCGATCACGAGCTCGTTCCGTCCCTGCTCAAACGTAATGCCGAATACTTCCTTGCGCTCTAACTCCTTCGGTTCATAATCCGGATCGATCTCAATGATCGCGTAATTTCCTTTTTTCTTTTCTTTCAGGATCTCCAGCGCCTCCGGCTCATAACCAGGGGCGATGATGCCATCCGAAAATTCTCTCTTTATCATCTTAGCGGCGGAAACGTCACACACATCCGAAAGGGAGATAAAATCACCGTACGAGGACATGCGGTCCGCGCCTCTCGCTCTCGCGTAGGCGCACGCCAGCGGGGATAATTCACCGAGATCATCGACCCAGTAGATCTTTGCCTCCACCTCACTGAGAGGAAGTCCGACCGCCGCTCCTGCCGGCGATACGTGCTTAAAAGAGGTGGCTGCCGGAAGTCCTGTCGCTTTCTTCAGCTCTTTGACAAGCTGCCAGCCATTAAACGCGTCGAGAAAATTGATATAACCCGGTTTTCCATTTAACACTTTGATCGGAAGTTCTCCCTCTTCCATATAAATACGGGAAGGCTTCTGGTTTGGATTACAGCCATACTTTAATTCCAGTTCTTTCATGCTCTTAGATTCCTTTCTCATTCTCATTTATTTTTATTTACGATCTTCGTCCGGTATTCACCGGTAGCGATGTCGATATACCGCACAAACAGGGAAACTTTATTGCTCTCATTCAAATTTGTCCAAAGCAGATCCGTAAACGCATCCATATCATCTAAAACGGCTACCGGCTTCGGTTCGCCCTCAAAACTCGGAAGCGGCTCCCCATCGCACTGATAAGTATGTATAAAACGGCCCTCTCCGGCGATCGGGTCACTGTATGCAAACGTGAAACGGTTGCACGAATCCGGATTTCCGTGATCACTCTTTAAGATCGACAGGGCGTAATTGAAACTGCCATTCTCTACATGAAGGATACCGGAAATACGCGGCGTATAGTTCGGCCCGTCCGGCTCGAATTCCCTTGTCCGGAGCGCCTGTTCAAACGTCTGCTGCTTATCCATCATCTCATAAATCGTATCGGTCTGATCTCCGTTCGTAACGATCGTCTTATTTCCGAGTACGCGGACCGGAGCATATATGATCAGGCTCGGATCACTTAATTTGGAAGGATCAAACGCTTCGGTGCGGATCCCTTCCCCCTCTTCCACAAAAATACGGTTTCTGCTGTTTTCACTGCGCCCCATGATAAAATAGGCTGTGACGGCGTATTTCCCGTTCGGGGATTTTCCGATCACAATACCTCTGCCCGGGTACGAGTTCTCTTTCAGTTCATTTTCCAATGACAACAAATTCATAAGATTTCTCCTTCCTTTCGCGTTCACGTTAAACATTATGTCAACCGGTGTCTTTCAGTATAGCACCAATTAACGAGAAGGACAATAGTTTTTTTACTTGCGGCGTTCTTTGTTCCTGTGTTATAATCAAATCAGACGCGGGAAACATACGCGAATAGACACAGAACGTGAACGCGAATGGAGGTAGAGAGATGGCTGGTTTATTTGACAAAGTATCTGATGTGATCAACAATACCGCATATGAGATTTCCGATAAGGCGAAAGAAATCACCGAAATTTCTGCTATGAACGGACAGATCCGGAGCCAGGAAAAATCAATTGAACGGATGTATCTGGAAATCGGGCAAAGTTACTATGAAAACCATAAAGACGCGGAGAGCGATGATTACATCGGCCTGATACAGAAAATCACATCGGCTAAAGAAACCGTAGAAAAACTGAAGGAAGACATCAAGACTATAAAAAATAAAGGCTGAAAAATACGGCCGTATCATACTTTCGCTGGAAAAATGCTGCCAAGTATGATACGGCCGTTTCTTTTATTTCGATCGATCAATATAAAAATCCCGTTCTTTCCGGCCCAGATGCCTTCTGCTTTTCTTATAGCCGCTCCGGGTATCCGTTTTAACCTGATACTCACGTAATTTCAAAAAGCACAGGATACTGACGCCGATGATACAACATGCGAGTATGATAAGAAGCGCTACTTTCTTCCAGGGAAACGGCGGTTTGCTCGCCGTCTCGATCGCCTCATCAAACCATTTACTCATATCAATACTGTCCCTCAGAGTCGGGGAATCATTTTCATCAAAATAAATATTTGTGGCTCCGACTTCCTGACCTTTATACGTATAGGAAAGTTTCCCGATTACTTTTTTCCCCTCCTGTTCAACCGCTTTGTCGTAGTACTCGATCTTTTTCTCTGCCTTATCAATGGACACTCCTTTCGGAAGAATGACGCCTGCATCTTCGTCTATATGGAGACAGCTTGTCTGTTTGCTGTAAAAAGGACTGAAGTTCGTAAACAGATACTGCTCATTGATCTCGCTGGCCGCATTGTCCTGAATCTTTGTCTTTTCGTATTGTTCAAAACAATAATTAAATAATTTCGTCGTATCCGTATAGGCATTTGGCTCCAGCCACACGGAATTATTGCATTTCATAACAGCGCACACAAGTTCCATATCGCCCTTTTTCGCAAAGGTGACAAGCGTATTCCGGCTCTTCGACGTGTAACCTGTCTTTCCCCCTTCACAGTACTCGTATTCATACTGCGGATAATCCGCCGGGTTGATCATCTTATGGTGATTGACCAAAGGTTCCGAAGGTCCTCTTTTGTTTTTATTCGTTTTAGACATGATAAATGTCTTTGTCCCGGCTATCGTTTTAAAATCTTTATTGCGGATGGCCGCGCGGCCGATCAGCGCGATATCATATGCAGTCGTGTAATGATTCTTCTTCCAGAGACCATTCGTATTTGCGAAATGGGTATTCTCACAGCCAAGTGCCTTTGCTTTCTGATTCATCTTTTTCACAAAGGCATCAATACTCCCCGATATATGTTCCGCTACGCCGTTGCACGCTTCGTTGGCAGATGCCAGCATGACCGCATACAGACTCTCTTCCATACTGATGCGCTCACCCACCTTGATACCTGCGTTAGAAGCACCCGACTCCCAATTGGCAAACGCGTTATCCGTGTATACGACTTCTTCGTCCATAGAAGAATTTTCGATTGCGATCAGCGCCGTCATGATCTTCGTAATACTGGCGGGATATTCCTTTTGATTTCTATTTTTCTCGTACAGAATGGCTCCCGACTGGACATCCAGCACACACGCCGTCTCCGAAAATATGCTGGGTTTCGCAAAAACCGTGTCGGACACCACATTCACGGACAGCGCCATACATATTGCTAACAAAAATATCTTTACTCGTTTTTTCATAATCTGTACTCCATTCTCAAGCATAATCTCTGCATAGGCAAGTATCTTTTTATATGTAATATCATACACGATTTTTCTCCATTTTCCAACCCTTTTTTTCGTACTTTTGACATTTGGCTTCTTTTTTGATAAGATAAGTTCAAGATTTGAGAAAGGAACCGATCAGACCATGCGATTGAGAAATATTAAAGGAGCAGAAGAATTTATAGCAAACAGCATCTATGTGATCCAGCAACCTCAGGAATACCGGGGAAAATGGAATACCTTTTTTGAGCATGAAAATCCCCTCCACATCGAGATCGGCATGGGAAAAGGAAAATTTATCCACGCACTTGCGGAGCAAAATCCGCATATCAATTATATAGGAATCGAGATGTATTCGAGCGTCTTGTACCGCGCTATTGAAAAAAGACAGGAAGTCAATCTGCCAAACCTCTTCTTTATCCGCATGGACGCCAGAAATCTCGGCGACGTATTTAACCGCTCAGAAATCGACCGGATCTATTTGAATTTTTCCGATCCCTGGCCAAAAGAGCGGCACGCCAAACGCAGGCTCACCTCGCCTCTTTTTTTAGAAATTTACGATGCCGTTCTGAACCCGAATGGAACTGTATGCTTTAAAACCGATAACCGCAGCCTTTTTGACTACTCTTTGGAGACGATCGAAGAAACGTCTCCCTGGCGCGTAAAAGATGTGACCTACGATCTGCATAGCAGCTCATATGCCGCGGGAAACGTGATGACCGAATATGAAGAAAAATTTAGCTCCAAAGGAATGCCGATCCACCGGCTGGTAGCATATCGCTGACAATTTCATATAGTAAAAGAAAAAGAGTATTTATGAAAAAAGTCAATCGCATCATCCGCAATTTCTTTTCAGATAAACCGGCCTTTTGTAAATCGATCAACAGGATCGTGGAATCTACCTGCTACATCATGAAACTGCTGAACATAAAATAAGAGGGGCTCCCTTTTGGGAACACCCTCTTATTTTTGCTGGTATTTTATCAACTGATCACAAAGTTATCGAAATACAAATCGCCATCGATCGCTCCTGTCGCTTTCAGTTCCACTTTATTATCTCCTTCTTTCAGCGTAACCTGCTTGTCGATCGTCTTCCAGTCACTGAGTGACTCGCCTTTTGTAAATGTTAATGTATCAACTTTCGCTCCATTTACGTAAAGATCTACCTGACTGATGTCAGCGGCTGCCTTCGTAGAATAGCGAAGCGTCATGGTTTTCGTCCCGGCGGCCTTGCTCGTCACGGTATCCTTTACCGAAGTTCCCGCGTTATTGCCAAACTTCAGATAACCCTGTCCCCAGAACCCTGTCACGCCTGTCTTACATCCATTCGTAACAATACCATAATTTTTGTCCATATTCTTAACATCAAAGAACTCTGCCTCAAACTGCTGCGGACCCGTATATTCCTGTGGGAAAGCCGGCGGTTCATAGGTAGCTTCCTTATAGGAAGTAAGCCGATCGGTTTCACTTCCCGCACAGTTCAGCCGGATATCAACCGGACCATTGTGTCTGACTGTCAGCGTGTAGACGCCGTTGCTCCAGTTTTCTGTAACATCACTTCGAAGCTGGTTCACGCCTCTGTGCTTGATCGTGTAAGTCGGCGCGGAGGAAGCTCCGTATATTTTGATCGTATTTGTTTTCAGTGTCGTCGGATCTTTTTCATCAAAGTTGTTCAGATAAATATCCATATGATCCGAAAATTCCTTGATAATACCTGTTCCATATTCCGAATACGCTACTTCGACCTGTTTGCACGTGTTATATTTCGGTATAAAATAACCGCCGGCCGTTCTGCCGTCTTTATTCGGATTATAAGTTACCCACAGGTTTTCCCTGCGTCCGGCAAAGAAATTCCCCCAGCTCTCTTCCGGAAAGAGCGCGTTGAACTCGCTCTGCTTGTCTTCGATCGACTTCCAGCGCGTCGGAATTTCTGACTGATTGATCTTTACCTCGATGGATTTCGCCAAATCATCTGAAAGTGAGTATACGGTCGGGATCGTCGGATAGCGGCCGGTGCAGCGGAACGGATTGTGGTTATATGCTAAATTCCCGTCATCCTCCATGCGGTACAATCCCTCAAACAGGGTGGGATATGAGCTGTAAAGGTCGTCTTCACGAGATGGGTGCAGCCCTCCAGGTTTATCGGATTTTGTTACATCCTGGATCACTGCCACTTTCGTGCGGTCGATCACTTCCTGCCTCGAAGAAATACGCACGGTCCCGTCCAAAACTTTTCGGAACATATCGATCATATCATTTTGGAACTGGTCAAGCATTTTCCAATTACGTGCTTGATAACCTTCGCTGTCCGTAATCACACTTGTTTCATTAAAGTCGTCCTTCCACACAAGCTCCGGACCGTCGATGACAGTCAGGCCATTGAATGCCAGACGTTCAAAATGGATCGGTAAACCGGTAGCGACACGGTACTGATCTTTTGGTACATTTTCCCCATCTACACCATCCCAGGTAGAGTCCGACCACCCAGAATCATCATAGCGGATTCCATAGTATCCACTATGGCCGGAAATATACGAACCGAGCACAACACTCTCGACATCATTGATATAACTTAACTGCGTATATTTTTCTTCTAATATATAATTTTGTGAATACTTACGGCACGCTTCTTCCCATTCTGGGATCCGTTTCAACATACCGAGCGGACTGATTTTAGGACTCCACTGATTCGCGCACCAGCTCACATCCAGATATCCGCCGTGTTTGTTACACAGTTCCAGAAGTTTGGCAAAATGCCGGTAACGGTTGTCTGCGGATATTTTAAAATCTGCTGACTCAAATCCCCAAAACTGTTCACAATAATTATATCCCAGGAAGTTTGGATATTCAAAAAATTCTCCAAAGATCGTATTTTCCAAATCCTCATCGCCGTAATAATCCGGAAAATGGCTCGGTCCCCCGCTCGCGGGCTGGATCATCGTCCAGACACCCTTTTCGGCACAGGTTCTCAGCCACGATTTTGCCGTTTCATAACCATCGTGTACGCGGAGCCATTCTTTGCTCTTATCATCCCAGTTAATGGAAAGGGAGATATTGAAAACGACGTATGGCAGTATATCCTCGGGGATCAGATCTATGATCTTCGCCGGGTCCGCGTAATTCCATGAGTCGATATGTATGATCCACATCGGCTGTTCCGGTGAGATCGGCCGACGCAGATTACTGGTCTGTGTATCCACCGCATCCAGCTTTTTCGGCGCAAGGTATTCGAGCATCTGGTTCATCGTCTCCATATCCTGTTCTTTGCCCGGATTAAATGGCGGCAGGCCGATAAACAGATTGACTAACATTGTGACAGAAATAAATAACGCACATATTTTATTCCATATCATGTAATAAAACCTCCTTCAAATTTTACCTGTCTCTTTTCCAAAATTATATAAGATTCCTGACATAATGGCAACTTATTTTTTATAAAATTTTGTTTATAATTTTTTTAAATTTTTTTAATGATAAAAGATGCCGCGAATGCTTGCTATTTTGTATAAAATATGCTATAAAAATATTGAAAACTGTCAATCAGGAAATACGGTATGATCTGTATGGAAGCACGCGGACCATATCCGGCACACGCCGCCTGCACAGATGCTTCAGAAATGGAGAGTAGTTCATGAAAAAAAGGAAAAAGCCTATCGCATTATTCCTGATTATGTCGATGGTTATCATGCTTATTTTTCCAACGGGTTCACCAGTCAGCTTTGCCCGGAAGAAAACTGTTAAATTAAAAAAGATCACACTAAACTATTCGACGTATAAATTACAAAAAGGAAAAAGTTTAAAACTAAAGGCTTCCTTTAAGCCAAAGAAAACGACACAGAAAAAAATCCAGTGGAAGAGCAGCAAAAAGAAAATTGCCAAAGTTTCAAAAAAAGGTGTCGTTAAGGCATTGAAAGTCGGTAAAACGACGATCACGGCAAAAGTGAAAGGAACAAAAAAGAAGGCAACCTGTAAAATTCAGGTAGTTTTGTCGAATGGCGGCGGATCAGGAAATTACAGTAATAATAATGACAATCCTGCTCAGCCGGATGCTCCATCCGGGCCAAGTGGAGTAACTCCTACAGAGACGCCGGATTCGTCGATACATACACCATCCGTGCCGACGGAAACGGATCCATCCATTCCGGATGTCACACCGACAGCACCGGGTAAAGATCCATCGGAGACGCCTGTCATAAGTAATTCAGAACCACCGACAAAAGTGCCTACAAAAGCTCCAACGAAAGCTCCGACAAAAGTGCCAACGACGGCACCGACATTGGCACCATCACCATCTTCCTCTCCTAAATATGAGAGACCGGATGTAACTGCCCCGCCGGTGAAATATTTGGATCTGACAGCTGAGGGCACGATCCACAACGAAACGGCGGCAAATGCCACGATTGTCAATAATCCGGATGGTTCCGTTACCGTTAGCTTTTTAAAACAATATGGTGCTTTAAATTTCTATTTACCGGATAACGCGCAGAATTATTATAGCAATTACAAATCCGTCGTTCTTACCTATACGAGCGATGGCGGAAATCTGGGTCATGCCCTGTATGATACGAATATGGCCGGTCCGGAAAATACAAGTGCTGGTAAACATCCGAACTGGGATAAAAAAATCGTAGAATCAACAACGGAAAAAACACTTATCTTTTCTGTGACAAGTGATTGTGTTGGCGGATGTATCCGCGGATTCCAAATATTCTGTCCGGATGCAGTCCCGGCAGGAAAACCAATTACGATCACGATCAAGTCGATTGCCTTTAGTGACAAGGAAAATCCGACCGCAGAAGATTTGAAACCTGCTGGCACACCGGTACCGGTTACAACGCCGATTCCGACTGCGACGCCGACCAAGAAACCTACTCTTCCCCCGCTGATCACAAGGGAACCCGGCGCTTACGGCATTAACGGCCCGGTCAATCAGGGTAATGATATCGTCTGGGATTCGGTTACGTTCGGCTCCTATTTCCAAAGCCTTTATGAGCCGGAGGCAGCCGTTACCTCACCGGTAGATGGCGAGGAATACACGGATTCCAACGGAACAGTAATGATCTACAAAGGCGGCAGCTATTATAAGAAGGAACCGATCACATGGCGTGTATTATCTGTAAACGGTGACGACGCCCTGATCGTATCCGAGCAGAATCTGGATACAATAGCTTACAATGAACAAAATTGCAGTTCCGTTACATGGCAGGACAGCGGCATCCGCCAATGGCTGAATGGGGAATTTTACTCCACCGCATTTACCGATCAGGAAAAGAGTACGATCCTTTCACAAGTCAGCGATACGGTTACGGATCAGGTATATTTGCTGTCAGCTGATGAAGTAAAAGAGATGGATTATGGATTTGCCATTCATCACGAAAATAAATCCGCGACACGACAGGCCAAGAATACCGCATATGCACAAAAAAACGGTGCATGGACAAATAGCGAGAGCGCGTACGCCGGCAACGGCTGGTGGTGGCTGCGCGACATCGGCAGTCTCCCCTTTGACGCGGCCTACGTAGGAAGCGAAGGCTTTACCGACTGCTCCGGCTTTATCGCGGTAAATACCGGCGGCGGCGTCCGGCCGGCCCTGCATATCAATTTGACATCGGCGTCCTGGACAGCAGGGGATAAGATCACGGTCGGTTCCGCGGAAGACCTGATGCCGACTCCAGCGCCAACCGAAAACCCACAAAAGAAAGTTTCACTTTCTGCCGTGCGCATCGACCCGAGTTCCTGTGGATTTTATGATATTGACAGTGATACGGTCAACATCAATGACACAAGAACAGGACAGGGAGAGTCCACATTTATGTATTTCCCTAATCCAATCACGGTTAAGGCAGGAGAAAAAATAAGAGTAACAGTTTCTGGTCCGAAATGGGGGTCAAATGATTTCAGACTGTGGACGACACCGTCTACCGATACAGGAAATGGTAATGTTTATGCAGAAAATCCAGATGAATTTCTCAAGCCAACAATACAGGCAGATGGCTCATATTCCGGTAGTGTTGTGATAGGGGCCAAAGCCGGAGAATGTAACTGCCTTTCCATAAAAGCGGCATATGGCGTAAAGATCCAGGATCTGATCATATCAGAGATCATCGTAGAACGGGTAACAGGGTAACAACTCCATAGCAAACTATAAAAACGCGCCGCCAGGCGCACAAAGAAAACGGATTCTCTCGGCAATAAGTCAGAGAATCCGTTTTTTATTTATTTCGTATTTTTCTATTTCATATTTCTTTTATTTCGTATCATCCATCTCTCTATTCTTCTGCATATTGTCCCGTTCCTGAATCATCCTCTTCTTAATCTTCATTTCCATGATCACTTTAAAAATGTGCATGAGCGCTGCTACGGTCGGCACTCCTAAAAACATACCGAGTACGCCAAAATAAGCGCCGCCTACTGTAATCCCGAAAATAACCCAGAGCGGTTTGATGCCTGTCAGATCGCCCAATATTTTCGGCCCGAGATAAAGCCCGTCAAATTGCTGCAGCACCAGTATCATAATGACGTAAATGATCGCAAATTTTGGTTCAATAACGAGATAGATAATAACGCCCGGAACAGCTCCAACAAACGGTCCAAAATAAGGTATCATATTTGTAATTCCCACGATCAGGCTTAATAATAACGCATAGGGAAGATTGATGATCGACATTACGATCAGTGAAAGAACCCCGATAATAATGGAGTCAATCGATTTTCCATACAAAAATCCATTAAAAATGCGGTTACATTCACAAAATGTATTCCAGATCACCGGTGCACTGTTTTTGCTGGTAAATATATAGATCATCCTCCTTATTTCCTTTTTGATCTTGTCCTTATCAAGTATGATATAACAGGAAATAACGATGGCAAAAATAATATTGATCAGACCAGCGATAAACGATGCGGATATGTTATATAAATATGGAAAAACTACTTTGGCAATATCAGTTCCGTATCCAAATATATTTTCCGGCATCACCTTTTTTAATAGTTCGCTGATATCCTGCATCGGCAGAAATGGATATCGATCCTGTATCTCCTCTGTATTGTTCACAAGATAACCGTAACCTTTTCCCAGCGATTTTGTCAATTCTTTCAGACTCTCAGAAACCTGGGGAACGATATAAACGATGACGATTGCAACTGCCCCTAAAAGAATGATATACGAAATTCCGACGCTCGTATATTTACACCATTTACTGTTCCGCCCCTTAAACGCAATATTATCCAAAAACTCATTTATGCTATTTACGAGCGGATTGATAAGGAAAGAAAGAACTATGCCAAAGATGAATGGCATGAGTACCTTTACGAGCCGTCCTAATTCATCCATCACCTTTTCCCAGTTTAGAATAACAGCGATCACGGCTGTACAAGCTCCCACAATGATCATCAGTGTTCCCGTATTTGTTAGCACAGAACGTAATGTTGCCTTTACTTTTTGACTTGTTTTCATATTTTTGTTCATACTTTCTCCTTTTTTTGCAAAAAAATATGCAATTTTCACAAAATTTTCATTTTTTATATAAATTTAAGAAATTTTGTCTTGATTTTTTTCATATTCTATTATATAATATATCTCGTAGCTTAGATGAGCGCCTTTAGCTCAGTTGGTAGAGCACCTGACTCTTAATCAGGGTGTCTGGGGTTCGAACCCCCAAAGGCGTACTCCCGAGTCCTTGTTTGGCAGACCTGCAACTGCTGGGTAAGGGCTTTTTTTATTGCTGCGAAAGCTACGCCTCTTTTCTGACTAACATATGGTTAAGCGATTCGAAAACCGCTTAACCATAACTGTAACAACTCACTATCTTCCCTGTGATTTTGCTTCCTCCAGCGCCTGTCTTTCTTCCTCGGAGAGCGCTACAAAAACTTCTCCACCCTTTACCTCTTTAATATAAGTATAGCACCCTTCCGCATTCGAATGCATCGAATTCAAAATAAATCCATTATCTTCTCTCGTCAGTAATACAAGAACGAAACTCAATGTGCCGCCGATTTCTTTAAAGGCATCGTATTTAACAATCCCGATCTTCTGATATGTTTTCAGAAGATTGGAGTCCATTCGTTTCATATGTTCATCCAGCCTGTTCAATTCATCGTTGATATAATCCATATTTTTAAACTTCTTATGAAAGGTCTCTTCCAATGACTTGCCATCTGCTCCGTCCATAAATAAAAGATACCTCGTATTCAGCTTACTGATCTTTACTAACAGTACGATCAGCATGATGACCAACGCCACACAGATAACAGCTAATGTCACGATTACTATGTCTGATTCAATTCCAAAATCTTTAAAACGAAACATGTTCCTCTCTCCTATCGAATATATGTTCTAATTATTTAGTAGTGCCACGATCTTTTCCAAATCCTCCGGTGTATAATACTCAATTTCAATTTTCCCCGCTTGTTCGGATTTTCGGTTTATCGTTACTTTTGTACCAGTGATCATCTTCAGCTGCTCTTCCAGATCACGATAGACAAAATCATTCTTTAATTCTTCCTTTTTCTTCTTCGGTGCTTCTTTCCTGTCAAAAGACTTGATCAGTTTTTCTGTTTCCCTCACACTGAGTTTTTCATCAAATATTTTCATGGCAACGCTATACTGCTGATCATTGTCTTTGATGGCAAGAAGCGCCCTGGCATGTCCACTGGAAATATTTTCATCAATCAGCATTTCCTGAACGCGCTCATCCAATTTTAGAAGCCTCAGTGAATTGGTAATCGCGGTCCGGCTCTTTGAAACGCGCTCAGCCACTTCATCCTGTTTCAAGCTGTACTCCTTCACCAGTCTTTGATAAGCCATCGCTTCTTCAATAGGATTCAGGTCTTCGCGCTGAATGTTTTCGATCAGAGCTATTTCCATGATCTCCTGTGGGGAGTAATCCTTTACTACAACCGGAACCTCTTTCAACCCAGCAAGCTTGGCTGCA
Source organism: uncultured Eubacterium sp. (assembly GCA_910583555.1). GTDB lineage: Bacteria > Bacillota > Clostridia > Lachnospirales > Lachnospiraceae > Eubacterium_F. The sequence continues at coordinate 119,428 of CAJTXO010000006.1, forward strand.
CGCCAACGGCGTTCTCCGGCAATAATTTCAAAATAATCATCTCTCTTCATCACCACGAGCGGCTGTACGATCCCGTGCTGCTTGATGGATTCTGACAATTCAATCAGTGAATCTTCATTAAATGATTTTCTCGGCTGATCCTTATTCGGCTCTACCTTGTTAATGTCAACTAATTCTTCTGATTTTACAATCACTTCCGCTGGTGCAGGCTTCACTGTTTTGTTTGGTATAAGGGTATCCAAACCTTTACCTAATCCCGTCTTTTTTGTCATTTCCTACTGATCCCCTCTTTCTATCATTTCTTCAGCCAGTGCCCGATAAGCTTTTGCACCTGTAGACTTATTATCATATATGTTGATCGGTAGTCCGTAACTCGGCGCCTCCGCAAGTCGCACACTCCTTGGGATAATCGTATTATAAATATTCTGGTTCAGATTTTCCCTTACATTTTCAATCACCTGAAGTGATAAATTTGTTCTGCCGTCATACATAGTAAAAACAACTCCATCAATTTCAAGTTTGGGGTTCAGCCGTTCTTTTACTAAATTGATCGTATAGATCAACTGACTAAGTCCCTCCAAAGCATAGTACTCACATTGAATGGGAACGAGTACAGCGTCTGCCGTTGTCATTGAATTTATCGTCAGTGAATTAAGTGATGGCGGGCAATCAATCAGAATATAATCATAATCATCTTTTCTTTCTTCGATCTTTTTAGATAAAATATAATTACGGTCTTCCATATCTAATGTTTCAATTTCCACCCCTGCCAGATTCACATTAGCCGGGAGTACATCCAAATGCTCCAGTACATTTTTCTGTACACATTCATCAAAGGAATTCATCCCGATCATTAGCTGATAAATGGTATACTCCAACGCATCTTTCTCAACACCTAAACCGCTCGAAGCATTTCCCTGTGGATCCAGGTCGATCATAAGTACCTTTTTCCCTTTTTCAGCTAATGCAGCAGCTAAATTTATTGTTGTTGTTGTTTTACCAACGCCGCCCTTTTGGTTGGCGATTGCAATTATTTTATTTTTCATTATCCTTTTTTCCTTCCATGCGCGCCCTCATTTGCGCACTTTTCTCATATTTTATTATAACACCAATCGGGATTATTTGCTAGTTTTATATTGAAAAAAATGAATTAAATTATGTAAGTAATGCGCAATTGAAAGGGCGCATGAAACGTCAAATGTTTCACGTGAAACATAATTATTCACTGTTTCAATTTTTCTCTATAATGGATCCTTTTTTGGTTTTCCTGCTCTCCTTGGATATTTCGCAGGTGTTTGTCCCTGTTTATAGATTTCCAATATATATCTTTGGAAATCTGTTTCATCTGCCAACTTAGTTAATTGTCTGACGTCACAATTCAAAAGATCTAATGCGTTATGAGCCTCTTCTATTTCCTCTTGGACTTTCACACTTTTATATAATAAAAGTGATCCATCCACTTTTATAAAAGGTGAACAGTATTCCAATAGTATAGGCAGCGCTGCTACTGCTCTGGAAATACAAAAATCATATTTTTCTCGAAACTCCTCATCCTTTCCAAAGTCTTCCGCCCGCCCGTGGATCACTGTCACATGATCCAAACCTAACTCTTCTATTACAAGTGATAAAAAATGGATTCTCTTATTTAGAGAATCCATTAATAAAAATTCAGAATCCCTCAAAATAATAGAAAGCGGTATGCCGGGAAAACCTGCACCCGTTCCAATATCAATGATCTTCTTTCCCGTAAATAGATCATTTGGATATTGTGAAAGCAATAAACAACTGTCCAAAAAATGTTTTTTAATCACCTCTTGATGATCAACAATCGTAGTCAAATTTACTTTCTGATTCCATTCTATCAAAAGTTGATAATATCTCTCAAACTGCATAAGTTGCTGATCATTGTTTTCAATTCCATATTTCATAAATAATTGTTTCATTTTTTTCCTCCATGCGCACACAAACTTGCAGAGTAAAAAATTAATAAAATTTATCTTTCACTCTTTCGTCCATACACCATAATACACTATAATGCACCATATTCGATATAATATAAAAAATAAAATCATGCTAAATGTTTCACGTGAAACATCCCTGCAAATACACAAGCAATACTGATATATCTGCCGGAGAAACTCCAGAAATTCTCGCTGCCTGCCCCACCGATTCAGGGCGGATGTCAGACAACTTCTGAACTGCCTCTTTTCTTAAACTATTGATTTTCGTATAATCAATATCTTTTGGTATTCGACGACGTTCCAGTTTTTTAAACTGCTTCACCTGTTTCCACTGACGTTCAATATATCCTTCATATTTTATATTGATATTGACCTGTTCACAAACATCTTCCGGCAGACTCTTCCTGTTTTCATCAATCGGCGCAATCTTATCATAATCTAATTCCGGCCTGCGGATCAATTCTGCCAACGTGATCCCTGACTGTAACAGAGTACTCTCATATCGTTTTAGCAAACTCTGCACTTTTTCTGTTCCACCCACTGATGTATTTTTAATGCGGTCGGTTTCTTCTTCAATCAATTTCTGCTTTTCCATCAACCCCTGGTATCTCTCTTCTTCGATCAATCCAATCTCATAACCGAGTGGAGTAAGTCTTAAATCGGCATTATCCTGTCGAAGCAATAAGCGATATTCTGCGCGTGAAGTCATCATCCGATATGGCTCATTTGTACCCTTCGTAACAAGATCATCAATCAGCACCCCGATATATGCCTGCGAACGATCAAGAATCAGCGGCTCTTTTCCCTGCATCTTTCTCGCTGCATTGATTCCGGCCATTAACCCCTGTGCTGCTGCTTCCTCATATCCTGAACTACCATTTGCCTGACCCGCGCTATACAACCCTTCTATTTTTTTTAATTCTAAAGTAGGTTTGCACTCCAAAGAGTCAATACAGTCGTACTCGATTGCATAAGCATTTCTGACAATGCGTGCCTGTTCCAATCCCGGCACGGAATGATACATGTCTGCCTGCACATCTTCAGGAAGTGAACTGGACATTCCACCTATGTATACCTCCGATGTGTACAAACCTTCTGGCTCGATAAATACCTGATGTCTGTTCTTATCAGAAAAACGAACGACCTTATCCTCGATCGAAGGACAATACCGTGGTCCTGTCCCTTTTATCACGCCAGAATAAAGCGGTGATCGATCCAGATTATTCCGTATGATCTCATGTGTTTCCTCATTCGTATAAGTGAGCCAGCATTTGATCTGTTCCCGGCTCAGATCCTCCGCCCGATTCGTAAAAGAAAAGGGCACGATTTTTTCATCTCCATACTGCGGTTCCATTTTGGAATAATCCACTGTATTTCCATCAATCCTCGCGGGTGTCCCCGTTTTAAACCTCCGAATACTGATTCCATGCTGTTCCAAACTATCCGAAAGATGATCTGCCGCCATCAGTCCGTTCGGCCCGGTAAAAGTAGAAACATCTCCGGTAATACATTTTGCCTTTAAATACGTACCGGTACAGAGAATACATACACTGCATTCATAGACAGCACCGGTAAAAGTTCTTACTGCTTCTATTTTTCCATCATCAGTAATTAGTTCTGTTACCTCCCCCTGCTTCACTGTGATATTTCCATTATTTTCCAACTTTTGCCGCATCAGATCACTATACGCCTTTTTATCAGCCTGCGCCCGAAGCGAGTGTACGGCAGGTCCTTTTGACTTGTTTAACATCTTACTCTGAATAAAAGTGGAATCAATGTTTTTACCCATCTCACCTCCCAGCGCATCAATTTCTTTTACCAAATGCCCTTTCGACGAACCACCAATATTTGGATTACAGGGCATGAGCGCAATACTGTCTACGCTCACGGTAAATATAACAGTTTGAAAACCAAGCCGTGCCAGTGCCAGCGCAGCTTCACATCCGGCGTGGCCCGCTCCCACAACTACCGCATCATATCGTTCCCTCAATTCTCTATGCAAACTCATCTTCCTTTTCCCCTTATAATCTTCTTTTATCAATTACCTGACTTTACCTGAATATATCGAAACATAATCCAGTCATTCCAATTATTTTCCCATACAAAATTTCCGAAAGATCGTATCGGCTAATTCATCATCAAGACTCTCCCCAATCATACTGCCCAGACTTTCATACGCGCTCATCAGATCGATCGTATAAAAATCCTCCCCCATATCGAGTTCCAAACTCTCCTTCACTTGTTTCAAACTCTCATAAGCTGAAATGACAGCCTGTTTCTGTCTTTCATTAGAAATATAAATTTCATCATTAAACGAAAGGTGATCCAGATAAAATTGTTCTTTGATATACTGCTCCAGCTCGTCTTTCCCGTCACCGGTCAGCGCGGAAAAAGAAATCACTTTTTTGTCCGTATATTCTTTAATATCCTCTTCCTGAACTTTCACATGAAGATCGTTTTTATTCAGGAGAACAACACTGTTCACCTTAGATATATCCAGCAGTAATTTTTTATCTGCTTCCGTTAATTCACTGCTTCCATCTATGATCAATATACAAAAATCGGCTCTCTCCAAATTTTCCTTCGCGCGCTCAATTCCAATTTTTTCCACTGGATCGTCCGTATCGTGGATGCCAGCCGTATCAATCAGATGAAGAAGCAGATCTCCCAGACGAACGTCCTCCTCCAATGTATCGCGGGTCGTACCAGGAACATTAGTTACAATCGCGCGATCGGTCCCCAGTATGGCATTGAGGAAAGATGACTTCCCTACATTTGGCTTTCCTATGATCACAGTCTGGACTCCCTGCCGGATCAGACGACCGTTGCGATAATTTTCTATCATCCGCTTTAATTCTAATATGGCAAATTCCACATTTTGCTCAAACTTCTCTCGAAATCCCTCCATATTCAAATGTTCCGGATCATCCAACGCTGCCTCGATAAACGCCACGTCATCCAGGATCATGCTGCGGATTTCCTTCACCTTATGTTTGATGATCCCATTCAACTGGCTGACCGAACTTTCCAGCGCGTATCTGCTCTTTGATTCAATCAGATCCATCACCGCTTCTGCCTGAGAAAGATCGATCCTCCCATTTAAAAAAGCGCGTTTCGTAAACTCACCCGGCTCAGCCATACGAACTCCATGTAATAAAAGAAGATCAAGAATCTCCTGACAGACGAGAGCGCTTCCATGACACTGGATTTCAACCACATCTTCTCTCGTATAGCTGTTAGGTTCCCTCATGAGCAGAACAAGAACCTCATCTACGACCTTTCCCGCCCCTTCAGCTAAATATGCGTCATTCGTCAAATGTGACTTATCATTCACATCCGTCTTATCAACCACATGACCATAATGAACCGTATGGCTCTGAAACTCCGACAATTTCTTCGATGAAAATGACAATATGCCTTCTGTCTTTTCTACTGCCTCTTTTCCGCTGATCCGGATAATACTAACGCCTCCGCCGGTGGAAGCTGTAGCGATCGCAGCGATCGTATCAGACTGAGACTGAAACATACACAAGATTTCCCTTCTACATAAAATATAAAAATGGCTAAAAGGCTGAATCCGCAGATCCAGCCTCAAAAGTCATTGTTTTAATCTTCATTTTCCGTATAGGAATGATTCCTTCCATTCCCGCGATTGTAATTTTTGTTATAAGACTTTCGTCTATTATTATTGTTATAATTCTTTTTCCGGTAATTATTGTATTTTCGCGGCATATCCGCATATTCCTTTGAAACGGTGACAACCACTTTCCGGAACGGCTCATCTCCTTCACTGTAAGTATCCACGTATTTATCATTTTGCAGCGTGGAGTGGATGATCCTTCTCTCATATGGATTCATTGGTTCCAGATATGCCGGCTTTCGTGTTTTCTTAACTTTGCTCGCTATATTTTTCGCCAGATTTTCAATCGTCTCACGTCTTCGCTGGCGGTAATTTTCCGTGTCCATCTTAATCTTCACGTAATTCTCGATATCTTTATTTGCCACCAATGATGTCAGGTATTGGATCGAATCAAGAGTCTGTCCTCTCTTACCGATCAGAACACCCATCTCTTCACCCTTCAATTCAATGTCGATCACACTCTCTTCTTCATTGTACTCCATTACAACTTCAACATTGATACCCATATGAAGAAATAGTTTGTCCAAAAAATTCTTTACAACTTCATCTACACTTTCTTTTTTACAAACCCTGATCCTCGCGGGTTTGCTAAACATCCCAAGAAACCCGGTGCTCTCTTTTTCAAGCACTTCATACTCCACCTGATCGCTCGTCGCTTCCAGTTTTATCAACGCCTCTGTCAAGGCTTCATCAACCGTTTTTGCAGTAAACTCAAGCCAATTTGACATATTAATTCCTCCATTCTGTCAACGCAGTACTTCACTATTTGTCTTTACCATTCTTTCTTCCTGATAACATGTGGGCATACCCAGCGATACTACCTGGCTCAATATCCTTATTTACCTCCAGGTTTTTCGAAGAATCGTTCCTCGAATTCTGATCACTGGCAGATGAACGGTTCTGATAACTCGACGCGGTCTTGATCGAGCTCGTCCTCTGTTTGGAGTACATCTCCATCTGCTTATTCCGCTCCTCTAACTTCTTATTCTTTTTCAATGCCTTCTCTTTATTCATCTCAATCAGTTCATCGAGAGAAATCTTATCCACATGCCGATTGATAAAATATGCCTGTATGATCCGGTAAATTGAACTGATGATCCAGTAAATACCAATACCGATATTCAGCGTCAAACAGAAAAATCCTGACATGAACGGCATAAAATAATTCATCATTTTCATACTGGACGCCATCGAATCTTCCTGTTTGTTTTTATTATCGGTCTTCATCTGGAGCATTTTTGTATTGATGAACTGAAATACAACTGCCAGCGCTGGAACAAGATAAGCGAATTTCGTCACTTTGGCGTATTCAGACGGCGTCTGCGATACATCAAGTCCGAGAAACATATTCGCGCCTTCCTGTGCCAGAGAGGGAACATACTTATCAATCTCACGGATCACTGCGTACAGAACGAGTAAAATCGGCATTGAAATAAGTAGCGGCAGACATCCACCAAACGGACTGACTCCGTATTTGGCATAAACAGCCTGAGTCTCCGCGTTCATTTTCATCGCTGAATCGTTATCTTTTTTCCCTTTATATTTAGCCTGAATATCCTGTATTTCGGGGTTGATCTTACTCATCAGACGCGATGATTTCTGCTGTTTCGTATTCAAAGGAATCATCAGCGTGTAAATAATGATCGTAAACAAAATAATACACAAACCGATATTATGGATTCCAAATACATGGAAAACAGCCCAGTCAATGCCCTGCATGATCCAGCCAAATAGTGTATACAGCCAATCTAACAATAATTTTTACCTCCAATTTTTTACCAGAATACGTGGTTCAAAATGAAATATGAAAATATCCATGCCTTAGGAAAATCATGGTACCGGATCATACCCTCCCTTATGGAACGGATGACACCGCAAAATTCTTTTCACAGCTAAAAAACCACCTTTTCCTGCACCATATTTCGTTATCGCCTGAACAGCATATTCAGAACAACAAGGTGTATAAATGCAGGTTGGCGTTCTTTTCAGCGGAGAAATGAATTTCTGATATATTTTCAATAAAAATAAAAAGATTCTTTTCATTTTAATATTCCATGTAATTTGCACAAATGGCACACTGCACTGTCAATTTCTGCAAAACTCCTGCCTTTTGCAGTATTTCTGGCAACAATGATAATACTGTGACCTGTCGTTAATCGTACGTCATTTTTCCGAACAGACTCTCTCAATAATCTGGTGACCCGGTGACGTACGACGCTATTGCCAACTTTCTTACTAACAGAAAATCCATAGCGATTGGGGCCGCTCTCCCGTTCTGACAAAACCATCACCAGATATTTGTTCGCCTTCGATCTACCGGATCTGTAAACCTTTTGAAACTCAAAATTATTTCCTAATTTTTCAAACACTGTTTCAAACCTCACAAGAGAAGAAAAAGCCACACATTTTATGTGACTTTGCACAATACCCCGCTTATGCAGATAATCGTTTTCTTCCTTTTGCTCTTCTCCTGGAAATTACTTTCCTGCCATTCGAAGTCCTCATTCTCTTACGAAAACCGTGAACTCTCGCTCTCGACTTCTTTTTCGGCTGATATGTCATTTTCATCTCGCTGCACCTCCTTTGATTTCCAAACTACTACGAACCAATCAAGCCTAATTATAGTATTGAATTGGAAAATAGTCAAGCAAATATTAAAAGAAAATTGCAATTTTGCAAATAGACCATTGAAAAAACTATCATTTTGAGGTAAAATATAGTCGTACGTTTATACCCTTATTTCATTTTTTAATTAGTTAGGCAGGTTTTTTTATGGAAAACACGATAAAAGCCAAATGGAACGACATTATCACGCATCTGATGGAAGAAAGTTCGATCACTGGACCGGCCATCCGGACCTTTATTGAACCATTGCAGATTTTTTCTTATGATGACGGCGTCGTAACGTTTGAAATAGATAAAGAAACGCAGGGAGATTGTAAGAAGATCCTCGAATCCAAATATAATGTCCACATCAAAGTAGCGATCGAAGTTGTCACTGGAGAAAAAGTTGATATTAAATATATTTATCAGACGGAAGCAGTTCCTACCTATATAAAGGAAGAAAACCTGACCGACAAATATCCGTATCTGAAATCCGGTCACTCCTTTGATACTTTTGTGACGAGCAGGAGCAATTCGATGGCGCACGCGGCGGCTGTCGCTGTAGCGGAAGCTCCCACTTCGCAAATATACAATCCTTTATTTTTATACAGTGATTCCGGTCTGGGCAAAACGCACCTGATGCACTCCATCGCCAGACACATTATCGAACACCACGCGGAATTAAACGTACTTTACACAACAAGTGAAGACTTCACGAACCAGGTGATCGAGGCCATCCGTACAAACAAGAAAAAAGGAGATACCGCCGCGACCACCAATCTGCGCAAAAAGTTCCGTAACGTAGATGTGCTGCTGATCGATGATATCCAGTTTATCATTGGCAAGGAGTCCACGCAGATTGAGTTTTTCAATACATTTGAAGCGCTTTACCAGGCAAATAAGCAGATCGTCATCTCCAGTGATAAACCGCCGAGAGATATGGATCAGCTTGACGAGCGGTACCGCTCCCGTTTCAATTCCGGACTGCCGGTTGACATCCAGCCTCCGGATTACGAGACAAGCATGGCGATCCTGAAAAATTATCAGGAAAATGAAACGGTTAAACTGGAAGATACGATTTTAAGTTACATAGCTACCAATATACGGTCCAACATACGTGATCTCGAAGGAGCCTACAAAAAAGTGATTTTCCTTTCCAAACTGACACATCAGGAAATTACGCTCACGTTAGCGGAAGAGGCGCTTAAAGATATTATCAAACCGGACGATTCACGGGAAATATCGGTTGACTTTATCGTTCAGATCGTGACCGATCATTTCAATTTGGCAGAAGATGCCATCATTTCGAAGAGAAGACAAAACAGCGTTGTCTTTCCCAGACAGATCTGTATGTATCTCTGCAAGGAATTAACAGACCTGTCCACAACCGATATAGGAGCAAAGCTCGGAAACAGGGATCATTCGACAGTTATCCACGGTTGTGCTAAGATTGAGGAAAAACTTAAAGTTGATAACAGCCTTCAAAATACGATCCAGGTGCTGAAGAAAAAAATCAATCCCTGATCACAGACAGACGGCGTTTGATCATCAACATGTTTTCCTAATCAAATACAGAGATTATCCTTTGGGTAAATATGCCGGATTTAAGGGTTTACGTTTACTTTAAACAAATGAACCTCCCTTAATACTACATATTACTAAAATTTAAAGATATATTTATTATAATTTCAACTGGAAAGGGGTTACCAACATTATGAAGTTCAAATGCAGCAAAGCGGACATGAATGACGCCATCAATATTGTCCTAAAAGCGGTACCTGGCAAAACGACAATGCCTATTTTGGAATGTGTGGTAATAGAAGGAAGAGAAGATGAACTGGTCCTGACGACTAACAATATGTCGATGGGCATTGAAACACGGCTGAATGCCCAGATCGAAGAAGAGGGGATCATTCTGGTAAATGCGAAAATGATCTCGGATATTATACGTAAACTGCCGGATCAGGACATTTATTTTGAATCCGATGACAGGGAAAATATTCTTCTGTTCTGTGGCAAAGCTAAATTTAACCTTTCCGGAAAAGACCACGAAGAGTTCCCGATGCTTCCGGATATTGAGAGATCAAAGAAAATCGTGATTTCCCAGTTTACGTTGCGGGAAATGATCCGACAGACTATTTTTTCTATTTCAAACAATGAAAATAATAAGATCCTTACAGGTGAACTTTTTGAAATCAACGGAGATGAGTTTAAGATCGCCTCATTGGATCTGCACCGCGTTTCCATCCGGAAAATGCAGCTAAAGGAAAGTTTTGATGATGTGAAAGTTGTCATTCCGGGAAAGACGCTTGGTGAAGTGAGTAAAATCTGTACAGGCGGCATAGAAGATGAGGTAGAGATCTACTTTTCGAAAAATCATGTGCTATTCCAATACGATAAGACGATCATCATTTCCAGGCTGATTGAGGGTAATTTTTATAACATCAATCAAATGCTGACGAACGATTATGAGACAAAAGTCGTCGTAAATAAAAAAGAGCTTTTGGACTGTATCGACCGCGCCACCCTTCTGCTGCGCGAGGCGGAGAACAAACCGGTCATCATGAACATTAAGAATGATGAGATCAAGATGGAGATGAATACGAAGATTGGTTCGATGGATGAAAATGTCAGCATCGAAAAAGAAGGAAAAGATCTGCGGATCGCCTTTGATCCCAAATTTATTATTGATGTGCTGCGGGTGATCGATGAGGAGCAGGTAAGTTTGTACCTGTTTAATTCAAAAGCGCCCTGTTTCATACGGGACGACGATTCGTACATATATCTGATCCTTCCGGTGAACCTGATTGAGTGATATCGTGGTCAGATATGCTAGAAAAGCGGCAGAAATGAGGAATCGAAGATGGAAGAGATAAAGATCAAAGATGAATTTATCAAACTTGGACAGGCATTAAAACTGGCGGGGTTCGCCGGCTCGGGAGTGGATGCGAAATTTATGATCGGGGACGGAATGGTCTCAGTCAACGGCGAAACGGAATACCGGCGCGGCAGGAAAGTCCGTCCGGGAGATGTCATTGAGCTGGAAGGTAACCAGGTGAAGGTAAGCAGTATATGATGATCCATAGTCTGGAACTGCTTCATTTCCGCAATTATGAGCGGGAACTGTTTGAGTTTGATGCCGAAACGAATGTGTTGTTTGGCGATAATGCCCAGGGAAAGACGAATGTTCTGGAAGGCATTTACCTCTGTTCCACATCGCGGTCACATAAGGGCAGCAAGGATCAGGAAATGATCCTCATGGGTTACGACGACGCCCATTTAAAAATGATCGTAGAAAAGAATCAGGTCTGCCATAAGATCGACGTGCATTTAAAAAAAAGGAAAGCTAAGGGGATCGCCATTGATGGCGTCCCGGTAAAAAAGAGCAGGGACCTTCTCGGCATGTGCCATGTCGTATTCTTTTCGCCGGAGGATCTGGCCATTATCCAGAACGGCCCGGAAGCCAGACGAAAATTTATCGATATGGAACTGTGCCAGCTGGATCACATATATCTGCATCATTTGACAAAATATAAGCATGTTTTGAAACAGCGGAATGAGTTGTTAAAACAGATTAGTATAAATTCCCAATTATTGGACACACTTGATATATGGAACAGCCAGCTTGTTGAGTATGGTACATATGTCATACAGGCGAGGCGGGAGTTTGTGGAAAAGTTAAGAGGTTATATCAGGGAGATCCACCGCAGTCTGACTGGCGGAAAAGAAGAGATTGAGCTGACTTACGAGCCGAACGTGACGGCGGATGCGTTTGCGGAACAGTTGGCCGTCATGGAAAAGAAGGATTTGTTCACGAAAACGACGAACGCGGGTCCTCATCGCGACGATCTGTCCTTTGTTTCGGAAAATAAAGATCTGAGAAAATACGGTTCGAGGGGGCAGCAGAGGACGGGAGCGCTTTCGCTCAAATTAACGGAAATTCAAATTGTAGAAGAAAAAACAGGGGAGAAACCGCTTTTACTTTTGGATGATGTTTTGTCAGAACTGGATCGGAACAGACAGAATTATCTGTTGGAACATATAAAAGGTATACAGACCATTATCACTTGTACCGGTTTGGAAGAGTTTGTAAAAAATGGAGTCAATATGCAGAAAACGTTTGAAATTGTTTCGGGTTCTGTAAAAGTGTGAATAGAGTAATGTTTGGAAATGTAATAAGCCGCGGGAGGTTCCGTGCAGAAATGGAGAATGAAATGGATAATCAGGAAACGATGGAATATGGAGCGGATCAGATACAGATTTTAGAAGGATTAGAGGCCGTTCGGAAAAGACCGGGTATGTATATCGGAAGCACGTCCGAGAGAGGTCTTCACCATCTTGTGTATGAAATTGTGGATAACGCTGTGGATGAAGCGCTGGCAGGGTACTGCGACACGATCCGCGTACATATAAATCCGGATAATTCGATCACCGTACTTGATAATGGACGGGGAATCCCGGTAGGCATCAACCACAAGGCCGGGCGGCCGGCTGTAGAAGTCGTATTTACCGTACTTCATGCCGGAGGTAAATTCGGCGGCGGCGGTTACAAAGTATCCGGCGGCCTCCACGGAGTGGGCGCGTCTGTCGTGAACGCCCTGTCTGAATGGCTGGAAGTAGAGATCTACCAGGACGGAAAAATATATAAACAGCGTTTTGAGCGCGGCAAGATCATGTACGACTTAAAGGTAGTAGGGGAGACAGATCAGCGCGGATCAAAGGTTTCGTTCCTGCCGGATAAAGAAATTTTTACGGAGACGACGGAATTTGATTACGACACGCTGAAACACCGTTTGCGTGAGATGGCATTTTTGACGAAGGGGATCAAGATCGTACTTCACGATGACAGGAAAGAAGAACCGGTAAAAGAAGCGTTTTATTATGAGGGCGGGATTAAAGAATACGTGGAATACTTAAATCGCCATAAGGATCCCCTCTATGAGGAAATTATTTACTGCGAGGGACAGAAAGGAAATGTGTTTGTCGAGGTTGCTTTCCAGCATAACGATTCGTATTCTGATAACTGCTATAGTTTTGTGAATAACATTACGACGCCGGAAGGGGGAACCCACTTAGCCGGATTTAAAAACGCGCTGACGAAGACATTTAACGATTATGCCAGAACGCAGAAATTTTTGAAAGATAACGATGTGAATCTGAGCGGTGATGATATACGTGAAGGGATTACCGCGATCATCAGCGTCAAAATCCCCGAGCCTCAGTTTGAGGGACAGACGAAACAAAAACTGGGGAACAGCGAAGCGAGAGGCGCTGTGGACAGCATTGTCAGTGAACAGCTTACGATATTTTTAGAACTGAATCCTACGATCGCCAAACAGATCTGTGATAAGGCTCTTTTGGCGCAGAGGGCGAGAGAGGCAGCTAGAAACGCCAGGGACCTCACGAGAAGGAAAACGGCATTGGAAGGAAGTTCACTTCCGGGAAAGCTGGCGGACTGCAGTGATAAGAACCCGGAAAACTGTGAGATCTATATCGTGGAGGGGGATTCGGCCGGCGGCAGCGCCAAGACGGCCAGAGACCGCGCGACACAGGCTATTTTACCGCTGCGCGGAAAAATACTGAATGTAGAAAAAGCCCGGTTGGACAAAATCCTGATCAACAACGAGATCAAGGCGATGATCACGGCGTTTGGCACAGGGATTTCGGATGATTTTGATATCGATAAACTTCGTTACCATAAGATCATCATTATGACGGATGCCGATGTGGACGGCGCCCATATTGCTACGCTTCTACTCACCTTTTTATACCGGTTCATGCCGGAACTGATCCGGGAAGGTTATGTGTATCTTGCGCAGCCGCCGCTCTACCGCGTTGAAAAAAATAAAAAATCGTACTATGTGTACAGCGATGAGGAACTGAATGAAAAACTGGAGGAACTCGGAAGGGACGGAAACAATAATATCCAGCGCTACAAAGGTCTGGGTGAGATGGACGCCGAGCAGCTGTGGGATACGACGATGGATCCGGCGAAACGGGTACTTCTGCAGGTAAAGATGAAAGAAGAAGAGTCTTCAGAGATCGATCTGACATTTACGACGCTTATGGGAGATAAAGTGGAACCAAGACGTGAATTTATAGAGAAAAATGCTAAATTTGTGACAAATCTGGATATTTATTAAGGAGGAAGGACAAAAATATGGATGAAAATATTTTTGACAAAGACAACGGTTCTATGGACGACATTAAGCCTGTTGACCTGAGGAAGACCATGGAAAAATCGTATATTGAATACGCCATGTCAGTTATTGCATCCAGAGCACTTCCTGATGTGAGAGACGGTTTAAAACCGGTACAGCGCCGTATTTTGTATGCGATGATCGAATTGAACAACGGCCCGGACAAACCGCATCGTAAGTGTGCGCGTATCGTCGGTGATACGATGGGTAAATATCATCCTCACGGCGACAGCTCGATTTATGGGGCGCTTGTCAATATGGCGCAGGAATGGTCCACGAGATACCCTCTGGTTGACGGTCATGGTAACTTTGGTTCGGTCGATGGCGACGGGGCGGCAGCGATGCGTTATACCGAGGCCCGCCTCAGTAAGATTTCGATGGAAATGCTCGCCGATATCAATAAAAACACGGTTGATTTCGTACCAAACTTTGACGAGACGGAAAAAGAGCCGGTCGTTCTCCCTTCCAGATTTCCTAATCTTCTGGTAAACGGAACTTCTGGTATTGCCGTCGGAATGGCTACGAACATCCCGCCGCACAATCTTCGTGAAGTGGTAAACGGCGTGGTGAAGATCATAGATAATATTGTGGAAGAAGACCGGGATACGACGATGGACGAAGTGATCGACATTATCAAAGGACCTGATTTTCCGACCGGAGCTACGATCATGGGAAGGCGCGGGATTGAAGAGGCGTACCGCACCGGACGCGGGAAGATCCGGGTACGCGCTGTAACGGACATCGAACCGATGGCGAATGGTAAAAACCGGATCATTGTAACAGAACTTCCGTATATGGTAAATAAGGCGCGCCTGATAGAAAAAATAGCGGAATTACATAAAGAAAAAAGAGTCGATGGCATTACCGAACTGCGGGACGAGTCGAACCGCGAAGGAATGCGTATCTGCATTGAACTCCGAAAGGATGTCAACCCGAATATCGTATTGAACCAGCTTTATAAACATACGCAGCTGCAGGATACATTTGGCGTAAATATGCTCGCGCTTGTGGATAACCAGCCGGTTCTTATGAACATTATGCAAATGCTGACGCATTATTTAAAGCATCAGGAAGAGGTTGTCACCCGCCGGACAAAGTATGATCTGAATAAGGCAGAAGAACGGGCCCATATTTTAAAAGGTCTGCTCATCGCGTTAGATCATATCGACGAAGTGATCAAGATCATAAGAAATTCCCAAAGTACGCCGATCGCCAAAGAACGATTGATCGAGCGATTCGAACTCGATGATGTGCAGGCACAGGCGATCGTTGATATGCGTCTGCGCGCATTGACCGGTTTGGAACGGGAGAAGCTGGAAAATGAATTTGATGAACTGATGAAAAAGATCGAGGAGTATAAAGCAATCCTCGCTGACCGCAAACTGCTGTTAGGCGTAATCAAGCAGGAGATCAGCACGATTGCTGCGAAGTACGGGGATGAACGAAGGACAGGCATCGGTTTTGATGAATTCGATATCTCGATGGAAGATATGATCCCTGTGGAAAATACGGTCGTAGCGCTGACACATATGGGTTATGTCAAGCGTATGACGATCGACAACTTTAAGAGCCAGCAGCGCGGCGGGAAAGGGATCAAAGGGATCCAGACGATCGACGATGATTATATCGAAGATCTGTTTATGGCAACCACACATCACTATCTGATGTTCTTTACCAATAAAGGCCGCGTGTACCGCATCAAAGCGTACGAGATTCCCGAATCCGGCAGGACAAGCCGGGGAACGGCGATCGTGAACCTCCTTCAGCTTCTGCCAGAGGAAAAGATCACGGCCGTGATCGCCATGAGGCAGTTTGATGAAGATAAGTACCTGTTCATGGCGACAAAGCACGGGCTCGTAAAAAAGACGTCGATCACCGAATACAGAAATATACGAAAATCCGGACTTCAGGCGATCAGCCTCCGTGAAGATGATGACCTGATCGAAGTGAAGGTAACAGATAATACGAAAAATATCCTTTTGGTCACGAAACATGGACAGTGTATCAAGTTTAAGGAGACAGACGTCCGTCCGACAGGAAGGACTTCGATCGGTGTCCGGGGAATGAACCTGTCTTTTGATGATGAAGTGATCGGCATGCAGATGGACAGCCAGGGCGAGGAACTGCTCCTCGTGTCTGAATACGGACTCGGAAAACGTACGGGTATTGATGAATTTGGTATCCAGCACCGCGGCGGCAAAGGCGTAAAATGCTATAAGATCACGGAAAAAACCGGTTTTGTCGTGGGAGCGAAAGCGGTCCATGAAGATCAGGAAGTGATGCTGATCACAAATGAAGGTATCATTATCCGCATTGAAGTAAGGGGTATTTCCGTATTAGGCCGTATAACATCAGGTGTGAAATTGATGAATGTTGACAGTTCAAAAGATATCGTTGTGGCAAGTGTGGCGAAAGTCAGAAAAGACACGTCGGATACGTCAGATGCGTTGGAGACATCAGAAACACCAGAAACATCAGCGTCATCAGAAACACCGGACGAATCAGTTGTGCCGGAAATGCCAGAGGAGGAGCCAGAGGAAACGGATGAGAACGATTAATACAGTTGAAATTACAGAAGCCGTGAAGGAAATGTGCATGGAAGTAAATATCCGGCTGTCTGAGGACGTGAAACAGGCAGTACTTGCTGCCAGGGAACAGGAAGAATCGCCTCTCGGCAGACAGATTTTAGGCCAGTTGGAAGAGAATATGGAGATCGCGGCTGAAACGAAGATACCGATCTGTCAGGATACCGGTATGACTGTCGTATTTTTACGAATCGGGCAGGATGTACATTTCGAAGGTGAGTATATTGAAGACGCCGTAAATGAGGGGATTCGCCGCGGATATGAAGAAGGATATCTTCGAAAATCCGTGGTAAAAGATCCAGTCGAGCGCGTCAATACAAAAGATAATACGCCGGGTGTCATCCATTATGAGATCGTACCCGGAGATCAGGTAGAGATCACTGTCGCTCCGAAAGGATTTGGCAGTGAGAATATGAGCCGGCTCTATATGTTAAAGCCGGCGGACGGCATCGAAGGGATCAGGGAAGCTATTTTGGAGACGGTAAAACTGGCCGGGCCGAATGCCTGTCCGCCGATCGTGGTAGGCGTGGGAATCGGTGGAACATTTGAAAAATGTGCAATCCTCGCAAAGAAAGCGCTTACGAGGGATCTGAATAGCTCATCCAAAATTCCGTATGTGAAAGAACTAGAAGATGAGATGCTGGAGGAAATCAATAAGCTCGGGATCGGGCCGGGCGGACTCGGAGGGCGCGTGACTGCTCTCGGAGTAAATGTAGAAACATATCCGACCCACATCGCCGGGATGCCGGTAGCGATCAATATTTGCTGTCATGTTAACAGGCATATACGGAGAAATATTTAAAATATAGTAATTTAATAAAGTATATAGTAAAAAAAGTTATTTACATATAGAAAATATTTGCTATAATATTATGCAAGGGAAATTATAGAGCCAAGGTGGCTACCCTCCAGAATCCAAAAGAGGAAGGGGGGATGGCAATGATTACATATCAGGATTTTTTCTTGTTTTGTACGTTCATTGTTGCCTTGATAAGTCTGATCTATCAGATTTTGAGAGACAAAAGAAAGTAGCCGCCACTACCGTGAATAGTGACGGCTGGACATTGTAAAATGTCATAGTCAATAACATTCTGAGGGTAACCGCTTCTATGGTTTCCCTTCTTTTCTGTATCATACCACAGAAGTTCAAGAAGTTCAACCTTAAAATATTAAATTTCGGACTACTCCCCATATCAAAATAGCTATCACATAAAGTAATGTTAGCCATTTAGTGAAGGAGGAAGTCCGGATTTTTTTTGAACAGAAGAAATTTAGTATGATAATGAGGAGCAAAACAGGTGAGGAAATCAACAAAAATGGATTTGCATGATAAGCGCCGCGCAGATCAAACTTCATTAAGCTGAGAAATACATGGGTAATCCCGCAGCCGGGGCACTTTAGTCCGGTGATCGTGTTAAAAAAGCACGGTATACAAAAAGATGTATACCGCACTAAACACGCATATGCAAGACCTAGAATAAAAATAAAAGCTATTATCTTCATTTCTTTACGCATCTGCAAACTTATTAACCTCGTTCTGGATCAGAGCCAAAGCGATAACACCACCAAAAAGATAGAGGATCAGATAGAGAACTCCACCGTTTGATGCAGGCTCTCCGTGATTTTGTTTCGCCTTGTCAACTTTATCACCGCGTCTGTATGCCCAAAAAAGACCATAGATGCCACATGTGACGAGCGTAAGCAAAAGTGCCATACCGCCCGAAGTATCATCCTGTTCCCCGGCAAGGTAGTTCGTATCATTTGTCAGACAAACGAACCAGTACCACATGTAAATGCCGCATGTAACGAATGTCAGAATGATACAGAGTGCAATATTCCTGTTTTTTACCATTTTCGATAAACCCTCCTTATAAAATTTCTGTAATTTATGTAGTTAAATTACATTCGAACAGTGTCCGAAAAAGCGTACTTTTTAGGACACTGCTATCTTTTTATCAAGTTTAACACATTCACGTTAATCTGTCAATTATTTATGACGAAATTAGTAAAATTTAACAGTGTCCTGGAAAGTACACTTTATGAAATAACAATCAATGGTGGCGTTAGGTGAAGCTATACACAAAACAAGGAGGATTTATTTTATGGAACAACAGTCAGGAAATGGTTTAGGAGTTGCAGCTTTAGTATGCGGTATATTAGGAATTGTAGGTTCATTTATTCCGATTGTCTGCTATTTAACACTTGTATTAGCGATTCTCGGAATTATTTTTGGTGTGAAAGTCCGTAAAACCTGCGCTCCGGAGAAAAAAGGGCTTGCTACGGCAGGTTTGGTGTTAGGAATAGTCGGAACTGCTTTTTCCGCGCTTGGTGTCATCTGCGTTCTTGCCTGTGCCGCCACGGCAGGAACAGCAGGACTTCTGTCATAAATATTTGACATAATTCGATGAGAAGAAAATGCCATCAACTATATTATGTTGCTGGCATTTTTTCTCGCTTGAAAAAATAAATATAAGAGAGGAAATATAGATAAGATGATTAAAAACTTTACTCTTTTTGGAAAAGAATTTTCGGCTTATATGATTATTTCTTTATTCGGTTATTTTATCGCCGGATGTTACGCCTGTTATAAATTTAAAAAAAAAGGACATGACGAAAATGATATGATCCTATTTTATTTAGTTATTTCGATCGGAGTTTTACTCGGAGGACATATGTTATTTGGATTAACAAATTTCAGACATTTTTCCTCTATTTCGTTTGAGTCCTTCCGCCAATTTGTAAATTCATGTAAGATTCTATTTGGTGGTTCCGTTTTTTACGGAGGGTTGGCAGGGGGACTGCTGGCTGGTTATATTTATCTTAAAAAGAAAAAATACGATGTGATTCTTTATACGGATGTGATCGCTCCATGTATTCCTTTATTTCATATGTTTGGAAGAATGGGATGTTTTCTAAGCGGTTGCTGCTATGGGATAGAAAGTAATTTTGGCATAGTATATCATAATTCCCTGATTTCCGAAGCAAACGGAGTAAGAAGATTTCCGGTCCAATTACTGGAAGTATTACTCAATATATTTCTCTTTTTGTATCTCGATCGTTTAGAAAAACAGAACAGGAAAAAAGGGAAATTACTAATATACTATTTATCAATATACGCATGCAGTCGCTTTTTTATCGAATTTCTCCGCGGAGACGGATACAGGGGATTTGTATTATTTTTATCGACATCTCAGTTTATCAGTATATTGATCCTGATTGTTTTAGCGGTTTTTTTCATTTATGATAGATTAGTTACGGAAAAGAACTAAATGGAGATTCGATTTTTTTTACTTTATTGTAAAAGGTACTTTTTGGCATATTACACTCCTTGGATGCCTGTCGGATTGAAAGTTCTTTCTTTTTCCATTTTTGATAGATGATGTCGAAATTTTCAGGAAGCGGCTTGCTTGGTCTGCCAAATTTTACTCCACGCTTTTTTGCCGCTTCAATGCCCTCCGCCTGTCTGGAGCGGATGTTATTTCGCTCATTTTCTGCGACAAAAGAAAGGATTTGGAGCACAATATCGACGATAAAACATTTTAGAAGATCATTTTCGGTCCTGGTATCTAAGAGCGGCATATCTAAGACAACTATATCAATCTTTTTCTTTTTTGTGAGATACTGCCATTGGGATATGATCTCTTTATAATTCCGTCCTAATCGGTCAATGCTTTTTATGTATAAAATATCACCATTTTTCAAACATTTGACTAACTTCTGGTATGACGGCCGGTTGAAATCGCAACCAGACTGTTTGTCGATAAAAATGTTCTCATTTTTAATATTAAGTTCTTTCATGGATAACAGCTGCCTTGTTTCATTTTGGTCCTTTGAACTTACTCTGATATATGCGTATTTTTGTTTCATTTGAGTACCTCCAAATTAGATTTTTCTTTTATTTTAATACATATAGGTATAAAATCGGACAAACTTTCGGAAAATAAAATGTTGACAAAATGGAAAAAACGTATTTTAATTATATAGGGTAGCTACTATAAGCATGTCGGACAGAGAGGAAGGCTGGCAGATCAGAGATGGAAACCAATTGCGAATTTTGTGCACTGTATTTTGTAGATGAAGAAGGATATGGTGAGTGTCAGGTGAATTTGGATGAGGATGAGATGTATCGGCTGCTTCACTCATCTTATAAAAGCTGTCCGTATTATCAGAGTGATGATGAATATAAGATTGTCAGAAAACAAAATTAATGGATCATTTGGATGGAGAATAGATGAAGTTTTATTTGGCTCCGCTTGAGGGCATAACCGGATATATTTACCGCAGCACATATCATAAATATTTTGGAGAAATAGATAAGTATTTTACTCCGTTTATTTCCCCGAATAAAAAGAAAATTTGTCGGACAAGGGAAAAGAAAGATATTTTGCCGGAGAATAATGCAGGGATGTATGTCGTACCGCAGATCCTGACAAATCATGCAGGGGCGTTTCTCAATACCGTTCATTATCTGCAGGACTATGGTTATGAGGAAGTAAATCTGAATTTGGGATGTCCGGTGGGAACTGTTGTATCAAAAGGAAAAGGAGCAGGTTTTCTCGCATATCCAGACAAGCTTAGGGTGTTTTTTGACGAGATATTCTGTCATACTGATATAAAAATATCTGTTAAGACGAGAATTGGTATGTCACATGCACATGAGTTTGCGCAGCTCATAGATATTTTTAATGAATTCCCCCTATATGAGCTTATTATCCACCCGCGGACGCGGGAAGATTATTATAAAAATACGCCAAATCGGGAATCCTTTGCCTACGGGTATGAAAGAAGCAGAGCTGAGGTCTGTTATAACGGAGATCTTTATGTAAAAAGAGATTTTGATTTACTGGTAAACCAATTTCCGCAGCTGGAGGAAGTAATGGTCGGCAGAGGCATTCTGCGCTGTCCGGGAATCATTTCATCTATCAAGTATGGAACAGAGATGAAAAAGGAAAAACTTCACGAATTTCACAATGAATTATATGAAAGGTATAAAGAGACTCTTCCCGGGGAAAAGCCAGTGTTATGTAAAATGAAGGAATTGTGGAGTTATCTGATCCATTCGTTTGAATATGACACAAAAATAGAAAAGAAATTGAAAAAAGCACAAAAATGTGCGGAGTACGAAACAATTATCCAGAAATTATTTTCAGAATACGATTTATGTGGCTGAAATGGAGGAGAAGATGGACAAATATATCAATACACCATTAACAGAAGAGAAAGTCAAAGAGCTGAAGGCCGGTGATTATGTATACTTATCCGGCACGATCTATACAGCGAGGGATGCCGCTCATAAAAGGATGACGGAAGAGCTGCAGATGGGTAAATCCATTCCTTTTGAGATGAAAGACCAGATCATCTACTACCTCGGCCCGACTCCAAACAGACAGGGTCAGGTGATCGGTTCGGCCGGCCCCACGACGAGCAGCCGTATGGACAAATATGCGCCTGTTCTTTTGGACATGGGGTTGAAAGGAATGGTGGGAAAAGGAAAAAGAAGTGATTTCGTGGTGAATTCCATGAAGGAGAATTGTGCTGTTTATTTTGCGGCAGTAGGTGGAGCGGGTGCGCTGTTGTCAAAATGTATTAAGAAAAGCGAAGTGATCGCGTATGATGATCTGGGAACAGAGGCGATACGGAAACTGGAAGTAGAAAATCTTCCGGTGATCACGGTCATTGACTGCTATGGAAATGACTTGTACCAGACGGCGGTAAAAGATTATGAAATTAAGTAGTTGACAAATAAATGATAATCTGTTAGAATGAATTTTGCATTGAAATTGAATATTGTTTCTGATTTCAGTAATTTGGAGAAGTACTCAAGTGGCTGAAGAGGCGCCCCTGCTAAGGGTGTAGGTCGTTCGCGCGGCGCGAGGGTTCAAATCCCTCCTTCTCCGTTGTTTAAAAAGTTTGGAAAGTACCGTAAACAGGCGCTTTCCAGATTTTTTTTGCTCCAAAATGTTTGCATACCCTTGCATACCTAACCGAGATTTCTGAAAGTTTCTTCCAGATTATCGTCCTGAATGACATCCCTCAAGTAGTGCATGGTGGTAGCGGTCTGGCTGTGCCCCATCATTTTACTGATGGTGACAAGGTTACTGCCGTTATAGGCGACGGACGCACTGTAGAACCTGATTTTGTGTGAAGTGCGTGGCGGTATGCCTACCTCGTTGCAGTACCGTTTCAGGTAGATGTTGAACCGTTCCGTATTCATCGGACTGCCATACGGCATGAATACGAGTTCGCCATCCGGATTGAGTTCTTTCGCCTTTTCCAGAACCGCAAGCGCATTGTCGGTCAGGTATTCCTTGCGGAATCCGTGGGAAGTGCAACCCTTGATGTAGTTCTCTACTTTGGTTTCCTTGTGGGAGAACGTCAAATCATCATTCAGGGTCGGTTCCTGTATCATCTGGCTGTTCAGGTAGATGGTTCTGTTTTCCGTGTCAATATTATCCCATGTGAGAGCCTTTAATTCGCCTATCCGTATAAAGAGACAGAAGGCAAGCCGGATGGCAAGGGCGTAAGGCTCATTGATGTTTCTAAGGTGCGCCAGAAGTTTCCCTACCTCGTCCTTTTTGAATACGTTGTCGCTTTGGTTCTCTACCGGCTTGTACGTGAACTGCTTGAAGTTCACATCCAGTATGGGATTGTGTGTGATAATTTCTTCCTCTACCGCATAGGAGAAGATACCGCTTAACAGGGAACGGAGGTTAGTGACACATTTCCGTGTGTCGGTGCGGTCTTTCGTAAGTCTGCGGAAGAAGCGTATAAGGTCGATCGGTCTTATGTCAGTGACTTTCATATCGGCAAGCACGGAATGTTCGTAGTATTTGTTCCATTCCGCCCGGTTCTTGCGTATCGTGCCGCACTTTGCCGGTGTTTCGTCACGGCGGTAAATCATCCACTCTTTGTAGATTTCCCGGAGTTTGGTATTTTTTCTCGATTTGTCAAGGTACAGTTCCTTGTAATGGTTTACGAGGAATTTTTCCAAGTCCTCTTTATTTCTCCGTTTTATCAGTTTCCGCCTGTTTGCCTTTGTGTCGTCCGGTATATATGTACGCCAGGTGGAATCGCCTTTGGAAAAATAAATCCGGTGCTTGTGATATGTCTCTAAGATAATGGCTTCTAAACCGTTTTGAATCTCTTTCATAGTCTTATCTTCGGAGACCATGCCTAATGATATGTTAGCACATTGAGCCAGAACACGCAAGTTATTCAGTTGTGATTCCAGTTCGTTCATAAATATCACCATCCAAAGATAAGAGTATTTGTTGTGTTGGGTGAAAACAGCCAGATATAATGGCAATATTAAAGAAATTGGAGTAAGGTAAATAAAATTTTCATACATAGTTACAAATAAATAAAGTCCTCGAATCTCCTTTCAGTAGTTTCCGGGAAAGAAACCCTAATTCAAATCCCTCCTTCTCCGTTGTCAAAGCGCATTGGGAAAATGCGCTTGAAAAAACGGCTTTGAACACATTGGAACACCTAACCCGGATTTCTGAAAGTTTCTTCCAGATTATCTATTATAAGGTTTTATAAATAATACTGCATATTCCGTGAAAATGTGTTATACTAAGAAAAAAGAAGGTAACATTGTGAAAATATATATGGATACTTGTTGTTATAATCGGCTTTTTGATGATAGAAGTAATATAAAAAATTATCTTGAACGAGAAGCTGTCCTGTTAGTCCTGGAATTGATTTATGAGGGACAGGTAGAGATTATAGGCAGCGACGTGTTAGTGAAAGAGATGTTGGCGATTAAAGATGTTATGAAAAGAAAAAGGATTCATGCTATATATCGAAATTGCGTTTTGGAGAATGTATTTGCGGATTCGGAAGTAATTCGTCGTGCAAAGGAAATCTCAAAAATTGCCGGAACAACATCATTTGATAGTTTACATTTGGCAATTTCAGAGAAAAATGCGGAAGTGTTTTTGTCTACAGATATTAAATTGGTAAAGGCAAGTAAAAGAATTGATTTAGCAGTAAAAGTAATGAATCCGATTGAATTTATAATGGAGGTGACTGAGAATGAATGAGACAATAAAATTGATGGATTATAACACGATCCAAACCAAGGGAACGGAAGTATTACTTCGGGAACTTGGCCCGGTTGGAATGGTTCGGTACTTGGAACAGTATGATAATGGAGGTACTGGTGATTATACAAAAGAGAAGTATAGTATGCCTGAAATGACGATCGACCAAATTATGGAAATGTGAATTGCATGGGAAAAGGTAATGTGGTTGAACACCTTTTGGAGCACTTTTATAAATGAAGTCCTCGAATCTCCTTTCTTTCAGTGGTTTACGGGAAGGGAGCCCAATTCAAATCCCTCCTTCTCCGTTTACGAAAAATGATACTTTCCTTCTTTTTGTTCAAGAAAAATAAAGCCGTTTTTAACGGCTTAAACACCTTTGAATACCTAGCCGGACTAGCCGAGATTTCTGAATGTTTTTTTCCAGATTATCGTCCTGCATGACATCCCTCAAGTAGTGCACGGTGGCGGCTGTCTGGCTTTGTCCCATCATTTTACTGATGGTAACAAGATGTTTGCCATTATACGCAACGGACGCACTGTATAACATTGTGAAAATATTGATTTTACTGGGTTTATGCCAGTTTGTAAAGCCGAAGATTTGACACTACCAGTTATTGAATGGAGAAAAAATGAAACATAAAATTTTAATTATGGCTGTTTTGCTTTTTGCTATTTTGATCGGGGGTATAGGAGGATTTGCGATAAATTCATTCCTATACGATAAGTCAACGATAGTAAAAACGGAGAGAAAAGAAAATAATGAGCAATTTGGGGAAGATGATGAAAAGGATGATGAACTTAGTCGCCAAGGTACTATTGCAAGAATTGATTATCCTTTAATAGATATATATTTCGATAAAAATAAAAATTATAAGGTTACTATTAAAGAATTTGGCAATTCTCAAGAAATATATAAGGAGTACAAAGATAAAGGAGATTTTTTTCAATTTAACAAGGAAAAATTTTCTATATTAACGGTGCCTTCAGGGAGAGGAACAACACCAAAGTATATACTAAGAGTTGAAGAAGAAAATGAATGTATAAAAACAATAGACTGTATAGAAATAAGAACAGATTTTTAGTTGAATCATTAGATTTCTTCAATAAAAGGTTTTTAAAGGAATCATCAAGAGGATAATATCAGGACGATAGCTATGGATAGAGGTATTGAGGATTATTTTGTAAAGACATTTGTTGTCAAAGATAAACGCGAAAGGCTTTTGTATGAACTGGGTGGAAAAAAACGAGAGCAGGGGATC
Organism: uncultured Eubacterium sp.; assembly: GCA_910583555.1. Classification (GTDB taxonomy): domain Bacteria; phylum Bacillota; class Clostridia; order Lachnospirales; family Lachnospiraceae; genus Eubacterium_F. The sequence goes on from CAJTXO010000006.1 coordinate 145,725, forward strand.
GGGCGATTTTGTCATACTGCAGATGAGATGCTTGTGGAGGGAAAAATAGCAGCATCCGGCAACTGGTATATTATGTCATTGGATGAAAGCATGGATGGATTAATATGCCAGTTGGATGAAGCTTTGGATCTTGTTTTGGGAAACGGGATGGCTGCGATCATCGTATCAGATTCAATCGCTATAGTTGAAACCGAGCAGTATATAGGAACCCCTGTGCGTTATATTTTACATCATCAATGTGAGAAATAAAAAGGATCAGCGATTGAAAAGCTACTGAAAACCGCCATTATGACTACTTTTTAAAAAAAATCAAAATTTTTTTAAAAAAAGTGTTGACAAAAGAAGAAAGTTTTGGTAAGATAATATTCGCTGACGCACCAAAGGGCACAAACCCAGAGGGTACGGAGGCAAAGAATGAACCTTGATAACTGAACAGTAAAACAACCCTGAAAATTCAAAAACGGGATGAAGGAAAACATTCCATTCGTCTCATATGGATTATCAGAAAGCTAAACGAAGTCTGCGGGATGCGGATCGACGCATGAAGCGAAATGGACACGGTGCATTTATGAAATGCCATGCCGCATGGAGCAGAAAAAGCAGACGGAGTTAGTTCCTGTAATTCTTTTGGATATTCATTTTA
>CAJTXO010000007.1 GCA_910583555.1 uncultured Eubacterium sp.
CTCCGCTTGAACTCCAAAACCAGTTCGCTGCCTTCGTCCACCAAGTCGACAAATCCAAATTTCTATTTTGGATATACCTGTTATCAATAAAACTAGTTGCTGATTTTCAATACAAGGCATATAATATACTTATAGATACATGTGAAATAACTGCACTGTGTTTGCAAAGGAGAAGTCTTTATGGCAGAACAGGTTTTAATTCAATTTAAGGCAGACAAAGCGCTAAAACAGGAAGTAACAGAAATATATGAGAGACTTGGAATCGATTTACCTACAGTATTACGTATGTTCATGGCTAAAAGCAAAATGGTAAAGGGACCTCCGTTTGAAGTAAAATTGCCTGAACAGACAATAACGAGAACAGAAGCAAAAAATGCTTTTTATGAATTACGAAAGCAGGCAGCTAATGTTTCAGAAATGTCACTAGATCAAATCAATGATGAAATCCAGGCAGTAAGAGCAGAAAGAAAAAGGTAGATACTTATGGAATATAATGAAAAAGAAACTATTCACACACCCCACAAAACAAGGAGATACGCATATGTCTAATTTTGATTTCCTCAAAGCAAAAACCGAATATAACCTTTTTTCCCGGGCCGCCATAGAAGCCGAAAAGATATTTGCCACATCCGCCGCGATGTGTGCCGTTGGCTGCCGGAAAGCTTTAGAACTTGCTGTCAAGTGGGTGTATGCCGCTGACAATACGATAGAAAAACCATATCGGGATAATCTCCAGTCCCTGATCCATGAGCCGACATTTCGGTTCGCTATGGATGGCAGGACATGGAAAAAGCTCCCGTTTATCGTTAAATTGGGAAATCTGGCCGTACATACCGAGAGGAATATAACGACAGGTGATGTCATCGCCTCCATGAGAGGGCTGTTTGAGTTTATTGAATGGATTGATTACTGCTACGGAACCACATACGAGGAAAGGGAGTTCGACGAGGCCCTCATTCCCAAAGAAAAACGTAATATCGATCGCCAGAAGATAAAAAAACAGGAAAGCCTCTTGGAAGAAAAAGAAGCTGTGATCCGCGAACTGCAAAAACAGATTGAGGAAATGTCAGTTTCCTATACAAAGTCCAAAGAAGCGAATCAAAACAGTAGGGAATTTGAACCGCAGGATATTACGGAATTCGAAACGCGAAAGCGTTATATAGACGTGGATCTGAAATTTTTGGGGTGGAAACTGGAGGGAGAATCGGCGGATGTCTGGGAGGAATACCCGCTTGAAAATATGGCCGGAAATCCGGGACAGAAAGGGTACGCCGACTATGTTCTATTTGGGAAAGACGGACTTCCTTTGGCGGTGATCGAAGCGAAAAGGTCAGGCAAGGATCCAAATACCGGAAGAAAACAGGCCCTTCTCTATGCGGATTGTCTCGAAAAAAAGTTCAAAAGAAGACCGATGATATTTACAACGAACGGATTTGAGACGTATTTCTGGGATGATACCGACGGCCCGGGGCGGCACGTAAGCGGACTGTTCAGTAAAGATGACTTGCAGAAACTTATGAACCGCAGGCAGGAAAAAAAGAGGCTGTCGGACGTGGTTATTGATGATAAGATCACCGATCGTTATTATCAAAAAGAGGCGATCAGAGCCGTATGTGATAACGTGGCGGCTGGATTTCGGAAGAACCTTCTCGTAATGGCTACCGGTACGGGAAAAACCAGAACGGCTTCTAGTCTAACCGATGTCCTGAGCAGGGGCGGCTACGTCACGAATATACTTTTTCTGGCAGACAGAACCGCGCTCGTAAAGCAGGCGAAAGATGATTTCAAGAATTATCTGCCGGACATGTCTCTGTGTAATCTTTGCGAGAGTAAGGAAGACCGAAACGCGAGAATTGTTTTCTCCACGTATCCGACGATGTTAAACGCCATCGACTGCGTCAGGACAAACGATGGATTTCCCTTGTTTTCACCAGCGCATTTTGATCTGATCATCATTGACGAAAGCCATAGAAGTATATTCAAAAAATACAGGGCAATATTTGCGTATTTTGACGCGGTACTCGTGGGCTTGACCGCTACTCCGAAGACGGATGTTGACAGAAATACCTATGATTTTTTCGAAATGGAACATGGGATTCCTACTTACGCATATGATTACGAAACGGCGGTAAATATTGATCATGTTCTGGTGCCCTATTACAATTATGAAGTGGGGACAAAATTTTTGGAAGAAGGTATTACGTATGAGGAACTTTCCGAGGAAGATAAGGTGCGGTATGAGAATGATTTCACAGAAGATGGAGATATGCCCGAGTTTATCCCTTCTTCTGAACTGAATAAGTTTGTGTTCAATGAGTCAACTGTCGATATGGTGCTTCAGGATCTTATGCAGAGAGGGATTAAGATCGAAGGAGGAAATAAGGTTGGGAAGACGATCCTATTTGCGCAAAATAAGAAACATGCGGAATTTATATTGCAAAGGTTTGATAAACTGTATCCTCATCTAAAGGGTAAATTTGCCCAGAGGATCATTTGTGATGACGCTTATGCGGAAACGATCATAGACGATTTCAAAAAGCCGGATTCAGATCCGTTTATTGCCATTTCCGTCGATATGATGGATACGGGAATCGATGTACCGGAGTGTGTAAATTTGGTGTTTTTCAAAAAGGTTCGTTCCAAAACAAAATTCTGGCAGATGATCGGGAGGGGAACGAGACTGGCTCCCGGACTGACGTGTATGGATGAAATAGAGGGAGAATACACGGGGAAAAATAAATTCCTGATCTTTGATTACTGTGGAAATTTCGAGTTTTTCAGAGAGACGCCAAATGGCTATGAAAGCAAGGAAAATAAGACGCTGGCAGAAAGTATATACAGCAGGGAAGTTACGTTGGTCGCGGCGTTGCAGGATAATCTGTTCGTGAATGTAGAGTATCAGGAGATCAGGGATGAGTATGCAGCGGACTGTTATAACAGGATCATGGCATTGAACCACGCCCTTGTTTCTGTGCGGCTGCAGAAAAAATACGTAGAAAAATTTAAACAGGAAAAGGCGTTTGAACATATTAGTGAAACGGATAAAAGAGAATTGATCAGTCATATAGCGCCGCTCGTATTCTTTGAGGAGAAAGACGAATATGCGCTCCGCTTTGATAATTTTATGTACGGTTTGATCATTGCGCACATCGATCAGCTTCCGAGATTTAAACATGCCAGACAAGTACTTTGCCATACGGCGTCTATGCTGGAAGAGAGGAGCACGATACCGCAGATCAAAGAGAAGATGGGGCTTATTAAAGAAATCAACACGGAACAATTTTGGGATTCTCATGATATTCTTTGGTTTGAGCGGGTTCGGAAGGAGTTGAGGGGGCTCGTCAAGTTTCTGGTTGATGATTCGACGGGAAAGATACCTGTGATCACACACCTGAACGATCCGATCATTAAGATTCGTGAAGGTGAAGGGTTGGATCCTGCTTATGATTTTGAGGACTACAGGAAAAAGGTAAACCGTTATGTGGAAGAGAACGGAAATTCACTGGCAATATACAAATTGAAAAAGAATATCCGATTAAGTGAAGCCGATTTTAAAGAACTGGAACGGGTTCTGACAACCGAACTGGGAAGCAAAGAAGATTATGAGCGGGAATTTGGTGATACGCCGTTTGGCCTCTTGATCAGAAAAATAGCGAAGCTGGATCATGAGGCGGCGATGAGTGCATTTTCTAACTTTATCAGCGACGAGTCATTGAATCAGAAGCAGATCGCATTTTTGAACAAGATCATCCATCATGTAGAACAGAACGGATACATGGAGGATGTCGCCGAACTGATGAAACCACCGTTTGATAAGCCGGTCAGTTTTATCAAGATGTTTGATACGAAAATGAGATCCGAGATCGTGCGGACACTGGATCAAATCAAGGAAAATGCAGTCATAACAGCATAAGGGAGTTGTTACATATGGCAAAAAGAAACGTTTTGGCCTGCCTGCTGCTTGCTTCCTGTCTGGGGATCAGCGGCTGCGGCGGCGAATATACCGGAGAAAACCGGGCGGCGTCTGGCGGCGAACGGCAGGAACGTACCGCCAGCGGTAGAATCGTTTCTGGCAGCGCGGTTCAGGACGAATCGGCAAAAGACGAAAAGAAACTGCGTTATAGTACCGATACAAATTCGTATTATGAAGATATGGATGACGATTACATCAGCGGCATTATGCAGATCAGATTGGACGGCACCCATAAAAAGAAAATGCTGAATGCTCCGGATGAAGATTATGACTGCCATTTGCAATATGTGGACGCGAACTGGCTGTATTATGACCTTCTGGGAACCGACGGATGTGTATTATACCGGGTTCCGATGGCAAAAGATGCGCGGGGATATGATGAGGTTAGGGTTTCCGAAACCGAGGAGTTATTTCGCGATGATCATATAAGAGCTGCCTGCTGGAGTTCCCGTGATATGATCTATGATAATGGAAGAGGGAAAATCGTGCGATACGATCTGCAGAATAAAAGGCGGTCCGGCGAGTGGAACGTTTCCGAATTTGGCGTGGAGGAAGAAACAGAGTTCGAATTTGCCCGTCTGAAGGATTCGCTCATAGCCTATGCCCAGCCCGAGGGCATTTACGCGCTATCTGGCGATGCTGTTTCATGGAGAAAATGCAGTGAAAGCAGGACTGGGTATGCGCATAACATCGCTCAGACTGAAAACAGTGTTTTTTCCACAGAAGACACATTGACCCAGAAAGATGACGAAAAGAACATTCATATCTGGAAATGTGACGGGAGGTCCGCACAGAGTTTTATCACGGGAGATCAGGTGAAACAGGCGGTAAAGGGAGCGAGAGGGATCGAAGAAGGTGTGATAGAAAGCCTTGAACTGATGGGCATTTACGCAAACGATGACAGGCTTTACGTGCAGATTGAATTGTGCTGGGATGAGGGTGATATGTTCCGGGTAGAATACCTTTTGTTCAGCCAGGGCGAAAACGAGACGGAACTTCGTTATGAGACGGAACTTGTGGCAGCGATGCAGTCATTGGTAAAGTACCGGACCGGGAGATGGGAAGTGTGGAATCCGGATACGCGTATGCTGGAGAAGGTCTGCCGTGAGCATGTCATTGTCAATGACGCGAAATGCATAGCTATGGCAGGTGGGAAAGCGTACCTTAGTCTTTATGATCATGAAAAGGACGTCGGCCGTCTGGGATGTTATACGCTTGGCACCGGCCAGTGCGAACTGATCGCGAAGGAAGAAGCACAGCGGAGCGGACTGGAATACCAGACAGAGGATATGGAGGATTCGTTGTTGAGCGTGTTTGACAAAGAGCGGGAGGGAAATCCATTCACGGATATTGAGGGGTTTCCGATTCAGGATAAAAAGAAGGAAGGGGGCTTTTATGAACGCGGATAAGTCCATTTCCCTGTTATTTATTCTGCTCCTGAAGCAATTCTATCATTTCTGTGATCACGCCAATCTGTTTATCTGTTAAATTGGACACGTCTAGAGTTTTGATTTTATCTACATCCAGCAAATAGTCCGTAGTCACATGAAATCGGTGAGCGATTTTAACAAGTACATCATATGACGGAAACCGGTCGCCTGATTCATAATAAGAAACAACAGATTTTGCTACACCTAATCTGTCAGCTAATTCCTGCTGTGTGAGTTTCTGGCTTTTTCGTAATGATTTCAATTTTTCTGCAAAAGTCACTTGATTTTGTCCGCCTTCTACTAATAGTCAACTTGATTCTAATAAAGATAGGTTATCCATTGGAGAACAAAAACACACAAAGTAGTGGAAAGGAGAAGTCAAAAACTGGATGAAATGAGTGTACATATGTAACATGTATTAAAAATCTGCGAAAGAAGAAAAAGCCAGTGTGAGAACAGATAAATTTCCCTCTATGCAATCCCGCCCGAATCATGTATACTATCAATATGTAAATCATGTAAATCTCAAAAAGAAGATAACGGAAAGCGAAAATAACGAATAGAGAATGAAAATGTAGAAATATAAAAACATAAAAACACAATAACGCATGGAGGAAAAACATGACAAAAACACAACGAGCAAATGAAATCATAAAACGCCTGGAAGAGGAATACCCGCTGGCTGGCTGTTCCCTGGATTATGACGAGGCGTGGAAGCTTCTCGTCAGCGTCCGCCTGGCCGCCCAATGTACCGACGCTAGAGTAAATATCGTAGTAAAAGACCTGTACGAAAAATATCCATCCCCCGAAGCTTTGGCGGAAGCGGACGTATCCGACATAGAGGAGATCGTCCGCCCGTGCGGACTCGGCGCGAGCAAGGCGCGGGATATACATAAATGTATGAACGTACTCGTGGCGCAGTACGGAGGAAAAGTGCCGGACGACTTTGACGCCCTTCTCGGCCTCCCCGGCGTCGGGCGAAAGAGCGCGAACCTCATCATGGGGGATGTGTTCGGAAAACCGGCCATCGTGACCGACACGCACTGCATCCGGCTTACAAACCGGATGGGACTCGTCGACGGGATCAAAGAGCCGAAAAAAGTAGAAATGGAACTATGGAAGATCATACCCGGTGAAAAAGGAAGTGACTTCTGCCATCGTCTCGTTTACCACGGCAGGGAAATCTGCACGGCGCGCCGGGCATACTGTGAGCGCTGCTGTGTCAGGGATGTCTGCCGGCAGAAGATCTGACAGAAGATTTGATGGAGGATCCGACGGAAAATCCGACGGAAAATCCAACGGAAAATCTGACAGAAAATCCGACGGTAAACTACCGAAAAAGGAGAAACATATGCACAAAAAACGAAACCGCCTGATCCTTGCCGCCATCATCGTGGTAAGCGCAGCGGCCATTTTCCTCGTCCTCGTATACGTTAAGATCATTTCCCTGACCGGGATATGGGCCGCGAAATATGAAATCCAGGGCGTCGATGTGTCGCATTATCAGGGAGAGATCGACTGGCAGAAGATCCAGGACGCGCCGGTGCAGTTCGCATTTATCAAGGCGACCGAGGGCAGCAGCCATATCGATCAGCGCTTTGCGTACAATTGGCAGGAGGCGGCGAAAACCGATATGCGCATCGGCGCCTATCACTTTTTCAGCTTTGACAGTCCCCCGCGGACGCAGGCCGAACTGTTTATCCAGACGGTCGGTTCACTTTCCGGCAAACTGCCGCCAGTCGTCGATGTGGAATATTATGGGGACAAAGAAAAAGACCCGCCCGATGTGGAGGAAACGGTGGACCAAATAAAAGAAATGCTCGCCATACTGGAACAGCACTACGGAAAAAAGCCGATCCTCTATACGACCGTTCCGGTATACCACCGATACATTCAGGGACAGTTTGAAGAATATCCACTGTGGATACGAAATGTGTATTACACGCCGGATTTCGACCTCGACCGGACATGGATGTTCTGGCAGTACTCAGACAGCACGGTGATGGACGGGTATCAGGGAAAAGAAAAATACATTGATCGAAACGTGTTTCACGGAACGAAAGAGGAGCTGGATCAGCTTCTCGCCACGCCGATCGCGTCCCCGAGCCGGATCTGCGTTTCATAACCAGCCGCCGTATTCGCCAGCAGATCGCCGCGGATCGCCGCCTTGTCTTTCTGCAAAAGTAAAATGATAGTCGAACCGCCAAATTCAAAATAACCCTTCTCTTCGCCGCGCGCCACGGCGCAGCACTCTTTATGGTTGACGATCTTCCCCACCATCAGCGCGCCGACTTCCATCTGAACGACAGCACCGAACTGAGGAGAGCGGATGACCGCATATTCCCTGGCGTTTTCCTTGTAGATTGGATAAAAGTCGCCGGCAATCGGATTTACCGTGTGGAGTTTGCCGGGAATACGGTAATATTTCGACTGCGTTCCACTGACCGCATAGGAATAGCGGTGGTAGTCGCTCACCGTGAGGCGCAGGATCAAAGCGACGCCGCCCTGAAAACGTCTGGCAAGCTTTCGGCTTCTGAGAAGCGCGCGCAGCGTATATCTCGTGTGCTTGACGTCAAACGTCTGATCTTCCGTAATTTCATAAGCAGAAGCATAGCAGTCGCACGGACTGATGAGCGTATCGGCATCGCCGCAGATCGTCCTCGCGCCGGGCCGTATGCGGCGGGTGAAAAAATCGTTATAGGAGCGGTAGGAAGTTTTTTCAAAATCATTCATATCGATGTGATTGGAGCGGATGAAAGGCCGGATGAAAAGACAGGAAAGCTTTGTGCTCAACAATTTCCCCGCCAGTTTCGAAACGCCGGGGTGTACGAGCGGCTTCAGGAGCATGCGTCCGGCCGCGGATGTGTACAGTGTGCGCAAAAGTTTATCCTGCGCGTTATCATGATCGGATTTTATCCCATTTCTGTCAATCTGTTTCATTTTATAGATTCCTTTAATAAAAAATTCAAAATACGCCGAGGATCCGCAAAACGACGATCCCCATAAATACGATGATGAACGCCACCATCGCATTGGACGGCTTATTCAGTTTAAAGTCCAGAATATACAAAAAAGCGATCGCGAGCATGGCGAACGGCAGCGCAGTCAGAAAGAACTGCTCGGACAGGGGGCGGAACATATAGAGGATCGGGAACAGGATCGCGATAGACGTGATCGGCAGTCCGTGGTAGCATTTGCGGTCCTCGACTTCGGGCTCCGTGTGTTTCAGTTCCTCTAATACATTAAAATACGCCAGGCGGATGACGCCGCACAGGACGAAAATGATCTCCACGGCGATGCCGAACGGATTGTTCAGGCCGAGAGAGTAGGCGATGATCGCCGGTGTGACGCCAAAACAGATGGCATCGCAGAGCGAGTCGATCTGAACGCCGAATATTTCCTGCTCCCGGGTGCGGTTTTTCATGCTCCGGGCCACCTTGCCGTCAAACGTGTCACAGCAGCCCGCCAGCGCAAGGCATAAAATAGCGATATCATAATTCCCGGTCAGGGATTGCGTGATACCGAACAGCGAAAGGGCAACGCCCAGATAAGTCAGTATCACCGAATAATTGTAAAAGCCGATCATAACATTCACTCCTCTTTAGATGTTACGGTTAGATGTGTAATACATGTAACAATGCCGCTTATGATTATGAGCATATAATAACTGATCCCCCGGCTCATAAGCATACCGGACAAAGTCAGTGCCGTGCCGCCGAAGATCGGAGAGAAGATCTGTAAAAACAGTCGCTCACTGATCCCCATTCCGCCCGGCAGCGGCAGCATATCGACGGAAACCGAGATCGCCGCCTGCAGAAGCGTCACCGTCACGGCGGATAATCCGCTCAGGCCGAAACTCCGGTACACAACGTAGGTCACGAGAAACAGCAGGATACGCTGCGCGAACGTGATCAGCGTCGTATTTACGATCACAAGTTTATTCTCTTTCAGGAACACAGAAGCGCGCTTATAATTGTCCATCGAGGCCTCGAGCCGTTCCATCCGGTTATTTTTGTTTTTCATGATGTGGAGTTTCTGCAGCAGCAAAAACCCCTTTACGATAAGGTATTTCGCCGTGTCTGGCAAAAATACGAGAAAACTCATAAAAATTACGCAAAATACATTGAGTCCAAGCCCGAGGTACAGATAAAACTGCGCTTCCCGCGTGAGTGTCTGCACGAGTCCCTGCCCGAAAGCGGCCAGTCCGAGACCGATAAATACGAGTACGAATTTGTACTCGATCGTCACGAGCATGAGGACGATCGTGGCGGTCGGGATGTCGATGCCCTGCTTCTTCATATAATAAATCTGCGCTGGCTGCCCGCCGGTCGCCGAGGGCGTGATGCAGCTAAAGAAAAAGCCGACAAACGAATAGCGTATGCAGTTGAAAAGCGGTGCTTTTATCTTAACGGCGTGGAGCAGATATTTAATGATCACAGACTCCCCGCACACGTAACAGACCACGAGTACAAGTCCGATCAGGATATATCCAACCGGCACGCTCCGCAGCGTCTCAATGATCGGTCCCAGATCCTGATCCCGGAAGATCAGCCACAGGGTCAGCACGAAAAGTAATAATAAGAAAGCAATATTGAGCACATTTTTTTTCAGCTTAGTCAATGATCTTCTCCTTGTTTAAAAAACCAAGTTTGCGGTTGATGCTGTCAATAAAAGTTTGAATATACTGATACGCGCGTATGCGTTTGTTTACCGCGTATAAAATTTCCGCCAGAAGAAGTCCGGCAACGGCGTCCACGATATAGTGCTGTTTGGTCGTCTGGGTGGAGATGACGACCAGCAGCGCGAAAACGCAGGAAAATCCCCGGTACCAGGCGGGCACTTTTTGATTGCCCCGGATTCCGATGTAGCACATCCAGCTGACGAGACAGTGGATGGAAGGAAATAGGTTGGCGGGCTGGTCGATCGCGTATAAAAAGCGAAGGAGCGTGTCCGCGAACGTATCACCGACCACTTCCGGCCGTACGTTGGTCGTCGGCAGCAGGAAAAAGAAGAAGCCGCAGACGATCCGCGACATCATGTCGGTCGTCACGAACTGATAGAATCTGGCCGGCTCATCCTCATAGATCCGCGCCACCATGATATAATTGACGATCCAGAACAGATAACAGCCAAAATAAATATACATCCACCACGGCACGAGCGGCACCATGCGGTCAAGATCGGTCGTCAGGTCATAGTGTTTCCACTCGGCACATATACTCATAGCACCACTGTAGACCAGCATGTTAAGGGCAAAACAGCACAAAAGCGGTATGATTCCGTACAAGGGTATAAATTTTTTGATGAATAGCCTGCATTTTTTTATAAACGTTTGCATCGTTGGTATTCTCCAATAGTAGTTTTTTGCGCTAGCACTTATTTTATCATACTAAAAAGTTTTTTGCAATAAATATCGAAGGCAACTTGTGCGGAACAAAAAATTATGATAAAATAAGTCCTGAAAACGTGCTGAAAATTTTAACAGGCAGATAGAGAGGAAACAGGATATGGGAATTTTTGATGTTTTTGTGGCAGTAGTTTTGGGAATTGTAGAGGGGATCACAGAATGGCTTCCGGTCAGCAGTACCGGGCATATGATCCTGGTGAACCAGTTTTTGAATTTTTCGAATGAAGATTTTTCGGAGATGTTTCTGGTCGTCGTGCAGCTGGGGGCGATCATGGCAGTCGTCCTTCTGTTCTGGAAGAAAATATTTCCGTTCAACTTTCATCCCGCTCAGGGCGAAGGTGTCATAAAGCCGGATATCATGCAGATGTGGTTTAAGATCATCGTGGCGTGTATCCCGGCGGCGGTCGTTGGAGTATTGTTTGACGATGTGATCGACGAGATGTTTTACAATCAGATCGTCGTGGCTGGAGCACTCATTATATACGGCGTTATGTTTATTCTCGTGGAAAACTGGAATAAGGGGAAAAAGCCGATGATCACGTCTGTCGCGGAGCTGAATTATCAGACGGTTATCATTATCGGTATTTTCCAGCTTCTGGCAGCGATCATCCCCGGTACGTCGAGATCGGGCGCGACGATCGTTGGAGCGCTGATCATCGGCGTATCCCGGGGAGTGGCAGCGGAGTTTACGTTTTATCTGGCGATTCCGGTCATGTTCGGAGCCAGTATCCTGAAAGTCGTAAAAAGCATCATGAACGGGCTCAGTTACGGCCCGATGGAGATTACGACGCTAGTGGTCGGCATGTTTGTCGCATTTGTCGTATCACTGTTTGTCATCAAATTCCTCATGAGTTACATACGGAAACACGATTTTAAGGCGTTTGGATATTACCGCATCGCGCTCGGGATCTTAGTGCTCTTGTATTTCGGTCTCAGCGGCGCCGCTCCGCTCCCGTCGTAAAAAAAGCGTTGTGAAAAACTATGAGAGCTGCGGCAGCCCGAGATAGTTTAAAAGACCTACATAGATGCCGTACGCGAACTGGTACTGCATCGTAGTGAGGAGCAGAAAATCTTCATAATTTGTTATATAAGCAAGTTCAACAAGGACGGCGGGCATCTGTGTCCGCCGCAGAACGTACAATGACGGCCTTACATAAGTGCCGTTATTTTTTGTGCCCACGCGGCGCACGATTTCTTTGACGATTTCCGTCCCCAGATTATAGGAAGGGCTCCCCTCGGCGTAGACGTACGACTCAGTTCCGTTGATCGAAGGATTTACGTTGGCGTTTACGTGGATGCTGATAAAATAATCGGCGCCCCACGTATTTGCCATGTCCACCCGCTCGCGCAGACTGGAACTATTGTCATAACCGAGGATCTCGGTCGGATTCTGTCTGGATGTCGCCACTTCGAAGCGGTAATCGGCGGCCAGTATGTCCGCGAGATAGGCGCCGACGATGTATGTGATATCCTGCTCCCTCGCGCCAAAACCTTCCGCTCCCGCATTAAAGCCATACGGATTATGGCCCTGATCAACAAAAATTTTGATTGCCATATGGATCCTCTCGCATTTTTTATTTCCATTATATGAGAATGGGTGGCAAAAGGTTATGTTTTTTTGCGGAAAAATGGCGTGCATAAAAAAACGAGCGCTGGGAAATAGTAGGTGTAAAACAGCATGTTCAGCAAAATGGAGGAACTCAGATGGAAGATATACTATATGTGAAAGTAGAGCAGAATATTCCGGTCACGAAACGCGAACTGACACTGAAAGACGTTGCCACCCTTTACAGCGTCAATAAATCCATGGTGCAGAAACTGGAAAAGGAACCGTTTTACACGATTCCGAAGGACGGACAGAAACTTACGATGTTCACGATAACAAAAGTGTACGAGACCATTCATAAGCTTTACCCGCAGATCACGATCGAAAATCTGGGGGAACTTGATTTTATCGTGGAATATGAAGAGGGAAAGAAACCTCCGAAAGCATGGGAATACGTGAAAGTGGTGCTGGTCACTGCGGTCGTGTTTTTTGGAGCGGCCTTTACGATCATGACGTTTAATGAGGATGTCAATGTATCCGGAGTGTTTGAGAAGATTTATCAGATCGTGACGGGCGGGGCCAAAACAGGAGGCGGCATATTGGAACTATCGTACGCCATCGGCATGCCGATCGGGATCATCGTGTTCTACAACCATTTTAAGAGACGGGACATCAAAAACGATCCGACGCCGATCCAGATCGAGATGAGGACGTACGAGGAACAGATGAATAAGGCGATGTTGAAATCGTCCGCGAGGGAGGGAAAGACGATTGACGTTAATGGATAATATCGTGCTCTGCTTTTTCGGCCTGAGTTTCGGGATGACAGTATCGGCCGGCGTGTTTGCTTTTATCACGATGCTGGACATCATCCCCCGGCTGGCGCAGCGGACGGGGACGGCGGCGCATCTGTACGGGTATGAGGTGGCCATCATCCTCGGCGGAACAGCCGGAAACATCGCGATCCTGTTTGCCGAGCACCTGCCGGTCATGCAGATCGGCATGGGCGTGTTCGGGCTGTGTGCCGGCGTATTCGTCGGCTGTCTGTCGATGGCGCTGGCCGAGAGCCTGCGTGTGATCCCGATTTTTGTGCACCGCCTGAAAATGCGGCAGGGCCTTCCCGTCATACTGATCGCCTTCGCGGCGGGAAAGCTGATCGGGACGATCATTCAGTACTTTTTTTAACAAGGATGCAAAAAAAGAATTTTGCAGAAATGAGGTAAATTATGAATAGTCAGAAAACGGACATCAACGAAGTGATCTATGAAAGCGCGCAGGAGGAGAGGAACAATAAGTACAATGATTACGTAGATGAAAATACGCCCAAAGTGAGCTGGATGATGAACCTGTGCAAGGCGTTTCTCGTCGGGGGGATCATCTGTGTGCTCGGACAGGGACTGATCAGCCTGTATATGTATCTGGGTCTCGATAAGGAAACGGCGGCCTTGTATAATACATTGTCCCTTATTTTCTTAAGCGTGCTGCTGACGGGCATGAATATTTATCCGAAGATCGCGAATTTCGCCGGCGCGGGAACGCTCGTTCCGATCACTGGGTTTGCAAACAGCGTGGCGGCGCCGGCGATCGAGTTTAAAAAAGAGGGCTGGGTGTTCGGCGTCGGATGTAAGATCTTCACGATCGCCGGGCCGGTCATTTTATACGGCGTGGTGACGAGCTGGCTGCTGGGGCTCATTTACTGGATCGGAAAATGGCTGGGATGGTTCTAAAAAGTATAAATTTTTTGCGCCGGTCTGCCGATATAATATCTATAGTATGTAGAAAATGCTTTGGGGAAGGAACCCCATGATCCAGGAAATAGATATTATTTATGGAAGAAAGGCTGGGAAGCATATGGAAAAGATCATAAGGAAAAAGATTCATGTTATAGCCGGACTGTCCCTGATCGCGGCGGGACTGGCAGTTGGTGCCGCCCAAGGCGGGGAGATCCAGGCAAAAAAGAAAGTGCTGCCGAAGAAGATCCGGATATCGGGTACGGCAGAGTCCTCGGCGTTCAGCATGTCTATTGGCGATTCGAAGAAAATCGGGTACTCCGTTACTCCGTCGAAAGCGGCGAATAAAAAAGTGACATTTTCTTCTTCGAATAAAAAAGTGGCGAAGGTTTCTGCGAAGGGGATCATAAGGGGACTGAAGGAAGGAAAGGTTACCGTTACGATCCGCTCGAAGGCGAAAAAGTCAGTAAAAGCAAAAATGAAAGTGCGTGTGGAGAAAAAGGACGCGGCAGCCAGTACGGCCGATACGGTTTCCTACGCCGCGCCGCCGCTCCTGTTTGCGCCGGCCGGGGATCCTATTTTAGAGCCGTTTCCTTCTGCCGCGCCGAAACCGGATGATATACTTGCATCCGTGACTACAGGGGCGACAGGATTGTCCCTGGCGGATGAAGAGGGAAATCCGATCGATGAAGGCGGTGTCGTGGAGATCGCTGCCGGCGAGAGTATGCGGCTGAAAGCGGTACTCACTCCTGTGACAGCGACAGATAAAGTGTCATGGGCCAACGATTTTCTGGGCGGGATCAATGTATTCCAGAATGGACTTGTGCTGGTGACGGAAGATACGCCGGTCGGAACTACTGCGAAGATCACGGCGACCTGCCGTGGATTGAGGGCGACCTGCCGGATCACGGTCGTAAACGGACCGTGTGAGCACGAGTGGGGGGAATGGCTCGTCACGTCAGAACCTACCTGTATCATGGAAGGTATTGAGACATCTACCTGCAGCAAGTGCAGTAAGAAAAGGGAGAGACCGGTAGCGGCGCTGGGGCACAATTACCAGAAAAAGACGCCTGCGGTCAAAGAACCGACGTGTACAGAAGTCGGAGAGGTGGATTATGAGTGCGACCGCGCGGGTTGCGGCGCGACAAAGCGGGAGATCGTGAAGGCAAACGGCCACACATGGTCCGTGCCCGGTGAAGTTGTGGAAGAGCCGACCTGTGCGAGAAAAGGAAAGATGAAGTATACGTGTACGGTGGAAGGGTGTGACGGTGAAAAGACGGAGCCGATCGACGCCCTCGGACATACATGGGATGAAGGTGAGATCACGAAAAGTCCTACCTGTGTCTCAACCGGAGTGAAATTGTACCACTGCACCGTAGACGGCTGTACCGGGACGAAAACGGAAAATCTCGAGGCAACCGGACATACATGGAACTATGGGGAGATTACGGCTGAGCCGACGTGTGTTCTCGGAGGAAAACGTATTTCAGTCTGTCTGACATGTTCTTCAAAAAGAACGGTGACGATACCGGCCACCGGCCACGATTGGGAAGTGAAGATCGTGGAATCGACGTGTACCGAGCGCGGAACCGAGACGTCCACCTGTAAGATCTGTAAAGAAGTGCGAACAAAGACACTGGCGCTGAAAGATCACGAGCTTGAAGACGATTACCGCGTTGATCTGCCGGCATCTTGTACGGAAGTCGGAAAGAAATCGAAACACTGTAAGAACTGTACATACCGTGCCGATATCCGCAATATCCCGTCGTTGGGGCATTTATACCATGACGGTTCAGATGGCGGCGTGGACGAAGGGGTGATCGATCCCAAGCCGACCTGTGTGATGCCTGGCTGGAAGACATATACTTGTCAGCGTGTGCTTCTGGATACGGATGGAAAAGAACTTGTCGACACAGATGGAAAACCGCTTCTCTGCGGCAAGAAAAAGACGTTATTGGAACCGTCGCTGGGGCATGACTGGACGAAAGGCGCCGACGGAAAAGATGCCTATACGGAAGACGAGGCGCCGACATGTACGAAGAACGGAATGAAATCCGTGCACTGTGAGCGGGATGGCTGTAGGGCGACAAAAAATGAGAGTTCGATCCCGCCTCTCGGGCATGACTGGGATGAAGATACGGCGGTGATCGAGGAGCCGTCCTGTACAGAAGAGGGAACGAAGACCATGACATGTAAGCGGGAGCTTACCGGATCGGACGGGACGAAATATACGTGCGGCACAAAGAAGATTGATATCCTCGAGCCGACCGGACATAACTTCGATACTGCCTGGACGACGGATCTGGAGCCGAAATGTTCCGAGCCGGGCCGGAAGTCCAAACACTGTCTGAATAAACGGAAGAAAGCGGACGGCACGGAAGTGGCCTGCTCCACACAGGATGAGATCACGCTGATACAGCCCAAAGGTCATACGTGGAGCGCGTGGAGTACGACGGTGGCTGCTTCGCACGGTAAAGCGGGACAGCAGAAGCGGACGTGCGGCGTCTGCGCGGATGTCCAGAACCGCTCGCTGGCAGACGGGCATCATTTTGACGACAGCGGCAAATGCTCCGGCTGTTCTGAAACAATCTCGACCGTTAAAACGACCTATGACGATTGGGAATATGTGCTGAATGAAACTGAAGGCACCGTTTTATTGAAAAAATATATCGGCACAAAAGAAAATATACTGATCCCGGCGAAAATGAAAGTGAAACGGGATGATGGGACGATGACAGGCGATATGTCCTGTAAATTTGCCGGCGGATACGAGAGGCGCACAAAGTCCGGGGTATTCGCTTCCAATAATAGGTGTAAAGTAAAAGCGGTCAGCTTTGAGGACAGCGTTCAGATCACCGATATGAAAAATATGTTTTACGGCTGTACGGATCTGGTCGCAGTGCTCCATATACCGGGAAAAGTGACGAATATGCTTGGAACGTTTAAAGACTGTACGTCTTTGATCTCCGTCGGTTCCCTGCCGAAAGACATCACAGAGCTGCCGGAGACGTTTGACGGCTGTACGAGTCTGGTGACAGCGCCGACGCTGCCGGAAAAGGTGACGAGTCTGTACGGGGCGTTTAAAGGTTGTACTTCACTGGCGGAGGCTCCTGATCTGAGAAACCTGACGGAGTTGAAAAATCTGAGTTTTACATTCAGCGGTTGTACGAATCTCAGTCAGGCGCCGGCGCTGCCGGCCGCGCTGACGGAAATGACAGATACATTCCGCGGCACATCGCTGTTCGAAGTGCCGGAAGATATCCCTGAGGGCGTGAAAAAGCTGACGACAACATTTTACGGATGCAGCGGGTTAGAATTTGTCAAGGATTCCGCGTTTGAGAATCTGCCGAAGACACTCGAGATCATGGAATATACGTTCAAGCGCTGTGAGAATCTGACTTACGCGCCGTTGATCCCGAAAACGGTCGGCATCCAGGTAGATGTATTTGAAGAGTGCGACAAGAAGGTGGCTACGCCGTGACAAGGTGACAGAAAAGTGGAGCGACCGCGCCGTAAGGAGAGGCCGCCCCACTGCACCGTGAGGAAAAGTGTACCCGCTCGTTTTATCAGGAGATTCGGGTTTGAGCGGAAAAATAGAAAACGAAAAATAAAAACCGGCTGTATCAGCAAATAGAAGATTGCTGATACAGCCGGTTTCTTTGGTTACAACCATTTTGTAATGTTTAATTTTATATATGATTTATATAAGAAATTAGTCCATTAAATCCGATCATAACTTGGTTACGTTTGCTGCCTGTGGGCCTTTCTCGCCATTCACAACCTCGAATTCAACTTCATCGCCTTCGTCCAGAACTTTGAAACCGTCCATCTGTAATGCGGAAAAATGAACGAATACATCATTTCCAGTCTCGTCAGAAATAAAACCGAATCCTTTTTTTGCGTTAAACCATTTTACTGTACCTTTCATGTTGTTGCCTCCTAGAACTAAATAATTTATACAAATAAACAATAACACAAATATATCCAAAAGTCAAAGGGTTTTTTAAAAGCTTGAAATTTGTTTCAAAATGTAGTATCATTAAAAATGATTATGTGTACGAGAGAGCGAAGAAATGGAGGTAAGTATGAGTGATAAATTAAAAGTAGGTATCCTTGGCGGTACGGGAATGGTGGGACAGAGATTTGCGTCCCTGCTGGAAAACCACCCCTGGTTTGAGGTGACGGCGATCGCAGCAAGTCCGCGCAGCGCCGGAAAAACTTATGAGGAGGCGGTTGGCGGCCGTTGGAAGATGCAGACCCCGATGCCGGAAGCAGTAAAAAAGATTATCGTGAAGAATGTAAATGAGATTGAAGAAGTGAGCAGTGCCGTTGATTTTGTATTTAGCGCCGTGGATATGACGAAAGAAGAGATCCGCGATATAGAGGAGGCGTATGCCAGGGCAGAGGTGCCGGTTGTTTCGAATAACAGCGCGCACAGATGGACGCCGGATGTGCCGATGGTCGTTCCAGAGATCAATCCGGAGCATTTGGAAGTGATCGAGAGCCAGAAAAAGCGTCTGGGCACGAAAAACGGGTTTATCGTGGTGAAGCCGAACTGTTCGATCCAGAGTTATACGCCCGCGTTGACGGCCTGGAAAAAATTTGAGCCGACGCTCGTCGTGGCGACGACGTATCAGGCGATTTCCGGAGCGGGAAAGACATTCAAAGACTGGCCGGAAATGGAACATAACATCATTCCCTATATCGGGGGAGAGGAAGAAAAGAGCGAGCAGGAACCGCTGCGCATTTTTGGTAAAGTCGTGGACGGGAAGATTGAGAAGGCGCAGTCGCCGCTGATCACATGCCAGTGTATCCGCGTGCCGGTATTGGACGGACACACAGCCGCTGTTTTTGTGAATTTTGCGAAAAAGCCTACGAAAGATGAACTGATACAGGCATTGACAGAGTTTCGCGGACTGCCGCAGGAATTGCAGCTTCCGAACGCGCCGAAGCAGTTCATCCAGTATCTTGAGGATGATGACCGTCCGCAGGTAGCGATGGACGTCAACTATGAAAATGGTTTTGGCGTGAGCATCGGACGTCTCCGCGAGGACACTTATTTTGACTGGAAATTTGTGGGGTTATCCCATAATACCGTGCGCGGCGCGGCAGGCGGAGCTGTTCTGACCGCGGAGCTGTTGAAAGCGCAGGGATTTATCGCAAGCCGTCAGTGAAAATGTAAAGGGATGACGAAGACATTGTAGATGTCCAATACATCTCTGGCATTATAAAAGAAAAGAGGTATCGACATGGATAAGTATCGCATACTGGTGAAAGGAATTGTAAAATGTAATGAAAAGTACCTTGTCGTGGAAAAATGGTACGATGATCGGATTTTTGAACCGTATCAGTGGGAATTTATCGACGGCGAGATGGCCTTTTCGGAGACGCCGGAAAAGGCGGTGCAGCGGATCGTAGAGGAAAAGACCGGCCTGACTGTTCAGGTTGACAAACCTGTCTATACATGGGGATTTACGGCGGGAGAGGTGTGCAGCGTCGGTATTGCGTTTGAATGTCTAGCTCAGGTGCAGACTGTTGTGCTGTCCGAGGATCTCAACGACAGCAAATGGGTTTCCAAAGAGGAACTTTCGGAGGTTATTACGAATAAAGCGGTGCGTGAGGATATTGAGCGCGCAGGGCTTACGAGTAGTTTTGATCTCAATGAATTTGGAGAGGTGGATCTGTTCATTGAACCTATGGATTAAAAATGGCCATTTACTGGATCCGGCGGCTGGCCGTGACGAAGTATGTGACCTGTTTATCATGGAGGGAAAGGTGGCCGCTGTCGGAAGCCTTTCTGAAGACGAAAAAAAAAGTTTTTTCGCGGATGACGTAAAAGAGCTGGACGCATCCGGCAAGTGTGTGATGCCCGGATTTGTAGATCTTCACGTTCATCTGCGGGAGCCGGGCTTTGAGTACAAAGAGACGATCCGTACCGGAACGAGAGCGGCGGCCAGGGGCGGTTTCACAGCTGTCTGCCCGATGCCGAATACGAAACCTGTCACGGATTGCCCGGAGATGATCCGCACTGTACTTGCCATCGCGGAAAAAGACAGTCCGATCCATGTCTACCCGGTCGGCGCGGTGACAGTCGGACAGATGGGACAGCAGATGGCGGATATAGAAGGTATGGTAAAAGCCGGAGCGAAGGCGATCAGTGAGGACGGAAAGAGTGTGATGGACGCTGCGCTTTACCGTGAAGCCATGAAAGAGGCCGCGCGCCTTTCCATCTCGGTACTGGCGCACTGTGAGGATAAAAACCTTGTGGGCAGAGGCGCGATGAACGCTGGCGCGCAGGCGGAGAAGCTGGGAATCGAGGGCATCTCGAACGCCGTGGAGGATGTGATCGTGGCGCGGGATATCCTGCTCGCCAAAGAAACCGGGGCGAAGCTTCATCTGTGCCATTGTTCTACCAAAGACAGCGTGGAGTTTATCCGGGCGGCCAAGGAAGAAGGACTTCCTGTCACAGGCGAAGTCTGTCCGCACCATTTTACACTGACGGATGCGGACATTTTGTCGGATGACGCGAATTACAAAATGAATCCCCCGCTTCGAGGAAAAGAGGACGTAGAACGGCTGAAACAGGGACTTTCAGACGGTGTGATGGACGCCATTTCCACCGATCACGCCCCTCATGGAGCGGAAGAAAAGGCGCGGTCGATCGCAGAGGCGCCGTTTGGCATCGTTGGTTCGGAAACGGTCTTTTCACTGGCGGTGACAGAACTCGTGAGGACTGGACTTCTCAGTCCGCTGGAGCTCGTGCGCAAAATGAGCACGAACCCCTGTCAGATCCTTGGCGTTGAGGGCGGCTCGCTGCAGCCCGGCATGCCGGCGGATATTACGATCGCGGACTTTGATGAAACATATGTGATCAACAGGGAAACGTTTGTCTCAAAAGGAAAAAATACGCCGTTCCACGGTAGGACAGTGTATGGCGTGATCGAGCATACGATCGTAGCCGGAGAGGTCGTGTATCCATTTGATGAAAACTAGTGTACGTCGCCGTTCATTGTGAGAGTCAGGAGCGGCAGGGTGCACGGGTAGTCAGGAAGGAGGAGCATACTGGATGATAAATGTATTGGTTGAAAGTATCAAAAAGAAACAGGCGCCGATCTTAGTAGGACTGGATCCGATGTTAAGCTATATTCCGCAGTATCTGCAGCAGGAAGCGGTCAAAGAGCACGGAGAGACACTGGAAGCCGCCGCGGAAGCGGTATGGCGTTACAATAAAGAAATCGTTGATGCGATCTGTGATATCGTTCCGGCCGTGAAGCCGCAGTCCGCGATGTATGAACAGTTTGGGATTCCGGGACTTTCGGTGTTTCAGCGGACCGTCGCGTATTGCAAGGAAAAGGGTCTTGTCGTGATCGGGGATGTCAAGCGGGGCGACATAGGGAGTACGTCGGCGGCCTATGCTGCCGGGCATCTGGGGAAGGTGCAGGTCGGCAGCGCAAAGCTTTCCGTGTTTGATGAGGATTTTATCACGGTAAACCCGTATCTGGGAAGCGACGGCATTCAGCCATTTATCGACGTGTGCCGCGAGGAAAAGAAAGGGATTTTTATCCTTGTGAAAACGTCAAATCCGTCCAGCGGGGAATTTCAGGACCAGAAGATCGATGGAAAACCGCTGTATGAGCTGGTCGGAGAGCATGTGGCGCAGTGGGCCGAGTCGTGTATGGGCGACGCCTACAGCTATGTTGGGGCGGTCGTCGGAGCTACTTATCCGGAAATGGGAAGTGTTCTGCGGAAGGTGATGCCGAAGTCGTATATCCTCGTTCCGGGGTATGGCGCGCAGGGCGGTACGGCGAAGGAGCTGGCCCCCTATTTTAATGAAGATGGTTTAGGTGCGATCGTTGCCTCGTCGAGAGGGATCATTGCCGCGTACCGGCAGCCGGCGTATGAAAAATACGGAGAGCGCGGGTTTGCGGTGGCGGCCAGACAGGCAGCACTTGCCATGAAAGAAGATATAAACAGCATACTTTAATGAAAGAGAGGTTTTATTATGAAAGCAGTAAAAAAATTGGCTTGTTTGATGTTATGTTTTGCTCTTACCGCAGGATGTCTGATCGGATGTGGAGGTACGGGCGCGAATGATGAGGAGATTCTGACCAGTGCGCTGAAGAGCATGAATGAGGCGGCAAACTTTGATATGACGGCCAAAATGACCGGAAAAATGTCGGTGAAGATGGGGGATATATCCCAGGACATGGATCTGAGTACGGATATAAAGGGGACGCAGTTTTTGGATCCTTTGAAGGCAAAAGTGGTGTCTACGGTAAAAACTGCCGGGACAACTGTTGAGACGGAAAGTTATGTGCAAAAAGAAGACGACAAATATGTCGTGTACGTAAAAGCAGCAGGTACCTGGGGTAAAATGGTCCTCGGCGATCTTGATCAGGCGATGGCGTCAACGGGAATGAGTTCGGTCGGTGAACAGCTGAAAGAAGATGTGAGCAGATACACGAAAAAGGATGACGTCGAGAAAGATGGAAAGAAATATCTGGCGTATGAGTATACGGTTAGCGGCGATGAGATCAAGGAAATGATGAACAGTGCGACATCTTCCCTGGGATCGATCATGGGCAGCCAGTCCGACAGCGGCGAGATGGAGAAAATGCTCAATGATATGGTAAAGGACATCGGGGATATCACGATGACAGTTCTCTTTGACCGCGAGAATAAAGCTGTTTATCAGATCGACTATGACATGACAGAGATGATGAACAAGATGATGAAATCGCTGATGGATTCTATTTCCAAAATGTCCGCAGAGCAAGGCGGAGAGGAGGCGGCCCAGCTTTCGGCTATGACTATGGATGTGACGGAAATGAAGATGGTGTGCAACTATTCGAATTTTGGTTCGGCTTCTGATTTTGAGATCCCGAAGGAAGCGCTTGAGGCAAAAGAGATGGATCTCGGCAGCGGGGAGTAATTTCGTATGAGTAAATTGAAATGTAATTGTAGTGTTCGGGAGTCAGTAGAACTGGCTCCCGGCGTGTTCAGTTTATGGCTTTTGGCTCCGGATATCGTAAGTCAGGCGGTTCCCGGACAGTTTGTTTCCCTGTATTGCGGAGAAAGAGACCGTCTTCTGCCGAGACCGATCAGTATTTGTGAACTGGATGCAGGAAAGGGACTTTTGCGTCTGGTGTTCCGTGTCGTCGGTGCGGGAACGAAAGAATTTTCAGCACTTTCGGCAGGCGATACGGTCGAGGTGCTGGGACCGCTGGGAAATGGGTATGTCAGGGAAGAGGGGGATCCGCTCCTGACAGGCGGGGGCGAATCCCTCCTCATAGGCGGAGGTAAATCCCTCCTCATAGGAGGAGGGATTGGGGTTCCGCCGATGCTGGAGCTGGCGAAACAGGCTTCGGTTTCGGGGCATGTAACGGTTGTGCTCGGGTACCGTGATTCCCATACTTTTTTAAAGGATGAGTTTGAGAAGTACGGCACGGTTTTTGTGGCGACGGTGGATGGCAGCGTCGGCACTGAGGGTACCGTTCTGGATGCGATTGCCAGTCATCATATTTGTGATGAAGCAGACGGTGGACGATCGGTCGATACGATCTGTGCGTGCGGGCCGGCGCCGATGCTTCGCGGAGTGAAGGCATTTGGACTCGAGCGGGGGATCGTTACATATCTTTCACTGGAAGAGAGGATGGCGTGCGGGATCGGGGCGTGTCTCGGCTGTGTATGCCAGACGACGTCGGTCGATCCGCATTCGAAAGTGAAGAACGCGCGGGTGTGCAAGGACGGACCGGTATTTTTGTCTACGGATGTAGAGTTTTAGATGTGGAATATGACAGTCAGGACCTGCAGGCGGGTATGTCAGGGTTTGCAGACCGGGTATTTCAAGGCTTGCAGGGCGAAAACGTCAGAATGAGAGGAAAAGTGAAAAAAATTTTCACTCAGCAAGTTTGTGCGCGCACGCCCAAACTTGTGTGAGGCGCAAAAAGCGTGCGCGCACGGGAGGAAATATGAGTTTAGAAGTAGAATTTGCCGGTGTTTCTTTTAAAAATCCGGTTACGACTGCATCCGGTACCTTTGGTTCCGGAATGGAATATAGTGAGTTTGTCGCGCTGGACAAACTGGGAGCGGTCACGACGAAAGGCGTGGCAAATGTCCCCTGGCAGGGGAATCCGACTCCGCGGGTGGCAGAGACCCATGCTGGTATGCTGAATGCCATCGGATTGCAGAATCCGGGCATTGAGACGTTGATCGAACGGGATATTCCGTTTCTCCGTGAACATCATGCGAGAATCATTGTCAATGTGTGCGGGCGCTCGAAGGAGGATTATGTCGAGGTAGTAGAGCGTCTGGCGCAGGAAGATGTGGATATGCTGGAGATCAATATTTCCTGCCCGAATGTGAAAGCGGGCGGAATCGCGTTTGGACAGGATCCGAGCTGCGCCGAAGATATTACGAAGGCGGTAAAAGCGGTAGCTAGACAGCCGGTGATCATGAAGCTGAGTCCGAATGTGACCGATATCGCGGAGATGGCAAGAGCGGTCGAGGCGGGCGGAGCGGACGGCGTTTCGCTGATCAATACGCTGACAGGAATGAAGATTGATGTGGCCAAAAAGACATTTGCGCTGGCGAACCAGACGGGCGGCATGTCAGGCCCATGTGTGAAGCCGGTCGCCGTGCGCATGGTATATCAGGTGGCACACGCCGTGAAGATCCCAGTGCTCGGCATGGGCGGGATCCAGAATACGGAGGACGCGTTGGAGTTTCTTATGGCGGGGGCGACGATGGTCGCTGTCGGCACGGCGAATTTCTTTAATCCGTATGTGACGTCCGAGATCGTGGACGGGCTGAAAGCTTATGTGGAGAATGAGGGGCTTTCCAGCATTATGGATATTGTGGGGATCGTAGGGTAGCATAGTGGTAAGGATGGACAGGAGGTGTCGATATGACAGCGATTCGACAGGAAGCGATGCAAATGCTGGAACAGGTGCCGGAAGATAAGTTAACATATGTGATCCAGATCATGCAGGGCGTGAATGGTCTTTTGGGGAAAACAGAGAAAAAAGTGGTCTTAGATCTGGACCAATTTGTAATGGAAGCTACGGAACGGGGTCAGGATGCGGACAGCTATGTAAGGGAGTTGAGAGATCATGACAGATTTTAAAAAGGTATTTATTTGGATGATTTGCGATAAATAAGGAGGTTTTTGTTTTATGCAGCAGTACAAAGAAGAATTTATTCATTTTATGGTAAAATGTGATGTGTTGAAATTCGGGGACTTTACGCTGAAGAGCGGCAGAAAATCCCCGTTTTTTATGAATGCGGGCGCATATGTGACTGGGGCGCAGCTTTCGAAGCTGGGAGAGTATTACGCGAAGGCGATCTACGACAAGTACGGGGCGGATTTTGATGTGCTGTTCGGGCCGGCGTACAAGGGGATCCCGCTCAGCGTGGCGACGACGATCGCGTTTGACCGCCTTTATGGAAAGGAGATCCGTTACTGCTCAAACCGGAAGGAAGAGAAGGACCACGGAGATACCGGCATTCTTCTGGGCAGCAAGATACAGGACGGGGACAGGGTTGTGATCATCGAGGATGTGACGACGTCCGGCAAGTCGATCGAGGAAACTTACCCGATCGTGAAGGCGCAGGGCGATGTGGAGGTTTTGGGACTGATGGTTTCGCTGAACCGCATGGAAAGGGGAAAGACCGAACAGTGCGCGCTCGATGAGATCAGGGAAGTGTATGGTATGGAAACCGGCGCGATCGTGACGATGGAGGAAGTCGTGGAATGCCTGTACAATAAGGAGTGTGAGGGCAGGATCGTCATAGATGACGCGATGAAGGAAAAGATAGACCGCTACTATGAAGAATACGGCGCGCGTGCATAAACAAACGGATCTGTATAACAGACGGGGTGTATAACAGATGTGGGCTGCTTGGCAGACGGGGTTGTATAACAAATGGGGCCTGCTTGGCAAATGCAGCCCGTTGTAATGAGAAATGGAGGAGAGTATGTGCGAGTCAGTGGATCGGGAACTATTGAGCAAGTTTGATTTTGGGGATATGCAGCTGCGGTATTATCTGGAGACCGAAAAGCGGCGTGTCGTATTTAGCATTGTTCCGGTACATATGGAGCAGGAGATCACGGAGTACAAATTTTCGCGGGGAGACAGCATGGTTCAGTATAAGGTTGTGGGCGATGCGTATCCGGCAAGCTATGTGGGCGGCGTTACCATGCACAACAGCGGTTCCACGGCGGAGCATGTTTCGTATGAACGGCAGGAGGTAGAGAACAGGGACGATGGGGAAACCGAAGTCCGTACCTATCTGCGGGATGAGCGGGGGTATGGGATCTGCCACATCGTCCGCTGGCGGCCGGGGGACGAGTATTTCGAGTGTCTTACCGAGTTTCGCAACAACTCGGATCAGGACGTAACGCTGGAAAATCTCACGAGTTTTTGTATCAATGAGATCACGCCGTTTCAAAAAGGGGATGCGCGGAATACGATGGTGCTGCACCGCATCCGCTCGAAGTGGAGTCAGGAAGGAAGGCTGGTCAGTGAGAGTATTGAGGATCTGCAGCTGGAGCCGTCGTGGTGTCTCTGGTCCCCTCATGCGGAGCGATTCGGGCAGGTCGGTTCGCAGCCAGTCAGGAAATATTTTCCGTTTATGGCGGTGGAGGATACGAAAGCCGGCGTCGTGTGGGGCGTTCAGCTGGCCCACGAGGCGTCCTGGCAGATGGAATTGTACCGTCGGGACGATGCGCTCGTGATGGATGGTGGACTGGCCGACCGCGAATTTGGACACTGGATGAAAACGATCGAGCCGGGTGGGACATTTGTTACGCCGACTGCCATCGTATCTGTTTTTCAGGGGAGTGTGGATCTGCTCTGCCAGCGTCTGGCGACGGCGGCGAAGCGGTGTGTGGAGGCCGGGCCGGAGTCGGAGCAGGAACTTCCGATCCTCTTCAATGAGTACTGTACGACGTGGGGCCTTCCGTCCCATGAAAACATCAAGAGGATACTGGAGGCCATCAAGGGCAAGCCGATCCGCTATTTTGTCGTGGACTGCGGCTGGTTTGTCGAAGAGGGTGTGGACTGGTCGGTCAGTATGGGCGATTATGTTCCCTCGGACCGATTATTTCCAAAAGGAATGAAACATACGGCAGATATGATCCGGCAGTACGGGATGAAGCCGGGCGTCTGGTTTGAAATCGACAACGTCGGGCACCGTTCCCACGCGTTTTCCGATCACGAGGAACATCTGTTGAAGCGCGACGGTTACACGCTTACCACAGAAACCAGACGTTTTTGGGATATGCGCGATCCCTGGGTGCAGGAGCATCTGGCGGAGCTGGTGATCGGCCGGCTCAAAGAGTGCGGGTTTGAATACATGAAAATGGATTATAATGAGACGATCGGCATCGGCTGCGACGGCGCGGAGTCGCTCGGCGAGGGGCTGCGGCAGCAGATGGAGGCATCAATGGCGTTCATTGAGCGTGTTAAGAGGGAAGTGCCGGGAATTATCCTGGAAAATTGCGCGTCGGGCGGGCATAAACTGGAGCCGCTCATGATGCGTCTGTGCAGCATGGCCTCGTTTTCCGATGCCCATGAATGTGAGGAGATACCGCTGATCGCGGCCAACTTACACCGCTGCATCCTGCCGTCTCAGAGCCAGATCTGGGCGGTGATACGCAAGGAGTACGATACGAAGCGCATTTCGTATATTATGGCCAGCACATTTCTCGGAAGGATGTGCCTGTCCGGGGATGTGACGGAACTGAACAGAGAACAGTGGCGCGTGATCGACGAAGCGATGGCGTTTTACCAGAACGCCGCGCCGGTGATCAAAAACGGGGTCACGTATTTTCACGGGGAAAAGCTGCCGAGTGACCGGCATCCGCAGGGATGGCAGGGGATCGTGCGCACATCGAAAGAGGATGGCTCTACGCTAGTGGTCGTCCACACGTTTGCCAGTCCATGTCCGGAAACGATACGGATTGATCTTCCGGACGGGTGCGGCGATCAGGTGGCGCAGGTGTATTCGTACCGGGAGCAGGCGGTGACGCTCGAGCATGGAGTGGATGACGGGGTGGAACACGGTGTGCTTGTTATCGATCATGTAACGGAGTGGGAAGGAATCGGGATTTATCTGACTTCATAAGACGGGAAACGATTTGCGGAGCAGGAAACAGGGAGGGCAGGAAATAGGGAACAGATTCTAACAGGTGCGCGTTTTATCGTCGCACCTTTTCCTGTTCACACGTATGAAAAAGCATAATTTTGGGTATAACAAAAATGCAACATTTGTATATAAAATGTTGCATTTTTCTGTTTGACATAATATATATCGGAACGTCAAAAGAATACTTAACCCCCTTTCTAAAAATATTTACAAAAAAGTTTTCAGATAGACTTCATCCTTTTCCAATTGGTCGATACAGAGGTATTTTTTTGTGATATCGTAGGAGGAATGATTGTAGATATTTATCAGGAGCGCTGGCTGGAAGCCGTTTCGCCATGCGTGGTAACCGAATGTTTTGCGCAGGGAATGGCAGCTGACGTGGTGATCCAGTCCACACGATTCAGCTGCTTTTTTTATAATGCGGTAAGCCTGTGAGCGGCTGATATTTTCATGTGGAGATTTTTGGCTTGTGAAGATGAAGTTATCTTCTTCGTATGTTTTCAGCGATTTTCGGTATAGTTCCAACGCTTCCTGTAAGGGGGCATTGATCGCAAGTACATTTTTCTTTCTCGTTTTTTTTTCAATGATGGATATGTGTTCCCGGTACTTTCGTCTTTGAATACTGTAAACATCCTTCCAGCGGAGGGACAGGATGTCTCCAATCCGCAGGGCGGAATTGAGTCCCAGCACAATAAGTGCGTAATTTCGGGGTTTGTATTCAATGTTTCTGTAGTAGTTTCGAAATTGTTCTGATTTCCCTTTGCTTTTGATCGGTACGGTTGTTCCCATTATCATTACCTTCTTTCCTTGTATGATGTATTTATTACCTAAAAGTATACTACAGATAATGCAACTTTCTATATACAAATGTTGCAAAAAGGAAATGAAAGGCAAGGAGGTCAAATGACCTCATGAAAGGCAAGGAGGTCATCATATGCTTCGATTATCAGTGAGTACAGAAGAATACCTGATGCTGGGTGATAATATCAAGATCGTTTTTTTGGGAGGAAGCAACCATCATCTACGGCTTATGATCGATGCGCCGAAGGACGTAAATATCGTGAGGAGCACGGTACTTGAAAAGAATAACCCCGAATTAAAAGAAAATTCCCCGTCGTATTACGCAGAGCCGAGTGTGCCGGAGAGATACAGGAAGAAGCGGCAGAAAAAGTAACTATTGTACCATTTGACGGATGAAATCCGGATCAGATAGTAACCGGGAGGGAAACGGGCCGTATTGCCGGGCCCGCGATGCAGCCGGATCCTTTCCCGGATATTATAAAATAAAAAATAATAATACTGCCGCAAAAGGATTTGTGGCAGAAAAGTCGAAAAGACGTTAAACAAGGAGGTAATTATTATGATTATTCAACACAACATTACATCAATGAACGCGAACAGACAGTTAGGTCTCGTAGGAAACAACCTGGCAAAAGCTACTGAGAAGCTTGCCAGCGGATACCGTGTAAACCGTGCGGCAGACGACGCGGCAGGCCTGGCTATTTCTGAAAAGATGAGAGCACAGGTCCGCGGCTTGAACAGAGCTTCGGACAATGCTCAGGATGGCATCTCCATGATCCAGACAGCAGAAGGTGCGATGGAGCAGCAGGACGCAATTTTGCAGAGAGCAAGAGAGCTTGTTGTTCAGGCATCGAACAGTGGTGTTTTGAATAAGGGAGATGCAGACGACGACTTCCAGAAGATCAACGATGAGCTGGAGAAACTCGGCGAAGAGTTCAAGAGAATCAACAGTGATACAGAGTTCAACAAGAAAAAACTGTTGGATGGCTCCTATACCGGACGTATCTCCAGATCGGTGCAAATGAGGCACAGGGTCTGACTGTAGATATCGAAGAGGTGACATGGGATGATTATCAGGTTACAGAAGATGGTTCAGCCAACTCCGGACTCCTGACAACGATCGATGCTAAACTGGAAGAGGTAAATACACAGCGTTCCAAACTTGGTGCGATCCAGAACCGTCTGGAGTATGCAGTGAAAGTGGATGACAACTCCGCGGAGAACCTGCAGTCTGCTGAGTCCCGTATCCGTGATACTGATATGGCAGATGAGATGACGAGATTCTAAAAAGAGAGCATCCTCCAGCAGGCAGCTACATCCATGCTTGCTCAGGCAAATCAGGCAAATCAGGGCGTACTTTCCCTGTTACAGTAAAGAGCACATACAGCCGGGCAGCATAGCGTTTAGCATACTGCCTGGCTGGAAAGGCGGGAACATTCATGGAACAGGATCAGGAAAAAAGCGTGGAACGTTCATCTTCCGGACGGAATAAATGGATTGTCCCGCTGGTTATCGCAGTTATAGTAATTGCGGCCGGTTGTGCCTTATTCTTTCTTTGGAAATCGAAGGAAATGAAGGAAGACGGCGGAGGAAAGATCGGCTATGATACGGATGCCGTCGTAATGACGGATGAGGACGAACTTCAAAAGCTGGTGGACGAAATGAATAAAAACGAGGGGGAAATCTCTCTCGAGTATAAAAATATCGCCACTAGCAAAAATGGCACTGATTTTGACTGCCACATCGTCAATTCAGCCAAAAACAAGTACGACATGTATATCGGGCTTTATACGGATGTACAGTATACAGAGGAGTTGTATTTATCAAAACTCATGAAGCCGGGTTCCGGCATTAAAAATTTTCAGTGTGCGAAAAAACTGGAACCGGGAAGCTACGAGGTCGTATTAGTTTATACATTTGTGGAAAATGATCATGAGACCATCCACACACAGACAAACGTAGCCTATACGTTGAATGTGGCGGAATAGGTCATCAAATTTTAAAATTCAGGAGGTAAAGACTATGAAAAAGAAACTTTTATCATTAGCATTGGCAGGAGCACTTACTCTTTCTGCTAGTTCAGTAGCTTTTGCAGCAGACACAACCATCACCGCACCGACGGATGGAGCATATTCAAGTTCTGTTGATGCAACTGGAGAAACAAAAGTTCCTACAATCAGCATTACATTGTCAGATACGACAGGTAAGAAAGTAGGTCTGAATCCTTATCAGTTAAAATATACGGTAGGCGGTGTTACCGATGGTACAGACGCGATCGTAAATAAAGAAGAGAAGATCACGAATGCAAGCGATGTGAAGATCAGAGTAAACGCGACGACAACGGCTACTGTTCCGAGCGGTAGTGAGGTAGTTATGGCTACGGCTGCGCTGAAAGGAACAGAGACGACCAAATCTGTATTTGCATACCTGCAGATTGATAAGGCGGCAACGGTCACGAAAAAGGACTACAACTCAAAAGAGCCGAACATGGTGGCATTCGGGACAAAAGCAACTACGAAAAAAGATATGGTTACGTTGGATGACACAGCCGGAACAGACAAAGTGGCAACTTACAAGATTTTTGGTAATGTTGCACCGAATCCGGCTAAGGCTTGGGCAGCAGCAGATACGGTAGATTTCAAGATCGTATATTCGTTTGAGCCAGTAGTTGCAACAACGACAACACCGTAAGGACAGAATTCGTTTTCCCGCCTGCCGATTATGTTTCAGCAACGGCAAAGAAAAATGATGGCGGGAAGCGCATTATTCGATAGGTATCATAAAGCGGATCAAAGGACTGGCGCACGTACGATGCAGGAAATCGTACGTGCGGCGGTTCTTTTTTTACCAATTAGTTTTTACCCACTTCATGAAAAGTTTTGACAGATCCGTCAAAACATATTAAAATAGTATTTAAAGGGTTGTGCCATTGGTCCATACGAAGAGAAGGGGGAGGAAAATGTTTGCAAACGGTAGAAAAACAATTGGTCTTTTTATATTTAACCCGCATGAAGATTACGAGGGAGAAGTAATCCGAACGGCGTCGGTACGGGCGAGACAGCTGGGATACAATCTGGCCGTATTTTCCAATTACGGGGCGTTCGGAATTACGGGAAACGCCCATGAGATCGGGGAAATGATGATATTTGACCTGCCTTATTACGAAAAATTTGCCGGGATCATTCTGGCGATCGATACATTTTCCATCCCGGAAGCGTGTGAGCAGGTTTTGAATTATATCAGGAATGATTGTTCGTGCCCGGTTGTCAGCCTGCGTAAACAGATTGACGGTTTCAATAATATACTGATCCGCGAGGGAAATTCCATGCAGGAGATCACCCGGCATATCATCGAAGTACATGGTAAGAAAGATATTGCCTTTATGAGCGGGCCGGAAGACCGGGAGGACGCGCAGGCGCGGCTCGCCAGTTTCCGGTCCGTGATGGAAGAGTATGGGTATCCGATCGGGGAGCACCGGATATTTTACGGTGACTTTTGGAGGGGGAAAGGGAAGGAGGCCTGCGATTGGTTTTCGTATGATGGGAATTTTCCGCAGGCCATTGTGTGCGCGAACGATTATATGGCATATGCTATTGCCGATGAATTATTTGAACGGGGTGTCAGGGTACCGGAGGATGTGCTCGTGACAGGGTATGACGGTCTGAATGAGGGAAGACGCTATGATCCGAAGCTGACGACTGCCGGCATCAATTTTCGCCGCATGGCAGAGAAAGCGGTCGATCTGATCGACGAACATCAGGAAGATGCCGGTGTGGAGGAACTATATGTGGAACCGGAACTGGTGCTGCGCAGATCCTGCGGATGTATGGATACCAGCGATATTTGTACAAATGGCCCGAAGCGTTCTTTACATAAGAGCGTCATCTCGAATATGAATTTAGAGATGCAGTTTAGTTTTATGACGATCGACCTGAGCGGGGTAAAAAAGATTAATGAACTTCACCAGGTCGTGACGAAATACATTTACAATCTGGAAAATTTCCAGCACTATTATATATGCCTCCGTGACGATATAGAGGAGAAGAAAGATGTATTCACGGGTTATACCGAACGGATGCATGTGCGGGTGGCGGTTCGCGACCGGCAGGATCTGGGGGAGGTGGATATCCCGTTTGACCGGCATACCCTGCTGCCTGCCGAGCTGACAGGTGAGGATCCGCAGTGCTATTTATTCCTTCCGATCCATTACCGGGAGAGCGGTTACGGTTACGAGGCCTATTGTTTTGGCGGAGAGGACAGATACGGAAAAACTTACGGGCGGTGGAATATATCGATCGGGAACACGATCTACAACATCAATGTGTATAACCGGATGAATGATCTGATCGATCAGCTGGAAAACATGTATATCCAGGATGTTCTTACCGGACTGTATAACCGGCGCGGATTTGAAAATTTTGTCCGCGGGCAGTTTGAAGAGGCAAAAGAAAAGAGACACATGGTTTGTGTGATCGGCATTGATATGGACGGACTGAAACCGGTCAATGATATTTATGGACACCATGAGGGTGATTCCGCCCTATGTGCTGTCGCGTACGCGATACGGGAGGCATCCGTATTGAAACAGATCAGTGCGCGGATCGGCGGGGATGAGTTTGAAGTTTTCTTTCCGTGCAGGGATGAAGCGGCGGTGGACGAGTGGGTCACAGCGTTTGAGGACAGTTTGGTCAAGTACAATCAAAAGTCGGGAAAACCTTATGAAGTCCACGCCAGTTACGGATACCGGATCGGGATTCCGGCAGGGGAAGATACGCTTGAAAGTTATATGAAGGAAAGCGACGACCTGATGTATAAAAATAAGATTGAAAACAAGCGCAGGAGGAATGAGGCGCTGCGTTAAAAGAAAAGGAGATGCGCATGCAGATACCCGGTAAAGTTAGTTTTATTTTAGACCGCCTGAAGGAAAACCGGTATGAGGGTTACGCGGTGGGGGGGTGTGTCCGGGACAGCATCATGGGGAGAGTGCCGGAGGATTGGGATATTACTACGTCAGCAAAACCGCAGGAGATCAAGCAGATCTTTCCGCGTACCATTGATACGGGGATCGCCCACGGAACGGTGACAGTCATGATCGGCGGTGAGGGGTTCGAGGTGACATCGTACCGTGTGGATGGGAAATATGAGGACCACAGGCATCCGAAAGAGGTTTTGTTTACCCCGAATCTGGAAGAGGATCTGAAACGCAGGGATTTTACGATCAACGCGATGGCTTTTAACCCGGAGTCCGGTATTGTGGATCTGTTTGGCGGGATGAAGGATATCGAGCGCGGATGTATCCGCTGCGTGGGGGATCCGGTGGAGCGGTTTAGCGAGGACGCGCTGCGCATGCTGCGGGGAGTGCGATTTGCGGGACAGCTCGGATTTGAGATCGAGGAGGAAACGCTCAGGGCCATCCGTACGTGCGCCGATACGATCACGAATGTCAGCGCCGAGCGGATCCGGGTAGAGTTGACGAAGCTTCTTATGTCGAAACAGCCCGAGAAGCTGTTTCAGGCGGAGGAAACGGGGCTTTGCCGCTATTTTCTCCCGGAATTTTCGGATATGGCGCGCACCGGGCAGAACAATCCGCATCATTGTTATCATGTGGGGGAGCACTCGATCCACGCCGTTAAAAATATGCAGCAGGTCTGCAGGCGGTTTGTGGACGGCGAACAGACAGAGTCATGCCTTTCCCCGTATAATGGCGGTTTTTCGGAAGAGAAGATGAACACGATCCTGCTCTTTGCCGCGCTGCTGCATGATGTGGGAAAGACGGTGTGCAGGACGACGGATGCCGATGGTGTGGATCATTTTTACGGACATGACGCGAAGGGCGCACAAATGGCGGAAGTCATTTTAAAAAGGTTTCGCTTTGACAATGATACCATCCGCATCGTCACGGGACTGATCCGCTTTCACGAGCGGCGGCATGACGGAAGCCGGAGGACGATGCGCCGTCTGATCAGTAAGGCGGGGACGGAGATCATGCCCTATCTGTTTTTGCTGCAGGAGGCGGATGTGAGGTCGCAGAGTGAGTATGAACGGGAAGAGAAGCTGGCGCGCATCGAAGAGGGGCGGCAAATGTACGCTGACATATCCAGCGCGAAAGAGCCGGTCGGCATACGGGATCTCGCCGTGACGGGAAATGATATGGTACAACTGGGACTCCGCCCCGGACCGGAGATCGGAGAACTGCTGCGCATGCTTTTGGAACTGGTGATCGAAGATCCATCTAAGAATGAGCGAAAACTCCTTTTGACAGAAGCGGAAAAACATATTAAAATAAAGACTGAATGTTCATGCCGTTCATGAGATAGGAGGCGGGCATATGTTTCAAAATGAAAGAAAGACAATTGGTCTGTTTATCTTTAACCCCAAAGGTGACTTTCAGGGTGAGGTCTGCCGCGCGATGGCTGTCCGGGCGGAGCAGCTGGGATATAATCTGGCTGTTTTTTCCAGTTATGGCGCGTATGGGACAGATGGCAGCGGTTATGAAACGGGAGAGATGATGATTTATGACCTGCCTGATTATGATAAATTTGACGGGATCGTACTCGCGCTCGATACGTTTTCGATCGAGGGGGCGAGGAAGAAGGTGCTCAGATCTATAGAGAAGTATTCGTCCTGTCCGGTCGTCAGCCTGCGTGAACCGATGGAGGGTTTCCATAACATTCTGATCCGCGAAGAAAATTCGATGGAGAAGATCACGCGGCATGTCATTGAAACGCACGGGAAAAAAGATATTGCTTTTATGACAGGGGTAAAAGGGCGGGAAGACGCGGAGAAGCGGCTTTCATGTTTTAAGAAGGTGATGGCGGAATACGGGTATCCGGTAGGGGAGCACCGGGTGTTTTACGGTGATTTCTGGAAAGGTAAGGGAAAAGAGGCGTGCGACTGGTTTTCATCTGACGGGACTTATCCGGAAGCGATACTGTGCGCTAATGATTATATGGCGCTGTCAGTCATTGATGAATTGTTCGAGCGGGGCCTGCGCGTACCGGAAGATGTGATCGTGACAGGGTATGACGGCCTGGAGGAAGGGGTTTACTATAATCCTTCCCTGACGACCGTCCATGTCAATTTTGAGGATATGGCGTATAAGGCGGTGGATCTGATCGAACGGCACCAGCAGGATGATAAGGTGGAAACACTTTACGCGGAACTGGAGACGGTGCCCAGGGATTCATGCGGCTGTGAGTTATCGGACAACACGACGGCGGCCGCCAGACGCTGCTCTTTGCACAAGGCGATGACCGAGGGCGACAATGTGGATATGCAGTTCAGCTTTATGACGATCGATCTGAGCGGAGTCAAGAGCATCGGAAAACTGCATGAGGTGATTTCGAAGTACATATATAACGTGGAAGGATTTGAAAATTATTATGTCTGTCTCCGGGAAGATATTGCTTTCACGGGAAATGCCCTCTCGGACAGTGGCCATGAGGGCACTATCCATAGAGGCATTGCCCCTGTGGGAAGGGAAAGTAAAAGTGAGGCAGGTACCGGCTATACAGATAAGATGCATATCCGGGCGGCGATCCAGCACCGGGAAGATCTGGGAGAGGTCGATATCGCATTTGACCGGCATATGCTTCTGCCAAAGGAACTGATCGATGATACCCCTTTGTCCCCATCCACTACCGCGACAACGGATACGGGTATGAGGCATATTCTTTCGGCGGGCGCAAAAGGTATGGCAAAACGTATGTCAGGTGGAACATCTCGATTTCGAATGCGATCTACAATATCATTTCATATAATCGGATGAATGATCTTATATTCGAACTTGAGAATATGTATATCCAGGACACGCTTACCGGTCTGTATAACCGGCGGGGGGGTTGAAAAATGCGCGGGAGAGCAGTTTTATCAGGCGAAGCGGAAAGAACGGATGGTATGCGTGGTCGGTATTGATATGGACGGCCTGAAACCGATCAATGATATATATGGGCATCATGAGGGGGATTCCGCGCTGTGTGTGGTCGGTTACGCGATCAAGGAGGCGGTCGTTCCCGGGCAGATCGGAGCGAGGATTGGCGGGGATGAGTTTGAAGTCATTTTCCCGTGCGGGAGCGAGGCGGATGTCAGGCGCTGGGTCGAGACGTTTGAGCGCAGTCTGGACACGTATAATAAAAAATCAGGAAAGTCTTATGAGGTACACGCCAGTCTGGGATACCGTACCGGTATTCCCGCGGCGGATGATACGCTTGCCGGTTATATGAAGGAAAGCGATGATATCATGTACAAAAATAAGCTGGAAAATAAACGTAAAAGAAATGAATTACTGCGGTAGAAAAAAGAAAGAGGTAAGAGGAAGATCATGGATATCAATCAGAAAATAGCAGGAGAACTTGATATAAAAACATGGCAGGTTGAGGCGGTCGTAAACCTGATCGACGAGGGAAATACGATACCGTTTATTGCCAGATACCGAAAGGAGCAGCACGGGGCGCTCGATGATGAACAGCTCAGGAACCTGAATGAGAGGCTTACGTATTTGAGGAATTTAGAGGAAAAGAAGGAGCAGGTTCTCTCCAGCATTGAAGAGCAGGGAAAACTGACGGAAGAGCTGCGCCAGCAGATCCTGGCGGCTGAGACACAGGTCGTAGTGGAAGATCTGTACCGGCCGTATCGGCCGAAACGGCGCACGAGGGCGACGATTGCCAAGGAAAAAGGCCTGGAGGGGCTGGCAAATATCATCCTGTTACAGAAGACGCAGCGGTCACTGGAACAGGAGGCAGAGGAGTATATTTCCGAAGAAAAAGGCGTCACTTCGGCAGAGGACGCGATCCAGGGAGCGATGGATATCATCGCGGAGTCCGTCGCCGACGAGGCGGATTACCGGTTTTACATCCGCAAGCTGACGGTGGATGAGGGCGTTCTCGTTTCCGTGGCAAAGGATGAGAAGGAAAAATCCGTTTATGAAAATTATTATGAATTTGAGGAAGCGGTGAAAAAAATTGCGGGATACCGTATTCTCGCGATCAACCGCGGGGAAAAGGAAAAATTCCTTACAGTCAGGATCGAGGCGCCGGAGGAGAGGATCCTGCGGTATTTGGAAAAGAAAGTGATCACCAATGAAAATGAGAATACGACGGAATGCCTGCGCGAGGTTGTGGCGGACAGCTATAAGCGGCTGATCGCGCCTTCGATCGAGCGGGAAATCCGCAGCGAGTTGACTGAGAAGGCGGAAGACGGCGCCATCAAAGTGTTTGGTAAAAATCTGACGCAGCTTCTCATGCAGCCGCCGATCACGGGAAAGGTCGTTCTCGGATGGGATCCGGCGTTCCGTACCGGCTGTAAGCTGGCGGTCGTCGATGAGACGGGAAAAGTTCTGGACACAATCGTCGTCTATCCGACGGAGCCGCAAAATAAGATCGCGGAGACGAAGAAGATCGTGAAAGGGTTTATCGATAAATACAATGTGTCCCTTATTTCAGTGGGAAATGGTACGGCGTCGCGCGAATCCGAGATGGTGATCGTCGATATGCTGAAAGAGATCAATAAACCAGTGCAGTATGTGATCGTAAATGAAGCCGGCGCGTCTGTCTATTCCGCCAGCAAACTGGCAACGGAGGAATTTCCGAATTTTGACGTCGGCCAGCGAAGTGCCGTTTCGATCGCCAGGCGTCTACAGGATCCACTGGCGGAACTGGTTAAGATCGATCCCAAGTCGATCGGCGTCGGTCAGTACCAGCATGACATGAACCAGAAGAAACTGAGCGAGGCGCTTTCTGCGGTGGTTGAAGATTGCGTGAACAATGTGGGAGTCGACCTGAATACGGCGTCCGCCTCTCTTTTACAGTATATTTCTGGCATATCCAAGCCGATTGCCAAAAACATCGTTTCCTACCGCGAAGAAAACGGGAGGTTCACGAGCCGGAAGCAGCTTTTGAAAGTGGCAAAGCTCGGCCCGAAGGCATTTGAACAGTGCGCGGGATTTATGCGCATCAGCGACGGTGACAACCCGCTCGACGGCACGAGTGTCCATCCGGAATCTTACGAGGCGGCGGGGGAACTGCTGAAAACGCTGGGCCTGAAACCGGATGACATCCGGGGCGGTGTCGTGGGATTGTCGCTGCTGGCAAAAGACCGGGGGCGCCTGGCAGAAAAGCTTGGCGTGGGGGAACTGACGCTGAATGACATGATCCGGGAGTTGGAGAAACCCGGCCGTGACCCGAGGGAGGAGATGCCTAAACCGGTGCTGCGCACCGATGTACTGGAGATGAAAGATCTGACAGAGGGCATGATCCTGAAAGGAACAGTCCGAAATGTCATTGATTTTGGCGCCTTTGTCGATATTGGCGTCCACCAGGACGGGCTGGTGCATATTTCAAAGCTGACGAATAAGAAGTTTGTCAAACATCCGCTGGAAGTTGTAAGTGTAGGTGATGTCGTGGAAGTGAAGGTGCTCGCAGTGGATCTGCAGAAAAAGAGGATCCAGTTGTCTATGATTTTATAATTTTCGATACCAGGGAGGTTCCTTGTCATGAGAAAAAGAACATTACTTGCTGCTTGTTTGATCGTCTCGTTTCTTTTATGCAGCTGCGGAAAAGACGATCCGGTTCAGGAGCAGGCGCAGAATATTACGATTACCGACGAAGAGGAAGACGGACGCTATGAGGCGGTGGAGATCGATATGCCGGATCCGCTGCGGCCGGAAAACGCGCAGGGGAGCGATTATGCCGGTGAAGATTTCAGCGGCATGGTCAGCGATCCTCAGGGAAGGCCCGCTGTGTATTACGACACTTTTTCCATTGAAGGAGAAGAATATTTTGCCACGCTTACGCGCTGGACGCTGACGGAAACGAACGACTGGAAGCAGGAAGAATTGTGTGAAAATTCTCTCAGTGAATTCCTCAATCAGAAGTATGAGCAGATCGGCTGGAAATGGTTTAAACTCAACCAGTTTTGCCGTGGCGATGACGGCAGCCTTTACGGGATCTTTACGTACTGCGTCAAGGAAATCTCGAAAGGCGGGGAAGGCGAGGAAAGTGTCGATACCGAGATGGAGACGCAGCGGTATTCAGTGCTTCAGATCGACGAAGAAAACGATCAGATCTTTGAGATCCCGCTCGCTGATTTTGTCCACACGCAGGAAGTGCGCTTCCGGCTGGAGGAGGACACGGTATCCGGAATTGATTTTACCGATTATC
Organism: uncultured Eubacterium sp.; assembly: GCA_910583555.1. Lineage (GTDB taxonomy): Bacteria > Bacillota > Clostridia > Lachnospirales > Lachnospiraceae > Eubacterium_F. The sequence goes on from CAJTXO010000007.1 coordinate 40,192, forward strand.
ACATTTTTGAGGACGGGAATGTTCTCCTGATCTACACGGAGAGCGGCGGGGAGTACGGAAAACTCATCGATGGGGAAACCGGTCAGACGTTACAAGAACTGGGAAATATTGTAAATGGAAGAAAGCGCTTTGCCTTTGGCGAAAATGAGCTTATCTTTTTCTCTGGCGAAAACAATCAGTTCCGCGTTCTCAGTATACCGGATCTGACTGAAGATAACGTATTTGGTTCACAGCTGAGTCAGGAAGTGACGAGCAAAGAATGGCAGTATTATACAAACCCGGATACATGGGAACTGTTCCTCTGTAATGAAACGGGCGTTTATTCGGTTGTCAGTTATCTCGATTCCGATGAGGTTTCGTGCCTGACTGATCACACCGACCTGTCTCAGTTGTCTTCTGTAGCCATGGACGAAGAGCATATTTTAAATTTTCTCGTTGGGGAGGATACTGACTTTTACATCTGCCTTACCGGGCAGTGGGAATCACAGGAGATGGGACTGGAGGCCAGCCAGTACCGGTTGATTCATTATAAGAAAGCGTAAAATTGCAACTTTTTTCATATGGGTGAATATAATAATAGCAACAATTTAGAATCATGGTGAATCATTTTGAACACATATCCCATCAGACCGGAACTGTTCGCTTCTATCACATCCGGCGACGACGTCGGAAAACTCGCGGTAAATGTCACCTCTGATACTGACAACAAACCAATCGAAGGCGCTACCGTCCGCATCACGAGCAGCGGACAGCCCGACCAGACGATCGAACAGGCGACCACAAATGAAGAGGGACAGATCCCGGACGTCGAACTGGATGCTCCGCCGATCGACTACAGCATGGAACCAGGTGCCAATAAGCCGTACGCCGAGTACACAGTATACATTTCCGCCCCCGGCTATGAGACGCTGGAGGTGAGCGGAGCGGAAATCTTCTCGGGTGAGCTGGCAATCCAGAACGCGGCTCTTCTCCCGCTCAGTCCGACAAATCCGGCGGGCACGGAATTATTCGTGATCCCTGATCACACGCTCTGGGGGGACTACCCGCCCAAGATCGCTGAGGATGAGATCAAACCCGTCGATGAATCCGGGGAAATCGTACTGAGCCGTGTCGTCATCCCCGAATATGTCGTGGTCCACGACGGTCCGCCTTCCGATAGTTCCGCCAAAAATTATTATGTCAAATATAAAGATTACATCAAGAACGTTGCAAGCAGCGAAATCTATTCCACATGGCCGGAATCGACGATCCAGGCTAATATCCTTGCGATCCAGTCCTTTACGCTGAACAGGGTGTTTACGGAGTGGTACCGAAACAAAGGATACGATTTCACGATCACGAGTTCCACGGCTTTTGATCACAAATGGATTCCAAACAGAAATGTGTTTGAGAGCATTTCCGCTGTTGTAGAGGAGATTTTCAGCAATTATCTGTCACGCCCGAATGTCATACAGCCGATTCTTACGCAATACTGCGACGGGAAGAATGTCTCTTGTCCCAATTGGATGACTGTATTCGATAGGGTATATAATGGTAAAACCACCGGAATTTCGTTATTCTACAACAAACAGATCGAAAATCACCCGATCCTTTTCTTTGTCATACGTGATCCTGCTGCAGATGGAGCGGATCGCTTCGCTTTTTCTCGTATTATCAAAATCGCCCTGAATGATCTCGAGCACATGTTCAATATTGCTTAAAAGGGAATTATGTGTATCCTGTTCGGAAGCGTTTTTCTTCGGTTGCAACTGTTTTTCTATTTTCTTTCGCTGCTTTTCCAACACCTGTTTATTTTTTTTATATTCTTCCAGACTATCCACGCCATCGATATAGGCCATTTTGATACGTTCCTCTTTTTTGGCGAGTTCTTCCAGTTCGGAGATCAGGAAAGAATGATCGGCGTCAATGGTGCTTGCGGGGATTTTTGCGTAATTCAGCTTGTCGGAGAGCAGGAGATCCTTCAGACCGTCGATGACGTAGGCCTCTGCTTTTTTTACCGGGAGGTAGCAGCTCTTGCCGCATTGTCTTTTGTTGTATTTCCAGCATTGGAAGTATTTATATCTGCTTCCATTTGTAAATGCGAGAGAGGAACCACAGTGCGAGCACTTTAGGATACCGCTCAGCCAGTGCTTGGCCGCGGCACTCGGTACCCGGCGTTTGATCGCATGGAAATGATCGTACGAACGTTTTAGCATGTCCTGCGCTTCTTGAAAGAGATCGTCCGGAATGATTGCTTTGTGCTGGCCGTTACAGATCACTACGTCGCCGGTTTTTTCTTTTCCCCTTGCCTGGGGGGCGTAGTTCCATCGGATCTTCCCGGTATAAAATGGGTTTCCCAGTATGTATTGGACGATCCGCCTCTCAAAAGGATTGCCGCGGGAAGTGCGGTAGCCGGCTGCGTTGAGGGACATGGTGATGTTTGATATGCTTTGGTGCTGATTTACGTATAGGTCGTAGATCGTTTTTACAACCTGAACCTGCTCCGGTATGGCGATCGGAATATTATCCTTTCCCATCCGGTATCCGTAGGGGATGGATCCGTTGTAACCGCCGTTGAGTGCTTTTTGCATCATTCCGCGGCGGACCTCGCCGGAGAGACGGATCGAGTAGTATTCGTCCATCCACTCGAGGATCCGCTCGATCAGGGAACCGAAGGGGCCGTCGATGACGGGTTCCGAAACACTTACTACAGTAACTCCGCTGCGTTTTAGCAGGGATTTGTATAGGATACTTTCTTCCTGGTTGCGGGCGAAGCGGCTGAATTTCCAAACGAGGATCACGTCAAAGGGGTGTTCCTTGCTTTTGGCGAGCGCGATCATTTCCTGGAAGGATGCTCGTTTTACTGCTTTTGTTCCGGATACGCCGATGTCTTCGAAGATGTGCTGTTTGTTGATGATGATATCGTGCTTTTTTGCGTACTCCAAAATGAGACGTTTTTGCGCTTCAGGGCTGTATTCGTCCTGATTCTCTGTGGATACACGGATATATGCTGCGCCAAATTGCATTTGATTCACTTCCTCTGGTTAATATTTTGCGGGTTTGATGTGTAAGCTGTTGCGACGTCGCAACAAAAAGGGTACAAGCACCCGTTTCCTTTTCACGATGAGAGGTTTTTATGGTCAGCGATCTACCCACTCACTATAAAAGCCATAATCGCCAAATTGTGCCGTTACGACGTCGTTTTCCTCTGGTTTTGCGCCGTACCAGTTAAGTATTGTCACGTCCTCACCATCTTCATTTTGTATCTTAACATCTGTTTGAGTATAAGACAGTCCGTCCTCAGCTACCTTCTTTACCTCATCAAGCGTTCCTTCAACATATTCATTCCCTGCCCCTGTGCCATAATTGATAAAGTATTTCATAATGCAACCTCCTAAATTTTATTTAATCTCTATAATCTTTGCGAAGAGGGTGGCTTGTGTACCTGCCGCCCTCTTCTGTTTCGTTGGGGCCGTTTATTCAGCCTCTTTGTTCTTTTCTTTCTTGTCGTCCCGGAGTTCATTGACTTTTCTCTTTGCCTCATCTAAGTCCTTGCAACCGTCAAGAATCATCCCGAACATCTGAAAGAGTTTATCAAACTGCTTATCTGTCATGACGTCCATGTATTCTCCTTTCTCCCTTTCAGGTAATTGTCCACCGTTCCCTTTGGACAATTATATAATACCATACTTTTGTAACTTTATAAAGAGATATTTTTAGAAATTATATTTCTTTTTTTCTTCCTCATTTTCCACATATTCTATGAGATCTTTAGGCTGCATATCTAAAATTATACAAATCCTGTTGATACTTTCCAATGATATATTTGTATCTTCGTTCTTTATTTTTTTTAACGTATCCTGACTTAGCAACTTAGTTGTCTTGGCTTTATATGTGTTAAAGCCTTTTCGTGTTAATGCGTCTGCTATGTTGATTTTGTATTTAAGCATTTTCGAGCCTCCCTTCTGCTTTTACTATATAGTATCGCGCGGAAAAAGTCAACATAAATATTTCTTAAAAAAGTTATAAAAAGGCTTGACATTTCTTTTAAAAGTGATATAATATAACCATAGCAAGGAAATAAACACAATCAAATGCAGGAGGAAAACAGTTATGAAGAATATAAAAATCGAGAACATCAAAAACACAATCAAAGGAACGGAATTTGAATTCTATGGATTAAGAGTTGACGACGGTATCAAATATAATGTTGGTGATACTGCTAACAATTCCCGTCAGCTTTTTCAGGACCCAGACTTTGACGAGGACGGCGAACTGATCTATCCCTATATTGAGGATGGTATCAACAAAGGGTTTTACGATGCTGGGGAACTTGACGGCACATGCACAATCTGGTTTGATGCTGACGATGATACATCAATCGCAAGGGCAATTAAGCAGTTAAAAATTTATCCCGGGGAATATATCCACGTTTTAGGCGGTGACTATGCAGAGGACGGGAATGACAGTGGGGAGTTAATTATTCATGATGCGGAAGTGTTGGCAGTGTTTTGAACCAATCACAAGCGTCCTGCGTAAGTGCTGACCGGACGCTTGCCGTAAAGTAAATAGCAAAAACAGGAGGGAACGGATTATGAAAAAATATAAAGGATGTTACATCGACAAAGTTTCTTTTCACAACGAGGCAGAGATTGACGAATTTTTAAAACAGCAGGCGATCAGGGAATACAAGATCAGGTGCCAGGTGTTTGCAACCAACAAGGATATGGGAACAGGCATTTACGCCGATGAGCAAGCGGAGAAGCTTAACAGGGAGTACGGCATCAGATGGGAAGATCTCGAACAAATGGAGATCGAAGCGTATAAAACAGCATGAAGCCGTTACGGCGGATCTAGTCAACACACCAACCACCCACCCGGCGGGATTGCCGCCGGGAGAAAGAAGGGAAAATATGAAAGAGATTGTTGAAAAAATGAGAAAAGACGGATATCCTTACAAAATCAAAGGAAATGGCGGATATAATGCCGTACTGTATGACATTCAGCCGCTCAACGACGGCGACTATATGGCTATCTACCGTTATCCGGGCGGTTGTTGCTGTCACGGATTGGAAGAAATCAAGCGTTACTTTGAGACTATCGAACAGTAATCCCATCCCGCCCCCGCCGGATGGGATTTAAAATTACCAAAAGCTACCCATTGTCCTATAGTTTCACCTATAGTTAAAATCGGAAACAAAGGAAAACTTTTCCTGCTGAATAATATGAACTTTTGTTATAAAATGGTTTTAAAATAAAATAATGGAGGTTTTGATATGATTAAAGTAGCAGTAGCGGATGATGCAGAGATGGTAGCAAAGGGCATAAAAAAGACACTGGAAAGATATGATTTTGGAGTACGCATATCAGTGGACGATTTTATGTCAGGAAAGGAATTGTTGGAAAATGCTTTAAAGATCAGGTATGACATATTGATTATGGATATCGAATTATCAGATGAGCATCAGGAAGTGGAAGACAATGGAATGTATCTGGCGTCAAAGATAAAGACGATATATCCGGATACGACGGTGATTTATATGACAGGGACCACATGTTATAAATCTGATCTGCTTTATCATGAGCCGTTTCGTTATATCCAAAAGCCACTTAGAGAGGATAACATTTGCAAGGCGGTGGAAGATGCGATATACCGGATCGAAAACGTGGAAGATAAGGGCCTAAGAGTCCAGATTAGCGGGATACATTTTGTCCTAAAACTAAGCCAGATTACATATTTTGCATCGGATCTAAGAAAAATCACTGTGCACATGGAAAGTGAAGATGTATCGTTTTATGAGAACATGAATCATTTAGAAAAAAGGGTCAGGGAGCTGTCTGACTGTTTTGTGAGAGTCGGGAAGAGTTATCTGGTTAATCTGCAGTATGTGCGGAGGATGTCAAGGACGGAGATCGAACTTATGGATCGGACTGTTATACCAGTTTCGAGGAAATATAAGGACGAAGTGGTCCTTGCATTCGAGGGATTTGTCCAATCATTTAAGGGAAAAAAGGATTAACCGTCGCTGCTTTTCGCAGGTTGAAACGGCTAATCCTATAAGGGGGTCGGTTAGTTAAAATCAGTCGTCTTCAGGCGGTTGTGAATCATCGACTGATATAGCTGTGTCGTATATGATATTTTCCTGTGACTGCCTGAATTCTTCTGCCAACATTGTCTTTTTAAATTCAGCGGTGGGATCAATGTCGGATACGATCTTTTCCAGTTCATCAACATTTGTGTAAAAGAATTCTTTTCGCAAATTCACTTTGTTCACGCGTTTTTCATTGAGCAGCTGGTGAAGCTTGTTTTCGAGGGAAACAGCGTCATCCGAGAAGATCAGGCTGTGTACGTCAAATTTGAAAGGTACGCTGGCGCTTCCCAGTTCGTTGATCCGGTCCTGTGGATCTAAGCGGCGGGTCATTCCGATTTTAAATACATTTTCACCAAAGGAGCCTAAGTTGCTGATTATGTAAACATTTCCGGCTTTTCCATTTTGAAGATTGGATATTTCTTCTTTCTTTATCGTAACATCGGAGAGCTGCTTTTCCAGTTCTAGGATTCGTAATTGGAGAGCAGAGGCTTCCTGTTCATTACTTTCTTTTAGTTGCTGCTGGAGCTTTTCGATTTCGGTATGGTATTTTTCTTCTTCTTTTTCTATTTTTTTCTTGGCATCTGCGAGCGCTTTTCGTTCGGCGGCTTCCTGCCGCATTTGCTCGCGGATGGCAAGCTGTTCCTCGCGGGCCTGTTCTTTTTTTACATAATAGTTATATTCGATCTTCACGGCCTCGATGAAAAAGTACTCGAGTTCGCCGATAAAGGATGTGAGAGTTCCAGCTATTGACTGGTTTCCGTTTCCGGCAATAGATACGTATTTTGCAGTCATATTCTTTACTTTTTCGATTGCATCGTCCAATTTTTTGTATTTCAGTGAATATAGGATGTTTTGCAATTCGGAGCGTAATGCTATGGTCATAAGCTTATATATTGCCTGGTTCGCTTTGGTGGTATACCGCGATGAATATTCTTCTGTGAGCTTTGTGATGCGTTTATCGTTTTCTTTGTAGGCTTTTTTTAATGATTTAACGTCTAAACAGTGCAGTTCCAGTATTTCAGAGGATAGGAGCTCGTCAATTTCTTCCTGCAGGTGCTGTTCGAGGAGCGTTTTGTTTTCAATGCAGTAGGTGACACTTTTGTATAATTCTCTTACACGCTTTATTTTGTTTTTCTGTGTTTCAAGACGTTTTTCGGCATTTTTCAGACTGTTCTGCATTTTAGTGTATGCTTCCGATATTTCAGTATTGGCCTTTGTTTGCACCTCAATCGAATGGTTCAGCGAAATAAGTTTTTGGTTTTTGGCATCAACCAGTTTTGTTACTTCCTCATATCGTTCGCAGCCGATCTTGTAATATTTTAGTTGGATGTCGAGTGCTGCTTGGAATTTTTCGTCCCTTTCCTGTTCTTGCTTTTTTTGTAAGTACAGTGCGATGAAGCCGATTAAAGGTGGGATGATTAAAAACCACAAAAAGAACATGCAGGCTATGAATTCTGTCCGGGTATAAAATTTTTTCTCTTCCATGATTGATCCTTTCTTTTTTTTGTAAAATTAGTCAGAAAAAATGAATTTACGCTGTTTCTCTACGCTGGAAACTTCTTTTGCGGTTTTCCCGATAGTATGTGTGTTCAAGACATCATTAGATGCAGCGTTATCAGAGGAGTAGTTGCTTAACGAAACTTCCTTATCATCTTTTTTGTTATAGTATGATATGGTCATTATACACTCAATATTATCTAAATCGGGGACGGGATGGAAAGTGATATTTACATAGTCCCCATTTTCAGAGAAAACTTTAATTTTACCAGTATTATTTTTGGAAGGTTTTGTGATTTTGTATTCAAAATCCTCATTTTTAATAAAGGTACTAACGCTTTTGAATAAAAAAGGTTTTTCCCTAGTTGCTAATGGCATATAAATTTTTTCAAATAGTTTTGTGTAATTGCTTTTTTTCTTAGGTTTAGTTGTTTTTTTGGCTGTGGTGTTATTTTTTGTCTGCTTGTCCTTTTCTTGATTTGGAACTTCCGGAGGATTAGTTTCCCAAATAATTGGTGTTTTAGTTGGATAAGTTTTTGAGGACGTAGTAGTAATGTTTGTTTCATTTTCTGAATTTTGCATCTTTCCTCCAATAACAGAAAAAAGGCATGTGCAGAAAATAAAAATAAATGCTGCAATATAAAATTTTTTCATGTTAAGTAAAATCCTTTCCTATTTATTATCCCAAAATACTAGCATAAACGACAAATTATGTCAATAAACCAAAAGTTCAGATAAATAACATGCAAATAGTTACAAAAAACTGGTAAAAAGTTACATCCTACTTTTATTCGCTGTTTGAATGGTGTACAATAGGTAAAAATCATAAGAAATTACAAAAAGGGGGAATTTTATGGAGAAGAAAAATAAAAAAGGAAAAGAGAATGCTTCTTTGCAGTATAGAATCTATATTGTTGAATTACTCCTAAAAATAGGAAATGAAGATTCTTTAAAAAGAATACTTCGGCTAGCAGAGTACCTATATGTATATGAAGAGAAATAGGGCAATCCTGCCCTATTTCTGGTTTTCGAAAAGATTTTTTATTATCTTTTCGAGTAGTTTCCATTCTGATTCGTCAAGTTTTGCAAATTCTTTAAATAAATTTTTAGCAAACTCGTTTTCGCCAGTCATTATGTTATCAATTTGAGCCATTAAATCCGTGTCAGCTAATTCATACATCGGTTCAATTCCTTTTGTTAACCAAAGATAACTAATCCCGAATTCTTTGCAGATTAGCTTGTACAAAGGTTCTTTTTGATCAGGTCTTTGTAACCTATTGTATTCTATATTTACGATTACGGATTCACTAACTCCTAATTGCTCGCCGAATTCACGTCTTGACATATGCAGTTCTTTTTTTCTTAAAAGGGCTATTCTTTCATATATATCCACTTTATTCACCTCGCTTTGTAATAAGTATAACATATAAGGTCTTGTTAATCAACAATTCTTTTTGAATAATATTATTGACAAACAAGAAAATGTGTGCTATATTTTGTTTATCAACAAAAAACAATTATCGAAAGGAGGGATATATATGACAGTAGAGAAAATAGAAACTATTACGAGAACAGCTAATACCTATAAAAAACTTCCTGATGAAAATCAGATGTTCGTTTTAGGTTATATGCAGGGTGTTTTATCCGTTCTGAATGGGAAGCGTAAATTAGAAATTAAGCAGCGCGGGGGAACGGAAGGAGGCGAATGAGGTATGGATAGCAGGACTATTGACACTCTGGCCAGGGTGGTTGAGAGATTTCGCTTTTACAATGAAAAAACAAAATCGGACAATCCTCTGGTGGCATCGGCGGCGGGAAAAATGCGCGAAGTGACAATGTGGGAAATGTGGGCATTGACGCAGGGGTAAGAGCTGCAAAAGTGAAAGGAGGTGAGGGAAGTTGGATGAGAAAAGTGTTACTGAAACGAATGGGTCAAGCAAAAGAAAATTTCTGTATGATTCTGTGCTGGAAGCTGTGAAAGAGAATTCCGAGGGGATGGAAATCGGCCTGGTCAGGGCCGTGCTCAATGAGGTTGATGGGCGTATAGCCATGCTGGCAAACCGCAATAGCATTGATACTGTGTGGAAGAATGAGAGAAGGTCCCGTGAAAAAGCGGAGATTCAGCTTTATGCAAGTGCTGAAGATGTTCTTGCGGAATCTGCAGAACGTGTTGAATTTCTCAAAGGTACTGAAGGAATGGAAAAAGGAAAAAATGCTGCCTGTGCGGTAGAGACGCAAAGGCAGCAATACAAAATAACTAGTCCTGATTCTTTGAAAGATCAGAAACGAGACTATCTAAATCTGGCAAAGAAATTTTGTATTCCAATAAGTGGCGCGATAAAGCATTATGATACTCTTTCAAAGCCAGATATATGACACGGTACATTGAAGCAATTGCCATTTCGTGTTCTTGCACTTACTGGACATCTGCGACGTCGCTTGATTTAGCGGCTGTATCTGCTGATTTACACATAAGATCAAGGGCATGGTTTTTAACGTACTCGTCCATAATTTTATTTTCAAAATCGTTCATAGCATACTCCTTTCGTATGTACTCGGCTGCGGTAACAGCCTGTGGGGACATGATACATCGCGGGAAGGGGGATGTCAAGGAACTACAGTAGGGAATTTTGTCACCGAATCAGTACTTTAGTATTGATTTTTAAGGAATGGAAGGAGGTGAGAGAATGATTTTAGTAAGTATAATTTCTGTTATTGCTGGATTGTCAATTGGGTATTATGCAGCAAAAAAAATTACATCCGGAAAGAAGCTGTCTCAAATGGTGAGTCTTGATCCTGGAGCAATCATTGATTTGGGTCATGCGAGGAAAACAGTCAGGACGGAGCCGGATACTCATGAGAAAGTTCTGAAGTACTATGGAATTAGCGACGAGGAACTGATACGGACTGGCGGGAAATTCTGGATGTCGCAGAATGCAGGAACGACCGTCCTTCCTGTAAAAGATCTGCTTCCGGATTGTGCAGAATCAATAAGTGGAAAAGCCCGCATCATTATCAATTATGATCCGGACTTTGATTACTACATTGTCAGACTTGATGAATCTTACACTCCTTAGGAAGCGGCGGGAAAACCGGTTTGGTGTTTGGTTCCCATGTGACTTCGAGAATAGTTGTGATTTTTTGTGAAGTTAAGTGGTCAATGACTTCCATGTGCATTCTGACGTCCCAATACAGTGCTTCAAAAGATTCAACTACTTTGTATCGTTCTTCCTGAATTGGTGGCATAGAGGTAAGATCTATTTTGTATTGATACATTTTTTCTCCTTTCCAAGAACGAGTGTTCTTATGTACTCGGCTGCGGTAACAGCCTGTGGGGACATGATACATCGCGGGAAGGGGGATGTCAAGGAACTACAGTAGGGAATTTTGTCACCGAATCAGTACTTTAGTATTGATTTTTAAGGAATGGAAGGAGGTGAGAGAGAAGTGAGAAGCTATCAAGATGAGAGAATCATGAAGGTCCAGCCTTCAGATGAGGAAAAAGAATTGAGTCATCTGATCCTTATGTATGCGAAGGAACATGGGCTTACGGTCACTAATATTCTCAGTAGTGTGGTGGGTCATGTTATCGAGTTAATGAATGACGATGCAATACTGACAGATGATGAATCTGGTCATACGAGGAAACCAGTCAGGACGGAGCCGGATATTCATGAGAAAGGACTGAAAGTTGCTGATCCTGAAATACGGGTTCAAGTCAATGAACTCCCAGTTAAAATTACTTTAGATATTTCCAATGGAAATACCGATGACTTGATCAAAGAACAATACGAAGAGTTGATGAAAAGAAAAAGACTTAAACGGCAGCGCGAACGCCTGCAAGGTCACAATGAAATGATCGCTCAATTTTGTAAGCATTGGGAACTGTTTGATAAAACCCGATCCATTATGGCAACCTCTCTTAATGCGTACTCGACTGCGGTAAAAGCCCGTAGGGATATGATACACCGCGGGGAAGGAGGATGTCAAGAAACTAAAGAAGGAGATTTGTACAACGAAAAGAGGTGATGAAATGTTACACGTCGATTTGACGCAGCTGGCAGGGGGAACCCTGCAGGAAAAATTTGACCGGGAGATCACGCGCGTGATCCAGAACATGCAGGATCCGAATACACCGTTTGGTGAGAAGAGGGGAATCACGATTAACCTGTCCTTCCACCAGAACGAAGCGCGCGATGACGCAAAGATTGAGATTTCCGTAAAATCCAAACTGGCCGCTTGCATTTCAGCAAAAACGAATTTTGCTATGGGCCAGGATCTGAAATCCGGCCAGGTCGTTGTGAAGGAATACGGAAAAGGGATTCCGGGGCAGATGACGTTTTCCGACACGCCGGGACAGGCGGAAAAAGAAGCAGGTAAACCAAAAACTACAGTAACGCCGCTGACGTTAATGGCCAGCGGGCAAGTGAAAGAGGGGTAAAGAAAAATGATTAAAGAAGCATTACAGTACATAATCGACATCCAGAATAAACGGATTGAACGGGTAAACGGAAAGGATTACTATTTTCGCGGTGAAACACCCGTCCTTCTGGGGGAATGCCATAGTTGCGACACGCTGGAGATTTCAACGCTGACTTCGCTCGTGGATTACATCAAAGAAAGTATGGCGGATGATTTTTCGGCGGCTGGCGGTGTGCCGAAAATGATCGTGCATGTGAAATCGGAAACGGAAGTAGATCTTATTTCTGTATTTAACGACGATATGGACAGGTGGAAGATTGCCAGTGTGAAGGCAAAGATCCCGGAAATCACACTGGGGCGGTTTATGGATCAGGAGAAGTTTATCATCCAGATGCAGTCGATGTTTATTGAGGCGTCGGACAAGGAAGTCGTCATGCAGGTGGCGGGGAATGTTGAGGACAGGACGGTTGCCAATTACGGGGATGATGGTGTTTCGCAAAAGGCAACAATCAAGACTGGACTTGCCAATATGAAGGACGTGATCGTTCCGAATCCGGTGAAATTGCGCCCGTTCCGGACGTTTCATGAAGTACCGCAGCCGGAGACAAATTTTGTCTTCCGAATGAGGAACGACCTGGATGGTGTATCCTGCGCATTATTCGAAGCCGACGGCGGCGCCTGGAAATTTGAGGCTGTCCACAGTATAGCGAAATATCTGGCGAATGAATTGAAGGGCATGGAGAATATCGTTGTCCTGTCCTAGATCGTGAGCGGGGTAGAGGAATGCCTGCATGAGGATATGGTGGTGTGTAAAAAGATTTGCTGTTCTGCCATATCCGGCGGGGTTCCGGGGAGGAAAGATTAAATTTGTAGGAAAAGAGGTGAGGAAATGGCAAGACCGCATAGAGAGATTATTATTCACAAAATGTTTTTTGAAAAACAGGCGAAGGACGTAAAAACGGCTATTTTGGAAATCGTTAAAAAAGACAGCCTAAGTGCTGGCGATACAAAGGCTGTCAGAATCTTGACAGATGTTTACGATTCTTTGAGTAGTCTTGTTCCCCCAAAATGAAGTATTTGTTTTTTATTTACATAATTGGTCAAGATGGACAATCGTGCACGCATATTTTATTTAGAAAGGGAGGAGGTTGCCTATGGAATATGTATACCGCGTTAATGGAGAAGAAAGATTTCCCACGGATGAAGAGCGAATGAAGCTGTTCCGGCAGTTTGTGACCGGGCTCGGTTATCGTCCGGTAGAAGAAAACGAAGAGAACAAGGAAGCATGTAAATCGTCAGATTAAAAAGAGGAAAAAGTGATGGCTAAAAGGAAAAAGACGGGTCTTTGGATGGTCGGGGGAATCATGCTACCGGCCGCAGTCCTCTCTTTATGGATTACCACGCAGCGGGCGGAATACGTTTCCGTACCAGAAGGCCAGGTGGTGACAAGGGAGAATGAAGCCGGCTGGGTACCCGGGGGTGATGGCAGGAAAGTTTCCTCCGGAATAAAGCCGGCGGAAGCCATAAAGTACCGGTACATAAAAAACTGTCCCCTGTCGGGGGAAATCCAGCGGGAAATATTTGAGATCTGCGCCGACGCGAATATATCATTTGAGCTCGTGATGGCGCTCATCGAAAAGGAGAGTGGTTTCGATCCGGGATGCGTTTCGGACAACGGCAAGTCCATAGGGCTCATGCAGATCCAGGAGAAATGGCACCGCGGGATCATGGACAAGCAGGGGTGCCGGGATCTGTGCGATCCGGTGCAGAATGTGCGTGCAGGGGTGGAACTGTTAAAAAGGCATTTCAAAACATATCAGGATGCCGCCGCGGCGTTGATGGCGCTTAACGGTGGACAAGCTTATGCGGATCGGAAGATGGTAGATGGAGAGGTGTCTGCATACGCGGCCAGTATACTCGAGAGGGCGGCAGATTATGAAAGGGAAAATGGATTATGAGTAAGATCAAGGAAAGAAATGAGCAGATTTACAAGAAGTACGAAGATGGTGTATCAATCGGGAGCCTGGCATCAGAGTATGGAGTGGCGGAGAAGACGATCGAGCACATCATAGCCAAAATAAGACAAAGGTCACAGGATTTTGGTAAGGATAGGTTAATGGACGATGCGGATGAAAGTGCGAGGAAAGTTGATCAATGCAGAAAGATCCGGGTTGGGGATGTGGTCAAGGTCAGGCATCACTCGATTGACGCTTGCGGATACAAACGCATAAACATACTTACCGGCCCTGTCATCTACCGGGACGGGAAGATGATTACCGTGCAGGGGGACCATTATGCGGAATCGTTTAGTATGGTTGATCTGGTATCGGGACTGGTGGAGCATATACCGACTTGAGCCGATTCTGGCTTTATGGATTATCGCAGGATATAGAGTGAAGAAAGGATAATAGAATGGATAAGAGAGCAAAAATCATAGAGGAACTTACTAAAAGAGGATATGAAGTGGAAGCGTACACATGGGTTGAAAATGGGGTGAAAAGGAAGGGAATCCGATTTGCGTCAGGAGATATTGTCTTTGTGGACAGCATGTTAAAAGCATCCGGTTCATTAATGGATGTAGTTGAGGCAGTTATATCTTGTATTAAGGATGTTGGTGAGGATGTAGACAGTGAGCTTATTCACCATATCATAAGTAACCTGTACATTGGATTGCAGAAGAAAAGCGATGGGGATAATGTCACGGCGGAAACGGAATTTGATGGAATTGAAAAATTTATTTATGCAAGGATCAAAAAAAATTGGTCATGTAGAATAAGTCATTCTCTTCTCAAGTTATTAAAAATCAGTGAGCGGGAAGCATGGAGGACAGCGGAAAAGAATACCTTTGCGGAAAGCGAAATCATATCCTGGTCAGAATTACTGCCTAAAATAACGTGGCTGGATGTAGAAGGAATGGAAGAGGATCCAGGTGATGTAGTAACAAATACCATAAAAGAATGGGGAGCTTCCGCAATATTGAATAAAAATGCTTTGAAAAAGCTAGTACAGAAGTACAAGACGAATAGATTTATTGTGTTTCCCACATCCGTACACGAAATGTTTATTGTTCCCGATGATGGAGACATTCGCCAAGAGGAATTAGATATTATGGTAAGGGAAAACAATAGAAAGATCAGACCGGAAGAAAGACTGGCAGACAGGGCGTATATTATTGAAATCTGATGAGCGGGATCGGGGAGATAAAGGGCGGATGGTTCTTTTGGCAGGTTCGATTCCTGCTGATCCTTTTGCGGTGCTTTATAGTCCTTCACTTTTTCCGGCATCGCAGTTTTCTGGCGGCGGGGTCAGCACCGCCGCCGGGGATAAAGAAAATCATGTGTTGTAAAGGGGGGAAAGAGAATGTATAATCGTTATATTTGCCCGGAATGCGGCGCGCATTTAGATCCTGGAGAGCCGTGCGACTGTGAAACAAGTGGAGCGGATAGTGATAAACCAAATAAGGAAACGGGTGATGGGGTGAAAGGAGAAGATCTGGTGGTGCGTACGGTTAGGAAAGGATGACAGATGGACGAGAAACAAGAGATTATAAAAATTATAACAGACATGTCTGGCAGGCACGCTCCCAGCATCATATTTGCGGACTGGGTACACTGTGCGGCGCTGGCGATACAAAATGCGTGCAAGATGATCCATGACCGGTTATGGAGCGAAAGGGAGCAGGAATATACCGCCCTGATGAAGCAGTACACGCCGGAAGAACAGCAGCAGATGTTCCAAATGTTTGCGCTCCTGACGTGTGCGCTTGATGCGGATCCGGCTGATCTGCTCGGGGAAATATACATGGAGGCGGGATGCGGGAATAAGGGCACAGGGCAGTTTTTTACGCCGTTTCACATTTCGCGCATGACTGCCGGCCTTGTGATTGATGGTGACGTGTCGGAGGAAAATCCGGTGGTCCTGGACGAACCGAGCGCGGGAAGCGGCGGGATGATACTGGCCGTAGCACTGGAACTGAAAAAGAAAGGGATCAACTACCAGAGATGTATGAGAGTGAGGGCGCAGGACCTGGACTGGCGCGCGGTCTATATGACCTATGTGCAGCTGAGCCTTCTGGGAATAGATGCCGTGGTGGTGCAGGGAGATTCGCTGGCAGGCGGGAAACCGGAGCCGAAACAGATCTTCCGGACACCGCGCAGAATGGGGGCGTTGTTATGAGTGAAGCAAGGACGGAACTGTATGAAGGGATCCTGTCCATGTGCATGAAACATAACATGGACGACATGGACGGCTTTAAAAACGAATTATACATAATCATGAATGATTTTGAAATAGCAGCGCGGACGACGGAAGTCGCCCTGCTGTCAGAGGACAGGAACGAACAGCTCCTGAAGAAATTTATCATGTCGAAGATCGTGAAAGGCTGCACGGACCGGACTATCGAGATCTATAAAAAGAGCGTTGAGTTTGCCCTGCGGAGGATCGGGAAAACGGCCGACGACATAACAACGGAAGACATCCGGTTCTATCTGGCAGT
The DNA here is from genome assembly GCA_910583555.1 of uncultured Eubacterium sp. Taxonomy (GTDB): domain Bacteria; phylum Bacillota; class Clostridia; order Lachnospirales; family Lachnospiraceae; genus Eubacterium_F. Next base: position 56,677 of record CAJTXO010000007.1, read on the forward strand.
CCGCCAGAGAGTGGACAAGATTACCAGAACGACGGCTGATAACGAACTGCGGTTTCTGAGAAGTTTCTTTTCGTATTTATCCGTGGAAGGTATCATACCTAATAATCCGACGCTTAAGATCGACAAGATCAAGTCCAGCACAAAGAAGGAAAAGGCTTTTACGGAAATGGATGTGGAAAAGATCCGGGCGGCCGCGGGCACGAACCGGGAGAGGGCTGTTGTGGAGCTGCTTTTGTCCACCGGCTGCCGCATAACGGAACTTGTCGGCATCCGCTTAAGCGAGATCAACGGGGACAGCATCCTGATACACGGAAAGGGCGACAAGGACCGGACGGTATACATAAACGCAAGGGCGCAGCTCTCGATGGAATGCTATCTGGAAGAAAGGAAGGACAAAAACCCGTATCTTTTTCCAGGAGGAATCCCGTTTCACACAAAAAATGACGCACGCAGCAAAAAGGGGAACTGGTACATGTACCAGGAATGTGTATCGCCGGACAGGCATATAGACAAGGGAAGTATTGAGGCGACGATTCGTAAACTGGGGAAACGGGCGGGGGTGGAAAACTGCCACCCGCACAGGTTCCGGAGGACGTGCGCTACCTTTGCCCTGAGACGGGGGATGCCGATCGAAAAAGTGTCGATGATGCTGGGGCATAACCAGCTGACAACAACGCAGATCTATTTGAGTATAGATGAGGATGAGCTGCAGCAGGCGCATAAAAAGTATGTGGTGTAAGAGTTTTTTTATAATGGAGAGTCAATATTAGAAATGGTTAGAGGAGGGGGAATAACACATATGGATTATGGGAACTTAAAAGGCAGCATTAGAAATCATTTGAATAACGCAGCCGAGGATTTTTTCATGGTTGGCTACTGTCTCCGCCAGATCAGTGAACATGCGCTTTTTACAGAGGATGGGTATAAGAGTATATGGGACTTTGCAAAAGGCGAGTATGGATTGAGCGCTTCCAGCGCGAGCCGGTTTATGGCGATCAATGCCAGGTTTTCGGTTGACGACGGAGAGCATATGGCGGAAAAGTACATCGGGATGGGGGTGAGCAAGCTGCAGGAGATGCTAGGGCTCCCTGACGAGGAACTGGACAAGGTGACGCAGGAAACCACCGTAAGGGAAATAAGGGCGATGAAAAAGAATCAGGAGGAACAGAAGTCGTTTTTCGGGCTTCCGAAAACGGTCTACCCGGAAGATTCCTCACTTACCACACCGGGATGCGGCGACGGAAAATACGCTTGTTTCAGCTGTGCCCGCCCCTGTGATATAAGGCAGGAAGAGCGGTATTGCAGGACAGCTACGATGGGGAACCCTTTCCCTTGCACTCAGATGGACGAGGAAAAGAGACTTGATATGGAAGCCGGGATTTACAGTGAGGAATGCCAGCACCTGCATCCGGAGTTTGCGCCGGTACGGGAAGGCGATAAGGAGCCGGCCCCTTGCTGTCTTACCTGCGAACATAAAGCTTGCTTTTCCCGTTGCGACGTCGCAAAAGAGCGCGACGAGGACGAGCGCAAGAAAGAGCAGAAGGAAAAAATGGAGCAGTTGGAAGAACTGCAGGAGGAAACGGAAGATGATAAGCCGGACATGACAAAAAAGGAGATGAAAAATCTATACTTGGAGCTGGATATTAAGCCGGAGGACAGGATCACAGCGTCCTGGCTTAGGAAGAAATACGGTATGTCACGGCATGGTGGCTGTAACCCGGAGTTTTCTTTTTCCTGCACCCCGAGAGGGGCAAGGGCAGGGGAAAGCCGGGAAATGACATGGGGAGAGGTGGCAAAAGCTTTTGTGGAGATACAGGTGGAAGAGAAAGAGGTAAGGGATGCAGCATCTCAAGATTTTCCACGGGAGACAGAAAGGCAGACAGCAGCAGAGCCAGATGAGGCCCCGAACATAACAGATGCGGACTTTCAGGCAGTCGAGAATGGGCCGAAGGAAATACCTGAAAAAGAGGAATCCGGATCCGATGCCGCGGTTCTTCAGGAACGGGAACGGAGGCTCAAATACTCTCGCTTTGACGTTGAGTCGATTCTTAAAAAAGAAACGGGCTATCTTGATGAAAGGTATGAGGCAGGTTCCCCTGAAATATTTGTTAGAAAGCATAAGATTCTGGTAGATGCGTTGACTCTTTTGGCAAAATGTATGGGCGGTAATGGAGGCAGGAAACGGACCAATGCTGACAGGATCAGAAGTATGACGAATGAGGAACTGGCAGATTTTTTTTGCAAAGTCAAAGCAGACTATCAATGGAGCGAGCAAGAGTTTCCGAGCGAGGATGCCGGTGGAGATTGGGAGGAATGGTTAGAAAGTGAGTGTGATATGGGATGACTGAGAATGAAGCAAAGCTGATTCTTGACGTGAGAATTAGCAGATTTGATCATGCGGATGATGTAAACAAGGCGTTAGAGGTTGCTAAAACCGCCCTTGAAGAAATCCAACAGTACCGATCAATCGGTACAGTCGAGGAATGTCGGGAGGCGAGGGAAAGGCAGATACCAAAGAAGCCGTTGAGATTTTATAAAGAGTATGGAAAGCATAAATGGAAACGAAACGAAAACGGGGACAATGATACTTCTGCGTGGTCGGATATTGGACATAACGGAGTAAAATGCAAAAGGTGCGGTGCAGAGGTATGTGTATTTTGTAATCCAAATTATGACGAATTGGAAAATTGTAAAGTGGAATATTGGACTTGTCCTAGATGCGGAAAACATATACATTATGGCCGGCGCAAATATTGTAAATGCGGACAGCGTTTAGAGTGGCCTGAATCGACAAGCTAATATTAGAAAGCGAGCATGATGCGAAATGAAAGCAGTAATTAAATATCCGGGAAGCAAGTGGTCGTTGGCAAAGTGGATCATCAGTTATTTCCCGGAACATCATAGTTATCTGGAGCCGTTTTTTGGAAGTGGGGCGGTGTTATTTAACAAACCGCGATCCAACATCGAGACGGTTAATGATCTAGATGGGAATGTGGTAAATCTGTTCGAATGGATCCGGAAAGATCCGGAACGGCTGGCTCATGAGATTTATTACACGCCCTTTGCCAGACAGATATATGAAGAGGCATTTACTGCAGAACCGAAAGACAGCTTCGCAAGGGCGGTGAATTTTTACATACGGTTAAACATGGGACACGGATTTCGGACGAACGGGGAACGGGTAGGATGGAAAAATGACGTACAGGGACGGGAGCGGGCGTATGCAGCACAGGACTGGTGCAGTCTGCCCGAGAAGATCATGCAGGCCGCAGAGCGGCTCAGGGGAGTGCAGATTGATAACCGGCCGGCGGAGAAAATCATAGACCAGTACAACCACGAGAAGGTATTGCAGTACTGGGACCCGCCGTATGTGCTGGGTACCAGGCACGGTAAGCAGTACCGGTACGAAATGTCCGACAGGGAGCATGAGATCCTGCTGGAAAAAGCTAATAAGAGCCGGGCGAAGATTATAATATCTGGATATGATTCGGGTTTGTATAATGACATGCTGAAGGACTGGTATCGCTGTGAAACAGTGGCGTATTCGCAAGTCGCTTCAAAAAGAAAGGAAGTCATTTGGATGAACTATGATCCGCCGGCAAGGCAAATGAATTTTGACGATTATGGAGGTGCATTATGAAGAGATTAACATCAGACAAGCCAGTTGAAGAGATGATGATGTTTGAACTGGCGCATAACTCATGTTACATAAAAGATGGCAAAGTAAGATACCGGGATTACAGTTTGGATGAGGACGCAAGAGTGCTGACAAGGGAACTTCTCAAAAAACATGCCTATGGTGATGACGCGTTTACCTGTGACGAAGATTTTGATAATTGGATGGCTGGGCGTCTGCAGGACGGCATGGACAGTATGGAAGGTCTGATTGCGTTATTCTACCGCAATTTGTGGGCTATGGCTGATTTGAGGGAGGCGTTAAAAGCTTACGAAGATACAGGTCTTTCGCCGGATCAGATAGTTGAGATGGATGGTCTTTATGCTGAGAAGTGCAGGGAAGTAGCGGAATTGAGGGAAGGAAGGGTAAGGACTGGGAATGGAGGTGGCTGTATAGAAATGGAAGCGAGCAGGATAAATGAAGCTTTGGTAAGGATGGAGTGGAGGGCGGATCATTATACGTGTGCCTTGGAGGCTCTCAGGGAGGCCAGACATACCGAGAGAGGGAGACGGAGGAATGACGGAGAATGAAGCGATTAAAGAATTAAAGCAGAATATAGAAATGCCTTTTGGCAGTGATATTTCTAACGAAGCGTCAGAAACGGCAATCAAAGCTCTTGAAGAAATCCAGCAATACCGCTCAATCGGCACAATTGAGAAATGTCGGGAGGCGAGGGAAGTTAAGCACGAAATAACAGAAATTATAAATCAACAGCTTATCGCAGGAAAGAATAATTATAAAGAGGTTTGCGGTTGCTTTTATGACATTGCAAAAGTTATTCAAGACCATTATTGATTGGTCTAAATAGGTGCGATTGCTTGAAAAGGAGTGAGGTGATGAAAAAAGATTTGATAACAGAGGAATGTTGTTATACTTGCCAACACAACAGAAACAGTTTTGATGATCTCTACTACTGCGATTGTGAATTTTTAGGGAAGGGAACCCCAACACAAGATATGTGGTGTACGGATTACGAAATTGATCCGGAATATAAAACGAAAGCGGGGATTATCTGAATGAAGAAAAAGAATAAAAGAAAGGAATAACGAATCCCGGTAAACCGGGTTTGTGCCGAGTGAAAGAGGTGCGGTACAGGAAAACATAACACCGTGGCCTAAAAAACCAGTGTGCGGAAACAATCATTGGAAGTAGAGGGGCAAACGAATATGTATCCACGATTACAAAGAGATTTGTAGCGTGGTGTTATGACAAAGAAGCAGCTAAAAGTATGTTGGATAAGTGCGGGAGTATCAAGCTTTATGGCTGGATATTTAGCAAAAGATGTTGATGAATTTATTTATATTGACATCGAAAACCAACATCCGGACAGCATGAGATTTATTAAAGATTGTGAAAATGTATTAGGACAACCAATACAAATTTTGCAATCCCAGTACAAAAGCAAAGAGAATGTTATTAAGACATTTAGATACATAAACGGAGTAGCGGGAGCGAAATGTACGGAAGTATTAAAGAAAAGACCACGGAAAGAATGGGAAAGCGAGCACAAAGACTATGAAATCACTTATGTCTGGGGATTTGACATCGAGGAAAGGCGTAGGGCGGACAGGCTTCTTGAAAGTATGTCGGACTTTAAACATGAATTTCCGCTAATTGAAAAGAATCTGTCAAAATCGGATGTTCATGGATTGTTTGACCGACTATTTGATTTTCCCAGACCGCAAATGTATGACATGGGATACAAGAACAATAACTGTATTGGCTGTGTCAAGGGAGGTATGGGATATTGGAATAAAATCAGAATAGATTTTCCTGAGGCTTTTGAATGTATGGCGAAACTTGAAAGGGAAATTGGACATTCGTGTATAAATGGAGTGTTTCTCGACGAACTAGAACCGGACAGGGGAAGGATTGAAGACGAAATCATACCAGATTGCTCTATTATGTGCCATTTGGCTATGTATGAGACTCGATGAAAGAAAATTATAGAAAAGAGGTGCGGCTATGAGTGATGATATGATTAGCGAAAAAGAAGCAGAAGAGATTTCGGGAGCATACGCCGGTGATGTGTATGTGGTTTTTGAAAAAATCAAAGAGGATCTGGACAAACGTATCGACAACCAACTAAAAATATTAGCCGGGATCGGAGACGAGGCACACAGGTACGGATTTGTCAAGGCCCTGGAAGCCTATCAACAGTGCAAGTTGATAGTAGAGCAAAATTTCGAAGAATATAAAAATAGCGAAGCAACTGTAAACAAGATCTATAGTCCCATGCCGGCATCAGGGGAGCGCCGGCATGGGGCGGAAAGGAGAACAGTTTGAAGCATTTGAGAATATCGATTATACAAGAGTTATGATTTGCTATAGTTGTTGGGCGTAACAGGATAAGATGATACGTCTGGTTACTGTAGTGAATCACTAGATCATCGTTGTTCTTCGCGTCAGTTTCTGGTGCTTAGATCCGTGATGATAAAATCAATAAAACCTAAAAAACATGGAACAATACCGACCATATAGGACTTAGGATTTGCTATGGTTGTTGGATATAATCTGAAAAGATGATATATCTGGTTGCCACTGTGGATCAATCAGATCTGTTGTTGTTCTTTGCGTCAGCTGCAGGTGCTTAGATCCGTGACAGGTATGCACAGGGAGGTATTAAAAAGGAGGCATAAAAATAAAATGGCGAGACGACCAAAAGTAGGGCTTGACTACTTTGAGTTGGATTGCTGCATGAACGAAAAGGTAAGATTGATACAAGCTGAATTTGGACTAAAAGGATTTGCTATAGTTGTTAAGCTCTTCCAAAAAATATATGGGGAGCTTGGTTACTACTGTGAATGGACTGAGGATTCGTCGTTGCTTTTTATGTCAGAAAATGGTGTTTCGAGCCGTGACGAAAAAAACTTAATAACGGAAATCGTTTCAGCTTGTATCCGGAGGAACATTTTTTCAAAAAAACTTTTTGATGAATTCAGGATTCTCACGTCCGAATCTGTGCAGGAGACATACCTGAATGCCGTGTCCAGGCGTGAAAAAGTGGAAGTGAAAAAAGAGTACCTTTTAGTTAATGTCGGCAAAAATTACAAAAATGTAGTCATAAACGAATTAAATGTTGACAGAAATAAGAAAAATGTTGACGGAAATACACAGAGTAGAGAAGAGAAGAGTAAAGAAGAGAATAAAAACATTATGCGCAAAGCGGAGGCTTTGGCGCTGTTTGAAGAACTATGGAAAATGTATTCGGTAAAGAAGGGAAAAGGTCAGGTATCTTTAACAGCAAAACTGCGATTGCTGAAAGTGGGACGTGATGAGATGATCAGGGCAATCGGCAGGTATAAAACAGAGCTGGAAAAAGACAGCGACTGGAGAAGGCCGCAGAACGGCAGTACTTTTTTCAATTCCGGCTATGTTGATTACTTAGATGCAAATTACGTTCCGTCGGATCAAAAAAAGGCCAGAAGTAAAAACCAGTTCCACAACTTCCAGCAAAGGGAGCGGACGAAGTCGGAGATGAGCGATTTGGAGAAGCAGCTGCTTCGGTAGGAGATTGACAAGAAGGAGGAAAATAATAAAAATATTCAAAAATTGGAGTATGTTTTGATTGACTTTTTATGGTTAAGATGGTATTCTGTCTTTATAAAATATTAAAAAGGAGTGAGATGAGGTTGATTAGGTATAAGATAAATGTGTTCGAGGAACTAAAAAAGCATGGGTATAATCAAACGCGAATACAAAGAGAAAGGCTTTTACCGGCACAGACCGCACAGAATATAAAGGCGGGAAAGAGCATAACCCTAGAAACGCTCAACAAAATCTGCATTATGTGCAAATTACAGCCAGGAGACATCGTGGAAGTAGTACCGACAGAAGAAGAAATTATAAAATATTATTAAAAACGCTTGACATTATTCTAAAATTAGAATATAATATAATTAGTCCAAGGGACAAGGGCTAATTACCCGAAAGGGAGAAAGGAGAGCAAATGGAAGCTATGAACATGACAGAAACAGCAAGGTTGATTTTAGACCTAAGGGCCAAAGGATGGAGCGATACGGATATTGTAAATCACATCCTGTACATCGTGACTGGCGAAGAAAAGTACAAATCAAAAGGGGCCGAATAAACAGCCCCAACACAACAGAAAAGGGCGGCGGTCACAAGAGCCGCCCGATTCACAAAGATTATAGCAGATCAGAAGGAATAAATCAAATAAATTTTGAAAGGTAGTCGGAACGGCTGGAAGGTGGAGATTATGAATAAAATGAATCTTGAGCAGGTAATGGAGATAATGGAGCGGGAAACTGGAAATTACGGATTCCGTGGAGCGTCCCAAAGAGATTTGGATCTTACAGCTTCCGGTGAATATCTTGACGCGTCATTAGACTTATGGGATGAGCGGGATTGTGATTATCAAGAGGACGCAGAGCGGTTAAATGGTACAAGCGCCATTTCCATAAACGAGTATATGGAGATGGATGAGATAAGAAAGTGGTATGAGTATGCAAAAGGTTATGCTGACAATCATCATGGCACTGGCGTTGTACTTTTTGTTTATGGCGATAACAGCGATTATGGCTATGACGAGCATGAGGTGCTGCTTAAATGTGATTTTGAAGAGGGCGCAAAGGTTATGGCGGAGGTTGTGTTGTGACAAATAGGACAAAACGGGTTTGCCAGAAATGCGGAATGTCTTTTTATGGTTCGGGCGATTGTTACTATTGCCCATCGTGTGCAAAGGATAAAAAGTTAGATACTGTCGTCAGAATCCGCACTTGCCAGGACTGCGGTGTTGAGTTTTTTGGCGGTCCCAGAGCGAGACGGTGCCCGGACTGTGCATATAAGGCCCAGCAGGAGACGAGTAGGCGGCACAAGAGGAATGGTACAAAGCGACCATTAGGGAGCACTGATAAGTGTCAGTGGTGTGGCGCGGAGTATGTTGTTACCTCTGGCCGTCAAAAGTATTGCTCAAAATGCAAACTCGAAGCAACGCTTGCCTGGCAAAGGGAGCATAAGCGGGGATATAGCAAGGCGTCAGGCCAGGAGGATAAAAAGAAGGAACGAAGAAAACAAGCACAAAAAGTATGTGTATACTGCTTACGGCCTTTTAAAAGCAGCTCATCAACTAACGTATGCTCCGACTACTGCAGGGGAGAGCAGAAAAAACTCATCCAGTGCATGGCCGACATTAACCGCGGTTACAAAAGGAATTTTAATAATTATATTGAAAAACGTGCTAAATACAGGGAAAAAGTAAAATGTGATAAGTAATATTTTGGTTTGACAGTATGATAAGATTATGTTAAATTTATATTATGGACTATACTAAAACTGAACATTAAAGTATTTCCCAATACTTTTTCTCTTAGAACAAACTGCTGACATTTGTTTTTATACAGGTGTCAGCTTTTTTTATTTGGAGGTATCAAAAATGAATCGAATTTATCTACAACTTGTCGAAGAGATCAGTGAACTTACACGTATCATCGAACAGATCAGGAATGACATTGAATCATATTTAAAAATGGGAGACGTATTCCACGGTCCATCCGGTATTCATGGCGTTGATTATTCGGCAGATAAAGTGGTGACAGGAAAAAAAATTTCGTTCGGGGACGCAATACAAAAAATTGATGCAAAAGAAAACATACTAAAGCCTTACTTGGAGCGATTAACAGTCCTTAGGAGCTTAAAAGAGAAATTTGATGAATTGATAGATGATGATCGTGACACGCTGGAGGAAAGTGTTTATTACATGCGGTTTATAAAAAAGTATACACAAAGGCAGACTGCTAGCGAACTGGGATATTCCGAGAGGCAGATCCAGCGGATAGAAAAAAAGATCAAGGAAAAGGTGATGTAAAAATGAAAGTAAGCTAGACTAATGCAAGGGAAACTGAAAAAAATCAAAAAAAGAGCAAAAAGTGCTTGACATACGGTGCACCGTATGGTATTATATATACATAAGGAGGTGAGAAACAGATGAGCAAGAAAAAGAAACATAAGAAAAAGTCCAGTAATGACTGGCTAAAGCAAGCAATACTGGACTTAATCATCGGAATCATCCTACTGATTCTCGACAAGTTAATCAACTAAACGAGAGGGGCGCAAGCCCTTCTCACCAATAAATATAACACAAATCGCTCATCTGTGCAACAATGTTGTGGAAATTAGGAATATTTTTCATCCTGATTGGTCTTGCAAAATTGGCTTACCATTTTGTAAGAAAAAAACAGGGAGAGGGGGAATGACATGGCAAAAAAAGTCAGGCCTCAGGACGCATGGAACAAACGGGCGGGATACGTCAGCAAATCCTATAAACTGAAAAGAGAAGTGGTTGAGCGGTTCAGGGAAGCTTGTGACAGGGCGGGGGTATCACAGGCATCGCAGCTCACGGCTATGATGGAGGAATTTGCTAAAAATAATTAAAGATGTCGTGTTCATGTCGTGTAATTCCGTGTTATCATGATACCATGAAACAAACAGCAGTCACTTTTCCGGTGGCTGCTGTTTGCTGTTTGAAAGGAAGGGAAGAGAGATGAACACAGTCCAGCCGATCCGCGACATCGAAAAGGTGAATGACATCTACGATTACCTGAATGCACAGTCCTCAAGGAATGGATTGTTATTTGCGTTTGGCATTTACACGGGATTAAGGATTTCCGATATACTGTCCATCAAGGTGCGCCAGGTGAGAAACGAAGAGTACATATCCATCCGGGAAAAGAAGACGGGAAAGGAAAAGAACATCCCGATCAATAAGTTTCTCAGGAAAATCATTGATGAATATATTGCGGAAATGAAAAACTTTGAGTATCTTTTCTTCGGGCGTAAGAAGACAGCGCCCATGACGCGGCAGCAAGCGTATAATATATTATCGTCTGCAGCGAGAAAGTTTGGTGTGCCGAGCGTGGGAACGCATACGCTGCGTAAGACGTTTGGGTATCACATGTACAGGAAGACTCATGATGTGGCTATGCTTATGGATATTTTTAATCATAAGCACCCATCAGAAACGCTCCGCTATATCGGGGTGAATCAGGATAGTAAAGATAAATTATACCGAGAAGTTGACTTATTGGGGAGATGATGAGATTACACGGGGAGAATAACGGAAATATGTAGGATGGCGCATTCCTATTTGACATAAAAAATCGGCCGTCAAATGCGAGGAGAGAAAAATACATGCACTTAATTGAAGCAAAATATGCTGGAACATTTTACAGAATCGTAGATATGTCAAGTGATTATCTACATGGGTAGAACGGGATAAATGGTCAAGGTACTGTGAGCAGTTCTGAACGGGCTGCGGGACGACGAGCCCGACTCTTGCCTAGATTTTGAAAATTAAAATTGAAAGTTGCCGTTTCCGGTCCGTGGAAAAAGGCGTCAGCAGATGTTTATAAAAATTTTATAATTATGTCGTGTTCATGTCGTGTTGTCCTGTGGTATTATGGTAGCATGTACAAAGTGGATCAAGGCAGCAGTCATTATCGGGCGGCTGCTTTTTTGATGCTTATAAAGCGCTCAGTAAAAATTCTGAAATGGATTTTTGCAGGGCGTTTTTGTTTTCATAACCATTCATGAGGAGGGGGGAAATATGGCTGCTTCCAAAAATGCAGATGACATTTCGGCGGTTACGGTCAACGCCTCCATGCTGGGAGACATCATTGGCGTAAGCGACCGCAGGATCCGCGGACTCGCGGAAGAGGGAGTTTTGGTGAGGGCTGCGAAGGGGCGCTATAAACTGATCGAGTCCCTGAAAAATTACATACTGACGCTGAAAATCGCTAACGGCGGAGACGTACAGGCGTCTGACGCGGAAAATCTGGATCTTGATACAGAAAAAGCGAAGCACGAGGTGATCAAGATCCAAATGTCAGAATTAAAACTCCGGCTCATGGAAGGAAGCGTACATAAGAGCGAGGATGTGCGGGCGGTGATGAGTGACATGCTCGTCACATTCAGAAGCCGCCTGATGAACCATCCGGTGAAAGCGGCGCCGATCCTGGCCAATATGTACGACACGGGACAGATCCAGGCTTATCTGGAGCGGGAAATGCAGGAAGCGCTCCGGGAACTCCGGGATTACAACCCGAAAGAATTTTACAACGATGATTATATCGACGTGGACGGTGAAGATGGATATGGCAACTCGTAAAATTGCAGATAAAACACTGGCGCTGTTTGAGGATATTTTTAAAATCCTCGAACCGCCGAAACCGCTAACAGTGTCCACCTGGGCGGCGGAGCACAGGGTGCTGTCCAGGGAGGCATCGGCGGAACCCGGGAAGTGGAATCTGGACCGGGCGCCGTATCAGAGGATCATCATGGATGCGATCAGTGATCAGACGTGGCGCCGGATTGTATTGATGACATCGGCGCAGTCCGGAAAAACGGAAATCTTGTTAAATGTAATCGGGTACTATTCGGAGCATGATCCGTCCCCAATTCTGATGGTCATGCCGACGGAAGACATGGCACGGGATTTTTCAAAAGACAGGCTGGCGACGATGATCCGGGATACGAAATGTCTGAGTGAGGTATATGGAAAAGTAAAAAGCCGGGATTCGTCAAACACGATCCTTCACAAGAAGTTCCCGGGCGGCTATGTGAAGATGATCGGGGCAAATTCCCCGGCCAATTTGTCGTCACGTCCCATCCGGATCCTTTTGATGGACGAGGTGGACCGCTATCCGGCGTCGGCCGGTACAGAGGGGGATCCGGTTGACCTGGCGGAAAGAAGGACAAATAATTTCTGGAATAAGAAGATCATCCTGACTTCCACGCCGACGGAAAAGGGGCTGAGCCGGATTGAAAAGGATTTTAACCAGTCAACTATGGAAGAATGGTGTGTGCTGTGTCCGTATTGCGAAAAATATACGCCGTATATCTGGGAGAATCTTGATTTTGAGGATATGATGATGGCCTGCGACCACTGTGGCGAGAAACTGGCAGAGAATGAGTGGAAGGAAAGGCCGGGGATGTTTGTCGTAGGGAACCCGGATGTGACAGACACGAGAGGGTTTCATCTTAACGAAATGGCTTCGCCGTGGAAGAGCTGGAAGGATATTGTGAAAGATTACCGTGCAGCGGTCAAGGATATGAAGGCCGGGAGCGATGAGAAAATGCGTACATGGGTCAATACGTCAAAGGGAGAGCCGTATGAGGTAAAGGGGTTTACCGTGGAAACGGATGAGATGCTCGCGCGGCGTGAACATTACCAGGCGGATCTGCCGGCTGGGGTGCTCGTCCTCACGGCTGCCGTGGATGTTCAGGACGACCGTTTTGAGATCGAGGTCTGCGGCTGGGGAAAGAATTATGAATCATGGGGAGTAGTCTATGATAAGCTGTTTGGGAATCTCGAGAGGGATGAGATCTGGAATGAGTTGGAGGAATACCTGCTCCAGGAGTTTTGTTTTGAAGGCGGGAATACCCTGAATATCGCGTGCACGTTTTTGGATACAGGCGGGCATTTTACGACGCAGGCGTACAAATGGCTGTCGAGGATGAAACGGAAGCACCGGATGATCTTCGGGATTAAAGGATTCGACCGGTCAGAAGGGGTTCCTCTCCTGCATAAAAAATCAACCAATAATGATTATCATGTGCCGATCATTATTCTCGGCGTAAATGCAGGGAAGGAAATGGTCGTGAGCCGGCTGCATATTGCGGAGCCGGGACCCGGGTACTGTCATTTCCCGGAGAACGTGGACCGAGGATATGACCAGAAGTATATGAACGGGCTCACGTCGGAGAAGAGGATCATCAAGACTGTTAATGGGACGCCGCGGGTGAAATGGGTGAAAAAGCCGGGCGTCCGGAATGAGCCGTTTGACCTGCGGAATTACAATACGGCAGCAATAGAGTTTTTAAAGCCGGATTTTGCGGTTTTGGAAAATAAGGTTGACCGGGGGATCAATTACATGAGGCAGAGCAGTCCGGCGGCAAAAAGGACATACGGGTGTGTCCGGCATGGAATAAATGATGCCGGATTGTGAAAGGGAGGATGATGAGTGGATCAGAGCAAAAGGGAACGGCTTGCCAGATACAAAAGGCAGCGGGAGAAGTATCTGAAGGCAGAGGAGGCTGTGCTCAATGCGCAGTCGTACAGTATCGGATCGCGCGAGGTGACGAGGGCGAATCTGCCGGAGATCACGAGAATGATCGAATATCTGGATGATAAGATTGATACGCTCGAGTGCAGGGGCGGGAAACGGCAGACGTTCCGGGTAATACCGAGGGATTTGTAAGGAGGACGGAATATGGGTTTAATGGATCGGGTGATCGCGTCCGTTTCGCCAGAGTGGGCGTTAAGACGGGCGGACGCCAAAATGAAGATGGAGTTTATGAAACAGATTCGGAATTCCGGTTATTCGGAGAGTGGGGCATCGGTGAGAAAGAACTACGGGAGGGGATGGAGTGCGAATTCCCGGTCGCCGCAGGAGGATATTGACAAAAATCTCCCCCTGCTGCGGATGCGCAGCAGGAACCTGGTGATGACGGCTCCGCTCGCGACGAGTGCCATCCGCACAAACCGGACAAATGTGGTCGGTTCAGGACTCCGGCCGAAACCTAAGGTGGACCGTGATATTCTGGGTTTGTCGGATGCGGCTGCGGAGAGCTGGGAGAAGAGGACGGAAAAGGAATTTAATGTCTGGGCGAAGTCAAAACACAGTGATCTGCGTAAACTAAATAATTTTTATGAGAACCAGCAGCTAATCCTGATCAGCCAGTTGATGAACGGGGATGGCTGTTGTTTGTTTTCCTACGCGGATAAAAAGGATCATGCGTTTATGCCGTATGATCTCCGGCTGAATATTATCGAGTCGGACCGTATCTGTTCCCCGGGAAGCAGCGGGACGAATGTGGATCTGTTTTGTAAAAATATGGACAATGGCAACCGGATCTATAACGGGGTGGAGATCGACGGGAACGGGGCAGTTGTGGCCTATCATATATGCAGTACGTATCCTAATTCGTATTTCGGTCAGGAGAAAAAGTGGACGAGGGTGGAGGCGTTTGGCAGCAGGACGGGACTAGAGAACATCCTGCTCGTGTTTGATTCGGAGCGGGCGGAGCAGTACCGCGGCGTTCCGTATCTGGCGCCGGTGATCGAATCCATCAAGCAGCTGACGAGGTACACGGAGGCGGAACTGATGGCGGCCGTGATCGGCGCCTGCTTTACGGCTTTTATTACGACGGAGGAAAGCAGGGAATCAGAGTTCTTTCAGGGAATGGTGGATCAAAATGAATCGGTGGCGGAAGGGAGCAGGGATTATGAGATGGGGCCGGGGGCGATCAATCTTTTAAAGCCGGGCGAGAAAGTGGAGTTTGGTGATCCGAACCATCCGAACCGGAATTTCGAACTTTTTGTGATGAGCATGGCGAAATATACGGGAGCCGCGCTGGAGATACCGGTGGAACTGCTGACAAAGAGTTTTACGGCATCGTATTCGGCTTCGAGGGCGGCGCTTCTGGAGGCATGGAAGATGTTCCAGACGAGGCGGAACTGGCTGGTAAATGATTTCTGCCAGCCGGTGTATGAGCGGTTTTTGATGGAGGCGGCGGCCCGTGGCAGGATACAAGCGCCCGGCTTTTTCTACGATCCGGTCATCCGTCAGGCATGGTGTGGCTGCCAGTGGAACGGGCCGGCACCCGGCATGATCGATCCGCTGAAAGAGGTAACGGCTTCCGAGAAAAAGATCAGTCTCGGCGTGTCCACGAGAGAGAAGGAAGCGATCGAACTGAACGGAACGGATTTCAGCGAAAATGTCCGCCAGCTCGGGAAAGAGGAAAAGGAGATCAAAAAGTATTTGGGAGAGGATGGTGTGAACGATGATTAAGTTTTGGAATTTTGTGCGTAACAGTGCGATGGGTTACGCGGAACTGTTCCTGTACGGGGAGCTGTGTAGTGATGAGCCCTGGTATACGGATGATTATGTGGCATACCGGCAGTTTATCCAGGAACTGAACGATGTGGAAGAGGATACGATCCATCTGCGCATCAATTCGCCGGGCGGGGAGGTGATGGCCGCGAATGCTATTTTTAACCAGCTAAAGGAATGTGGGAAGACGATCATCGCGCATATCGACGGAATGTGTGCTTCGGCGGCGACGATCCCGCTCATGGCGGCGGATAAGATCATCGCGTCCTGTAATGCGATGATCCTGATCCATGATCCGATGGTGTGTCTTGTTGGATATTACAATCGCGCGGAGCTGGAGAAGATGACGGAGCTTTGCGACAAGATTAAGGCGAGCATTATCGCGACATACCGGAGCCGGATCCATGATGTGACAGAAGAAGAATTTGATCTCCTGATGAGGGAGGAACGGTGGCTGGGTGCGGATGAGGCACAGGACATCGGATTGGTGGACGAGGTGGCTTATTCAGATATTGCGGATGTGCAGGATAAAGGAAAGTACCTGATCGTGAATTCGGTCAGGATGAAAAAGGAGTATTTTAATAATCTGCCAGTTAACAGCCGGAAGGGCGTTAACATAAAACAACCTATGCAGCCTGTGGATAAAGGCGAACAGAGAGAAGGAGGTAAACAGCATATGGACGAAAATGAAATCAAGTCACTGGAGGATATGGAGAGGGCATATCCTGAGTTTTGCAAGGCAATTGCAGACAGGGCGGTGCAGGAGGAGCGTTCCCGGCTGAAAAGTCTTGACGAGATCGGCAGCCAGATCCCGGAGAAGATGCTGGAGGATGCGAAGTACGGGGACAAACCGGTGGATGCGAAGGAGCTTGCGTTCCGCGCGCTTGTGGCGGAGAAGGAGGCGGGAAGCAGCTTTTTCGGAGAAGCGAAAGATGATGCCCAGGAAAGCGGGGCGGATGAAGTGGGGGCGAGTCCGGAGTCCGGCGGCGTGGAGAGGGATGGCGGTGATTCCGCCGGGCTCGGAAATGCGGGCGGTGATGTGCCGGAAGAGAGGATCAGTAATCTCAAGAAGGCGATGAATCTTGATAAAAGGAGGAAAAAGGCATGAATTTGTTTGAATTAGAGGGCGAAAGTGTTCCGGATTCCTTGATTGCCGGGGACAAGAAGGGAATGCTGACGCGGGGGATCGTGCTTGCTCCGGGGCAGGGCGTCCTGAAACGCGGGACGCTCCTGGCAAGGAATGAAGAGGATCAGGGTGTCTTGTACGGCAAAGTGGCGCCAGAAGATGTTTCTGCTCCGGGCGAGAGCGGAGACACGGAAGATGGGACGGCTGCTGAAACAGTAACAGAGGCAGCAGAGGTGTTGATGATGACGCCGAGCGGAATCCTGACGGATGATATGGATACCGGGACGGATCCGGACGGGGATACCGTGATTGCTACCGAGTACATTACGGGTATCTTTAATCCGGATGCGGTGATCGTGAAAGAGGGAACCGAGGTAAGGGAGCTGACGGAGACGCTCCGCAGACTTGGAATATTTTTTGAGGAGGTAGATTGAGATGCCATGTAGTTACACAACGAGAGAGATGATGACGGCGGTGAGTACGGCGCTGCCGTATAATGGTTTTCTGGCAAATACCTTTTTTCAGGGGTCAGAGACACATATCGCGGAAGTGATCGAGGTGGATGTCAAAAAGGGGCGGCGGAGGATGGCGCCTTTTGTTTCGCCCAGACGCGGCGGGAAGATCATGACGAGGGCCGGATTCCATACAAATATGATCCGGTGCCCGAAGATTGCGCCGGAAACGATCCTGACGGTGGATGACGTGACGAAGAGGGCGTTTGGCGAAAATGTATACTCGAGGAATACGCCGGAGCAGCGCCGGGACCAGCTGCTTGCTCAGGATCTAAACGACCTGCAGGAATCCATCGAACGGAGAAAGGGCTGGATGGCGAGACAGGTTATTCTTGATGGAGGATTTGATGCTGTCGATGAGGAAGAGGGCATTGATATCCACGTTGATTATGGTTTCACAAACAAAGAAGTACTGACCGGAGACGACGTATGGAGCAAGGGGGGCTCAGATCCAGACGATCTCCTTTTGGAAAAAAGGCTCGAGATTTTGAAGTCATCTGGTGTCTGTCCGAATATGATGATCGGTGACGCAAAGACGATCCGTCTCTATATGAAGCATCCAGCGATACAGAAGAATGCAAATCTCCTGAATATCAAGGATGCCCGGATCGAACCGCGTATCGTGGATGATAATGTAACGTTTTACGGACGGATCGCGTCGCTGGATCTGGATATTTACTCGTTTGATGAGTGGTTTATTAATGACGAGACGAAAAAAGAAGAGCCGATGATCCCGTATGGCACGATTCTTCTTGCCAATTCAGGTGGAATTGGGACCTGGCATTATGGCTCAGTGACACAAGTAGAGCAGGGAAGCGGATTCCAGACGTATGAGGCGGAGATAGTGCCAAAGTACACGATGGATGAAAAAAATGATCTGGAGACACTGAGGGAGACGTCCCGGCCGCTTCCGGTACCGGATGATGTGGATTCCTGGGCGGTGCTCATCGTTGACAAGCAGGCAGATGGTTAGGAGGTTTTTATGGGTGACAGTTATATTGCAAAAGTAAAGATCCGCATTGACGGCGTGGTGTATGGTCCGGGCAGTGTTCTGGATGAGTCAATCATTCCGGATCTGGAATATCTCGTCCAAAAAGGGTTTGTGGTTCCGGCGCCGGCGGCAAGACAAAAAGAAACGGGGCCGGCTGAGATGGAGGAAAGTTTAGGGTTCCATCCGATGGAATTCGCGGATGAGGATGACGGCAGGAAACTCGAGTTTTTGACGGAGGACAAGCTGAAAAAGCTGGGAAGCAAGGCGGCCATCGTGGAGTATGCGGAGAGCATTGGCCTTTCCGGACTGAATGTGAATGAGCACAAGACGGAACTGATCGACCAGGTACTGGCGTACATAGATGAGGTGCTGAAGAATGACGTTTAAGGAGATGATCCGTGAGGATATTGCGGATGTATTTCTGGATCCGGATGAGTTCGGGGAAGAGCATACGGTGAATGGCCGGGAAGGTGTGTGCATTGTTACAGATGAATTCGAACTTTTTAATCGAGAAAAATTTAAAAAAGAGGTTAAGGACGACGGTACCAGTGCACAGCGCGGCATTATTTATGTCAAGGCTTCCGATGTAGGGAGGCTTCCTAAGACCGGCCGCCAGATCCGGATTGATGATGTAAATTTCCGTATCGAAAATGCGGTGGATGAAGACGGAATTTATGCGCTTACAATCCATGTGATAAGGTAGGGGGTGTTACTTTTGAATGAATTAACGATCAGAGTTTTAGGACTGGATGATGTACGGATGCGTCTGGGGCGCCTGTCGCCGGAAGCAACAAAAGTGATGCGGATGGCGATTAATGATACTGCACAACAAGCGAGAAAGCAGCTAAATGATGAAACCCGGCAACGTTACGTAGTAAAGAAAACAAAGTTTAACAAATCATTAGTCTTAAAACGGGCGACAAACACGTCATTAACGGCTACGCTTACCTCAAAAGGCAAGCCCCTCCCGTTGAGTTATTTCGAAATCAGAAAAAATGGTAAACGAAAAGCAGGACAAGGCCATCAGTTAAAGAGTACATCTTTAACACCAATCAGGAAAGAAGAGAATAAGTCGTTTACAGGCCGGCTATCAAATGGCCACAGGGGACTTTTTTATCGTTCTTCCGAAAAACGGTATCCGATTCTTCAGGTGTATGGTTCCTCCGTGCCGTCAATGATCGGCGGCAAAAATGTCTACGGAAGGCTGGAACCGGTCATAAACAGCAATTTGCAAGACAACCTGCAGCGTCATATTGATTTGGTTTTAAGGAGGATGTGAAATGTTTACGGCTTTTTTTCTTCAAAAAAAACTGGCGGAGGAACTAAAAAAGATATTTAAAGGTTTCTGTTATCCAAACTGTGATGGTGGGATGCAGGAACCTAATATTTTCGAGCAGTTTCTTCCGCTCGTTGATATAAAGGAACTGGCGGATGATCAGGAAGAGCAGGGAAGCGGGTTGTTTCAGTGCCAGAGAGAAGAACTTCCGCCGGCCCCTTATATCCAGGTCATTCTTTTGGAAGGAAAAACAAGTGTTGTAGACGAGCCGGGTGTAGTAGATGTGTTGCTGCATATCTGCGCATTTGACGAGTCAAAAAAACGGATTGGTTATCAGCACCTGATTAACATGATGCAAAAAGTACAGGAGAGGTTTCAAAAAGACTTTATGCTTGACAATTACAGATGCAACAAGGAAATCGAGTGGGCGCTTGCGGACACGGAAGATCATCCATTTTATTTTGGTGTAATGGCGATGAGTTTTGAAATTATGGCGGTTAGAAAGGAGAGTGAATATTTGTGAGTGGAACAAATAAGGCGGTGAGTGATACCGCTGATGGAATGGGCGCAAAGGGCAAAGTGGCGACGAAGAAAGAATCAAAGGAAAGATTAAAGGTCAAATCAGAGGTTTTGATGTATCTCGGACCGAGCATCAAAGGAGCGGCGAATCACGGTCAGATCTTTCGGGATGGAATCAGTCCGGCCCTGGCCGAAAAGATGGAAAAATTTCCGGTATTGAGGAATTTGTGTTTCCCGATAGATGAGGCCACGGGAAAGTTTGCTGAGTTAAAAGCAGGCGGATCTGTCAGTAAGTTGTATGAGGCGGCGGCTGTACAGTTAAAAGAGAAAGGAGATCGGGATGAGTAGATATAAACATGGCGTACGGGTAGAGGAACAGAAGACCACGCTGAATACCCCGGTGACAGGGACGTCCGGACTCCAGGTCATTATCGGTACGGCGCCGGTGCATACGAGAAGTGACAGTGGGAATCTGGTGAACCGGCCGGTCCTGGTGAATTCTTACGAGGAGGCCGTGGAAGTGCTGGGGTATAGCGATGACTGGAAAATGTATACGCTGTGCCAGTGCATGTTTGTGAGCAGGACTTATAATGTATTTCCTATGGTGTTTATCAATGTCCTGGATCCGGAAACGGATGTCAAGGAGATGAGCGCGGTGGAGTGGGACTGCTCGGTAAAGAAGGAGTATACATTCCCGGGTGAAAATGTCGTGAAGAATTCTGTCCAGGTGATGAAGGGCGAGACAGCATTGGCGGAAGGGACGGACTATATTGTTTCTGTTTCGGATGCCGGACAGGTTACGGTTTCTCTTCTGGGGAGCAGCAGCTACTATGAAGAAAATGCCCTGTCCCTGAAAGCAAAAGAAATTGATTTTACGGAAAAAGAAATGGCGATGAAAGTTGTCGGCGGTTATTCTTCGAGCAGCGGGAGGAATTCGGGTATTTCGTGCGTGAACGATGTGTTCCCGTTACACCAGCTGACCCCGGGATTGATCCTGGCACCTGGTTTTTCCCAGTATCCGGAGGTGTCGGTGGCGCTTCAGGCGGCGGCCGCGGATATCAATGGGGAATTTTATGCAAATGCTGTGATCGATATTGACAGTTCGGATTCTGGGGCCGTGAAGTGTGCGGATTTTGCGGAGCAGAAGGAGAAACAGTGCGTTGTTTCGGAGCATGCGATAGCGCTCTGGCCGAAAGTAAAGAGTGGAGGACGCGAATTGTATTACTCCGCATTGTATGCGGCAGCGGTTGCTTATTTGGATGCACAGAATGGTGATGTGCCGAATCTTTCCCCGTCGAACAAGTCAATCCAGATTTCGGCGGCCGTGCTAGAGAGTGGCGAGGAGCTCCGGATGGATAAGCAGGCGGCGAATGACCACATCAACGCGAATGGCGGTGTGACAGCGCTCAATTACGGCGGCTGGAAGATGTGGGGAAATAATACGGCGGCATATCCGGCGAACAAGGATCCGAAGGACCGGTGGATCTGTGCCAGAAGGTTTTTTAATTATTACCGAAACAAACTGATCCTGACGATTGCGTCAAAGGTAGATGATCTTGGAAATTTCCGCCTGATCGAAGCAATCTGCGACAATGAGAACATCTGGTTTAATGCGATGAAGTCCAAATTGTATATTGCAGGGGGGATTGTTTCGTACAATGCGGATGAGAACCCAATCGAGAATATCATGGATGGTCATATGGTGTTCCATGTGAAGCTGGCGACGTATCTTCCGGCGGAGGATATCCTGTTCCGCGTAGAGTTTGATCCGACGATTCTTCAAAGTGCGCTGGCTGGATAAATGAAAGGAGATTGTAAAAATGAATAAGAACATAATTCCAGAGGTGATCAATGGCTATAATGTGTATGATAATAGTGCAAATGCCCTTGTCGGAATAAGTGGGGAGATCCCGTTGCCGGATTTTGAAACTCTGACTGCTACGATGTCAGGTGCGGGAATCCTCGGGGAAATTGAGGATCCGGTTGACGGGCAGTTTAAGTCATCGGAAATTGAGATTCCTTTCAGGTCCTTGTTTGGCTCGGCTTTTGATCTGATGGACACAGGCACCCCGTTATCACTTACCATTCGCGGGTCGGAACAGGGGACGGATAAAACGTCAGGGAAAAGCGTAAAAACACAGGTCCGTATTGTTGTTAAAGGCAAGTTTAAAGGACTGAGCGGCGGAAAAATGAAGATCGGCGAAGGTGTGGAATGCAAGGTAAAGATGGAAGCGTGGTACATACTGTATGAGATTGGCGGGGAAAAGAAACTGGAACTGGATAAGTTTAACAGTGTTTATGTCGTCAACGGGAAGGATATGCTGTCGGAAGTGAATAAATTCTGTTAGATGGCAGCAGGATGTTGTAAGAAATATGGATTTGTGGTATAGTATCCGTATGGAAGTAATCGTGTTACAAGGTGGAAAACCTCCCTAACTTTAACAAAAGAAGGGAGGTGGTGCGTATGAGTACATACGAGATTTTAACATTGTTAATTCTTTTCGGAACGTTTCTCGTTGCACTGCTTGCCTATATTGATAGGAACAACAAGCGAAAATAAATAAGCCTGCCTTGTACTTGACGGTCCTGACAGGCTTATAACCTACGGGAGGTTAACCACTTTGTGGGCGGTTACTTCCTATCTGTGCCTATCATAACATAATAATGGTTGCATTTCAAGAGCAACAGCTAAAAAAGCGGTTTCTATTTATTTAGAACCGTTTTTTCTTGTGCTGAAATTGAGAAAAAAGAAAGGAGTTTTTATATGCCAGAAACAAAGAACAGGAAAGAAAATGAAAAACCGGAGGAAGAGAGAAATGAAGCAACGGAAAACGAAGCAACAGAAAATGAGGTAGTGGAGACTTCCCTGATCGTTCGTTTCGATAAGCCGTTCCGTTTTGACAAAAAGGAGTATACAGAGGTGGATCTGTCGGGATTGGAGAACATGACCGGGAATGATATGCTCAAAGTGGAGCGGACACTCCGCCTGATGGGGCTGACCAGCGCGCTGTCAGATCTGTCGGTGATGGGTATTTTTACCTATGCGATGATGGCTTCGGGATTGCCATTGGAGTTTTTCAAGGACCTTCCGCTGCGTGAGGCGAAGAGAGTGAAGACGCGTATTTTAAATTTTTTCTGGTAGTTGGCATCACGGATACCGGATTTGTGAGAAAGGCCGCGCTTCATCTTGCGATGCGCCTGAATACGTCGATGGAGTTTTTCTACCGGATTCCACTCTGTGATCTGGTGGATATTATTGAGGAGGTGGCTGCTTGTGTCGGCAAGTGAAAAGGAACTCACGATAAGAATATGCGGGAAGGTGGACAATTCCCTGAATACAGTAAGTGATAAAGTAGACAAGGCTTTTCACAAACTGACATCGGCGGCCAAAACGCTTGGGGTCATGGGAGGGACGGCGGTGGCCGGTGCGGTGACGGCTGCGGTTGATGTTGGAAAGGAATACGAAGCGCAGATGTCAACGGTCCAGGCGATTTCTGGCGCGACGGCGGCGGAGTACGAGCAGCTAAACGCAAAGGCGCAGGAGATGGGTAAGGCAACTCAGTTTTCGGCGGCAGAGTCGGCGCAGGCGATGGAGTACATGGCGATGGCCGGCTGGAAGACGGATAATATGCTCGGCGGTATCGAGGGGATCATGGATCTGGCGGCTGCTTCAGGTGAGAACCTGTCAAGTGTGTCGGATATTGTGACGGATGCCCTGACGGCGTTTAACATGACGGCAGAGGATTCCGGCCATTTTGCGGATGTGCTTGCAAAGGCGAGCTCGAATTCAAATACCAATGTGTCCATGATGGGCGAGACATTTAAGTATGTGGCTTCCGTGGCTGGGGCGCTTGGGTATACGGCGGAGGATACAGCGGTGTCAGTCGGCCTCCTTGCCAATTCCGGGATCAAGGCTTCCCAGTCTGGTACGATCATACGTAAGCTGATGAGTGAGACGGCGGGCGGGATCCAGCTCGTGTCGAAGGCGTATGCCAAACACGGGGAAAAGACAGGCAAACTAATGATCAAGACGGCGAATGCGGACGGAAGCATGAAGGACTGGTCGAAAACGGTGGGCCGCCTCAGGGAAGAATTTGGTAAAATGACCGAAGAGGAAAAGGCGGCGAATGCGGAAAGCATCGGTGGCAAGACGGCGATGTCGGGGCTTCTGGCTATTGTTAATGCGTCGGAAAAGGATTATAAGAAGCTGACGGAGCAGATCAATAACGCGAGCGGCGCCACGAAAGAGATGGCAGAAATCCGGTTGGACAATCTGGAGGGTGATATTAAATTATTCCAGTCCGCGCTGGAAGGAAAGGGGATCGAACTTTATGATGAGTTAAAGGAGCCCCTGCGTGATCTGGTGCAGGATGCCACGGAATGGCTGAACGAGATTGATGTGGGCCGCGTGGTGGATGACTTCAGGGATTTTGGCGAGGCTGTCCTTGATTTTGCAGAACCGTTTTTGAATGTCGGGGAGTGGATGCTGGAGAATCCGGAGATCATGGCCGGAACGCTGGCAGGGATCGGCGGCGCGATCACATCGTATAAGTTATTTGATACTCTTCCAAAAGTCGGAGAGGGGATTGTGTCGCTCGGAAAATCGCTTGCGGCAAATCCCTGGATGGCAGGTGGCGCGCTGGCGGTTGGTGCGATCGCTGGCATTGGTACCGCGGTCAGTGTTACGCAGAGAAAACTGGCGAATGCCAGTCTTGAGGATCATTTCGGGGATATATCACTGTCGATGAAAGACATTAAAGATACGGCGGAGGATATTATCGGGGCAGATACGTTCCATAATCTCGGGAAGATGTTTGATTCGGTGGAAGTGTCGGAAAAGTTTTCGGAGGAAATGGAAGATGCGTTAAATGCCATTGATGAAGTTAAGTGGAAGATTTCTGCAGGGATCGAACTGGATCAGGATGATATGGACAGTTTTGAAAAGAATACGAAAGAATATGTCAAAACTGCGCAGGATCTAATTGATAAAAGAGGGTATACGGTCAATGTGGCCACGAAGGTCTTGTTCGGGGATTCGGCCAAAGGGAAGGAGTTGATCAAAGAAGATAACGCGATCTTTGCCGCGCTGGAGATGGAGGCGGATGGGCTGGCGAAGCGTATCAATACAACGCTGGAAAAAGCGATGAAAAAAGGCTTGAAACCCAATATACAGAAAGAACTAGACGGTTATATAGACGAATTAGCAAAGATCAGTTCCGCGGAATCAAGGGCGGAAGCAGACGCAAAATGGGATACATTGAAGGCGGATTTTTCTGGTAAGGAATTGGATGCGGATTCATGGGAGCGCTTACAGGATTCCATAAACGAAAATGTGGAGGAAATTGAAAAAGGCGCAAAAGAGGCTATGGAGGTTGGTATCAAAAACTCCAACTGGAAAAAAGAACTGGAATACATCAGTGAGGAAGAAAACGAACAGGAGAAAAAGGAGTACCAGAAGGCATATGAAAAAAATGTGAAGGATGCGAAAGATAAGGCCTCGGAGTTTTATTATAATACGCTGATGGATACATATGGGAAAGAAATAGCGGCGGGTGATTTTGGCGCTGGGGATAAGGATGCAATTGGAAAAATTGTTTCGAAAATGGGGGAACTGGAACCAGAAGGCGGTTATGGAACTGTTTTTGATGTCTTAAACAAAGCGTTTAATGGAGGTGGAGATGTGGCGGCGGTGGATGATGCCGCGGGAATGACAAAGCAAAAAGAATATCAATTGATAACAAAGGAACTTGCCAATGATTTCATTTTAAATGGTGAAGGACTGGATACGGAAGCGGAAAAAGTTGGGAATGAGACAGCGGAGGCATTGAGGACTTCATTTTCGCAGGAACTTTCCCGGGGGATCCAGGCAGATACGAAAATTCAGATCAGTGGGACATATGATGCTTCGTTTGCGGGAAGTCCTTATGATGCAAAGGTTATCAACAGGGAAGATCCTTATGCCGGAAGAGGAATTTCTTCCTATGTAAACAAAAGCTCTCCTGATAAAAATGTAGGGGCTTCTTCAAGTAAGGGAGGAAAAGTGAGCCTTCCATCGGTCCCCGGTTATGCAGTCGGTACAATCAGTAACAAGCAGCACATGGCTATGGTGTCGGAAGGAAACAAGACAGAGGCCATTATCCCGATCGATGGCAGCGAGCGTTCCCGGCGTTTGTATGAAGCGACTGGAAAACTGATGGGAAATCCATCTACACCGCCAGTGACGTTTGCGCCGCATATTGAGGTCCATGTGTCGGGAGGTGCGACAAAGGAGGACGGGAAGAAAATTGGCGATGAAGTGCAGAAAGCAGTTGAAAAGTTATACCGGAAGATGGTGCGGGATCATATGCGCTTTAGTATGAAGTGATAAAAGGAGGCATTTATGATATACGTTACATCAGAGGGAGATATGTGGGATAAGATCGCGTATGAACAGATGGGATCAGAAAATTTTATGGGAGAATTGATCCGTAATAATGATGATCTGGTTGATGTTGTGGTTTTTCCCTCGGGTGTTGAAATAAATGTCCCTGAGGTGGATGATACCCAGACAGATCTTCCTTCATGGCGGAGCGGACTGGATGACGAAACGGACGGTCTGGACGAGTTTGAGGAGGATGACGATG
The DNA here is from genome assembly GCA_910583555.1 of uncultured Eubacterium sp. Lineage (GTDB taxonomy): Bacteria > Bacillota > Clostridia > Lachnospirales > Lachnospiraceae > Eubacterium_F. The sequence continues at coordinate 83,252 of CAJTXO010000007.1, forward strand.
AGTAGCAGCACATTAGGGGCGTCTTTAGTTAAAAGAAATTATAGTGTTTTAGTGCCAGTGGCAGTTCCTGCAACATATGCCAGGGCAAGAAGGGCGTATGTCAATCTGTATTACGCAAAAAACGGAAGGACGCTATCGGCGGCTGAAAAGAAAAAGTCTGCGAAGCAGATGCGGAGATTTCTGAAAAGCTTTACTTATACCGGAGTGGCGGACGGGGAAGCGGACCGGATCGAGTTTACGCTGGTCAATAGTGACTGGCGGTGGATGCGGGCCTGGATGCCGCGGAAAAAGGATAAGATCACGGCGACGATCCGGATGAGCGCGTGGAAAAAAGGGGAGAGGAAAAAGGCGTTCCCGTGTGGTACATTTTTGATCGATTCGCTGGGAATGGAAGGGCCTGAGCTGACTTGTACGGTTGGCGCCACGTCGATTCCCGAGGCGTCATCGTTCCGGGCGACGGAGCGGGACAAGTCATGGAAAAAAGTGACTCTCCGCGAGGTGGCGAAAAAGATCGCTGCCAGATATAAGATGGATCTGTTTTTTGACGGGGATAATTTTTCGGTCGGCACGGTGGAACAGAACGGGCAGACGGATTGTGAATTTCTTTCGTCGCTATGCCAGGAATATGCTTATGGTATAAAAATGTTCAAGGGAAAACTCATTATTTATTCGAAGGCAAAATATGAAGCAAAGAAAGCGGTTGGAAGCATTAAAAGGAGTATGCTGCTTGATTTTAGCTGGGAAACGAATATAGCGGGAACTTATACCGGTGCGAAAATGAAATACACGGCGCAGGAGTCGGATGAAGAAACGGTTGTTAAAGTGGGAAAGGGAAACCGCTGGCTGACGGTTACGGGGAACGCTGATAGTATCGGGCAGGCGAGAAGAAAGACGCTGGCGGCCCTGAATACGGAGAATGAAAAAACCACTACATTATCCGTGACGCTCCGGGGGAATACGAAGTTCTGCGAGACGGATACCGTCCGGATCTGCAATCTATGCCGGCTGGACGGAAAATATTTTGTGGACCAGGTCGTGCACTCGCTGGATGGGACGAATGGTTTTACTACCCGGCTGACGATGCACAAGGTCCAAAGGAGGGTTACGGAATGAGGACAGCTGTTTTGTCGAGCGTGAAGGATGGAATGGCAACTGTCGTGTATGGGTCAAGTGGAAGAGAAGCATCGAATCCCATGCCGATCTTTGTAAGTAAAGAAAATTTATCTTTAAAGCCGGGTGACCGCGTAGTGGTGGCGCCTTTGGAGGGTAAGAAGGACGGTATTGTGCTGGGGAAATACTGGAACAGGAATAATTTGCCGGAATAGGAGGGTTGGCTATGGCGATCGGAAAGTTTGGCAAGTATCTGACGTTTGAGGTTTACATGGACCCAAACGGAACGCCGGATAAAAGAGTGAAGTGCCTGACATTCGCGAACCTGAACAGGCGGGTCAGTAACCGGATTACGAAGCATGAGAGGATCACAAGAAAGCAGAAGGTGCAGTTTAATGGCCCGAATCTGTCCAGTATGACGTTTACGATGGTTTTTTCGGCCGGCCTCGGCGTGAAACCGCGGGAGATGATCGAGCGGCTGGAAAAGTGCGTGAGGTATGGATATACGGGTTATTTTATTGTGGGAACAAAAAAAATAGGAAAGAAAAAATATTTGATTACAGATATGAGCGAGGAGTGGCGGTGCATTATGCAAAATGGAAAACTAGTGAGCGCAAACGTGGATATTACGATGGAGGAGTATGTGTAGATGACGGTGATCGATGAGCCATTACTGCAATTTGATTTTGCAAATGCGGATCAGGTAGAACATTACAGGAGGCAGCTGGAAACGCTGTATGCAGTTGTAGAGGGGACATGTCCGGGGGACCGGCATTTTGGCCTGTCAAATGAATATCAGGATGAGCTGCCGGCTGTTGCGGAAAGTACATATGCGTTAGAGATTTATAATAAAACAGAGGAATATGTACCACAGGTGGAAATCCGCGACATTCAATTTGAACACGGAACAGATGGACAGCTGAAACCCACGATTCTTTTCGGCTTGAATGAGGATTATGATGAGGACGAGGATGATGAAGATGACTAGACGGGAGGCGATGGCATGGGGATAAGTGCATTGGATGAGTTGCCGGACATTTCCTTTATTGATGATCTGACGCTCGAACAGGTGACGGAGATAATGATGGAAGAATACCGGAAAAACCTGAAGGAGATTACCGGGGAAGAGCCGGTGATTGAGAGAAGTGATCCGTACCGTCTCCTGATCAATAGCCAGTCGGTGCTTAATATGCAGATGCTTTTATATATTGACCACTGCGGGAAAATGAATTCCCTGAAATACGCGCATGGAGATTTCCTGGATCATATGGGGGTTTTTAAGAACCGTCCCCGGAAACCGGCGCAAAAGGCATCTGTTAAGGTGCGTTTTTCGATGGAAGCAGCCCGTGCATCCGCAGAACCTGTTCCTGCAGGTATTCTGGTGACGGCAGATCAAAAAATGTTTTTTGAAACGGTTTCCTATGCAGAGATTGTCGCCGGGGAGTTGTCAGTAGAAGCAGAGTGCGTTTGTACGGTGGCGGGGGAAGCTGGAAATGGCTATGGTGTCGGGGAAATCTGTACGTTAGTCACACCTTCCGGATTTATTTCGGCGGTGTCAAATACGACAAAGAGCACGGGAGGCTCGGATGTGGAAAAGGATGACGAGTACAGGGAAGGGATCTTTAACGCGCCAAACAAGTATTCCACGGCTGGTCCGGACGATGCCTGGGTGGCGATTGTAAAGGATTTTAATGCGGATGTAGAGGATGCAAGGCCGACTACGGTGCCTGGAAGTGGGATCAATACGATAATCATCCTAATGAAACATGGAAGGCTGCCGGAGGAATGGGAACTGGAACGGATCAGAGATCATTTGATGCGTCCGGATATCCGGACCTTTGGCGTCGATGTACAGGTCCAGGCTCCTGTGGCTGTGGAGTATGGGATTTCGCTTACTTACTATATCGCGGAATCAAATAAAGGGCGTGTGCCGGAAATCCGGAGTAATGTAGACCGGGCGGTGGCCGGGTATACGGAATGGCAGGGGAATAAGATTGGACGAGACCTGAATCCGGATGAACTGTTGGCGATGCTCAAGTCTGCGGGAGTGAAAAGGGCAGTCATATCATCACCGGTTTATGCTCCGCTGACGGAGAGCAGGGTGGCTGTTTTTAATGGCAGTCTGGATGTTGAATTTGGGGGTGTGGAAAGTGATTGATCTTCAGGACGTGCTGCTTCCAGATATTCTTCCGGATGTTTTTTCCGATGCGGCGAAGACGAGGGCGTATGCGCTTGCGGACAGGCACATGCGGCGGATGATCTGCAGGTATGCGCAAAAGGTGATGTTTTATCAAAATCTTTCGATGTTAGATGATGCGGTTTTGGATCTGATGGCGGAGGAGCTGAAAACGCAGTATTATTCTGTATCTCTTGACCGGGATACAAAAGCCAGATTGATCCAGAATACGATACGCTGGCATATGCTGGCGGGAACGCGGACTGCCGTGGAAGAACTTGTTACATCGGTGTTTGAGTCGGATGGTGTGAAAGAATGGTTTGAGTATGGAGGGGATCCTTTTTGCTTTAAGATTGATACGGAGCTTGATTTTTCATCCGATATTTTTGCGGTTTTCCGCGACATGATAAAGAAGGTAAAGCATACGGCGGCCTCGCTGGAACATGTGGCGTTAAAAAAGAGCGTTTTTTTGCCAATGCAGGTACAGTGTGGGACGGCCGTGGAAGAGTCGGTGACTATTTTGTGCAGGAATGGAGGGGAATGAATTGTCCAGATACAATAGTATGGTTATTACGGCGCATGGGCGGGTGGTGCTTGCAAAAATACTGGCGGGAGAATGCGACATAGTGATCACCCGGGCAGTGACGGGTGATGGGGTGTGGGAAGCGGGGGATGACCTGGTTGCAGCAGAGGAACTTAAAAGCCAGGTGCAGTCGTTCGGGATCAGTGCATTCCGGAGGGAGAATGATCAGATTTTGATACGTTTTCTTGCCTCGAATTTTGATGCCAGTGCGGATGAGGGGCTTACGGTTGACTATTATATGCGGGAGATTGGTATTTATGCGAAGGAGGCAGGGACGGAGGATGAGTTTTTATATGGGATTGTGACGTCAGATGTTCCGGCTTTTATGCCAGCGTACAGTGAAAATGCTCCTGTGACGATAACGTTTAATACGTATGTGTATGTCGGTGATGGGGGGAGGGTTGTGATTCAGACGGATCCGACGGCGTTTGTTTTGGTGGATGAATTTCGGTCGTATCAGGAAGAAACGGCGGAGAATCTTGATACGAAACTGGACAAGACAGGGGACGCGTCGGACGCTACAGTGACGTTTGAACAGGCATCCGAGCGAGAGAATATTGCCACAGGGGAAAAGCTATCGGTCCTTTTTGGCAAGATCAAGAAATACTTTTCCGATTTAAAAACAGTAGCCTTTACTGGAAAGTATAGGGATCTCGAAGGAACGCCTGAGATTCCAAGTGTTGGAAATGGAACGATTACGATAAAACAGGCGGGAACCATAAAAGGAATCTTTACAACAAATCAGGCAGAGGATCAAGAGGTAGACCTGACCGATAGCAATACAACATACAGTGCTGCTACACAGTCTGCAAATGGCCTCATGTCAGCTAGCGACAAGAAGAAATTAGATGGATTAAATAAAAGCGCATATATCGGGAATGGTACTGGATTTATCAGACCAAACCATATCGGCGGGTCGGACAATGCAAATGATTATGTAAAAGAGTGGCATGGATTTGTTTATAACATGTCAAATTTGCCGGAATCCTATGGTTTTTTAGACGTGACATGGTTTGACGGAGCCGGCTTTAGTCCCTCCCCACCCGATAAAGGTGGTGTTGTCAGACAAGTGTTCACGTCGTACAACACTGGATCAGCATATATAAGGGTCCGGATAAACAACAGTTGGACATCATGGGATAGTTTGAGTGCAAAGCAAGAAAAGGCTTTAAATGATAAATTTGCCAATTACCTGCCTTTGGCCGGGGGGACAATAAAAGGGACGTTAAAAGTAAGAAACCCCTCGTATCCTAATGCAGGGGTTGATGTAAGAGTGGATTCCGAGGGAGCCAATATAACCTTATACACAAAAACAGCAAACAAACATTACGAGATAGACACATTAAATGACAGGTTGAGGATCTATCAACATGTAAATGGCGCCATTACGACACCAGCGGAGGTTGATGCGGATAGTAAGTTTAATATCAACGGCCGCGCTGAAACGGCGGTGAGCCTGACGCCAAGAACGATAGTTACCTTTACAATGTCGTCAGGGGCGACAACAACGGATGTGGGTTGGTTAAACAACTATTTATCGGAGGGGCCAGTGTATCTCATGGTCGTAGATACAAAGACTCAACACGGGAAAAGTTTCTATACGCTACGATTTACCTCCGCAAACTCCCCATACTTTAATGTAAACCTACTGAACGGGGCCAATGTTGTAAAAATGTCTTTTGTGGGCACCGGCTACAGGTATGAAAAGTTATCAAGTGGGCCAACATCAAGCGAATATGAGGTACTGTTTTATAAATTGTTTGAAATATGATGGAATCATACAAACTGAAACAACCGCAACTGGTCAAAAAGCCAGTATGCGGTTGTTTTTGTTATAAAAAATGAAAAGGATGTGATAGAAAATGGAGATGAAAATTTGTGAAAAGGAGGCGGTAGGATAATGGATGAGATAATACAATTTGCGCAGACGCATTGGATGGAGTGGTTTTTGACCGCTTTTTCTTTTGCCCTTACTGTATTGTACCGGGGCGTTCGAAAACGGCTCAAGATGGAGCAAGCTAAAAACGATGCCATCGCGGAAGGGGTACAGAGCCTTTTGCGGGAAAGTATCGTACAAAATTACAACAAATACCAGGAGCGGGAGTGTTGCCCGATTTACGCCAAAGAATCCATTAAGCGCGTGTATGCGGCTTACCATGATCTCGGTGGCAACGATGTTGCGACACAATTATATAGCACGCTACTGGCTATGCCAGAAGAATCAGAAAAGGAGGATGAAAGGTTATGATTAGCAGTAAAACAAAACAGTGGTGCAGGGCGGCAGCAGTACGGGCTGTGAAAACGATGGCACAGGCAGCGGTCGCGATGATTCCGGTCGCGGTATCGATTACAGAAGTTGACTGGCTGGCGGTCGCGGGAACGGCGGTACTTGCTGGTGTGGCGTCGGTTCTGACGTCGCTTGCTGGTTTGCCGGAAGCGAAGGAATAATGTGATCGATCTTGAGAAAGGAGGAACAACGTAATGGCAGTAACTGATCAATGCAGGGATGCAGGCAAATTAAACGTTTTAGTACAGGTAATGCTGGCGGCGGCATTAAAGGAAATTAAGTCCGCCGGAGTGACCCCTTTGGTGGTGGAAACATACCGGTCGAAGGAGCGGCAGTACTACTTGTACGGCCAGGGACGGACGGCGGCGCAGTGTGTGGCGGCAGGAATCCCGGCCACGAAGGCAAAGAAATACGCAAAATCCGGGAAACAGTGCACATGGACTCTCTCAAGCATCCACATCCAAAAAAAAGCGGTGGACGTGGTGCCGGTGAGAAAGGGAAAGGCAATCTGGAACGCCCAGGACAAAGACTCAAAGAAAATTATCGAGATCATGCAGAAGTATGGCTTTGAAGCCGGAGCAAACTGGACAAAGTCACCGGATTCTCCGCATTTCCAGGTCAAGGGTGATTTTTCTAAAGTGTTTATGCAGGGAAAAACCACGACCTACGTCACGCGGACGGTGCAGCGAGCGCTGAAGAAATTTGGATTTTATTACGGAGACGTAGATGGAATCTGGGGAGCGGGAACGACAAAAGCTGTGAACCGATACCGAAAAGCGAACGGCTGGCTCCAGAGCGGGAAATTAGGCAAGACAGGCCTTAAAAAGCTGTTAGGAATCCTATAATATATATACCCTACCGAATACAGTTGAGCCAGTGGGGATCCAAAACCCTCGGTGACAGAGGCTATACCCCCATTGAAATCCTGCGCAATTATTACGGTGATTCCATCTTCATCAATTCCAGTGAAGTCATCTCCGGTGTCCCGTCTTCATGGCCCGGTTACAATTTGGAAGTGGGGAGTTCGGGCGAAAAAGTCCGTCAGATGCAGCAACAGTTAAATGTCATAGCAGACTCGTATCCACTGATTCCTAAAATAGCTGTTGACGGTATTTTCGGCCCGCAGACAGAAGAAGCGGTAAAAACTTTTCAAAGAATATTCAAGCTGTCACAGGATGGGATCGTGGGATTCCGAACCTGGTACAAAATTTCAGAAATTTATGTCGGTGTGAGCCGGATCGCCGAGGGCGTAGCGCGATAAAGCGTGGACGGTTTTTTCTCACTGTCATAAAAGCTTGGAAAAAGCTAGCTGTCCAAAGTAAGGCAGCTGGCTTTTTTGTCAGGAATTTTTATGTGATGAATACTGTGATTTAAAATATTGCAAATTGAAAAAATATTGAAAAATAATAAAAAATTATTGACACATATCCTTTTATGTGTTAGGATGAAGTTGCAAACAAAATACTTCTTTATACTTGGGAGTTTTAAAAAATGAAGTGTTGTGTCTGCGCGATACGTAAAATATATGCAGCTATTATAAAAGGAGGAAACGTTATGAGAAAGGATATAGATCACTAGTGATGGACTTATTTCAACAAATGATTTCCAGTGTGATAACAGGTATTATCGCATCGGTTGTTTTTTACTTCGTCCTATTTTTGATCAAACCACATGTTAAGTTATCTGATGTAATATGTATAGACAGTGAATCTGATAAGTACAGGACAATGAAGATAAAGGTTGTGAATTTGAGTCGCAGTATGCTTATGAATGTAAATTATACACTGCATTACTGCGTCGATTACGAAGATGGTCTTACCGATATTACTGAGATTCCACCTAAAAAACCCCCTCTATCTACGTTCGCGAAATATACACGAAAAAATACAGATTACGCGATTCGGATCACATATAAGATTTCAAAAGACTCTTTTCCCTTACGTGACAATGTTAAGTTGGTATTTACCATTCAGACTACCCATCCTATTTCCAATACCTCAAAATGTATCGGGAAGAATTATCGCAAAAACGATATTAAACGAGGGACTTTTGAATCCGGACGAAGTACTAAATTTATTTTACGACGAGAAGGATAATTTCAATATTTGAATCGAAATGTTACGAACATATAGTTCTCAATGATCCAGTTCAGACAGACATGATCCGTTGTTTCCATAGAATCAGAAGAATCGAAAATTCCATATAAACTTTATTCTGCATCCGGTTATTCTTTTATATAATATTCATCCACATCACCCACAAAAAAAGTTATGTAAAAAAGTTGCAATCAAAAGGTCAAGGGTGTATAATAAATCCAATTGTGAGTGTTCTCGGATTGCGGGAGTAAAGGGCGATCCGTGTATATCATAGGGGGAAGTCCCCAATCTTATTATATGACAAGGCCGCCTGTGCGGTGGAATGAGGAGGAAACGATGCTTGACATTAAGTTTTTACGGGAAAATCCGGATGTGGTAAAAGAAAATATAAAACATAAGTTTCAGGACAGAAAACTTCCGCTTGTGGATGAGGTCATTGAACTGGATAAGGAAAGCCGGGCGACACAGCAGGAGGCGGACAGCCTTCGAGCTAACCGGAAAAAAATATCGAAAAATATTGGCGGCCTGATGGCTCAGGGCAAAAAGGATGAAGCAGAGGCACTGAAGGCAGAGGTGGCCAAAGGGGCCGAGCGGCTGGCGGAACTGGAGAAAAAAGAGGACGAGCTGACACAGAAGATCCGTGAGATCATGATGACGATTCCGAATATTATCGATCCGAGTGTTCCGATCGGCAAAGATGACAGCGAAAACGTGGAGATTGAAAAATTTGGGGAGCCAGTTGTACCGGATTTTGAGATTCCGTATCACACAGAGATCATGGAAAAGCTGGACGGGATCGATCTGGACGCGGCGAGGGATGTTGCGGGAAATGGGTTTTATTATTTGATGGGGGATATTGCGAGACTGCACTCGGCCGTGATCTCTTATGCGAGGGATTTTATGATCGACCGGGGGTTTACGTACTGTGTGCCTCCGTTTATGATACGCAGTAATGTCGTTACCGGCGTAATGAGTTTTGATGAAATGGATGCTATGATGTATAAGATCGAGGGTGAGGATTTGTATCTTATCGGAACGAGCGAGCACTCGATGATCGGCAAGTTCATTGATAAGATAATTCCCGAGGAAAAGCTGCCGCACACATTGACGAGTTATTCGCCCTGTTTCCGCAAGGAAAAAGGGGCACACGGCCTGGAAGAGCGCGGGGTTTACCGTATCCATCAGTTTGAAAAGCAGGAGATGATCGTTGTCTGTAAGCCGGATGAGAGTAAGATGTGGTTTGATAAGCTGTGGCAAAATACGGTGGATCTGTTCCGTTCCCTTGATATCCCGGTCCGTACGCTCGAGTGCTGCTCAGGTGATCTCGCTGATCTGAAAGTGAAATCAATCGATGTGGAGGCGTGGTCGCCCAGACAGAAGAAATATTTCGAGGTAGGGAGTTGTTCCAATTTGGGGGATGCGCAGGCGAGACGGTTAAAGATCCGGGTTGTAGGAGAGGGCGGCAAATATTTTGCCCACACACTGAATAACACTGTGGTTGCTCCGCCCCGTATGCTGATCGCCTTTTTGGAAAACAATCTCAATGCTGACGGTACGGTTCGTATTCCAAAGGCATTACAGCCGTATATGGGCGGAAAGGAAACGATTGGGTAACCAGTGCGAGGTACACTGATACAATCGGGGGAGAATAGGGAGGGAGTCAATGGGAGCAAATATTTATACTGTTTTCAACGAAACGGAGGAACCGCTCGGTATTTACAGCGCTGAAGGAACAGAGAAGCGGAGCGGTTCTTTTTTGCAACAATGGTTTCATCGCCGGCCGCAGACGGCGCTGGCTGTCATCTGCCGGGGAACGGGAGCGCGGCGGGATGAAAGAGCTGTGCGGGCGTCCATGGGAGAGGTAATTCGGCTTTTAACGGCATTTGAGCAGTGGTTTGGCAGGGAATTTCCGAGAAATATGCACCCGTTTTCCGCAGATGTCGTGAAGCGCTATTGGCAGAGTATGATTGGGCAGGTGTTGGAAACGGGACGGCCGCCAATAGATGTGGCAGTCCTTCTCGTACATGCGGGTCAGTATGTGTTCTGCAGTCGGGGATCGTTCTCCGTTTATGAAGTTACTGCTTCCGGTCAAAGATGCTGCCGGTGGTTTACCGGAATGGAGCGGAGGCAGCTCGATGAAGAACTGGGGATCGCGCAGGGGGAGATGTCGGAACTGCAGTTCCGACACCGGAAAATAGAAGAAAAAACGGTATTTATTTTATCTCTGAAGGAGATTTTTTGGCAAAAAGGTGTGTGTGCTGGGAAATGGAGCTTTTCGGAAAGCCGATTTCGGAAAGCGGTGGAAAGAATGGAAGAATGCACATGCTGTGTGGCAGTGGCGGCGGATGTCGCCGACGGGAGTGTTTGATGAAGGGGATGGGAAGATGGCAGAGTATATTTTGCTCCGCGAACTGGGAAATGGGGCGACGTCTCATGTATTTCTTGCTGCTGACAGGCAGGATGGAAAAAAGTATGCCGTAAAATGTTTTGGAAATCGCCAGGATTTTGAGATGGCGAGGCAGGAGATGTCGGTTGCGGGTAAATTACGGCATCCGGGTATCCCGGTTTTTCGGGAGGCAGAGGAAAAAAAGAACGGCGGCCGGATCATCATGGAATACGTGCCGGGAATGACGTGGAAGGATCATTTGCGAAAAAACGGTGTGCTCGCAGAGGCACAGGCGGTGGCGTGGGGCATGGAACTGTGCGATATCCTTTCGTATATGCACCGTCGGGATCCATCGGTGATCTATCGGGATTTAAAGCCGGCCAACCTTATGATCACGCCGGCCGGGCATGTAAAATTGATTGATTTCGGGGCATTAGTGACCGGAGCGGATGGCGCAGCGGTTGCGGCGGAGCCGATCGGTACAAAGGGATTTGCCGCGCCGGAACAGTTTGTGAGAAATGGACGGGTGGATACGAGAACCGATGTATATGGATTTGGCGCCACGATGTTACAGATGATGACAGGGCAGCATCCAGCGCAGGGGCATAAAAAACAATTGGGCGGGAAACGGGGAAGGGGCAGGCTCTCGGAAAAAATGCGGGCGATCTTAGGAAAATGTATGCAGCCGGAACCAGACCGGCGTTACCGGTTTTGTGAGGAAATAAAAAGAGATCTGGAGAGTCCCGGATCTCCCGGCGATTTTGCCGGAACATTCAGGATCACCAGATCAAACATGTGGTGTTCGCATGACTTGTCGGTAAGTTAGCAAGTACTATCCTGCTGCTAATTTCCTTTGCTGCTGAGAGGATTGGACTCATGTTCCCAAAAGAGGTTATTGTCTGGAGACGGCAGGTCTTCTTCATTGTAACGGGAATTTTGGCGGATTTGATCGGCTCTTTTTCCGGAAACACCGTCCAGAGTATTTTTATTTTGCGCCCGATCCATTGGCTGCTGTGTTTGTGATTTTTCGTTCATAGGGAGAACTCCTTTCGTTTGCTGATATTGATAGTTATTTCCCGAAACGGGAACGAATATGCGCGGATGGAAAAAATCAGAGGTGATGGAAAAATTTGCGCGGAAATGGAGAGAGATCATGGATAAAAAGGATACGGTTATATTTGATCTGGATGGCACGCTTTTGAATACGTTGGAAGACTTAAGGGATAGCGTGAACGTCGTGATGCAAAAATACGGGTACCCAGTCCACAGTTTGGAAGAGATCCGTACATTTGTCGGGAATGGAATCGGGAAACTGATGGAGCGGTCGGTGCCGGGAGGACGGGATAATCCTGATCTTGAACAGGCGCTTTCTGATTTTAAGCGCTACTATACCGGACACTGCCGCATTAAGACAAAACCGTACGACGGGGCGGTGGAGCTTATGAGGGTGCTGTCTGATCACGGATTCAAGCTGGCTATTGTTTCGAATAAAAATGATGCGGCAGTAAAGGAATTAAATGACATTTACTTTGGCGCTTATACAAAAGCAGCGCTGGGAGACCAGGAAGGCCGGGCGCGGAAACCGGCTCCCGATGCGGTTTTTGCCGCGCTGGAACAATTGGGCAGCAGTAAAGGGCAGGCTGTCTATATCGGGGATTCAGAAGTCGATCATGAGACGGCTGTAAACAGCGGACTGGACTGTATACTCGTCAGCTGGGGATTTCGGGACCGAGAGGTGCTGGAGCGTTTTGAGGGGGCGGTCGTCGTGGATACGTGCGAGGAAATACAGAAACTGCTTTTATGAGGGACGCGATCTGGCTGCGTCACCCTGTAGACATTCTGGAATGGAGGATAAGCATGAACCAATATGTAAGGAATTTGAATCGTTTAGAGTTTGTACTCACATGGGCGTGTACCGGGAAATGTAAACATTGTTCGGAAGGGGAACATGATGTGAGTGGCAGTTGTCTGGATGAAAAAGCAGCGGTCAGGGTGATCCGTGAGGTGGCGGATGCGTTTCAGATCAAATCTCTGATGACGTTTGGAGGAGAGCCGCTTCTGCAGTGGAAGACGGTGTGCAGCATTCACGCAGCAGCGAGGGAAGCGAACATCCCCAGCCGGGAGATCATCACAAACGGGTATTTTACGAAAGATATGGAAAAGATGCGCGCGGCTGTGCATGAACTGGGGCAGTGTGGTATCAGCGGTATGTTATTGTCAGCAGATGCGTTCCATCAGGAAACGATACCGATCGAGGCTGTTTTGCAGTTTGCGGAAGCAGTGCTGGCAGAGGGGATCCGTGTAAAAATGAATCCGGCCTGGCTGGTCAGTGCGGAGGCGGACAATCCGTATAACAGGGAGACGAGAAAGATCCTGCGGCAATTTGAGCAGATAGGGATCGGCATGGCTGACGGGAATGTCATATTTCCAGACGGAAACGCGAAGATTTATCTAAAAGAATATTTTGAAACGGGCCAGGAGCCGGAAAATCCATATAAGGAAGACCCTGCCGACGTTCGGGCAATCTGCATCGGGCCGGACGGAGATGTGGATGTGCTGGGAGGAAGTATATATGAAAAGGATATATTGGAACTTTTGTCCGAGTACAGTTTGTAAGAAACAGACAGGCGTTTTTGGGTGCGCCTGCCTGTAATGAAAGGTTGCCTGGAGAACTGTGTCTCTCAGCTGATTTTAGTATCTTGTATAGACTTTAAATCCACTGGACGCCAAGGAGGCCGATGTGATCTTCCGATCCCAGTGAACGGATGAGTTATAATTTCCTTCTACAACTGTAACAAATCCGTTTTCTTTTGTTAAGACGACCACCGAGTGTGAATTCCCGATTCGGATATGATCCCCCACCCGGATTTTATCGAAAGAGGAATGTGTCTGAAACGGCTGGCTGGTGCCAAAGACCGTATCGCTCAATTTGGCGGCAAACCCGTAACAGCCGTAACCATTACCAAATCGCGGTGAATGATAGTAATAGCTGTTTGTCAGCGGCATGCCTTCCGGGTATGTGTCCCGCAGGGAATTTAGCACTGCGTAGGCACTTTTCTCTGTAACGGTGACTCCGGGAGTTTCTTCCGGAGCTGGGGTGATGACCGGCTTTGCTGACACGACTGGTTTTGCTGACACAGTCGGCTTGTTCAAGGACCCCGGTTCTTTTGTGGGAACCGGAGCTGGGGTGATAACGGGCTTTGCTGACACGACTGGCTTTGCTGACACAGTCGGCTTGTTCAAGGATCCCGGTTTTTTTGTGGGAACCGGAGCTGGAGTGACGGCTGGTTTTACGGATGTGGCTGGCTTGTTTGCGGAACCCGGATTTTCGGTTGGGGTGGGATATGATGGTTTCTTCCGGTACTTTTTGACTGTTATCCGGCAGGTCCATTTTTTCTTTGCGGATTTGCCGGTGATTTTTGCCGTTCCTGCTTTTTTTGCTCGGACCAGTCCCTTTTTATTAACAGCTGCCACTTTCTTATTTGAGGATTTCCAGGTGATCGTTCCGGGGCGGCCGCTGATTTTCAAGCGGCATGTTTTTCCTACATAAATAACGGCTCTTTTTCGATTTATTTTTTTGGCCGCAGCACTTGTTACCTCTGTCTGCGACAGGGATGCTGCCAATGAAAACGTCAGTACACTGGCAGTAATAGTGCGTGTGATCTTTTTGTTCATTGTCATCGTCCTTTCTTTTTTACGTTTTGATCATGAATAGTATCACGACTCTGCCATCATATCATAAATTATAACGAAAATGTTACAAAAATATGAATTGCATGAAATTACCAGCGCAGATAGAATGCCTGATCGAAAAATACTTGAACGAAAAACAGCATTTGGATTGCGTTCTCATGGCGGATATGGTATGCTGATAGCAGTTGGCTGTCAGTGTGTAATATACTTCTGCATAGGAGAGAGAGATGAAACAACGATTGATGGATTTGGCCAATCGATGCTATCAGAATGGGCATTATACGTTTTCGCATTTTTTGTCGGCGTCGGAAATGGACGAGTTTTTTCAGATGAAAAAAGAATTGGCGTTTGTGCCTTATACGGCATTTGGCGGGAGTGAAGCGGCGGAGCGGCAGGTTCTGCGGTTTGGGAGTGAAGAGATGTTTGGATATGAGGAGGCGTTTCCGGTTTGCTGCATTTCGTGCCGGCCGGTCATGCCGAAATTCGCCGAGGACCTCAGCCACCGGGACGTTCTGGGGGCATTGATGAATCTGGGGATTGAGCGGGATGTGATCGGTGATATATTCGTGAGGGATAAGGAATGTTATTTCTTCTGTCTGGACAATATGAAACAATATATTTGTCAAAATTTAAGAAAGATTCGTCATACAAATGTAGTATGCGAGGAGGCGGACAGACTGCCCGAGGCGTTTTCGCCGGTCAGGAAACGGGAGGAGCATATCGTTTCGTCCGAGCGGTGTGATGCCCTGCTTTCTAAAGTGTATCATCTTTCGCGGGGCAAATGCATTCCGCTCTTTCAGGAAAAAAAGGTATTTGTGAATGGCAGGCAGTATGAAAATAACAGCGGCGTCATCAGAGAGGGTGATATAGTCAGCGTGCGCGGATTTGGAAAATTTGTATATCTGGGAGTTGTGCGCGAAACGAAAAAAGGAAGGGTCACTGTGGCGATAGAAAAATATGTATGAGGATTGATGTGGATGAATAGACGAAAAGGAATTCTTCTTTTTATGGCGGCGGCGATCGCGCTGCTTTTGATCTTTGGAAAAAATGAAAAGCCCGGCGGAGAGAAAGACCCGGCTGCCGTGGCGGGGCCGGAGTGGCATGGCGAGATTCCGGTCGTATCGGAAGAGGCAGTACAGGCGGAGCCGGAGCCGACTCAGAACCCGGAAGAGGCCGTCTATTCCTTTCTGCAGGGGCCGAAATCATGGAAAGAGGGACGTGAGTGGTCTGGGAAATGGGGAAAAGAATACTACGACGGCGGTTCGTTTGGCGCGTTTGGCTGCGGGTTTTGCTGCATGGCTAATATGTATTCTACATTGACAGAATATAAGTGCACTCCGGTCGATATGTACACATGGACGAAAAAGAATACGTCATACGGAGGAGGAGGGGCGGTTGCCTGGCCGTTCATGCGAAAGATCATGTCGGATATTGGTTTTACCGTAAAATTAGGGGAAAAGCCGCCGACGTATAAGGAATTCCGGGCCGAGATCGAACAGGCGCAGTCGATGCTCGTTCTCATCTCAAGTTACAACGATGATAGTTACTGGCAGG
Organism: uncultured Eubacterium sp.; assembly: GCA_910583555.1. Lineage (GTDB taxonomy): Bacteria > Bacillota > Clostridia > Lachnospirales > Lachnospiraceae > Eubacterium_F. The sequence goes on from CAJTXO010000007.1 coordinate 99,137, forward strand.
ATACGCCGGGGCATTATGTGACGCTGTTTTTATATGATCGTGAAACAGAAAAGGCGTTTCTCACGGATTCAGGCGACCCTGAGCACAACCGCAGCTGGATTTCACTGAAGCTGATCTATAAGGCGCTCAAGACGAGCAGTGATTTTCAGTATATGTCGGTTCTTTCATATGAAAAAGAAAAAGATACGTGGAAACATAAGTCAGTAAAAGGAACCTGGGTCAGGCCGCAGGTACTGGCGCAGGCTTAGGAATAAAGGTTTTAAACAGAAAAGAGGATGGAACATGAGATTTATCATTCAGAGGGTACAGCACGCATCGGTAACGATTGAGGGAGAAGTGAAGGGAAAGATCGGAAAGGGTTTTTTAGTCCTTGTCGGAATCGGTTTGGATGACGACGAAAAAGTGGCAGATAAACTTGTGCAGAAACTCGTACAGATGCGTATCTTTGAAGATGAAAACGGGAAGACCAATCTGGCACTGAAAGATGTGGGAGGGGAGATGCTCCTCGTATCGCAGTTTACGCTGTACGCGGACTGCAGGAAGGGAAACCGTCCGTCCTTTACGAGGGCGGGGAAGCCGGATCAGGCGCAGAAATTATATGAATATATTATCCAGAAGTGCCGGCAGGAGATTCCAGTAGTGGAACAGGGGGAATTTGGAGCCGATATGAAGGTGGAACTTTTGAATGACGGGCCGTTTACCGTTTTGCTTGATAGTGCGGAGATCATGGCATGAAACGGTATCTTTTTGTTTATGATCAGATATTCAGCGTATCAGCAAGCACAGAGAAGTTGATAAGCAGATCTTCAAAAATATTGACCTTTACCATGATATCAGGCTGATAGAAAGCGTTTGATGTATCTGTGAAGGACTGGCCAAATCATAGACAACGCTATCAAAAACTTCTACCCTCCTGCTCTCTGGTAAAGCCTCATATTGCTCCAGGGTGATCGTTTCTGGCTGTGGTTGTAATGCGCGTGTCATGGCTTCACTTCCTTTCCAGTGTTCTCTTATCAGTATAACAATATTTCGAAAAAATGCAATATAAAATATTTTATAAAGGATGAATAATAAAAATGAGCGAGAAGAAAAAATTCAGATGCTATATGATTACACTACTGGCGGCTATCTGTCTGTTCGTTGCCGGATGCAGCGGTGCGGATATACTGTTAGATCAAGACGAAGGTTCCGCTGGAGCGGCCCCATCGGTCTCTTTGCAGCAGATTCCGTCCTATGCGGGGGAACCGTATGTGGTAGTCAATGACAACCAGCCGGTATTTGATGAGGAGACCGGAGAGGATTCGTTTGAGACATATGCGGAGCTGGACGGTCTCGGGCGGTGCGGTGCGGCCTATGCCAAGATCGGGAAAGACCTGATGCCGACAGAGAAGCGGGGAAATATCAGTCCGGTTAAGCCGTCCGGATGGCAGACAGCGAAATATGACAACGTAGAGGGCAAATATTTGTACAACCGCTGTCATCTGATCGGGTTTCAGCTGTCCGGTGAAAATGCAAACGAACGGAATCTGATCACGGGAACACGCTATTTAAACGTGGAGGGAATGCTTCCTTTTGAAAACCAGGTCGCGGAGTATGTCCGAACGACGGGAAACCATGTGCTTTACCGGGTGACGCCGGTGTATGAGGGGGACGATCTCGTCGCCCGCGGCGTGCAGATGGAAGCGAAGTCAGTCGAGGATGGCGGCACAGCGATCTGTTTTAATATTTTTGCCTTCAACAGCCAGCCGGGTATCACGATTGATTATGCGACGGGAGAGAGCCATTTGACGAGGGAAGGCGAGGCGGACCAGAGAGCAGATGGGTCCCATTATGTGTTAAACACAAATACACGCAAATATCATCTGCCGTCTTGTTCCGGTGTGGGGGAAATGAAGGGGGAGAACAGGGAAGATTACACAGGCGCGAAATCAGAACTGGAAGCGGCAGGGTATGAACCGTGCGGCCGTTGCCAGCCATAAGGGCAGAATCCAAAATCAGAGATTTATCTCGGAGTTTTAAAATGCGGTAGAATAAGGATAAAATAATAGGATTTGTACATAATATAACGAAAAGAGAGGATGAAAAATTTGTAAACGGAGGCAGTTTGGATGAAGGTATTGGAAGGCAAAAGCGTGTACGGCGGCATAGCGATCGGCAGGATCTCGATCTTTGACAAGGGAGACCGCCAGGTAAAGCGGATCTCCATCGAGGATACGGCGGCGGAAATCAGGCGTTTTGACGAGGCGAAGGAGAAGGCGAAAAAGCAGCTGAAAGCGCTATATGAAAAAGCCCTACACGAGGTTGGTGAAGTCAACGCCATGATCTTTGACGTGCATCAGATGATGTTAGACGATCTGGATTATGTGGAATCCGTGACAAATATCATCGAGTCCCAGAATGTGAACGCGGAATTTGCCGTGGCAACGACCGGGGACAACCTTTCGCAGGTATTTGCCTCGATGGAGGACGCCTATATGAAAGAGAGGGCGGCGGACATCAAGGACATATCAAACCGAGTCATCCGGATCCTTCAGGGCAGAGAGGCAGACGGCCTGGACAGCGACGAGCCGGTCATACTTGTGGCCGAAGATCTGGCTCCGAGTGAGACGGTTCAGCTAGATAAGAGCAAAGTGCTGTCCTTTGTAACAAGGCTCGGTTCCACAAATTCCCATACGGCGATCCTCGCCCGGACCATGAATATTCCGGCGCTGATCGGCGTCGCTTACTCGGAGGACATGAATGGAAAGCTGGCGGTCGTCGATGGTTTCGAGGGAACGATCATCGTGGAGCCGGATGAAGATACGCTGCGGAAATACCAGAGCCGCAAGGAGGAAGAAGAAGATAAGAAAAAACTCCTGCAGGAACTGAAAGGGAAAGAAACCGTGACGCTCGACGGCAGGAAGATCAATCTGTACGCCAATATCGGCAGTGTGTCGGATATCGCGAGCGTACTCGCCAATGACGCTGACGGCATCGGTCTGTTCCGAAGTGAGTTCCTCTATCTGGAGTCGGATACGTATCCGACCGAAGAAGAGCAATTTCAGGCATACCACACAGTTGCGGAGACGATGGCGGGAAAGAAGGTCATCATCCGCACACTGGATATCGGCGCGGATAAGCAGGTGGGTTATTTTCATCTGGGAAGAGAGGACAATCCGGCGATGGGATACCGCGCCATCCGCATCTGCCTCGATCAGCCGGATATTTTCAAAACCCAGCTGCGCGCTATTTACCGGGCCAGCCATTACGGCTTGATCTCCATCATGTTCCCGATGATCATTTCCGTCGCTGAAGTGAAGAAGATCAAGGAGATCACCGAAGAGGTCAAAAAGGAGCTGGAGGCGCAGGGGATCCCCTATGGTGAGGTGGAACTGGGCGTCATGATCGAGACGCCGGCCGCCGCCATGATCAGTGATCTGCTGGCGAAGGAAGTTGACTTTTTCAGCATCGGGACCAATGATCTGACGCAGTACACGCTGGCGATCGACCGGCAGAATCCGAAACTGGATGCCATTTATGATCCGCACCATGAGGCGGTGCTGCGCATGCTGCAAATGGTCGTGGACAATGGCCACCGTGAGGGATGCTGGGTGGGCATCTGCGGAGAACTCGGCGCGGACCCCGCATTGACGGAGACATTTCTGCGCATGGGGATTGACGAATTATCGGTGACGCCCTCGATGGTCCTGAAAGTCAGGGATGTGATCCGGCAGATCGACCTGTCGCAGTGAGGCAGGGGATCTGGCGGCTTCGGGATTTGGATTACAGGGCGGAAAGAAAATATGAAGGAAGGTGAGTAAAATGGATGCGTTGAGGAAAGAAGAATTATGTACGATAGATGATATTTATGCAGTGAAAATCTCCTGTTAAAAATATGTTGAACCCCTTGTAATACATAAAAATGTGTGCTATGATAGATATGTTGATTCTTCGGGGCGAGGTGAAATTCCTCACCGGCGGTTACAGCCCGCGACCGGTATCGGACAGAGCAGTCGGATACCGCTGATTTGGTGAAATTCCAAAGCCGACAGTATAGTCTGGATGAGAGAAGATGGTATCGGATTTTTTTGAATGGAGTAGATACTGCGGAACCCCGGAATTTTCGGGGTTCTTTTTTGCAAGTGGAATATTAGCGAGTAGAACAATTGTCATTTACAGAACCGGAATGGAGGACACGATGGATCGTAATGAAGCATGTCATGAAACGTATATGAAACGAGCGCTCGAACTGGCACAGACCGCGATGGGGCGCACGTCCCCGAATCCGATGGTCGGATGCGTCGTCGTAAAAAACGGGAGCATCGTGGCGGAGGGATGTCATGAGAAATACGGGGCGTTCCACGCAGAGCGTAACGCGCTGACAAAGTGTGCCGGGGATGTGAGCGGCGCCGATCTTTACGTGACGCTCGAGCCGTGCTGCCATCAGGGAAAAACGCCGCCCTGTACGGATATTATCATCGAAAAACGGATCAGGCGCGTATTTGTCGGGGCGATGGATCCGAATCCAAAGGTGGCGGGGAACGGCGTCAGGATCCTGCGGGAGCATGGAATCGAAGTTGTGCCCGGGGTGTTGGAACAGGAGTGCCTGGCGCTCAACGAGATCTTTTTTCACTACATCCGCTCCGGCGTTCCATTTGTGGCGATGAAATACGCGATGACACTTGACGGAAAGATCGCGGCGTGTACGGGCGACTCAAAGTGGGTCACGGGCGAAAAGGCCAGGGAACACGTGCAGCTGCTGCGGAAAAAGTACGCGTCGATCATGGTCGGTGTCGATACGGTCATAGCGGACGATCCGATGCTGAACTGCCGGATGTGGGAGGGCGTGGATCCCGTGCGGGTGATCTGTGATTCCCATTTGCGCATTCCGCTGGAAAGCCAGATCGTCCGGACGGCGGGGGACATAAAGACCATTGTGGCGTACGCGGGAGGAGTGGACGGACAGAAGGCGCGAGAACTGGAAATGTGGGGACAGAAAGCGCGAAAGATGGAAACGTGTGAACTGGAAAAGCAGGAACAGAAAGTACGCCAATTGGAAGCTTCCGGCCTGGAATTGCTGAAAGCGGGGGACGGAAGCCGGGTGTCGCTGGAGGAGTTGATCCGGCAGTTAGGCAGGAGGAATATTGACAGCGTGCTGGTCGAGGGCGGCGGCAGCATTCACGGTTCGCTGCTGGAGACGGGGCTTGTCAACCGGGTTTATGCGTATATCGCGCCGAAACTGATCGGCGGGGAGAAGGCGAAATCCCCGGTAGAGGGAAACGGGATCCGCGAGATGGCGGCGGCGAAGCGACTGTCCGGTATGACCGTGATGCAGCTAGGAGAGGATTTGTGCGTGACCGGGCTTCTAAAAAATGGACGGGTTAAGTAAGAGCGAAAAGTGAGGAACGGATATGTTTACAGGAATCATTGAGGAAATTGGAACGATCGGATCCGTCCGCAAGGGGACGCAGTCGGCGGTTCTCGAGATCCGGTGCAGCCATGTACTGGAGGGAACAAAGATCGGGGACAGCATTGCGGTAAATGGCGTTTGTCTGACCGTCACAGGTCTGAGCGGGCATGGATTTACGGCGGATGTCATGGCCGAAACGATGGCGCGCAGCTCCCTGAGGATGCTGGGGAAGAACAGCCGCGTGAACCTCGAACGGGCGATGGCAGCGGACGGCCGGTTTGGCGGCCATATTGTGGCGGGCCATATCGACGGCACGGGGAAGGTGATGGATATTACAAGGGATGAAACCGCGGTCTGGTACCGGATCGCGGCGGCGGAAAACATTCTCCGGTATGTCGTGGAAAAAGGTTCCATCGCCATCGACGGCATTAGTTTAACGGTCGCGCGCGTGACGGACAGGGATTTTTCCGTATCGGTCATCCCGCACACGCAGGGACAGACAAATCTGGCGGACCGGCAGAGCGGGGATATGGTGAACCTGGAATGCGACATGGTGGGAAAATACATTGAAAAACTGTGCCGTACGGACGCCGGACCGGCAGAAAGCCGTTTGGAGCAGAGCCGTCTGTCGGAAGAATTTCTCATGAAAAACGGGTTTATGTAAGAAAAATGGGAAAGATAAGAGGTTAGGTAAGGGGTTAGGCAGATAGAAGAAAGGAAGGTTGGAACAATGGCGGACGAACAGTTTGGTAAGCTGGAGCAGGCACTGCAGGATCTGAGGGACGGGAAGCTGATCCTTGTCATCGATGATCCGGAGAGGGAAAACGAGGGGGACCTGATCTGCGCGGCGGAACACGCCACGCCGGAAAATGTCAACGCGATGGCGAGCCTTGCCAAAGGATTGATCTGTATGCCGATGAGCCGGGAGCGCTGTGAGCTGCTCGGTCTTTCGCAGATGGTGGAGGTGAATACGGACAATCACGCCACGGCGTTTACCGTGTCGATCGACCATGTGGAAACGACGACGGGAATATCCGCGTTTGAGCGGTCGCTGACGGCGGTGAAGACCGTGGAAGACGGCGTACGGCCCGAAGAGTTCCGGAGGCCCGGGCACATGTTCCCGCTCGAGGCCAGGCAGGGCGGTGTGCTGAAGCGCGCGGGACACACCGAGGCGACGGTCGATCTCATGAAGCTGGCGGGATTAAAAGACTGCGGCCTCTGCTGTGAGATCATGCGGGAGGACGGGACGATGATGCGGACGACCGAGCTTCTCTCGTTTGCGAAAGAACACGGTTACACGGTGATCACGGTCGAGGAGATCATACGCAGGCGTCTGGAGACGGAAAGTCTCGTGCGCAAAGAGGCAAAGGCGAAACTGCCCACGAAATTTGGGGAATTTGACATACACGGCTATGAAAATAAACTGAACGGCGAACACCACGTAGCGCTTACGATGGGGGATGTATCGGACGGGGAGCCGATTCTGTGCCGCGTGCACTCGGAGTGCCTGACCGGTGACGTCTTTGGCTCCAAACGGTGCGACTGCGGGGAGCAGCTCGAGAGCGCGATGAAAATGATCGCTGCCGAGGGACGCGGCATTCTTCTCTATATGCGGCAGGAGGGCCGGGGGATCGGCCTGATCAACAAATTGAAGGCGTACGAGCTGCAGGAACAGGGGTACGACACGGTCGAGGCCAATATCAAGCTCGGTTTTGCGCCGGATCTGCGCGAATACGGCATTGGCGCGCAGATTTTGTGCGATCTCGGCGTGAAACAGCTGCGGCTGCTGACGAACAATCCGACCAAGATCGCCGGATTGAGCGGATACGGCATCCGCATCGTGGAGCGTGTCCCGATCCAGATCGCGCCGGGCAAAGAAGATTTTAAATATCTGCTGACAAAGCAGGAAAAAATGCAGCATATGACGAATTATCAGAGGCCGCAGAGTTGATTTTGTGACAGAGTAAAGGCGTTCGCCCAAATGGGCGTTCGCCCGAAGGGCGTTATTCCGATGCGAAAATGTATAGAAATGGAGGAAGATCATGAAGATTTTAGAAGGAAATGTAGTAGGAAAAGGAATGAAGGTGGGCATCGTAGCTGCCCGGTTTAACGAATTTATCGTATCGAAGCTCGTGGGCGGCGCGGAGGACGCGCTTCGCAGACATGATGTCGATACGGAAAGCGATGTTGAGCTGGCGTGGGTGCCGGGCGCATTTGAAATCCCGCTGACGGCGCAGAAGATGGCAGAATCCGGAAAATACGATGCGGTCATCTGTCTCGGAGCAGTGATCAAGGGTTCGACGACGCACTATGATTATGTATGTGCCGAGGTCAGCAAGGGAGTGGCATCCGTTGGGCTGAAAACGGGCGTGCCTACGATCTTCGGCGTTCTCACGACCGACAATATCGAGCAGGCGATCGAGCGCGCCGGGACGAAGGCCGGAAATAAAGGTTACGACGCGGCGACGACGGCGATCGAGATGGTAAATCTGATGAAACAGTTTTCGTAAGGGCGGATGGGAGTGACGGATTGTGATGACGATTTTATATGCTTTATATGGAAACCTGTATGTGAATATGACGAACCGCTGTCCGTGCGCGTGTACGTTCTGCCTGCGGAACAACGGGGATGAGTTGAATGGATCGGGCAGCCTGTGGCTGGAGAGGGAACCGGACGTCGCCGAAGTAAAGGCGGCCTTTGACCAGTTCCCGCCGGACAGCTTTCAGGATATCGTGTTCTGCGGATACGGGGAGCCGACCGAGCGGCTGGAAGATCTGTTGGAGGTCGCCGCCTTCGCAAAAAAGAAATTTGGCAAAAAGATCCGCGTCAACACGAACGGACTGGCAAACCTTATTCATGGAAAAGACGTCACGCCGATGTTTGAGGGGATTGTCGATGTCGTGTCGATCAGTCTGAACACGCCGGACCCGGAAGAGTATCTCCGGCTGACGAGGAGCCGGTTTGGAAAGGGTTCGTTTGAGGCGATGCTGGCGTTTGCCCGCGATGTAAAAAAATATGTCTCCAGCGTCGTTTTGACGACAGTGGAGACAACGATCACGAAAGACGAAGAGGAGCGGTGCAAAAAGATCTGTGAAGACCTCGGTGTCACATACCGCATTCGGTCTTTCGAGAAATAACAAATACGATCTGACGTTTAATTTGGGATGTTCCAAGTCCCGTAGCCGATCAGTTTTCGCAGCATTTCGAGAAATAACAAATACGATCTGACGTTTAATTTGGGATGTTCCAAGTCCCGTAGCCGATCAGTTTTCGCAGCATCTCGAGAAATTTTTTCGTTGCCGCGGACACATCCCGGCCGATGCGTATGGCAAAGACGATGTTTTGCGTGGCGTGGATATAATCCAGTTTGTAGTAGTTGAGATGGCTTTTGAAACCGCCGTGAAAAATGAGGGAATCCGGGATGATCGCGACCGAGATCCCCTCATCGGCCCAGCGGAACGCCGTTTCGATATTGTCCACGGTAGAGATGTATTTTGGCGTAAAAGAAGCTTCGCGCAAAATGTCGGAATGGCATTTATAAAAGCTGTTGCCGGGTTTTACGCCGATCATATGGATGTGTTCACACTGGTCGAGGGAGGCGGGAGCCGCCTGGAAAAAGGCAGGCGTCTCGTTTCCGATATCTTCTGCTGTGAGGGCGTTGCTGCCCAGCGCGTCATTCAAAGGATGCTCTTCTGGGACAGCTAGATAATGCGCTTCTGTAAACAGTGTTTCGCAGTGGAACAGATTCTTTTCGAAATAATCATTTTCAATACAAAAATCGATCTTGCCCGATTCGAGACTGGCTTTCAGCCGGTTTACGTTGTCGGTCATGATTTCCAGTTCAACGCCGGGATAGGTCGAAATAAATTCCTTGATCACTTTGGGGAGAAGATGGGTTGCCCGGAAGGAGGATGTTCCGATCACTAGCTTTCCGGTGCGCAGTTCTGTCAGATCGGTAAGCTGGCGCTGAAAATTCACATAGTCCTGTTTTACTTTCTGTAATGCTTTTACATATAGTTCGCCTTCCGGCGTGAGGGTGATCGGGCCGTTTCCCCTGTTAAAGATCGTGATCCTCAATTGCTGTTCTTTCTTTCGCACGTACTGGCTGAGCGCGGACTGCGTCATAAAGAGCTGCTCGGCCGCTTTGGAGAAATTTTTTTCCCTGGCAAGTGTAAGTATATATTCAATGTGCTGCATATTCATCCTCATACCTCCTCACAAAAACTATTATACCGAAACCAATTTTAAAACTCAATAAGTTTTTTTAATATAAGGTATCAAAAATCGAAGATAGACATGAATCCGGAATTCCTGTATAATACAGATAAGTTTAACCATACAATAATCATTTGGAGGTATACTTATGGAGAATGAGAAGGCGAAGAGGCTGGTCGCTGCGTTTCTGGCAGCCATGATGGCGGCGGTATTTGTTATACCGGGGACAACGGGCAAAAGCCTTGCCGCAAAAAAGACAAAGCTGAAAACGAATAAGATTTCGGTTTCAGAAGGAAAGGCAAAGAGGATTTCGATTTTAGGGAAAAAGGCGAAACACACGTACACGTTTGTAAGTAAAAACAAAAAAATTGCAAAGGTGTCAAAAAAGGGAATGATTACCGGGGTAAGAGCCGGAAAAACCACGATTACGGTTAGGGATGAGTACAAGCAGAAGGGGAAAAAGAAGAAAAAAACACTGGGAAAGGTGACAGTTACTGTGACGCCGAAGTCCGGTACGGTGGTAAAAACACCGGTTCCAACGGAACCATCGGCTCCAACGGAACCTTCGGTTCCGACGCAGGCACCGCCAGTTTCGACGAACACCCCGCAGCAAACGGCGGATCCGACGCCGACTCCGGTTGCAACAGAAACACCGGACCCGATCCCGAACCTGTGGCCAGCTGAATGGTCGGATGATTACACGACGCCGACCCGTTACAATCGACAGGAGACGGATATAGAGTATGGCGAGATGAAGGAGATCACGTACCATTCCGAGACGACCGGGACAGACCGGAAGGCCAATGTCCTTCTTCCGGCGGGATATGATGAGAGTAAGCAGTATCCGGTTATTTATCTGCTCCATGGAGTTGGCGGTGACCACAATGAATGGGGGACAAATCCGAAACGTGTCATCGGGAATCTTATTGCTTCCGGTGAGGTGAAGGATATCATCGCAGTCATGCCAAATGTACGCGCATGGGAGAAAGGCAAGGATCCTGGTCCGGGCTTTAAGGATTTTCTTTCCTTGAAAAATTTTCAGGCATTTGATAACTTTATCAATGATCTGCGCGATGATCTGATGCCGTATATGAAAGCGAATTATTCCATCGCGGAGGGCAGGGAAAATACGGCGATCGCCGGACTCTCTATGGGAGGACGTGAATCACTGTATATCGGTCTCAGTATGCCGGAGACGTTTGGATACATCGGGTGTTTTGAACCGGCCATAGGTGTGCTCCCGTATGACGGAGAAAAAGGCTTGTTCACGGAAGAGACGTTAAAACTTCCCGATGAGTACAACGGGAAAAACGTGATTCTGATCCAGAAGGGAACGCAGGATACGACAGTAGGAGACTCTCCACTGCGCTATCACAATACCCTCACGAAAAACGGAACAATGAATGAGTATTATGAAGTGAATATGAATCACGAGATGAACGCGTGGGCAAACGGCTTGTATAACTTTGTGAAACGAGTGTTTGCCGTAAGCGAATAAACTAAACGATTCCTAAGCATATAAGGCGAAAACGTTTCTCGTTTTCGCCTTTTTGCATGTCCGGCGACATGTCCAGCGAAATGTGGTGCATTTTTTTCTCTTTGGAAAGGGATACTACTTCATACACGGGATGTTCCCATTCGTGTACCCGGTAGGAATCCATGAAATGGTAGGGTTCGCCATTCAAAGAGAGGCAGGCTGTGCCGAAATCCTCCGTAATGCCGACGAAATACCCGATAAAAACCGTGCAGCACGAGGCGTTTATAACAAGCGGCTCGGGATGGTGTCCCGCTGTGTGTTCCCAGGAGGACGGGATAAAATGAAGGTGCGCGAGTTCATTGTTGTAAAAGCCTTTGGCCGGGAGACCGGTTTCCGCGGCGGCCGGCAACTTGGAAACATATTGCAGAAGACGCGTGAGACAGCGGCCGATATAGCTGTGCCCGACCGGGCCGGGATGACAGTTGTCATACGAGTAATCCCGCCAGCGCATGATCCCGGCACGGATGTCCTCATCGAGCCAGGTTCCGATATTTACATAGGGAACCCCGTAATATTCACAGACAGCTGCCATCTGCGGCGCGCACGTATAGCCTTTTTCCCCTCTTACGAAAAAGGATAATACAGCGGGATGTGTGGGCAGGCTCAGACACTTTACCAGAAGGCTTTCGTAGGCTTCGCGGAACATATGGTTCTTCTGGTCGTTGACCGCGTAATCGATCAGGATCAGATCGGGCGCGTACTGTCCGAGTTCCGTGTAAGCCAAATGAAGTCCGTGCAGCGAAGGCATCCCGGGCGCGCTTAAGTTGTGGCCGGAAATGTCGTCATTTTGGAACGTATGCCTGAAATATTGTGTGAGGATCGTGGTGAACTGGTGCTGTTCTTCGATCTGATACCCCATGGTAATGGAGGATCCGAGAAAAACGATCGATATATGCTCTCCGCGCGCGGCTTTGGCAAAAACGGATTGGAGGCGGGAAGCGTTCCCGCCGAAAATATGTGTGTGTTCCATGAAAAGATCTCCTTCTGTAAATACTCATATTTATCTTTGTATAGATTTAGTATACGGGAAGATGGCAGAGAAAACAATGGCTGCGGGGAAAAAGGACGGAAAAAAGGTGCGGTTCCAATTACAGAAAACTTGCTATCGGGGAATCAAATGTGTTATAATCATGTCAGTTGTAAATTAAAAAAGGATTTTATGGAAGAAAAGGCTGCGAATTATGGATATCATGGACAAAGTAGAGAAAAAGACGATCCGGTTAAACGGTTCCTCGTTTATTAACGATATGGAGTTGGATGACCGGTATAAAATTGTAAAGGAAAGTTTGTGGATTTCGCTCTTATCCCTGGTGGGCAATCCGGAGGGCGCTACCGTTGCGCTGGAGGGAAAGGTATCGCCCTACCTGACGATGGATCTGGAAAAACGGCTCGCACAGTCGCTGGAGGATGAACCGGCGGAATTTCTCGTGGTAGATATGTGCTATACGGCAGGGCACGGACTTTATAAATGGAACGGACAGGTTTTCACAAAGAATCCGAAGTTTCTGGAGAGTGATTTTTTTGCCGAGCACGAACAGGAGATGGAGTTTATCGATGTCATGCGTGACCGGGAGTTTGACTGGAAACCGTATATGGATCGGTATTTGGAACTGATCGGAACATATTTTGACGCGGACCACATTATCCTCGTCAAATCGAGATGCCCGCTCTGGTATGTGACGCATACGCATGTGCGCAGGTTCAAGAGAAAGAGCAGGCGGGCCTATAACCGCCGGATCAAGGAACTGGAAAATTATTTTGTGAAGAAGATGGATCCGTATGTGGTAGATATATATTCCCATTATTTTATTGATTATGATAACAAAAAGGGCGTTACGATGTCTACGTATGAAAAACCTTTTTATCACCACGCCAAACGGATCATTTCCACGATCATCCGCACACAGCCGGAACAGCGGGTGTTCAGCGGACAGGAATACTATATGCGGCTGGGGCGATTCCTCAAGTACTACGACAATCTGTTTGCCAAAAATAATACGGGGCTGTTTATGGACGAGGATGATTTTCTCGACCATCTGGTGCTGCAGCTCAGTCGGGAGATCCTCATTGACTATGAGAGTGATTTCGTGGAAATGGAGGCCTGCGGCTACGGTTCGATACAGGAAATACTGGATAAACACAGTTTTAAGTTTGCGCAGCCGCTGCGGGAATGCCTGAAGGTCGTACAGGCCGTAGAGGAAGGCGATATTTTCCGCGCGGATACCGACTATGATCTGATCTTTCAACACCACCTGAAAATCGTGCAGCCGTTTACGGAACTTGTGCGAACGGAATGGGAGCGGCAGGGACTGACGACGGAGACGCTCCATGTAAACCAGTTTAACTGCAGCCATTATTATCAGGCGTTGGCCGCGGTAAGGAAGGGAAAGGCGGCGCTTTTAAAAAAATGTGTCTCCGGCATCGGCAGCAATATGGAGGAGCGGCATAAGGTAAAAATGCTGGTCAGGAATATGAAGCGGGAGGCAAAGGACGCGACGGCGGCGTACTGCCGCGCGATGAACCGGTATTATGAGCCTATCCCTGTCGATCTGTGGGGATCATGTATCACGCGGGAAATACTGAATGAGGATGACGGCAGATTTGAGATCGGGAAATATGCTTACCGGAACTGCTGTCTATTTGCCTTTGATCCGCCGATTCCGTATGATGATCGCAAATTTGAGGATCTCTCGCTGTTTGAGGATAGTAACTGGCGCGTCGGCTATATCCGCAGCGCCTTTCACAAAGATCTGCCCGAGCAGCTGAAGAAAACGCAATCAAAGTGGCTTCTGCTGGATTTTTATGATCTGATCTGTGATATTGTGGAGTATGAGGGCGGTGTGCTGACGGCGGACAGTGAAGTGCGGGGACTCAAGTTTTACAAGGAAATAAAGGAACAGTGCACGCTGACGTCGATCGATGCCATTTTGGATGAAGACGAGATCCAGCGGCGGTTTGACAGATTTATCGAGTTTATCCGTGAGCGGTACGGGTCGAACATCGTATGGATCAAGGCGGATGTAAAACTGAAATTTCTCGACCAGGAGAGACAGTTACGGCCGATGAGGTGGCACAAAAGAGAGGTGCTCCTCGAGAAGAGGAAATTTATGGATCAGTGGCAGAAGTATTTCGAGAAACATATGGACTGCTATGTCATTGATTACGCGAGACGTTATCACGCGGATGATCTGTGCGTCTCAGGCGCGTTTATGGTACACTACGAAAAAGAGTTTTATGAGAGATGTTATCAGGCGCTGTATGAGATCATTTATGAGGGTAAGGGAAAACGGTATTACAAATAGCAGGAGGATAAGAAAATGAAGAAGAGAGCAAAGAGAAATTCCTTTTCCGGCTCGATCGGTTTTGTACTGGCGGCGGCCGGAAGCGCGGTGGGACTTGGAAATATATGGAGGTTTCCGTATCTGGCGGCGAAGGACGGCGGGGGCATGTTCCTTATTATTTACCTGATACTCGCGCTGACGTTTGGATTTACCCTGTTGATCACGGAAGTTGCAATCGGGCGGAAGACGAAGCAGAGTCCGATCACGGCTTATGGGAAGCTGAAGAAGAGCTGGGGCGGACTTGGTGTGATCTCGTGTCTCGTCCCAGTCATCATCCTGCCGTATTACTGTGTGATCGGCGGCTGGGTGATCAAGTACTTCCTGATGTATCTCACGGGAAACGGCGCGGCGACGGCAGAGGACGGATTTTTCACATCCTTTATTTCCGCAGGGACAGAGCCTGTCGTGATGATGGCGATCTTTTTATTCGCGGTAGCATTTGTCATTTTCCGCGGTGTCAATAAGGGGATCGAGTCGTTTTCAAAAATACTCATGCCGATACTGATCGTATTGGTGATCGTGATCGCGGTCTTTTCCGTTACGATCAGGCACACGGACGAGAGCGGGGTCACGAGGACAGGACTGCAGGGACTGAGCATTTATCTGATCCCGAATTTTGAAGGGATGACAGTAAGCCGGTTTTTCTCGGTACTTTTTGACGCGATGGGGCAGTTGTTTTTCAGCCTGAGTGTCGCGATGGGAATCATGATCGCGTACGGTTCGTATGTTCGTGACGATGCCGACCTGAACAAGTCGATCTATCAGATCGAGATTTTTGATACGGTCGTTGCTTTTCTGGCGGGCGTCATGATCATTCCCGCGGTGTTTACGTTTTCTGGAACGGAAGGGATGGATGCGTCCGGGCCGGGACTGATGTTTGTTTCGCTGCCGAACGTTTTTTCTGAGATGGGAAAGATCGGCCATGTGGTAGGCTGTCTGTTTTTTGCTATGGTGCTGTTCGCGGCGCTCACGAGTGCCGTGTCTGTCATGGAGGCGGTCGTTTCGAGCCTGATGGACCGTTTTGGATGGACGAGGACGAAGGCGGCCGTGTTAGAGACGGTGATTGCCGTAGCTGCCGGGTTTATTGTCTGCAAGGGCTACAATGCACTGTACTTCGAGCTCCCGCTGCCAAATGGGGCAACGGCGCAGATTTTGGATATTATGGATTATATCAGCAATAATATTCTCATGCCGGTCGTGGCGATCGGAACGTGTATCCTCATCGGGTGGATCGTAAAACCGTCCACGGTAGTGGAAGAGGTGGAAAAGAATGGTCAAAAGATGGGAAGGAAGCGGCTCTATGTCGTGATGCTCCGGTTTATCGCTCCCATCCTTTTGATGATCCTGCTTTTGAAATCATTAGGAATATTGACGGCAATTTAAATTTTTTATGTAATTTATATGTAATAAAGTGCAGATGCAGGGTGCGGGCAGTCGGGACAGGACAATAGAAGGACAATAGAAACGGGAAGGAAATGGTTTATCTTATGAAAGTGAAAGTATCAAATTATGTGGCGCAGTTTTTGGTGGAGCACGGAATCGATACGGTGTTTACCGTGACGGGTGGAGGCGCGATGCACCTCAATGACGGATTGGGGCATCAGGAGGGACTTCACTGTGTTTATCAGCATCATGAGCAGGCGTGCGCGATCGCCGGGGAGGCGTACGCGCGTATGCACAACCGGATCGGCGCCGTGTGCGTGACGACGGGTCCGGGAGGGACAAACGCGATCACCGGCGTCGTCGGTGGATGGCTGGACTCGATCCCGATGCTCATCCTTTCCGGGCAGGTCCGCTACGATACGACGGCGAGGAGTACCGGCCTCGGCCTGCGCGCGATGGGAGATCAGGAGTTTGACATCTGTAAGGCGGTGGACTGCATGACGAAGTACTGCCAGATGGTGATCGACCCCCTCGATATCCGCTATTGTCTGGAAAAGGCGCTGTATCTCGCGCAGATCGGGCGTCCCGGCCCGTGTTGGCTCGACATTCCGCTGAATGTACAGGGCGCGTTTGTGGACACGGATGATCTCCGCGCGTTCGACCCGCAGGAGTGTGCTGCGGAAAAACCGGTGGAGCCTGCGGACGAGCTTATCGATACGATCCTGGACAAGATAAAAGGAGCCAGGCGTCCAGTGATCAATGCCGGAAACGGCATACGGATCTCGGGCGGATACGAGGATTTCGTGGAACTGGTCGAAAAGCTGGGGATCCCGGTCGTGACCGGATGGAACAGCATTGACCTGATCGCGGACGAGCACCCGCTGTACGTCGGGCGCGCGGGCATCATGGGCGACCGCGCGGGCAATTTTGCCATCCAGAACAGCGACCTCGTTCTTTCGCTCGGAAGCCGCCTGAGTATCCGGCAGGTGGGGTACAATTATAAGACGTGGGCGAGGGAAGCCTATACGATCGTCGTCGATGTGGACGGAGAGGAACTGAAAAAACCGACGCTGCATGTCGATCTTCCCGTCTGCGCGGATGTCAGGGACGTGATGCGCAAATTAAATGAGAAGCTGGGCGACGAAAAGCATGCGGCCGAGACCTTCTGGCTCGAAAAATGCGCGCACTGGAAAGAGGCCTATCCGGTCGTTCTTCCGAAACACTATGAGCAGGGCAGTCCGGCGAATGTGTACGCGTTTATCAAAGAAGTGAGTAAAGTGCTGCCCGAGGACTACGTGACGGTCGTGGGAAATGGATCCGCGTGCGTCGTGGGGAGCCACGGCTATGAGATCAAGAAAGGACAGCGTTTTATCATCAATTCCGCGATCGCGTCGATGGGGTACGATCTGCCGGCCGCGATCGGCGCGTGCGTGGCAGAAGGAAACAAAGAGATCGTCTGTCTGAGCGGAGATGGCAGCATTCAGATGAACCTTCAGGAACTGCAGACGATCCAGACGAACCATCTGCCGATCAAAATATTTGTCATCAATAACAACGGCTACCATTCGATTCGCCAGACACAGACCAACTTTTTCGGTGAGCCTTATGTCGGAATCGGCCCGCAGAGCCACGACCTGGAGTTCCCGGATATGGAACGGATCGCCTATGCGTACCGCTATCCATTTTTCCGCTGTGACAACAATGACAAGCTGGCGGAGACGATCCAGCACGTATTTGAGACGGAGGGGGCCGTGATCTGCGAGATCATCGTCTCGATGGACCAGAATTTTGAGCCGAAGTCCGCGACGAAGAGGCTCGACGACGGCACGCTCGTTTCGCCGCCATTAGAGGATCTGGCGCCGTTTCTCGACCGGGAGGTGTTCCGGGAGGAAATGGTGATCGAGCCGGTAGAAGAATGATTTACGATCCTCCGCCATAGATTTAGGAATTGTTGTTTGGAAGTGTGGATGAGAATAATGGAGGACGTATATATGATGGAACGGGCGATCATTACAGGGGCATCGGGGATGTTGGGACAGGCGCTCTGCCGCCTGCTTGCCGGGAAGGGAATTCAGGTGTACGCGGTCGTGCGGCCGGGTTCGCAGCAGAATGCCTATCTGTTTCAGCACGAGCGGGTGACGGCTGTGCCTTGCGATCTCACGGAACTTACGAAACTGCCGGACAAAATCGGAGAGAGATGTGACGCGTTTTTTCATTTCGCATGGGGCGGGACGTACGGAGGCAACCGCAATAACTACTACGGACAGTGGGACAATGTGAAATATACGCTTGATGCTGTCATGGCCGCCAAAGAGTCAGGGTGCTCCGTGTTTCTCGGCGCCGGTTCCCAGGCGGAATTCGGACGTGTGCCAGACGGGGTGAAACTGAGTTCAGCGGTCCGCGCGAATCCGGAAACCGGTTACGGCATCGCGAAGCTCTCGGCGGGTCAGATGAGCCGGGCGCTTTGCCGGGATGACGGGATCCGGCATGTGTGGACGCGCATTCTCAGCGTGTACGGGCCGGGGGATAAAGACCGCACGATGGTCATGTCGGGAATCTGTTCGATGCTGCGCGGCGAGATGCCAAAGTATACGAAGGGCGAACAGATCTGGGATTATCTGTACTGCGACGATGCGGCGATGGCATTTTACCTGGCGGCGGAAAAGGGAAAAGACGGCGCGGTTTATACGGTCGGCAGCGGGCAGGAGCGCAGGCTGCGGGAGTATATACAGGACATCGGTGATGTGATCTGCCCGGGGCGGGATATTATATTTGGCGAGGTTCCGTATTATGACAAGCAGGTGATGTATTTGTGTGCTGATATACGGGAGTTGCAGGAGGATACGGGATTTGCGCCCACGGTGCCGTTTTCGGAGGGGGTCCGCAGGACGGTGGAGTGGCGACGGAACGTAAAGTTCCGACAGCACATAAAGTACTGACAGAACGTAAAGTTCTGACGGAACATATAGTTCTGATAGAACATGAAGTACTGATGGCATGTGTGGGTGATGCAGGCATTTGAAGTACTAAGGGGAATAACTGCATAAGAAGAGCAGGATGTGCGCATATTATAGAGCAGAGAAAGGCTGCGGCACACATACTGCAGAAATGGTGGATTCTTATGTTTTTTATTCATGGAAAGATTATGACGATGGCGGGGAAAACGTATGAGGACGGGTATGTCCACGTGACGGGAAAAAAGATCGCCTCGGTGGGGAAAATGGAGGAACTGGCGTTGGGGGACAAGGGAAGGCAGAGTGAGGTTGGCGAGAAGGTGATCGACGTACGCGGTGCTTTTGTTTTGCCCGGATTGATCGACGCCCATTGTCATGTCGGGATCTGCGAGGAAAAATGGGGCGTGGCCGGAGATGACTGCAATGAAGTGACAGATCCGGTGACGCCCCATTTTCGCGCGCTCGATGCCATAAATCCGATGGATCCGGCGTTTCACGACGCGATCGGCGCCGGCGTGACGGCGGTCATGGCGGGGCCGGGCAGCTCGAATGTCGTGGGCGGCCAGTTTGTGTTAATGAAAACGCAGGGCAGGCGTGTCGATCACATGGTCGTGAAGGCGCCGGCGGCGATGAAAGTGGCGTTTGGCGAGAATCCGAAAAAGAATTATGGAGAAAAGGATAAGATGCCGGCGAGCCGTATGGCGATCGCCGGGATGCTGCGTGAGGAACTGTACCGGGCGTGCCGCTACCGCGAACAAAAGGAGTGGGGGCGGCTGGAGGAACCGGATTTCCGGATGGAGAGCTGGCTTCCGGTTTTGCGGAAGGAAATTCCGCTAAAAGCCCATGTGCACCGGGCGGATGATATCCTGACGGCGATCCGCATCGGGAAGGAGTTTGAACTGGATATGACGCTGGATCACTGTACCGAGGGGCATCTTGTGGCTGATGAGATCGCCGGTTCCGGTTATCCGGTCGTTGTCGGGCCGCATCTGACGTCCCGGTCGAAGCTGGAAATACAGAACATGGATTTTAAGACGGCGGGCGTTCTTGAGCGTGCAGGCGTGAAGACGGCAATCATGAGCGATCACCCGGTGTCGCTCATCCATTACCTGCCACTGTATGCCGGACTGAATGTCAAGCATGGGCTATCAATGGAAGGCGGCTTGAAGGCAGTGACGATCCATGCGGCTGAGATATGCGGCGCGGCCGACCGGGTGGGGTCGCTAGAGGCGGGGAAGGATGCGGATATCGCAGTATTTTCGGGAAATCCGATGGAAGTATTTGTGGAGACGCTGTATACGATGATCGACGGGGAGATCGTGTATGAGAGGAAGTGATGGGAGTGATGGGGAGTTAGGGACGGAAAAGATCGCGCAGGTGGTTGAAAAACGAGGGGTATTTTAGTATAATGAAGTTGGCAGGGGCGGGGGTAAAATAAAATGGAATAAGAGAAGAGGAACCAGCGCTTGCCGTACAAAATGAAAAGGGTGGTGGGTAACGGTGAAAGCGGATACGGTTACGAAGGACTATGTAAAGGATGCGGAAATTTTCGCGGATATTTTTAATTATTATATTTATGACGGTCAGCCGGTGATTCGGCCGGAGCAGCTTACAGAGAGGGATTGTGCGAAGACGGTACTGCCATATGGTGCGGACGGCTCTTTGATCCCCGTCCAGAAGTTCCGCGATGCGCAGAAGTTATATGCGGCGAAGACGGATGGGAAGAATGAATATGTTCTCTATGGTGTGGAGGCGCAGTCGGAGGTCCATTATGCGATGGCGGTGAGAAACAATCTGTACGATGCGCTCGAGTACGCAGGGCAGGTGGAAGAGGCGGCAAAATCGCACCGCAGGGAGCGGAAACGGGAGAAGGAGCGGAGGGAATGCAGGCAGGAAGCTAACCTGGATTCAGGTGAAAAGAGAAAGACTCCCAATGCGGGTGAGTTTTTGAGCGGTTTTTGGAAAGAAGATCGGTTGATTCCGTCTGTGACGGTGACGATATTTTTTGGCGCTGAGGAATGGGATGGGCCGTTGAGCCTGTTCGATCTGATGGATGCGTCAGATCCAGCTATAATGGCCTGCATGGATAATTACCATGTCAGGCTCATTTCGCCCGCGCGGATGTCAGACGAGGAGATCATGAAATTTCAGTCCAGTCTGCGGGAGGTCATGTTTTTTATCAAGTATTCGAAGGACAGGGAGAATCTGAGCCGGATACTGAAGGTGGATGAAAAGCGTTTCCGGGAATTGGAGCGCAGGGCGGCGGATGTTATTGAAGTGATTACAAATTCGGGTATAAAATGCGGAGAAGGCGAGGAGGCGGTTGACGTGTGTCAGGCAATACAGGAAATGAGGATGGAAGAAAGGCGGATTGGGGAGCTGAGAGGAGAACAGAGAGGGGAACTGAAAGGGGAACAGAATGGAAAACTGAAAAAGGCAAGGGAAATAGCCAAGAGGCTGTATGAAATGGGGTTTGATGTGGAGAAGATTGTGCAGGTGGTTGGTTATGCCGAAGAAATGGTGGAGGGATGGATCAGGGAGGGTTGAAAAACTGGCGAAACTACGGGTATGGCAAGAGGAAATCCTGTAGAGGGGAGAACAGTAGAGGGTAGTAGAATGAAGTTGGCAGTGAGGATGTCGATCCGAATATGGAGCAGATCATATGTTAAAAAAAGTAATATGTTTATTGAAGAGATATGGTGTCTGGTATACGGCAAAGAAAATTATTTGTAAATTATATATTTCTTTTATTTTGGGACCAGTTAGAATAAATAGGAAGATAAATAAAAGAGATCGCGCCGAGCAGGAGGCGTGGCATTTTTTGAATCCTGTTTGTTTTAGTATTGTTGTCCCACTTTATAATACTCCGGAGACTTTTCTCAGAGAAATGCTTGAATCTGTTCGGATGCAGACATATAAAAACTGGCAGCTTTGCCTGGCAGATGGGAGTGATCAGGAGCATTCATATGTACAGACAGTTTGTGAAGATTATATAAAAAGGGACGATAGGATCTGTTATCGTAAATTGGATGAAAACAGAGGTATTTCAGAGAATACGAATGCGTGTATTGATATGGCTGTGGGAGAATATATTGCACTGTTCGACCATGATGATCTGCTTCATCCTTCAGCCCTGTTTGAGGTAATGAAGTGTATTGAAGAAAAAAAGGCAGATTTTATATATACAGACGAGGCAACTTTTCAGGGAAGGGAAACGCATCTTTTGAGCGTGCATAGAAAACCAGATTTTTATATGGAAAATTTGCGCGCAAATAACTATATCTGTCACTTTACTGTTTTTAAAAAGGATGTATTAAAACAATCCGGTGTTTTTCGGAGTGAGTTTGATGGAAGTCAGGATCATGACCTGATACTTCGTTTATGTGAGAAAGCCTCCATGATCTGCCATATTCCTAAGGTGCTGTATTTTTGGCGGGCACATAAGAATTCAGTGGCGCTTAGTATTGATAGTAAAAATTATGCGGTTGAAGCTGGTTTGCGAGCGGTCCGGTCCCATTTGGAGCGGTATGGCATTCAAGCCACGGTTTCTGTGACGCATAACGCGATGTCTGTTTATCAGGTGAACTATGATTTGGGTATGATGAGTGTTCAGGATATCACTGTCATTTGTGAACAAGAATATGAAGAAACTGGTAAAAGTACGTGGCAGGTGGTTGAGGATTCGTGTTCGTATATTCTTATATTAAAAAAGGGACTACTTGTACCGGAAAAACAAGACTTAGAAAGATTGCTCATGCATATGGTGGATTACAATATAGCTGCTGTGACTGGAAAAATCGTAAATGAACAGGGACGGATCATTTCAGGAGGAGTTGCTTTTCGAGAGAACAACGGACAATTTCACATCCGGCATTTGTTTGGTGGTGTTCCGGTGTGTGATCCTGGGTATATGAACCAGCTTACATATGCTTCTGGGATTCCGGTGATTTGTAATGGGTGTATATTAGTGCGTAAAGAACATGTTGTTGCAGCGTTAAAATGCGGTCGGAATTTGTTTGATTTATCAGATTGGATTAGGTGGAGTATTGATCTGCGGGAACAAGGGTACCAGTTGATTAATGAGACTCGGACTTTGATAGTTGCAAATAGGATTTTTCCGTGGTATAATAAAAAAAGTTATGTTTATTTTCAAAAGAAAGTGTGAATGAGGATGCTGATTGAAGTATATAAATATCGACAAATGGTTTTTTCACTGGTTCGCAAGGATTTACGAGGAAGATATAAAGGGTCTGTCCTTGGGTTTTTGTGGACATTTGTAAATCCATTACTGCAGATGTGTATTTACACTGTTGTATTTTCAACGATTATGCGAATGGGGATTGATAAATTTTATATTTTTCTCTTTGTGGCACTTGTTCCATGGCTGTTTTTTAGTTCCTGCTTACAAAGTGGTGCTACAGTAATTCTTCAAAATCAGGATTTGGTAAAAAAAATATATTTTCCAAGGTTGGTGTTGCCTATTGCCTATGTAACAAGTTCTTTTGTGAATATGTTGCTAAGCTTTTTGGTTGTATTTGCTGTCTTGATTTTTACAGGATATGGTATAAGTTTTTATGCACTGTTATATCTGCCACTTATTATGCTAGTAGAATATCTACTTGGACTTGGTATAACACTAATTGCGTCAGCTTGTACAGTTTATTTGAGAGATTTAGAGCATATACTTGGTATCGTTGGTATGGCATGGATGTACTTGACACCGGTGATTTATCCACCGGAGATGATACCGGAGCAGTACCGTTTTTTCTTTCATCTAAATCCGATGACGCCTATTGTCATAGCTTACCGTGATATCTTGTATTATAAGCAGGCGCCGCAGTTACAAACACTTGGACTTGCTGCTGTATTGGGTATTTTAGTTGTTTTATTTGGATGTTTATTATTTAACAAACTTCAAAAGGGATTTATCGAGGAGCTATAGTATGCAGGATGAAATTGTTATATCTGTCAGGGATTTGAGGAAGAAATTTAAGGTATATAGTGATAAGGGAAGCAGTCTGAAAGAAAAACTGCTTTTTTTCCGGCGTAATAAATATGAAAACAGATGGGTTCTGAATGGTATTTCGTTTGATTTGCGTTGTGGTGAAGCGGTCGGACTGATTGGGAAAAATGGGTGCGGAAAGAGTACAATGTTAAAATTGCTTACTCAGATTATGTATCCGACTTCTGGGCAGCTTAAAATTAAAGGACGTGTTTCCAGCTTAATTGAGTTGGGTGCTGGTTTTCATCCTGACATGTCTGGAAGGGAGAATATATATACGAATGCCTCAATTTTTGGTTTGACGAAAAAGGAGATAGATAGGCGGATGGAGGAGATTATCACATTTTCGGAACTGGAAGAATTTATCGACGATCCAGTACGAACTTATTCTTCTGGAATGTACATGCGCTTAGCATTTTCTGTGGCCATTAACGTAGAGGCAGATATTCTGCTGATAGATGAAATACTCGCTGTTGGAGATGTTAGTTTTCAGAAAAAATGTTTTGAAAAATTAAAACAAATTAAAAGAGCAGGTACTTCGATTATTATTGTTTCCCATTCCCTTGGACAGCTAGAAGAAATCTGTGACCGTTCTATCTGGATCGAGGATGGTCGGGTTAGAATGGAAGATGAGCCGAAGAAGGTGCATAAAAAATATGTGGAACAAATGGAAAAGGAGCGAATGGAACGAATTGGAGAGGAGTATGAAAAAGAAGAGTTGGCTGTTGATGATTCCGAGGATGAAAAAATAAGTGATTTTTGTGGCCGGAAAGTACTAAGGCTCGGAAAGCATCAAATGTATTTTTCAGGTGCCCTGCTCACCAATTCAGATCATAAACCTCAAAATGTGTTTAAGACTGGTGATGATCTTTATGCTCATTTTTTTTATAAAAATCCGAATAAAATAGAGGAAGTTCTATTTTGTCTTCGAATTTATAATGAAAAAAATGAATTTTGTTTTGGAACAAATACGAATGTAGAATGCAGGAAATATTTTCGACCAAATGAAGAGGGGACGGTTGATATAACGCTTCGGGAAGTTTCGTTGTTAAAGGGAAGATATATGATTGATATAGATATTTTAGAAACTTCTGGTGAAGCACAGGATGTTATTCACGAAGCATTACCCTTTTACATTGAAAATGATGTCAGGCGTGACGGCATAATAGATATTACGACAACATGGAAGGTGGACGAAGATGATATTTTTATTTGATCAATATCAAAGATACAAAAACACTCAATTGATTATAGAAACTATGCGAGCAAAAAAGGAAAAGTTTACGATTTTAGAGGTAGGAGCAAATGAGCATAAGAATTTGGAGCAATTTCTTCCGAATGATGAAATTAAATATATGGATATTAATTTATCAGAGAAAATGCGGAATGATTCAAGCTATATCTTAGGTGATGCTACTGATATGGATTTTAAAGATGATGCTTTTGATATTATTGTGGCATTAGATGTATTTGAGCATATTTCCAATGAAGGAAAACATGCTTTTTTAAAAGAAGTTGCAAGAGTGTCCAAGAGAGGATTTGTAATTTGTGCACCGTTTAACGAAGATGGTGTACATGAAGCGGAGCGACGTGTAAATGCTAATTATGAATGTATGTATGGGAGACCACATCCGTGGCTTGCAGAACACTTGGAGAATGGTCTGCCAGAACTTGAGGAAACACTTTCTATTTTGAATGAACTTAAAACAAATGTAAGCGTGTTTTCTCATGGGGATCTTGATATGTGGGAGCGAATGACAAATATCGAAATGGCAGCAGATTGTAATCCGGCATTGAGTAGAGTGGGATTGCTTCTTCATGATTATTATAATCAATATATTTTTGAACTAGATTATAAAAAAAGTGCATATAGATATTTTTTGGTCTCGGCAAGGCAGGAGTATGTTCCCATACAAAGAAAAGTATCTGATTTGTCTGCAGTTATGAAAAAATTTGACATGTTAGAGAAGAATTTTTGGACTATGTATAATAGTTTGAAAGAAAAGGATCTCGGCGCGAATAGTCCAAACAAATTGCAGATTTATTTTGATTTGGGGGATGGGGTAACAGAGGATACACAGAAAACCATAATACTTGATGGTCATAGTGTAACCTTACGTCAAAATTTTCAGGACAAGCAGGGACGTGTCATTAAAGGTCTTCGTATTGATCCTACTACTCATGGTGGGTTAATTAAAATGAATAGATTGGCAATTTTTGACAAGGACAATCACGTTATCTGGGAAGGGGTCCCTAATGTTTCCCAATGTAGAAATGTGATTTATCAAAAAGGAGAGTACTTTCTTTTTTTTGATGATCCTCAGATTATCATTTCACAGGTTCACCATAGCCAGATCATCATAGAATTAGATTACAAATTCGTGGAATGTAGAATGGAAGATGAGATGTTTTGGCATATGTTTGCCGATAAGCTGATTTTAGAAGATAGGAATTTCGAGCAGAAAAGAAAGGAACTGGAGCAACAGAACAAGGAATTAGAACAGGAGAACAAGGAACTAGCGCAGGAGAGCAAGGAACTAGCGCAGGAGAGCAAGGAACTAGCGCAGGAGAGCAAGGCGTTAGGACAGGAGAAGAAGGAACTGGAGCGACATAAAGCAGCACTGGAGCAGGAAAAAAACCAGATGAGTCTACAGTTGCTAGCAGTTTATCAATCGACGTCATGGAAAGTCACAAAACCATATCGTTTTTTAGCTAGAGGTATTAAAAAATTGGCGAAATGTTTTATACCTGCTAAAGTGCGTCAGGGGATGTGGGTTATATTACATGAAGGGTTCTCTGTGTTTTTTCGGAGAACGGAAAGTTTTATTCGTCGGAATATAGAAAATAAGAAATATGTGAGTGAATTGATCGCTCCCAATCCGCACATTTTAAATGAGGAAAGGAAGCATGTATTTGAACGCAAGGTACTGTTTAGCATTATTGTTCCGCTCTTTAATACTCCTTCAAATTATTTAGTCGAAATGATTGAATCCTGTCAGAAGCAGACATATGGGATGTGGGAGCTTTGCTTAGCAGATGGAAGTGATATGGAACATTCTTATGTAGGGAAGATTGTGTGTAAGATGGCGGAAAAGGATTCTAGGATCAAGTACAAAAAGCTCGAGAGAAATGATGGAATTTCAGAGAATACGAATGCAGGGTTGAAAATGGCTAAAGGAGATTATATTGCACTTTTGGATCATGATGATTTGCTGCATCCATCTGTATTGTATAAATATATGGAAGTGATTTGTGAACAAAATGCAGATTATATTTATTGTGACGAGATGACGTTTGAGGGAAAACTAAAAAATGTTATTACAATGCATTTTAAACCAGACTTTGCAATTGATAATTTGAGGGCAAATAATTATATTTGTCATTTTAGCGTTTTTGCCAAGAACTTATTGGAACAAGCAGGAATGTTTAGAAAGGAATATGATGGCTCACAGGATCATGATATGGTACTTAGATTGACTGAAAAAGCGAAAAAGATAGTACATTTACCACAGATACTCTATTTTTGGCGAAGTCATCCGGCTTCTGTGGCGAGTGATATTAATTCTAAAATATATGCAATAGATGCAGGTAAGAATGCGGTTTTATCGCATATAAAGAGGTGCGGACTGGAAGGGAAAGTAGAGAGTTCCAAGGCTTTTCCGACTATTTATAACGTAAGGTATAAAATTAAAGGGAATCCAATGATTTCTATTTTGATTCCAAATAAGGATAATGTGGAAATGTTATCATGTTGTGTTAAATCTATTTTGCAGAAATCGACTTATGATAATTATGAAGTCTTAATTATTGAAAATAACAGCACAAAAAGTAGTACATTCCATTATTATGATAAGATTCAAGAGAATTCAAAGATACGTGTAGTATATTTTGAAGAGGAAGGTTTTAATTATTCTGCTATTAATAATTTTGGAGTAAAGCATGCAAAGGGTGAGTATATTCTGTTTTTAAATAATGATATAGAAATTATCTCATCTTCTTGGATGGAGGAAATGTTAATGTTTGCACAGCGAAAGGATGTTGGAGCTGTTGGGGCAAAACTGTATTACCCAGATAATACAATACAGCATGCAGGAATTATTATTGGCTTGGGCGCTGACCGATGTGCTGGGCACCACCATTACAAGGTGCCGTTAGATAATGTTGGTTATATGGGGAGGTTATATTATGCACAGAACTATTCAGCAGTTACAGCTGCATGTATGATGTTAAAAAAGGAAATTTTCGAAGAAATTGGTGGGTTTAATGAAGATTTTGCTGTTGCCTATAATGATGTAGATTTATGCCTGTCTATTAGAAAAGCTGGCTATTTGAATGTTTGGACGCCTTTGGCGGAAGCTTATCATTATGAATCAGTTTCCAGAGGTTATGACACTACATTAGAGAGGAGAGAACAGTTTCAGAAAGAAGTTAATCTTTTTAAGGAGAAATGGAAGAGCGAGATTGAGAAGGGGGATCCGTACTACAATGTGAATTTGACTCTGGATTCGTCTGATTTTTCACTAAGAGTTTAGGAGTTATGGAAACCATTTTTCGTTATTATTACAGAAAGTAATTGAAGAGAGATTACTTTTGAAAGCGAGGAATTTATATGAAAAATACTGTTGTCCAAATAGTTTTGTGTATATCGCTTATTATTGTAGGGGCATTCTATTTGTTTCGCTTTGTATATGTGGACACATTGATACCAACTAGATATTTGCCTGATCAATTGCTGCAAATGACTGGATATCAAATTGAGGGCTCCTATTTTAAACAAATTAGTGATGACCCAAGTTTTGTCTTAAGTGGTGATTTTTTCAAGACAGATAGTTTGGTTTTGAACTTTGCAGATGGAGTAAAGGAAAATATTGATGTTCAGATTTATTATGCTGAGGAGGGACAGGGATTTAGTGAAGAAAATAGTGTATCAAGTGTAATAATAGAAGGGGCTGCAACGCATACAATAGATTTACAAAATCAGGATTATGTTGCGTTGCGCTTTGATATAAATGGTAATTTTAATTTATCGAATATACTTATTAATAATATTCAGCCTGAAATTAGCTTTTTAAGATTACTTTTATGGATAAGCGTACTTCTTGTAATTATTTTACTGTTTTGGAGATGTAAGTTCCAAATAATCGATTGTTATCATATTTTTACGAAGAAGATATATCGACAAGCGGAGAGAATTAAATTTAAAATAGAAAACTTCTTTTTAGTGACAGCTATTATTATGGGATGCCTATTCGCTGTTTTGCTTCCTCCAGGGCAAGTTCCAGATGAGCCGGCTCATTATGAGATGATGGTAATGGAGTTTGGGATTCCTTCACATTATTACGACGAAATATATAAGTCTTTTGGAGATCTTGATTTTATAAATGTAATGAAAAATCCTCAAAGAAAACAAAGTGTAGAACAGTTAAATGAATATAGTACACAAAAGTTTTCAGGAGGAGGGGAGTGGCAGGGAATCTCCATACAATGTATTAGGCATTTACCAATGGGAATAGGGATGATTTTAGGAATAATATTTAACTGTCCTATTATATACTGTCTCTTGTTATCTGAGGTGTTTGGTGTTTTGTTTTATGCGCTTATAGGTCATATGGCATTAAAAATCATGCCTTTTAAAAAAGAATTGCTTTGCGCTATTATGCTTTTACCAATGACGTTGCAACAGTGCTCATCAGTTAATTATGATGCAGTCTTGTTACCGTTATGTTTTTTGCTGTTAGCTATTATATTAAATGATATTTATATAAAAGAACAAGTTGGTTGGAAAGAAGTTTCAATTATCGGAGTGGTGGCATTTTGCATTGTGATAATTAAGGTTCCATATGTATTGATGCTTTTGCTTGTGTTGTTGATTCCAAAAGATAAGTATAATCTGAGTATTGCAAGAAAGATAGATGTGATTTCATTTGTAAATAGATTTAAATGGATAATTTTGATAAATGTGACTATTTTAATAGCCTTTGTGGTATATCATATTCGGGATTCGTTTTATGTAAAGTTGATATTGTCCTGCATAATGGACTTAAAGCATTTTGCAGTCATAATGGTTAGTACAATAAAGGGGTTGGGAGAGTTTTATGTTGAATCATTAATTGCATATTTTGGCTGGTTTAGTGTAAAAGCGCCGACTATGATGTATCTGATGGTTGTTTTTGTAATGTTTTTATGTTCACAGGGTAAATTGGAAAAACAGGAACAAATTGTTATTAAAAGAAAAGATAGGGTGATATATTTAGTGGTATCAACAGTGATTTTTATTTTGATAATGACTATATTAATTAGCCATACTTTTCGTTTGGGCGAATATAATATAGACGTTCCATTAGAAGGGATTCGCGCTTGTCTTGAAAAGGTTTCAATAATTCAAGGAGTACAGGGGAGATACTATATACCAATAGTTTTGCTTTTGTTTTTGTCGTTACATGGTATTTTTCCATTAAAAAAGAAAGATTTACTACTGGTTCAAGTTTTGTATTATCCAATTTTATTTTGCTGGTGCATTCAAATATTATTAGGCCGATACTGGGTTTGAATATATTAAAAATGAAAGTTTGTGACAGAGGAAGATTGGAATGAAGAAAAAATGAAAGCTTTAATAGTAACGAGGGTAAGCGGTTTTGTCCCACAGTTTGAGATGAACCATGTCCGGTTGTTGCAGCAGATGGGTTACGAAGTACATTATGCGGCTAATTTTGATACGGTTGTATATGGAAAAGATAATAGCAGACTGGAGGGGACAGGTGTGGTCTGCCACCATATTCCGTTCTGCCGTTCACCATTTTCCCCAAAAGTAATCTCTTCTTACAGGCAGCTCCGGCAGTTGATTCAGACAGGTGGGTTTGATCTGATCCATTGTCATATGCCGATGACAGGGGTGGTAACACGATTGGCGGCGCAATCGGTGAGGCGTAAAAGTAATAGATGTGTTCCGGTTCTTTATACGGCACACGGTTTTCATTTTTATCACGGTGCTCCGTTTAAGAATTGGATTTACTATGTTCCAGAACGATGGCTTGCCAGATATACAGATTGCCTTATTACTATGAATGAGGAAGATTTTAAGCGGGCATGTACATTTCCTGTGCGGGGAAAAGCAGAAAAAATTCCAGGTGCGGGTATTGATCTGAGTGAGGAGTGCGCCCGTTGTATAAGAAATGGCAGCGACGGGGCCAGGAATGGTGGTCATATGGAAACCAGACAGGCAATCCGCAGCAAATTGGGAGTTTCTGAAACGGATTATTTATTGATCAGCGTCGGAGAATTGACAGCAAGAAAAAATCACAAGCAGATTTTGAACATGCTAGGTGAATGGAGTGATAACACACTTAAATATGTTATTTGTGGCACTGGGCCGCTGCAGGAGGAATTGGAAGCGTGTGTGTCAGAAAAGCGGTTGGGAAACCGGGTTATTTTTGCCGGATATTGTAAGAATGTAGGTGAAATGCTGGATGCGGCGGATTGTTTCGTATTTCCTTCGCTTCAGGAGGGACTGCCGATGGCGGTTATGGAAGCGATGCATGCGGGACTTCCTATTGTTGCAAAGAAGATTCGGGGGAATGTAGATCTGATTATAGACGGAAAAGGAGGGATTCTTGTACAGAACGGTGATATGACGGAGTACAGGGATGCGATCAGGAAGTTAAGAGGGGAAAAAGAACTTTCAATCAAAATGGGAGAGTGGAATCAGGAACGGATTCGGGATTTTTCTGCGGAAAAAGTAGTAAATAAAATGGAAGAAATATATAAAAATGTGAGCAGTACATGAATATGTGTACTAGATCGTGAAAGGAGGTATGTAAATGATACAGAAACCACTACCGATCGGTGTAGATGACTTTGAAAAACTGATAACAAGCGGATATTATTTTGTGGATAAAACGATGTTCATCCAGGAATTAATAGACAAAAAA
>CAJTXO010000008.1:0-93454 GCA_910583555.1 uncultured Eubacterium sp.
AGCGGTGTAATGATATCCGGCATTGTTCTTTTTCTTAAGTTAATGACATTGTGATTTTACTGGTCTTTTCCGCCAAGCGTTTTCATTGTCGGGAACAAAAGCACATCCCGTATCGCCGCCGACCCCGTCAGCAGCATAACCAGGCGGTCAATCCCGAACCCGATCCCCCCTGTCGGAGGCATACCATATTCCAGGGCGCAGATAAAGTCTTCATCCAGATGATGTGCTTCCTCGTCCCCGGCAGCAAACATTTCCTCCTGCTTCATAAACCGCTCCTTCTGGTCGATCGGATCGTTTAATTCGGAAAACGCGTTGCACATCTCCCTTTTTGTAATAAACAGCTCAAACCGCTCCGTGTAATCCGGATTGTCCGGCTTTTTCTTCGCAAGCGGTGAAATCTCCACCGGATGGTCCATGATAAACGTCGGCTGGTCTAATTTTTCCTCAACAAACTCCTCGAAGAAGAGATTCAGGATATCGCCCTTACCGTGGCGCGGTTCGAACTCGATGTGGTGCTCTTTGGCCGCGTTTCTCGCCGCTTCCACATCCGGGATCGCGTCAAAATCGACGCCGGCATATTTCTTCACTGCCTCAACCATCGTCAGTCGCTCGAATGGCTGCGCAAAATCAATATCGACTCCCTCATACGAGATCTTCGTCGTGCCAAGCACATTCTGACAAACCTGGCGGTACATGTTTTCAGCCAGATCCATCATGCCGTAATAATCGGTAAACGCCTGATAACACTCCAAAAGCGTAAACTCGGGGTTGTGCCGGATCGACAGTCCCTCGTTGCGGAATACGCGGCCGATCTCATATACGCGCTCCAGTCCGCCGACGATCAACCGCTTCAAATATAACTCCAGGGAAATACGGAGGTTCAAATCCTCATCCAACGTGTTGTGGTGGGTGACAAACGGGCGCGCCGCCGCGCCGCCGGCCATCGGCACGAGCACAGGTGTTTCCACCTCCAGAAATCCCTGTTCGTCGAGAAATCTGCGAATCTCGCTGATGATCTTCGTGCGCTTGATAAAGGTGTCTTTTACTTCGGGATTGACGATCAAATCTACATATCTCTGGCGGTAACGGAGATCCGTGTCGCGCAGTCCGTGAAATTTCTCCGGCAGGATCTGCAGGCTCTTGCTCAAAAGTTTGATCCCTTTGGCATGAATGGAGATTTCTCCCATTTTCGTAGTGAAAACTTCTCCTTCCATCAGCACGATGTCGCCGATATCAAATTTTTTGAAGTCTTTATATACGTCTTCCCCAACCTCATCTCTCGCCACGTATCCCTGAATGGAGCCGTCGCGGTCCATGACGTTGCAAAAAGATGCCTTTCCCATGACACGTTTGGACATCAGGCGGCCGGCGACAGTCACGCTGCTGCCCTCAAGCTCCTCGTAACGATCTTTGATCTCCTGGGAATGGTGCGATACGTCGCACTTCGTGATCTCAAACGGATTCTTTCCTTCTTCCTGCAAAACAGCCAGCTTTTCTCTTCTGACCTTCATTAACTGATTCAAATCTTCTGCCACGTTTCTCTCTCCTTTTTCTTTTACACTCTTTTACGACACAGAGTCCCAAAAAAAGCTCTGCCAATCATCAGTTTTTCTAAAAATTTAGTTCTTTGAGAATTTTAATTCTTTGAGAATTTTAATTCTTTGTGATCTCCAAAATCTTGTATACAATGATACCTGCCGGTGTTTCAACCTCCACCTTCTGTCCTACTTTCGCGCCAATCAGGGCTTTTCCCACCGGCGATTCATTCGAAATCTTCCCTTTCAGGCTGTTTGCCTCCGTCGAACCGACGATCTTATACTCGAGCTCTTCGTCGTATTCCAGGTCTTTGATGCGAACGGTACAGCCGATATTGATGACGCTTGAATCCACATCGTCATCTGTGACAAGTTCTGCATTTTTCAGTATTTTATCAATCTCTTCTATACGAAGTTCTATGTCCCGCTGTTCTTCTTTGGCAGCATCATACTCTGCATTCTCTGATAAGTCCCCCAGTTCCCTGGCTTCCTTGATTTTCTGCGCAACTTCCTTTCGACGGTTCAGTTTCAGATCCTGCAGTTCATCCTCTAATGCCTTCAATCCCTCTTCCGTCAAAATATTCTTTTTTACTTCTGCCATATGTTTTTCCTCCATTCTTTTTGTGTGAATAAAACTACGTGTTGAGGTTTTTTCGAATCCGTAGTTTCATTCACACTTTGCCCTGTGGATTATTATAGCGTAGCAAAGTGGGATTGTCAATCGGCAACCCCACTTCTAGGCACTTTTTCACGTATTTTACTTATTGCGGTGCGAATGGTACGGCTGGTCAGCCCTCTGCCGGGTCATCATCCTTGACCTCTTCGTTTTTACTCGTATCCTCACCATCATCCGCCGAATCCGAAACTTCAAAGAGACACTCTTTTCTCGGCTTGTAGGTGCCGTCTTCAAATTCGACGCGGTAGTACTTGTAACAGCCTTCCAGAACGGTATTCTTTTTCATATCCTCATAGTTCTGTTCCGAAATCTGACAGATAGAATCCGCATATCCGGCAGCCACCGCCGTGGCAACCGAAGCAGAAGACAGGATTTCAACGCAGATGGCGCACTTTTGCTTCGTTCCGCCCTTGCTAAACGTATTTCCGGTGATCGTCGGGTTCACTGCACCTCTCACGAGGATACACGTATAATTGTAGCCTTTGTTATCTTCGAGTCCCTGTATGCCGAGGAACTGGTTGTCCTTGATCACGGTATTGCGCCAGTTCCAGATACGGACGGCCGCATTGTACGTCTGATTTACCTTGCAGTTCTGGATCGTCACATTCTCGTGATAGATCTGCTGGTTGTTCATGTCCACCGAATACGTGTGGCTTCCGATCGCCGCGCCCATGTTCGTAAACATGCAGTTATTGATATTTACCGTATTACAGGCGGTGCGGTCATGGGACGACCATTCGTAATTAAATCCGTTCGTGTTCAGATCCGTCGTATCCACATTGATTGCTTCCTTGTGGCTCTTGTTATTGTAAATACGGAAATCCGTAAATGAGCAGTTCTCAATCGTCACATTTTTCGAGGAATTTAATTCAATAAAATGAGAACCGTATTCATTGGTAAACGCGATATTGCGGATCACGATATTCTGGGCATGTCCCATGACGACGCCCATCGCGTTGACCACATTGTCACAGTCAATGATCACATCGGTATTGCCCTGCAGCGTAACGTTCTGGGAACCATTGTAACCGCTGACGGAATTTTTCACCTTTTCTTTGGACGGAGGCACGATCTCAAACATCGTCTTATTCGTGGCGAGATTTGTATCGACGGCCTTGACCTTCTGGATCTTTACCCCGCTCTGAAAATTCACCGTCACGTTCGAGGGGATGCAGACCGAGTGGCTGAGTTTGTAATTTCCCGCCTGCACGTTCAATGTGCCGCCTCCGGCGTACTCCAGCTGCTCCATATAGGAACGGAACATAAAATACGTCTTTGCCTGACCGCCGTTCGCCGTATAATTCTTGTCATCCTCGTAATGTTCCCGATAAGGTTTGGACGACGGCGTGATCGTAAATGTATTATCGCCTTTACTCTGGAAATAAAACAATCTGGTGGTCGTCGCGTTTTTATA
Organism: uncultured Eubacterium sp.; assembly: GCA_910583555.1. Taxonomy (GTDB): domain Bacteria; phylum Bacillota; class Clostridia; order Lachnospirales; family Lachnospiraceae; genus Eubacterium_F. The sequence goes on from CAJTXO010000008.1 coordinate 3,626, forward strand.
TGGCACATAATAATGGTTTAAACTTTTCACTTCATTGTCTTTCATGCTCGAAATCTTCGACTGCGAGATCGAATTGTTCACACTTGACGCGCGGGAAATGTTTACCGCATAGCCGCAGTTATCAAATGTATTCCGCGACACCTCGGGATCTTTGATACTGTAAAGCTTTACCGCGGACGAGGTAGCGTTCGTATTGTCGCGCCTCTTTACCGTATTGGATTTGATCACCGGCTCGTCCCACATTTTTCCTATGACTGCGGCATCCCTCATATCGGTAAATGTATTTTTCCGGATCGAAACTTTGGTCGAATACGCTTCTTTTTTATATTTGGTGGAAGCGACGCCGCTCTCCAGTTTTTGAAATGTATTTGACGTGATCTTCACGTTGAGGCACGGCGTAGCGCCCAGCGAATTGACCGTGACCGCCGTCTTATACTTGTCGCCCGATTTCTCCTGTCCATTTGTAAACGTACAGTCTTCCACGCTTACTTTTTTACTGCCGGCTATGTTAATATAGGCGCCGCCCTTTTTGCCCTTGAACTGGATCTTCGAAACACTGACATTGTAATTGTGTCCCATGTCGATAGCCAAGGCATTGTTCACTTTGCCAAGATCGATGGTCGCCTTTTTAGCCCCCTTGATCGCAACTTTTTTCGTCCCCTTATAGTCCTTCGCTTTGCTGGCCAGCTTAAAAAGCGTTTTCGACGGCTTCAACGAGGAACTTCCCGTTTCATATGTTTTTTTCAACTTCGCCCCGCTCTTGAGCTGGATCGTGACATTGGAGGGGATGACGAGCGTCGAGCACACTTTATACGTGCCCTTTTTCAGGACGAGCGTACCGCCCCCCCTGCTCTTTAATTTCTCCAGATACGATTTGATCGTATAGTAGTGCTTTGTCTTACTGTTATAACTGCTGAGTCTGCGGTAAGAGGAGTCACACGGTTTCGTGGATTTGGAAATCGTGTACTTCCCTGCGGCCTGTGCGTCAGCCGGATTTTGCGCCATACCGCATACGACTCCACATGCCAGCAGGATACCTGCTGCTACGTTTCTTTTCATGTACATAATCCTCACCTTTTCTTCGTAATTCTCCTTTTCAAGTATACTATATTTTCAAAATATGTCAACTTGATTCCATCACATAAAAAAAATGGTACAAATTTTTAACAAACCCGGATGAACTTTCCCGTATCGTACTGCCTTCCTTTAAACTCCACGACCACCGTGTACTTTCCCTTCTCAATGGTGTTCAGGGGGATCGACAGGTAATATTCCATCTCCGCCGCCAGCTCCTGCTGCTGTTCGGGATCACGGAAATCCTTGACATAACAGCGGTCTGTTCCGACCAGGAACACCTGGCCCACGAGGTGATCCCTCGACTTCACCCAGAGATTTCCGTCCTCAATGCGAAGCCTGACCCGCTCTTCCTGACAGGCAAGCGGTGCCTCCTCGATCTTCTCTGCCGGAACTTTCATACATTCCGGCATCCGCTGAAAGGGCCGGAGCGATCCGACACACGGCTCCGCCGACAGATCGCCCCCGGCAGCCAGTCCGTCCACATCCGGCTTCATCTCAAAGGCGCGGAAAAAATAATATTTCAGGCTATATCGGTTCAGCTCTTTCTCCGTATCATAATCAAATTCACTGATCACTCCGCCCCTGTCTTCATGCTCGTCCGGATACGCCAGATACCCTGCCATATAAAACAATCTGCGCTCAGCATGTTTATAGACGCCATTTGACGTGATCTTCGACTTGATGCCGCCGAACCGTTTCTCGATTTTTGCCCTTTTTTTCTTTTCATCAATTGTGTAAATGGTGACAAATGACCGCTCATCGTTATCGTACGCCGGCGTCTTTCTCCTTAAATTCCAGTGGTTGTCGAACATGATCAGATGTTTCGTATCCGCCTTCCCGTCCAGATCCTCCCGGATGAGTTTCACCGAGTGCTGTTGAAAATGCCAGGGCATGTTTTCCGGCGTCTTCAGCGTTTTGAACAGCCAGGGCGTCCGCCGCCAGAACCTGGTTTCTCCCAGGATCCAGTTCAACTGATTCGTCTTCCAGTTGATACTGAATACACTGTGGAGATTTCGCGCGGAAAAAATGACATTTTTTGTTTCCGGCTCATATTCGAGCGAATTGATATGTATCCAGTTTGTGCGGTCCCGGTATGCCGTATAGAGGACATCACGCAGGTCAAGAAATTTTTCGATCTTTCCGGTCTGGCGGTTCACCTCGGCGATGCAGTCTTCCACATGTCCGCACTGGGAATTACTCGCCACGAGAAGATTGCCTCCCGGCGTCATTTCACACACGTCATGGTGGACACCGTTCGGCACATAATACGTGCGGTGCACCCTGCCAAAATAGTCGATTTCATACATCTGTGTGGAATGCGGCAGCAGATAGGTGGGAATGAGCGTCTGGCGCTCCATCATGATGAATCTTCCATTCGCCAGTTCAAACAGTCCGTACCCCCGCGGGCGGTACTTCATGATATATCGGATATCGCCGTACTCGTCGAACGCGATCGGATACGACGTACTCTTCCCCGCTACCAGAATCATTTTCATCGACGAGCGCGCGGTCTTTTTTTCGACGCGGACCGCATCCTCTACGTATTTCGTCAGCGGCTCCGTCCGGATCCGGATCTCACTTTCCGCCGTCACCTTATCCTGCTCGTCCAGCAGTTCCAGCGATACGATATTTTCCATATCCGGATACAACCCGTAAACCGGTACCCGATGCCAGTTGCACGGCTGCCTGACTAACGATGTTATGGCTGCGTCCGGCGTCTTTCCCTGAACATGAAACCTGACCCGGCATTTCTCTTTCGTATAGAACAACACATAGGCACATAACGGCGTCATTCCGTAGGGGTCCACTATGATTCCCGGCTTTTCAAACGGATATTTCGCCTCTGAAAAGATCCGGTTGATCTCCTGCTCTCTCTCTCTCGTCCTGACGGCCAACCCCTGCTCCCGCTCAATGTCGGATTTGATCTGGTAATCATAGCGCTGCACAGACTGAGCCGCCTGCCATTCTCTGGACTTCGCTTTATACCCCCGGTCAAACTCCTTATCATACCCTTTCGTAAGCGGTATACCTCTTTTGTTCATACAAAAGGGCCGCCATTTTTTCGGAACCAGTTTCATCTTGTCCATGTAGTTTTATCCTCCTGTCATGCGCGGACGCGCGCCGTGTTATACACACATTATAAACAGGTGAATTGGTATTTTTATGGTAAATTTTAGTCAAAAGTATGTCAATTTTTTCTTATTGGCGGATGGTCTTCTGCGGAAATTTCATCTGGATCATCCCGATCATCTTGTCACTCGGCTCAAACAACAGCACCGCCTGCTCTTCCTTTTCCCCCAGCTTGATGGCTATCCCGTACGGTTTGGCTTCGGGGCGGAGGGAGGAATAATCCCGCACGGGCAGATGCCGGTATCCGTCCATTTTCGGTGAATCCATCGGAGCGATCACCGCCGCGTTTTCCAATTCGATCCGCAGCACTGTTTTTCTCTTTTCGCCCCCCTGGATCATATCAAAATCAAGCTGTCCGTCACAGTACACGTATTCCCACTCCACCTTAAAACGGGGCCAGTACCATATTAATAAGATCAGCGCCGCCACGGAAAGCATGGCTAAAAGCGCGACCCTGCTCAGAAAGCCCGCCCCCATGAGTAAGATCACTCCAAAAATGAGCAATCCTTTCAATACGGCGACTTTCGCTGTTGTTTTCTGCTTCACACTCGTTTCTGCATATGACTGTTCCATACTCAGATCTCCTTTCTTCTCTCGATTCCACTGGACCGGTAATACTCCGCTTTATCCTGGTACATTTTCTTTTCTGCCTCAGAAATCAAGCGATCGATCCCCGCCAGGCTGTCCTTTTCCCACACAGCGCCTACCGCCATATGGATCTTTTTCTTTTTCAGTTCCTTCTTTAACTGATCTGTCTTTTCCCACAATTCCTGTTCTTCCATCCCCGTGCAGATCGCCAGCAATTCGTCTCCGCCGATGCGGAAAAGTCCATACCCGTCAAACGCCTCCGTTAGACTCTCGCACGAATTTATGATCAGACGATCTCCCGCCTCATGTCCTTCGCTGTCATTGAGCCGCTTCAACCCTGTCACATCGCAGTATACGATGCCAAGACACGTCTCCCGCTGCATATTTTCGATAAATTCATTCATCGCGTGCCGGTTCCCGATCTTCGTAAGCTGGTCACGATAACTCATATCCCGCAGCCGCCGGATCAGATTCCTCCTCCGCAGGGATGAAATGATAAAATGCGCCATGATCTGGAGCATATTGGAAGCGTATTCCAGCGACTTTTTCGGCGGATTATCCACGCCGTAAAAGCCGATCACCTCGCCGTCATCATATAGTGGAACGACCACCAGTGAATGGATATTCTGCCGTTTCAGTATGTCATACTGCAGCGGATCATTCTCCTTGATGTCTGCCAGACTTTTAATGACGATATGTTTTCCGATGCTGAAATTCTCATACCAGTTGGCACAGACCTCCGGCGGCAGGTCCTGCAGATTTTGTTTTTCCGGACTGACACCGCTCGCCACCCACTCATACGTATTGTCATCATTTCCTTTTTCATTTTTCTCAAAAATATATGTTCTCTCGCCGCCCAGCGCCTTCCCCATATACTCTAACAGCACCTCCAGCGTTTTGGACGGCGTTTTCTGCATCAGAGCCATACGAAGTCCTTCGTTGATCGTGGCCTCCAGATTTTCATAACTACGCTGCATACCGCCCTTCGATTCCTGTCTGCCTGGATCGATGGCGATCTCCATCCGATACGTTTTCCCATCTTCTTCCACCAACGTATCCTTGAGCATCATCTGCTTGTCAAGGATCGGATTAAAACAAAACCATTCCTTAAAAGAACCCTGCTTTAACTCATGGTTATTGCAGAGGTGACAGGGGGTGGAGCAGTTCTGAAGAACCTCATGGCACGGTTTCCCGGCTACTTCTTCAAATGATTTGATCCCATATATATCAAGTGCCTTTTGATTCATATACACCAGTTCATAACTTTCTACATCGGAAACATAGACCACTTCGTCCATATTTTCAAAAAACTCCCATATTTTATTCATGATACGAAACCTCCTTGCAGGATCGCGGGAATTTCCGCGACCATAACTAAGTATAGCACAACTATCGTTTTTTTTCCTCTACAAATTTATTTTTTCTCCACACTTTCAAACATACCCCAGCTCTGTGTGCTTCACGATGTGCCGGTACTCCGGGTATTCCGAAAGAAAACGATCGATGATCTCCGGCTCTCCCCAGTAGTGCATGGGATAAACGGCTTTTACGTCTACCTTCTCCAAAAAATAGCGCATCCCCTCCGCGTAATATTTCTCCTGCCGCGGATCGAGCGGAAGAAATGCCACATCCACGGTCTTTCCGGCGAGAAGTTGTATCTCGTGCCGGTAACTTCCGGTCATCTGGCGGTTTTCCTGCTCCGGCTCGCCCTTCCACACCCAGTCGTTCAGGTCACCGGCGTGGTAGATCGTCCCCTCGGGACATGTCAAAAGAAAAGCCACACCGGAATCGGTCGAGTGGAGCGTCTCAAGTTCCGTCTTGCCCGGCAGTTCATAGTGCTGGTGGAATGTGACGCGGGTGATCTCGATCTCAGCGGCATCCGGGTAGTTTCGTTTGGAAATGTCCTTTGATAAGACGGCGTGGATATGTTTCATTCCCTGCTGCTTTAGCAGGTCGAATACTTTTTTATTGTAATGGTCCTGGTGGAAATGACTGGCGAACACGAAGATCGGTTTTTCCGGATCCAAATTTGGCAGCCGCTTGCGGAAATAGTCAAATAAGTAGTAACAGGTACTTGTCTCAATCAGAAAACTGCTGTGGTAAATGTAGGTAATATTCATGGGGGCCTCCTCCGCGATCTGGTGTTCGGTTTGCTAAATTTACGAAACTTATTATAACAGAGACATCTTTTTATTTCAATCAAAATAAGAACGAGCGGTACTGTTTGCACTTTTCAGGGTACAATTTGCAGGATGGAAAAATGGATGGAAAAAAAGACCAAAGCAGATCTGCTCCGGTCTTATGTCCATACCATCTCATTTTCTAAATCCCGTTCTAACCTTTGTCCCCCTCTCGATCAAACGCCCGTGTCACACGCAGAACATTTTTCCCCTCCGCATACTGATAGGAAATGTCATCGACACTGCTCTTCACAATATAGATACCAAGGCCGCCTATGTTTCGTTCCTCTGCCGTAAGGCTTGTATCCGGGTCTTCTCTTTCCAGCGGATCATACGGGATCCCTTGATCCATGAACGTAATGACCGCTGTCATCGCCTTTTCCCCGATCACCTCAACTCCGACTGTCACCTCGCCCGTCTCCTGCGGATAAGCATAATAGGCGATATTTCCGAACAGCTCGTCGATCACGATGTCGAGCTGTCTCCTCGTATGATCCGGGCATCCCGATCTTTTCAGCCTGTCGTTTACAAAGTCCGTCACGCGGTCAAGATTGCCGATCTCCGCGGCCACGGTAATTTCATGTTTGCCGCTCTTTTTCATATAATAAAAGGACAGCATCGTTATATCATCGAACTGAGGCGCGTCACCCGCAAAGGTATCAATATCCTTTTTTAAGCCCTCCACCGTCTCCTGCGGCTCCATGCCGGTAGTTCTGTTTAGCGCAGACAGCATCCTCTCCGTTCCGTACAGCTCATTGGACGGATCCGCCGCCTCGGCCACTCCGTCCGTGTACAGAAATAACCGGTCTCCCGGTTCCAGTTCCATCTCGAACTCCTGAAAGGACATCCCCTCGAGTCCGGCCATGACAAATCCATGATTTTCCTTCACCAGTTCATACACGCCGCCGGCACGCATAACAGCGGCATATTCGTGTCCGGCATTGATATAAGTCATGTGTCCGGTCGATATCGTCAGGATGCCGAGCCACACGGTTACGAACATACCGGCGTCATTGTTCTCACAAAGCTGCCGGTTTACTTTGTTCGCTATCTCGCCGGGCGTCAGACCGCTGAGCGCGGAGTTTTTCAGTAATGTCTTCGCGATCACCATAAAAAGGGCCGCCGGCACCCCCTTTCCAGACACATCGGCCATCACCATGACAAGGTGGTCTTCATCGGTCAGAAAAAAATCGTAAAAATCGCCGCCCACTTCCTTTGCCGGCATCATGGCAGCATATATTTCGAATTCATCCCTGCCGGGAAAGGCAGGAAAGATACATGGCAGCATATCTTTCTGGATCTTCGTCGCAATGTTTAACTCCGTTCCGATCCTCTCTTTTTCCGCTGTCACCATCGTTAGGTTCGCGATATAACTGCTTATATCTGACTCCATGCGGGCGATCGCCTGTGCCAGCGTTCCGATCTCATCTTGATTCCTGATCCGGCTAAGAAAACTCTCTGTATCCGCACGGCTCTCCCTCTCCACGAAGTCCTTTGCCTCTCTCGTGATATAAAGCACGGGTTTGATCATGACCCTGTATGTATAAAGGATATAGAGGACGGAACAGAACGCCACGACGATCAGTGTCACTGCCAGCACGACAAAAACATAATGTCCCCGTGCCTGCTGCAGCGTACTCATCGCTTTTTCGACGCTGAGCATCGCTACAATACCGCCCTGGGAATCATATATGGGGACTGCTGCCGTCGTATGAGGCCCAAATTTCTCCGAATAAGAATAAAAATAATTGTCCACCCTCTCTCCCGTCGTCATGATCCTTTTTACCGAAGCCGCGTATTCGGGGCGGATATCCTTTGATACATCCAGTAGCTCATAAGGGGGGATCTCACTGTCAGGGCCAGAGGCATCAAAAATGTAGGTCAGCGTCTGGTAATCACGTCTGTCAACGGCGGCAACATAGATATACCTCGCCTCCATGGTCAGAAGCAGGCTGTCAAGTTTTTCTTTTGTCTGCTGATAGGCAGTATCTTTCCTACCCGTATCCAGATATGAAGTGATACGGTCACCGTCCACATATCCGCGGGCTGTACACGCAATATCATACGCCATATCGTTATACTGTTTTTCCAGTACGGCCGTAAATTCCCAATACCCGATAAAACACGCCAGCGAACAGATGATGGCTGCGACAACGAGCAGACTGGATGTAAATTTAACGGTCAGGCCGGGGGATCTTTTCTTCATATGTCATCCACACTCTCTATCCATTTATTAAAAACATCTATTTTTTCCTCGCTGTCAAGGAGCTTGACCGGTTTATCCTGCCCCATCTCCACGCCCTGTTTTTCCATATAACTTCTGTACTCTCCAAAACTTCCTGGCTTCAAACGGCAGGAAACCGCCTTCCCCAGTTCCCCATTTCCCCTGCAGTCCATATAATCAAGGTTATACCGCTGCATACAGTCGTCAAAGGATACGACCGGCCCGCCTTTTCGTTCCGCCTCGTATAAAAACACATACCGCCCTGTTCCATCTGCTCCGTATTCGTCTTCTCACCGGCGAGGTTCATAAACTGATGATTCCTGTAACAAAAACGAACAATCGGACTCTCTCCGTAAAAACCGGCAATTTCGATGACATCGCCCAGCTGGTAACGATAGAACCCCGACAGGTTCGTGATGACGATCTCATATCTGTGTCCGCATAACACGGTGGATATGTCCTTCACCGGACAGTTCTTTTTTTCGTTGTCATCAAGGGGAATGAACTCAAAAAAACAGGCCGCCGGCACCAATATGTATTCATCCCTCCGGTTCATGCCATTCGCAATCCCGAGAAGTCCCTCCGAGGAGGCGTACACAAAGTAATGGACCGGCACATCTGAGAGATACCGGTAAAACTTTTCGTTGTACTGGTGAAAAGAATTTCCTCCGATCACGATCACATAACGGATCTGCTTCCAGATCTTTTTAAACATTTCATGGGAAAGTCCGGTCTTATCGATCGAACGAAGCTCCTGTGCCCGTTCTGGCAGCGGCCGGATATACGGTTTCAGCCTCTCCCTCCACTTCTCATGTGGAAAAAGCTCCCCGCTGATCGCACCGTGTTCTATATCGTTCAGCAGGGTGTCCCAGTTTTTCTCTATGTACTCAAACACATTGACGATTCGGTGTACGAATACACTGTGTATTCCTGTCACATTTTTATCGGCAAGGGCAAACCTTGCCTTCGCATACATCAGATCCAGCCTGTCATCCGGAAATAAAACTTCCTCCGGTGACGTGTACTGTTCAAACGGAAATTCCCCTCTCTCAAGCATCGCCAGATATACCGCGCTTGAGCGTATACCCGCAGGCAGTCCGTAAACCTCGCTTTTTCTGAACTCCCCGGTCTGGAATATCTTTCTGTGGATTTTTTCGGGAGACTGGCCGGCATAATACTCATTGATCATTCCGCTTATCGCATCACAGGCAAATGTTTCATATACTCTCGTAGCTTCCCGCGATACGGGGATTTGTTTCGCCTTCCCTGTATTGCCCGAGCTGACCGAATAGTAGCAGCATGTGTTTCCGGTCGGGATCTGTTGTTCCACATAAGTCCGGTAATCCTCATAACCCGTGATGGGAACCGCCGCCTGATAATCATTCACAGATCCGATGCTTCTAAAGTCATATTTTTTTCCAAATAAAGTGTCTTTACCGGCGTCGATCGCTTCCCGCAAAAAATCTCGCTGGCGTTGTACGGCCTGCGCCGTATCGAGCCGAAATCTCTGAAGCGCCTTCTTTCCCTTGTCCTCCTGATGATCCATCGATGTTCCCTCACAATCTGTCTGTCAAAGAATCGTTAAAATATCCGCAAATCCTGTGATCTCAAACACTTCCATTACCGTTTGGCCGACATGGCGTATCTCCATCCTGCCCTGCCGGTCCATCGTTTTCTGCATGGACAACAGTACGCGCAGTCCGGCACTTGATATATACTCAAGCCCCTGCATATCCACCACAAGTTCACGGTAATCCGCAATCTTATTGTCCACATGCTCCTCCAGTACAGGAGCTGTAGACGTATCAAGACGGCCATCCACATACAGGACCGTGCGCCCGTCTTCCTCTCTCTGCGTAATGTTCACCCTGTTCCCTCCATTTCCGGCTGGATCTGCTGGCGTCTCACGAGTTCAGCAAAAAAGCCATTTTGTGATACAAGTTCCTCATAATTGCCATCCTCTACGATTTTTCCACGATCCAGTACCAGGATCCGGTCACACTCGCGTATCGTCGAGAGGCGGTGCGCGATGACAATTCTCGTACATTTCATCCTGTTCAGGGAATCCGATACATGCTTCTGCGTGATATTATCAAGCGCCGACGTAGCCTCATCAAGAAACAACAGCTTTGGCTTTGGCGCGATCGCCCTCGCGATCATCAGCCTCTGCTTTTGTCCTCCCGAAATCCCCCCGTTTCCTTCGCTCAACACGGTGTGCATTCCCATCGGCATCGCGCGTATATCCTCCTCCATTCCCGCCATAGCGGCAGCCTCCCACGCGTCCTCCATCGTAAGCTGCGGCGCTGAAACGGTTATGTTTGAGTAGATGCTGCCGCTGAACAGCTTTCCATTCTGCATGACAACGCCGATCTGCCTGTGAAGGCTTTTCGGATCCAGTTTCGTTACGTCCTTTCCGTCATAATAGACGGCGCCTGTATCCGGCGTCTCAAATCCGAGCAGAAGACGCAAAAGCGTCGATTTTCCGCAGCCTGTCTTACCGACAACTGCCACATACTGGCCGGATTTTATTTTCAGGCTCAGATCATCCAGAATGGCAGGCCCGTCTTTCGTGTAACGGAATGTCACATTGTTGATCTCCACGCTGCCGGAGACCGACGTTACGATCTCCTTTTGCGAGCCGATCTGAGGGCATGCCTTCATGATCGGTTCCGCCAGTTCAAAGATCGGACGCACCGACGAAAGTGCCGAAATCGCTGACGTCAGGGCAAGGATCGCGGAACTCACCATCCCAAATGCTGTGTTGTACGCAACATACTGTGCCACCTGTACACTACTTCCGAGGCAAACGGCATAGATGAGTAAATTGCCAAATATCGTGATCGAGGGCGCGACTGCGTTTTGTATTTTCAAAAACAGCGGCGGGTTATAAGAGGCATCCGCCTCTGCCCTGTATTTCTCCGCCCACTGCGCGAACGCCCGGTCCTCACTTCCCGATACTTTGATCTTCTGGATGCCGTTTAGAAGGGAGAACACGATACTCTGTACTTTCGTGCCCGCATTCATTCTCCTCCTCATAGATACGACCTGGCCAAACATTCCGAGCACCGCAGCGCCAAGCTGTACCAAAAGGATGAGAACAGATGGCAGCATCAGACGCCTCTCTATCCCGAAGATCTGTACGAGATAGACGATGGAGCACAGCGCTGTTATCCCTGTCCCCAGAACACTATTGCACAGGACTCCGCATATACTGCTGAGGCAAATGGCCCTCTCCGTCAGTTCCCCGGCACTGAACGGTTTAAAAAACCCCGCCGGAAGGTTCAGCAGACGGTGGAAGATGGCCGATGACAATGCCAGCTCCATCTTATACTGGATCCCGTTTGTCAGCACGCGTTTCACCGCCTCATACAAAAAGACGGATATCGCTGTCCCGGCCAGCAGTCCGCCCACCGAATAGAGGAGCAGAAGCTGGCCCGATGGTATGATCTGCGAAAATATCAGCTGTGTCACAGCCGGCGTGATCACTCCGAGAAGGGAAATGATAAGTCCCGCGATCGCTAGTTTCCATTTATCCCTTCGTGAGACATTTTTCCAGACAAATGCCATGATATCTCTGGGCTTTAGCTCTTTTGGCGGAAGCGGCGGATAGAAATAGTAAGCATCCCTCTGGATCTGTGCCGCGCTGCGTGTATCGACCTTTACCCGTCTGCCGTCCGGGCCTTCATAGCAGAGTCTTCCCCACCGGTCCGGCAGTATGGCAATGACCGGTCCGCCCTCAAGCACAGCGAGTACAGGGGAATCCATACTCTTCCACCACTCGCCGGAAAGCGCGACGCGCCTGTGCATAAGTCCCTCCGAATTGTGCAACAGCGCAAGCTGCTGTTCCACAGCGTCCTCCTCTTTGATCTGATCATGTTCTATATGATAGTAATTGCAGATTTTTTTCAGCGCGTTCCCACACTCTCCGCCATACTCTTGCGTAAAGGTTTTATCCGACCTCCCGTCAATGACGGAGGCCAGCGACCAGTACGCGCGCGCGACGATCTTTTTTTCCCTGGCACTCCTCTCCCTTACCTGTGTATCAAACCATCCCATACAAATCCACCTGCCTATCCTGTCGTTATCAGCTTCGTGTACACGCCGCCTATTTTCATCAATTCCTCATGCGTTCCCCGCTCTATGGCTTCTCCATGCTCCAGCACGATGATCTGTGAACAGTCACGTATTGTTGACAGCCTGTGCGCAATGACGATATTGGTAATGCCTCTCTGCCATATTGCTTCCATGATCGCGTGTTCTGTTTTGGCATCCAGGGCGGATGTCGCTTCATCAAGGATCGCAATCGTAGGATCCTGCGCCAGCACTCTCGCAATCTCGAACCTCTGGCGCTGTCCGCCTGAAAAGTCACGTCCGCCTTCCTGCATATTGTAATCGTAGCCGCCCGGACGCTGCATCACATCCTCATGGATCTGCGCGTCCCTCGCCGCCAGGATCATCTCATAGTCCTCAATGCTCGTATCCCAGAGTTTTATATTATTTCCCACACTGTCCTCGAATACGGTAATGTCCTGATCCACCATAGCGAGCGATCCGTGGAATACCTTTTCCGGAATGTGCCTGATCGGTTTTCCGTCGAACAGGATCTCTCCCTCCCACGGCTCATACAGGCCGCAGAGAAGTTTCGCAATCGTGGATTTCCCGCAAGCCGAGGAACCCACCAGCGCCACCCGCTCCCCGGGCTCTATCGTAAGGCTGAAATTCTTTAAAAGCGGGGGCGACAGTCTGGAATACCCAAATGTCACATTTTTGATCTCGATCTTTCCCGTCAGCTTTTTATAACTCTTTTGTTCCTCCAGCGCGACCGTTGAAACACCTGGATCTTCCTTATACTTCATAACGTCATCGATCCGCTCCATTGATGTCCTCATCTCCTGTATGCTCTGTCCGGCATCCAAAAGCCCTTCGACCGGAGCCATAAACTGGGCCATAAGCGACTGGAAGGTCAGAAGCATACCTGCTGAAAACATTCCTTTCATGATGAGATAGGCACCGAGAACAAGTATCACAAGATCCGATAGTTCCTGTATCAGAACCGGCAGCCCGCTGAGAAAACGCTGCTGTTTCAGTTCCTCGATCTTCGCGTTGTGCGACATCGCCTGATATCCCGCCCACTGCCCGAAATATCCCTGCTCCGCCCCCGACGCCTTGATCGTCTCGATCATATCGATTCCGGCGAGCGTCGAGGCATGCAGTTTTCCTTCATACTGCATCCGTATCCTCGTCGTCTGGATCCTCCGCGAGGATGTGACTCGCGCGAGAACGAGATTTCCCACAACCGCCACTAGTCCTGCCACTGTCAGGGGAATACTGTATCGCAGCATTATGAGAACATAGAATACCAGAAGGGCCATGTTGACAAGCAGGGGCGCCATTTTGGAAACAAGCGTATCCGCCACACTGTTATTGAGCTTCTGGCGCCCTGCCAGATCACCTGCCATCCGCTGGGAATAAAAGCTCATCGGCAGTTTAAGCATATGACGGAAAAAAGACACATGGGAAACCATAGCGAGCTTTCCCTTTATTTTATATAGGTACACTTCATTGATGACCCCAAGAAGCAGCCGGAGTGACGCGATGGCAAAAAGGCTTGCCAGAAAGCCAAATGTCCATGCGCTGTTCTTTCCCACAAGAAGCCGGTCCGCAAAAATCCTGTAATACACAGGTGTCACCATACCGATAAATGATATGAGCACGGCCGCAAGCATCGCAAACAGCATCTGCCCCTTTGCCCCTCTGAGACAGCGGCGCAGGAATGAGAAGACACTAGCCCTCTTTCCTTCCCGCACAAAATCCTTTCCCGGTTCGAATCCCATACAGATCCCCGTATAGGAACGCCGGAATTCTTCCTTCGTCACCTTGACCGTTCCTCTCGCCGGATCATTGATCACAGCATATTTGCCGGAAAATCCGCACAGTACCACAAAATGGTTAAAGTTCCAGTGGATCACGGCCGGAAATGTGACCCTGTCCTCCAGAGTCTGCACATGATAACTCCACGCCCTGCCCTCAAGCCCGTATTTCCTGGCCGCTTTTAGCATGTGAGCGGCATTACTGCCATCCCGGGACACACCGCAGTCCTCACGCACCTGTTCCAGAGGAATCCACTTTTTATAATAGGCAAGCACCATAGCAAGACTTGCAGCACCACATTCAAGGGCTTCCATCTGCATGATCATGGGAACCTTAACTGCTCGTTTTTTCTTCATGATGTTTCCTCATTTCTTTTAACTGATTATGAATTCAATTGGTTTTACCTCATCCGTTGTTATGACAACAGACGCCAGCATGTCCGCATCAAAACCCGCATCCGTATTTATGACTACCTCATAACTGTAATCCTCTGTGAGCAGATTCTCAGAAATCCAGTCTGAATCGATATTTTCCTTCAGTTCTGCCTTAGAGAACGGCTGGCTGCTTACGGAACTTACATGGCCCGACAACCTTGTACCGTCGGGCAGCACACTACTGGCCTTACAGTTCTCCAATGACAGGTTATCGGCATCAGAGGGAATATAACACAAAATCGTTCCGTCACTGCCCGTACGCCCTCTTACCTCGAAAGTTTCTGGAAGCGTACCTGTAACGCCCCAGACCACTGCGGTCAGCATAAAAATGAGCAGCGCGGTCAGTATGATCCAACTGCCGGCTCCTGACGATTTGATATACGCGTCTAACTGTTCCGGCGACTCTGCGTGGTCAAGGCTCTCTTTTTGAAATATACTGTTCTGTCCCATATTCATCCACCTTTCTAAAGCGTTTGTGATGGGCAGGAGAGAAATTTCAAAAGCCATTTCTCTCCTGCCATCTGTCCGTTTCCAAAACGACTGGCTTTATTGATACACGCCGATCACAAAACAGCCGCCTTTTTTATCAAATTCACCAAAAAGGGTACATCCGGCATTGGTCAAAAAACATCCCCCGGCACCGCCTGCCACTTCCGCAAGTTCATCCTCTTGTATCTCGCCTTCTTTTCTTTCTCCTGTAAGTGCTTTGAAATCATCATCGGTGATTTCGTATCCGAATTTCTTCCCGATCTTTATGATCTCTTTTTTCACTTCTTCGGGCTTCATCCCGCCCGCTTTTTCATTGGCCGCAACAAGTTGATCTTTCATTTCCTTGTTACGCTCCGCCTCTTCGTAAAATTTCTTTAACTGGTTCATGTTTTCGTCCTCCTTCTACCTTATTTTAGTTGAACCTTTTACTTCCACCCTTTGACCCCCGCCTTGTGGCATCCGGGTTGTTGAGCAGATCATAAATGCTGAAACCGAGTCCGATCCAATCCATCGCATCGGCACCTCCTGCGACGTCTTCTAGCTGCTCACTGTCAAGCTTTTGTCCTGCAAAGTCTTCTTTCTTCAGTTCGATCCCAAACTCGTTCTCAAACCTCTGCAGTTCGTTTCCCGCCTCTTCCTCCGAAAGATTGCCGATCTTCTTGAACCGCTCTCTGGCGTCCTCATTTTCTTTCAGCAGTTTTTCCAAAGCCTCTTTACTGTCCATGTCCTCACCTCCTTCCTGCCTGTTCTACGGTTTCTTTTATCTTATTTTCATAACCGCCATTAAAAAATGTACACAGGACCGGTGAATGCCCGTACAGTCCGAAGCCCTCGATCAGGCTCATCGCCCTGCAGCCACCCTGGCACAGTTCCCTGTGCGCACATGTTGCGCAGTCCGAATTCCGGCCAAGGATTTCCGCTGTTTTCATATCCGCAATCCGAAAAAATGCGTTGTCTGCGCCGCTATAAACCTGACTCAGCGTTTCGGTATGAAGATCCGGCATTTCCTTTTCAACCTCCGAATCGGTCATAGCCGCGCACGGAAGAAGTTTTCCATGTGGCAGCAGGTAAGGATCAAAGCGGCATGTGCCACAGCAACGTCCCTCCCCATGTTCAGAAAGCGCCTCCCTTACATACGGCGAATACCACTTGTCCGGTTCATGCGCGGGACAGGAAAAGAACCCGTCGAGCTGTATAAAACAAGGCGCTCCATCTTTTACATAAGCACGGATCATACTGAGATACACGTCATACAATTCTCTTGTTCCTACCTGCCTGCGCCCCTCTTTCCTCCACTCACCGGCCTCATAAATGAGTGATGTCTTCCAGTAATCAACGCCCAGCCGTTTTAACAATTCATAGGTATCCATGAGACAATCTATATTTCCATCATAAACAGCTGTCTCGATCATAATGGGAAATCCGTATTCCTTCAGCATCCTTATGACACTGGCTGCCTGTTCCCCTGCGCCTTTTTTAGCTCTCAGCCAATCATGTCCATCGACGCCGTCAAAACTGATGACAAAATTCGGACAAAGCCCCATACTCCGAAAACGATCTGCGATCCTCTCTGTCAGAAGCGTCCCATTTGTGTAAATATGGGAAACGGCAATTCCTTTTTTCGAAAACATTTCCAGGAGAGTCCAAATATCCTCGCGCAGGAACGGCTCGCCTCCTGTGATCGAAACGGCCGGCACTCCAGCGAGATCCATCTGTTCAATGACCTGCAGACACTCCGCCGTTGACATATCCTTGTACTTGTAATCCGGCGCGCTCATATAGCAGTGACGGCATTTTAGATTACATCTGCCGGTAACCGACCAGTGCAAACTGCTGATAAAAAGGTTTTCGGCCTTTTTGTATTCCTGTACCCGGTCTATCCCTTTTTGTCCCTGCGAGAATTGCACGATCCCCCATTCATGCAGGTGAGCCAGCCTCTCTTTTTGTTGTTGAGTCAGATATACGGCACTAAAATCGATCGTTCCGCTGCATAGTTCTAACAGTAAAAAAGTGCTGCGGTCTAATATTTCCGTGCGTCCGTTTTTCCGGTCAGCAAGCACGTATGGGTAATCTTGATATCCGCGCAGCATGTACTCTTTCGACAGACTGACATAGTTCATGGCGCTTCCTCCCTTTGACTTGGTTTGTTTTTAAAACTTAAAGTCATTATATCGTTTTTTAACGATAAATAAGTGCGTTTACACACTTATTTATCGTTTCTTTTGGCATTTGTCAACTACTATTTTTAGAAATTTTTGAACTTTTTTGGTTGAAACAAAAACAGGGAAAACGGCGGCTCGAAATGAGTCGCCGTCTCCCTGTTAGTAACTTTTCATGGAACTTAACAGGTACCTTTCCTATTTGTCAAGAGTTTTTTTTAAACTTAGCATTAAAAAAAGAGCAAACCACCAGACAGCAATCAGCCCCTTAAAAATTTACATCGTTTCATCATCAAATATTGTCAGCTTATTTCTCCGTAGAATGGCATAAAACATGCGAATGCCCATTCTTATCCTCTATTTTTAAATTCCGCACATTATTTTCCCCCTGTGGCAGGGCAATATTGAGTTTATGGTTGTAAATTGTTTCATCCATGTACCTCCACCATCCCCATTTGAAACACATTGTCCGGCGTCGTATATCTTGAAATAATTTCTCCATCCAGCATCCGTTTCGTAAGTTCCCCTTTTGACAAATCTGTATATTTCACAACCGCTGATTCGATTGATACCCCATCATCATTTAAATACTTAACTTCTACCAGACCAACCCACTGATCAGGGTACTGCATCTGAATCTCCTGCCATGTCAATCGTTCTGTCATAGTATCACCGCCTCTCAAAGTTTTCTTAGTGATAAGATTCTGCGACTATCTCATCGGCAGGGAAACCGTAAGGACGCTAAGCGTGGATGGCTTATCTGACAGGGAAATCAACTCTCTGGCAGAAATTGTTGCCATTATGAAAGAAAAAAAGTAAAATATATACCCCGAATCCGGGAATGTGCCGCTGCCTTCCGAAAAGAATGCCTGAACAGGCAGGGCAGACTTCCCAAACAGCAAAAGACTGAACCAGTTCAACTTCAGGGACCATCAATTCCACTCCGATACCTCCCCATTACAGCAAAAGCAGATGAATACCCCTGACCTCTTATCAAATGTCTTAACCTCATACCCCTTTCCTCGGTTATAAGCATATAATATACAATCCACAAAATCCAGATTTTGTTCTGCAAATATTTCCAACCCCAACCTTACTACCTGTTCCTCAGGGATATTGACTTCTGAACCACCGCCTTTTCCCATGCAGTCTTTTCTTTTTTCCACAATTCGATGTCCGCATACTCAGAAAGCAAACCTCTGGCAGAATGTTCTTTTCTGATAGGCATCCCCTCAATAAACTCATCCAGCACAGTAATAATTACCTTCTGGTTCTTCTTTGCCTGAATCGCCTCTAAAGTCTGTATCTTCTGTCCATCGTAATACCCATGTAATGCCAGCATACCAAATCTTGACAAGCACATCTTACTGTTCTGGCCTTATGGCAGATCTTACAGCGCCTTATAGAACAAAAAAGAGAGCAAATCAGACAAAACCAAATCCGATCTGCTCCCATATGAAACTGCTTCTTCACAACAGTTAGCGGGTTCTACACCATTTTACTAGCACTTCCAATGGCAATTAAAATTTCCAAAGGCAATTAAAATTCCCAACGACAATTAGAACTTCCCATTATCTGCCGCTTCCTGGATCGAAACCGCTACCGCTACCGTCATACCAACCATCGGGTTATTTCCTGCGCCGATGAGTCCCATCATCTCAACGTGTGCCGGTACGGACGAAGAACCTGCGAACTGCGCGTCGCTGTGCATACGTCCGAGTGTATCCGTCATACCGTAAGAAGCCGGGCCTGCTGCCATATTGTCCGGGTGGAGCGTACGTCCGGTTCCACCGCCGGATGCTACGGAGAAATACTTCTTATCCTGCTCGAGGCATTCCTTTTTATATGTACCTGCTACCGGGTGCTGGAAACGGGTCGGGTTCGTCGAGTTACCTGTGATCGAAACATCCACGCCCTCTCTGTGCATGATCGCAACGCCTTCCTGTACGTCATTCGCGCCATAGCAGTTTACTTTGGAGCGGAGTCCTTCGGAATATGAAATGCGGGACACCTCTTTCACCGTATTCGTATACGGGTCGTATTCGGTCTCGACAAACGTAAAGCCGTTGATACGGGAAATGATCTGTGCCGCGTCTTTTCCCAGTCCGTTCAAAATGACGCGGAGAGGTTTTTTACGCACTTTGTTTGCTTTCTCAGCAATTCCGATCGCGCCTTCCGCTGCGGCAAACGACTCATGGCCGGCAAGGAAACAGAAGCACTCGGTCTCTTCCTCGAGGAGCATCTTGCCCAGGTTTCCATGTCCCAAACCTACTTTACGGGTATCGGCAACCGAACCCGGGATACAAAATGCCTGCAGTCCCTCTCCGATTGCTGCGGCTGCGTCCGCTGCCCTCTTGCAGCCCTTTTTGATCGCGATCGCAGCGCCTACCGTGTAAGCCCAGCACGCGTTCTCAAAACAGATCGGCTGAATGCCTTTGATCTGATCGTATACGTTCAGACCGGCATCTTTCGTGATCTTCTCCGCCTCTTCAATCGAGGAGATGCCGTATTCGTTCAACACGCTGTTGATTTTATCTATTCTTCTTTCATATGATTCAAATAAAGCCATTATTTCGTTACCTCCTTTTATTATTTTGCGACTTCTTCATCCGTTCTCGGATCGATGAGCTTAACGGCGTCATCCACACGGCCATACTGACCGCAGGCTTTCTCGTAAGCCGTATTCGGGTCATCACCCTTCTTGATAAAGTCAGTCATTTTACCGAGGCTAACGAATTTATAACCAATGATCAAATCATCTTTGTCCAAAGCAATGGCTGTTACATAACCCTCTGCCATCTCCAGATAGCGCGGGCCTTTTTTGAGCGTACCGTACATTGTACCAACCTGGGAACGAAGACCTTTTCCGAGATCTTCCAGACCGGCGCCGATGGCAAGACCGTCCTCCGAAAAAGCACTCTGGGAACGTCCGTAAACGATCTGAAGGAACAACTCTCTCATCGCGGTATTGATCGCGTCGCACACAAGGTCGGTGTTCAGCGCTTCAAGCACCGTGCGTCCCGGAAGGATCTCGGCAGCCATCGCAGCGGAATGCGTCATACCGGAACAGCCGATCGTCTCCACGAGAGCTTCCTGGATGATACCTTCTTTTACGTTAAGAGTCAGTTTGCAGGCTCCCTGCTGCGGTGCACACCAGCCTACACCGTGTGTAAAACCGGAAATGTCTTTAACTTCTTTTGCCTTTACCCATTTTGCTTCTTCTGGGATCGGTGCGCAGCCGTGGCTGACACCCTGAGCAACTGGGCACATGTTTTCTACTTCCTGTGAATAAATCATGTCGATTGTAACTCCTTTCTTACCTCTTCAAATTCTCACTTAATCGTACAATATTTTGCTAAAATTGTCAATATTTCTGCACGATTTCGCCCTGTTTCTTATAAATACTCCCGCCCGGCACGTATCCGCGCACCGAAGAGAGCGGATATACGTTTGTGTGGCTGCCGATCACCGTGCCGGGATTTAAAATGCTGCCGCATCCGACCTCGACAAAACTGCCGAGAACGGCGCCCATTTTCTTCCGGCCGGTCTTCACCTTTTCGCCGCCGCAGCGGATCTCCACGAGCGTCTTATCCGACTTGACATTGGAGGTGATCGAACCGGCCCCCATATGGGACTTATAGCCGAGCAGCGAATCCCCGACGTAATTGTAGTGGGGTACCTGCACGCCGTCGAACAGGATGACATTTTTCAGTTCCGTGGAATTTCCCACGACAGCCCCTTTCCCGACGATCGCATTCCCGCGGATAAACGCGCAGTGCCTCACCTCGGCCTCCTCGTCGATGATAGCCGGCCCGTTCAGGCACGCGCTCGGGGTTACGACGGCGCTCTTCGCGATCCATATATCATCCCCGCGCCGTTCAAACCGGTCCGCCGGCAAACTTTCCCCCAGTCTGACGATAAACTCCCCGATATGGGGCAGTACGTCATACGGATATTCATACTGCGCGATCAGCTCCCACGCGATCGTCTTATGGTCCTCAAATAACTCGATGTTCGTCAACTCTTTCACGCTTTGCTCTCCTTTTCTTTCTTTTTACCGGGAGAATAATACTCCCTGGCCGCATTACAATAAGAACGCAGCTGCGCTTTGTTATCCGTTCCTTTTACCTTACCGACCTGCACGCTGACAAAGTCGGTCAGTTTCCCCATGTACTCCGCCTCGCTGATGCCGCCTTCCGAAACCCCGGTCAGGCCCTTTTCCCAGCTCGCCGTCAGTTTGGGACTGAGCATCGCTGGTATCGCGTAGCGGACGATGCCGCAGACGAGTTCTCCTTTTAAAGTCGGCGTAATGATCTGCGTCTTCTTATTCAGGTTCAGATAGGAAATATGGAACAGCTTCTTCAGGATCTCCGCCCGCGTAGCACTTGTCCCGATACCGCTTCCCTTGATCATCGCGCGCAGCTCCTCATCCTCAATGAGCTGTCCGGCATTTTCCATCGCCAGAATGATCGACCCCGAATTGTAACGTTTCGGCGGGGACGTCTCGCCCTCTTTGATACTCATACCGCCGATCGCGCATTTCATCCCCTTTTTCAGCCGGGGAAGCAAAGAATTCGTCTCCGGCTGTTCCTCGTCTTTTTCCTTTTTCTGTGTAAATGAATATTTCGTAACCGGCAAAAAGCCTTCCTCCACCAGTACTTTCTGCGATGTGTGGAACCGTTCCCTGTGCATGTGCGCATTATCTACCACCAGCACGACATTGATCTTCTGGTACACGGCCGGCGGGTAAAAGATGCTGAGAAACCGGCGGACAATGACTTCATACATCCGGGCGGATACGGGTTTCAGCGATTTCAGCGACGACAATCCCTGCCCGGTCGGTATGATGGCGTAGTGGTCGGTAATCTTTTTGTCATCGACATAGCGCGTCTTTTCCAGCTTTTCAAAACTTTTCATGCGTGCGATCTCCCGCAGATACGGGAGGGCGGGTTCATACCCCTGCAGTCCTTTCAGCTGCTTCGTAATCTCCTTCGCCACCGCGCTGCTGAGCACCCTGGCGTCGGTACGGGGATATGTCACCAGCTTCTTTTCGTACAGTTCCTGCACGATCTGGAGCGTCTCGTCCGGACTGATCTTAAACAATTTGGATGACAGGTTTTGAAGTTCTGCCAGGTTAAACAAAAGAGGCGGATTTTTCTTTTCCTTCTTTTTCTCCACCGACTCAATCACAGCCTCCCGCTCCTCCGACTTCAGCTCCCGGATGAGCGCGTTCGCCGTCTCCTCGTCCAGAAAACCATTCTCCTTATATAACTTCGGGGACTGGAAATAATGGGACTCCTCGCAGACACGCCACTCGCCCTCAAACGCGTTCCCGCTCTCGCCCGTTTCAACTCCCGCTTGTTCGCCCGCTTCCCCTCCGGCCCCGCCGGAAAGTCCCTGCGGGGAAAAAGAACCGATCACCCGGTAAAACGGAGTTTTCACAAATTTTCGGATCTCCCATTCCCGCGAAACGACCATGCCGAGTACACAGGTCATGACACGGCCGACCGAAACCGACGTCCACTTTTTTCCCTCTACGTTGTCATTGAGCCAGCCGCCGTATTTCAGCGACAGGGCGCGGGAAAAATTGATCCCCATCAGATAATCTTCTTTCGCCCGCAGATAGGCGGACGCACTGAGGTTATCGTAGGCCGACAGCGGTTTTGCCTCCCGGATGCCGCGCAGGATCTCATCTTCGGTCTGGGAATCGATCCAGACCCGGAACTTCTTCTTCGTCTCCGGCACCTGCGCCATCTCATCCACCAGACGGTATATGTATTCTCCCTCGCGCCCGGAATCGGTGCAGACGTAGATCGCCTCCACATCGGGTCGGTTTAACAGTCCCTTTACGGTCTCAAACTGCTTTCTCACATCGGGAATGACTTCGTAACGGAATGTTTCCGGCAGAAAGGGAAGCGTCTCAAATGCCCACTTTTTATAGGCGGGATCATACACCTCCGGGTAACTCATCGTGATCAGATGCCCGACACACCACGTCACGACACTGTCCTCCGACTCGATGAACCCGTCGCCCCGCCGTCCCCTGACATGCAGTACCCTCGCGAATTCCTGCGCCACACTCGGTTTTTCAGCGATAAATAATTTCTTCCCCATACGATCAGTATCCCAGCTCTTCTGCCACCAGGATCACCTTGATCCGGTTCTTCACGCCGCTCCGCCTCGTGATGACGAGCTGGGAACAGATACATTCTTCACTGTAGCAGTCCCCGCAGCGGCCAGTTTTCGCGCACGGCGTGTTTTTGTTCAGACGCACGGTATTCGGCGGGGACGCCACATCCCGGACGCGCCTCACGCCGTCCTCGACCCCGCTCACGACCTTATTCATCCCGGCCAGCACGATCACATGCTCCGGCCCGTAGCACAGGAAAGACACGCGGTTGGCAAATCCATCGATGTTTACGAGTTCCCCGTCGATCGTGATCGCGTTCGTACTCATGAGAAAATAATCGCTGTTGATCATTTTCGCCTTCATGTCCCGCATTTCCTCCGGCGTCTTGGGAGCCATGCGGTCATAGACGATACAGTCGCTCTTCCCGATCGCATCCATGAGACCGGACTCTTTAAGCGTCATCGAACCGCCGAAGCAGACGCTCGTCCCCGGCGTGAGGAAGCGCTCCATGATGATCTTCACGGCCTCTTCCTTTGTCTCGGCAAAGTACCCTTCCATATTTCGCTTTTCCAGATTTTTTATGATCGTTTCGGCCTGGTTTTTCCAGGCCTGCAACTTATGTTCGTTCATTTTTTGTCCTCCATCTCCTTTTCTAATACTCTCACCATACTACATTTTCTAAATTTTTTCCACTTCTTTTTCTCAGCATTTTCGCGGATCACCTCCAATAGTTCCCCGAGGTAGCGCATACTCTCCGCAAACGCCTCCCCGCCGATTCCCTCTTCCGCGAACCGGCTCTTATAAACGTAGATGACATACTGGCGGACCTGCTCCTTTTTCTCTTCTTCCAGCGATGCCCGCAAAAGCAGATGATAATATTTCTTCGTCTGCTGAAAGATCTGTCCCGCCTGCACGGCACTGTCATAATAATCCCAGGGGGCGCCGGCCTCATGCCAGAAATCCGCTAACTGATCATTGACAAACAGAAGCCTCGCTCCATAACTGCCGCTTTTCATCTTCCGCCTGATCTTCTCGAGATTTGTGCGCCTGCGGATGAAAACGACCGCTGCCGCGCCGGAACCGCAGACGATCAGAAGCAAAATGGCGGCAAATGCCGTTTCCCGGCGCACATTCTCCGTCGTCCAATCCCGTACCAGATGCCAGAGTTCAGCCGCCCCTCCCCCGTCAGCCACACGCGCGGGCGTGCGCATTGGCTCCTTTTCCTGCTCTTCTTTCTCTTTCCGCTCCCTGCGCTTTTTCTCCTCCTGCCTCTGCTGTTCCTGCTGATGCTGGCGGATCCGTTCCCTCTGCTCTTCCGTCAACTCCATTTCCTGCGTCAGATCCCCCAAAACGTACGACGTGACATCCAGCGGCATCCAGCCTTCATCTTCAATATAGATCTCTACCCAGGCATGCGCGTTATAATCACATACATCGACAACTTCATCGGGAATGATCTTATCTCCACTTACCATATACCCTTCGGCAAGTCTGGCCGGAATGCCCATCGCGCGGAAGATCATGGCAGCAGAAGTAGCAAAATGTGTACAATAGCCTGTCTTCGTGCGAAACATAAATTTCTCCACCTCGTTCACCCCATATTTCAATTTTCCCGGAGTCAGACTGTATTGAAATCCGTTTCCAAAATAATCCTTAACGATGTTGATCGCCTGCTTCACCGTTTTCACTTTCTTTTCCTGAATGATTTCCCTATCAATCCGCCTATATAAGTCCAGATCCATATTCAGTGTATCGCCCCATTTTCCGCCTAAAAATTTATCTCCAGAAACGAGACCAGCTGGACTTCCTATAAGTTCCTCGTATTGATCCTCGTTGACAGAATACGGCATATACCGTCCTTTATCATACACATTTTCCACTTCAATCGCTGTATTCCATTCGAAAATGTCTCCTAAATCCTGATTCTTATCCCTTTTTATCCAAAACCCGCCCCATTCATTACTGTCATACGTTGTACCAATGAACCCGCGCAGAAACAGCTTCCTTGCCCCCAACGGCTGTTCCGTCTTTATTCTTAATTCTATCGTTCCGTTATAACTAATATTACCGTCTTTATTAAATTGTCCAAAATTAATGAACTGCTTTTTTTCTTCGGTCGCCGGGTGATCCGAACCCGAACCGCCCTGGCCGCTTCCGACCGTCGCGATCCGGTCGCGGTATTCCCACATCTGTTCGCTCAGATCTGCCCATGAAAAAGCAGAGCCGACGATGACTGCCGTCGCCGCCGTACACGCGGTTAAAATTAGAAAGCGGGAAATATTGCCGCCCCGCCGTCCCATGCCGAGAAAGATAATGAGCGCCGCCCCGTAAAGGACCGTACACCACTCAAAGGGCACTCCGTCCGCAGCGATCGAAGTAATAAACAGAACAAAGGACGGCAGCGCCGTTACGGCAACTGGCACATGTTTTTCATATAAGTACAGGGTGGCCACTGTAACGAGCGCGATGATCTGGCTGACTGCCAGTCCAACGGAACCTGTCCCCTCCTGCGCGAATGTCCTCAAAGTAATACCGTACGAAACGGCAAACTTGTAAGAAATCGCATTCATGATCACGCATAATCCGGGAACGATGATCTTCTTTAAGAAAGCAAAGCTCATCAGGCTCAGGAGAAAGGAACCGCCAAAACTTATAAATTCCTTCTTCTTAAACCCCTCACACAGAAAGCGCAGAAAATAATAAATCCCCATCATGAGCGCAATCGGCAGCAAATAAAGGACAATATTGACATCTTCAAAATACAATCCGCTCGAAAGACTGATGCCGCCGCACCAAATCAATACAACGAGCGGCAGTAACTGGATCCGTTTCAAAATACATCCCCCTTCTGTACCTGCACAAACTCAATGGAGTTTGTCCGCAGCCTGTCCCTCACGATCTCATCTTCGAGCTGCTTCCGCCCCGAATAGATAAAGATACAGGCAAACAGATACTCCCCCTCAAACTGGGCGCTGTAGAGATCCTCGATCGGTTCGCTCCCATTCGTCATGCCGGAGCGCATCACCTCAATGAGCACATGGGAAAGATCTTCCTCTTCCCGGACCCCACGGCGTCTCAGCTTCTGTTCCCGCGCATCGTTCCAGATCACATAAAACAGCCTTTTTGCCATCACCAGCTGCATTGCCGTAAAATACAGGATCTCAATTGCTTTTTCAATCTTATCCGGATCCTTTTCATTCGCAAGATCAAGGAACACCGCCGTATCACAGGCAATTGAAAATCCATAATCCTGTACGACCATCTCCTGCTTCTTTGCCGAAAGCTTCCAGTTGATGCAGTTGAGCCTGTCACCCGGCCGGTAATACCTGATATCAAATAATTCGGACGGATCATTTCCGGCTTTCACCGCAGAATAGCAGTCGCTTTCGCCCTCCCGTTCCTCCCCATCCATCTCGATACGGATCGGAAACTCCCGATATTCCGGCATGACGAGAAACGATGTGCGTGCCTCGGCCCGGACGGTAGATCTCAGCAGGGAAAAACCCTGATACAGCTTGATACCCTCTAATCTGACTTCATAGAAACCACAGTGCTCCGGCACAAAGGAAAGCAGGATCTCTTCGCGGGCTGACCCCAGATAAATTTTCTTCTTCATGCTCCGTGAGTGCGCCCCCAGACCGTCACAGACGGTAAAGAACAATAGTACCGTACTATCCCTGCTGATCGCGCCGTTGTTTTCGATGCAAACCGGAATTTCAAACCGGCTTCCTTTTTCCACGGACTGCATATCCTGAAAAAACGTTACTTTTACGCTCCTTTTCGAAAGCGCGTATAAAATCACGGAATAGACGGGCGGGACGACCGCTGCCATCACAAAAACGATAAACCCGCTCTGCTTGATGTATAAAATAGTAAAGACGGCAAGGCCGATCATAACCGTGATATATATGATCCAATTCTTTATCACCATACCTTGTCACCTTATTTTTACTTTTGTCAATATCCCTAACATAATATCTTCTTTTGTCACTTTTTCTACCTTTGCCCTCGACGTGAGCATGATGCGGTGGCAGGCCACATAAGGGAACGCCGCTCTCACATCTTCGGGGAACACACAATTTCGTTCATTCATAAACGCAACTGCCTTACTGAGTTCCATGAGCGAAAGCGTCCCGCGCGGACTCATGCCCAGACTGATCTGATCATGCGCCCGGGTCGCCTCAGAAAGCGATACGATATAATCATAAATATCTTCATCCAGATGCAAATGTTTCACCCGGTCCTGTACGTCCAGCAATTCCTCCCTCGTCATGACCTGCATCACCTGCTCGAGAGGATTGATCCCCTGACGTTCTTTCAACAGCAGCACTTCCTCCTCATGCGCCGGATAACCGAGCGACAGACAGATCATAAAACGGTCTACCTGTGATTCCGGAAGAAGCTGTGTCCCGACCGAGCCGACCGGATTCTGCGTCGCCATCACGACAAATGGCTCCGGCGCCTGCATCGTCACACCGTCCACTGTGACACAGCGCTCCTCCATCACCTGCAAAAGCGCCGACTGAGTCTTCGATGAAGCCCGGTTGATCTCATCCGCCAAAAACAGATGGCAGATAATAACTCCCCTCTGATACACCTTCGTCCCGTCTGGCTCGATCAAATGAAATCCCACCACATCGCTCGGCAAAACATCCGAAGTAAACTGCATACGGTTCGCATACAGCGCCATCGCCCTGGAAAATGCCATCGCCAGGCTTGTCTTTCCCACTCCCGGTATATCGTCGAGAAGAATGTGCCCGCCGGATAAAATGGCAGCCAGGATCATTTCCTTCTCTGCCATTTTCCCCTTTATGACTTTCCCCACTTCCATCAATACGTTTTCCATCTGCTCCTGCATCTCTTCCCGCTCCTTTTTCCAACTTTTTCTTCAAAACAAACGCGCCGCCGCTTATTTATCTATATCTGATATCTGCCAGTTTACCGGCGTCTCCCCATGCTCCTGCAAAAACTGATTGGCCTGGCTGAACGGCCTGCTTCCAAAAAATCCGCGGTACGCGGAGAGAGGACTGGGATGGGAAGATTTTAAAATAAGATGTTTGGGATTGTCAAGCATCTTCGCCTTTTCCTGCGCTGGTTTTCCCCACAAAATAAATACGACCGGCCGGTCGATCTCATTGACTTTCCGGATCACAGCGTCGGTAAACTCCTCCCAGCCCACGCCCCGGTGAGACATCGGTTTGTGCGCGCGGACAGTCAATACGGTATTCAAAAGCAATACTCCCTGCTCGGCCCATTCATTCAGATATCCGTGGTTTGGTTTGCGGCAGCCCAGATCATCGTGCAGTTCCTGATAAATATTGACGAGGGAAGGCGGAATTTCGACGCCCGGCTTTACCGAAAAGCAGAGGCCATGTGCCTGTCCCGGATTATGATACGGATCCTGGCCGATGATCACGACCTTCACCTTTTCAAACGGCGTCAGGTGAAACGCGTTAAAAATATCCCCCGCCTGCGGATACACGGCGACCTTGCTGTATTCTTCCTTGATAAATAAAAATAATTTCTTATAGTAATCTTTCGTAAATTCCTGAGAAAGCGCCTGCTCCCACTGTCCTGTCAATCCAGCCATCCATCTGTTCCTCCCTCTGGCTAATGATAATCGTTCTCTAAAATAAATGGATCCAATTGGATAAAAAAGCGCCGTAAAAATGCGACGCTTCAAAAATGGTAAAAATCATGCGAGCCGGACACTGATACCCTGTTCCGACAGATATTTTTTCAGATCCATGATCTCCAGTTCCTTAAAATGAAAGAGCGACGCCGCCAGAACAGCATCCGCCTTCCCATCCGTCAACGCGTCCCGAAAATGCTCCTTTTTCCCCGCACCGCCGGAAGCAATGACCGGTATCGATACATGTTCCGAAATCGTCCTCGTCAATTCAATATCGTACCCGTCTTTTGTGCCGTCACAATCCATACTCGTAAGTAAGATCTCACCGGCACCGAGTTTCTCCACTCTCATCGCCCATTCCACGGCATCAATGCCCATATCGACCCGGCCGCCGTTTTTATAGATCGACCAGCCGGAACCGTCAGTCCTTCGCTTCGCGTCAATCGCCACGACGACGCACTGGCTCCCGAACTTATCCGCCGCCTCGGATACCAGTTCCGGATGAAGGATCGCCGCCGTGTTGACAGACACCTTGTCCGCCCCCTCGCGCAGGATCATCCGGAAATCATCGATCGTACGGATACCTCCGCCCACGGTAAATGGGATAAACACCGTTTCCGCCACCTTCCGCACCATATTTACTTTTATATCCCGCGTATCGCTGGAAGCGGTTATGTCAAGAAATACCAGTTCATCGGCTCCCGCCTTGTCATAAGCGGCTGCCACGGAAACCGGATCCCCTGCGTCCCGGAGATTCACAAAATTGACTCCTTTTACCACTCTTCCCCCATCAATATCCAAACACGGGATGATCCTCTTTGTAAACATCTGTGAAACCAATCCTTTCAAATCTCTAAAGAGCAATAAAATTTTTTAAAATACGGAGGCCTACCTCTCCGCTCTTCTCCGGATGGAATTGTGTCGCGAACACATTTCCCCGCTCCGCCGCCGCATCGATCGGAACGACGTAATCCGTCGTAGCTGCCACATCTTCCGGCCGATCCGCCTTTAAATAATAGGAATGGACGAAATAGACATAAGAACCGTCCTCAACGCCGCTCATAAGCCGCGACGACTTATTGACCCGGATCGAATTCCAACCCATATGCGGAATCTTATATCCCTCCTTCGGGGGAATGCGAACGATCCTGCCCGGCAGAAGAGATAGTCCCTTCACGCCCTCCGCCTCTTCGCTACTGTCAAAAAACAATTGCAGGCCGAGACAGATGCCGAGAACCGGCGTCTCCCTGCTGACGATCTCATGGAGCGTTTCCGGCAGTCCGTAGCGCGCCATCTGCTGCATCGCCACGCCAAACGCGCCAACCCCTGGCACGATCACCTTATCCGCCCGCAGAAGGGTATCCGTATCTCTCGTTATGACCGGCTTCTCGCCCAGATACTGTAATGCTTTCTCAACGCTTTTGATATTTCCGGCATCGTAGTCAACGATTGCAATCATGTCTGTTCTCCTGTCTTTTGTCTTCCCTCTGCCCTCTTAAACGGCAGGCATACGGTTTACAATTTCCTCCAGTTCTCTCGTATATTCCCTTTGATCCGAAATCTGCAGCAAGTCTCTCGCAGCGTCCGCATCTATCCCAAAACTACTGAGGCTGGACGACAACTGGCCTCCCAGGCGATCCACCTGACCCGCTATCCCGAGCGAATCCGCATCCGGCCTGTTCAGATCGTAGAAACGGATCCCTTTGATAAGAGAATCAAGCGCCTCCACCTGCATATTCATGGAAGAATAATTGACATAAGAATCAATCTCCTTCTGTATCTCCGCACACATACGGATCTGCCTGTACAACGAGTCGTTTTCCTCGTCCACATCGATCATATGTATCGTGTCATACGCCTGCATATACTCACCGCTGGCAAAATAATTCTCCGCGTTTTTCAACGACGTATTCCGATTTAACAGCATTGATCCGAAAAAGGTTAATATACCGATGGTCGCAAAGAAAATTACAACTATGGCTGCCCCGACCGGATTGATCTTTCCGACCACTTCCTGTGCGGCTTCCTCTGCCTTCCGTTCCTCTTTGAGACGCTTCTTCTCTTCCTTTTCCTCTGCCTTTTTCGCTGCCTGTTCTGCCTTCAGCTGCTTTTTCCGCTCTTTCGCTTCCTGCGCCTGCTGTGCCTTTTCTTCTTTCGATATTTCAGCCTGCTTTTTCTTTTCTTCTTTTGCGGCCGCCTTTTTCTCCTTCGCCGCCTGTTCTTCCTGACGCTCTTTCTCCTCCTGAGCTGCTGTCTGATCGGTTATGACGTTGCCAAATATCCTGGCAAAAAAGCCGGGTCCTTTTTTCTCTTTCTTTTTCGGCTTTGATTCTGCCTCTCCT
Source organism: uncultured Eubacterium sp. (assembly GCA_910583555.1). GTDB lineage: Bacteria > Bacillota > Clostridia > Lachnospirales > Lachnospiraceae > Eubacterium_F. Next base: position 34,882 of record CAJTXO010000008.1, read on the forward strand.
AACGGATCCGCAGGTGGGACGGATGTGATTCCCTCATCTGCGTCTTCCATAAATCCGCCTACCGGATCGACCGTGAGAAAATCATCCTCGTCTTCCTCGTCATTTCCGCTGTATCCGACCGCCGAAAGCGCGTCCTGGAAAATATCATCGACATCAACACTGTCACTGGATGGCTGCTCCTCCGAATCGGATCCCTGACTGGAAGAAGCCGGCGCATCATCAAAAACCGGAATGTCCATCTCCGGTATGTCCGACATCGGCTCATCTGCCGAATCGAGACCGCCAGACAGATCGTCTTCCAGCATAGTATCAAGTGGAATATCAGGCACCTCTTCGACTGCCATTTCATCCGGAACAACAGCCTCCTCGACCGCCGATGATTTTTTCGGCGGTTCTGCCGATGATTTTTCCGGCGGTTCTGCCGCTGAACTTTCCGGCAGTTCTGTCGATCGTTCTTCCGTCGCCGGTGCCGGGTCTTTCGCCGATTTCGAGTCAGCAGCCGGCGTCTCGCCAAAATCCGTGACCTCGCCGATATCCTCACCGAAATCAGTCAACCCTGCCAGTTCGTCCACGCCATCCCACGACTCATTTTCTTCATAAACAATGTCCGAATCCGGCAAGTCATTTAAGATGGCTAACGCATCCTCCAGAGACACCTCTTCCTCTAAGTCCTCATTAAAATCTTCCAAAATATTGTCCGCACTGATCGGAGTGTCCTCCCAATCCGGTGCTACTGTATTTAAAAGCTCATCCAAATAGGATTCTCCCTCATTTGCCATAGCCAGCCGTTACCTCCCTTTGATTTAACCACCCTGATCACTTCAATAACAGATCAAGCTGTCTAACCAGCTTCCCAATCTCCGGTTTTGACAATTGCGCATCCACGCCGAGTGCCTCTCCTTTACGCCTCATCTCATCGTTGACGAGCGAAGAAAAGATCACGACCGGCATTCCTTCAAACCGTTCATCCGTCTTGATCAGCTTCGCCAGATGGTGGCCGTCCATCTGCGGCATCTCAATATCCGTGATCACACAGGCGATATCCTCACCGATAACGGCTCCGTCCTTCATCAGACGATCCAGCACATTCCACGCCTCTTTTCCGTTCGTCGTAGGGATCAGATGCGTATACCCGGCACGGGTCAGACATTTTTTCAACATCTCCAGAAGAAGCGGTGAATCTTCCGCGAGGAGGATCGGACAATCATGCCTCGAACGCTCACCCATCGCATCCACTTCTGAAAGTTTCAACCCGGTTTCCGGATTGATCTCTGACACGATCTTTTCAAAATCCAAAACGATAATGATCTTATCGTCCACTTTCGCGATCCCCGTCGCCACTCCTTTTCCTGACGCGGCGATCGTCGAATCCGGTTTCGCGATATCTTCCCAGGAAACCCTGTGTATCCCCACTACTTTCTGAACATGAAATGCCGTATGTAAACGATTAAAATTCGTTATGATATACATGTCATTTTCTGTATTTACCGAAGACGGCATCCCCAGTGCCTTGCACAGATCGATCACTGTGATCAGCATATCCCGGGGCATAAAGATCCCCTCGATGAACTCATGGGCGTTCGGCACCGGGGTCGGCGCCTGAAACGGACACAGTTCCCTGATCTTCGCCACATTGATACCGTAAAACTGGTTTCCTACCATAAATTCCAGCAGTTCCAGTTCGTTTGTTCCACTTTCCAACAAAATTCCTGTATCATTCGCTGTTTCAACTGACAAATTAATCTCCTCCTTTTTCCGGCATCACTGCCAATCCTCCTGGTTGCCATACTCTGCTTCCCCCGGCGCGTCCAGTCCAACTGTATGGATCGCCCTCATTTTCCTCCGTTCTGCCTCCGAAGTCTGCAAAATAAATTCCTTAATCTCTGAACTATGCTTAATGTGGGTGATCATCAGCTTCGCATCTGTCACATCGCTGGAATAACAAATGACCGTCCCCATCTTAAAGATTCGTTCCAGTATCCCCCGCACCAATTTCACGTCCTGTACTTTATAAAGCAACGTATCATCCTCCACCCTGCGGAGCAATCCCTTTTTTATGTTAATCTTATTTTCCGTGATCGTATATGTAGTAAAAGATAACGGAAGTCCGAAAAACAAACTCCTCTTTTTCTCCTTGTATTCCATTCCTCAGCCTCCATCCTTTTTCCGGTATCATCATTTCAGGCGCACGGTCGAAGCGCTGTCACCTTCTTTTATCGTCAGAACAGCAGAACCAAATGGCGCAGAATTCTTTGGAATTTCAAATACAAGGATCGCCTTTTCCGACTGGCCCGGTTTTAACTTCGTATCCAGATAGTTCATACCGCCGTTTTTCTGGATCGCGATCGTAGGCTTGTAAGTGGCCCCGTCCGCATCCAGCAGATAGTCGATCTGCCGCTCGCCAAGATTTACCTTCACCAGCTTCTTTGCCGTATTTTTCAGATCAAACTGCACGACCACGAGACGATGCCCTTTTTTCGCTGTCAACTGGAATGAAGAAGTTTTTTTCGGATACTCCTTACAGACAGCATATGAGCGATATCTGACATTCATACCCGCAACATGGTACAGGTCGTCGAGTGAAACTTCCCTGAGATTCTCTTCCTGATCCCCGTCTTCTGGCGTCTCGTTTGATTCCACTGGTTTTTTATCATCTTCCACCGGAACCGGCGTAGCCGCTGCCGGTAATTCGGTGTTATCCGGCGCCGCTGCCTCCTGTCTTATCAGCCTCCGGCTGTATTTACCATAATGCTGTAACAGTATGCCCGCTGAGTACTCCGCAATCTTATCCCGCTCTTCCGTCGTCAATTCGCTGCCGCTGTCACATCCGGCAAGCACAACCACGCTAAAGCAGAGGCAAAATAAAAGAATGCACTTTTTCTTCAACTTTTTTTCCTCCTTTTGCGCATATGCGTTTTCTAACCGATATACTCTATCTTAACACATTTTCATCCAAACTTCAATCAATTTTCAGCCTTTTCATCTAATTCAAACCAAAATTCTACACCATTGTCATAATTTTTTACTCCATACTGCTGATTATGGGCATCCATGATTGCCTTTACAATGGACAATCCGATCCCATTTCCCCCGTACTCCCTGGTCCGCGCCTTATCCACCTTGTAAAATTTATTCCAGATCTTGTCAATCTCTTCCTCCGGGATCTTATTTCCAGTATTAAATACGCTGACCCTCGCCTTATCACCGCCGCTCTGTATTTTCACCTCGATCATGCGGTCGCCGCCGATGTGGTTGACCGCATTACTCACGTAATTCATGACGACTTCCTCCGTCATATATTCGTCGGCCCAGACAAAGACCGGCCCCGGTTCCGAACATGACACCGTGATCTCCTTTTGCCGGAACAGGATATCCGATGATGCCAGCACCGACCTTACGACCTCGCGGACATCGAAGTGTTCCAAATGCACCTGCCCGTTTCCAAATTCCAGCTGGTTCAGGCTGAGAAGGCGTTTGACCATCTGGTTCATCTTCGCCGCCTCGTCGACAATGACCTCACAGTAAAAGTCCCGGCTCTCCGGATCGTCGTTCACATTTTCCTGCAGTCCCTCGGCGTATCCCTGGATGAGCGCGATCGGCGTCTTCAGCTCGTGGGATACATTTGCCAAAAACTCCTGGCGCATCTGTTCCTGCTCGGACCGGCGCTCCAGGTCGAGTTTCAGTTCATTGTTGGCCGTTTTCAGCTCAGAGATCGTCTCTTCCAGCTTATCGGAAAGGGAGTTCATGCTGTGGCCCAGCACGCCGATCTCATCCTTCCGGTCCTCTTCATAGCGCACATCAAAATTAAGTTGTTCCATCTTCTGCGCCAGTTTTGCCAGCGCAAGAATCGGTTTCGTATAGCGGTTGCTGAAAAATATCATGATAAGAATGCAGAGGATTGTAACCGCGGCCCCCGCGTACGCCAGAAATTCATTGGAAATCGCAGCACTCTCCTGTATGCTCTGGTAATTCGCACGCACATAGATCCAGTAATCCCCCTTCAGGCCGCCGACGAGCTCCATATAGTTCGAATTCATGCGCTCGTCATACACTTTATAGAGTTCATAGTTTTCCGTTTTCTGAATGATCTCGTAATTTTCGTCAAATACGTTGCCCAGCCGTTTGAACATCACATATTTGCTGAACTGGGCCATATTCTTTTCCTTCATCTGGTCGCTCATGCCGGGGTAGAGATAGTCCACGCTGTTCACCATCCCGCTTTCGACATTGACCCTCACCTCCATGATGTACATGGATACACTGGAGTTCAGGCTGATCTTATCCACCTCATCATACAGTTCACTTTTCTGTTCGACCGCAAGCGACTCCCAGTCATTGGCAGCAAACAATTCCGCGGTCTGCTCGTACGCGCTGTCCATCGTCTTCTTCTTAAACGCCTCATAATATCCGGGCAGCAAAAAAAGATTCATGGTCCAGCAAATGACAACACTCAAAATGATCATCCCGGCTGAAAGGAACGCCAGCCGCAACCGAAGAGACTGTTTCATAGTTCACCCTTCCTCATTCGATCTCAAATTTGTATCCCATCCCAAAATCGTTTTGATGTATTTTCCGTATTTTACCCATCTTATTGCACAGCTTCCTCATTCGATCTCAAATTTGTATCCCATCCCAAAATCGTTTTGATGTATTTTCCGTATTTTACCCATCTTATTGCACAGCTTCCTCATTCGATCTCAAATTTGTATCCCATCCCCCAAATCGTCTTAATGTATTTTCCGCATTTTTCCCCCATCTTATTGCGCAGCTTCTTCACATGGGTATCGATCGTCCTCGCGTCACCAAAATAATCATAATCCCACACATGGTTCAATATGCGCTCGCGGGACAGCGCGATGTCCTTATTCTCCATAAAATACGCGAGAAGCTCAAATTCCTTAAAACTCAGATCAACCTTTTTCCCGTCGATCGTCACCTCGTGAGCCGACCGGTTCAGCAAAATACCGCCGTAATCGATCAGATCTTCCGAGGCCGCGTTCGCCCGCCGCAGGATGGCCTGCACCCTCGCCACGAGTATTTTCGGGCTGAACGGCTTCGAAATGTATTCGTCTACGCCGAGTTCAAACCCGCGCAGCTCATCGTCCTCCGACCCGCGCGCCGTCAGCATGATGATCGGCACCCTGGAGTACTGCCGGATTTCCCGGCAAACCTGCCAGCCATCCATTTTCGGCATCATCACGTCCAATATAACAAGATTGATATTTTTTTCTTCCAAAAAAATATCAACCGCGCTCTCGCCGTCCGCCGCTTCCAGCACCTGAAAATCTTCCCGCACAAGAAAATCTTTAACAAGCTTACGCATCCTCTGTTCATCGTCTACGATCAGTATTTTCTGTTCCAAATGAAATCCCTCCATTCCACACCTGTACAAGAACTGGCATACAACTCCGCACGCCGGCCCGTTCATCATCAATCCGCCCGTCGCCGGTCTGTCCGTGTCGGTCTGTCCCCGCACGTCACGCGCTGATCAGTCCGCATCCTGCCCTCCCAGCGCGGCTTCCCTCTCCGTCAGTTCTTTCTCCCAATGCTCGTACTTGTCTATGAGTTCTTCCTCCATTTTTGCCTTATAATCCGTAAAATATGTAAAGACCGAATACTCACTTTTTACATCCATGACAACGATCGCGATCACGATGGCAACAAGCGCAAACACGACCACCTTCAGTTTTTTATTGATCAGGCGCTGTCCCTCATACAACCGCTTAAAACGGCTTCCATCCGCCGCCCTCACTCCGGACGGACGCGCCTGCTGCACGACCACTTCGCCGAGGCTGCCCTTAACCGGAATAACCGGCAGCCGTTCCGGTGGAATTTTCCCCCGGATGACTGCCGTATTCCGCAATTCATTCAAAAAAGCGTAGCCTACAACTGTAGTGAATACATGTTCTTCCACTGCCTTACAATATACCTTCTGCGCAACCTTGCCGTCCATCAGATTAAATTTGCTCCGCATCGACTTAATGACTTTTTCCTCCATCAAAGCCTGCTCATATACATCTTTGTTTTCAAACTGGTAATGAATCACGGTCTGTTTATCTGACATAGCTTTCCTCACTTTTTCGACTACTCAAACGAAATCTCGCCGTCCTCGTCAGCCGCCGTTCCCTCTTTCGCGTGCTCTCCCACAAAGTCCTTGACCCGCTCAATCAGCATCTCGTCCCGCGGCCGGCTTCCCATACTTTCTATAAACTCTGTCTCCAGCTCTTCTAAGGTTCTCGGCGTTTCTGCCTCTTCCCCGGCATCTTGCGATGCCCCTCCTTCGGCTCTTTCCTGCGCATCTCCCGATGCTTCCCCTGCGTCCTCGTCATCATCGTCCGACTCCTCACTTCCGAGTATTTCCGAGAGCGCTTTTTTGTAATACTCATCATCCATTGTGATACCTTCTTTGGCCGCAATGGTCTTCGCGATCATGATATCGGTAACCGTCTCATTGGCGATCTCTTCCAATCCGTCTTCGTCCATCCCGAAACTCTCCAGCAGTTCATTGACATCCATGCCAGAAAGTTCGGCAAAACTCGTATACATTTTCGTGACGTCTTCATTTGCACGGGCGAGCATCTTTTCGGGAACAGATTTTACTTTTACGCCGTCCCTGAGTTCATCCCACACCAGTTCTCCTTTGCTCTCGCGGTTTTCTTCCAACTGCGCCGCCTTCTCGTACTCAAAATATTCCTGTACGGTATTGCATGTTCCCCCTGAAACCGTCTGCGCTGTCTTATTGCTGAACTTTTCATAAACCTTGATGGAAAACTGGACGGTCTTTCCCGCCAGGCTGTCGTCGTCATAGTCCGAGGGGAATTTGCAGTCGATCGTCTTCTCTTCTCCCTTCTTTATGCCAACGATCCCCTTTTCAAAGTCATCCACATATTCTCCCTTGCCGATCCATACATACGCATCCTCCTCCGAGGCATCTTCCAATTCTTCGCCGTCAAGGGTTCCTGTGAAATCAATATTGACGAGATCTCCGTCGGTCACGACATCATCGCCTTCCACTTCCGCTTCCTCCGCTTCCGAGATCATTCCGGAATAGACATCCTCGTCCATCGGCTGCACATCCGCCGTCAAGCCCTTGTACTCGCCTAATTTGATGTAGCCGCCCTTTTCAAAATCATATATTTCCCCGTCCTTCAGATTGTCTGCCGACTGGGAGGAAAGTTCCTTATAGATCAGCATACCAATACCGCCGACCACGATCCCCGCCACAAGTGTACAGACCGCAAGTATCGCTACCGTTTTCGCCTTTACTCCATTATTGTTTCCTTTTCCAACACTCTTACCCATGAGATCCATGTCCTTCCTATATTTTATAGTTTTAAAACGATTGTATCATATAATTGTGAAAAAAAAAAGAAAAGATATTACTTTATTGTCAGATACGATACATAACTGCTCTATCCTATAGGATAAATTTTCTTTTTTTAAACGGAAATCACCCCGCCAGGGATTGTCCTACACGCTCAGGACAGCGCAGACGGAACAGACTCCATTTTCCACCCTGTAATCCAGATTACCTCTATACTTCTGGCAGACGGCAGCAATACTGGATATGCCGATGCTCCTGCGGACGGGAAGTCCATCTGCGATCTCGAGATCCTGCGGACAGGTATTATCACAGACAATGACAAGCCTGTCATGTTGCAGACGGATTTGTGTTTCGATATATGAGGTCTCTTTCCCGCACTTCTGACAGCCGTGCAGGGCATTTTCCAGCAGATTTCCCAAAAGGGCGATCAGATCGATATCCCTTACTGCCAGCTTTTCCGGAACAGTACACCTGACAGAAAATTGGATGCCGCTTTCCCCCGCCTTGCCTGCATAAGCGGAAAGGATCATATTTACCGTACTGTTTACGGAATACCGTTTTACTTCCGCTTCCGAACCCTCAACGCTGTATTCCCTGACATAAGAAAGAATGCCGGAAACATCGTCGTTTTTTGCATATTCCGCGATCATGTTCAGGTGATGTCTCATATCGTGGCGGAATCTGCGGTGCGTTTCCTCCGCGCCCTGCAGGGTAGACAGCTGAGCGGAAAGATATTCCGCATTCTGCCGGATCAACGCTGCCTCCGCATCCTTTTCCATATAACTGATATTGCTGAATACAACGCCGTATACCGCGCACATCAGGAAACTGACTGTGACAAACATGATAAACAGGGGCAGTTCCGGCAGCACACCAAGCCGTTCCAAAATACTGAATGTAGCCTGTAACAGATAAAACATCAGGGAAATCAGCACCAGCTTCCACCATCTGCCCTTTCCGATATCCGCGAGGGAGCGTATGACCGGCGCCGCATATTTTTTATATAGTATCAGGATCAAAAGGAGCGCCGCCGTTCGCAGCACATTCACCACATAATATCCCACCGGCGCGGACAGTTTTGGAAAAAACTGTTCCACCATCAACTTCACGCTGTTATCCAACACGGAAAACAGACCGAAATAGGTGAGAAATAAAAAACACTTTTTCGAAAAGCATTCCTGCGAGACGAGACAGAAAAACGAAAACAGGCATACAGCGATCAACAGATAAGTGCGTATCGCACTGATCCCTCCTGCCACATAGGCGTACCCGCCCATGCAGATAAAACCAACTATATACAGGCAGCTGCAGAGTACAAATTTTCTTTTTGTATACCTGCGCTCCAGCATATGGTAAATGACGATCACGTGGCACAACGACGTGAGGAATAACCCCGGTACCTGATAAGGTATGCTCATGGCAACGCCTCCTAAATCAACTTGCTAATAAACCCGCTGAAACTCATTTTATCACAGAAGAAGGCATGGCGCAACCAGACTTCGCACCTTCTATTTCTCTATGATTTTATCCAGCTCCCGGACGCAGTAACAATACGCCGGTATGAGAAACAGGTCCGCGAGTATCCAGGCCACGGGACTGGCCAGGCATGCCGCTGTAAAACCAAAAACGGGCACGAGACCGAATCCCACAACACTCCGCCCCACCATCTCTGCCACTCCCGCAAAGATCGCCAGCTTGCCAAAACCGAGTCCCTGGATGGAAAAACGGATGATATTTACTAACGCCAGCGGGATAAGGAACAGGCTGTTCCAAAAAAGGAACTCTGACACATTTCGTATGATCTCCACCTCCGCGGCGTCCACAAATAAAAGCGCCAGCTTGTCGCCAAAACCGATGAGAAAACCTGCGGCCAGCACACAGTAAGCCGCGGCCAGATAACTACAATGTACCATCCCCTTTGTGACACGGTCCAGACGGCAGGCACCTACGTTCTGCCCTGCATAAGTCGCCATCGTAGCGCCAAAAGCATCATAGGGACAATAGAAAAACATCGCGATCTTACCGCCGGCCGTCATGGATGCTACCGCTGTAGAACCGAGTCCGTTCACGGCCGTCTGCAAAATAACACTTCCGATCGCCGTAATAGAATACTGCAGTCCCATGGGGATCCCCATACTGCACAGCCGCCCGACACAGTTCCCCCGCAGTTTCCACTCCCCTTTTCGGATCCGCAGAATGGGATATTTCTTTTTCATGAAAAGGAGGCACAACCCACCGGAAATCGCCTGAGAGAGTACCGTGGCTCCTGCTGCCCCCGCTACTCCCAACTGAAATACTACGATCGCCAGCATATCCAGTCCAATATTTAACACCGAGGAAATGACCAGAAAGATCAACGGGCTTTTGGAATCTCCCAGAGACCGGATGATGCCCGACAGGAGATTGTAAAGATAAGTCGCCGGAATGCCTAAAAAGATAATGAAAATATACTGATAGGCCCTGTCAAAAATATCGGACGGCGTATCCATCCACATCAGTATATTGCGGCAGAGCAGGCAGACTGACAACGTCATGACAGCGGCAAAGATGATAGAAAGCCAGACACTATTTGCCACAAAACGCCGCAGCATTTTTTCATCCTTTGCCCCAAATCGCTGGGCAACCGGGATAGCAAAGCCATTACAGACTCCCATGCAAAAACCGATGATCATAAAATTGATCGAACCGGTAGCGCCCACGGCGGCCAGAGACTTCGCGCCCAGAAACTTCCCCACGATGATCATATCCATTAAACTGTAAAACTGCTGAAACAGCATACCGAAAAATAATGGTATGGCAAAGCCCAGAATCAAGCGGATCGGTGAACCCACGGTCATATCCTTCATTCTGCTGTTTTCCAAAATAAATTCCTCCTTCTGAAAATCTGAAAAGGAAAAGGCTATCCCCTACTTTAAATAGAGAATAACCCCTGATCCTTTTCCACTCGCGTTCCTTTTCACATTACTCATTATAATTCACGATCTCATCCAAAAGTTTCGGCAGCATTTCATCCATATGCTCGTCGTCAAACTGACATGTCCCGACCGCCTTATGGCCGCCGCCTCCATATTTTAACATCAGCTTTCCGACATCCACATTTGACGTTTTATTTAAAACGCTGTAACCGACTGCTGCCGAACAGCCTTTTCCACCTTTTCCATTGACGATCCACACCGAGATATTCTGCTCAGGATACATGCTGTAGATCATAAAACGATTGCCGGAATAGATCGGATCGACTCCTCTCAGATCGGATATGATCACATTTTTTTCTACTCTCGTATGCGCCTGCACCATTTCCTTAAACTTCTCTGCCTGCTCGAAATACACTTCGATGCGCTCCTTTACATCCGGCAGCGCCAGGATTTCATCCGTCGTCATCGTGCGGCACGCGTCGATCAGTTCTTCCATCAACTGATAATTCGGGATACGGAAATTCCGCCATCTGCCGAGTCCGGTACGCGGGTCCATGATAAAGCCGACTAATACCCAGCCAGTCGGGTTCTGGATCTCATCCAGCGTAAGATTGGCAGAATCCACCTTGTCAACCGCCTCCATCATATCGTCAAACTGCGGAAATTTTTCCCGCCCGCCATAGTACTCATAGATAATACGGGCACAGGACGGCGTGATCCGGCTCTCTCCTTTATATTTTCCCTCTAACTGATTTCTTTCATGCTCGCTGGAATGGTGGTCAAACCACAATCCGCAGCCCTCCACGAACGGCACATTTGCCAGGCAGTCGTTCTCCGTCACCTCTACAAGTCCGTCCTGTAAGTCTTTTGGATGAGCGAACTTCCAACAGTCAATGATGCCTGCTTCTTTCAATAAGGCGGCACACGCCAGTCCGTCAAAATCCGATCTAGTCACTAATCTCATCTGGTATCCCCTTTCCACATAATAAAAGTTGAAATCCACCCTGTCCGGGTCGTCGTAAATCCTAGTGTTATTATACATGATTTTCCACGCCGGCGCAATCATTTTTTCCGAGTTCTGCCCGCTATGGGTATGCAACCGATATTGAATTTTACAGAAAACCGCTTGATATTATTCTCCATTTATAAAGAGAAAAAATTCATTATCATATGGGCTCCGGGTGGATATCTGCGCCCGTATTCCTCTCCAAAGTCCATGGCCAAAGGTGAGAAAGAACGAATTTATTATATCCGGAAAATGGCCAGTACCATTACACCTTCCGAAGAGGAAAAACGGGATCTTTACAGTCTTGCAAACAAAGTTCCTTTTGATGACAGGATCAACCATGAAGCGAGCCTGACCGATTTGAATCTCACTTTGATCCAGGCTTATTTGAAAGAAGTAAACAGTTCTTTATACGAAGAATCAAAGAATATGGAATTTATCGAACTGTGCCGTAACATGAATATTGTAAATTCTTTACCGGAGTACACCAAACCGAAAAACGTTGGATTGATGTTCTTTAGCTTGGATCCACAGCGCTTCTTTCCATATGCCCAGATTGATGTTGTGCAGTTTCCAGATGACCTGGGTGGTGATAAGATCATTGAAAAATCTTTTAAAGGCCCGCTTCAGCAACAGCTTCGTGAGGCATTATTATATATTCACAATACCGTTATCACAGAACAGATTATCAAACATCCGGACCGCGCGGAAGCCGACCGCTTTTTCAACTACCCTTACGCCGCGATTGAAGAAAGTCTGTGCAACGCCGTATACCACAAGGGTTATGATGTCCGCGAACCGATTGAGGTTCGTGTTTTACCAGATCGAATCGAAATTGTCAGCCATCCTGGCGCAGATCGTTCCATCACGGAGGAAGGACTACGGACTTACCGCGTATTTAACAGGCGATACCGAAACCGTCGTATTGGTGAATTTCTAAAAGAAATGCATTTGACAGAAGGACGCAATACTGGTTTCCGCAAGATTATAAATGCATTGGAACAGAATGGCTCTCCCAAACCTATATTCGAGACAGATCCCGAACGACTGTCATTTTGTACCACTCTCCAGATCCACCCGTATTATCTTCGTCAGTATGAATACAAAAATGACATTTTAAATGACACTTTAAGTGACACTGTAAGTGACACTATAAGTGACACTATAAGTGACACTTTAAATGACACTATAAATGACACTATAAATGACTATCCCATACTCACAAAAACAGAACAATCCGTTTTTTCCTATATCATGAATCACCAGCAGGCAACGATTGATGAAATCAAGTCGGTTGTGGGTAAAAGTAAAAGTTCCATAAACCGGACAATTAGAAGTCTGAAAGCAAAGGGCCTTCTGACGCGGACAGGATCTACTAAAACCGGCTTCTGGAGTGTTAAAAAATGAACAGCTTCTCCTTACAGCCGCCGGCGCACATCCCCTCGTTCGGTCACGACCCGGTAACCGGCCTCTTCCACCCGTTTCTCAAGAAGCGCCCTGCACTGGGCGGCCTCTTCTCCCGTACTTATTTTATTTTCATACAGGTCGTACCACTTGCGGACGCCCTCGGGTGATAAGTTCGGCATCACGACATTTGCCCCCGCCTTCAATCCCTTTTCCCTGCCCTCTGGATCGATCGAGCCGAGCGCAGTCGTCGCCGGGATGAGCGCATACGGAAACATCAGGCGCAGTACGGCGATCAGACGGAGCGTCAGTGTAAGCGTACCATTTTCGAACTCCCGGAATGGCGTTTGGGCATGGCTGATATAGGGACCGATCCCGATCATATCGGGCGCAAGCTCCTGTAAAAAACGGAGATCCTTTATGATATGCCCCGTCGTCTGATACGGAGAACCTACCATAAAGCCAGAACCTACCTGAAAACCAATTTCTTTCAGGTCGTACAGACAGCGCTTCCGGTTCTCCAAACTCATGCCGGACGGGTGAAGTTTCCGGTAATGACAGTCATCTGCCGTCTCATGGCGCAGAAGATAGCGGTCCGCCCCGGCCCTGAAAAATGCCGCGTAGCTTTCTTTCGGTTTTTCCCCGACCGAGAGGGTGATCGCGCAGTCTGGAAAACCGCCTCGGATGTCTGACACGATACCGCACATTCTCTCATCCGTAAAAAACGCGTCCTCCCCCCCCTGCAGCACAAACGTCCGAAACCCCAGCGCATACCCTTCCCGGCAGCACCGCAGGATCTCATCTTCCGTCAGCCGGTAGCGTCTGGCCTGTCCGTTTCCCTTCCGTATCCCGCAGTAAAAGCAGTCATTCCTGCAATAATTCGTAAATTCGATCAACCCCCGGATAAACACTTTGTCACCATAATACATACGCCGCACAGCATCCGCTTTTTGAAACAATGCCTGATCCTGCTGTTCGGAATTTTTCTCCAGCAGTTCCGCCAATTCTTCGTCCGTAAAATCCTGTGCCTGTTCTATCACTGTATCCATCGCCCTCCTCATCTATCACCCAAACAGATCCAAAATCGACATCTGATCGGTCTCCGGCAGATTTCCGAGAAGACCCATCTCCGCCATTTTCTCTACGACCGTTCCCGGCACCTTGCAGCGCTCTTTGAAATTCTCACGGGACGAAAACGGACCGGCCTTCACGGCTTCCACGACGCCGTCCGCCGCCTTTCCGCCCATGCCTTCGATCGAACTGAGCGGCGGCATCAGTTTTCCGTCTATGATCTGAAAATGGTCCGCCTTGGCGCGGAAAATATCGATCGGCAGAAATGAAAACCCTCTCGCGTACATTTCCTGCACGATCTTCATGTCGTTATAACTATCCTGCTCCTTTTTCGAAAGTTCATTCGAGCGCCGTTTGTAATCGCGCATCGTCTCTTCCAGTTTTTCCTTCCCCTGGCACATCAGCTCATAATCAAACGCCTTGGCGCGGATGCTGAAAAAGGCCGCATAGTAAGCGAGCGGATAGAACACCTTAAAATACGCGATGCGAAACGCCATCATCACATACGCCACCGCATGTGCTTTCGGGAACATATACTTGATCCGCTTACACGACTCGATGTACCAGTCCTCCACGCCGGCTTCCTTCATCGCCTGCTCCATATCCGGCGTCAGTCCTTTTCCCTTGCGGACGCTCTCCATGATCTTAAACGCAAGCCCGTTTTCCACGCCCGTATGTATCAGATATGTCATAATATCATCCCTCGTACAGATCGCCGTGGACAGCGTACAATTTCCCTCCTTGATAAAGTACTGGGCATTGTTCAGCCACACGTCGGTTCCGTGGGAAAGGCCGGAAATCCGCACAAGATCTGAAAAGTTTTTCGGCTTCGTATCCCGCAGCATCTGCATGACAAATTCCGTGCCGAATTCGGGCACTCCCAGGCTGCCGAGGTCACACCCCATCAGCTCATCCGGCGTGACGTGGAGCGCCGTCGTATCGCGGAACAAAGACAGAACCTCTGGATTATCAAGCGACACCGTTTTGGCGTCTATGCCGGTCAGATCCTCGAGCATTCGTATCATCGTGGGATCATCGTGCCCGAGTATATCAAGTTTGAGCAGGTTATGGTCGATCGAGTGGTAATCGAAATGTGTCGTCACGATCGTCGTATCCTGATCGTTTGCCGGATGCTGCACGGGCGTAAACGTATAAATCTCCCAGCCAAACGGAAGCACGATGATCCCGCCCGGATGCTGTCCGGTCGAGCGGCGGATGCCGACACAGCCATCTAATATGCGGTCGATCTCCTCCACACGTTTATGCTCCCCGCGCTCTTCAAAATAATTTTTCACATAGCCATATGCCGTTTTATCGGCGAGCGTCGCGATCGTCCCGGCACGGAACGTCTGCCCCGCCCCAAAAATAACCTCGGTATACGCATGCGCCTTACTCTGGTACTCCCCGGAAAAATTGAGGTCAATATCCGGCTCTTTGTCCCCGTAAAACCCTAAAAACGTTTCAAACGGAATATCGTGCCCGTCCTGGATCAGCGGCTTCCCGCATTCCGGGCAGTCCTTCGGCGGCATATCGCAGCCCGAACTCCCCGCAAACGCCTTCACTTCTTCCGATTCGAAATCGACGTAGTGGCAGTGTTCACAATAGTAATGGGCCGGCAGCGGATTGACTTCGGTAATACCTGACATCGTCGCGACAAAAGAAGAACCGACCGATCCGCGCGAACCCACGAGATAGCCGTCCTCGTTCGACTTCCACACGAGTTTTTGGGCGATAATGTACATCACGGCAAACCCGTTTTTGATGATCGAATCCAGTTCATGGTCCAGCCGCCCCTTTACCTGAGGCGGCAGCGGGTCGCCGTACATACTGACCGCCTTCTTATAACAGATATCCCGCAGCGTCTCATCGGAATGGGGAATGACGGGCGGACACTTGTCCGGATAGACCGGCGACATTTTTTCGATCCGGTCGGCGATCAAATTCGTATTTGTCACAACGACCTCATACGCCTTCTTCTCGCCGAGATACGAAAACTCCTGCAGCATTTCCTCCGTCGTCCGCAGATACAGCGGCGGCTGATCATCCGCGTCCTTCATCTTCTTGCCCGCAAAAATAATCTTCCGGTAAATGTCATCCTCTGGATCGAGAAAATGCACGTCGCACGTCGCCGCCACCGGCTTTCCATAGCGCTCTCCGAGCTCCACGATACGGCGGTTCATCTGTTTTAGATCCTCTTCACTCTGGATCTTTTCTATTTTTTCACTCTCGATCATAAAATGATTGTTGCCGAGCGGCTGGATCTCCAGGTAATCATAAAATTCCACCAGTTCCCGGATCCTCTCTTCCGGCGCGTCGTCTAACAGCGCCCGGTACAATTCACCTGCCTCACAGGCCGACCCGATGATCAGTCCATCGCGGTACTTCTGGAACATGCTTTTCGGGATGCGCGGCCGGCGGTAAAAATAGTCCAGGTGTCCCATCGAAACGAGACGGTACAGATTGACGCGCCCCTTCTCATTGGCGGCAAAAATAATCGCGTGGTACGACGGCTTTTTCTTCACGATATCAGCCGACCCCGTCGTGAGCTCCGACAGCTTCGTCAGATCGCAGACACCCCGTGCGGCGAACATCTCGACAAACCTCACGAAGATCTCCGCCGTCGCACCGGCGTCATCGACCGCCCGGTGGTGGTTTTCCAGAGAAATCTTTAACTTTTTCGCGATCGTATCGAGCTTAAACTTCGCCAGTTCTGGAAATAATACCCTCGCAAGCCCTACGGTATCCACGACGGTAAAATCCGTCTCCACGCCCTGTTCCCGCGCCTTCGTCTTTAAAAATCCGTGGTCAAAGCCGGCATTGTGCGCCACGAGGACGCTCCCGCCGATAAACGAGAGAAACTGCGGAAGTACTTGCTCGATCGGCGGCGCATCCGCCACCATCCCATCGGTGATCGTCGTCAGTTCCGTAATCCGCTCCGGGATATGGATGCCCGGGTTGACAAACGTGCTGAACCGATCCGTAATGCTGCCGCCGCTGACCCGCACGGCGCCGATCTCGATGATCCGGTCGTTGACCGGCGAAAATCCCGTCGTCTCAAGATCGAACACGACAAAATCATCCGTCAGCTGCTGGCCCTTTTCATTCTCTACCGCCAGATCGTTCAAGTCATCCACCAGATACGCCTCACAGCCATAAAGGATCTTAAAGTCATCGTCTTCGGAAAGTTTCAGTCCTTCGAGCGCGTGGTTGGCGTCTGGAAACGCCTGCACAACGCCGTGATCCGTAATCGCCACCGCGCGGTGTCCCCACGCATGCGCCCGGTTTACAAGCTGTTTGACATTCGTAATGCCGTCCATGTCACTCATCTGTGTATGGGCGTGCAGTTCCACCCTCTTCACCGGGGCGTGATCGCTCCGTCCCACACGGAAATCCTTGATCTCCTTTATTCCCGCAATGCCGCTGATACGGATATCCCTGTCATAGCTATCGTAAACAGCCGCCCCTTTGACGCGCACAAAATTTCCCTTTTTTACAAATTCAAAAAAGTTCGTATCGGTAATCTGCTCATTTTTTATAAATAATTTGCACTCGATCGTATCGGTATAATCGGTAACAGCAAAACGGACGATCTGCTTCTCCCCCTTGATCTCCCGGCTCTCCACGCTGCGGATCTGTCCGTCGATCACGACCTCTCCCAGATCCCCCTGGATCTCCTTGATCGGAATGAGCGTTCCCTCGCAGTTCCTCCCGTAGAATACGCTGGGATCGCTCGCTGGGCGGCGGAAATTATTTCTGGAACGCTTTGTCCTCTGACGGCCGGCCACTTTTTTCGCACCGCCTGTACTCTCTTTGGAACCTGATTCTGCTGAAACCGTTCCCGCCGTTCCCGTATTTCCTGCTTTTCCAGCGGTTCCGTTATTCCCAGTATATCCTGCTGCATTCCCGGCACCTCCGGCAGCACCGGTACCTCCGGCGTTCCCAGTATCTCCGGCATCCCCGGTGTTCCCTGCATACCCGACACCGACACCTCCGGCATTCCCTGCATCCCTGACATACCCAGAATTTCCAGCACCCTCGGTGTTCCTAGCACCTCCGACATACCCAGCATACTCGGCACTCCCGGCACCTCCGGTGTTCCCAGCACCTCCGACATACCCAGCATACTCGGCACTCCCGGCACCCCCGGCATTCCCTGCATCTCCGGCGTTTCCCGCCATTCCTGAACTACCAACACCTCCAGCATTCCCGGAACCTCCGGCATTTCCACCCATCCCTGCCGCCGACGCTCCATTTCCGCCTCCGGCCAGAACTCCACGCCCCGCCTGGTTCCCATATACATCCGGCTCGGTCTCCCGTTTTCTCTCATACTCCTGAAACCGGAACTCGACAGCCACTTCCCGGCCGAACCGCTGCAAAAAAGCAGAACGGAAAAACTCCTCAATGCCCCCGCACCGCTTTCTCGTCAAAAAAGAATCCCGGCATGTAACAACCAGCGTTTCGCCCTCTGCCTCAAATGGTTCCTCGCAAAATTCGAGTCCGTCTACCGGATCCATATTCCGGATCTCCTCTTTCAGATCCTCCTCAACCCGGTTCAAAAGCTCCGAAAGAGGCGTGTGCTCCAGCTCCGGATAGGAAAACCGCAGCTGCGGGTGAAAACCCAGCCGCTTAAATACCTGCTTGTACAACTCCTGTTCCATCAGGCCGATTTCCTTATATGACAAGAGCTGGTGTTTTTTACAGTAAATAAACACCAGCTTTTTCGATCTCGATGCCTGGATCCGGTCCACCATGACATCCTCATATTCACGTTTTATATTGTCATTACAGTTTAATTTGGAAAACGCGCGAAAAAAATATTCCATCCTGACTCATCCTTCCCAGTGGAGAAGTTCCTGCCGCAGCGCCTCGAGAAGTTCATCCTCCGGCACTTTTCGGATCACCTCTCCCTTTCGGATCAAAAGGCCCTCTCCGATCCCCCCGGCAATGCCGAGATCGGCTTCCCTCGCCTCGCCCGGGCCATTGACCACACAACCCATAACGGCAACTTTTATATCCAGGTCAAACTCCTGCACCATTTCTTCTACCCTTGTCGCAAGACCGATGAGGTCGATCTGCGTCCGCCCGCACGTCGGACAGGACACGACACTGATGCCGCCTTTTTTCAGTCCCAGCGATTTTAAGATCAGGTTCGCCGCCCTTACCTCTTCCACCGGATCCCCGGTGAGGGAAACGCGGATCGTATCGCCGATCCCCTGGTACAGTATATTTCCGATACCGACTGCCGATTTGATGCTCCCCGCCATGACAGTTCCCGACTCCGTGATGCCGACATGAAGCGGATAGTCGGTTTTTGCCGCGATCAGCTCGTGCGCCCGGATCCCCTGCAGCACATCCGATGACTTGATACTGATGACCAGATTCTCATATCCCATTTCCTCGATGATGTGTACCTGATCCAGTGCGCTCTCCACGAGTGCTTCCGGCGTCACGCCGCCATATTTTTCGAGAAGATGCTTTTCCAGGGAACCGCTGTTTACCCCGACGCGGATTGGAATATCCCGCTCCCGGCACTTGTCCACGACGGCCTGTATCCGCTCCCGGCTCCCGATGTTGCCCGGATTGATGCGTATCTTATCGGCCCCGTGCGTCACGGCCGCGATCGCGAGGCGGTAGTCAAAATGGATGTCCGCCACGACCGGAACCGACACCTGGCGTTTAATCTGCGCAATCGCCTCCGCCGCCTCCATCGTCGGAACTGCCACCCGGACAATATCACATCCGGCCTGCTCGAGACGATGGATCTGCGCAGCCGTCGCGCCGGCGTCCTCTGTCTTTGTATTCGTCATCGACTGCACGGCCACCGGATTCCCGCCGCCGATCGTAACGTCCCCGATAGAAATTTCCCTCGTTTTCATAGGATTCTCCTCGTTTCAAAACTTGCGTCCCAAAAATAAAAATTATGGGATCAATTTTAAGATATCATTTGCCAGTATAACGACCATCAATCCCATCAGCAGCACAAACCCGCCGAGATTGACATAATTTTCAAATTTCTCGGGCAGCGGTTTCCTGCGGATCGCCTCAATGATCAAAAACAGCAGCCGGCCGCCATCGAGTGCCGGGATCGGCAATAAGTTCATCACACCGAGATTGGCTGTGATCAGTATGCTGAAATTGATGACATTCAGCCATATAAATTCGATACCACCCGGACGGCTCTGGTCCACGACGTCGCCGACCGCCTGTATGATCCCGACCGGCCCCGCCACTTCCTTGGCGCTGACTTTGCCGGAAATGATCTTACCCAGGCTTTCCACCGTCGTCCAGATCCAGAACTTCACTTCATAGGCCGAGTACTTGATCGTCTCCCACATACCGACTTTTGTCCTGCCGTTTCCATAGGCAAATCCGAGACGGTATACTTCATTCCCGTCATCGTTTGTCACAAGCCTCGGCGTAACCATCGCTTTTACTTCTTCCCCGTTCCGGTCCGCCGTCAGTTCCACCGGCGCGTCTGAAAGAGGATGAAACTGCAGATACGAGGTCAGCTCCCTATTTAACACGATATTCCGGCCATTGATCCCCGTGATGATATCACCGTTCTGAAACCCGCTTTCCGCCAGCGGCATACCGGTTTCCACGCTCGTGATCTCCGCCTTGTCATAGCCGACCGCCCCGATGATGCAGAGTGCGAGCACAAAGGCCAAAATAAAGTTAAAGATCGGCCCCGCCGCGATCACAGACATTCTGGCAAATACGCCTTTGTTTCCGAACGCCCGCTCATCCTCCGAACTCTCCATCTCGCCGAGCATCATGCACGAGCCGCCAAACGGCAGGATCTTCCAGGAATAATACGTATGATCATCATATTCCGGGTGCTCCTCGAAATATTTACTAGACCCGAACAGCTTCACGCGGAATCCCCCGTCTGTTTTCGCGAAAGTAATGATCCGCGGCCCCATACCGAGAGAAAATTCGATCACCCCGACCTTATTTGCCTTGGCGAGCAGAAAATGTCCCAGTTCGTGAAACAAAATAATGGCGCTGAATATGACAACCGCAATTAAAATATTTGAAAAACTCATTTCCATCCTCCATTTACTTTTTATTTCTTAATTCGCATATCTGACCCTTACATAACGTTATCCGAGCGTTTCCAGTCTCAGGCGGGTCTCGCGCTCTGTTTCCAGTATATCATCCAAAGATGGATTTTTTATGAACACATGATGATCCATCGCATATTCGATCATAGAATAAATCGCTGTAAAACCAATTTCCCGTTTTAAAAATTTTGCCACCGCAAACTCATTGGCCGCATTCATCACCGTCGTCATGCTGCCACCCGTCTCAAACGCCCGCCTCGCCAGATCGATCCCGCGGAGCACATCGGTATTCGGCTTCTCAAAACGAATCGACGCCAGTTTCTCAAAATCGAGCCGCTCGCCGGACAGCTCGGGCCGGGCCGGATACATGAGCGCGTACTGGATCGGAAGCCGCATATCAGGAACGCCCATCTGCGCCAGTACCGAGCCGTCCCGGAATCCAACCATCGAGTGGATCACACTGTCGGGCTGCACGAGTACGTGAACCTGATCCAGTCCCACATGAAAGAGCCAGCACGCCTCTATGATCTCCAATCCTTTATTTATCATGGTGGCGGAATCAATCGTTATTTTATGGCCCATCTGCCAGTTCGGATGGGCGAGCGCCTGCTCGAGCGTGACCCGTTCGAGTTCCTCTGCCGTAAAATGGCGGAACGGCCCGCCGGACGCCGTGAGATAGAGATGCTCGATCTCCTCCCTGGAAGAGCTGCTTTGCAGGCATTGGAAGATGGCGGAGTGCTCACTGTCCACAGGCAGGAGCGACACGCCGTATTGTTCTGCCATCGGTATTATCATATGCCCCGCCGTAACAAGGGTTTCCTTATTTGCCAGCGCAATATCTTTTTTGTGCCGTATCGCCTCTATGACAGGCCGCAGTCCGATCATCCCGACCATCGCCGCCACGACGGTCTGCACGTCGGACATCGTGGCGCACGCGATAAACCCGTCCATGCCGTACAGAATTTCCGGCAGGACAAATGGCTGTCTCCCCTGTCGTTCGTTCAGGTACAGCCGCAGTTTCTCCGCCCCTTCCTCACTTTTTACACTCACTCTCCGGGGTCCATATTTCAAAATCTGTTCCACAAACAGATCGATATTATCTCCCGCTGTCATCGACAGGATCTGAAGCTCTGTCTGATGTTCATCCACGACTTCCAGCGTCTGGGTTCCAATGGAACCCGTCGAACCGAGCACACATAAATTCCGTTTCATCCGCTTCCTCCACTCCGAATGCTTCCACTACCCGATAAACCAATATAACAAATAATATACAAGCGGCGCCACAAATAATATACTGTCGATCCGGTCCAGCACACCGCCGTGCCCCGGGATCAGATCCCCGTAATCCTTAATCTTAAAATTCCGTTTTACCGCCGAAGCCGCCA
The DNA here is from genome assembly GCA_910583555.1 of uncultured Eubacterium sp. Classification (GTDB taxonomy): domain Bacteria; phylum Bacillota; class Clostridia; order Lachnospirales; family Lachnospiraceae; genus Eubacterium_F. Next base: position 57,051 of record CAJTXO010000008.1, read on the forward strand.
GATCCCCGATCTGGGACACGACCGAACAGACCATGCCGATCACCGGAAACGCCAGATTTACGTTCCAGTCAAACATCCGTGACGCTCCCTCCGGCAAAAAGAAGGAATAGATCCCGGCTAAAAGCACCGCCCCGGCCACGCCGCCGATACAGCCTTCCACCGTTTTATTCGGACTCAGTTCGGAAAAATGGCGTTTTCCCCATAACCTTCCGACAAGATAAGCAAACGTATCCGATCCGGACGCGCCGATCAGTATGAGCCACACAAACCAGTTTCCGTACTCCAGACAACGAACCTGATAGAGATAGGATCCGAGAACGCCGACATAGACAACCGCTAACAGACACATAGAAACTTGCTCGATCACATAGCTCGGATAGGTGAACACATAGGCAGCCAGCATCAGAACAACGACCGCCGCGATCCAGCCTTCCACCATATCGCCGCGTCCGAAAAATAACAGCAGATAAAAACCAATGACCGAGACATAACTAATATATCCCGGTACACTTTTTTCCATATGGCCAGCCCTCAGCAGTTCGTATGTTCCGACGAGCGTCGCGATCACACATAAACCTAGTAATAAATAACCGCCCGCCGCGAAAATAACCACCATCGCGGCAAGCAAAACCACGGCACTTATCAAGCGTTTGGCAAACATAAAAAACTCCTTTCAGACCCCGCCAAATCTTCTGTCCCGGCCGTTATAATAAGCAATCGCCTTCTCTAACTCTTTCTTATTAAAATCCGGCCACAATACATCGGTAAAATAAAATTCTGTGTAGGCAAGCTGCCATAAGAGAAAGTTCGACAGCCTCTCCTCACCGCTCGTGCGGATCAGAAGATCGGGATCCGGAATACCATTCGTATCCAGATATCCCTGAAACATTTCCTCTGAAATATCATCCGCAGATTTCACGCCAGCCGCTATATCCGCCGCCATACTCCGCATCGCGCGTATCATCTCATCACGGCTTCCATAATTAAGCGCCACCTGAAAATGCAGGCCGGTATTGTTCCCCGACACTTCTTCCAGTTCCCGGATGCTCGCCTTTAAATCCGCATCCAAAGGCGTAAGATCTCCCAGCACTCTGACGCACATATTATTCTTCGTGCTTCTTTTAATACAGTCTTTCAAATACTGCCGTAACAGCTTCATCAGAGCATCGACCTCATCCTGAGGGCGCTTCCAGTTTTCCGTGGAAAACGCGTACACCGTCAAATAACGGATGCCGAGATTCCAGGCGTCCTCACAGATCTGCTCCACTGCCCTGCTCCCAGCCGCATGGCCAGCCTTTCTCGGTAAAAAGCGCTTTTTTGCCCATCTTCCATTGCCGTCGAGAATGATCGCCACATGCGCCGGAACTTGAACTTCCTTTTCACTCATTGTATTCTCCATCCATCAGACGGTCATCACTTCACTCGATTTCGCCTCCATCGCGTCATCAATTTTTGAAATGTATTTATCCGTCAGTTTTTGAATCCGGTCTTCCAGCTGTTTCTGCTCGTCTTCCGAAATTTCGTTTGCCTTATTCTGCTTTTTAATGGTGTCGTTGGCATCCCGCCGGATGTTACGGACCGCCACTTTCGCGTTCTCCGCCTTTTTCTTTACATCCTTTACGAGTTCCTTTCTGCGGTCCTCGGTCAACTCCGGAAATACAAGACGGATCGCTTTTCCGTCGTTTGCCGGCGTAAGTCCCAGATCGGAAGAAAGGATCACTTTTTCAATTTCCTTGATCAGGCTCGCCTCCCACGGCTGGATCAGTATCATCCTCGCCTCCGGTACGGAAATATTTGCCACCGACTGCAGCGGGGAAGGCGTCCCGTAATAGTCTACCTGAATCTTATCCAGAATATGCGGATTCGCACGTCCCGCGCGTATGGACACATACTCTTCCTGCAGATTGGACAACGTCTTCTCCATTTTATCTTCATATACTTTTATGTCAAAATCCATACTAACCTCCATTCCAAAGCGCATCGAAAGTACTTAAAGAATTGCGGCGCTTCGACGCAATCCTCTCGTCAGTCTGCCGTCACGACGGTTCCCGTACAGTTCCCGTTCACACAGTTGACAATACTGTTCTCTTCATTCAGTCCGAACACACACATCGGCATTTTGTTCTCATAACAAATGACCGCCGCCGTCATATCCACAACACCCAGTTTTTCCTCTATGATCTTTGATACTGAAATGGTGTCATATTTTTTGGCATCCGCATGATCTTTGGGATCCGCGTCATAAACGCCATCGACCGCTCTCGCTGCCAGGATCGCGTCCGCCTGGATTTCCACAGCCCGGAGTGCCGTGGCCGTATCCGTTGAAAAGTACGGATGTCCTGTTCCCCCGGCAAGAAATACGACCATATTTTTAGACAGATATTTCTCCACCCGGTCGCGGCTGAACAGCTTCGTAAACGATCCGCACGCAAATGGCGTGAGAACCTGCGTCATCATACCTACATGCCGGCAGATCTCCGACATGTAAATACAGTTCATGACCGTGGCAAGCATGCCGATCTGGTCCGCCTGATTCCTCTGAATCGTCTCACTTGATCTTCCGCGCCAGAAATTACCGCCGCCTATCACGACTGCCACCTGGCAGCCCTCCGTCACGATCGTCCGGATCTGCTCTGCCACGGCAATACATGTTTTTTCGTCAAATCCGCTGCCCTTCTGTCCAGACAATGCCTCTCCGCTCAATTTGAGCAGCACTCTTTTATATTTCATATTTCACCTCATGCGCGCACGCCTTTTCATTTATGCAAAGAAAGAATCCAGATCCACATCCGCGTACTGAAGCGAACACATACCGTCTACGACTGCTCCGCTGTTGATCTGAATGGATTTTCCAATGATGCTTCCCTGTACTACTGCTGTGGAATCCAGTATGATCGGGCCGTTCACATCGATATCACCTTTCACCGCGCCTGCCACAACGACAGAAGCTCCACTGATATTACCGATCACGATCGTTCCCACATCGACTTTCACGCTGCCCTTGCTCACAAGATTTCCGTTCATTCTCGGCGTGTTCACATAAATTTCAGAAGCCGTACTGTTTCCGGCAACCCGGCCGGTAACAGTCAGTTTACCCTGACACTCGACATCTCCTTCGATCACACCTTTTACGATCAGGGATGTATCCGATTTGATCCCGCCGCTGATCGTCGTTCCCTTCGTTATGACTGTCGTCTCTTCGCTGTTATACATCTCCGCATCGCCGCTCTTATCTTCCATGTCAGGCATTACATTTGTCAAATTCTCATCCATCTTATCAGAAACCTCCTGTTCTACTTCGTTCAACTGCTGCTCTTCCAACATCTCTAATGGGTCAGTTTCCTCCTCGGCTGCCGGCTCCGCATAACCACTGTCAGAAACATCCTCCTGAAGTTCTTCCTCTTGAAGTTCTTCGTCTGCCGCATCCGCCTCCAATGGCTCAACAGCAGGAACCTCGTCTTCAGCCGGTACATCGAGCAACAGCCCTTCATCCTTCAGAAGCGAATCCATCTCTTCCTGCACTTCCTGTTCCAGCGTCTCGCTCTTCTCTATATCAGTATCAACAACGGACTCTTCCAAAGATTCACCCAGCTCGTTTACCGACTGAACGATATCTTCTTTTAGTTCTTTAAAAAAACTCATACTGCTTCCTCCTAAACATAACCAGATCCCAGTAACGGGATGTTTTTATAGCAACCCTGTTCATGAATGCTGTACAGGTGTTGTATTCTCATCAATCGGGAGCAATTCATACCCCCCTTCCTGCAGATCATCGATCAGTGCGCCCAGCGCTTTTGCTGTCATCTTCTGATCTGCGGAATCATATAAGAGAACGATGGATGTCTCGTACATCGCCACGCCTTCCATCACCGAGCGGACGATTTCCGTCTTCGAGGTATCTTCCTTCGTTCCATTTGCCGCCACGACATTCCAGTCTATATACGTAACGCCCTGCTCCTCAAAAAAGGCGCGGCACTCCTCGATCGAAAGCTGTCCGGTACCCGAACTTCCTCCGGGAAAACGATAATAAGCAGAACGTACTCCCGTTACATCAAATAGCCGCTCCGAAATTTTCTGAAAATCCTTTTGAAAATTTCTGGAAGATTTATATATTTCTTTGTATATATGGGAATAGGAATGCATCCCTAACGTGTGTCCTTCTTTCACTATCCTCTTATACATTTTTTTTGAATACTCATCTTCTCTGCCGATGACAAAAAAAGTCGCCTTCACATTTCTCTTTTTCAGAACATCCAGCACTTCCTTCGTCTGCTCACTCGGCCCGTCATTAAATGTCAGATATACCTTTTTCGGCTCTTCTTCCTCTACGGCTGCCGGCGAAATAACTTCCTCTTTCTCCTCTGCCTTCACAACATCCGGTACTTCTGTATTATAGTGCGTCTTTTCTCCCCTTCTGGCGACCAGCGTCTCCATCTGACGCTCCAGACGGTTCATGCGGAAAAGAAGAAAAACCGACAACACGATCGGAACTATGATCAGGAGCAGAAACATCGTCACGATGATCGTCTTGATCCTTTTTCTCCTTCTTTTCCTAAAATCCAAATTATCCCTGGCACCTTCTGTCAATGAACTGTCCTCCTTCAAAACTCACACAGCGCTATCCCTGAAAACGCTGTCCAAATTTCCTGCTTTTTTCTCCCGCTTATTCTCATACAGGCAATTATCACTTTTTACGATCGCCGCATCCAGCGCGATCACGTGATCCGGCGGAACGATATAATAACCGTAGCTTGCCCTGACAAGATATGGGAGTTCACTCTCCTCGTTAAACTTTTCCATATGAGACTGAAACCGGTCTAAAAACGCCTGCGCCGCCTCTTCATCATAGCCGGTCCCCACAACGGTAAACTCATCGCCGCCCGTTCTGGCACAGGCATCGCCCTCTCTCGCCGCGTATTCCATCGCCCTCGCAATCTCCTGCAGTGCCACATCGCCCTGCGCATGTCCAAACGTATCATTTACGATCTTCAGATTGTCCATATCGATGGAAATAATGACTACGGTCTGACCGTCCTTGGCACTCCGTTCATAGAGGTCGCGGGAACTGTACTCAAACCCCCTTCGGTTCAAGAGGCCAGTCAGGGCGTCGTGTACATACAAGTTGTTCAGTTCTGCCAGCAGCACTTTGTTCTTCTGCCTCAGCCGAAGGTTCTCCAACGCATTTCCCAAGATGGCAAGCCATGTGTGAAACGTCTTTTCACAGCTATGTATCCCTTTGTAATTGATAGCAAAATAACCAAATGTGCGGTCGAGGTTGTGCAGTGGGAAGAAATAGTAAACCATCGGTTCCCTCTCCGCCGCCTCTTTCGGAATAAGGTCAACGGTGTCAAACGGCTTCGTCTGCACGATCCGTCGGTTGATCACACTGCCGACCGAGTGAAAACGGTCCGGATACCCCGGCCCCGTCGAGTGGTATTTCGGGTAAGAATTTCCACGCCCCTCACCGAGACAGATAAAGAAATTCCTCACAAAATTGTCAGGATTCTGCAGGATCCTCGTGTGCTCCACGAGTTCTTCCGCGCAGTCCGCCTCCGACATCTCGACCGTCATATGGGTATTACTACTCATCAACTCCATAATATCTTCGTTTTCTTTATTCTGACGCACCCTTTTTTTGGCTATCGAAGCAAAATTCATATTTTCGCATCCGCAGGAATTGCGGAATACCGGCTCGGAATGAACCGTCTGTATCTTTGGCACTTCTTCGCCCCGCATCATCTTCACCAGCGTATCAAACGCCACTTCGCTCATTTTTCCCGCCTGCACGGTAACAGTCGTCAGCGGCGGCATATTTGTCGTCGATTCCCATATATCGTCAAAACCCGTGATCACGATGTCTTCCGGTACCATCACTTCCCGGTTGATCAGCTCGTTGCAGAGCGCGATCGCCATATAATCATTGGCACAAACGACCGCCTGCGGCCGTTTCGCCAGTTCCATCGTGAAATAATCCGCAGCCTGTCTGGCCTTTCTTCTCCAAAAATCTCCGTAAAAAACCATCTTTTCTTCAAAAGTGATTCCCCGGCTCTCAAGTCCTTTTTTATAATCATGTAAACGCGTTTTAGCATCCGGATGTCCCTCCGGGCCGTTCATAAAAGCAATGCGGTCAAATCCGTGAACATCCACTAAATGCTGGACGATCTTCTGGATGGAACCGCAGTCCTCTGACAGCACGCACGGAAAATCTTCTCTTCTTCTGCGGATCGTAACGACAGGCGCTTTCGCGCGCTGTTTGATGTACTGAAACATCTGCTCGACCGCACCCTCATTCGCAATCGTGTCATGGCATATGATAAATCCATCAAATTTCTCATACGGGATCAAATTAATGATATTCGCCTGGCCTCTGCCATTTTTCGTATCCACGCCATAACTCGTAAAGCATGCGAAATACGCGAGATTATATCCCCTCACCTGAGCAAGGGAAGTAAGTGTCTTGCATACCTGTTCCTGATAATGGTTCGCCGGATCACTCATAACCACGCACAAATTTTTTCTGCCATTGTAAAACATCGAATCATCCCCAATATATGTTTTTGCTAAATCCTACGTAAATATACATACACGTTTTATTATACATGATTTTCCGAGAATTAACAACAAAAAAATTACTTTTTAAAAAAAGCGGGCCCCAAATACCAAAGGTATGGCATTCAGAGCCCATTTGTTACAATTATTTACAGTTGTGCTGCTACCTCGGCCGCAAAATCCTCGTTTTTCTTTTCCAGGCCTTCCCCTGTTTCATAGCGGACAAAACGAACGAGCTTAATGCTGCATCCCTCAGCTTTTGCCACGGACTCTACATATTTAGCTACGGATTCTTTGTTTTCCGCCTTTACGTAAACCTGCTCTGTCAGGCAGACTTCTTTCAACTCTTTATTCAGGCGTCCCATGATCATCTTCTCGATGATATTATCCGGTTTATTCGCATTGGCCGGATCATTTTTCGCCTGAGCAAGCAGTACTTCTTTCTCCTTCTCCTTATATTCCTCGGACACATCCGCGGAAGAAAGATATTTCGGGTTCATAGCTGCCACCTGCATTGCCACGTTTTTCAGACACTCTTTCACAGCGTCGCCCGTATTATCCGTCTCAGCTACAATAAGTACGCCGATCTTTCCGCCTGCGTGGATATAGTCAACGACAATTCCCTGCTCACAGGAAACTTTCTCAAAACGGCGGATATTCATATTCTCACCGATGGTAGCGATCATGGAAGCCAGCTCTTCTTTTACCGTTTTAGAAGGATCCCCTGCCCATGCTTCGTCCATAAATGCCTCGAGGTCAGCCGCACCGGAATTATTGACCTGTGCCGCAACCGCTCCGACAAAATCCTGGAATTTTTCATTTTTTGCCACGAAATCCGTTTCGCTGTTCACTTCTACGACAGCAGCCTGTTTTCCGTCCTCACTGATATTCGTCTTCACGATACCTTCCGCCGCGATCCTGCCAGCCTTTTTCTCTGCTTTTGCCAGACCGTTCTCGCGCAGGTACTCTACCGCTTTATCCATATCGCCGTCTGTATTTGTAAGCGCTTTCTTACAATCCATCATACCAGCGCCTGTCATTTCCCTTAATTCTTTCACCATAGATGCTGAAATAGCCATTTTCCAAATCTTCCTTTCTTTATATTCCTTACTCTTCCTCTGCGCCCTCTTCTTCCTCTTCAGCCGGGGCATCGGCAAACGTCTCACCCTGTTTTGCCTCGATCACGGCGTCCGCCATCTTTGACACGATCAGTTTTACGGCACGGATCGCGTCGTCATTACCAGGGATCACATAGTCCAGTTCTTCCGGATCGCAGTTCGTGTCCACGATACCGATCAGAGGAATACCGAGGATATGCGCTTCCTGGATACAGATCCTCTCTTTTTTCGGATCTACTACGAAAATGGCGTCCGGCACATCTTTCATGTCCTTGATACCGCCGAGGTTCTTCTCCAGCTTTGCCCATTCTTTCTTTATATTGATAACTTCTTTTTTCGGAAGCACATCAAAGGTTCCGTCTTCCGACATTTTTTCAATCGCTTTCAGTCTCTTGATACGAGCCTGGATCGTCTTAAAATTTGTCAGCATACCGCCGAGCCATCTCTCATTGACATAGTACATGCCGCATCGCTCCGCCTCGTTGCGGATCGAATCCTGCGCCTGCTTCTTTGTACCGACAAACAAAATATTTCCGCCATCCGCGGCAATATCGCGGATCGCATTGTAAGCCTCATCCACTTTGCCTACCGACTTCTGCAGGTCAATGATATAAATACCATTTCTCTCCGTGTAAATATACTCCGCCATTTTCGGGTTCCATCTTCTCGTCTGATGCCCGAAATGAACTCCTGCTTCTAACAGCTGCTTCATTGAAATAACACTCATTTTCTTTCCCTCCATTTGGTTTTTCTTCCGAAAGCCTCATTTCTTTTCCAAAACCCCCGTCACCGGGAGCACCGCTGGAAAAATCAGCCTTCGTGTTTTTTCAACTCAATTTGTAATTCTATCATAAATGCTCCTAAGATGCAAGCATTTTTTCCGACTTCTGTCACTTTTGTCAATTCTGCCGGGTAATGATCTTGGCGATCGTCTCGTAATCCGCCCCGTCCGGAATTTTATATTTACCGCTCCGAAGCTGTTTTCCGTATCCGTTTTTCTCGATATAATCATCAAAGGCGTCGGCATCATCAATAATCCCCGCCTCTTCCATCTCCCTCGCCACCGAACTGGAGAGAAGGCCGCTCCTTACGACAAATGACTTCTTTCCCTCCTGATATTTGGAACCCTGGGAAATATCTTTGCTGCTCTTATCCAACTTGTCTTTCGCTTCCTGATCCTTCTCATTTTTCTGGCTGACGGCCGCGCCGGACGCCGGTTTTTGTTTTTCCTGTTCCTGCTCTTTCTTCTCCTTTTCCTGATCTTTCGCCAGTTGTTCTGCCTGGTCTTTCTCCGGCCGCGCGATATCACCCGTCTCGTTTTCCGGAAAAACCATACCGAGTTCCTTTGCCTCTTTGATCACGCTGCCATCGTTTCGGTTGCTCCGGTATGCCATACATAAAATGAGGGCGGTCAGGACGATGCCTGTCCCCATCCCTCTGATAAACCATTTCGCCTTCATCGGTTCCCTCCATAAAGAGCAAGCGTGAGTTTCACCTCACCCTGCCCGACATTGAGCTCTTTTGATATTTCTACCACGGATTTTCCCTGCTTGTACAGCTTCAGTACCTGATCATTGACATTTTTTCCGGACGGATCCTCTGCCGGAACCGCGGCCGCAGCCTGCCCCTGGCCGGATGGCTGTTTTGCTGCCTTCTGCTGCGGACTGCGGACTGCTGTCTTTGTTTTGGCCGGATGGCTCTTAGCCAGACGTTCGAGTCCCGTAACAGGCGGATGTACGCGTTCTTCCTCCTGCGGATGGACATCCCCGCCCGACTGCGGCTGAACCACTTCTTTTCCAGCTGGCTGCGTTTGCGCCTTCCCATGTGCCGACGCCTCTTCCTCCGGCTCCGGCACAGCCGCCGGTTTTTTCACAAGCGCATCTGGCTTTGCCGCCGCTTCCTTCCACTCTTCCTCTTTTTTCGTCAGCATATTATACATAAACACAACTTCTTCATGATTATGATTGATCTTCTCCAGCAGTTGACCGGAAAATTCGTCAAATTCCATAATTTTTTCATTACTCTTTCGGTTTAGGGTATCCGTCGTCTCAGCGAGTATATTTTCCTTTTCCTCCTCTAAGATCGACTGGATCCTCTCCCTGACGAGTTCTTCTTCTTTCTCTGTCCAGACATTTCGCGAAACATTTTCATCCTCTGAACGTTCCTCTTCTTCTGCTTTTTCCCTGTTTCCCAGAAAAAAGCTGCCGCAAATGCTGAGAAAACCAATCACAAGCAGTATAACTTCTGTTGCAGTCATTGTCCATTCATACCTTTCCTTGTTTTATATGGTAATGTCAAAACTACTGTCCGACCGCGGCGCTACCGGCGCCTCCTTCGTCTGCTTTTTCTTCTTCTTCCTGCCGCCGCTGTATTTTGCGGAACCAGAACCGTCAAAACTGTATTCCTCCGTCTCGCTTTTCGTTGTCTCGACCGTTCTCTGATTTTTCTGTTCCACGGACTTCTCAAAACTCATCGCCCCGCTCTCGCCCACATGCTGGAACTGGTGCTGCTCTTTTCCCACCAGACTGGATGCTTCCGCTGAACGCGGCGCCAGCGTAGACGCGTCAATTGCGCTGATCGACATAACGACCACCATACCTTTCTTCTCAAATCAATCGTCAGATGCTGACGGACTTAATATCCGCTCCCTCCCTGATAAACTTACATCTTGATATATTGTCATTGATGTTTCTGGACACATCTTTGATAATGATCTTCACTCCGGCGTTTACCGTATTCTCCACACGTATGCCTACATGTTTGGCGGAGTCGATCACCTTCTGCAGAAATTCCCTCTGCGCCTCCATCTCACGTATATCCTGCGTCAATTTCGGTTTGGAAACCGCGGCCATCTTTAAATATCTCTCCTGCTGTCTCGTGAGCTCGTTTCCGCTCTTGATCGACCGCTTAATCGAGATCAGCACCATATCCATCTGCTCCAGTGCCTCGATCGACTGCTTCACTTTCTCACCCAGATCCATATGCATCTTCACCAGTTCAATATCCGACATGATCTCAACCGTCGTCTGGATCCCCATCATCGAACCGAGCTGTGTCGCCGCAATATCCGTATAAGACTTCACATGTCCGCCATTGATCAATCCTTTTCTTCCCAGTATCGAAATCTTATCCTTCGCCTCAACATCGCTGTGCAATACAGCATCACACATGAGCGTACCGTTGCAGCGTACCATACTGTTCTCGATAAATTTCGCCGTGATATTTCCGACCGCATCCAGCTTCCCGCGCGACATGCCCTGCATTCCCCGCTTCAGCACGATATTTCCGCCGGCAATAAGCGTCGCGCCCTCCACGACACCGTTCACGATAATATCATTTTCCGCTTTCACGACATATCCTGTATTGACATTTCCGACTATATTTACTGTGCCGTTGTACTCAATATCGCCCGTAGAAGCGTCTACATTTGCCGGAACCTCGTATACATTCGACACCATGACCATATCATCGACGAGCGTGACATGGCCGGCAACCTGTGAGTACAGTTCGCACTTGTCCTCGGACAGTGTAATATTACGTCCGAAACGGAGCACCCTCACTGTCACTTTATTTGGCGGCAGAGCCGCGCCGACGACATTGATACCCGCCTTCCCGCGGTCTGCCGGTGTAAGCGTAGCGAGCTTGTCACCGACCTCCACAGGCTTAATATTTCCCAATTGATGAAAGTCTACGCTACCATCTTCTTTTAATTTTGGCTTGGCTGTCGTATTGAGATCAAAATGATACTCGATCTTGGCATCGTGTCCCTGCACGGGCGGCGTTGCGACCGCTACTACATAATCTCTGCAGTATTCGGGATTTTTCAAAAACTGGTCTATGATGTCCTGTCGGATCCCGTGCACGATCCCGGCCAGGTTCAGGTCGCTCAGTATGTCGTCCCTCGTCATCTTCTTCCCTTTGGACGACGGCGGATAAAACCGCGCCACAGCCCGTTCTCCCTGATTTTCGATGTGTATCGCGCATCTGCCATCCTCCGGCAGCACATCTTTATTCAAAATAACAAATTCCGTTCGGAAATCTTCCTTCGTCAAATACGCGTTCAGCCCCATGACGTCAAAATCACCAAAATTGATGAGTTCCATATACTTTATGACTTCGTCGATCGAAAACATCTCCCCGTCCTTCGAAGCCGGAAACACTTTGAGGGCCGTTTTATTTGTCTTATGTACTATTTGAAAATACGCATTTTTTCCCATACCTTTATCTCCTTCCGACCAAACGTAGTAAATGAATCTGATTACCGCTTACTATCAAAACAAATTTAATAACTCAACCGAATCTCCGATCTGCGCCCGGATCTTCGACAGTGCTTTCGTATGAAGCTGGGATACACGGGACTCCGAAACAGACAGGACTACACTAATCTCTTTGAGCGTCATATCTTCATAGTAATACAGCGTAATGACACTTCTTTCCTTCTCGGTCAGTTTTTTCAAAGCCTCTGCCAGCATCTTCTTCAGTTCCTGCTTTTCCACCGCCTGTTCCGGCTGTTCAAACCGGCGCGCCCCGCCGGTTTCCATTCTCGCGTCGCCACCCTGTTCCAGATAATCATCCAATGAAACCAAATTCGTAAACTGCGCTTCGTTCTTCCATCCATCGTACTCTTCTACAGTAATATCCAATTCTGCTGCTATTTCCTCATTCGTAGCCGGCCGGCCCAGTTCCGACTCCAGCTTCGCGCATGCCTGGTCCATCTGACGCTGGCGCTGGCGGAGCGTTCTCGGGATCCAGTCCATTTTTCGGATCTGGTCAAGAATTGAACCCCGGATCCGCAGGCTGGCATACGTTTCAAATTTCACATTCTTATCAAGGTTGAATTTATCTATGGCATCAATGAGTCCGAAAATTCCATATCCAACCAGATCATCATATTCTACCGTATAACCCAAATACATACCCATTCGCCCGGCAACGAGGTTCACCAGGTTCACGTATTCGAGAATGAGCTGTTCCCGAATCTCTGCACTTTTGGTCTTCATGTATTTGTCCCATAACTTTCTCTTTTCCGATTCATTCAAAGCCATATACATTCCTTCCTCGCATCCTTGATCCGTCAGTTGCCGTCTTACCAGTCACTATCCATTTCCTGATCCTGCTGTTCCGCTTCGGCCTTCTCTTCCTTCGCCCTCAGTTCCTCGGCCGCTTTCAGCGCCGCTTCTTCCAGCCGTCTCGCCTCTTCCTCGGCCTCTCTTCGCTCCTGCTCCGCCTTCACCATAGCCTCATGTTCCGCGACAACTTTTCCTACGACCTGGGCCGCGATCTGCCCGATGATATAAAACAGGATGAGTACGATCACCAGTACAACGAGACTATACGTAACCGGCCATCCCTGGACAATACTCATAATACAACACACAAGTCCTGCCAGCAGCATAACAAAGGCAGGAATAAATCGATACTTCATCTTTCCCTCATTTCCGCACAGAACGCCAACCCTTCTGTACTCATGTTCTGTCGCTCTTCCTATTTTCTTTGCTTATCCTATCATTTCGCAACCTGTTCCTCATCCCAAAACGTCATATGACAGAATCCCCGACCCCGACTGACTTGATAAACAACTCTCCGGTCACGGTATCAAACTCGATCGTCCGTCCGTAATTGCTCCCCACGTCCTCGGCAATGATCGGAATGTTCCAGTCTCCCAGTACTTTCCGCACGGCTTCCACATTCTGCTTTCCGATATTTAAAAAATCGGTATTGGATTTGTGGATGAACATCCTCGCCCCGCCCGCGATCTTCGCGATCATGCGCGACTGCTGCGCGCCCGCGCGGAGCAGGTCATTCAGCATATCCTGGAGACACGTATCCGCGAATTTCATGCGATTCGAATTTTTCGAGAGCCTTGAACTGTCCGGCATCATCACATGAGCCATCCCGCAGATCTTAATTGTATGGTCATATAACACAACCCCTAGACAGGAACCGAGCCCAAGGGTTGATATTTTCTGCGGGGAACGGCAGAGTTTGTAGTCCGCCATCCCCACATGTACTATTTCACTCATACTGACTTTGTATCTCCCACCACATTTTCTATATTCAGCAAAGAAATAAGGTTATCGCCGTTTTTTCCAATACCGGCAAGGTACGCCGCATTTTTTTCGTCCAGCTTAAATGACGGCGTCTCGATCGTATTCGGGTCAAGGTTTACAACTTCACGGACCTCGTCAACCACAACTCCGACCAGTGACTGATCCTCGAGTTTCAAAATAATGATCCTCGTGGCGCCGGCGTAAACGTCCGCCTCCAGCCCGAACCGTTTTCGAAGGCTCATGACAGGCACTACCTCGCCGCGGAGATTGATCACGCCCACATAATAGGGCTGGGATTTCGGCACCCGCGTAATCCTCTGCATGCGCACGATGTTGTCAACATAACCGATATTGATCCCATACTGTTCATCCCCAATACGGATCACTATATACTGAATTTCATCCACCACTGCTTCGTTCATCATTCCATCCATCGGCTTACCTCTTTTCTAGATTAATGTATTCGTATCAAGTATGAGTGCCACTTCCCCATCACCTAAGATCGTCGCACCACTAAACAGTTTCGCATTCGTAATATGACGTCCCATCGACTTGATAACGGTTTCCTGCTGCCCCAAAAGCTTATCAACCGCAAGACCGATCCTCTGGTCACCCTTTTTCACAACAACGATGATCTCTGAATCGTCTTCGCTGCTCTTCTCATAATCTTCCATCTCAAGAACTTCGCTCATCCGTATGATCGGAATGACACTGCCGCGCAGATGGATGACTTCTTTGGACTGAACAAGCTTGATCTCATTCTGCATCACATCCTCGATCGTGTCCACATTACCGAGAGGGATCGCGTATTTCTCATCGCCCACTTCCACCATGAGCGCCTGTATGATCGCCAGTGTGAGCGGAAGCTGGATCGCGAACGTACTTCCCTGCCCTTTGACGGACCTCGCCTCGATACTTCCGCCGAGCGACTCGATCTTTGTCTTCACGACATCAAGTCCGACGCCGCGGCCCGAAATATCGGAAATCTGATCTGCCGTAGAGAAACTCGGGCGGAACAAAAGATCAATAAAATCCTTGTCGCTCATCGTTTCTGCCTGCTGCTCTGTGATCGTCCCGCGCTCCAGCGCTTTATTTTTTACTTTTTCCGTATCGATCCCGGCACCGTCGTCGCGCACTTCGATCGTTACGTTATTTCCATCCTGATACGCATCCAGGAAAATGGAACCAACTTCCGGTTTCCCTAAGCGGACACGCTCCGCGTTGCTCTCAAGGCCGTGGTCAGCCGAATTTCGGAGCAGATGCATCAGCGGATCGCCGAGTTCGTCGATCACGGTACGGTCTAACTCCGTATCCTCACCGGACATGTACAATTCCATCTTTTTATCCAGTTTGCGGTTCAGGTCACGGATCATACGCGGGAAGCGGTTTACGACGCTCTCGATCGGCACCATCCTCACTTTCATCACGGATTCGTGCAGGTTCGTCGTCACGCGCTCCAGATACTCAATGTTCTCATGAAATGCCTGGCTGCGCCCCTCATTGGAATCCTCACCGGATTCTCTCGCCGCGTCGGAAGAAGATACCGACACGAGTGCGTTTTTCGCAATGATCAACTCGCTCACAAGGTTCATCAGCACATCAAGTTTATCAATATCAACACGCACGGAACGGCTCGTCACCTTTCCTTTGGCCGCTGCGGCCGGCGGTGTCTGGGCAGCCTTTTTCGGCTCAGCCTTCTCCGGTGCCTGTTTTGGTGACTCTTCCTTCTTTTCTTCCTTCGGCAGAGCCCCTGCCTCGTACTGGAAATCTTCCACACACACCGCTGCGATCTCAGACACGCTCATGATCAGTTTTTTAACTTCTTCCTTACTCTCTTCTGTCGCCAGGATCCAGCTGAAATCCAGGTCAAACTCCTCATCCTCGATCTGCTCGGTCGTCGGGAGCGACTTGATCAGTTCTCCCTTACTCTCCACGGCCTTAAATACCAGAAAGGCCCGTGCTGCTTTCAGAACACACGATTCCTGAAGATATACCGTGACGCCGAATACGTTTTGTCCGTCCTTTTTCGCCTTTTCCATCGAACCGATCTCGTACTCGGAAACAGGGATCCTCTCGAATTTATTTTCCCACTTCTGTGAATCCGACCCGGAAGAGGATGGTTTTTCGGCTTTCGGCGCGCTCTCTTCTTTCTTTTCCCCGCCGCCGTTCGTCTCCTCGTCGATCACCTCATTCAGGTCATGGATGATATCCTCATTGTCCTCCGTGCCTTCGCTTCCCGTCTGCAGGATGACGTCAAGATACGACTCCAGGGCATCCAGGCCGCGGAACATAATATCAACCAGCTTCGCGTTGGCTTTCATATTGCCGTTGCGGATTTCCTGAAATACATTTTCCAGATCATGCGTCAGCCTCTGCATCCTCGCAAACCCCATCGTGCCCGCCATTCCCTTCAGCGTATGGGCCGCGCGGAAGATCTCATTGATCGTATCGTCATTTTCCGGATCCTTTTCAAGATCTAATATGTGTTCATTCAAACTCTGTAAATGTTCTTTTGTTTCATCGATAAATAGTTCTAAATATTGACTGGTATCCATCCTTATCCTCCATTCTATAGTATTCCTATCTTACCCTCTTTACTAACAAGTCTGCCACGTCCGTCAGGTCTGCGACAACATCCACCACGCCCGCCTGGGCTACGGAGCGCGGCATACCATAAACCACGCACGTCTCCTTGCTCTGGCCCACCGTGTAGACGTCTTTTACCTGTTTCAACTGCAACAGTCCCTTCGTCGCGTCGCTCCCCATGCCGGTCAGCACCGCGCAGATGATCTTTTTATATCCCGATTCCACCAAGGATTCCAGAAAAATATCCGCGCACGGGCGAAGTCCGTTCCTCGCCGGTTCTTTGCTCACGGCAAACCGGTGTCCCTTACTTCCGACGGTTTCCAGACGCAGCTGGTTTCCCCCTTTCGCCACATAAACAATATTATTTTGCAAAACAATCCCGTCCGCTGCCTCCATCACCCTGCACGGACTCATCTCATTGAGCCGATCCGCCAGCGATCCGGTAAAACCTTCCGGCATATGCTGGACTACTACGACCGGACACCCGACATTCTCAGGTATCAAAGGGATCACAGACTGGAGTGCCTTTGGCCCGCCCGTGGAAGAGGCAATAAAGATCAGCTTATCGCGCACATCCCCGGACAGTATCATACCTCTATCTTTCTTTATCACGGATCTGGTCTTCATCGGACGCTTCTGCATACCATTCAACGGATGGTTCAGACGAAACGCGCACTGAATCTTTTCATGGAGCTGGTTTGCAAACTCCACCCGCCCGTTCGGCCCTCCTGGTTTTTTCACAAAATCATAGGCCCCTAATTCCAATGCCCGCAATGTCTCTGCTGTACTCTGACTGGCGATCGAACTCACGATCAATACCGGTATTTTGTACTCGCACCGGTTCAGATACTCCAAAAAACCGACCCCGTTCAATTTCGGCATATTGATATCGAGTAAAATCAGGTCATACTGATTTCCCTCTTTCAGAAGCTGTATGGCCACATAACCATTTTCGGCAGTATCCGCAACACATACACCAGATTCTTTTTCTATTATAGCAGACATCATGTTTCTCATAAGTGCAGAGTCATCAATTAATAAAATTTTTTTCATGATGGGAAAAATAATTCCTTTCTCTCAATCTTCTTTCTCTTCCTGCTGCATCTCCTGTAACATCGCCTGTTGTGTTTCCTGATGCCATCCCCATCGGTTTTTGATCCTTCTTCGCTGTTCCTCAAACACATACTTTACGACAAGTTCCTGTTTTTCCTTTTCTATCTCATAAAACTCGCACCGCAGCTCGATCTCACTCATTCCGTCAAAGGAAATATCCGCCACGGCAACAACTTTCGCCATACAACAAAAAGAAACCGTTCTCTCCTCAAACTTAAGGGGAAACGATACTTCCACGATACGGTTCGGTTCTATTCTCTTACTGCACTGGAATCTCACGCCGCCGCCGCTGATATCCGTAAGCATACCCCTGTCCCAGTCTCCCAGGTAGCTTTCCAGCTTCGTGAGATACATCTCCATCGTCTCGGCATCTTCAAACTCATGGGTACGGATAAAATCACGGAGCGCCTTTTCCTCATCTGAAATGATGCGGTAGCGCATCTTGATCGTACAGTCCAGACGGAAAAACTGCCGGCGCTGGAACTTCTCCAGCGGGGTAAGTAATTCCACCTCCACGACAAAGACCTTTCCCTCGCGGAAACGCCGCAGGATCCTCGCCTTTGTCTTATAGAGTTCCGTAGACGTGTAAATACAAAATTCATACTCGTCTCCGACCTGTACGGGAATGAGCCGGCTCTCAAACATCGGCGCGGAAATCCGGAGTGACCTTTTTCCGTCATAATCAAGTATACTGCTCACATATGTATTTTCAGACAGTTTTCTACGCACCGCGCTCTTCACATGCGTCATATCAATTCGATCACCTATGTTAATAACCCTTTTCTGCATCCATTCCTCTCCTATCTGCTATCAAACATTCCCGCATCCGGGTATCACTTCATAAACTTCATGCGGATCACACTGGAAAATAATTTCGCGATCCCCACATGCTCTTCCTTCTCTACCGGCTGATCATCCAGCAATAACGCGATACGCTTCACCGCTTTGGCACTATCCGCCGACGGATTGCTGATGCTGACGGGCGCCTGACGCATCACCGCCTGCTGCATATTCCTATCATATGGCACTGTTCCTAAAAATTCCACTTCAATATCCAAAAATTTTCTCGCCACCACACCAAGTTTCTCAAAAAGTTCCTCTGCCTCCCATTCCTCCCTCACCTGGTTCGCCACCATTTTAACAACGGTATGGTTCGGCTGGTAGGCAGCTTTCCGATTTAACAGTTTCATCAGCGCGTATGCGTCAGTGATCGAGGTCGGTTCCGGAGTAGCTACGAGAAGGATCTCATCGCTTGCCGCCACAAAATCCAAAACTGTATCGTTGACGCCCGCTCCTGTATCCACAATAATGACATCTGCCGCCCGGTCCAGGTCATCCAGCTTCCGGATAAGGGAAAACACCTGCTCGCGCGTAAGGTTCGCCAATTCGTGGATCCCGGAACCACCGGAAATAAAACCGATATCTTCCGGTCCGTCGGTAACGACATCCCTCACCGTTTTTCCGCGGTACATCAGATCCGCCAGCGTATAACTGGGCCGGATACCGAGCATGATCTCAATGTTCGCCAGACCGAAATCGGCATCGAAGATGAGAACGCGCTTTCCCAAACGGCTAAGCTGCACGGCGAGGTTTACGGTCAGGCTGCTCTTACCGACGCCGCCTTTTCCGCTCGTCACCGCGATAACCCTCGCGTTTCTCTGCGTTACGGGCTGTACGTCACTTTTACTGATAATATTCCTCAATCGTTCCGCCTGATCCACTACGACTTACCTCCTAATAATTTCTTCGCGATCTTCTGGGCATCTACCTTTCCGATATCATCGGGAACATTTTGCCCCCACGTCACATAAGACAGCGGCCGGTTCGTGTGTATCCGCATATTCAGCATGACCCCGGCCGAAGAAGTCTCATCTAATTTCGTAAAGATCAGGCTGTAATCCGTAATTTTGGAGTAGACGTCCGAAATCTGCTTTAAATCGCTGCACTTCGTAGCCGCGTTCAACACGAGATATACTTCCCGCTTCGAGATCGGAACCTGCTCGAGCAGGCGGGACAATTCATCGAGCTGCTCTTTATTTTTATGGGAACAGCCTGCCGTATCGATCAGGCACAGATCATACTGATCCAATTCCTCCAGCATCTCTCCCAGTTCCTCCGGACGGTACACGACGCTGAGTGGTACGCTTAAAATATTGGCATAGGTCTTCAACTGCTCAACCGCGGCGATCCGGTACGTGTCCGCTGTCACGAGGGCAATATTCATTTTCTTCTCCAGCTTCAGCTTTGAGGCGATCTTTGCGACCGTAGTCGTTTTTCCTACACCGGTAGAACCAAGTAGGAACACGTATTTCGCGCCAGATTCTTCCACATCTTCCAACAGATAAGGCTGTCCTGTCATGAGAATGATCTTTTGATAGATCGCTCCTAAAATCTGATCCAGCGCCGCGTCCTTCGGCAGCGAACGGTCGATTTCTCCCATCAGCTGGTCAACGATCGAGGACTCCACCTCACTCTGCACCATCTGTTTGCGGATCAGATCTTTGCACGCATCTGCCTTGTTCTTTTCTTTGGACTCTGCCTCCTGTTGTTCCGGCTCGTCGGACGGCTTTTCATCCTTCTCTTCCACCGCGTGCTTTTTCTCTTCCTCTACTTTTTCCGAAATCTGTTTTTCGATCATTTTCTGCAGGCTGTTCAGTTTTTCTTCTATGACAGCCACATTTTTCGCATCCTCGTTTTGTGCTTCCCCATGTTCATCCGCCACGATATCGGGCACAAATTTCGGAGCGGTAAGATCCAGTCTCGCCCCCGCGCGTTCGGAATCCTTCTCTTCCCTGTCTCCGCTCTCCGCATCGTAGACGATATTTTCATCCAGCGCGGCTGTCACCTCGACCTTTCCCTTGACAAAAAGCCTGGAAAGCCCTTTCGGCTGGACTTTTTTTATATTCATGACAATGGCGCCCGATCCGAGCTCCTCCTTTGCCATCTCGATTGCTTCTTTTTCCGTTTTCGCCAGAAATTTCTTAATGATCATTCTACCGTCACCATCCCAACTGATTGAAGTTCTACGTCTGAATCAATCTCATTATAAGACAAAACATGCAGGTTTTTAAACTGCTCCATCGTCAGGTGCTTAAAATACATCCTCACGATCGGCGATGTAATAATGATCTGCGTCCGGCCAAGTTCTTCCAGCTTTCCGCTCTCTTCCTGCAGGGATTCCATAAGCTGGGCGGAGTAATCCGGATCAATGGCCAGATAAGAACCCTGCTCCGTCTGTTTCACGGCATTCATGATCTCCTGCTCCACCTTCGGGTCAAGCGTGATCACGCTCGTTGCCTCGTTCTGTGTAAAATATTTATTCGAAATCGCGCGTTTGAGATTCTGTCTCGCGTATTCGGTCAAAATATCCGCGTCGTGCGTCGTCGGCGCATAATCCGCCAGCGTCTCAAATATCGTGATCAAGTCGCGGATCGAAATACCTTCCATCAGAAGGTTCTGCAATACTTTCTGGATTTCACCGACACTGAGCATCTTCGGCACAAGTTCAGAAATCAGCGTCTCATTCGCCTCTTTCACATTGTCGATCAAATTCTGTACATCCTGTCTCGTCAGCAGTTCATGTAAGTTGCTGCGGATGATTTCCATCAGATGCGTGGCAATGATCGACGGCGGATCGACAACCGTATAACCTAGCGACTCGGCGCGCTCGCGCTGCCCCTCCGTGATCCAGATCGCCGGCAGATGGAACGACGGCTCAAACGTCGGGATACCGGTGAGTTCTTCCTCGACATATCCCGGATTCATCGCCATATAGTGATCAAAGAGGATCTCTCCCTCGCTGACGGGAACACCCTTGATCTTTATGACATACTGGTTCGGGTTTAGCTGTATGTTATCGCGCAGACGGATCATCGGCACGACACAGCCAAGTTCCAGCGCGATCTGCCGTCGGATCATAACGACTCGGTCGAGGAGGTCGCCGCCCTGATTGACATCGGCCAGCGGAATGATACCGTAGCCGAATTCCAGTTCGATCGAGTCCACTTTCAGAAGGGAAGTGACATTTTCCGGCCGTCTTATCTCCTCCGCCGACTCTTCCTCTTCATTCACTTCCATATCGGTCTCCTCCATCTCAAGCTCATTCATGATCATGCGTGACACGACGATGAAGAAAACGCCATAACCACAGAAAATAACAATATTCATCGGCGTGAACAGACCGAGTCCGATCAGTGCGAAGCCAACGATCATAAGCACCTTCGGCGTACTGAGCAATTGTTTCTGCAAAATACCGCCAATGTCCGCCTCCTTCGATCCTTTCGTCACAAGGACACCGGTCGCCAGCGAGATCATGAGCGATGGGATCTGGCTCGTAAGTCCGTCACCGATCGTGAGGATCGAGTAGCTCTGCAGGGCCGCCTCCGCTTCCATGCCATTCATCAGAATACCGATGGCAAGACCGCCGATAAAGTTGATGACTGTGATGATCAGTCCCGCGGTGGCATCTCCTTTTACGTACTTGGTAGCACCATCCATTGCGCCGAAAAACGCCGATTCCGACTGGATCTTTTCCCTCCGGTCTTTTGCCTCTTCGTCAGTGATCGCTCCGGTATTCAGGTCAGCGTCGATCGCCATCTGTTTACCGGGCATCGCATCGAGTGTAAACCGGGCCGTAACCTCGGATACACGCTCGGAACCTTTATTGATGACCATGAGCTGAACGATGATCAGGATCAGGAACACAACGGCACCGACCACAAGATTACCGCCGCCCACGAAATTACCAAATGTGCTTACGACATTTCCCGCTTCCCCTCTCAGAAGGATATTTCTCGTCGAACTCACGTTGAGCGCAAGACGGAACAGTGTCGTCAAAAGCAGCAGCGTCGGAAACGATGACATATCAAGCGGCTCTCTGGCAAACAACGCACTGAACAGCGTCAGCATGGATATGGCAATATTCGCCGTAAACAATATATCCAGCAATACCAGTGGAACCGGAATGATCATACATAAAATCGGTATCAAAACAAAGCATCCCAATATGATGTCCTGCTTTCTCATGTCCGTTCCACCTCCAAGTCTTTCTTCTTTCTATTATAATCTTTTTTTGCAAATTTCACAATCTTAAATTTTTCCCTGTATACTATAAACATAAGCGAGTACCTCCGCCACCATCTGATATAATTCCGGCGGGATCTGGTCCCCAATCTCCACATTGTAATACAACATACGCGCGAGCGGCTTATTTTCCACGATTTCAACACGGTTTTGCCGCGCGGTGTTTTTAATCTTTTCCGCCAGATAATCGGCTCCCTTCGCCAGCACGACCGGCGCTTCCCCCAGCGATTTGTCATATTTTATCGCGATCGCCAGATGGGTCGGGTTAGTGATGACGACATCCGCCTCCGGGACGCTCTGCATCATACGCCTGCGGGACGCCTCCTGCATCTTGCTGCGGATCCTTCCTTTGATCTGCGGATTTCCCTCTGTGTTCTTATACTCGTCCTTCACTTCCTGCTTTGTCATCTTCATGTCATTTTTAAATTTTCTTTTCTGATAATAAAAATCGACAGCAGCCAGTATCATAAAGACGATACTGATCTTAAACCCCACGGCGATGACCGTATCTACGATGAGCAGTACCGCCGCCCACAGATCGAGCTGGTAAATATTCGTAACGAGCCCCCACTCGTCTTTGAGGGAAGAATACACGACATAAAACAGGACGCCGAGCTTTGCTACGGATTTAAAAAGATCAAACAGCTTATCTTTGGAAAACATCTTCTTAAAACCAGAAAAAGGATTTATTTTCGACATTTTGGGTTTCAGCGGTTTCATCGTCGGTTTCCACTTGACCTGCACGACGTTCACGACAAAAGCCGCGATCAGCGTCAGCGCCAGGATCGGCCCCGCTGTCAAAAGGATCTCCCGTCCGGCCAGCGCGAGCGCCTGCATCGAACGCCCCATCGTAAAATCACCGGCAAACTCACTCAGATTCCCGAAATACATGCGAAATGTGCCATGCATGCGGTCACTGATAAATCCACCGAAAACTTTGAGGCACGCGAACATCAGGAGCAATAGCACTGCCACTCCGACATCCTGGCTTTTCGCCACCTGGCCTTCTTTTCTGGCATCATCCAGTTTTTTCGGTGTGGCGTCTTCTGTCTTCTCCCCGCTCTCGCCATCTTTGGCAAAAAACTGAAGATTGTACGGTATCATTTACAAATCCCCTCCGCTAAGGCGTAAACGACTGGTAAACGTCCAATACGACCTCTTTCATTTTCCCAAAAACAAAATCGGCAATCACAGGTATCGTCGGAACGAGAATGACCAAAAGCAAAATACCGACGAGAACTTTTACCTGCATACCGACAACAAACATGTTCATCTGAGGCGCCGCCCGCGACAAAACGCCGAGAACGACATTTATGACAAGCATACAGGCGAAGATCGGCAGCACGATACGAAATCCGATCATAAAGTAATTTGCCATAAATTCAATCGCCATATTCGTAACATCCCCGCTGAACACGGCCTGTCCGACATTAAAATACCGGAATGTGTCGAGGATCGCCCGGATGATATAATGATGCATATTTGATACGATGAGAATGAGCATAACAAGGTACGTATACATATTTCCTGTCACCGTAACCTGTATGTTCGTGATCGGATCAAACATGCTCGCCATCGAAAAACCCATTTCCATATCAATCAGCTGTCCGGCAAACGAAACAATATACATACATATATTGCACATAAAACCAAGGATGAGCCCGACAGCACATTCTTTCAGTAAAAGTCCGGAAAAACCGATGATCCCTGTGTACTCAACCTCCACAGCCGGAATCGTCTGGATCGCAATGATCGCCAGCACCATACTGACAATGGCTTTCCACTTTGTCGGGATCGTCTGGTAATTAAAAAACGGAGCTGCCACTACAAAAGAGGAGATACGAACGAGAACGAGAAGATAAAACTCAAGATCTTCCACTGTAAAATTCATACGGATTCCTCCTTACTGTGAGTTCTCTCATTTGACCAATACGGAAAAACTCTCACAGAGCAGCTGCAAAAACTCCACGCAGTTACTCATGATCCAGCTGCCCGTCAGCATAAGGACGATAAAAATAGCAAGCAGTTTCGGCACAAACGTAAGTGTCTGTTCCTGAATGGACGTGACAGTCTGAAAAATACTGATAACCAGACCTACGATCAGGGAAACAAGCAACAATGGCGCGGAACATTTGATGATCACCCACACCATTCTCGACGAAATCTCCGCCACATCTGTTTCTGTCATAGGATCCGCCTCCTTCCCCTTCTATGCTGATATGAAGTCCTCAGCTAATAAAAAGTCCTCACGACCTGCCCGATCACGAGATCCCAGCCGTCCGCCAGCACAAACAGCAGAATCTTAAACGGCATGGAAATCGTCGTCGGCGGCAGCATCATCATACCCATTGACATAAGGGTGGACGCCACGACCATATCGATCACGATAAACGGCAGATAGATCAAAAATCCCATGATAAACGCCTGTCTGAGTTCGCTGATCATAAAGGCCGGAAGCAGAACGACGGTCGGGATGTCCCCCTCCGAGTCGATCTGCCGGTCCTTTCCCTCGATTTCCAGAAAAAGTTTGAGATCCGAGCGGTTCGTCTGGTCAAACATGAAATCCCGGATCGGTTTTAAACCGGCGTTGAGCGCCTCTTCCTGTGTCAACTGCCCCTGTTCGAACGGCTGCACGCAATTGGTGTTGATATCCGCTATGACAGGTGACATGATAAACAGCGTCAAAAACAACGCGAGCCCGGTTAACACCTGGTTGGGCGGCGTCGTCTGCGCCCCGAGCGCGGAGCGCACAAAATGCAGCACCACGATGATCCGCGTAAACGAAGTCATCATAATGACGATCGAAGGTGCCAGCGATAAAACCGTCAAAACAAGAAGCATCTGTAAGCTCGCTGACAAACTGGTGCTTCCTGCATTTGAGGAAATATTAAATTCAAATTTGTCAGGATCCGACGGATCACTGACACCGCCAGTCGAACTGCCCCCGATCTCATCTACACTCGAATCAGACCGAACCGGTGCCGCCTGTGTAATTGCACCACAAAAAAAGGTCAATATGCATAGTACTGTAAATAGAGACACTCCTTTGCATACAATTGAAAACCATCTCTTATGTGTTCTCATAATACCAACCTTTTCTCACTTTTTGTCTTCCTTCTTTTTCACCCTGGATACAACTTTGCCCATCACTTCCCTGAACGAAACGTCTGGCACCGCCGCACCCGGTTTCTGCAGATCCAACTGTTCTTCCTCCAGAGCAGTGAGAAACGTAATATTTTCCTTCGTCACGCCGATGGAATAATACCGATCACCCAGCTGGATGATCTGGACATATTTATTCGGTGCGATCTTAAACGTCTCGATCACTTTGATATTACTGGAAGAGGACTGGATCGCGCCTGACCTGGCAATCCACTTTGTCGCATAATATGTCGCAGCCAGCACGAGTATGAAAACAACTACCATGCCGAGAAGCTGCAGTATATTATTTCCCATATTAGCCAATTGCTTTCTTCACCGCTTCTAATACACGGTCCGCCTGGAACGGCTTAACAATAAAGTCTTTCGCGCCCGACTGAATGGATTCGATAACCATAGCCTGCTGGCCCATCGCAGAACACATAATGATATTTGCGCCTGCATCTGACTCTTTGATCTTCTTTAAAGCCTGAATACCATCCATCTCCGGCATCGTAATATCCATCATGACTAAATCCGGTTTCGTTTCGTTGTACTTCTCAACTGCAACCAAACCATTCTCCGCTTCCCCGGCCACATCATAGCCGTTCTTTGTTAAAATGTCTTTAATCATGACTCTCATAAATGCTGCATCATCACATATTAAAACACTTTTTGCCATTGTTATTCTCCTCCGTGATTAATCTTTAATAATTTCAGTTACGCGAATACCGAAGTTCTCTTCGATCACGACAACTTCACCTTTAGCTACAAATTTGCCATTCACTAATACGTCAATGGGTTCTCCGGCAAGTTTATCAAGTTCTATAATCGTTCCCGGTGAAAAATCCAATATCTCTTTTATTGATTTACTGGTTCTTCCGAGTTCGACTGTAACCTCCAGCGGCACATCCATAATAAGATCAATATTTTCTGGAGCGATGCCGTCTAAATTCTGCATTGGCATAAAACTCTGGAATTGCGCAGGCTGAATACTCAGATCCGGAGGCATCGCGTACATCGGCATACCTCCCATCGGCTGCTGCATGCCCATCATCGGCTGCTGCGGCGCGGCGGCCTGTTGCGGCATTGGCTGCGGTGCGGCGGCCTGCTGCTGCGGCATTGGCTGTGGCGCCGGCTGCGGTGCTGCCGCTGGCTGCGGAGCCGGTTCCGGTTCATCACCCTGCATCGTATCTTTAAATCTCTCGTATACCATACGCGCAAATGGAATCGGATATAACTGTATGATCTCACTGTCGATCAAATCCCCGACCACCATCTTAAATGATACCTGCGCATATACATTTCCTATCATATCCGCCAAAACATCCTGAAGTCCCGCGTCATCGTCAAAATCCACGCGAATTGACGTCGGCGGACTGATATCCACCATTTCATTTATCATTGTTGACATCGAAGTAGCCGACGACCCCATCATCTGGTTCATCGCCTCGCTGATCGCGCTCAGATGAAGATCTGACAATTCCACATCGGTATTTGTCCCATCACCGCCCATCATCAGATCGGTGATGATCTTTACATCCCGCTCTTTCAGCACTAATACATTTCGGCCTTCCAGACCCGTCCGGTAAGCTATGTAGACAAATACACACGGCGCCTGGTTGCGTTCCTTCAAATCATCAACGGTTACGTAAGAAAGTGCCGGAGTCGTTATTTCAACCCGGTTGTTAAGCAACACAGATAATGTCGTAGCTGCTGTACCCATGCTGATATTCGCAATCTCACCTAACGCATCGCCCTCTTCTGAAGTCAAATGTTCTTCAGCGCCAGCCTCGGAGCCGACTGAAGCAGTAGATACATCGGCACCTGCTGCAGCATCTGCCTCTGGTTCGGAATCCGCGCCACCGAGCAAAGCATTAATCTCTTCTTGCGATAACATTCCATCCATGCCTTTTTACTCCTCTCTGTATACTGATTTAATCTTAACTGCATACGCGTCATTGAACGCTCCGGGCAATGCAGAAAATTTCTTAAGATTACCGACGAAAATATCCAATTCATCTTCTAATCTCGTATCAACTTTAATAATATCCCCTACCTGCAAATGAATAAAATCATTGACCGAGATTGCGCTTCGGCCCATCACGGCCCTCACAGGAATTTGTGCCCGGTTCAGTGTATCTTCGATCAGCTCGCGGTAAGCCTCGTTGCTCTTGACATCCGCTGTGGAATACCAGTACTTCGTATTGATCTTATCTATAACCGGCTCTACAACTGTATACGGAATACATATGTTCATCAATCCCTCAACATCGCCGATCTTAATGTTCATCGTCACGATCGAAGTCATTTCATTCGGAGAAACAAACTGCGCAAACTGTGAGTTCGTTTCGATTCGTTCCAACGTAGGCTCCAATTCCTGTACATTCGCCCACGGTTCCACAAGCAGGTTCGTACAGACACTCAGGATTCCCTCGATAATCGTCAACTCAATTTCCGTAAATTCCCTTGCTTTTTCAAGCGGCACGCCGCTTCCTCCAAGCATTCTGTCCACAATCGTATATCCGAGCCCGCTCGCCATTTCCAAAATGACAGTCCCTTCCAATGGGGCAAAATTTATGACCCCAAGCAGGACGGGATTTGACAAGGAATTCGAAAACTCCTGAAACGTCGCCGCCTCCGCGTGCATCACCTCTACCTGTACATTTTTTCTTAAATAGACCGGCAGGCTTGTGGATAGCAGTCTGGCATAATGTTCAAATATAAATACCAATGTACGCAAGTGGTCTTTAGAGAATTTGGATGGCCTGGCAAAATTGTAATCTTTTACCTGCTTTTCTTCCACCTCATCTGTTACTGCTGGATCGAATTCACCATTATTCAGGGCGGAAAGCAAACTATCAATTTCGCTTTGCGACAACACATCCGCCATTCTTTTCACCTCACTGTATCACATGATAACGGGATGTCCTTTTGGTAACACGACACCACGTTTTTTATTATATCATAAATTCAATCTAAGTTAAAGTATTTTCTCAAAAAATATTATTGGAACATATACCCTAACAGTGTAATGCGCACGATACATTTGGAATTATAGAGATCCTGTATTTTCGCAAGCGCCAGTTCTTTTACCGTAGTTTCATTCAGTGTCTGGATCGTCTGCTCAGAAATCGCTTCTTTCACGCAGTCTACCACATACACGGAAGTTTTCTCTTTAACTGAACTCGAAATATCGCTGTAATCATCTGCTTCTTTATTGAAAGAAACCGATACGCCCTCCAGAATGACATAATGGGACTGCCCATCGTCGCCCTGCTTTAAGTTGATCGTCTGTTTGTTATCAAACTTGATCTCGTACTCTTCCAGATCATTGATCACATCGTAGTCGTTTTCTTCCTCTTTCTCCAGTTCCAGATCGATCACCGACGCCACTTTATCCACGAGTTTATTCGTCTTATTCGAAGCCGGAACAATAGAGAAGATAATAATTATATTCAGTACCAGATTCAGCACCGTACATGCCATGATCACAATCGTTAGTATATTCTTTTTCATAACAGCCTCCTAGTCATTCTCTGTATAGATCTTTATTTCCACGCGGCGGTTTTTCGCACGTCCTTCTTCCGTTCCGTTATTCGCCACCGGATCGTATTTGCTTTTACCTGCCGCCTCAAGCGTTTTCGGATCTAATTCCTTTTCGTTCACGAAATACTGCCAGACCCTCGTCGCCCTCGCCGTCGAAAGCCACATATTGTCCTCGAACTTCCCGCTGGAGATCGGAACGTTATCCGTATGGCCCTCAATCTTTATCTGGTGTTTATCGTATATTTTCAATATGTCGCCGACTTTACTGAGAACAGCGAGCGCCGAGCGCTTGATCTCGTCCGATCCGGAGTCAAACAGGATCGCCCCGTTCAGGGAAATCTGGACATACTGGAACTTCTCATCCATGTTGACGTTGATCATATCCTCTACCTTTTTGTTCGACGCCATCCCGGACACTTCCTCGTATAACGCTTCCGTTTTCTGCTTTAACTCTGCCAGCTTTTCCTCTTCGAATTTGTCCTTATCGGATTTCTCCGCGGTATCCTGATCCACATTATCTTTCTCACCGCTGTTTTCAAATTCATTGAAATACTGCTCCATCGAAATCTTCTGGCTCGTACCGCTGGATATAAAAGCACCTTCGCCTACCGCGTCCCCGCCGCCGTCAAAAATATTGATCTTCTCGGAAAACGAGGCCACGATCTGTTCGTACTTATCCGCATCCACCGTAGACATGGAAAATAGGAGAACGAAAAAGCAGAGCAGCAAATTCATCAGGTCGGCAAACGTATTGATCCATCCGCCCTCGATGGATTTTGGTTCTTCTCGTTTCTTTCTCGCCATTATCCCTCACCACCTTGATCGGCTCCGCCGCCGTCACCGCCATTCAGTGCCTCGTCACGCAGCTTCGGTGCCAGGAATGATTTCAGTTTCTCCTCGATCACCCTCGGGTTCTCTCCCGCCTGGATCGAGAGGATACCCTCACAGATGACCTCTTTCGTCATGATCTCCGTCGCGTTGATCGCGCGGAGCTTCGAGGCGATCGGGATACTGATCCAGTTCGCCAGCAGGGAACCGTACAATGTCGTGATCAACGCCACCGCCATGTTCGGTCCGATCGAACTCGGGTCGTCCAAAAGCTTGAGCATGTTGATCAATCCGATCAGCGTACCGATCATTCCCCAGGCAGGTCCCATCGCCGCCAGACCGTCCCAGAAACTGATGACCTTGTTATGCCTTCGCTCCACACAACTCAGGTCCGTCTCCAGTATGCTCGTAACGAGCTCCTGGTCCGTTCCGTCTACGATGAGCATGATGCCCTTTTTCAAAAACTCATCGTCTATGTCCGATGCCGCCTCCTCCAACTGCAGGAGTCCCTCTTTTCTCGCGACATTCGCCAGATCAATGATCGTATGTATCACTTCTCCCTCGTTACTCTCCGGCGTCTTCATGATGAGCCCGATCGACTTCAGGGATGCGATCAGTCCCGGTATGCTGTCCGCCATCGTCAGCATACAGAAGAGCGAACCCATTACCGTGATCAGGAATGAAGGAAAGTCCCAGAAATTATTCAGCGCCGCGAAACCCTGATCTCCGGATACGATACCGTAAACAACGGCCGCCGCACAACCCACTAATCCTATAATTGATGCTAAATCCAAGAGTATACACCACCTTAATCTTTTTGTCTAAATGTTTTGGAAAATTTCTTTCCGATATAATTTTACTAAATTTTTTATCTCTTGTCTACTCTCTTTTACAATTATTTTTTTTCCCGTCGTAAGTGTGACAACTGTGTCCGGAGATTCCTCCACAATCTCGATCAGATCGGAATTCAAGGTGAACGATTTTCCGTTCATCCTCGTAATATCAATCATAATCCCCCTCTCCTTCCCGCGCAAATCACCGCTCCGATGTGGATGTCTGAATTCGTACCGCGCATTCTCATTATAACATAAAACATAAAAAAGGGAAACCTTTTGTTTCCCTTTTTTTAATTTACTCACTATTTCCTCACACTAAAGTGCCTTATCGTTTGAGGTTGATCAGTTCCTCCAAAAGCGTATCCGATGTCGTGATCGTTCTCGAATTCGCCTGGAAACCACGCTGTGTCGTGATCATATTCGTAAACTCCGTCGCCAGGTCCACGTTGGACATTTCCAGCGCGCCGACCGAGAAACTGCCGATTTCTGTAATATCCTTGCCGACTCCGTCAAATTCACCGGAGTTGAGCGTGGCAGCGAACAGGCTGTTTCCCTGTGCCTCCAGACCAGATGGGTTGGGGAACGAAGCTACCGCAATCTGTCCCAGCAGTTTATTATCACCGTTATCGTAAACGGCAAAGATCTTACCGTCGGTTCCGATCGAAAATCCATTGAGTTTTCCGGCTGCGTTTCCGGCGTTATAACCGTTCCGGTCTCCCCTCTTCGGATCGACGCTGCACGTGCCGCTCGTCGCGAATTTCGTAAGTCCTGAGAAGTCGATATCGACACCGCCGAGCGGGAACGGAATATTATCCAGACCACCAGGGTTTAATGTGAGGTTCAGGATGCCCGGCTCCTCACCGGTCACGCTGACAAATTCACCGGTTGCCCCGTTAAAGGTGAGCACGGCCGTACTGGCCGGGAAGTGGAGCGTTCCGTCAGGATCGCACGTATACCCGGACAGATCCTGTCCTGCAAACGTCACATACTGCCCGGTTGGTTTATACGCGGGATTGCCGCTCTCATCCGGCTCCAACCGTTTCAGGATCGATCCGTTCGCGTCCAAAATGTCCGTGAGCGCAACACTGAACTGATTATCGGTCGTGTTATTTAAGAGCATCACTTTTAATTTCGCCGTAAATTTATTTCCCACATTGTCAAAGAACTGGATCGAGATCGGATAGCCGTCCCCGTCAACGCTGTACTGCACGCTTTTATCTTTTGCATCAAGATTTCCCGACAGTGTTACATTTGTCGTCGCCGTCGGCTCCGCCGTCTGGTTTTCCGGCGTCATCAACTTCAGGGAATCCACGATATCCTTACGGATATCGCCGTTCTCATCGACGCCCCATCCGAGAACGGTCGCCCCGTTCGTCGTACAGTAAAGCGTTCCATCCGCGTCGATATCGAGCGCACCCGATTTCGTGAAGTATGTAGCGCCATTACTCCTCACAACGAAAAACGCGTCTCCGTTGATCATGAGGTCCATTCCGCGGTCGGTACGGTTTGTCGCACCGTTTCCGCTGAGGTTCACGCTGATCGAAGCCACGTTGGCTCCGAGTCCGATCTGCATCGCGTTCCGGCCTGCCGCGCCCGTATTGGCGTTCGGCCCTGTCGCCCCCTGCGTTGTCTGATAGAATACGTCCGTGAAGTTCGTGGAACTTGAACGGAATCCGACTGTATTTACATTTGCGATATTATTACCTAATACGTCCATCTTCGTCTGGTGTACTTTCAGGCCCGACACACCAGACCACAATGATCTCATCATAATGATCACCCTCCAAAATTCTATTTACCAAGCCTTCTCAAGCATTCAAAGGCTTTCATGCTTCCTGTCAAGGGCCAGCATGTTTGTTTAAAATCCTCATCGCAATTTTAGTTGATTATCGCTCCATCGATATTGGTAAAAACTGCATTTGCCGTATCGTTCACGGCCGTCACTATGGTCTTGCTCCTGACATTGAGTATAAACGCCAGATCATCAACCATGACAAGTGATTCTGTCATTCCTTTTTCCACCGCCTGATCCGCTGCGTCTTCCAGTCTCGCCTTCTGCTCGTCTGAAATCGAAATATTCCGCATCTCCAACCGTTTTACGGCATGTTTGGAAAATTTCACCTCATCTGCCGTATCGATCAGCACCCTGTCAAACGATTTCCCAGAACCGCTTTTTTTCGTATCCGCCTTTTTGCCAGCGGTACCATTCGCCAGTTTTTGGCGCATTTCATCGATGGACGCAAAGTTATTATTCGAAATATTCATTTTTTGTCCACCTCCTGACCATTTACTGCGAACTGTCTCCTTCGCCTGAGCCTTCTTCCGTTCCCTGATCGTCTCCTGAACTGCTTCCGGTGTCCGTCACCTTGATCGTCACCTTATCGATCACGGAAGTACTGTACGGATCGTCAAAATACAGACCGACCTGATATTCACCCGGATCCAGGCCGTCAAGCGCGCCCGGCCAGATTGAAAGCTTACCGTCCTCAAACTTGAGGAACTCTGATTTAACGTATTCGCCATTGATGACAACCGCTACGCTGTTTGCCGCATAAGATCCTTTTCCGAGATCGATCTCCACCTCAACCGGCTTCTTATTCGATTTGTCATATACTGCGTCGGTTTTCTTCGCCGTCGGCAGATATTCCTGGATCGCGTAGAACGAATCCCTGACTTCCACGAGATTGTCGATCGAGTAAAGCTGTCCATTCACGGACATATAGGAATCGCCGTTTTTGATGGTCACGTAATCCACGACACCTTTTACTTCATTTACTTTTCCGTCGGAAGCGGTCGTCTTGACGAGTACATACTTACCGACGAGGCTGAACGCCTGTGAATTCATCACGGTCTCATTCAGGTTCTGCATCTGCTCCAGTGCGGAGAACTGTGCGAGCTGCGCGATGAAATCGGTATCTTTTTCCGGTTCCAGCGGATCCTGGTTTTTCATCTGGCACACGAGAAGCTGCAGAAATTCATCTTTTCCCAGTTCTCCTCCCGGTGTACGGCTCGATTCTTCCGTTTTGTTCGTACGGTCCTTGCTAAATGAAATCTCATCAAATGTCGTAAGGATCCCGTCCAAAGCTGTAGCCATATCCTCACCTCCTGTAATACCCGGCCCTGTTATCAGGCCGTGTAGTCAACTACACTGTTTCCATCCTGTCGTTCCTC
Source organism: uncultured Eubacterium sp. (assembly GCA_910583555.1). Lineage (GTDB taxonomy): Bacteria > Bacillota > Clostridia > Lachnospirales > Lachnospiraceae > Eubacterium_F. Next base: position 91,071 of record CAJTXO010000008.1, read on the forward strand.
TGCCGTTACCGCGGATTCCCTCTCATCGACTTCCTCCACGGAATCAAAGCGGAACCTCTTGTTCTGGCCCTGTGACTGCTTCTTCTGCGGATACCTGCCCTGATCCGAATCTTCCGGATGTTTGAATCCAAATTCGGAAACATTTACCTCTACGGCGTCCACTTTCAGTCCCTGGCTCTCCAGATTTTCCCGCAATACCGTGATCTGGCTCTCCAGCGCCTCTTTGGCCACCTGGTTCTGAACGGTGAGTGTCGCTGTCGCCATGCCGTTTTGAGACGTCACATTGAGATTGACCCTGCCGAGTGATTCGGGGTTTAACTGCAGTTCCATGCTCGTCGTCTGCGGAAGTACCCGGATCCTGACGTGATTGACAACCTGCTCCACGATGTTGGCCATCGTCGTCTGCGGACTCACAGTTTCTGTATGCCTGACATTGTCAAACGATTCAGTCAGACGCTCCACAAATGCTCCGAGCGGACTCTCGACCTCACGGGCGGAAACCTCTTCCATTCCTCTCGCTGCCGTCTGGCTCTCTCCCGGAAACGCATCCGATGTCCCTGATTCCTCAGACATTTCCACAACGACCGGAATCTCATCCGCAACATCCGCACCAGCGATTTCAGGCATTACTTCCGTCTCGGTATCCGAAATCATTTCCTTTGCCTGCTCTCCCGGATTGTTTACGAGCTGCCCGAGTTTTTCCGCAAAACTCTGTAAGATCAGCGAATCTTCCTGAGACAGGTTCGATACGTCTACGCCGAGCTCCTGGGACAGGATCTGCTCGATTCCTTTCATGACATCGCCCAGTTCACCTGACATCTGATCCGACATTAAAAACAGGCTCGCGTCGTCCACGCCGTGCACTTCCATGATAAACGCCTTGATGTTTTCCACATTGACAGGCTGGATCGCCACCGTATCCTGTGCCATGAAAAGCACGAGATCCAACGGACTCAGGCCGAGCTGCTCCAAAATGTCCAGAACATCTTCTTCACTCAGGCCGAACGTGTTACCCAAAAACTGTACCACCTTCGTCTCCACTTCATCCAGTTCCACATTTTCCACGGTATTCTGACTCTTTGTATCGTTTTTCAGCGAAATCTTATTCTGGTTAAAGTCATCGCGTGACGAGTTGATGTCCTTCGCCGCGTTTCCGACTTTCTGATCCGTCTGCTTTGCCGAAAAACGATCGTTGTTCCTTGTATCCACCTTCGTCGTATTCCGGGCCATAATGCTGTCAAATGACGAATCTCCAGCCTTTGCCGCTTTTCCGGCAGTCTTCGCCTGAACGAGAGACAGGTTCTTTGAAATACCCTGCGTCTTCATTCTCCATCCTCCTTTCCAGACCGTCATCCCAGACAATTTATCGTCTTCCTGCGCGATCGGTCTTATTTCACCGGGGACGGTCTCACAAACCTCCCCATGCAATATATATCGGTAACATTCAAAGGAATGTTAATGATATACCCTCTTTTTGACGTCCTACTTCGCCGACATTTTTGTCGTGATCTGCGCGGCCGTCTCCGGCTCCATATTGGCCAGTATCGCCGAGCTCTTCGACTCCGTCATGCAGTCCATGATCGACGCCACCAGCGTCAGATCGCCTGACATCGTCTGCAGAATGCTGGCCGCCTGCGCCGGCTCCATTTTACTGTACAGCGTCGCCTGCTTCTGGATCTTCGCCGTATACTGCAGATCTTCTACCACCTGCTTGTAGATTGCCGCCGCGTTGTCCGGATCGATCTGCTCGTAATACTTTTGGTATTCGGATATATCCGGCGCTTTGTCAGCGTAGACGACCTCTTCGTCGAATTCCTTTACACGCTGTTCAAAACTTTTTTGCTGCTCCTCGAATTTTTGCAGCCTCGCCACTTCCGCTTTCAGTTCTGCCACTTCATCCGCACTAGCGGTATTTGTGCTCTTCAGGGAGGAAAGTTCCCTCTCAAGTTCACGGATCTTCGCATTCGCCTCGTCGATATCGGTATAGGCGTTCGTCGGAGCCTCGCCCTCGACTTCCGGCAGGATCTTATTGATGATCGGTACATCTTTAACGACAGGATAAAGGATCTGACTGCCGAACCTGCCCACATCCAGTTTTATGAGAACGCCGAAAATAGCGAGCCAGATGACCACGATCACAAACACGATCAAGATCGTCAGCAGTTTGCTGCCAGCTCCCTCTTCCTGCGCAATATCCTTTTTTTCATCTTTTTTCTTGTCTTTTTTCGCCATACTCTCCCTCTTTTCTGCTTTTACACAGCTTTCGTTCCATGTTTATAACTCATAAGCTCATCCACTTCTTTAAGTTCTCTCTGTTTCTCTTCGAAACTTCTGCTTTTACACAGCTTTCGTTCCATGTTTATAACTCATAAGCTCATCCACTT
>CAJTXO010000008.1:93554-129893 GCA_910583555.1 uncultured Eubacterium sp.
CTTTTTGTTCTCTTTTTTTCTCTTCGAACACAAATTCCTCAAACGCCTTTTCCCTCAGCTTTTCAAATATTTTCCGCTCTTTCATCGCCTCACTCAGCTTTTCCCTCGCGACTTCTACCTCTTTTTCGCACCGCATTACGGCAAGCTGCTGCTGCATCGCATAAAATTTGAGCACTTCGACTGCGTTCTCCCTCGTCCGGATCTCGTCCACTGATAACGTTTCACAAAGAACAAGCTTTAACTTCTCTCTGGCCTCTTCCCGCCTGGCCACGATCTTCTCCAGCTTTTCCTGCTCGCGCAGTAGTCTGGCATTCGCCTGGGCGTATTCATTTTTTGCCTGATCTTCCAGCTTTTCCTTCATATTTAATATATTCTGCATCGAAAATCGAAAACACGCCATCCTGCCTGCCTCCCCGCCAGTTCATGGTCCCGCGGTATATACTATACACCGCGCGGTAAAACTCACCGATCAGTAATTTTCCTCTTCTTCACCGGCAAATATATCCGTCATGATCGAAACAGCATCTTCAAACGTAAACTTTTCTTCCGTTGACTGTTTCAGGAATCCGTTGACCTGATCGATCTTCTCGATTGCAAAATCAATCTCGTGGTTCGAACCCGATTTATAGGCCCCGATATTGATCAGATCTTCGGCTTCTCGGTAAGTGGCGAGCACATGTTTCAATTCTCCAGCCACTTCTTTATGTTCCTTCCCGGCGATCGAACTCATCACACGGGAAATACTTCCCAGTATGTCAATGGCCGGATAGTGGTTTTTCTGCGCCATCGCACGGGAAAGTACGATATGCCCGTCCAGGATACCCCTGGCCGTATCGGTGATCGGCTCATTAAAATCATCTCCATCGACTAACACCGAGTACAATCCGGTGATCGATCCGCGTTCTGAATTTCCCGCGCGTTCCAAAAGCTTTGGCATCTCGGCGTACACACTGGGCGGATACCCTCTGGAAACAGGCGGTTCCCCGGACGCGAGTCCGATCTCCCGCTGCGCCATGGAAAAACGCGTCAGCGAATCCATCATCAGCAGCACGTCTTTTCCCTTATCACGGAAATATTCCGCGATCGCCGTCGCCGTCTTTGCCGCCTTGTTTCGGATGAGCGCAGGTTTATCGGACGTCGCCACAACGACGACCGAGCGGCGCATGCCCTCTTCCCCGAGATCCCTCTCGATAAATTCTCGGACTTCCCTGCCTCGCTCTCCGATGAGCGCGATCACATTCACATCCGCCTTCGTATTTCTCGCAAACATGCCCATCAGCGTACTTTTTCCCACGCCGCTTCCCGCAAATATGCCAATACGCTGTCCTTTTCCTACCGTGATCAGGCCGTCTACAGCCTTCACGCCCAAAGGAAGGACTTCATCAATCAATTTACGGGTTAATGGATCAGGCGGAGACGCCTCTACAGAATATTTGTGACTATTTTCTGACAGCAGCGGCGCATTCATCGGCTCCCCTACGCCGTCCAGCGTCTTCCCGAGAAGTTCATCGCTGACGGACACCTGCAGCGGCGCCCCGGTATTCTCTACCCAGCTCCCGAGTCCGACCCCCTCGACATTGTCATAGGGCATCAGCAAAACCCGGTCATCCCGGAATCCTACCACTTCCGCCTTTACCGCTCCCACGGAAGAATTGGACTTGATGATACAGAGGTCGTTCAGCTTTGCCTCCGGCCCGATCGACTCGATCGTCAGGCCGACTACTTTTGTCACCTTGCCTAGATGTCTGACGTGACTCCTCTCCAACAGCGCATCGTATCTGTCAAAATTTATTACAGATGAAGGATTCATAGTCATCCCCCTTTAGTTTACCAGCATTTTTAAATCGCGGACAAGCATATCGAGCTGTGTCTGAAACCCGCAGTCAGCCATTTGGCTGTCTGTCTCAATGATACACTGTCCTTTCTCCAGTCCCTTTTCCTCTACAAATTCAAAGACAGCGCCCTCACCGACATACTCCGCCAGTTCCGCTCTGTGTGCTTCCAAATAGTATACATCGTCCGAAGAGACCCGGATCTTATAATTGGCCGACGGCTCGAGATCCTGAGCTGCTGTACGGATCAGATAGAGTATCAGATCTTTCTTATCTTCTATGACAACGTCCGTCAGTTTCTTCACGAGGGCAATAACAACATCTACATATTTACTCTCGATCCCGGCCAGGCACGAAGCGAGTTCTTCCCGCTGCATCCTCGCATTCTCCGCCAGTTCCGCTTCCTTCTGCTGGATGTCCTGCTCCGCCTCAGCCATGCCGTCCTCATATCCCTGATTCCGGCCTTCTTCATATCCGCTCGCCCTCGCCGCATCAGCGGCGATCTGCGCATCGGCTCTGATCTTTTGCGCCTCTTTTTTTGCTTCCGCAATATGCCGGTCCGCCGCGTCTTCTGCCTCTTTCTGACGTTTGCGGAGTTCTTCATCCAGATCGGTCACCGGAAGGCCCGCGCTGAACTGGCCGCCCTTCTCCCCGGCATTTTCCTGGGACACATCCATTCCGGCAGCCTGAAGTGCTTTTTCGGCCTCGATCTCACTCATCGTCTTGAATTCCATCACGCCGGCTCCGATTCCCTTCAACGGTTCCAGTTTCTTTTTTCCTTCGTTCAGCGGAATAAACATATCTTCCTGGCGGTTGTTATCTATGACAAATGTCTCTTTTCCTCTCATATCAACGAAAGGATACTTGATCAGATTAGACAACGATCTCGTCACCTCCGCCTCTCGAAATGACAATCTCACCGGAATCCTCAAGTTTTCGGATCACATTAACGATCTTCTGCTGTGCCTCTTCCACATCTTTCATACGGACAGGGCCCATATATTCCATATCCTCCCGGATCATCGCGGACAAACGGGTTGACATATTGTTAAAGATAACGTTCTGCACATCTTCGTTCGCTCCTTTGAGGGCAACGGCCAGCTCGCTGTTCTCCACCTCACGCAGCACTCGCTGGATCGAACGGTCGTCCAGCATAAGGATATCCTCGAATACGAACATCTTCTTGCGGATCTCGTCTGCCAGTTCCGGTTCCTCGATTTCCAGGTTTTCCATAATATGCTTTTCTGTTCCACGGTCTACGGTGTTCAACACCTCTACGATCGAATCGATACCACCGACGATCGTGTAATCCTGATTGACAAGGGAAGAAAGTTTCTGTTCCAAAATATTCTCCACCTCCTTGATGACATCGGGAGACGTCCGGTCCATCAGGGCAATACGCTTCGCCACATCGGTCTGCTTATCCGGCGTGAGCGTACTGATGATACCCGCCGCCTGCGTCGGGGACAGGTACGATAAGATAAGGGCGATTGTCTGCGGATGTTCATCCTGGATAAAGTTGAGGATCTGGGATGCCTCGGTCTTACGTATAAATTCGAACGGACGAACCTGCAGGGATGCCGTGAGCTTGCCGAGCACCTCTTTTGCCTTCTCTTCTCCGAGCGCCTTCTGAAGCAGGTCCTTCGCGTACCCGATCCCGCCCTCTTCGATATACTGCTGGGCAAGACATACTTCATAAAACTCATTCAAAACAGCTTCTTTCTCTGCCGGCGTAACATTCCGGATATTGGCAATTTCCAATGTAAGCTGTTCAATCTCATCTTCTTTTAAGTGTTTAAAAACGGTAGCCGCTTTCTCCGGGCCGAGCGTGATCAAAAGTATCGCGGCCTTTTGAACGCCATCCATTTCAGAAATCGAAACTGTACGCGCATGAGCCATCTGTCTTTACCCCCAATCTTCATTGATCCAGTTTCGCAGCAGCGACGCCACCGCATCCGGATTTTCATCAACAAATTTTTCTATAAGAGTTCTCGTCTCCGACTTCTCTCCAAATTCGATCTCCTCGAGGCTTTCGCCCTCTTCCGCCGTCGTCGCGAGCAGATCCTCTACCGAAAGTTCCGGCTCTAACTCTGTCACTTCTACCGGCGATGTCCCGCGGATGATCACGAAAATCAACAAAGCACCAATCAGTACAGTGAGTATGATCATCAGGTAATTGGTAAAGCTTCCAACGAAGCTCGACTCTTCTGCCGCCTCAAATACTGGTTTTTCCTGTACCCGGATCGAAATATTATTCGCCGCGATACCTGTCGAAGCCGCCACGAGTTCCACTAACCCTTCCGGTACATCCAGCGGCGTGACCGCGCTATTCTGCTCGATGTACTGGTCAAACGTCATGTTGTCGAGCGCCCCCTGTTCCTGAAGCGCTTCCTCCGAAACCCTGCGGTATGTCGTGAGAACGATACCGATCGAAGATTCCTCCTGATTTACCGCCCCCACTTCATGCTCGATGTTTTTCACATCCTCATTCGGAAGATAATCATATTTATTCAGAACGGTCTCCGTATTCGTGGAACCGTTATTTTGCAGCATGTAATCCGTTTCCTCGGCATTGGAATCCGTTCCCGGCACACCTCCGCTCCCGGACTGGCCGTTTGACTTATACTCGTACGAGTGGGAGTAATACCCCTGGTCCTGTCCTTCCGGCACGGAATATTCCGTATAAAGCTCGGTGACTTTATCCATATTATAATCGATCGCCATCTCACTGACAGCCGCATCGTCGTATCCTGCTTTCAACAGGATCCTCTCGGTCCTCTCCGCGAATGTGCGCTGAAGCTTTGCCTTGTAATCTTCCAGGCCTGAAACGGTTCCGCCCAGCGTATTGTCGGTCTTTGCGCCATACAACAGGTTTCCGGTCGTATCCACGATCACGACATTATCAGTCGTCGTATTGCCGACGGCATTCGTGAGATAGAAGGCCATCGCCCGCGCCACTTCCGTTTCGATCTCCTTGCCGTTTGCCACACGGAGCGTAACACTGACGGCTGTTTCTTCTTTTTCCGAGCGGATCGTGTTATCGTCCTCTCTCCGGTCTATGATGACGGATGCGTCTTCCACCCCGTCAAAGTTTAATAAGTTCTCTTTTATCGACGACTGCAGAGCCAGTGTGATCTTCGTATGCTTTTCAAGCGAAGATGTCGTCATATCACTTTTCAGGGCGTCCTCCCATGTCATATCTTTATCCACGATACCCTGGGACCCCATCGTAAGGACCGCGTCTGAGTAGTCGGACTGTTCCACTTCAAAGCTCGTCGTCCCAGAAGTGTCGGTATCCATTTCATAATTTACACCTTTTTCCGTCAGCGCGTCCGACAGCTCACTAGCCAGCGCGCCGTCCGACAGCGTAGCAAGATGTGTATAAGTCGGTCTTGTCAGCAAATAAGACAATAAAACCAACAGAAAAAAAACCGCCAGCGTAACACAGGTAATGATCGTTTTCTGTTTCGTCGTATAATTATTCCACCAAGAAATCAATTTATCTTTAATGGCGATCAACTGATCCATCATAAACTTCATCGCTCCTAACTGTGGTAAAGTATTCTAATCCCCGCCAATACACCAAAAAGCGATTAGAACTGCATGTTCAACAGTGTCTTATAGGCCTCTATTGCCGTGTTCTTTACTGCGACCGTGTACTGCAGTGAAATATTCGCTTTCTGCTGGGCAACCATCAGATCGTGCCAGTTATCCGTCTCTCCAATGGAGAAGCGGATCTCTTCTTCTTCCGCCGCATTGGATAACTGATCCGTCTCATTTACCATCTTCATAGCCGATGAGAGAATACTTTCAAACGTTTCCTGCCCCGATGTTTTTATTTCTGTATCTGTCGTACTGCCATACCTGCTCACTTCCGATAAGCGGTCAATTCCCGAAATCTGACTAATGTTCATCGTCTGCTACCCCTCTTTTCCTCGTCTTGATCATACATCCTCACCGCAATCAGACGCACTCATCACGCGCCTCCAAGCTCTAACGCTTTAAGCGCCATCCCTTTTGTGGAATTTAAAACTGTGACGTTCGCCTCGTACGCCCGCGTCGCGTCGATCATATTTGTCATTTCCGTCACGGTATTGACGTTCGGATACATCACGTAGCCATCCTCATTCGCATCGGGATGCGACGGATCATAAACGAGATTTCCGTCGGACGGATCTTCTACGATCTCTGTCACTTTTACACCCTTCCCGATATGGCCGGTCGCGTAACTCAGCGATTCCCGGAACGTCGGAAAACTCTTTTCCTCAAACACCACCGTCTTGCGCCTGTATACATGTCCATTCGCATCGCGTGTCGTATTTACATTCGCGAGGTTCTGCGCGATAATGTCGCTGCGCACCTGCTGCGCCGTCATTCCCGTGGCGCTCATGTCCATTGCTCCAAAAACTGACAATCCAATCACTTCTTTCTATTATTATGCTGTAATAATTATTATGCTGTAATAATTTTCGCTTTACTTTCCCACCCGGTATCGAACGCCCTAAAAAACCGCGCGACAAAATCAACTTGTCTTAAGCGCCGTCTTAAGCCGCGAGAATTCCTGATTCATGGAATTCATCAGCGTATAGTACTTAAGCTGGTTTTTAGCAAGCTCCACACTTTCTGTATTCATATCGACATTATTCCCGTCATAGCGGTAACTCAGATTTACCTGATCTGTATATGTAGTGCAGTTCAGCTCATTCAGATCCAGTCCCGCGACTGTCTCATCGAGCGAATCCGTTCCCGCGACCAGATTGGCCAGATATGTCTCAAACTGTACGTCTTTTCTTTTGAAATTAGGCGTGTCCGCGTTGGCAATATTGTTGGCGAGGATATCATTTCTCGTCCAGCTCGCGTCTGCCGCCTTGCTTAACACATTTACGTAGTTGTATGCGTTAGACAGAACCATCTCTCTCATCCTTTCCTATTTATTCTCATTTATCCACACAAAAACACAAAGGCATCATAGCATTCCCCACAATTCCATTTGCGCGATTCGATTCCACTGAAGTTTATTTTATCATAGTTCAAAAAATAATTCAAGTACTACTTAACAGGCACTTTTTATTTCTTCTCTCCTTCAGAAACCGCCTCTTTTTCCTTCTTGAAGCCGCATGACGCGTCGGCGCAGACGAGTTTGTTCCCTTTTTCCAGCAGGAAATTTCCGCATTTTGGGCATGATTGATCCGAGGGCCTCTGCCACATCATGACATCACATTCCGGATAATTTTCACATCCATAATACCTTCTGCCCTTCTGCGTTTTCTTTATGACGATCTCTCCGCCGCACTTATTGCACGTTACGCCGATCTTTTCAAAATACGGTTTTGTGTTGCGGCAGTCCGGAAATCCCGGGCATGCCAGGAATTTTCCGTGCGGCCCGTATTTGATCACCATGTTCCTCCCGCAGTTTTCACAGATCGTATCGGTTACTTCGTCTTCAATCTCAATTTTTTCCAACGCCTGTTCCGCGTGGCTGACTGCTTTTTCCAAATCTGGATAAAAGTTCCGGATGATATTTTTCCACTCCACATTCCCCTCGGCCACGCCGTCCAGAAGCAGTTCCATTGTTGCCGTGAAGTTCACGTCAACGATACTTGAAAAGGCGCTCGTCATGATCTGGTTCACGATATCGCCCAGTTCCGAGAGATACAGGTTTTTCTGCTCTTTCGCCACATAGCGGCGGGCGATCAGCGTCGTGATCGTCGGGGCGTACGTACTCGGACGGCCGATTCCCAACTCTTCCAGCGCTTTTACGAGCGACGCCTCGGTGTAGTGGGCAGGCGGCTGCGTAAAATGCTGCTCCGGTTCGAGAACGGCATCACGGAATACCGTGCCCTTACTTACCTTATGGAGAACGACATTGTTATCCGCCTTGTCCTCGTCATTCTGGTATACGGAGAGAAAACCCGGGAATACGATCTTAGAACCTGAACTCGTAAAGCGGTACTCCCCGGCGTCGATCTTCACGGAGGTCGTCTCATATTTAGCTCCCTTCATCCTGCTCGCAACAAATCGTTTCCAAATGATCTGATACAGGCGGAACTGATCCCTCGACAGGGAATCTTTCACCATCGCCGGTGTCAGTTCGACATACGTGGGACGGATGGCCTCGTGGGCGTCCTGGATTTTTTTGTCTTCTTTTATGGGTTTATTGGCAGAACCGATATTTTCCTCCCCGTAATTTTCGCGGATGAACGCCCGGCACTCACTGTCCGCCTCATCCGATATACGGGTGGAATCGGTTCGCAGATACGTGATAAGGCCGATGGTCCCTCTTCCTTTGACTGCCACTCCCTCGTAGAGCTGCTGTGCCACACGCATCGTTTTCTGCGTCGCGAAATTCAGATTTTTAGAACATTCCTGCTGCAGCGTACTCGTGGTAAACGGTACCGGCGGCTTCTTCGTCCTCTCACCCTTTTTGATATCCGAGACCTCATACACGGCGCCCTCCAGCGCGCGCACGATCTCATCCATCTCCTGTTTGCTTATATTTTCCTGTTTTTTCGGATTTCCATAATATTTCGCAATTAGCGGTTTTTTACTTCCTTTTACGGCAAACGAAGCCTCAAGCGACCAGTACTCGTTCGGGATGAACGCGTCGATCTCCGCTTCCCTGTCCGCGATGATACGCAGCGCGACCGACTGCACTCGGCCGGCGCTCAACCCACGTTTCACTTTCTGCCACAAAAGCGGACTGATCGAATATCCCACCATGCGGTCAAGTACGCGTCTGGCCTGCTGGGCGTCCACCAGATCCATATCGATCTCCCTGGACTCCTTGATCGCCTGCCTCACGGCATTTTTTGTAATCTCGTTAAACGTAATGCGTCTCGTTTTTTTCGGATCCAGCTTCAGCGCATGGCATAAATGCCAGGAAATCGCTTCCCCCTCGCGGTCAGGGTCGGTCGCCAGATACACTCTGTCTGCTTTTTTTACTTCTTTCCGGAGCGATGCGAGAAGTTCCCCCTTTCCCCGTATCGTAATATACTTCGGCTCAAAATCATTTTCAAAATCGACACCCATCTGGCTCTTCGGCAAATCCCTTACGTGTCCGTTGGAAGCCACCACCATATAGTTGCTTCCCAAAAATTTTTTGATGGTTTTCGATTTCGCCGGAGACTCGACGATTATCAAGTTCTTAGCCATCTCACATAGCCCCCTTTATTTCCTTTTCACATAATAATGATTCCCGATCTCGAGAATCATCCCATATTTCAATAGAAGTAACAGGCACCGCATTATTTCCGCCTGTTCCATCTTTTGTTCCTCTGCGAGTACACTTATATGTTTTGGCTCAAAACCTAAACTATCATACACCATTTTTTCTTTTGTTTCAAGCCGTATATTCAAATTTCTAAAATTTTTCATTTCTTTTGGATGCAAAATCCCGAGACAATTGAGGATTTCTTCCGGCTCTGTGACCAGGCAGGCCCCCTGTTTGATCAGGTTATTGCAGCCCTCGCTGAGCGCGTCCCCAGCCCTGCCGGGAATGACAAAAACTTCCTTCCCCTGCTCAAGCGCGAGGTCTGCCGTTATGAGCGAGCCGCTCTTCGCTCTCGCCTCCACGACGAGCACACCGTCCGACAGGGCGCTGATAATGCGGTTGCGCATCGGAAAGAACGATGGCCTTGCCTCCGTCCCCGGCGGATATTCGGAAATGATCCCGCCGCGGCGCACGATACTGTGGTACAGACGCTCGTGCTCTTTCGGGTAACAGATCTCCGCGCCGTTTCCCAGCACAGCGTACGTAGTTCCGCCCCCTTCCAGCGCCCCCTGGTGCGCCCAGCCGTCGATGCCCCGCGCCATGCCGCTGATGACCGCGACGCCGCATGACGCCAGGTGGGCAGAAAACGCGCGCGCCGTCTCCCTGCCATAGAGGGAACAGTCCCTCGCCCCCACGACGGCCACCCGGTATTGTTCCTCCGGCAGCCTTCCTATATAAAATAACCGCTTCGGCGGCTGGTACAGATGCCTGCACCCCTCCGGATACGCGTAGGAAAACATGCCCGCGCACTGCATTCCGTACTCGCCCAGTTTCTTCTTCCAGTATCCGGAGTTGTATTTTTTCCTGCTTTCCACTATATTATGTACATCCCTCTGAGTTATGCCGGAAACTTTTTTCAAACTGTCCGCGGACGCCGTAAAAATTTCTTCTGCCGCCGGAAACTCCTGCCGCAGCCTGAGAAGTTTCTTCGCGCCGATCCCCGGAATCCCGCAGAGCCAGAACTCATAGTCTTCTTTCGTCATTTCATTACAAAAACCTTTCCCAGCAGGACTTTCCTCTCCCATCGTCCGGCATTTATTGTCCTCTCCCATCATTTTGCCACCCCCTTCCGCTCTCCTCTTCACCGGCTGCCGTTTCCCTTATCTCCCCCTCATACACATCGCCGCTCCCCCAGTATTTGTGGCTGACCATCTTATACGCAGAAGCTTCCAAAAGTTCCCGCTCGCTGATCCCTTCCTGTTCCCTCATATCGGCCAGCGTGCGCGCCACGCGGAGCATCCGCTGCATCCCGCGCACTGAGAGACCGGTCCGCCTGACGAGTTCTTCCATCAGATTTTTTGCCTCCGCTCCCAAATGACAATATTTCTCGAGAAGATGTCCGTCCAGTTCGCTGTTCAGCCCGATCGCCTCCGCGCGGTACCGCTCTTTCTGAATCTGTCTCGTCCGGACGATCCGCTGCCGGATACGCGCGCTGTCCTCCCCGCGCTCTCCGCCAAACAACCCCTCCTGCCTCTCCGTCTCGACACAGATGTCGATGCGGTCGAGCAGCGGTTCACTCAGACGGGCGAGATAATTCCGCACCTGCCCGAGCGTGCAGCGGCACCGGGCCATATCGGGAAAATATCCGCATTTACACGGATTCATCGCGGCTACGACCGTCATCCTGGCCGGATACTCGAAGCATTTCCCCAATCTCGCGATCTGTATCTTCCCCTCCTCCATCGGCTGCCGCAGGATTTCCAGCGTGTTTCTGGAAAATTCGGGCAGTTCATCCAAAAAGAGCACGCCGTGGTGCGCGAGCGTAACCTCTCCCGGAAACGGCTCCCGCCCGCCTCCCGCCAGCGCTGCCGGCGTAACGGTGTGGTGCGGCGCGCGGAACGGCCGCCTCGTCATAAACGGCACGTCACCGCGCAGCATACCGGCAACACTGTATATTTTCGTCAGTTCCAATGTTTCTTCCTTTGACAGCCGGGGCATGATCCCCGGGATCCGTCTGGCCAGCATCGTCTTTCCGGTGCCGGGCGCCCCGATCATCAGAACATTATGCCCGCCGCTGACCGCCGTTTCCAACGCCTGTTTCGCCCTCGCCTGTCCGTAGATCTCATTGAAATCCGGCTCCCCGGCATACGGATCTCCCTGCTCCATGTCATAACGGCTGACGGCGGTGTCCGGCCGCGGCGCCTCGCCCGTCCGGATGTAGGCGATCGCCTGGGAAACGGTTTCCACGCCAACGATGCGCAGCCCGTCAACGAGCGCGGCTTCCCCCGCGTTTTCCCGCGGCAAGAGCATCGTTTCGAACCCCTCTTTTTTCCCCATAACGGCCATCGCAAGCGTGCCGCGGACACCGTCCACGTTCCCGTCCAGACCGAGTTCCCCGACAATCAGCGTCTTATGTAGTTTTTGTACTGGGATCATGCCGAATGCGGCAAGTAATGAGATGGCGATGGGCAGATCAAATCCCGAACCATCCTTGCGCAGATCCGCGGGCGACAAATTTACGGTAATCCTCTTCGCCGGAAAACGGTATCCTGCGTTCTGCAGTGCGATACGCACCCTCTCCCTGGCTTCTTTCACAGCCGAAGCCAGCACTCCCACCATCTGAAAGACAGGCAGGCCGTTCGATACGTCGGCCTCCACCTGGATCACATGTGCCTCAAGGCCGCTCAGGCCGGCACTGAATACTTTACTGTACATCTGTTTCTCCTTCCCAAAAGGAGAAAACCACCTATCTTAAGTATATCATCCGTCTTCACTGGTTGTCCAGTATTTTTTTGATCTCATCCATAAATGTATTCACATCTTTAAATTCACGATAAATAGAGGCGAACCTCACGTAAGCCACCGGATGAACATCCTTGAGATACGCCATAACGATCTCCCCGATCGTCTGGCTGGACACTTCTTTCTCTCCGAGATTGAATATCTCCGTCTCGATGCGATCGACGATCTCGTTGATCTGATCCACGGAAATCGGCAGTTTAGTACAGGAGCGGAAAATCCCCTGTTCGACCTTTGAGCGGTCATACATTTCCCTGGCCATATCTTTTTTAATGACAATGAGCGGGATCGTCTCGAGTTTTTCGTATGTCGTAAACCGCTTGCTGCACTTCTCACACTGCCTTCTCCGGCGGATGGAGCTGTTATCATCCGCCGGTCTGGAATCAATCACTTTCGTATTTTCTTCTCCGCAAAATGGACATTTCATAATTTACCTCATTTCCGCGCGGAACTTCAGTTCCGTGGCTTTCTATTTTAAACCATTACTATCATAATCGAAAATGTCCCCGCCGTAAAGTGTTTTTTTCGTTTCTCAGCACTTTTTTCTGGCCCGCTCTACCGAGATCTCCACTAAGATCACGTCGGCCCCAATCTGCCGGATACACGAGAGGTCGATGACAAACTCTTCCTCCCTGCCAAATATCCCGAAAAACTTGCACGGGCCGGGCACGATAATATGACTGATACACCCCTTGCACAGATCAAAGATCATATCCTCCACATAACCGAGCCTCTCCCCGTCGCACACATTGATGACTTCTTTTTCCCTGAGATCGCAAATCCGCATTGTCAAAACCACGCAAAATTTATTTTTATAAATGTATGTGGCCGGGGAATATTTCATTCGTTTATGCGCAAAATATCTGTAAGAAAAATCATAAAATCTTTTTATTGTCAAAACCACGCAAAATTTATTTTTATAAATGTATGTGGCCGGGGAATATTTCATTCGTTTATGCGCAAAATATCTGTAAGAAAAATCATAAAATCTTTTTGGCGAGGTATCTGACATGGCACAATATAAAGTTGAAATATGCGGCGTAAATACGAGTAAACTTCCGCTCTTGAGCGAAGAGGAAAAAGAAACATTGTTCCAGGAGATTGCCAAAGGGAACAAACAGGCCAGGGAAACGTACATCAAGGGAAATCTCCGTCTCGTCCTCAGCATCATCCAGCGCTTTACGAATGCGAATGAAAACATCGACGACCTGTTTCAGATCGGCTGCATCGGCCTGATCAAAGCGATCGACAACTTTGACGTCACGATGAACGTAAAGTTCAGTACGTACGCGGTTCCGATGATCATTGGAGAAGTGCGCCGCTTCCTGCGCGACAACAATTCGATCCGCGTGAGCCGCTCGCTGCGCGACATCGCCTACAAAGCGATCTACACGAAAGAGGCGATGATGAAACGGACCGACCACGAGCCCACGATCGAAGACATCGCCAAGGAACTGGATGTGCCGGCAGAGGATATCGTTTTCGCGCTCGACGCGATCCAAAGTCCGGTCTCGCTCTATGAACCCGTGTACTCCGAGGGCGGAGATACGTTATATATCATGGATCAGATCAGCGACACGAAAAACAAAGAGTCTACATGGGTAGAAATGATTTCCCTGCAGGAAGCGATGAAGTCACTGCCGGAGCGGGAGAAAAATATCATTGACCTCCGCTATTTCCAGGGGAAAACACAGATGGAGGTGGCCGAAGAGATCCACATTTCGCAGGCGCAGGTATCCCGGCTGGAGAAAAACGCGCTCGGGATCATGAAATCGGAATTGGCTTGAAAAAAGTAATACGTACAACAACAGGTCTGATTTCCATTGACAGGAACATAATATTATCATAAAATGAAAAAAAGGAGATGATATTATGTTAGCAGTAAATTATTCTACTATTAGAAATAATTTGAAATCTTACTGTGATGAAGTGACCGATCACAACGAAACCGTTATTGTTACCCGAAAAGACGAGAAAAATGTGGTCATTTTAAGTTTGGAAAAATATAATCAGATCATGAAAGCATTCCAAAATGCCGAATATCTTGCCATGATCGATCGGGGAATTGCCCAGCTTTCTTCCGGGAAAGGACAACAGCACGAACTCATAGAAGTAGAAGACGACACATGAAAAAACATCGCCCCCACGTACAAACCGTGGAAAAGCGATGTTTTTTGTATATTTACGCCGTATATTTCAGAAGCGTCGCCCGCACGGCACCCGTTCCGGCCGTCAGTTCCGCGAACATGCCCTCGACCTTCTCACCGAGCCCCGCGTCATACAAATTGACCGCAAAGATCGTCTCATCTGACAGGATCGGCTGAAGTACCTTATGTACATCCATCGGATGAACATCCATTGGATGTTCATCGGCATCTTCCCCCAGCCTGACATCCGCCACATATTTCTTCACCTCATCGAGTCTCGGATCCGAACTCTGCTCAAACGGCTTCCCTTCGTCGTCCACTCCCATCAGATAGCGGCACCACCCGGCAAGGACGAGCGGGATCAGCGTCAGGGAATCCACCTGTAATGACTCACTCGCCTCATAGGCCTTGATCGTCTCGCCAAAACGGATCGGAAGTTTCTGTGACGTATCGGTGACGATGCGCTGCGGAGAATCCGGCATGAACGGATTCGGGAGGCGCAGGCGCAAAACGGCGTCCGCGAACTCCTTCGGATCGATGATACCGGGATCTACCACGACCGGCATCCCCTCCTGATAACACATCTTCTCGATCAGCGCCGATAACTGCGCGTCTTCCATCTCCTCATGGATGGACGTGTAAGAGAGCAGGCATCCGTAAATGGCCAGCGCGGTGTGGAGCGGGTTCAGGCATGTACATACCTTCATTTTTTCCACCTTGTCCACCGTCTCCCGGTCTGTAAACAAAATGCCGGCCTTCTCAAGCGGCGGCCTTCCGTTCGGGAAGCGATCCTCGATCACGAGATACCCCGTCTCTTCGGAATTGACAAATGGCGAGGTATACGTATTCCGGTTCGTGATGATCAGTTCCGTATCCTCAAACCCATCCGCCTCCAGCATGTTCTTTACATTCTCATCCGGCCGCGGCGTGATCTTATCGATCATCGACCACGGGAACGAAACTTTTGCCTCATCCTTCATGTAATCGCCGAATGCTGGCTCCACGATTCCGTTTTTGATCCAGGCATCGACAAATGCCATCACGCCGGCCTTTAACTTATCGCCGTTATGGGAACAATTGTCCATGCTCGAAAGTGCCAGCGGCGCCCCGCACGTCTGGAACCTCCGGTAGCAGAGAGCCGCCACACGCCCCATCAGATGGCCCTGCTCTTCCGGCTTTGCCTGGAACCCTGCCTCCACAACGGGGAGAATGTTCCCCTTTCCGTCGTAAATGCTATATCCTTTTTCGGTGATCGTAAAGCTCGCCATCTGCAGCGACGGACTCTCAAAAATTTCGAACAGCCGCGCGAAATCAGCCGGCTCCGCCTGATCAGCCACAAGCGCTTCCACGACACTTCCCACCACTTTCTTCTCGATCGTGCCATCCGCCTTTAACACGACGGACAGGCTCAGGCTGTCATACGGCTTGTAGGCTTTGGAAATGATCTCGTGGTCAAAACTCTCCGCCACGATCACGCCCTTGTCGTACTCGCCCGCGTTCAATAACCGCTGGAGAAGTTCCGCCGGGAACGCGCGGAAGATATTGCCGGCGCCAAAATGAACCCAGGCCGGTGCCTCCGATGTCTTCTTTTTCACGGCCTCCCTGTCGTATGACGGAAGCTCATAGCCTTTTTCCTCCCAAACCCCGGATACTTCGTTTTGCAAATCTGTTAATTTCATGATCTACCTCTTTTCTGCATGCCTCACGCTTTTTTGTTCTTTTGGATCGCTTCCCAAAGTCCATT
The DNA here is from genome assembly GCA_910583555.1 of uncultured Eubacterium sp. Lineage (GTDB taxonomy): Bacteria > Bacillota > Clostridia > Lachnospirales > Lachnospiraceae > Eubacterium_F. The sequence continues at coordinate 109,287 of CAJTXO010000008.1, forward strand.
GATATAAGCCACACCGAGCGCGCGGTCATACAACCCGTATCCCGGCCTCGCCTGCTCATTCCAGATCATCCGTCCGTGGTCGGGGCGGATCACCCCGTCAAACCCGGTGTCAATGAGCGCCTTGATGATCTCGTACATATCAAAATTTCCATCGGATGACAGATGGGATACTTCGTGGAACAGATCGTCATTCTCATACTTGATGTTGCGGATATGCGCAAAGTGGATCCTCTCTGCGATCTTCGGATTGCGGATGATGTTTGGCAGATCGTTGTTCAGGTTGCTGCCGAGCGATCCCGTACAGAATGTAAATCCGTTGTAGATGCTGTTATTCAGCGCGGCGATCTTCAGCATGTCGTCCTCACATGTGACAATGCGCGGAAGCCCGAACACATCCCAGGCCGGATCGTCTGGATGGACCGCCATCTTGATCTCATATTTCTCACACGTCGGCATGATCCCGTCGAGGAACACCTTATAATTTTCCCGCAGCTTATCTGCGGTCACATCCTTATATTTGTCAAACAGATCCATGATCTCATCCCGGCGGTTCGGCTCCCAGCCCGGCATGACAAACCCGCCGCTCGCCTTCTCGATACGCTCAAACATCTCACTCGCGTCGATGCCGTCGATGATCGAAGAATCATAGGCAAGTGCCGTCGATCCGTCCGGCAGCGGCATCGCGAGATCGGTCCGCGTCCAGTCAAACACCGGCATAAAATTGTAGCATACCAGATGGATGCCCGCTTTTCCGACCGCCTCCAGGGATTTATTGTAATTATCGATCAGTTCGTCCCTCGTCGGCAGACCGATCTTTATGTCTTCGTGTACATTAATACTCTCGATGCCGATCAGTCCCAGCCCGCTCGCTTCCACTTCCTGTTTGCGCTCCATGACATCCTCATACGTCCACGCCTCGCCGGCCGGAATATCGTGAAGTGCTGTAATGACACCGCTGACGCCCGGTATCTGGCGGATCTGTTCCAGTGTGACACTGTCATTTCCCGTGCCATACCATCTTAATGTCATATCCATATCTGTTCTCATTCCTTTCTGTTCGTTCTCGTCGATTCTTTTCCCATTCAATGATCTTCCACTCTCCGTGCAGACGACCTGACGCTATTGATAAATCGTCCTTCCCTTTTCGTCGTCGATGCCGCTTTTCCGGTAAAAGTACGTGTTGACACGGTCGCGCCATTCCTTCGCGTTTTCCAGCTGTCTGGCAAACCGGTCCTTCACGCACGCAAAGGAGCGGTCTGATATTTTCCCTGCCAGTCCCTCCCACTGTTTCTTCATCGCTTCCACTTCCTCGACGCCTTCAAAATGCGTGTCGTAAATGTGCTGGATCAGTGTCTTTCCCGTTTTTAACACGTACGTATACGGGATGTAGTGGAAAAAGAGCAGCAGCTCCTCTGGACACTTCTCCTTATTGGCATAGCGTGAGCGCCAGGGCTCGTTGTACTGTTCGACATAGCCGGTTCCCGCGCCCGTCCGGTCCACGCCGATGCCGTGCAGATCCGCCCTGTGGTACGTTCCCCAGCGGTCGTACTCGTATCCGTCGATATCCGGGCCGTAATGGGTATGCGGTGTCACCATCCAGCCGATCCCGAGCGGGGCATTGTACTTTTCATACGTCGCCCACGAGCCGCAGAGCATCGGCACGACTGTATCGGTCACATCATCCTCGCGCGAAAGGGAGAGCCTGCTCCACTCTCTCGCGATCTGCTCCGCCGAAAGCGTCCCATCCATCGCCAGCCGCCCAAATCCATAGAGATTGGCCGCCGCCAGATCGTTTCCGGTCCAGTTCTCATCATCGCCCGTATTGATCACGCCCGCGATCCCGCAGACGACATGTGAAACCGCCGTCCCATCGCCGCCAATGTCAAACGCCAGTATCTCCTTCCACATCGGAATGAGATAGCACAGATCGATCTGCTGTCCGGTATATTCCTGCGCGATCTGTACCTCGAGCATCATGTTCGTCTTTTTCAGCCCGCCAAACAGCGGCGATACCGGCTCCCGCACCTGAAAATCCATGGGCCCGTTCTTGATCTGAAGGATCACATTGTCGTCAAACTTCCCGTCCAGTTCCATAAAATGATCGTAGGCCGCCCTCGCGCGGTCCGTCTTCCGGTCGCGCCAGTCCTGTCCGCAATTGTACACAAAACAGCGCCACACGAGCGTTCCGCCGTACGGCGCCAGCGCTCTCGCCAGCATATTGGCGCCGTCCACATGGGTGCGCCCGTACGTAAACGGCCCCGGCCGCCCTTCCGAATCCGCTTTCACGAGAAAACCGCCAAATTCCGGTATTACCTCATACACGTGCTTTACCGTCTTTTCCCACCACGCCGCCACATCGGGATTGAGCGGGTCACAGACCGCAAGCCCGCCAAGCTGCATCGGCGCCGCGAAATTCACACTGACATACAGCCGGATGCCGTATCTGGCAAACAGCTCCGCGTACTGCTTCACCTGCTGCAGGTACACGTCGGTGATCAAAAACGTCTCCTTCTCATGAACATTCACATTGTTGATCGTAATGGCGTTCGTGCCGATCGAGGCCACGAGACGGGCATACATTTCAATCCTCTCATTGTACATCATCTCGTAATCGTCGTAAAAGAACGATCTTCCCGAATACCCGCGCTCGATGCTGCCATTCATATCGTCCCAGTGGTCCATCATGCGCAGCGGCGTCGAAGGCGTACAGCAAAACGGCAGTTTTTCGTCAATCTCACCGAGATACACCATACGGGTAAACGCGAACACGCCCTGTAAAAGCGCCTCTTCGGATTTTCCCGTAATGATGATATTTTCCTCTTCCTCGCGGATCGCAAAGGTCTGTCCGGCCAGTGAATCGTCCGCTTCCGCTGTCTGCAGTTCCTCCTCCACCTCTAAATATACCGCGGGTTCGTCTACCGGTTCCCCGCGCCGCATCTCCACAGGCTCGTCTAACATCTCGCTCATCGAGATACAATATTCCTCCGCCGCCGTCTCAGCGACGCGTCCAAAGGCGAGAAGTACCGGCTCATAGTAGCACGGCCTTCTCAGGTTTTCTGGTATCGGCTTGTAATCAAGCCAGCATTTTGTATATTTCATCGTTTCCCCCATTTTTCCAGCGGAGAGGCCGTCACCCCGGTCCGCCGCCGTTTTGCGTGCCTTTGCTTCGCGTCACTCCGGCAGAACTACCGGCTCACCTTCATGTCTGACGATATGCTTCACCGGTTTCCTGCCGAGAAGTTCCGCGCTCCGCGCATCCGGCTGGCTCGTGCCGACATACACCTCGTAGTCACAGGCGTTCAAAACCTTCGCGCCGTCCTCGTTATACAAGCCGAAATCCTCATCCGTCAGTGTCAGGCTCACCACCTGCTCCCCGCCCGGTCCGAGCGTAACCTTTTTCAGTGCCTTCAACTGGAAATTCGGCGCGTCTTCTGTGCAGGCGTGGATATATACCTGTACCGTCTCCGCCCCTTCCATTTTTCCTGTATTTTTCAGCGTCGCCATAACCGTGACCTGACCGCCTTTTTCGATCGTTTCCGCAGAAATGTTCGAATCTGTGATTTCAAACTCCGTATAACTCAACCCGTACCCAAACGGATACAACGCCTCCTGCTTCATATAACGGTAGGTGCGGTTTTTCATGGAATAGTCCTTAAAATCTGGAAGTTCTTCTGTCGTGCGGTAGAACGTCACCGGTAGTTTGCCCTCCGGGGAAGCTTCTCCAAACAGAATATCCGCGATCGCTTTCCCGCCTCTCGCTCCCGGATACCATCCCTGCAGGATCGCGGGAATGTGCGCATCCGCGTACGGTACGGCCAGAGCGCTTCCCGATAACAGCACGAGAACGACCGGCTTGCCTGATTTCACCAGTTCTTCCAGCACCTCTTCCTGAAGGCCCGGCAGATTCAGTCCCGGCTTGTCTCCGCTGGCAAATTCATTTCCTTCGTCGCCCTCTTCACCCTCTAAGCTGGCATCCAGCCCCATGCAGGCGATGATGACATCCGACGCGTCCGCCACCGCCCGGACTTCCGACATCCTGTCATTTCCCTGTGACAGTCCCTGGATCCGGTCTTTGCACAGATGGCACCCCTCGGAATACAGAACGCGTACCTCATCGCCGACATATGCCTGGATCCCTTCCAGGACCGTTATGTACTCGGACGCTGTCCCCTCGTAGTTTCCGACCAGCGCTTTCCGGTTATTCGCATTCGGCCCGATGACGCCGATCGTCCGGTACGCCGTCTTGTCCAAAGGAAGCAGCGCATCTTCATTTTTCAAAAGGACAGCGCTCTTTTTCGCCGCTCTCTCGTTCAGTTTTCTGTGCTTCTCACAGTCAACCACCCCGTAATCGATGGCGTTAAACGGCACTTTGTCCTGCGGATCAAACAGGCCGAGCCTCATACGGGTCGTAAGCAGACGCACGACCGCGCGGGTGATCGTCTCCTCTTCGACCAGACCGTCTTCCACCGCCTTTAACAGATTGCCGTAAATGTTTCCGCAGTTGAGGTCACATCCGCGGTTCATCGCCAGGGCGACACTCTCCACAGGAGTAGATGTAACCATATGATATTCATGGAAATCTTTGATCGCCCAACAGTCGGACGTGACATGCCCTTTGAACTGCCACTCGCCGCGGAGGATATCCTCGAGCAGCCGTTTGCTGCCACAGCACGGCTCGTCATTCGTGCGGTTATACGCGCCCATGACCACTTCCACACCCGCCTCTTTGACACATGCCTTAAACGCGGGCAGATACGTTTCCCGCAGATCCTGTTCACTCACGACCGCGTTAAAGCTGTGCCGCTCGTCCTCCGGGCCGGAATGCACGGCAAAGTGCTTCGCGCAGGCGGCGACCTTCATATACGTTTCGTCGTTCCCCTGCATTCCCTCGATAAATCTGACGCCCAGCCTCGAAGTCAGGTACGGATCCTCGCCAAAGGTTTCATGTCCCCGGCCCCATCTAGGATCGCGGAAAATATTGACATTGGGAGACCAAAAGGTAAGTCCTTTATAAATGTCGTAATCGCCGTACTTTTGCTGCACATTGAACTTCGCGCGGCCTTCGTCGGAAACAGCCTCCGCAATTTCCTCCATAAAATCCTCATCAAATGTGGCGGCCAGGCCAATCGCCTGTGGGAACACGGTCGCCGTACCCGCCCTCGCCACGCCGTGAAGCGCCTCGTTCCAGTAGTTATAGGCTTTCACGCCCAGTCTGTCGATGGATGGAGCCCCGTGAAGGGTCTGGTACACCTTCTCCTCCAATGTCATCTCCGCTACAAGGGCCTCCGCTCTCTCTTCAAACGTTTTCATCCAATCCTCCATTCCCGTGCATGAACGCTGCACAAATTTACGTTTCATTTAAAACAGGGCTGTACAAAACAAACGTATCGTTTATTCTGAACAGCCCTTTGTCACACTACTTCATGATCCATTGAGTAAACAATGGATTATTTTGAATGAGAAGCAGCAAAGTTTGCATATTTCTTATTCATATCACTAATCTTGCTGTCCCATTTTGAGGAAATGGCCTCAATCTGCTGCTGAGGTTTCTTCGCGCCCGCATATACAGAGTAGCAGAAATCACCATAATCCAGATCACTGATCATCGGCAGGAAAGATGTCTGCTTATGCTCTACTTCTGTCATCATCTGAAGTGTCTCATCTACCGCACGCTCATCTTTAAACTGCTCATAGTATGTCTCTTTCCACGCATCATCTAACTCAAAACCTGGAGTTGCCTCTGTGTAGAGGTCATAAGCAAACGCGATCTTTTCAGCTGTATCCTGGTCGAAGCAGCTCGGCATTACAATGATATTGTCGTTTGGTATCGTTCTGTTCGTCGCGCCTTCCACTTTTTCATTGTACGGGAACATAACGAAGCCCCACTCGTCTTCCATATTCGAGAACGCGTTGATCTCATAAACCTCGGATGTCTGCATCGCAACCTCACCATCACGGAATGCTGCTTTATACCAATCCCATGCAGCTCCGTCCGGTTTCGGCATGATATAACCTTTGTTGTAAATATCCATACCCCAGTTCATAGCCTCGAGGAATTCTTTCGTTCCGGTAGCATTCTCGTACTCGCCCTTATCGTTGCGCGATACAAATGTTGCGTTGTTGTTTGCCGCGCACATTGGCAGATAATATTTCGAGAAGCTGGCAAGTGCATAGCGGTCTGTTTTACCGTCGCCGTCTGAGTCGATCGTAAGTTTCTTACAGTACTCCTCAAACTTGCTCCATGTCCAGTCGCCGCTCGCCTGCAGATCATATGGCTCATCTTCCGGAATGCCGGCTTCCTTCAGCATACGCTTGTTGAAGAACAATCCTCCACGAGGCTCAGCCTCCGGATTCATACCCCAGATTCCGTTACCGATGCTCATGATCTCCGTTACGGTCGGATTCCATTTTTCCTCTGTGAAATCCAGTTCCGGCAGTTCTTTCAGGTTATACATCAAACCTTTCATCAGCGGAGCCGAAACGAACTCCTGATAGAGATAAAACAACTGACAGCTCGGACTGTTTGACATAACGCCGTTTACGTATGTCTCCTGCTGGTCGGTGTAAGAATACATCGTCTTACGCTCGATGTTAAACTTATACTTCTCCATGATCTCCTTGCGGTAGTCCTCCGTCGCCTTTGCGTAATCCGAGTCACCCACCTCTTCAGAAGTATACCAGTCGCCGATCGTGATCGTCATACCTCCCAGATCATCAAATGTCTTTTTGCCTGCTGAACCACCCTGATTGTCATCACCACCTGGCGCTGCAGTCGCATTTGCGTTTCCTTCCCCACTGCTCGACTCCGGTGTATCTCCACCACATCCCGTCAGAGAACCAACAGTCAATACAACTGCAAGACCCATGGCAATCAACTTCTTCGTGTTCATTTTCATGATTTATTAACCTCCTTTAATTTATTTATCGTTACACCCCGCCCGGACAGACAGGGTGATAACTACATCGTAGTTGCTGCGTCATATTTGTTTTACCTATTACATCTTGATACCACTCTGGCTCAAACTTTCCACAAATCCTTTCTGCGCAAACAGATACAATATGATCAGCGGTATGATGACCATGAGCGTACCCGTGGCGATCATCCCCTGCGAATAGGCAGTGGTCGCCTTTTTCGCTATGCCGCGCACATCCAGGTAACTGTCCAGCGCTCCTGCCAGATTTGACAGTTTATTCGAGAGCAGGGCAAAATCCTGACTCAGGAACAGGTTGGAATAAAAGGAATCGGTCCACTGCCAAACATACGCAAACAGGAAACACGACGTAATGATCGGCTTTGCGTCCGGCAGCATGATCTTGACAAAGGTTGCCACCTTTCCACATCCATCCACGTAAGCCGCCTCTTCCAGTTCCTTCGGGATACCGCGGAAGAACTGGCGGATCATGTAGATATACAGACCACTCTTCAACCCCATACATCCGAGACACATGAGTGCGTACGGCGTCGCTGAATTCAGCAGGTTTAACGGCTTGCCGCCATTAAACAGGGCGAAGATACCAAAAATATCAAAGTAACAGAAATTCAGATACAGCGATGACTGGATCGTTGACGGCGGTACGAGGATCACGAGGATCACCGCGCCGAACCACAATCCCTTCAACGGGAATTTGTATCTGGCAAAACCATATCCCACCAGCGTACAGGAAACGATCTGGAGTACGCTGACCAACAGGGAGATCAGCGCTGTATTCAACAGCGACTGCCAGTATTTCATAAGAAAGGCAGCAATCTGATAGTTGCTCGTCGTAAAATGCCGCGGTATCGCAACGATCGTAGAATCATACAAGTCCCGCTCTTCCATGAAACTCAGGGAAATCTTATTTAACAACGGCTGTAAAATCATGAAACATAATCCAAACAGTAAGACGGCACGCACGATCTTGTAAAACACGTTAAAAGATGTCTTTCTCAATAGGTACCCGTTGGATTTTTTGTTTCGTTCGATAAAGGTTTTAAATTTATTCTTTTTATTCATAATAGTACACCCTCTTAGAAATAATCAGCGAAACAATACCAAGGATAACAATTACGCATAAGAAGTATACCCAAGCCATCGCCGAACTAAATCCATAATTCAACTTTCCTACCTCCTCGGAGATCTTCGTCATGACCGTATTGTCCGTCTTTAAGAAGAAATCGATTACGGTATATACTACGTTTACGAGTATCATAGAGCTGACCATAGGGAACGTGATCTTCCAAAAACTTTCCCATGCCGTACATCCCTCGATTTTTGCTGCTTCAAACATGCTTGGTGAAATCGTCTGCAGCGCGGAGAGGAACATGATGATCTGGATACCGGAAGCAATCGCGATATCATACACCTTGTTGATGATGTTGAACACATAACCGAACATGATGGACATCGGGCTGCTGTCCGACGTCACGAGAATACTCTCGAGCACGCCGGTGATACTGGCCTCATTGTTCGTGTCCGCGATGACCTCTTTCATATCCTGGAGCAGGGCATTGTTATACTCCACGCCGACAATGACACCGGATGAAAGAATGACCGGAAGGAAGAAGATCGCACGTACCGCGCCCCTTCCTTTGAAATTCTGATTCAGCAAAAGCGCGATGAAAAAGCTGAATATGAGTGTGGCCGGTGTATTGATGAGCATTGTCGTAACCTCGGAGATCAAAAAGGGAACAAATTCCGGGTCTACCGTGAAAGCATCCTTATAGTTTTTGATTCCCGCCCAGGACATCGAAAAGCCGGTACCATCTGACATAGGAACGACATCATTGAACGTCATCAAAAGCGACTGTCCCAGTGGGACGACCATAAACAGGATAAATCCCAGGATAAATGGAGCAATAAACAAATATCCCGCTACCGCATTTTTAAATGCCAGAGTCTTTTTCTTCCTTTGCTTTTTCATTTATTGTCCACCTCCTGTTTCAATGTGACAAACTCTCTCTTCGGAACGGTCGTACCATTATAATCATAGTCCGCGTAATTATAATTAACGAGTACCACTTTTCCGCTTTCATAAGTCGTCTTATAAACACCATTTGCCAGTTTTTCATGCGAGGAAATAAACTGGCTGTATACATCCCCGAGTTCTGTATTGAAACGGTTGTAAAGTCCGATCGCCGAATCCTTCCAGTCCATAAAGCTGCAGGCGTAATACTGTGTATAATCCGTATCCTGAAGTACGCTTGTCGGAGCGTTCATAAACGTATAGTACAGACCTGCGCCCGTCTCCGCGGATTTCAGTATCATATCCGTCTCGTCTTCGGACAGGTTGATCGCGCTGCCCGAGAAATTGACAAGTCCGTGAAGGGCGATCGCGTAAAACGGAACCGACTCATCGATGATATTTACCGCTTTCGGATCGATGTTGACATCCGTCACATAATCCGAATACGGAACCGCGTACTGGTTACCGCTCGTCGTCATCACTCGGCTTCCGCTCTCCTTCAGGGATTTCAGCTTCCCTACCTGCATATTCATGGAAGCTTCCCTTGAAACGCTGGCCTTCGGATTGTAGTCGCCGGCCAGTGAATTTCCGACATCCTCAAACCCGATATTGAGTGCCCCGTAGCCTGAGATCGAATCCAAAAATTTATCAATGTTGGCAATCGTATACGACGGCTTCACGAGATAATACATTTCACACAATTGATAATCTTCATTCGTCTGGTAAATGATGGGATCGAGCGTGTACAGTTCGCAGATCTCACGGCTGACAAATTTCGCCGCGTCGCGGTTTACGCCAAACCCGTCTCCTAATTTATCCTTTGTTACATACATGAACTTGGCATTCATGAACAGATCGAGTCCGCCCGTACCGGACGCATACGCCGTCAGGCTCTTCAGATCCGATTTACCTCCGAGCCTGCCTACGAGACTCACTTTCGCGGGCGACTGCTGGTTTACACCGGTATTGAACCAACCGGTATATTTGGCACTCAGGCTCTCGACCCCCGCTCCTTTGAGCTGTTTCAAAATATCCTGTGCCTCTTTATATGTCGTCAGCGCCAGGGAACGCGTAACCGGATAGCCGAGTATGTGCTCCGTATTGTCTACCGCCCCGATCATCTCCACCGCCATCGGAACCGTCTTATCTTCCTTCTTCTGCAGTTCCGGATAGCGATCCATCAGATACTGGCGGTAATCCGTGGCCAGACCGACGTAATCCATATGATCCGTAAACAGATACCTCTGCGTCAGATTCTCTTTTGGAAGACCTGCCTCGTAAGTACGGACGGTCGTATCCGACTTCGCTGAAATATCCATATCTTCACCATGAACCATTTTATATGTAAATCGTCCATAGTTATAACCGTTATCCTTGCCCGCGATATCCGCCTTCACACTGGAGTACGCGCTTCCCTCTTCCGCTACGCAGAGGAAGGAATTTCCTGTCGTCTCATTGGTAATGGCAAACAGCGGGAAATTGGATTTCGTCTCATCGACTACCACTTTACGGCTGATACCGTAATCCCATCCGTAAATTTCACTCAGATAGGTCTGCTGACCGGTCTTCCCGTTATTGAAGTTAATGATCCCTCCGGTACCGTCCGGCACAAGAACGAATCCCTTTTCATCTCCATTCGCAGCGCCCATATAAGGAAGAATGGAAAGCTCCACGATCGGATAGTCCGGATTGTACTGGATCTGATCCATCGGGACTTTTACGACGAGATCGGATCCATCCAGTATGTACTGGATCGTAATGTCAAAGATCGGCTTGCCGCTGTTTCGGGAAACATTGTACGGCTCGCTGTCCTTGTTCCGGTCTTCCTCGGTATAATCTACCTTCGCAAACAGGCGCTCCAGATTTTTTGCTTTCGATTCCGTGATCTTTTCTGTCAGATAGTAGACCGCCTCATCTTTCAGATCCGGGAACTTATCGAGCGCCAGCTGGAGTTCCATATCATCGTCCGACTCCTCGAGTTCATCGTAATTATAATAAACATAATTACGCTTGATCGCTTTCTGGTCGGATTCAGACATCTTTTCCAGTAACTCGTTCATCCTGGACTCCTTGATCACGAGCGGGCAAACAAACAGCTTTTCTATGTCACCGATCGTGTAGTGAACGTCCACCTGCTCATCGCTCACTTTCTCGATGGCATAATTTCCGTCTACGATCGACTCGCTGTAGTTATTGATCTCTTTTTGTGTATCCGTACTGTTCGAATAGGTCAGGACCATTGTCGAACTCAGTACATCTTTGAGCTGGCCCGTCGCTCTCGCATATTTTTCGACATCCTCGTGTGAAGGATTCGACGTATACACTTTGTTCTTAATCTTATCTTTCAGCACAAACGCGGAAGTATCTTTATCCACTGTCAGTTCAAGATTGTTGTTCTGGATCGTCACCGTCTGACTGTCCGCATTCGTATAGGAAGTAAGTTCCTTATATCCGGACGAAGAGTTTCCGCATCCTACCAATGCAAAGGATGTCACGGCAGCGGCTAAAAGTAAGTACCATTTCTTTTTCATTCTGAACATCACCCTCCTTCCCATTTAATAGAATCGGTAGACGATTTCTTTATACAGCGAATAGAAATATGCAAAACCGTCACTGATCAGACTGAAGAAGAGAACCAGCAGGAACACGATCACCAGCATGCCCACGCCGGAAAAAACAAGTGAGAGAAATGCTTTCCCCAGAAGGAAGTCATGGATCATCATGACGGAGGCAACGATCAGGAATCCGCACCATACAAATGAAAAATAGCCGAAGTATAAATAAAACGCGCCCTCTTCTTCTGTTACAAAGTTACTTAATACTACGAGCGGCAGCTGGATCAGAATATACGGGGTCATCGCGTAAGCCGTGCCCATATAAATATCCTTCAGCGTGCCTTTTCCGTCAAACAACGTCGTAAGACACCAGTTTGCCACACAATATACAATGAAAGGAACCAAAAACGACAGAATCTGCATCAGCAGGTTTACATCGTTCCAGCGGACCGGAAGAAATACAAAACTGGTTCCTCCCAACCGGATCAGTATCGTCAGGAGTACAAGGACCACCAGCGTATTGGCTGCCGCCAAAGATCCTCTCTTTTCATGCGTCAGATCCCAGAAGCCGTCAAACGGACGAACAATACAATGAAGCGAGAAACGCAGTGACTTCCGATACGCAGCCCAACTCTCTTTGTTGAGAATCCGTTGCTTTATACTCATCCTTTCTCTACCTCCTTCCTAGCTTTCTTGACAAATCCGTAGCCATAGCCAAAGAGGATCAGAATGACAATAACGGTAATGATGATCCCAATATTATCCTCAAACCATTCTTTCCGGTATAGCTTATATGCCTTCGAATAGTTCGTAGAATCCAGCTTCAGTTTGAAATATTCCATCGCTTCCGTATATTTTTCCTGTCTCAGATAGGCACGGCCAATACCGATATATGCCTGATCATAGTTACCATTTAATCTCATGACTTTCTGCCACGTCGCTGCGGAAGCATCATAATCCCCGCGCTTATACTGGCTGAGTCCCTCATTGATATACGTTCCGTACTCCGTCAGCGTAAACTGCGTGATCGAACCGAGATTCGCGTCCAGTACAACAAGCGTATCCCCGAGATCCTCGATTGCAACCGGGTTGATGAAATATCCCGCCTTATAGCCGTGTCCGCCGAACGCATACAGCATGTTTCCCTGGAAATCATAAGAGAAGATACGTCCTCTCGTGTTATCCAGTCCATAGTATACGTCATTGTCCAGACAGGCGATATCTACAAATTTTGAAGGGCCGCTCATCTCGCCGCGGCCGACCCACCACAGATCCCCGGCCGGCTCAAAATAGCCATTCCGCACGAGGATGTCTGTCCCTTTCGCGTTCAGCTTACGGATCGGCTGCGCCAGCAGCGGATCTTTGTCCTCGCCGATCACTCCGATCGTGGCGTAAATGAATCCCTCGGAATCGAGACAGAGGTTACTGTACTCCGTCGGCACGAACAGATCCATCTGCGCTCTCTGCTCCTTTGTCGCTACCATCTTCCACAGATACTCCAGAAAGTTATATGTTACTTTGCTCGCTCCGACAAATCCCGTAAAGCTTCCGTCGCTCGCAAATTCCATAAATCCTTTGTTTACGTTCTGTACCTGTGTAAAAATACGCTTCGAGCTGTCTACCACAAGTTTCTGCGGAAGGAAATCCGTGGACTGGTCAACCGTCTCGTCTTCCGGCCTTGTGATCACCTTGACGAGTTTTCCGTCGGAATCCAGATGCACGATCCTTTTGTTTCCGGTATCGGCAATATAAGTATCCCCCCCCTCGTCTACAAAGACGTCCTGCGGCTGTGCCAGCGCATCCGGCTTGCCGTTGTTCTCAAATTCTTTGATCTCCTTCACCTGGGTGAACACATCGTTTTCATACCTGAGCTGTACGATTCTGCTGTTTCCGGTATCCGCCACATACATGTCATTTCCGATCACGTACAACCCTTCCGGATCCAAGAAATTTCCACACGCGAAATCCGAACCGGTGATCGTACGGGTTACGGAGTAGGCATCCGGCGATTCCCTGTCGTAGCCCCAGCAGTCATAGATGTATGTATAATGGTTGCCATCCGAACTCGTCGCTTCGGCGCCGGTACTGCACAAAAGGACGGATGCGGCAAGTACCAAAGCAAACACAGATGCTATTTTTTTACATACTCTCATGTTTCATCCTCCTTTATCAGTCTTTAATACCCGAACTAGCCATTGTTTCCAAAATGTTACTCTGTGCCAGAATGAATATGATGATCGGCACCATCATTACGACCATCGTAGCCGCCGAGCCGACGCCGGCACGGGCCACACCACCGGACATGATCTGCTGCAGCGCGTACGGCAGCATCTTATACTCTTCCGAGTAGATATACACCTGTCCTTTCTGGTTCCAGAGGTTCTGTACAGAGAAGATCGTCACGGTCAGCCACGCCGGTTTTACATTTGGCATGACGATCTGCAGATAAATACGTCCTTCCCTCGCGCCGTCGATCTTTGCCGCCTCGATAAGCGCGTCCGGGATCTGCTCCATAAACTGCTTCATGAGGAAGAGTCCCATCGGAAGCGCGAACGCCGGCACGATCAGCGCCAGGTAAGTATCCACCCATCCGAGCTGTGACATGATCAGATAGGTCGGGATCTGAAGTACGTATACGTTAAACATCAGGGCTGACTGGCAGAGGTTGAAAAACCCCTTGCCGCCCGGAAAACTGTATTTAGCAAGTACGTACGCCGCCATCGATCCGATCAAAAGATGCCCGAGTGTACCGACGAGTGTGGTCAGTACCGTATTAAACACGTAACGGGTAAATGGCACATACGAACTCGACATTACGACAAGCAAATCCTGAAAGTTATTGAATGTCGGGTTTTTTACGAAAAATCTTGGCGGATAGAGATAAATCTCATCCAACGGTTTAAACGCACTGCTGATTGCATATACCAAAGGCATAACAAAGAATAAACCAAACAAGATCAACATAATGTAAATCCCCAAATCTCCACCGCGGGAACGATTCGGTTTTCTTCTTTTCAGCTTGATCAATTTCATCGCCGTTATACCTCCTCTCAAGTTCCAACTTTGCTCAGCAATGCCTGTATCGCTTTGTTACAAACGATCATGACGACAAACAGGACCGTCGCTATCGCTGAGGCGTAACCCATCTCAAATCGCGTCGTACCGTAGTCGATCAGATGGGTAACAACAGTTCGCGCCGCGTAGTCGGTACTCGGGAATCCGCACAGCGCCATCGTGACGTCCGCGACGCCGAATGACTGCGTGATCGCCATGACTGCACCGAACAGGAGCATCGGCTTCATGTTTGGCAGGGTGATATACCACAACTCCTGCCAGCGGTTTTTGACGCCGTCCACATAACCGGCTTCAAACTGAGAGGCATCGATACCCTGCAGACCAGCCACGAAGGAAAGGAATCCGGTACCGAGACTCATCCAGAGTACAATGATGATCACGACGTTCATCATGTACTTTACATCGGTAAGCCATAGGACCGGCTCACTGATAAATCCAAATTTGATGAGGAACGCGTTTACATATCCGTACGCGTCTCCACTGAATAAGATCGACCATACCATGTATGCCTGGCCGGAAATCGTAGGCGCGTAGAACACACACACGGCAAAGGCACGGATATATCTCGGCAGTTCGTTGATAAACCACGCAAAGATAAAGGACATGATATATCCGAGCGGACCCGTGATCGCCGCCAAAAGGAATGTGTTCTTGATGGCGATGAGGAACACGTCATCGGAAAGAAACAGATCTATATAGTTATCCACGCCGGTAAACCGCGCCGGCTCCAGCACGTTATAGTATGTAAAACTGTAAAAGATCGACATACACACCGGCAAAATATAGAACGCTGTAAACACGATCGCATATGGCAGTAGAAACAGATAGCAGGTTTTCGACATTTTTGCCTTTTTCCATGCAATCTTCATATTCCGTTTCTTAATCTGTGTATACTTTACCAGAAACTTCATACATTACTCTCCTCTCTCTAATTTTTTTTCGGCAGGGTTGGAAGTCCAAACTCTCCCCGCTTATTTGTAATTTCATCGTCGATGGTTATAACGTAATCAAGAAGAGTCTCTCTCGGGTCTTCGTTGTTATTCATGACCTTACGGATCGCGTTCGTGATATGGCGGGATGTATAATATCCACCGGCCACTTCCGGAAGTCCAAAGGCGTGTTCCCACTGCTCTTTCAGGGCATCCGACTCCTTGCTGCTCCATGACAACGTTTCAAACGTCTTTTTGTTCGCTGTCGCATAACGTGCCGACGCACCCATGACAGCCTCGAGCTCGCTGGCGAAATTGGCCTGTGTCTCTGCACTTGCCCACCATTTGAGAAATTCCCAGCTGATCTCTTTCTTTCCTCTGTCTTCGGCGCCGCGGAGCATCATCGAACACGTACCCCATGACTGAACCGCACGGTTGATCGTTCCGTCTTCCTGCTCCACGCCAGGCATCATCGCAAAGTTCCAAAGACCTTTGATCTCCGGCGCGAATACGGCCAGCGTATTAAAGTTATTGTAATCGGCTACACCGATCGGCATCTCGCCGCTTCGGAAGCGGTTTACAAAGTCATACTGTTTTTCCAGTTTGTAGTTCGTGAACAATTTTGTATAGAATTCAAATGCCTCAATTGCCTCCGGCGAGCCGATCTTCGTGCACATCGCCTCTTCGTCATAGAGTGTGCCGCCTCGCTGGTAAAGCTGCGCATAGTAGTTCGCAAGGTCAGGGTTCGTCGTATTACCGATCTTACGCTCTACACTCGGCACAGCAAATGTCATGCTGCTCTTCTGCAAGATTGGCAGGATCTTCAACACGTCATCCCACGTATTGACATCCTTTTCCACATTGATGCCGAGGTCACCCATAATATCTGTACGATAGAACATCACGTTGTAGTTCTGCGTCTCCGGCAGGGCAAAAAGTCCGCCGTTAAACTTATAGGACACATAAGAACTCTCATAATATTCGGATAATACTTCATCCAGTTCCGGGAACTCGTTCAGGTCTACGACTGCGTTACGAAGCGCGTAGTTGACCGGCTCGGTCTGCGCGATACAGAGTGCCACATCCGGGCCAAAACCGGAGATAACGGCCGGGAGCATCGCATTGACACCGGTCGAAGTCGCCGTGTTCGCCGCGTCAATCAGCTTGACATTGACCTTGATCCCCGTTTTCGGTGTAAACAACTGGTCAACCATGTTTTTCAAAATCGTACTCTGGTCACGGCCGGCCGTGATCCAAACGTCAATAACATCTTTGTCATTCGAATCGTATACGTTACCAAGCGCCGAAGAATCGCTGCGGAACGAATTCACAAAAAGGATACACTCATGTACCAGTTTGTCAAACCCGTTTTCCGATACTTCCGGCAGCTTATCTTTGCTGCTCGCGATTGCTATGTAGTCAATGTCCATTGATGCCGCGCTCAGGTTGTTGATCGATGTTCCGAGGGAACTGATATTTTCCTTAAAATTCTTTAATGTTGAAGGAATCTTATCCGGACGCTCCACAAATTTTTCCATCTGTGCCGCCAGCGTCTGTGCCACGGAAATCTCTCCGCTCTTCTCACCGGCGTAAGCCGTCACATCATCTACCAGCTTGTAAAGTCTTTTTGATTCAATCTTCATCGCCTCGATGACTTCCGGATAAACCTTTTCGATCTGGTAGTCACGGTACGCATCCGGCTCCGTTCCTGTCAGCACCAGGATCGTCCGGTACATTTTATTCATATTGAACACGCTGTCAGAAAGCTGTGACAGATATGCTCCGAGATCACCCAGCGTATTTTTCAGCCGGATCACATGTTTACCTTTTGTCAGATGGAATTTGTACGCCTCACCGTTCTCATCCTGGAGACATACCATTTCCCACAGATTGTTATACGTGAAACGGATCTGCGATACTTCCTCAAATGGGATCTTTCCGTCGATGTAGAGGGAACGGTTTGCTATGTAACCACGATTATATCCCTGACGGCCTTTGATGCCGATCACATAATCGCCTTCCTCGGGAACTTCCATCTCCCATTCCAGCCAGTCATTCGCCACTTTCCACTGAGTACCGCCGGTCATGTTGAGCACCTGCTTATCGGTGTTGCCGATCGTAATCTCTCCGCTCTCCTTGTTCGCGTACTCCGTATCGCCGGATCCGCGGTCGTACGTCGCGTACAGGGACGGTGCCGAACGTCTGACTGCCGTCTCGCCCTGGATCTTTTCCAGATAATCCGATACACCGTTCGTCTTGCCTGTGTTGGCCTGTGCGTAATCCGCATAGGCAGGTGTCTTTTCCTTATTTCCAATTGTAAGTTTCCGGATGACGAATTTTTCATTTACTCCGGTCAGGCGGATTTTGTTCTTACCCTTTTCCAGATAGAAACGATATGGTTCCACCTCATATCCCGTCGCATCTTCAAAATACGCGGTCATCCAGCTTCTATTCGGATCTTCGATCTGTGCTGCCCGGATCTCATTTCCCTGATTATCTTTCGTCGGCTCTGCTGCATCCGTGTACACACGCTGGAATGCTATCGCGTCCGCTCCGTTGAACGGCACCGCTCCATTGATCTCAACTTTCGTCTCGATCGAAATCCCGCGGTCGTCGTCGTCGGTCGTCGGATAATATTCCACAAGCATGTTGTAGTATCCAGCCTGTTTGACATCCACTTCAAACTCTGCATACCCTTCTTCCGGAATCTGCAGCGCATCAGCCTTGTCACTGTCCGGCCCTATGCCGTTTCTCTTGGACACGTTACTGCTGTCTGTATAGCTGAACACATCCAGATCATACGTGTTACCGGCACCCTCTGGTATGGAATCCCCGTGCGCGTCCGCGTAAATGGAATAGGTATCCGTACGGCCGTATTCCCCGCTAGACGCTTCCAGATCCACGCCTTCATATTTGCCTGAGTTGTCGGTGATCGAGGAACCCTTGATAGTGAAAAACAGCGCCATAGCCGCGATGATCACTACGATCACAAGGAATGTCCTCAAGCCTTTTTTCTTCATCAACTTTGACATAGCTGTCGCAATCTCCTTTCGCCCTTTCTCTTTTTTATGTATTTTGAAATACAATCTTTGCAAAATACATTCTGTTGAATCATTTGTATATTTTGCATACAATTTATAGTCAATTATATCACTGTTTTTGTGACATGTCTATAGTTTTGAACATTTTTTTTATGAATAATGAACAAAAAGTGAACAGGACAGAACCTAGGCAGACGTACAATTTGACAATATCTCCATCCTATATTAGAATGACCCTAGCGGACTTTACGTTTTTTCGTTGTACAATATGAACAAAAAGGAAATTTTTAGAAAAAGGAGATGTTTGACATGGACAATGCTACTTTTACCAATCCCATCCTTCCGGGTTTTTATCCCGACCCGTCCATC
Organism: uncultured Eubacterium sp.; assembly: GCA_910583555.1. Lineage (GTDB taxonomy): Bacteria > Bacillota > Clostridia > Lachnospirales > Lachnospiraceae > Eubacterium_F. The sequence goes on from CAJTXO010000008.1 coordinate 128,199, forward strand.
TGCCGGGTAGATGACGATTATTATCTCGTAACTTCCACTTTCGCGTACTTTCCGGGCGTGCCGATCTTTCACAGCCGCGACCTCATCCACTGGGAACAGATCGGGAACATCCTCGACCGCGACAGTCAGCTTCCGCTGGCGGGCGCCGACGTCAGTCAGGGGATCTTTGCCCCCACGCTCCGCTACCACGACGGCACCTTTTACATGATCACTACCAATGTAAGTTCCGCCCTGGGGAACTTTTTCGTCACGGCTACAGACCCAGCCGGCCCGTGGTCGGATCCGTACCCGCTCGGCTCGGAGGGCATCGACCCGTCGCTCTTTTTCGACGACGACGGCACATGCTGGTACTGCGGCACGAAACCGAGACGCGAAGGCGCCCGGTATTTCGGGGACAATGAAATCTACATACAAAAACTGGACCTGGAGACAAAACAGCTGACTGGCGAAAGCTATCCCGCATGGCACGGCGCGCTGCGCCAGGTCGAATGGCCCGAAGGTCCGCACATTTACAAAAAAGACGGCTGGTATTACCTGCTGATCTCCGAAGCCGGGACGGCCCACCACCACGCCGTTTCCGTGGCGCGGAGCAAAAGCCTGACCGAGCCGTTTGAGGGCTGTAAGGGCAATCCGGTCCTGACGCACCGCCATCTGGGCTTCCACTACCCGATCGTAAACGTCGGCCATCCCGATATCGTGCAGACGCCAAATGGCGAGTGGTGGATGGTCCTTCTCGCGTCGCGCCCGTACGGCGGCTACTGCCGCAACCTCGGCCGGGAGACATTCCTCGTCCCGTTTTGCTGGGAAGACGGCTGGCCAGTCATCAATCCGGGCAAGGGCATCGTCGAGGCCGCCGGGCCGGCGCCGGCGCTTCCGCTCGCCATCACCCGGGACGTTCCGGCGCGGGAAGATTTTGACGGAAATTCGCTTCCGCTCCATATGATGTACCTGCGCAACCCAGTGGCGGAAAACTACTCCCTTACCGCGAAAACAGGATTCCTTTCGCTGCGCTGCGCCGGGGATACGATCTCCTCTGACGGCGCCCCCAGCTACGTCTGTCTGCGCCAGAGGCATTTCAGCTTCCGCTTCGAGACCGCTCTCGATTTCGCCCCCGCGGACGCGGACGAGCAAGCCGGCATCGTCATTTTACAAAACACGTCATACCACTATACGTGTCTGGCGGGCACTGATGGTTCTACAACCGTCGTCACCGTCGTGAAAACGGAAAATGGCGAAGCGGAACAAGTGGGCAAAACGGTTTTGGACGCCCCCTGCCGTTCACTGCTGCTCCGTCTCGACGCGGACGGCCAGGATCTGTCCTTCTCTCTGAGCGGGGGTGATGGAAAATATACGACAATTGCAGAAAAACTTGACGGGCGCATGCTGTGCACGGACGCGGCAGGCGGCTTCGTCGGAAATACGATCGGCATCTACGCCACGGCAAATGGAAAGGAAAGCCGTACATTTGCGGCTTTTGACTATATTGAGTACACCGGCGCGTGAACCAGGTTACCGAACAAATAAAAATGGCGCGAAACCTCAACGATTTCCGTTCGGTTCCGCGCTGTTTCTGATTGCACGATACGATAAAAAAAGACACAAAAACCGAAACCACTGTCGTTCGTTTTTTGTGCCATTTAATGCGGATGGTGGGACTTGAACCCAATAAAATCTACTGAAAAACATAATAAAATA
>CAJTXO010000009.1 GCA_910583555.1 uncultured Eubacterium sp.
CTATTATCCTATTTTTGACCAAATCAGTCGAGGTACATGCTATCTACCGTTTACTTACAATCTATGATAAAAAGTGTTTTGCTGTATTCTTTTATAAATCCGCTTTTTATAATTTTATCTGTATTGTAAAGGATTCCGAGTGTTATGACAATAGTATTTGGATATGAATTGCCAGTATAAGAAAGTACATTTTTGTATACGAATTACAAAAAAATTTATTGAATATTTTTGAATAGGAACAATAGAAGGTATTAATTGATGTGCGGAAAAAGGAAAAGAGAGGATTGATAGTGAGAATCTTGTAATTAAAAGAGCGAAAATATGAAAAAGTGGAACTATAGGTTTATTGAAAAGTGTAAAATGGTATGTTAGAATAGGAGCGTAGAAATTTGTTGAATGTTGTCATGCGCTTAAAAAATCAAGTAAATCAATTTAATGTGCGAAGCGAAGTTATCAAGGTTGGACAGTAAGAATTAGGGATGTATAGATGGTGTAATATGATGATCCGAAACTACTGTGGGTTTATTAACTCTGAAAAGGAGGGATTTTGTATGTCTCAAAAAAGAAAAGTTCAAACAGGAAAAGTTGTAGGGACAATTATATTACTTTTAAGCTTTTTCTCGATATTATGTGATATGTTAAAGACAAAAATTGTTGGCTTTACTTCTTTTGCTGCATTAATCCAAGATGCAAGTGCTTTTTTGACGATTATATGTATTGTGTTCTTTATAGTTGAGATAGTAGAAAGTAACTCCTACAAATTTGTGTTTTTATATATTATTGATATCATACTTATCAACCGGCTATATAGTAATGCAAGATGGTCAGAAATTTTAACGAAACTAAGAAAAATAGATAAGGGAATGATTGTTTTGGCTGTCATTGTAGCCATTATAGTCCTATATGTTATATATGTATTAATCATAAAACGTGAAGAGAAGTTGGAAAAAAGTCAGGGGAATGTAACGGAGCAGATGCAGGATCAGGAGGGTGCTGTAACATCAAGGAATAAAAATCAAAAAGGTTTTGGATTTTTTTCGCATTTTCTTAAAAAGCTATGTATTGGTACTATAGTATGGGCATTTCTTGACTACATGGTATACAATCAAAAGCTTATTACAATAAAACGACCCATTGAGGTATCATGGGTATCGGAGATATTGTATTACAGTGCTGTTATCTGTGCAGTTATATTAATTGTCCAAGCTTTTGCTGACAGGAACAAAGGAACAGAAGGTACAGAAGATACAGATATATATGCTGTGTCTGCATTTTTGGCGTTAGGTCTTGAAGTGTTCGTAATCGTATTTAATGAAAAAATGAATTTTTCAGGAATGGTTGGACAGTTTTTGAATGCTTTATCTGAAAACTGGTTTGTAACCCTTATTGCATTTATTGTTTTTTTTATGATTATGCAGATATGCATAAGTATTCTCTTGGGTTTGCTTTTTCCTAATAAGGAGTCTAATAAATTGGGAAAGCAGTTTCATAAAAGTATCATACGAATAGAGGAAAGAATGGTTGAATTGGCTTGCAATATTATTGAGGGATGTATAGAGCTGATGGGGTTTATTCCTGATTTTTTCACTAGTATAGGTGCCCTATTATTGGATGAGGACATTAAATTGGAAAAATGGAAGGATGGAGATTTGAATGAAGAAAGCAAAGGAATAATAAGTAATGATTTAGAAGAAAATGCGGGAGATAAAGAAACAGGCAGATAAAATAAACGGAGGTGATATGATGAAAAGTAATAAATGGATTATCTACACATTTTGGTTTGCTATTATTACGATAGTGTTGTTTTTGGTTGTTATGTGGAATCCTATGTGGGGTTGTTTCAGTTTCTTGCTGTTGTGTTTAGTATATCTTGTTGGAAATATATTAAAAGGTTTTTTTGCTCCACCCAAAAGAGCTGATAGTAATGCAAAGATAATTCCTTTGAGTCAAGAGGACATTGGTAATAGCAGACGGTTGTTACGTTATGCGACAGCCATATTAGCATTGTTGTCCCTGATTACCACAGCTAGTGGAATGAAAAGCTTTGTATTCGATCAATCATGGATGGCATACATAGGTTCATTTGCTGTTCAGAGCATTTTAGTAGTATTTAGTTTGCTGTTATGTAGATTTTTTGTTCAGATCACTGTGCTGGGGTGGCCTTTATATATTAAAAGAGCTGTAAACGAATTAATGATTATATTTTTTTGTACTGCATTAATTGTTTCTTCAACATTTAGTTTTACATTTATTGCAAATAATGCTTATTGTCGTATATGGCCGTCAGATAATGAAATGATTATTCGGGAATTTTTGTTAAAGGAAACGGAAAATCTTAACGATGAAAACGAAAAGAGAGGAAAGCAGATTATTGAATTAATTAACGAAAATGCAGGAGAAAAATTAGAAAGTGCAGTTGCTGAGACACGAGCTCAAAAGGAAAAAGAATGGAAACAGGATATTTTAGATTTAGTTCAATTACTTCCAACAACGCGTGCGAAAAAGGGAACGGTGGATTTTAATGAAGCAGAGTTAATTAGCGTATATCCACAGTATATAGACGATATTCATTTACTAGGTAATCATTATAAAGATTTTTCAAATTATTATGATCAGGCGGTATCGGACTATAATCAGATTGTTAAAAAGGTTAAGGGATGGGATGCAGCTTCTGATAGCCAAAAAACAAGCAACCAAATACAAAGCTGGATTCATAAAATTGATAATGTGCGCAATGAATTGAAGAATAGGAAAGAATCAATAGAGTCGCTTAAAACATATAAATTGAATCAAGATTTTTCAATTGTTCGGACAAGATATATAAGTGCTGTGAATACATTGTCGTCAGATTTTTCCGACATGAAAAAAACACTTGGTGAGATCAAGAAGGTGTCGGATAAAATGAATCAGATGCTTTCATCTGATGGTAGTGACGAGGTGGAAGAAATATTGTCAGAAATTTATTTGTTGGATGTTGAAAAGAAGGAAGCTGAAAAAAATGAGAATGACGATCAAGGTTCATCAGCAGAAAATTTGGTAGAAAAAATAAATGATTTAATGCTTTCTGCATCTAAAGAGGAGAACTCTGATAGTGAAATGATGAGTGATTTGGTATGGCTTAAAGATGCAATTCAACAATATTCTGAATATATGGAGTTAAAGAATAACTTGTTATCTTTTAGAAAGAATAATGTTCAGAAAACATATTCATTTGAAATAACTAAGGAAAAACAGATTTCTGAAAAAAGTTTGAAAAGTTGGAAAAAGGAAAGGAATGATGATTTTGATCAGTTGTCAATCTATTTAAAATCTTTACCGGATATGACTAATGTTAATACAGAAAATAATAATCAGTACAATACAGAGGATATATTAGATATGGTTACTGTTTATCAACGAGATTTGTTGGGGAATTTAACAGATTTTGAAAAAGCATTTAATTATTTCAAATATAAGTTTCCAGTCATGGCATATTTTTCGGCTTTTATTGCGGTGTTTTTTGATCTGGGATCATTTTTTACAGGATGTTTTTTATTTGCAATCGAGTATTTTGATGTAAAAGAAAAAAGAAAAAGTAAAAAATTGGATAAGGAAGCTGTCAGTAGGGTGTTAATGAGAGTGAACAAAAATGAAGGAATGAAAAAGTGATGAAGTTTTGTTAATGATATCAGGTACAGTTAAAATCCATGTATTGTGTGTTGAAAGGATAATGGCTAGAGTGTATTTGTTTGTCGCATATCAGTGTTCTTTAGTCATGCATGTGGAGATTAGAAATGCTACGATGTTAACACAAAAAGTCACCTATTAATGTGCGTGTTAGTTATTCATGGTGCTAGAAAAATCATCCAGAAATGCAAAGCAAATGGGATAAGGCATTTTGGGCGAGAGGTTATTACGTAGAAACGATTGGTAACATTTTGGATGCAGCAGTTGCATGCAGAAGAAGCAAGGAAGGAAAATTCAAGAGATACCGCTTTATAGCTGACCAGTAACAAATGCTTGTGGTACATAAACTACCAGTTGAACTGGTGGTTGCAGACTTTATGCTATAAGAGTAAATAGGGTTTATAATATGAAAATTCAAATGTAAAGGAGACACGAATAATGATAAAAAGAAAATTGCAAGTATTTATTTCCTCGACATATTTGGATTTAAAGGAGGAAAGACAAGCAGCAGTAGAAGCTATTTTAGGGGCAGGTCACATTCCAGCAGGAATGGAATTGTTTAAGGCAGGGAATAACTCTCAACTTACTACTATTAAAAAGTGGATAAATCAGTCGGATATTTATATGCTTATTTTAGGGGGTAGATATGGGACAATTGAGGAAAATTCACAAAAAAGTTATACACAATTAGAGTATGAATATGCAATAACAAAGAATATTCCTATTTTTGCGGTAGTATTAAGTGATGTTTTTTTGAAGCAAAAAGCATTAGAGGAGTCATATATTTATGAAGAACAGTATCAGAAGAAATATGATGATTTTAAAGAAAATGTAAAAACGAAGATGATTAAAGAGGTTAACGAAATAAAGGATATTCAGATTGGCATATATGAATCTCTAAAAGAGCTTCAAGAAGAAAATCAATTTTCAGGATGGATACCGGGAAATCTGATTAATGATAACTTGTTTGTTAGAATTGAAAATATTAACGATATTGATAAAGAAATTAAGCTTTTGAAAGAACGAAAAATGAAATTGAAAATAGATAAAGCATGCGAAGTAATGTCACAAAAAGTTATTGTACATTGTGTTATGCGAAATAAGGACTGTGGTATAAAAACTATTGAAATCACGTCATTATTAGAAATATTTTTGGATATTAGTACATACTTACAGAATAAAAATTTGTCAGCATTTAGATTGAAAAGGATTTTAAAAAACATTGTAATTTTAAGAGATGTGACAGTAAAGCATTCGGAGCTAAAAATAGTGCAAAGTGATTTAGATAAAATAATATATCAATTGAGTATTTTGGAATTGATTTGGTCAGACAGGGAACATTTTTATTTGAGATATGGAATAAGTAGATTTGGGTATAACGTGATAAAATACATATATGGAGATGAAATAGTGCTATAATTGGGGAATTAATGAGTTTTTAGGAAAGAAAGTTTGCATAAAAATAGGATTAAATTATTTTGTTACTATTATTACTTCAAATAACGAAAGTCATCTTATGTAACATGATGTCAAAATATGCGATAGTTTCATACGGAATTTTCTGATTTTACGCATATTTACATATTTATTTAATATATTCTCTTTATCAACAGATTTTGCAGAAATTTTAACGCAAAAAATATAGGATAAAGAGGAAAATAGTTTGCGGAGGGATAAAAAAGATAGAAAAAATACCATACAAAAGAAATTACAAGTACCATAGTCTTTCGATGGATTATGGTATTTTTTTGTTCGACACGATTCGCATTGTGTCATGTCAATCTCATAAAAGACAGAATAGCTTTTCTCAAAAACGTACCCGAAAAAAAGCGGATACGTTTTTTTATTCTCGCGTACGCAATGAGCCAAGCGCACACATGTGTGCATTTGGCGAATGCGCGCGGGTCAATACCCCGCAGCTCTGCTGCGGGGTATTTGACTTTTAGAAACTTTTCACTTTTCCTTCCCAGAGAACGCTCCCCTCCCTCCAATCTGAAATTAAAACCAAAAAATTTCAGATTGGAGGAAATAACATGAAGGGAAACCACCCGAAAAGAAGACGTGACAAATACAACCCTTACCGCATATGTGAGATGAAGGGGCGCTTTTATGTGTCCTTCAAAGACGGACAGGGAGTGCTGCATGAGTTTGAGATCAGTGAGCAGCTTTACCGTGCCTTTGATTCATTTGAATTAGAGGACTTATCCTATCTGAACGTGTGGGACAGGCATCTGGAGCAGTCGGAAATATATGAGGAGACGCTGAACAAGCGGGCAGTCAGAATGCCGCCGGATGTTGAGGAAACCGTATTGAACAGGCTTTTGGTGGAGCAGTTGCATGGGGCAATTCGTGAACTGCCGCAAAAACAGAAACGGAGACTGGTATTACACTATTTCGACGGGATGACTTTTCAGGAAATTGCTGACAGGGAAGGGTGTTCTGTGAGGTCAGTGGAATATAGCATACATAATGCGATTCAAAGTCTAAGAAAATTTTTCAAAAATTTTTAAAAAAGACTTTCGGGTTTTGGCATATAAGTGAGGAAACAAGTGAGAGGGAAATTATTTCCGCGAAGCAACGAGCCAAATGGCCATGCTTGCATGTCCATTTGGCGACTGCCGCGAGAGTCAAATACCCCGTCCTTTGGAGCGAACTTGCTAAAAACAGGCTAAGTTATGACATGTATCTTGCTGCGGGGTATTTGACATCCCCTCATCTGTTTCCCTTTTTGCATGGAAACAAAATGAACTTTGACAATTTCATAAACCATTCATCAGGCACATTCCTGTTGTTATCGTGATGAGCGTAAGCCACGTTAGCAGGTACGCCATGAGCCGGAACAGACAAACGCAGCGAAATCCCACTTATATTAGAAACTGGTTTGCGGTCTGCCTGTCCGTTCCGGGGAGCGGGCACCACCGGGCTATAACTGTCGGATTGCTACCGGCAGGGCGATAACAGACAACAGGCATAATGATACTCCTGTCCAGTCATAAGGTCGAGCGTACAATGCGGATTCGTTTTTGAAGAACACGTAGTGTTCTTTAAAGAGTACAAGGTACTCTTTTGAATGCTTCGCATTCATTGGCGTCGCAACAAATGAGGGCAGCTTGGGGCGATCCCCGGAGAGGTGAGATTCCTGTGGAGCTGGTCAGCAGCCAGCCGTCTGATGACTTCCTAGTACAAAATGTACCAGCATTTGAATAGATGCTGCCGCCGGGGTGTCGGGGACAAATAGGCGTTACATACCTGAAAAAAATGGTGTTTTGCCATAGTACAGGTTTACAAAAAAGGTTTTTCTTTTAGAGAAAAGGGAGTGATTTTTATGGAGAAAAGGCGGATACAGCGTGGGGATATTTACCAGGCGGACTTGAATCCTGTTGTGGGTTCGGAACAGGGAGGTGTGCGTCCGGTTCTGGTTATACAGAATAATACCGGAAATTACTACAGTCCTACGGTAATTGTAGCAGCCATGTCCGGTAAGACGGAAGGCAAGGCGGACCTGCCAACACATTGTAAAGTAGGAGTGTGTGCCGGATTGGAAGCGGAATCTCTGGTTCTGCTGGAACAGATACGGACAATTGATAAAAAACGCCTGAGTGATTATATTGGGCGGTTAAGGGAGAAAGAAATGGAACAGGTTGACCGCTGCCTTGCAGTAAGTCTTAATTTGAGGATAAGTGATGTATAGTCATGTCTGGCATACATCGCTTTTGTAAGGAGGGAACATGAAAATAGATCAGGAATTTGCAGCATTCATATTGATTGATATTCTCTTTGAGAGAGGATTGATAAACAAAACTACCTATGACAATGTCCAAAAATACAAAAAAGAAATTTGCACATTTCTCAAAGGAGCAGCAAAGGGGTAAAATAGGGTTATCAAAATCAGGAGGTGCAAGATTATGGACAGTAGTATTTTATCATCTACAAATATCCAAATGCCATTTAGTGTATTTAAGGATAAAAACAGAGAAAGAAAAATGGTGTTCTATGGCCGGGTATCGACCGAGCATGAAGCACAATTAGCAGCATTGGAAAATCAGATACAATGGTATGACGACCAGGCTAAATTACATCCGAACTGGATCGTAACAGACAAGTATATTGATGAAGGGATAACAGGTACACAGGCGAAAAAGCGCCCTGCTTTTCTTCGTATGATAGAAGATGCCAAAGAGGGTAAGTTTGATTTGATCGTAACTCGTGAGGTGTGCCGTTTTGCCAGAAATACGGTTGATACACTGGTGGCAACGAGAGAATTGAAGAATATTGGCGTTGAGGTCTATTTTGTCGAGGATAATATATGGACAATGGACGGGGACGGTGAACTTCGCCTAACGATCATGGCGACATTAGCACAGGAGGAGAGCCGGAAAGTATCCGAACGGGTAAAGGCTGGACAGCATATCAGTCGAAACAATGGTGTCATCTACGGAAATGGAAACATACTGGGATATGACCTTGTGGAAGGCAAATATGTGATAAATGAAGAACAGGCAGAAACAGTGCGGATGATTTTTGATATGTATCTGAACGAGGGAATCGGTGCCACTAAGATCGCTAACGAACTTTGCAGGAGAAAACGAGTTGCCGCGTCCGGACAAGTTAAATGGACAGCTTCCAATGTCAGCAGAATATTGAGAAATTCTACTTATATGGGATATATGGCATATGGCAAATCATTCAGCAATAATTATCTGGAGCAAAAGAGGGTGAATAACCATAACAGCGATACGTATATGTATGTCAGGGCAGATTTTGAACCCATTATTACAGAAGACGAATGGCGTCGGTGTGAAACGATCAGAAAAAGCAGACGTGTGGAACCAGCCACGCCGGTAAAGCGGAAAACACCTTTTGGTGAGGAAAGTGTTACAGTGCCAAGGCAGGAATCTCACGATAAGTGGAACAGAAAACTTCGTTGTGCCTGTGGCTCCAGATTCAGGAAAAACCGATGGCATAAAAACAAATACAAAGAATGGACGTATGGCTATGAATGTTATAACAGGATCAATAATGGTTCGGCGAAAAAGCGGAGAGATCAAGGGCTCGATGATACCGGATATTGTGAGATGCCAATGGTTTCTGACTGGAAATTAGAGGTCATGTGCAAGATGCTGTTAGAGAAAATATGGCAGGATAAAAGCCGTGTCATACAAGAGGCGTGTTCAATTTTGCAAAAATGTTATCAGGAAGACACTGGGAAGAGAGCAGAATTATTTACTATTCAGAAAAAGATTGCCAAAACAGAGGAAAAGATAAGCAACCTTATTGATTTGAGAACAGAAGGAGATATTTCTATAGAAGAATATCGTAGCAGACGAAAGAAACTCAATGAGGAGTTATCATGTTATAAAAGGCAATTACAGGAACAAAACAAGGAAGAGAAAACACCTCCGGAGACCGGATTGAATTGGGACAAGATAAATGAAACACTTAGAAATAAGCTTGACTTTTCCAAGCCTAAAGTAGATAATGATATAGTAGAAAGATTTATTGCAAGGATCATACCGATGGGTAGTAATCACTTTGTTTGGGTAGTGAATTTAAGTAACCTGAGAACGGAAGAAATTGATATGGTAGTAGAAGGTAGAAAGACGAATCCGGCTATTTATATCGGGACCGATGACAGTGAAGATAACGAGGACGATGAGTCCTCATTACATACGTACAAGTTGTGTCTGACTGATCTTGCTGCCTCACCACAGGAGAAAAAATACTCCCTGGCAGAAATGCAGCACAGCACGGTATGCACGCGAGGGAGGTTATGCTCGCATTGAAATGGGCGGCGGAGGGAAAGCTGGATGTGCCGATCCTCGGCGAACAAAAAATAAGGAGCACGGGGGAGGCGTTCGGCATCAAACAGAAAAACCGCCAGTTAAAGCATGTCGCCAGGGATCTGGCCGATGCGCTGCTGGAAGATCTGTCGCGGACGGTGCCGGATGAATATAAAACCATCTCAGCCTGTGCTGCAAAAGAACGGCGGGACGTGTGGGAGGAATTGGATATTTTACCGGTCAGCGCATACCATGAGGTGTTTGAGGCGTATCACAAATCCGGCTGCGCAACGGACGGCGACTGGAAAAGCATTATGCAGCAGTTTCTGCGCTGCGGGCTTGCGTTTACGTTTTCCGGCGTGGTGGGAGCTTCCATTGCCACGGACAGCCTGTTCGGGGTGGGCGACCGGGTCACCTCTAAGGTAAACATTGGCGCGCTGGAAAAGGGGTATGTCAATATTGCCGTGCACGGGCATCTCCCGCTTCTCGTGAGCCAGATCGTGGAGGCGGGCAAACGTGAGGATCTGATCGCGCTGGCGCAGTCGAAAGGGGCAAAGGGAATACGTTTTTATGGCATATGCTGTTCCGGACTTTCGGCTATGTACCGTTATAGCGGGGTCATTCCGCTGTCCAATGCGGTGTCGGCAGAACTCGTGCTGGGGACCGGGGCGCTGGATCTATGGGTGGCTGATGTACAGGATGTGTTCCCGTCCATTATGGAAGTTGCAAAATGTTTTAAAACGGTCGTTGTCACGACCAGTGAATCCGCGCGGCTTCCGGGTGCCGAGCGCTATGAGTACGACCACGCCCATGCCAATATCGGAGAGACAAAGGAACTGGCCGAAAAGATCGTGCTCCGCGCCATCGAAAGTTTTGCCCAGAGGAAGGGCGTTCCGGTGTACATTCCGTCCTACGAGGTGGAGGCGGAAGTCGGATTTTCCGTGGAGTATATACATAAGCGGTTCGGCAGTATGAAACCGCTGGCGGAGGCCATCCGGGAGGGAGAGATCCTGGGCGTGGTAAATATGGTCGGCTGTAATAACCCCAAAGTCCTGTATGAAAAATGTATCGTGGACGTGGCGGATGTGCTGCTGAAACATAACGTGCTCATACTGTCCAACGGCTGCGCTTCCTTTCCGCTGATGAAACTGGGATATTGTGCCGTTGCCGGGAAGGAGAGGGCGGGAGAGCGCCTGCGGGCATTTTTGGAACCGGATCTGCCGCCGGTATGGCATGTGGGAGAATGTATTGACAACACCCGTTCCAGCGGCATTTTCGCCGGTATTGCAGGGGAATTGGGACATAAGATGTTTGAGCTGCCATTTGCCTTTTCTTCACCCGAGTGGGGAAATGAAAAGGGGATCGACGCGGCGCTGGGATTCAGGCTGAACGGGATCAGTTCCTATCACTGTGTAGAAGCGCAGATACACGGTTCTAAAAATGTGATCGAGTTTTTGAAATATGGAACGTTGGAAACGCTTGGCTCATCGATGAACGTGGACACCGATCCGGCCGCGCTGGGACAGAAAATAGTAGAGGATTTTAAGGCAAAGCGGAAAGCGCTGGGCTGGGACTGACAGCAGATCGGAGGTACACCGTTATGGAACGCAATCTGGATTTTGATACGGTCATCGACCGGAGGAATACGAAGTGTCTGAAATATGATTTTGCAAAAAAGCGCGGTATGCCGGAGGATGTGCTGCCGATGTGGGTAGCAGACATGGATTTTAAGACGTCCTCCTATGTGGAGGACGCCGTTGTGGCATGCGCGAAACATGGCATTTTTGGTTACAGTGAGGTGCAGACGCCTTATTTTGAGACGCTCCGGGACTGGATGAAGGAGCGGCACGGCTGGGAGCCGCAGGAACAGTGGCTCATTAAGACGCCGGGCGTCGTCTTTGCGCTGGCGATGGCAGTCAGGGCGTATACGGAGCCGGGGGACGCCGTGCTGATCCAGCAGCCGGTCTATTATCCGTTTTCCGAGGTGATCCGGGATAATGGCAGGAAAGTGGTGAGCAGTGATCTGTATTTGGGAGACGATCACAGATACCATATGGACTTGGAAGATTTTGAGAAGAAGATCAAAGAGGAAAACATCTGGCTGTTTCTGCTGTGCAGCCCGCACAATCCGGTGGGCCGGGTGTGGACGGTGGAAGAACTGACCGCGTTGGGAGAGATCTGCCTCCGGTACGGGGTAACGGTAGTCAGCGATGAGATACATCATGATTTTATTTTTCAGGGAGAGCATCATGTGTTTGCCAGCCTGAAAAAAGAACTGGCAGAGATCAGTGTGATCTGTACGTCTCCGAGTAAGACGTTTAATCTGGCGGGAATGATGCTGTCGAATATTTTTATCCCGGACCAGAAGCGGCGCAGGAAATTCCGCAGGGAACTGGACGCGGCGGGCATGAGCCAGCTCGGCATCATGGGACTGGCGGCCTGTGAGGCGGCGTATGCGAAGGGCGGCGAATGGTACCGGGCGATGATGTCGTATGTAAAGGACAATATTGCCTTCACCAGACAGTATGTCAACGAGCATCTGCCCGGCGTGGCTGCGGTGGAGCAGGAGGCGACTTATCTGGTCTGGCTGGATTTCCGGGAGCTGGGGCTGGATCCCGAGGAGCTCGACCGGCGCATCATTCACGAGGCGAAATTGTGGCTGGACAGCGGTAAGATTTTCGGGGAATGCGGGAGGGGATTCCAGAGGATCAATGTGGCGTGTCAGAGGAGCGTTCTGGCAGAGGCGCTGAAGAGGCTGGAGTTGAGGAACTAATGGCATCGTTGATTGACAACGGAACATTACGTACACACACATGAGGCGGCTTCCAGAAAGGATAGCGAAAGGACGCGTTCTTTTGGCTGGAGGGAACCAGCAAGCGCGCCATGCACACGAATGGAAATCCGTCCGGATTCCGATTCCAATGAATTTGATGTTTTTTCTGTTTCCAGTTTTTTTAGACGAGGTACCCAGGTATTTACGGGATAATTCCCCGTTAAGCTTTCGGCTGGTTTCGAGGACGTTTTTTTCCAAAAGGTCAAAGTCCATTAGAAGTCTCTCACGTGTAGAAAGGTCGAAATCTGGGGGAGGGAAAGTCCCCACTGTAGAAACAGTCTTTTTAATCACTTCACCGTTTGGAGGAGTGATTTTTGCAGTATATTCGCTTTTCTTGACTACGTTTTTCGCGCGCAAGGATGGCTTCGGGGGCACCACGGTTAAATGATCCGTCTTTCTTATGAAAAGACACGGAAATCTTGACAAAATTCGTTGTTAGGTATAAGATATATCTTGTGATTTTGTATGCAAATATAGAGCATGGATACCCATAGTGAGAGTTGTTTTGGAAGATAAGGAAGCGTATGATTGAAGGGCATTTGTCAATTAAAGAAATTGCAGAAAAGTGGGGCGTGACTCGAAAAAGAGAACAGACGCTGTGTTCCCAGGGGGGATTCCTGGGACTACGAGATTCGGGCATGTGTGGGCGATATCTGCGAATGTTGAAAGACTGGAAGATGGTAGGGTAACCACGGGTGAATACCGCAATTGGAGGAAAAAGAGGAAAAAGACGGTTAGAGTGACATAATATGTCTTTCTCGTTTGCTATACTGTGGTTATTATGTGGTAATTACATAGATATAATGACTTTGGAGGATTTTATATATGAGTAAGATGATGATCCAGTATCATCCTGTAAAAAAGGAAATACATTTCTTGACTGATGATAATGGTAGCTTTAATGAGGTTAAGTATACGGATAGCCCTGCATTAGAAGTGTATTCACCTCAAAATAAGGAATTCTTATTACAAGATCAGGGGTATTCGTTTTTTGATAATTTGCAAGAAGCATTTCTGGGTTTGCAGAATACGGAAATAGTGTTTAAAGGCACTAAAATTGATTACGAAGATTTTCAGAAAATGATTGCCAATTACAATAGGCATCAGGAAAGAGAGGGGTCCGAAGTGAAATTGAACCTAGGGGAGTTTATTGAGCTTCCGGACGTTGGAACTATTTATGATGAGATAAAGAGCGTTGCAAGAGATACCATAAAACTCTTTGAAAGCGAATTGTCTGAAGGGTCCATAAAGGATACTTTCAGAGAACGAAAACAGAAGCTAGAGGATAAGGTTAAGGATATTGAACAAGATAATGTTAATCTTTGTTTTGTAGGTACATATAGCTCAGGCAAATCTACGTTTATAAATGCTATCATAGGGGCTAAAATTCTTCCCGAGAAGATCAGGCCTGAAACTGCTAAAATGTTCAGAATTAAGCATGCTGAATTACCTACGGTTAATTTTTGGGTAAAGAGGAATAATGATGATTTGGGAAGTGTAGCATCTTTGTTGTGGTCGGAAGAACTTAATAAGTTTCAGTTCACCACAAACATTAATGATGGTCTAAAAGGACAGATTGACAAGGTTTGTCAAAAGAATGCTGGGAAGCCACGCCATGAACAGATGCGGTTTCTTTTAAATGCTATAAATGATATGCCGAATACTCTATGTGAGGATGGTTCATGTTTTGTGGAAGGTATGATAGATGTTAGGTATCCCATGGATATTCAGTTTGATATAAACTTTACATTCTATGATACTCCTGGAACAGATAGTAACTCTAGTGAGCATTTACGTATTCTTAAGGATGCATTAGCTCAACAAACCAATTCTGTATTAATTGTGATGTATGAGCCTGTAAAAATGGATGGCAAAGGCAACTCCGTTTTATATGATCTCATGCTTAAATCACAAGAAGATTCAAGTAATGAGGATGGTGTTACCATAGATCTTTCGAGGTCATTGCATATTGTAAACCAGGTGGATAGGTATGGCACGACAGAATTGAGAGATGCTCTTAGCAAACCTATTCGCCTGTCAAAGAATACTCAGGATGTTATTGATGAATCAGAGGAAAATGAATTTGAGTATGATCTTCAAGACAAGAGGGTGTTTTATGTTTCATCAAAGGCAGCGTACTGTGCAAGGGCTCAGAAAAAGGGGATCTGCGATTTAGATGATGATGAGTTTATTGAGGACAGCGCAGACAAGGTAATCAAACGCAAATATTACAGAAATAATCACATGGCTAATGTTGAATTTGATACACAGGAAGTGATAGATCTTTCGGATGCTCAATTTGAACAGAGTGGATCAGATCAAGTTAGTGATCAGCTTTATATTGCTTCTGGTATGTATGCGGTTGAGCACGAGATAATTAAATATGCGGAAAAATATGCACTGGCAGTAAAAGCAAAAGGGTTGTACGATGCGGTTTTATACATGATGGCCGGTGTAGATGATGAGTGCCAGGTTATTGAAAAGGCAAAGAGACTTAAAAAGGAAGAGTTACTGTCTTTAGTTGCGAAGTTGAAAACTGATATGATAGCAGATATCAATCAGTGCACTGAAGACTTTAAGAAGGATATAAAGTCAAAGAAACCGGAAATAACGCCTCCTGAAGTAAGTCTTATTCAAACCAAGGTGGCAAATGCAAGCAACAAGGCAGAACGACAGATAAAAAAGCTGCCGAGGATTGTTATTAAGCCTGAAAAGATAGGTGAAAAAAACAAGGCAATTATGGAAAAACTAAATGACTGTATTCATGAAGTTGACGCATTTTATCTTGAAAAGAGAGCTGCTATAATGCAGCAACAAATGAAGGTATTAAAGAAAAAAATAGAATCAAAAATTGTTGAATACAAAGAGATTGATAACAGCATTATTAGTAAGATATTGAAAATAGGTGATACAACAATTCCTACATCTTCAATTTCATCAATACGAATGAGCGATTATATTAATTCAGAGAAAGCACTATGGATTTTCACTACAACTGATAAAGGTAAATACAAAGAGGAGGTGTTTGAAGAATTCTTAGCAATTACTGGGAAACAGTATAAGGCCTATTTAAAAGAAATTGATTCGGTTGCTCAAAAGAAGGCAGAAGAGATGGCCAAACAATTTATTGAGAATATATTCAGGGTATCCGAAATGCTGGAGCATACACAGGAGGAAGCTGATCAAGCAGCAAGAGAGCAGGCCGATGCTCTTAGATGTTTGAATTTGGCAAAGGAGAAAACAGCAACATTAGAGGAAAGAATTTGGAGGGGCATCAATGAGTAATATTTATGACAAGTATTTTTCAATAGGTGATCTTTATGATGGACTTGGTAAAGTGATGTATGACATTCGTGCTTCCAGAATTAGTGAGCAATCTCTTGTGGAATTAGCAGATGAATTAGTTAAAAAGAAGCAAATTCCATTAAATAGTTCATTTGAAAAGAAAAGATGGTGGAGTTGGTCAAAGGGATATGTAAACTATCTCATGAATGGCATGAGTACGGGGAGCGTTAGTAAGGAATACTTACTTTTTTACGCAAAGGTGAGTAGGGTTGTAAAGATTAGAGACAATGTTCTTAAGGTCGCTGTCGTGTGTATATGTTTGATTATTTTTGGTATAGTAATCAACTCATTAATTAAAGGGTGATGCATATGGAAGGTTCAACATTGGAATTATTAGAATTAGAAAGCAATTTGGATAAAATCAGAAGAACAGTATTTAGGGAATATCTCTATAATGTCTCGGACGAATTTCTTGTCTTTCCGTTTGATAGGTATAACACTTATAAAAACAATAAAGGCGAGGGCACAAAGAGAATAGTTCCCGATGCCAATATTCAATGTATCCATATTGATCGATGGGTATATGACAAGAAAGAGCAAATCATTGATAGATTTGCAAATGTCTATAGCTCTTTTTCGCAAAGAAAAGATGCTATTGCTATGCTCGTCAATAGAACAGTCGATGGCGCGGATTTTTATTTCGTGATCAGATCGGATTCCTCCCAGGGTGGAAATAAGACTAATACAAATAGTAGCCTGGATTTGTTGATAGCTTCTATAAAAGGAAATTTTCCAGGCACTATTGTAGAAAAACTACCTTCCGTTCAAAAAGAAGTTATTGTAAAAAAGAACGATGAGGAAGTAAAAGAAAAAACTGATATTTGGGGACTGCAAGAGAAGACTGCAATTTCAGCAATTACAAGTATTTCAAGTGATAAGTCTGAAAAACATCTTAGTCAAGGCTTAGAGAAGGTGCTTAGTGGTATTTCGCCAAAAGACCCAAAAGATGAATATACACTTGTGTTTTTGGCAGAGCCTGTTTCAAACAAAGAAATAAAAAGCATTAAGAATGGATATGAAGCGCTTGCGTCAGGAATACATTCATATTCAGAATACCAGAGTAATGAAACATTGACAGAAGCAGTAACAGAAGGAACTTCATGGGCAACTGCACATACAACGGGTACGAATCGTTCTATTGCAAAAACGAGAGGCATAAACGCTGGGGTATCTGGAAATCTTACCACATCAGCAGGATGGTTGAAGGGGATATTTAAAAATTGGAAAAAGGCAAATTCTTCTTCCATAGGAGCGAATATTGGATTTCAGTATTCAAGAACCACAACGGAAGGATCTATGACAAATGATACTGACACCGAAGGGACGAATCACTGTGTATCTAATGGTGCCTTAAAGGGAGAAACTCATACTGTAAAGTCATATCCAATAGCCGATATGCTTAAGAGAATCGAGAAGCAGATTGATCGCCTGGATGAGTGTGAAGGCGTCGGAATGTGGAAAAATGCCACTTATGTTCTGGCGAATAACACAGTTGAAGCTGAGAGTGTTGCGAATTTTCTCTTAGGATTAATCCAAGGAAAACAATCGTTTGTTGAAGCGTCGGTAATTAATACATGGGCAAAGGCCAGTGATAAGACTGAATTTAATAATGTGTTGGAGTATATTTGCAATTTTGTCCATCCACTTTTAGTCAATGCTTCTGATATTGAAAAGGTTGATGAAAAAGCGAACGATAATGAGTATGCCATTGAACCTTTAATTCTTGCAAACCAGATTACATCAATTGAATTAGCCATGTTGATGGCGTTCCCTTATAAATCTGTGAAAGGATTGTCATGTGTAGAATGTGCTGAGTTTGAAAGAAACGTTCTGTACAAAGATATTGATCGCTTTTCTAATAAGAGTGTGAATAAAGGTGAGGAAAAGAAACGGCAGATTAGTCTTGGTGAAATCTATCATATGCATGAATTTGATGGAAAAAATGTGCCTATTGATGTAGATGAACTATCAAAACATTCATTTATTACTGGCTCAACAGGTTCTGGTAAATCTACAACAGTTTATAAAATACTGCATGAATTATATGGGAATTATAAAATTCCATTTCTGGTAGTTGAGCCAGCAAAAGGTGAGTATTATAAAGAGTTTGATAACGTTGCCAGTATATATTCTACGAATAGTAATCACGGAGAGTTACTGCGCGTAAATCCATTTTATTTTCCGGCAGAAGGTGAAAATAGAATATTTGTATCTGAGCATATAGATAGACTTAATGGTATTTTCAATGTATGTTGGCCAATGTATGCTGCTATGCCGGCTGTATTAAAGGAAGCCTTAGAGGCGGCGTATGAGGAAGCAGGGTGGGATTTGACTTTATCAATGAACAGCGTGAGCAATAAACTGTTCCCTACTTTTGATGATCTTCTCATACAGTTAAAACGTGTGATAAGTGCTTCGGATTTTTCAGAAGAAGTAAAGAGCAATTATACTGGATCGTTAATTACAAGAGTAAAATCTCTTACAAACGGTATATATCGCCAGATTTTTACAGCTGATGGATTAGACGATGTGGAACTGTTTACAACGAACGTAATAGTAGATATCAGCAAAGTGGGCTCACCAGAAACTAAGGCATTAATCATGGGAATGATCGTAATGCGTATGCAGGAATACCATATGGCAAATAGCGAATCTGTTGATAAGTTGCGGCATATTACGGTACTTGAAGAAGCACATAATTTGCTTAAGAAAACAAGTATAGAACAATCCTCTGAATCAGCTAATGTTCAAGGTAAATCGGTTGAGATGATAGCTAACGCAATTGCGGAAATGAGAACATATGGTGAGGGATTTGTAATTGCGGATCAGGCACCAGGACTTCTTGATGAATCTGTGATCAGAAATACTAACACAAAAATTATTATGAGCTTACCTGATTTTTCTGATAGAGAGCTTGTGGGCAAAGCGGTTGGTTTGTCAGATGAGCAAGTGGTTGAAATCACAAGGTTACCAAGAGGTAAGGCGGTGGTGTATCAAAACAATTGGGTTGCACCAGTATTATGTGCGGTAGAAGCTTTTGATAAGTCGAAAACAATAGAAGAGAAGCAGAAGATTTCCTATGACAAAAAAGATTATGATGCGAAAAAGATTAAAGCAACAATAGTAAATGCCGTACTACATAATAAGATAGATGACATTGGTACATATGAAGTGGAGGGTATCCATACTCTTAGCGTGCCTGCCAGCTCAAAGAAACGAGTTTTGATGCACGTAAAGAATAAGGTTCCTTTTAATAAACAGGATAGGATAGAAATAATTAATGATTTTTATGCTACCGATTTTGTGAAGAGTGTAATGCTCAAAACAGAAGGCAATATTGAAATCATACAGGATAGTGATGTTGAAGTTCTTAAGGCCGAGTTCCAGAAATGGATAGAAGCAATAGGTGTTACAGAACAGATAGAAACGGTTGACTTAATGGGAATTATCAACATTATACTTTATAAGATTGAGCAAGTTGAACAGATTGAACTCATACAGTGTGAAAGACTGTTTAACTTCGCTGAACACTGGAGGTGATGTCATGGCTGTTGAAATAGCGGGAATGGCAGCGAAAGTCGTTGAAACAGGAAAAAAAGTTGTTGAAGTCGCCAAAAAGGCAGAGAAGGTTGCTTCCACATTAGAGAAACCCGTTAAGGCGGTCGAAAAAGTCACTATTGACAAAGGCGGAGATTGGGGGGCTGATATTGTCAAGGATGTGGTTCAAAAGGGCGTTGGCGAGATTAAGAGTGGGCTTTCGGAAAAATTGAAAGATTATCTTAGCAAAGATGATATTGCTTCAAAGCCTGCTGAGTATTCTTCAGAGGTTGGAAAGCAAGGCGATATAAGCGGAAAGCAAGCGAACGATGGACCTAAAGAAGAAAAAACCAGCTTAAAGGACAGTTTGAATAAGTACTTGGATTCTGCAGACAGTCAATCCAATAAAGGTGAAGATGTTCAAGAAGACATCGTTAGTGATGAAAAAGAAAATGTCTCAAATGATGTTAAAGATGATAACCTGAACCGTGGCGATGAAGAAAATAGCGAGAACAATAAAACAAGCGAAGATCCGGAAAGCTACAAAGAATCTGAAAGTAATAAGGATACACTTAATAACAATAATGATGCTTTTAATGAGGTGGATAACACTGAATACAAAGAAAATGGAACTAGAGAATTGACAGAAGAAGAAAAGCAGGCCATTAAAGATAAATTAGGATGGTCTGACGAAAAGCTGAAAAAATGTACAATTGATAAAGATGGTGCTATCCATTATAAAACTGATAGGTGTGACTTGGAGGGCAAGATTTCTGAAAATGGCGTTTCATATGAACGACGAAGAATTGTAATAAATGGAGTTGTTATCGAAGGCGTATTTCCGAAATTTGAAAGTGTTTTTGATACAGAACTTGCCCCGGACCATTTGAAAACAAAAGCATACGCGAAGGAATGCAATGTATCGTTAAAGGGAGCCATTGCAAACGATCCTGAGTTAAGAAGCAAGTTTACACCCGAACAGATAAAAGATATTGAAGAGGGCAGAACTCCCACAGGTTATGTTTGGCACCATAATGAAGAACCGGGAAAGATGCAACTTGTTAAAAAAGATGATCATGATCGAACAATTGGTGGTGCAGCCCACACAGGCGGAAATTCTCTATGGGGTGCTGATAGCGTTGAAAATAGCAGGAAGGAGGAACATTTCTAATGAAATGTATTTCTGAAAATCGTAAGTTGAATATCAATAAGAAGATATTTGAAGATGCAGAGAAAACATATTCTATTACTATCAGATCGGAGATTAAAGATTTTCTTGGAGAGAACTCAGGAGGTTATCCGGTAAAAGATATAATTGTATCTGATGGAGAAGAATATGAAGTAAGAGTATTCATGTCATTAGATGAATCTGATAAAAACTATTATATCCTTAAGCCGATAGATTATTTCTTGAAGAAAACGAAGGGGAAGATTATTCCCATTGGAATTGATTCGGGAGATAATTATTACTGTGTGAATAATGAAACCGGGAAGGTTTATTATTGGAGTGCTGGGGAAGATTCGTATTATTGCATTGCAGAAACAATAGATGAATTTGTGTCATTATTTGAATGAGGCTAGTATGATGATTACAGTTGTTTCTTGGATACCAGAGCACTCTCGGAAACAAAATTAAAAAATAGCGAAAAATTTCCTGTATCAATGAGAAAGCTCAGGAGAAATAAAAAATGCTTATTTCGGAGTTGTTTTAAGATAGTGGTTAGAAAAAAGGCATAACTATCAAATCTGTCAAAACGGGATCTTTTAACAGATAGAAATGCCTTGATTTTTAATAGATCCAAGGATCAGTCCGCATACAGACTGGCAGCCTTGTATCTTGCATCCAGATGGATGCGGATGCCAATGAGCATGGTCCAAGAACGAAAAGTGGTCCCTGCCCCGGATCTTTAAGTGTTGCAGGCAGTAGTCGTTGAGGAAGGTCCTGCGGGCAGGTGCAGCCGATAAGGACGGTAAAAGAGGGGGAGGCCGGAAGGACATCCCTGACCCAGGCGGTAAGGCTGGTCCTGGCAGGTGTTTTGTTGAAGAAAAGTACAAAAAGGATGAGGGAGCGCAGGATCTGGGCCTGGTTTTTGGCGGGGCGTCCTCTCGGGGAATAGAACGGAGCAATGAATTCCGCGACCTCATCAGGGTTGAGGTTGATGAGTTTCTGCCGTTCCTTATCTTAGAGGCCGAAGGAATATTTGGAGTTGTTGCGTGACAGCCTGCGTTCGAAAACAGAAATAATGGTTCTGTTTTCGTCGTGGGATTGCCATGAATCAGGTTTGAACATAAATGTGCCCTCCTTTGTTTTAGATGTGAAAGTGGGAAGTTACTTGTAAAACAACCGCACAATCAAGTGTTTTTTAGAAAAGATGAAAAATATTTTAGAAAATTTTGGACACGAAAAGTAGTAAATGTTACAGGAAAACAGAGGTGAAAGTGGAATTTCGGAAAGGACGAAAGCCAGTGAAATAAGGGGCTGGGACTTTCCGAGAGAGCTCTAACAGTAACTGGGGTGTTATTGTCAGGAAGGATGGCACAAAGGCACTGGCCCCCGTTTATGATAATGGGAATTGCTTGAACTCGAAATGGGATGATGAAAAAATGCAAATGGTTTTATCGGATGAAAAACGTCTGATGGCTTAGTCTTTCTCTGCGAGTAAATGTATCTTTGAATTGGGCGGAGATGGGTTGAACCCGTATCACCTGATAGAGAGGATGGAATATGAGGCAGTGATAAATATCACACCGAAAATGGCACGTGCATTGCCGGAGATAGAAAAAATGGTTTTTGGGGTTCCGGTGTTGACCGATATACAAAAGAGATTTTATCTGGCGGTTATGGAACAACGGTATGAGAAAGTCTTTCAGCCGACGTGCCGGAAGATCATGGGACAGCAGATGGCAGAGGAAAGACAACCGGATGATGGACAGGAAAGAAGGTGTAGGTAGATGTTTATTGATGAGACGGTAGATTTGCGGGAAGATTTGCCAGAGAGGCTGCAGCGTGAATTTGCGGAATTGCGGAAATATTATGATGCAGGCGACTGGTTCAATTTTGATATTTTCTTTGAGGGGGTTGAGGCAACCGTCAAGGGATATTATTTGGCGGGGAAAATCAGTCGGGCGGACTTGGACTGCATTTTTCGCAAGTATGGCATTTTGTGATGAAAGGTTTTTCCATTATCCGGTAATAATAAGGTATATTGGGCAGTAGCCATACTGCTCGGAAAGGAGACAGAGCGTTATGATTATTATTACCGGGGATACGCATGGGAGAAGGTTCTGAAAGGCTGGAAGTGGTCTGGAGATTTGAGGATGTTAATGAAAAGATTTTAGTTGAAATCGGTGAGGATATGGTACAATTAGTGTGCCTGCCGGAAGGCGGGTATCTGGAAGGGATGTTTGTATGATTTACATAACGGGAGATACCCATGGGGAGTTTGGGCGGATTGAGGCTTTCTGCAGGTGGTTCGGAACCTGCAGGGAGGATGTGATGGTTATTCTGGGGGATGCCGGGATTAATTTCAGCGGAGGAATCCGGGATATGAGGAAGAAGGAGTTTTTGGAGGTTCTGCCAATCATGTTTTTTGTGGTCCATGAGAACCATGAGCAGGGGCCGCAGGCTATTGAAGGATATCAGGAGAAGGTGTGGCGCGGGGGTATGGTGTACCAGAAAGAAGAGTATCCGAGCCTGCTGTTTGCGAAGGATGGGGAAGTGTTTGATTTGGATGGGAAGCAGGCCATTGTTATGGGCGGGACTTATAGTATTGATAAGATGGTCCGGCTCATGTATGGGTATTGGTGGTGGCCGGATGAGCAGCATTCGGAAGAGGTTAAGAAATATGTGGAGAGCAGGCTGGGGTGAAAGGTGGATGTGGTGTTGAGCCATACGATGCCGTTGAAATATGAGCCGGTGGAGGTGTTTATGGCCGGGGTGGATCAGAGTAAGGTGGATAAGTCTACGGAGGAATGGTTGGACGGGATCGAGGATAGATTGGATTATGGGAAGTGGTATTGTGGGCATTATCATACGGAGAAGAAGATTGGTAGGGTGGAGATAATGTTTGAAAATGTAGATATGATTTGTGGAGGTGGATTATGGTGATAGAAATAGCTAGAGAAGACTTGTTTAAGGAAAAATTATTTTCAGGTATTAATTTGTTTACAGGGGCGGGTTTTTCATGTCTGCCGGATGAAGATGGCAAAAGCTTGCCAACAGTAAATGAACTTTGTCCAGAAATATGCGAAAAGTTTGGATTGCCATATGATACATTTGGAAATGACCTGGAAGTAATATGTGCATTGGCGGATGAGGATGAATTAGATGACTTTTTGAGACACAAATTTCAGGTTAATAAATATAATAAAAAATATTTGATTTTAAATAGAATAAATTTATTATCTTATATTACTACTAACATTGATAATATAATTCATTTAGTTGTTGAGTCAGATACTAAATATTATTTAAAAAGTTTGACGTATTATGGTGCCATTAGAAAAGACCGATCAGAGCTTTGCTATATACCTTTACATGGAGAAGTAATGAATAAAGAAGGTAAACTGTATTTTGGCAAATTTGATTTGGCGGTAGTAGATCAGGCAAACAGTGATTTGTTTCAAGAAGTAGCAATAAAATTAAGAAATACACCTATTATTTTTTGGGGTTATGGATTTCATGATAGTGGTGTGTTAAAGACAGTACAAAAATTACTATCATATGGACCTCAGGATATATGGATACAATGTATGCCCGATAGTAAAAAACAAATAAAATTATTTGAAAGTTTAGGGTGTAATATTATCATTGGTAATACAGAAGAATTATTAGATTGGATAAATAAAAATGTGATAGTGGTTGATGGTAAGACGAAATCAAAGGGAATAAAAAGCAACAAGCAACTTAAAAAATATTTTATTCCTACAATTAATCAAGTTCCTGCAGTACCAGCAAAAGATTTTTATATAAAAGGTATAACACAATGGTATTCGGTTTTATCTAAGCAAGCTGTAGAATTAGATATTGTGAATGATGTGTATAATATACATCTTTCTAATAAAAATGTTATTCTTATCGGAACTGACTTTTCTGGTAAGACTACCGCTTTGATGCAATTGTCCTTAAGGATAAATAGTCTGAATAAATTATATGTCGAAAATTTAACAATAGAAAAAAGTAAGTTCTTACTTAATAATTTAGAAGGTGCAGAAGCGGTTATATTTATTGATAATTGTGAAGAAGATTTGTTGGCATATAAAGTATTGGCAGAAGCAGAAAATATATCAACCATTGCAACATCAACAGATTATACGTTTGAAGCATCTAAGCATTTGCTTGGAAATTTGACAGTGCGACAAATTTATATAGATGATCTTACTCAGGAACAAGCTAGAAGATTTTATAATTCTATTGATAGTTCTATAAGGAAATCTGTATTTAAATATAAAGATAATGAAAGCGAGAAGTTTTCGGTGTTAGAAATGATGCTAAAAAATATATCAAATTCAATAGGTATGCGTAGAGTAAGGCAATTATTAGAAAAAGTGTTAATGCGAAATAGACAAGCGTTTGAAACGGTTGCACTTTCAAGCTATCTGTCGGGAAATAATTCTGCTTTATCAACAGATATTTTGTTTTCATACTTCGATTGTCATACATATGAAGATACCAAAAGATATGTTAATGAAGCTAATGGTTTGTTGAGGGAATTAGATGTAACTGTTGATACTTGCAAAAATGATCAAGACTATTATGATATTAGATCAAAGTTATTTTTATATCATAGTAGAAAGATTTTTAGCGAAGTAAAGGTTTTACGAAATGCATATGCAAGTGTTATTGAGAAATTTTTGAAAAGGGTACCTATATTTAAAATATATCAATATCATTTATTTAGGCGGAGTGCATATGATGCTAAATTATATTATACATTATTTGGTGAGGATGCTAATAAAATTTATTCAGAATTATATGAATATGATCAAAATCCATATACATTACAGCAATGGGCTCTTTGTAGAGCTTATTTAAAACAATTTAAGGAGGCATTTGCAGATATTGATAAGGCATTACGTCAAAAGCCCAATAATTTTAGTATCAAGAATACAAGTGCAATAATTTTGTTTGAAGCAAATAGAACGGAAAGGAATTTAACAGGGCAACAGAAAAGAAATGAAGCAATGCAGATATTAGAGCAATGTTATTATAATGATCAGCGTAAAAGTTATCATGCAAATAGATTTGCAGAATTTGCAATTGATATTTTTGATATGGATGGAGATTTTCAATATATCAAAAAGGCTAGACAATGGTTAGATGAGATAATAAAAATGGGAGATGCTATGTCAAGGTACACTAAACAATATGACAAACGATTAACACAAATAATAAACCAATATGAAAGTGACGGGAAGTTATTGATTTAAGTTTTTGGGGATTGGGGATTTATTGGCATAAGAAATAAAAATTTTATTCCGTGGGACACCGGCAGTTTTGCCCGAATATGAAAAAGGTCCGGGTGGAAAAAGTATTAGAGAAATTGAAAAATATGGAAGGGGATCTTGTACTTGATGAAAGATTGAGGGCGGCGATGAAACCTTTGAGACGTATGTTAGAGATCACGGGGTGAGTGGTGTGAAAGGGTGTGTGAGGATCAGCAGGAAGGAGGAAAATGCCATTGGAGGTAAAGAATATTTCAATCGATCAGGTGGAAGCGATGCCCGTAAACGATTATTTATGTATTGATACACGCGATCAGGCGGCGTATCGGCATGGACATATACCGGCCGTCCACTGGGACTACCGGAAGGAAAGAGGGAAAGAATTTCCGAAAGACAAGAAGTTGATTGTGTATTGCACGTATGGAGAAAACAGCGTTTTTCCGACGGAAATATTGGCTCAGAGAGGATTTGATGCGTACGATCTTTCGGGGGGATACAGGGAGTGGCTTCTGTTTTGTTTCGAAGAATTGAGTGAGGAGGAAGTACAAAGATATGACAGGCAGATGATCCTTCCGGAAGTGGGAAATGACGGACAGAAAAAACGGAAACAGGCAAAGGTATTGATCGTGGGAGCAGGCGGACTGGGATCGCCCGCGGCACTCTATCTGGCGGGAGCCGGAGTGGGCCATATCGGCATTATGGATGCCGATGTGGTAACGATCTCCAACCTTCAGAGGCAGATCGTCCATAACATGGAGTCAGAAGGCGTGAATAATGCAGAGTCAGCAAAAAGGATCCTGCAGAAATTAAATGATAATATCGAGATCGTAACATATCCTTTTGCGTTGAAGGTGGATCATGCGGAAGAAATCATACGGCAATACGATTTTATTCTCGATGCGGTAGACAATTTTGAAACAAAATTTCTGATAAATGATGTCTGTGTTTTGCTAAAGAAGCCATTCTGTCATGCAGGGATCCTGCGGTTTGAAGGGCAGGTAATGACATATGTGCCAGGGGAATTTCCATGTTACCGGTGTGTTTTCGAAGAAGTCCCGCCTGAAAGTCTGGTGCAAAGTTGTTCAGAGGCCGGGATCATTGGGGCGGTGGCAGGAATCATTGGCAGTATTCAGGCGTTAGAGGCGATCAAGTATCTGTTAGGGGCAGGGGAACTGCTGACAGGGAAAATGCTTGTATTTAATGGGTTGACTATGAAAATGCGTATTGCAGGTTTTGAAAAGAAAAATCGGAATTTTAGGGTTCAAAGCAGATATGACTTGAATTTATGGGATAATCTGATATAATTAGTCTATATTTGAGAAAAGAAGGTGTTTGTATATGAGCGACAGGGAAAAAGTATTTCAATTATTGGATTATGTACCAGATGAAAAACTGTCTTATATTATTGGTTTTATACAAGGTTTAACCATAACAGAAAATTTAGAAATACCAAATGCTGAAACATTGGAAGCGATCAGGGAAGGGGATCAGATGTTAGAAAATGGTACCGGTCAGCGTTTTGAAGGTTCAACAAAAGATTTTTTTAATATGATTTTGGAGGAACCATAATATGCTGAAATTATCAACAACTACTAAATTTAACAAAGATTTGAAAGTTTGCAAGAAGCGAAATTACGATTTAAACCTGCTATATAGTGTTGTTGATATATTGAGGATTCCAGCACAATTGCCTATAAAGAATAAAGATCATGATCTGAAAGGAAATTTGTCAAATAAACGAGAATGTCATATTGAGCCGGATTGGTTGTTGATTTATAGAATAAAGGATGATGAATTGATTCTTGACAGGACGGGAACGCATTCCGATTTGTTTGGCAAGTAAGATTAGTGATTTTATCTCAATTGATAATAGACTTCACGCTTTTGTTATGGTATACTATAAAAACTGGAAGACATAAAATCAAAGAATCACTGTGCAACAGGCAGATCAAAAAAACTGAAACCACATTACCAACTAGTACAAATCAAGGGGAATCACGATGCGAATTACAGAACAGCTAAGGAAGCCGCTGAGAGAAGCGAATTATCTCAATGTAGAAAACACCGAACGCTACCGGCCTATCCTGCGGCTGTTCTATTTGAAATACGAGAGAATGAAATACTGGCTCTATCAGGAAGAGGTGTACGAGGAACTGCGGCAGGATCCGTTTTTTGCGGATTATACGATGGAGCAGTGCCAGCAGGACCTGACTGCGCTCGAGGGGTGGGGAAACCTCATTACGATTCAGGATTCGAAAAACGTCAGGACGCTGGAGGAATTTAAAAACAGGAGATACCAGTACCAGTTGTCGGAGTACACGGTGGAGATCGAACGAATGGTGATCCATCTGGAAAACCTCTTTGTGGAAGGCGCCTCTCTGGAGCCGACGTTACTGGAGCGCATCCGGGAGGAATTGTCTAGACTTTCGGAAATGCAGGAAGCTTCTGTCGATAAAACCTACGGCTGGTGGCAGAATCTCGAGAACGATTTCGTGCGGCTGAATCAAAATTATCAGGATTATATGCGCGCCCTGAACAGCGCAAGGGCGGAGGAACTGATGCGCACGAGGGAATTTCTGGTGTTCAAGGATCATCTGATCGAATATCTCCGCACATTCGTGAAAGCATTACAGGTCAATGTAACAGTCATCGAAAGTTATATGAAACAAGTGAGGGAAGAGCAGATCGAGGCGATCGTCGGAAAGATCGTGGAATATGAAAAGAATATTCCGCGTATTGAGGTGCAGGCAGATCCGGAACTGATCCGCGAGCGGACACTCGGGAAGTGGACGAGCATCGAGGAATGGTTTGTGGGCCGGGCGAAAACGAAAAATTCAGATACGCCGGATCGGGCGTTTTTGGAAACAGCAGGCCGCGAATCGGAGGCGGTCCGTGTTTTTGATGCGACGAATGAGATCATCCGCAAGATCACGAGATACGCGACGAGGCTCAGTGAGCGGAGCAATATGGGGGCGAACCGGCGGGAGGAATACGATAAGGTGGCGCAGATGTTTGGCAAATGCCAGGATATCAATGCGGCGCACCGGCTGGCGGCGTGCGTGTTCGGGATCGAGACCGCGCTGCACATGAAAGGCGATATGCCGCGGGAGACTGACAGTATCAACAGCGGTATTTTTGATGAGGAACCGCATTATGTGAAATTGAAACCGCGTGTCAGAAATTACCGCGAGAAGGCGAAGCGTTCGGGGATCGTCGACCGGTCGGCAGAACAGGAGAGGATCCGGCAGGAGATGATGGAACAGATCAAACGTGAGCGGGAGATGCTGGATGGCTATATCAAGGACGGGACGCTGGATTTTGCCAGCCTTCCGGTGATCGAGCCGCAGATCCGCGATGTGTTCCTTGTCTGGCTGTCGAAGGCGCTCGAGCGCGAGGATGAGACGGCGAAGACCGAAGACGGCAGGACCTATCATCTGGCGGGAAACAGGGAAGAAACCTGTGTCGTAAAATGTACGGATGGGGATTTCACCATGCCGGCATTTTCTATTTGTTTTGACGATTAGCGGATGGAGGGAGAAAATGAATGTATTCGAAAAACTGCTGTCAAACCGATGGTTTGTCAAGGCGGTAAACCGGGATGAGTATTATCAGATGAAAGATGGAATCGGTGAAATTCAGAATTTTTTAAGTGAAAAACTCGGTTATCATGTGATCGTAAATCCCTATGTGATCAAATTGGAGAAGATTCCCGCGCATCCGGAAAACTGGATGGGTATTATGGAGTTCAGTGAGCCGATGGAATATGTATTGTTCTGTCTGACACTGATGTTTTTAGAGGATAAGGAGATCGACGGGCAGTTTATCTTATCCCAGCTGACCGAATTTATCCAGAGCGTGTGGAAGCAGAGTGATCTGGACTGGACCGTTTACCAGAACAGGCGCTATCTGGTGAAGGTGTTAAAATATTGTGTGAAGTGCGGCATTTTACAAGTATATGATGGCAGCGAGGATAGTTTTAAAAATGACAGCCAGGCAGATGTGCTGTATTTGAATACCGGGGTTTCCCGCTATTTTATGCGGAATTTTACGAGGGATATTACCGGATTTACGTCGCCGCAGGATTTTTTGGGGGAAGACTGGTTTGGCCTCGATGAAGACCGGGGGATCATAAGAAGACAGAGGGTGTACCGCAGGCTCCTTATGTCCATGGGCATGGAGCGCACGGAGGAAACAGAGGAGGATTTTGCCTATATCCGGACCTATGGAAAAAAGAATATCGAAAAAGACTTGTGCGGGTATCTGGACTGTGAACTGCAGATTTATAAAAATCAGGCATTTTTAATACTCGGGGAAGAGTGTGGCATGGGAAAAGCTTTTCCGGATGCGGGGAGCCTTTCGGACATCGCGCTTTTGTGCGGCGGCCTGATCCGGGACATGGTGGAGCGAAGGGAACTCGAATCCGACCTGCGCGACAACATTTGCATACGGGAAGAGCAGATGCTCTCTGTGATCGAGCGCTGCAAAAAAGAGTTTCAGGCGGGATTTGCCAAAACGTACCGCGATATGACGACAAAGGAATTCTGCCAGGAAGTGATGAAATATCTGATACAGATGGAATTGATCGAACGGGTGGAGGATCAGATCCGGATCCGCCCGGTATTGTGCCGGATGGCTGGTGTTTATCCGGAGGATTTCAGCATAGAAAATGGAGGTAAACGTGAAAAATAGTCGTTGGATGGCCAGTCGCATCGGTCTGGTCGATTTTTGGTATTATGGGGATCAGGAATATGAATTTTTAGATGGCCGGATGTTACTGCGAGGAGCCAACGGTTCGGGGAAATCGGTGACGATGCAGAGTTTCATCCCGCTTTTACTAGATGGAAATATGCGTCCTGAGCGGCTCGATCCGTTTGGTTCCCGCGCCCGTAAGATGGATAATTACCTGCTGGAAGAAGAGGATGAGAGGGAGGAGAGGACCGGTTATCTCTATATGGAGTTCCGGCGCGAAACTTCCGAGACGTATCTCACGTTTGGCATGGGCATACGCGCGAGAAAGGGGAAAAAACTGGAGACCTGGTATTTTTATATCCAGGACGGCCGAAGGGTGGGACGGGATTTCCTGCTCTACAAAGAGGGAGTGGAGAAACTTGTTCTTACGAAAACGGAATTGAAGAACCGCATCGGAACCGGCGGAGAGGTGATGGATGCGCAGGGAGAATATGAGTCGTGTGTGAACCGGCTGCTATTCGGGTTTGAGACCGAGGAGGAGTACAGGGAACTGCTGTCGCTGCTCATACAGCTCAGGACGCCGAAACTGTCGAAAGATTTTAAGCCGTCCGTCATCAATGAGATTTTAAGTAAGTCGCAGCAGACGTTGTCAGAGGATGATCTGCGCCCGATGTCCGAGGCGATCGAAAATATGGACAGCATTGAGACAAACCTGCGCACGCTGTCCGACTGCGCGAAAGCCGCGAAAGACATTCAGAACGTATATGACAAGTACAACCGGGCGGTCCTGCTCGAAAAGGCAGAGTACTATATCGGGGCGGAACAGACCTATCAAAAGGATCAGAAGGAAACGGCTGCGCTGGAGGAACGTCAGAAAAACAGGGAGCAGGAGCTGGCGCAGGTGAAGGAGCGGTATGCGGCGCTGGAAAATGAGCAGCGGGTTGTCGAAGAGGAATACCGCAGTTTAAAGGACAGCGACGCGGCAAAGCTGAAAGAACAGGAGCAGGATCTGGTCGCGGAAGAGGCCGAAAAGCGGCAGTTATTAAAGGAAAAAGAAGAGAAGCTGGAGAGTAAAAAGAGCGATCTGAGGGAGAAGGAGATCCAGTTACAGGAGCACACCGACCGGTCGGAAAATCTGTGGTATGAGATCGGACAGTGTTTCGAAGAGATCGCGGAAATGATGGAAGAGAGCGCCTTTTCGGAGTGGCAGTTTATGGTGCGGGAACTGCGGGAAAACCGGGAGGAAGCTTACGATTTTGATTATCAGGCAGGGCTTCTTAAGGAGTATGGAAAACGAATCCGGGAGGGGATCCGCGTTCTGGAGAAAGAGGAAGATACGAAAAGGAAATACGGGGACGCGATGCAGGAAATGGACCGGCGAAGGGACGAGAGGGAGAGCCGGGAAAAGGAATGGCAGCAGTATGAAGGACTGGTGCGGGAGCAGAAGGGGGAACTGACCGAGGCCATCCATGTGTGGTCGGAACAGAACGAGCAGTTGACGCTGGACCCTCCCGCACTGCAGCAGGTGGACCGGCGGGTCGAGTCGTTCGGCTATGAGGATGATTATTCGGAAATACGCGGGGTGGCCGATCAGAAACGGCAGGACATACGCAATGGCCTGGCCGATGAGAAAAGTGAAGCTGACAGGGAGAGACGACGGCTGGAAGAGGAACATGACAGGCTCTTGCAGGAGATCCAGGAACTCGAGCAGGCGGAAGAAGTGGAGCCGGAACGCCCGGAGGCGGTCGTGAGAAACAGGGAACTGTTACGGGAACAGGGGATACCTGTGCTCCCCTTTTACAAGACGATCGATTTTGCGGACGGGATGAGTGCGGAACAGTGCAGCCGTCTGGAGGCGGCGCTGTACGAGATGGGGATTTTAGACGCGCTTGTCGTCAGTCCGGATGACAGGGAGCGGATACTGGCGCTCGATGCGGCGGTGTGTGACCGCTATCTGTTTACGGACGCCAGGCATTTGCAGGCAAATCTCATGGAACTGTTTCAGGCGGAACATGCGGAGAATGACATTGTCCTCACGATGCAGATCCAAAATCTGTTATCCGGCATCGGATATGGCATACAGGAGGAAACGTCTACCTGGATCGATGAGAACGGCCATTACCGCATCGGAATCGTAGAGGGTACGGTTTCTTCGGAGTATGAGGCCAAATTTGTGGGGACGACGGCCAGGGAAAAACATCGTCTGGCATGTATGGACGCACTCCGTCAGGAGAGACAGGCGGTGGAGCAGGAGATGGACCGCGTGATGGGCGAGATCCGGGAGACGGAACGGAAGCTGGAACAGCTGCAAACGGAGTTTGAAGCGTTTCCGGCGGTCATCGATCTGAGAGAGGCGCTGAAAGGGGCTGAGGGGGCCAGGCATTTACTGGAACAGGCAGAAGAAGACGTGCGGCGGCAGCGGGAGGTTTTACAGGAGTGGGAACAGAAATTAAAGGAAATCCAGATCCAGGTGCAGGAGATCTGCGGAAAGACGGGACTGCCGGAGCGTCTGTCGGCGTATGAGGAAGAACAGGAGAGGGTGGAAGAGTACGGGCAGCAGTTTGGAACGGTCAAGGAGAAACACGGCCAGTATGTGACGGCGCTGATCCTGATGCGCGACAGACAGGAGCAGATCCAAAGCCTGTCGCTGGATTTAGACGACCTGATGAGCGAACAGAACCGGCTGCGGTGGCAGCTCGATAAATGCGGGGCGAGCCTTCATTCGGTGAGGGAGCAGATGAAACTCACCGATTATGAACAGATCCGGGAGCGTCTGGATCATTGTGCCAGACGCCTCAGCGCCCGCGACGGCATTCCGAAGGAAAAAGAGGAAGCCAGCCAGCGGCGCGGAGAACTGGAAACAGAGATCAAAAACGGGGCGGCGCAGATGGAGAAGGCGGTCAGCGCGATGCTCCGCTCCGACGCGGTGCGCAAACAGTGGCGGCTTGTCTTTTCCGAGGAATACAAGCTAGGTTACGTGGAGTCCGAGTTTGTCCCAAATGAGGATATGTACGATATGGCCTGTCAGGTGCAGGCGATGATCGGCGGCCAGCTCGGTACGAAGACCCGCTTTGCCCTGTTCGAAGATCTGCAGAGCGTTTACCACGAGAAGAGGGGTATTTTAACCGAATACCAGCTGATCATACAGAACAATCTGTTTGCGGAGCACATTCATTCAGAGATGGCGGAACTGCCGGAGGATAAAGTGACGCGCATCGATATCCGCGCGAAATACCGGGGCGTGGAGATCCCCTTTTTGAAACTGGCGTCGAAGCTGCGTGCCGATGTGGAGGAATTGAGCAATATTCTGAGCGAGAAGGACAGGGAGTTATTTGAGGATATTTTATCGAATACGATCAGTAAAAAAATCCGCATCAAGATCCAGGAAAGCAACCGCTGGGTCGATCAGATGAACCGCATGATGGAAGCGATGGAAACGTCGAGCGGACTGACGCTGAGCCTGAAGTGGAAGCCGAAGACGGCAGAGCAGGAAGGACAGCTTGATACGGGAGAGCTCGTCGAACTGCTGCGGACCGATGCGGAGATCATGCGGCAGGAGGATATTGATAAGATTTCGGGCCATTTCCGCTCCTGCATCCAGGAAGCCAGAAAGCGTTCGAACGAGGAGTACAATCTGCAGTCGTTCCATATGATCATGAAGGACATCCTCGATTACCGCAAATGGTTTGAGTTTCAGCTGTATTTCCAAAAGGCGGGGGAGAAGAAAAAGGTAATGACAGACCGCATGTTTTTTACATTCAGCGGCGGCGAGAAAGCGATGTCCATGTACGTTCCCCTCTTTTCTGCGGTCGTCGCGAAATATAAGGGGGCCAATGACGACGCGCCGCGGATCATTTCCCTCGACGAGGCGTTTGCCGGCGTGGACGAAATGAACATCAAGGATATGTTCCGGCTGATGATCCAGCTGGAATTGAACTTTATCATCAACTCGCAGGTACTCTGGGGAGATTATGAGACCGTGCCCGGCCTCGCCATTTTCCATCTGATCCGCCCCCTAAACGCCAAGTATGTGACGGTGATGAAATATATATGGAATGGAAAGGTAAAGACGTTAGTCTGATGGGGAGCGATGGAAGAGAACGGGTTAGAACAGGCAATTTCGTATTTCAGAAAATATAATGTGTATGGCCGTCTGTTTGCGTCCATGAGAGAAAAATATGCCAGTCTCGGACATTTGGGCGGCTCGTTTGTCCTGTCTGGTCTGACAGAAGACGAGCGTGGCGTCCTCTCGGGATTTACCG
Organism: uncultured Eubacterium sp.; assembly: GCA_910583555.1. Lineage (GTDB taxonomy): Bacteria > Bacillota > Clostridia > Lachnospirales > Lachnospiraceae > Eubacterium_F. Next base: position 34,557 of record CAJTXO010000009.1, read on the forward strand.
GGATGGATCTCGGTACGGAACCGTCCGTCCGCATTTCTTTTGCCAAGTTGAAGCGGGCGCTGTCAAAGAGCCGGTTCGGCGTGTGCACATGGGAGGAGATTTTGACAGCGTATGAGAATAAGCCGCTTGTCGTGAGGAAGGAAGAGCGGTCAAGACAGCGGGAGGAACGCGGTGCATTCTGGGAGAGCTGCCTGTCACAATGCGGGAAGGAAGATGTGCGGGAATGGCTGTCCGGGCTTTTGCAGGAGAAGGGACCGGGATACCGGCAGATTTTAAAACAGTACAAGGCGGATCAGGAGGCAGCGCGGAAGCTTTTGATCAATGTGATCCATGCGGCGGAGCAATTGCCGGTCGATCAGGGGCAAAAGCAGGTTCTTCCGGTCTTTGCTTCCGGGATCACAGGGAATCCGCATTATTTTGACGAGGGGACAGCGGCTGGCAGCCTGCTTTTGCAATTTGGAAAATATCGTTTCGGGGAGACCGACGGGAAGCTGTCGGGGATCGAAAGAAAGGAGTCAGTGCTGTATCAGATGGGGATCCTGCGTGATGAATTGTCAAATACATGCCTCGCCTACCGCGTGACGGGATGGAAAAAGGACGGGCGTGTACATCCGGGCATACAGGGCTTTTGTGAAGAAAGTCAGGCTTTTTTGCTGACGCTGCATACGCTGGGCGGACTTTGCCGGCTGGAGTCATCACCGGAGAGTCTCTCCCGGATTCATGTGGTAGAAAATCCGGCGGTGTTTTCGTATTTGATCGAAAAATATCCAGAGAATACGTTTCTATGCACGAGCGGGCGTCTGACGCTTGCCGGATACGCGACGATGGATCTTTTTTCAAAGGACACGCAGTTTTACTACGCGGGGGATTTTGACCCGGAGGGACTGCAGATCGCGCAGGGGTTGCGGGAGCGGTATGGGGAGCGGCTTGTTTTTTGGAATTATAAAAGGGAGTTTTATGAGCAGGCTGTTTCGGAGCTGGAATTAGATGATGTGAGGTTAAAGAAACTGGATCGCATCGACTGTCCGGGACTTCAGGAAATATGCCAGTGTATGAGGGAATGCGGGAGGGCGGCGTATCAGGAGAATATGCTGGGGACTTATGTCGTGGAAGGAGATTTTATGGGACAAATGGAGCGAAATAGTTAAAACAATTCTACACGGCCAAGCAGTAAGTCTATCAGATTGCAATGGAAAATTCCAGTGTCATCATAGAAGTTATGAGGAATATCCATGCGGATAATGATTTTCTTATCTGTATCGTTTATTATGTTTTGAGTATTTTGTAGAACTTTCTTTTAATTCGTTGAAATCAGACGCGTTTTGGTATATAATATATTTGTATTTTTCTGTGCATGAATGATTATCTTCGTTAGCATGTCAGGCTGCTATTTGCAGCACTTATTAACGAAGAGGTGGCAAATATGAGAAACAACGAAAAGAAAGAAGCAACGATTGAAGCATTGGATGTAATGATTGAAAATGTTGCTCAAGGAGCGTCTGGCTTTTGGGTGGAGGATCACGAGGGCTGTGGCAATCCTAAGATTTTCCCTGAATTTGAAGAAGGCTTAAAGCGAGGACGCTTGGTATAAAAGGAGCATCATTTGTGTCCATGGAATACTGACGTTTTGTATGGCAAAGGTTATGGTAACATAAATACTGGTTGTTATTATAGCTGATCCATTGACAAAGTTCGGTTTCTTTCGGAAAGGATGATGAGAGATGTTCTCATCCGATTCAGAAAGCGTCTGTTGCAAGGGGCGTATGATTGCAAAGAAAATGTGTTGCCGTTACTGACATCAAATGAAATCAACTACATCGAAAATGAAATCAAAAAGTCGAAGCAGGCAGAGGAAAGAAAACATAATGAAGAACGCAATGCTCGTTTGAAAAAAGCTGCCGCTTTGATTGCCCAATATCCAAACGAGGAATCTTTACTTGCCGCATACTACGGTGAAAAGGATTGTATAAGCAACGAAAACGGCATTGTATTTTTTGACCCCGACTCTCAAAAAGCTGTTGTCGGTGCGGAGAAAATGTCTTATGATGAATATCTTAGTGTACAGCTTGCGTCTTTGGGGCACGATTATCGTTCGGGCTTTGCCAATGGGGTCTTTAATTATTTATTAGAGTTCAAAGGACAAATTGAGAAAATTAATGCAAAGCACATTTGCTTCAAACGGATTTTTATCAGCGGAATGTATCTAGATGGAGAGATGTTTGACGGCAAGGAAGACCACGTTTGGATGGACAAAGCTGGATTTGAAGAATTAAAGGTTGGAGACAGCGTTTCTTTTGGTGCTGATGTCTATCGATATATAAAAACTGGAAATGGTAAGTTAATTGATTATGGCTTGCGTAATCCGACAGGCATCAAAAAAATTGAAGAATATCAGCTTCCGAGCGATGATGAGCTGCGTATGCAGATGATTGGAGGAATCATCTGTGAAACTTGTTATTTGAGTGAACATTGCAACAGAGTATCATGTTTCTTTCCCAAAGAGAAAACGGAACAGAAACGGCAAATGATGGATTCCCTCAAAAACTGCAATACTACGAAATCAAAGTGAGGTGGAAGTTGTGAAAAAAGTAATTGTAGTGGTTCTTACCGTGTTTATGTTTTCATTATGTGGTTGTTCATTGATTGAAAGCACTGATATCGAATCATTAAAAGGATGGTCTTTTCAAAGCAATTCGGGAACTGATGATTACAGTTTATTCTTTGGATTGCTTGACGGCAACGATAAATATATTGCCGCCGATGTTGATGTTGATATCCGCATAGTCAATGATGCAGATGAAGAAGTATATTCAGCAACAAAGTCGGTGACATCCGAGGATTTTGGAGATTACGAAAGCAATGCCACCGGAAAACAGTATTTAGCAAATGTGAGAATACCTGCCTCCGATATAAAAAGTGGAAAATCAAATAATGGCACAGTATATCTGACCGTATACAAGGGTGATACTGTTCGTTTTGATGAAGTCAACTGCACAGCACTATATTGTTTGCCAGTTGCAGATGTGACGCTTTCGGCAGAGGGTTTACCAACCAAAATAGTGGTTAAAGGATTTGACGGCAGTATGGAATCTGTTTTGGAAATTACGGATGTTTCCTACACCTATGAAAAAGAATTTACCTCACAGCTTAAAATTACATTTTCGGGACAAAAGATAGCTGGCGATAGTTCGAGTTATGATATTATTTCCTATAAATTCTATGACAGTGATGGATATTTAACTGATTCGAGCAATGTCTATCTCCAATCTCTTAGTGCTGGCGATAAATTTAAAGATGATTCCATTGTCGTGTACGATATAACACCCGGCGAAAGTTACACATTACAGTTCGCCGAATATAGCTGGTGATTTTTGATAAAGTACGTTTTTAGTGCATGGAGAGGATGGTTATTATGTCAAAATGGTGTTTTAATTATGAAACTGGAAACTATGAAGATATTGACCGTGATGGTTACAGTTGGACAACCGGAGAATATACTAATAATTGGGATGACAGCGAATATCGACGTGAGAAGGAAGATGAAGAACGTCGCCGACAAGATGATTGGTAGATAATTATATGCTTGCCGCTTGGCTTTCTGTAAATTTTACGGCGGTGGGTATGATAGATATTCCCACCGAAAAAGAAATTCTTGCCACAATGGAAGAAATACAGAACAATCCGCAGGACTTCAAATTTGTGGCATGACAAACGGATACGGCGCAGCCCTTCAAAGGAAGCTGCACCGCATCCTGCATAAAAGTATCCTTATCTGGCGACAGCAAATCCTTTTCATCCGTTAATGCCAGCAGACGCGGCATGCCGCCGAAAAGCATATAGGTGTCAAGTGCTTTTCGCTCGTCACCGCCTGCATGAGAGTAGAACTCATCAAAGGAAAGAGGGAATATATGGATTTGGGTAGCACGGCCGCGGAACTCTGTAGCGATGTCGCTAGATAGTCCTTTCGAGTTGCTTCCAGTCACATATACATCCAAATTCTTATATGCCCTGAGTTCATTGAGCATATCATAGATGGTAACCTCAATACCAACATTTTCTTTGTCGATGACTTTTGTGGTGAGTTGAATCTCATCAATGAAAAGATAGAATTTCTCATTTTTCTTCTCAGCAACAAGAGACTCGACATATTCACAAAGCGTAATTGGGTTTCTAAATTTATAGTAACGTCTTTGGTCCAATTCGATTTTTATGACATGTTCTTCATGAACTCCCTGTGAGAGAAGGTACTCATAGAACAAGTCGAACAGCAATACCGACTTTCCGCAACGGTGGATGCCGGTAATTACCTTGACCTTGCCGTTCCACATATGATGAATCACACGATTCAAATAATATTCTCGTTTAATCATTATTGCAACCTCGTACTTGCGACGATTACGTTGATACTTTTCTGTATCGTATACCACGAAATTTTTATATGAACAATAGCACCGCTAATAATAGACTTTATGTTTTTGTTGTGGTATACTATTTCTAATTTTATCGCCATTATTATAATTGGATAACTGCGGCATTATTGTATTCTTATGAGAAAAATGTTAGTCAGAAAATGAGGGGGAATCGGTTGTGGATCGTGTAAAATTTGATGATCATGAGGAGCGTATTTGTTATGACAGGATAAGGCTGGCAGACCGGCCTGATCTGATAGGGCAGGCAGCGGAATGGTTTCATGAAAAGTGGGGGATTCCCCTGGCGGCTTATCAGGAAAGTATGGAGGAATGTCTGGCGGGGGGACATGCGGTGCCACAGTGGTATGTGGCGATGGAAGGCGGCCGGATCGTTGGCGGGATGGGCGTCATCGAAAATGATTTCCACGATAGAAAGGACCTGGCGCCAAATGTTTGTGCTGTGTATACGGAGGAAGATAAGCGCGGGCAGGGGATAGCGGGCGAACTTCTTCGGTTTGTCTGCGCGGATTTGAAGTCAAAAGGGATTGATACATTATATCTTGTGACGGACCACACATCGTTTTATGAACGGTATGGGTGGGAGTTTTTCTGTATGGTGCAGGGGGATGGGGAAACGGAGATGTCCAGGATGTATGTTCATAGGAGTGAGGGGAAGTAAGCGGGGAATGGGTGGTTGTTTTTCCGTTATGGAAAAAATAAATAAGGAGGACAACATTTTGGATCGTAATGTCAATGTGATTAAGGATATTAATGGGAATAATATCGTTCTGATCAAAGATATCATATTCAAAGGAAAAAGACAGATTAAATGGGATGATGTTAAGGATGTTTTAGACATAAAAAAAGAAACGAGCAACCCGTTCGAATCTTGAGATTTTACTTGGCAAAAAACCCATTTCTTTGTCAATTATCTTATCAAAATCTGTTTGGATTGTCAAGTATAAATTCTGAAAAAGCATATCTACATTGTCACTATGGGAAATAGGTGTTAGATGGTTTGAGAAATTTAAGGAAGGCGGTTTTTACATGGAAATAAGAAATGCAGCATTTGATCACGGAACTCCCTTTGACTGGGGCCGCACCTCGGCAGAATATGCGAAATACCGTGATGTTTACCCAAAGGCGTTTTATGAAAAATTAGCAGAACTTTCTCTGGGTGTCAAAGGTCAAAAAGCATTAGATATCGGCACAGGAACCGGTGTGATCCCGAGAAATATGTACAGTTATGGCGCGGAGTGGACCGGTGTCGATCTTTCAGAAAATCAAATTGCGTACGCGGACAAACTGAGCCGGGAGGCGGGACTGGATATACGCTTTCAGGCGGTGGCCGCTGAGGATATGGATTTTCCAGGAGAAAGTTTTGACGTCGTGACGGCCTGTCAGTGTTTCGGGTATTTTGATCAAGGTATTATCCTGCCGAAGATTTACCGGCTGCTGAAAAAAGACGGCCATTTTGCCGTTCTATTTATGGCGTGGCTGCCAGAAGAGAGCGAGATTGCCAGAATGAGCGAGGAACTGGTTTTGAGATACAATCCTTCCTGGACGGGCGCGCATATGACGAGATACTCGCTGGATGTTCCGCCGTGGTGCGGGAATTTGTTCGAACCGGCACATATGCTTACATTTGATCAGCCAGTAACATTTACGAGAGAGAGCTGGCACGGCAGGATGAAAGCGTGCCGGGGAATCGGTGCTTCCTCCCTGAGCCGGGAGAAAATCGCCGCATGGGAAAGCGAGCACAGGAATTATTTACAGACGGTGCCGGAAACGTTTGACGTCCTTCATTTTGTTTCCATACTTGATGTGAAGAAAAGAGGGTAAGTGCGCATGATATTGAGTGTCAGCCGGAGGACGGACATCCCGAATTACTATTCCGATTGGTTTATCAATCGCCTGAAAGAGGGGTTTCTGTATGTAAGGAATCCGATGAACGTGCATCAGATCAGTGAGATCGACCTCTCGCCGGAGGTGGTGGACTGTATCGTTTTTTGGACGAAAAATCCGGAGCCGATGATTGAGAGGCTGGATGAATTAGAGGACTATCCCTTCTATTTTCAGTTTACGCTTACAGGTTATGGAGAGGATATTGAGCGCGGCGTGCCGCATAAAAAGGATGTGATGATCCCGGTTTTTCAAAAACTAGCGGGAAAAATAGGAAAAGAGAGGGTCATCTGGAGGTACGATCCGATCCTTTTTAATCACCGGTATACGCCGGAATATCACAGGAGCGCTTTTTCGCAGATCGCGCGCGCCCTGAGCGGATATACAGATCGGTGCGTCATCAGTTTTGTCGATGTTTACGCCAAAAATAAAAAGAAGCTGGAGGCTCTGCGGTTGTCCGACGCAGGAAATGAACAGAAACTGGGGTTCGCGGCAGACATCCGGCGGATCGCGGAAGAAAACGGAATTGAGATGATGTGCTGCGCGGAGCAGCTGGATCTGCAGCAGTGTGGCATCCGGCGCAGCAGTTGTATCGACAGGGGATTGATTGAAACGTTGACGGGCTGCCGGATCCGGGCGGGTAAGGACAGGAACCAGCGGGAAGAATGTGGCTGTATCGAGAGTGTAGAAGTCGGCACATATGACACTTGCCGGAATGGCTGCCAGTATTGCTATGCGGTGGACAGCCGGCGCGTCGGCGTGGGACAGGCAGTTCCGTACGATCCGGATTCCCCGCTGCTTTGCGGGAAAGTGATGGAAGGGGATCGGATCAGTAAGAGGACGGTCAGGTCTTTGAAGATTGCAATTGAATAAAGGCTTTACACTTTGAATAATGGTTGTTATAATATAGACAATAAAAACAACCAGTCAGAGAAAGTAGGTGGTTATATGCCGTCAGGTATTGAGGTAACAAAACAAGCTCTTGATGATTTTAAAAAAATACAAGAGTATATGTTTTTAGCCAAAAAAGAAAACGCCATGGAAACATACGCAAAGCTTAAAGAAGAGTATTTAACACTTAAAGCACTATTGCAGGTTTCTGGCGTAAATATGGAAGACATTGACAGAATAAAGGAATAACAAAAAACAAAGGTGTAATGTCTTTATTGAATTATTAGGGCTTTGCACCTTTTTAATTTAGATAGGCAACCACATAAAAAAACGATACAAGGAGGCAGACAGCTATTACAACATTTGTAGGGATTATAGATAGATTGGAAAAAGGTGTAAAGAGCGTCAGGAATATTATAGTTTCTTTTGGGAAACCTGATAGTAAATCTATATATTTATTTAGAGGAGGTTTTCTAATGGGCAGAGTATTAGATGCGATCGTTCTTACGATCAGTATAATCGGAGCCATTAACTGGGGGCTCATTGGTTTTTTTAATTTTAATCTGGTTGGTTTTATCTTTGGTGCAGAACTGATGTCACGGATCATTTACGCGATCGTGGGTCTTTGCGGGATCTATCTGCTTACGTTTTATGGTAAAACGAGACAGATGGGAAGTGCCAGCGCCTAACGGCTGCCGGAAACCAGTGACGATTGTCGGTATCTGGCAAATGCCTTTTATGGTAAATGCCAGTATTCAGCAAATGCTATTCATGGCATCGGCATACAGTTTTGGTGAATGGGTTCTTTGGAAAGAGAACTGCTGTGTTAAGTAATTGGCGCGCAGTTCTTTTTCTGTGGAAAAAAACAATTCCTTTTCTTTCTTTTTTGCTTGAAGTATGGTATGATAAACTTAACGTTACGCGCAGGAGATGTGCGTGGAGGGAGGATAAAGATGAATGGTATTTCAGGGGAGCTTTCGCCGTTTTTTCAAAGTGTGATCGAGCAGGATGAGGCAGCGGTCGTCATATGCAGTTTGGAGCATACGATTATTTACATGAACCCGGCAGCGGTTTCGCGGTATGAGAAACAAGGCGGCAGCAGTCTTGTCGGGACGAGCCTTATGGATTGTCATAATGGGAAATCACGGGAACTGATCCAAAAGATCGTCTGCTGGTTTGCGGAGTCGGGAGAGAACAATAAGATTTACACGTTTCACAATGAGAAAGAAAATAAGGACGTGTATATGGTGGCGCTACGGGATCCGGAAGGGGAACTGATCGGTTATTATGAAAAGCATGAATACCGGAATGTGGAGACGGAACCGCGTTACTGTTTTTAGCATGATCAATTAAATGGCGAAGGGGGTATAAAGAATGACACAGAAACCACTGCCGATCGGCGTAGATGATTTTGAGCAACTGATTACAAACGGATATTATTTTGTGGATAAAACGATGTTTATACAGGAATTAATTGATAAAAAGGGACTCGTGAACCTGTTTACCCGTCCGCGCAGATTTGGAAAATCACTGAACATGAGCATGCTGCGGGTTTGCGAAGCAAACTTCTGAAGTCTCGCTATGCGAGACTTTATTTACCGGTATGAATAATCTGGAGATCATTTCTATCCTTAACAAGAATTATGATGAGTATTTTGGGTTCACGAACGGGGAAGTTGAAAAACTGTGCCGGGATTTCGGGATGGAGGACAGATTAGATATTTTTCAGTCCTGGTATAACGGTTATGTATTTGGAAATGCCAATGTGTTCAATCCATGGAGTATCATCCGGTATGTAAAGGATCTGCTGGCAGACCGGGATGAATTCCCTTCTTCCTATTGGGCGAATACGAGCTCAAACAGTATTGTCCGCAGCTTGATCGACCGTGCGGACCGTGATGTCAAGGATGAGATCGAGTTATTGATCGCAGGGGGGACGATAGAAAAACCGGTGCATGAGGATATCACATACGATGAAGTGTATGCGAGTATGGATAACCTCTGGAATTTCATGTTCTTTACCGGATATTTCCGCAAGGTCGGGGAGCGGATGGATGAGAGGAATGACCAGAGATACCTTACCCTGAAAATACCAAATCGCGAAGTGCGTTATATTTTTCGTACAAAGGTACTTGGATGGTTTGACGAACAGATCAAAAAAAGGGACCAGACCAGTCTGTTCCGCGCTTTTTTGGGCCAGGACGTCGAAACGGTGCGGGAAGAGATCGAGGACATGCTCATGCAGACGATCAGTTTCTACGATGCGTACGAAAGCTTTTACCACGGATTTCTGGCTGGAATCCTTTACGGGATCGACGGATATGTCGTAAAGTCAAACCGTGAGGGAGGGACGGGTAGGACGGATCTGTTCATCAAACCGGTATCGCGGCGGAAAACAGCATATGTCGTAGAATTCAAGGTGGCAAAAACATACCGTGAACTGGCCGGACGGGCGGAGGGCGCACTGGCGCAGATCGCAGAAAAAGCCTATGCAAGGGAACTCGTAGACGACGGTTACGAATCTGTCGTCTGCTATGGTGTTGCTTTCTTCGGGAAAGACTGTGAGGTACGGGTGATGCAGGCATCATCCTTTTAATATAAAAAAATAAAATGGAGGAAATGGTATGGAAAATAACAAAGAGGAATTTAAGCCGTATATCCCGGCGGATAAGGTGACGCCGGAGTTTACGGTGACATCGATCATCATCGGCGTTCTGCTGGCGGTCATTTTCGGCGCGGCGAACGCGTATCTCGGGCTTCGTGTGGGCATGACGGTGTCGGCGTCCATTCCGGCGGCGGTCATCTCGATGGGAGTCATCCGCGTGATCATGAAAAAAGATTCGATCCTGGAAAGTAATATGGTGCAGACGATCGGATCGGCCGGGGAATCGCTGGCAGCCGGGGCGATCTTTACACTGCCGGCGCTGTATCTGTGGGCTTCTGAAGGAAAGACAGAGGCTCCAAGCCTTCTGACGATCTCCCTGATCGCCCTGTGCGGCGGCCTGCTCGGTGTTTTATTTATGGTGCCGCTGCGAAACGCCCTGATCGTAAAAGAGCACGGCGTCCTGCCGTATCCGGAGGGAACGGCGTGCGCGGAAGTACTTCTGGCCGGGGAGGAAGGCGGCTCGAGTGCGAAGACAGTATTTTGCGGCATGGGGCTGGCGGCGGTCTTTAAGTTCATTGTCGATGGGATCAAGGTCGTTCCGACCGCCATCACCGCACCGATCCGCGCGCTGAAAACAGAGTTTTCCGCCCAGGTGTATCCGGCGCTGATCGGTGTCGGATATATCTGCGGAATTAAAATTTCCTCGTATATGTTTGCCGGCGCGGTACTTGGCTGGTTCGTGATCATTCCTGCGATCGTGACGTTTGGCGGATCCACTGTGCTATATCCGGGAACGGAAACGATCGCCAGCATGTATGCCAAAGACGGAGCTTCCGCTATATGGGGAAGCTATATCCGGTATATCGGCGCCGGTGCTGTGGCTGCGGGGGGTATTATCAGCCTGATCAAATCGCTGCCGCTTATTGCCACGACATTCCGCGATGCGGTGAAGGGGATGAAGGGGGGAGCAAAGACAGGAAACCTTCGTACGGAACAGGATATTGATATGCGCGCGGTCATCGGCGGGATCATCGTCTTAGTTGTGGCGATCTGGCTTCTCCCGGCGATTCCGGTTTCCCCTCTTGGCGCCGTGCTTGTCGTTATTTTTGGATTTTTCTTTGCCACTGTTTCTTCCCGCATGGTCGGTCTGGTCGGAAGCAGCAATAACCCGGTATCGGGCATGGCGATCGCTACGCTGTTGTTTTCCACCCTGGTGATCAAGATGTCCGGTGACACGGGGATGAGCGGCATGGTCGGGGCGATTGCTATTGGTTCCGTCATCTGCATCATAGCAGCCATGGCCGGCGATACGTCCCAGGATTTAAAGACCGGGTATATCCTCGGCGCCACGCCAAAGAAACAGCAGATCGGCGAACTGATCGGTTCGGTCGTATCGGCCTTTACGATCGGCGGCGTCCTGCTCCTTCTGAACAACGCCTGGGAATTTGGCAGCGAGGCGCTATCGGCACCGCAGGCGACGCTCATGAAAATGATAACCGAAGGCGTGATGAATGGAAATCTTCCGTGGTCGCTCGTATTTATCGGCGTGTTTATCGGTATTGTCATCGAGATCCTCGGGATTCCGATCCTTCCGGTAGCCATCGGACTGTATCTGCCGCTAGAATTGTCGGCCACGATCATGGTCGGCGGCGCGGCCCGCTGGTTTGTGGATAAGAGATCCTCGGAAAAAGAGAAAAAGAACGAGGCGAGCGGCGGGATCCTGTTCTGCTCCGGCCTGATCGCCGGAGAGGGGCTTGTCGGTATTTTACTGGCGATTTTAGCGGTGGTCGGCGTGTCCGACGCGCTCGATCTGTCTGGTACCGTAAATCTGGGACTGGCAGGAGCTGTGGTGCTTCTTGTCGTCATGGTGCTGTGCGTGCTCAAATTTGCCATGGATAAAAAGAAGGCGGCGTAAGATAAGGAACGGACATGTACGTTGGATTAACGGGAGGTCAGGATGAAAAAGGAAGTCGTAGCGGGAAATTATCTGGATGTGATTCCGGTTCACAGTCAAACGTGCCGGTATCGTCTGGGCGATCTGGGGGATGTGACAATTTTGGTAGAAAATAAAGGTTTGTTCCACTGGATCGCCCAAAAGGCCTTCCACCGTCCGCGTATTTCACAGATCCATCTGGATGAGATGGGGAATTTTATCTGGCCGCTGATGGACGGAGAGCGGACGGTGTACGATATCGCCATGCTTGTACGGGAAGAGTTCGGAGAGAAGGCGGAGCCTCTGTTCCAAAGGCTTGTCCAGTATGTGAAGAACCTGGAGAGTTACGGATTTGTGGAACATGTAGATCCAGCCGGGGGAAACGAGCAGGGGAAAAGGAAGAAAGGATAAGGTTGACGGAGTAAACCAATTGTGTTATACTGCAATAGTAATGAATAACTGGTGTGCAGTATGTTCACGTTCCACCGAATGTGAACGCCGCATACGTTTGAAAAGGGAGGATCATCATGAAGAAACGATGGAAGCAAATGGCAATTGTGCTATCTGCCGCGTTGGTGTTGGCTGGCGTGCAGGGGAGCGCAGCAGGGGCGGCGAAGAAGCCGAAGATCAGTATGAGCAAGCTGTCATTAAAAGTTGGACAGAGCAAAAAGCTTTCTGTTAAAAATCTGTCAAAGAAGCAGAGTAAGAAAGTAAAATGGTCCAGCAGCGCAAAGAAAGTTGCCCAGGTTAATAAGAGTGGAAAGGTGACGGCGAAGAGCAAAGGGGTTGCTAAAGTGACCGCTAAGGTGGGAAAGAAGAAATATACCTGCCGGGTTACTGTGACAGCGAAAGAGCAGAATACAACGCAAACTCCGACACCGACGCCGGCGCCGAAGACGAAAGAGCAGCTGGCAAAAGAGGATCGTGAAAATCTGGATGCTATGGTGAAGCGGTTAGTGGCAGATGGCGCAAACATCAGTACGAACTTGGATGATACACAGTTTTACTTATGGAATGAGGAAGGCAGGCTCACTACTTTACGGATTGCAGATACGGAATCTACCAATGATTTCGGAGTAAAGGGCGTGATCGACGTAAGCTGCTTTACTGCTTTGGAAAAACTCGAACTGGACAATAACCGGGGTGTAACGGAAGTCAATGTAAAAGGCCTGACTACGTTAAAACATCTGGGCATCGGCTATACTTCGGTGAAAACGGTTGACGTATCTACAAATCCAAATCTTGAAAGGATATATTGTAATAAGGATACGCAGGTGATCGGAGCAAGCAGTACGGTAAGTATCGGCAGATGGTAAAGGTCGGCTGCTGACATATAGAAATCTACATTAGCATTACATTACCAGTTAGGCATTATTCTATCTGATTTTTGATGGGATAGTGCCTATTCAACTGTCAGATAATCAAGCGAAAAAGTGGCTTTGGTAAACATCCAGTCATGATAGCCTCTCATTCCGATCCTCAGCCACCATCCGCTGTTTACGTGTACGATCAATGAGCCGTTCGAGCTTCCCTCTACGGTTTCCAGAATCGTATCACCCGACGATTCCCAGTGCTGCAGCATGATCGACATGTCATTGACGTCCCCGGCCTCTATTTCAAAATTGAATTTGAATTCAATGTATCCGCTGCGCGGTGCCTGAACATACATGCCATTGCTTACAGACATGCTGTTTCCCACCTGTCCGAATCCAAAAGATCTGGAAATGTTTTCCAGCACTGTGCCGGTACTATTGACGGTTTTCTGCGAACTATAAGCGGCACGGAACTTCGAGAAATATAATTTGGTTGAGGTTTTATTCATTTTCGTGTCCAGTACGGCGGCAGAACTTTCGTCCCGCCACGCCGGATTCCCGTTCGCGTCCGTTCGCCATACTTTGTTAGCATTTCCGCTGCCTTTTGCGACATATCCCTCCTGATCTCTGGTATTGGCTTTCCACGTATTATTGTCAGTTGTCTTGAAGCCGCTGTCGTTCGTTAATTGTGATAATTTTGTCGGGATACTGGGTTTGTTTTTAATATAAGCATCACTGGCGGTATTCGTAATATTCCAGTCTGCCTGGACATTTACCTCAGCACCCGCAGCAATATTGTTCAGTTTATTTTTATCCGCGGTCGTATAATCGTTAGCAGATAATCCCTTTCCCGATATTTTATCAACTTTGTTATCTACGCTGCTTGTCAGATTTGTAATGAGTTGATTCAGGAGCTGTCCCTGCCTGGCGGACAGTGCTTTGTTTGCCGCGGTGGAAGTCAGCGAGTCAATGATATCGGCCGCCAGTAAAAACTCGTGGCTGTCTAGTTTGTTTTGCAGTTCGCTGGCTTTTTGCGCGGCCTGGGCGGTGGCATCATTTACCCTGTCTATCGCAGCGGATGTGTCGGCTTGTCTTTTTGTCTCATTGTCTGCCCGGATATTCTCGGCGTTGATCCGTTTTGTTTCATTGTCTACTCGGATGTTTTCGGCGTTGATCCGTTTTGCTTCATTGTCTGCTCGGATGTTTTCGGCATTGATCCGTTTTGTTTCGTTGTCCGTTCGGATATTCTCGGCGTTGATTCGTTTTGTTTCATTTTCGTTCCGGTCCGATTCATTTGCCTGCCGTTTTGTTTCGTTGTTCGTAACTTCGGCTTCCAACGCGTTCATTTCCGCTATTTCATCTCTGGCGGAATTGATCAGTTTCGCCAGCGCGCTTCCTTCGTCTGAATTTACAACATCGTCCTCATCAAACACCCCTTCGGGGACATATAGGACAAAGGGTTCGGTCGACGCGATCTCGTCCGCGTCATTTCCCGGTTTTGTCTGGACGCGGTTATAGATACCGAGATCTAACGTACATCTTCCCGCTGCTGAAAGCAGAAAATCGTGCAGGTCCGCACGTATCGTTCCGGTGTTCCGGTCTATTTCGCTGACTTCATAAAAGGCGGATTTTCCGTCTGCCCGTTTGCCGCGGACGTATACATATGCCTCTGGCGGTATGGTATATGGGTATCCGCTGTTTGTGATCGTGATTTCCAATGCCCTTGTTAATTTGTCGTTTTGCCTTGTGTTTACGACATGGTGCGATATTTCTACTAAGTCGAGAGATAGTTGTTTGGTTATTTTATTCATAGTACCTCCTTTGAAGTGTGTAACATTATCTTTTTATATTGCCGGCAGCAAACCATTTTGTTTTGTAGTTATACTTAGGATCCACACAATATACAGAATAATTAAATCCGCTATATCCTTCGCCGGTAATGTGGAAACCATCAAACACAATGTTTTCCGTGGTAAATTCAGTAGTCGGCATCACATTGATAAATGGCTCGCTTTCGTATGGGTTGTTGAAGGTGGCTGAAAATTGTTTCCAGCCGCCGGTGCCGGTGGATTCATGCGCCCCTGTCTGCACGACACAATATGTATTGCCTAAGGGCTCTCCTTTGTAATAGATGGGGATTTCTGATCTTAAACCTGAATGATCTATTTCAAAATAGGTTTCTGGATGTTCACTATATGGTTTCGTTTCACATTTGATCGTTCCTCCGCCGATGGTCGTCATACATTCTGGGCGGTACCTTGGTCCGCTGATATCTTTATATGTACTGCATTTGACACATCCATCGGAAACAATGGTTGTGTTTCTGATCGGTTCATTATTTTCTGATTTGGTATTACTGGTGGATTTGAGGCAGACTTCTTGCGCGTTTAGTTCTAATTCCTGCCAGAGTTCAGTGGTAAATTTAGTCGAGACGGAAATTTTTTCTCCGTTAATGGACCAGTCTGCGATCTTTCCCTCCTTGCAATCGATCTTTCCGGAAAAATATCCAGTACCCTTTGTATCAACGCTCAGGATACGTGAATTTTTTTCTTTGTTGCGGATACAGAACAAATATCCGTCGAGCGTCCGGTCCCCGCCGCTGTGCGCCGGATCGATCTCGACCGCGTGCTCGTCATTGGATATGTATAAATATCCGCCGCCGATCTTCGGAGAGATCACATGATCCTCACTGATCTCTGTGGAGGGAGTTCCCGTCAGGGATGTGATGACTTTGTTTTTGAACTCGCCGATCTCTGTTTTGTAATCCGACAGCTGCTGTTCGAGGTCATCTGCTTTCTGTAATCGGGCGCTTAGTCCTTCCACATCCGTTTCCTGCAGTTTTTTCGTCCAGCGGATGGCGCCGCCGTCCAGCGTGATCCCGTCCTTATCGATGACGACGCTCTGGTTGTCATTTTCAATCTTCAGCTCTTCGCCGACGAGGAGGTTACCGACGAGAAGATCCGCCCACACGCCGTACAGATACTCGTCCCCGTACCGGCCAAGGCCGATCGCCAGTTTCGCGTGTTTCCAGTTGTCTTCGGTCATGATGATATTGCGGTTGATCAGTTTCATCTGGTATCGGTCGAACTGTTCGAGATCGGGGTTGTATTCCCGCAGCGTGATGCCGTTTTCTGTGATCTGAACGTCCTGGTTTCTGGCGCTAAGGACGTTGCCCAGAATAGAATAGAGACCCTCATTTTTGATGGCGTCGAGCACTTTGTTTGCGGCTTCGCCCTGTTCGGCCTGCTTTTTTACACAATCGAACGAAGAAGCCAGATTTCCAACCTGCGCGACCAGCGTTTCGATATCCTGGACTGCATGATCAGAAGAGCGGACGACATCCGTAAATTCGACGTTCAGGGAAACTTCCTGATCTTCCCATGAAAATTCCTCTGCGCAGAGGCGCAGTTTGTAGATCGTGCCGCTGCGGGAAATATAGCGCATAAAGTTTCCGAGAATGAATTTGTCATAGGCATTTGGGATCGGAAAGTCGTTCGGGTTCAGCGTGCGGTATGCCGCGAAGGAGTGAACATTTCCGGTCAGCGTGTGCCGGGGGACGCATGCCCGGGCCAGTTCATGTTCGGCTTTTTGCAGCAGTTCTTTTGCGTGGGCGATCCGCTTTGAATTATTGGTTTCCATCCCGTCGGAGACAAAATTGCTGTTTGTGTATACGTCTTCGCGGATGTGGGAATACAGTTCTTTGTACAGATCATCGCCCAGAAATGTTTTAAGATCCAGCAGGTCATGGATATACGTGCGCTGTGTCAGGAGATTTGCGTTCTTATTTTTGCAGTGGAGGTAGACGGCCTGCGCGAGATCGGCGTAAGTGACAGCGGATGAGCCGCACGTCTGGCATGTAAAGCCGGCGATATTTGTAGAACCGCAGGAAGAACAGTACAGAGGACAGTCGGTGTTTTCCGTTTCCGCACCGCCCAGCCACGTTCCGTAGCGGATGTAGTGGACCATATCCGAGAAGGCATCTTCCGCTGTTTGATATACGTTTGGATAAGTGGAAGAAGAGTAATCCATGTCCTGTGACGAAGGCGCTGCCGTATCGTTTTTATCCGTATTTCCATAGTATAAGTACAGGAAATAGATCATATCTTCCAAATGCGCGGTGTAGTCGGAAATCTGATCGATATAGCCGCGATATTCTGTCAGGAAATCGTCTGCCTTATCTTGAAATTGTTTGAGGTCGGACTGTTCTTTTAGCTGTTCCAGAATGCGGATACATGCAAAATAGCTGTCGCGGAAGGCGCTGAGACGTTTGAGACCGTATCGGCTCCAATCCTGCGGCGCTTTTCCGGTTTGAGAGGCGATCGATTCGATCTCCTTTGTCTCACAGGCGATCCTCTGACGGATGTACGTTCTATGATCCTCGGAAAACCGGATACATAGTGGATCGTGCGCCACGGCGTTCGGGTTGGAATAGGTGATCGTACTGGACTGTTTGGCGACCTGGATCACGGCGCGGGAATCATTGTTTGCCACGTCATAAACGATAATGTCGCCGCTCCATTTGTGGTCGGTACTGTCGTAGGCCCCGTGTTCCTGCCTGACGGCGTATCCTGTCCCGGCCAATAGCGAAAAGATCTGTCTCACGGTACTGTTTGCAGAGGAAGAGTCGGAGGAGGAGAGGAGGCCCAGTCCGTTCGGGAAATATTTTTTATAGGTGGACAGCATATGCTCCGTTTCCGCTTCCAGACCGCGTTTGGAGCGGTCCGCGGCTGGCATGCGGCCGGACTGCAGGTATAAAATAAGATCAAATATGTGGCATTCCGTTTCGTATATTTTTTCGCAGATCGGTTTCTGCTGGCGGTAATTGTCCATGTATGTTCCATATCGTTCCCGGAGAGCGGGTGAAAAGGAATGTATCGTCTCTTCGGAAAACAAGTAGATTTTATTATTTCCCGAGGGAGTGATGCCGCTTATGGTGTTTGTGATCAGGTCGTCGCCGCCCTCGACGAGGAAGCAGGTTTTCATTTTGTCATCGGTGGAGAGCGTGATCTCGTCGGATAAATGATCGGTGCCAATGGTGATCGTCGTATCTTCGCCGATGCCGTCGGTGGCGTCGTAAATGTTGATTTCCCGGATCGCGGTACCGTCGCCGGCTTTTTGTACATGGATATCGAAGAAGCAGTTGATCTCTTCGGCGATCTGGGAAAAGCACGACAGGATATCGAGCTTAGAGAACGAGAATGTGCGCTGTACGGACTGGATCGATTCGTCTACGTGGCCGACGTTGTATGTCGGCGCGTAATTTGACAGGATCCGGTGGATCAGGCTGCCTTTTGGTGCGCTTTTATTGCATAATACCGTAGGAACATAGTCGTCCCTTGCGATATCGCTGTCGGTGTTGCATTCAAGTGTACAGAGCAATTGGGACAGTTCGCATTCGCCCAGTGAGGCACCATGAATTTCTTTTGTTTCGTCAGCGGCATCGTGGATCGTGGGCGAAACTTCGAAATAGCCGAATCCTTTGGCGAATACGATCGAGTACTCGCGGAGTGCGTCATAAGCGGAAGACTGTTCCGGTACGCGGAAGGAAATCTCATCCGCGCCCTGTAACAGGCAGCGGATCCTTATATTAAGTGCCGGCTCGATCTCAAGGATGTGATTCAGCTGCCTGTCGCACAAAAAGAGCTGCGGCTGCAGGACTTCACCGGTGATCTCATCGATCGGGAAGGATTGTTTGTTTTGAGAAAAACTCATTTATACGGGCACCCCCTTTCTGACTACGCGGTACTTGATCGAGATGTTACAGTGATGGTTCGCGGTAATGGTGTTTTTGCAACTGTAGAAATCGGAATAGAGTTCCAGGAACACGTAATTGAAATCATTCATCAGATTGCTGTGCGGAGCGGAAGAGGAGATGTTCTTATGCCGGTCAAAGCAAAGAAGTTCTCCCGCCTGGCAGTTTTTGATCTCGACGCGGATCTTCTTTTCCCGTTTCGGATCCTGCGCGATATAGAATGTATTTGCCACCTGCAGATCGCAGTTTTCCAATGCTTCGATTTTTACTGTATCTGGCAGGAAGCCGCCCTCTTCATCGGAATAGTGGTGCAGGACGAAGCGGTTCGCCGGGGTTAGCGCAAAAGAAAATTCTCTCGGTTCGGAGTATCCCCACGGCGCGTCGCACGTCGCTTCAATCTCCAATCCGAAGATCTTTCCCCCGATTTCGTATTTCTGTACTTTGAGGAAACAGTGATAGAAAACATGATCCCAGCCTTCCTGATCAAACCGCAGATCGCAGTATTCACGCCGCACAAGCCATTTGAGGATGGCTGCCAGCTCTCTCTGTCCGATTTCCATCATGTCCCGGCCGCATTCATATTTTACGACCTGAAAGGAAAACGTCAGAGGGGTTTCATAGGTGCTGTATGACTTGATAAAGCGGTTTGCCCTCGGCGCTCTTACCGTTTTTACACTGACTTCATTTCCCAGTGTTTTGATCCCATCGTTCGAGCCGTCGAAACGGCACAGATAGAGTCCATATACGGAACTTTTGATTCCGTTAAATTCAAAGGGTATCAACATGATGATCTTCACCAGCTTTCTTCAGTTCGTTATTTTGTATGATCGAAAGTTCCTTTTTACATTCGTCAATGATCGTTTCCACGGTGGACGCGGCGTGTTTTTGTTTCTCGACCAGTTTTTTGGCGTCGGAGATCAGCGCTTCGTATTCCGACTTATATCGCTCCAGTAACTGCGCCATCCGGTCTTTTTCCGCGGCGGCCCGGCGGTGCTCGTTCTCGAGATGGGTGATCCTCCGTTTCAGTGTTTCGTTTTCTTTTTCCAGTAAGCTGTTGTAATTGTCTACATTAACTTTTTTCTTTTTCCACATAATATCCTCATTTCTGCGCGGAACTGAAGCTCAATGAAATATCAACTCCATGGGACTTTAGATCCATGGGACTTCAGATCCATGGGACCTTGCTTTCGTTGGACTTCAGTTCCTGCGGCTTTTTTGTGCTTGAAATAACTTTGCGTTTGCGCCTGCTTGTAGTTGCTTGTTCTGGTCTATCTCACATTGATACGATATTTTGACAGACTGCCCTTGTCCCATATCATCGATTTGAACATTTGCTCGATTTTCGGGTCGGACTGCATCTTTTGTTTAAATTCGTCATAGTTTGTGACGTTTGGCAGATCTACCGTGACGTGGACGTCGCCGATCGTCGTGCTGTTCGCGGGACTGACGGCATTTACATTTGGTCCGGAAAGGTGCTGTAACATATGAACGGCGGGATTTAGTACGTTCAGGTTCTGGGCAAGGATTTTAAAGTCCTTGGCCTGCTGCGGTGTGAGAACGGCCTCTCCTTTCGTAAGTGTCGCCCATCCATGATCGCCGTTCATGCCAGGAACGTTTTGGATCGTCTGCGCGATACCGCCCTCGGAAAAACCGATGTTTTTCATATAGTTGTACATGGAATCCATGTTGTGGCTTTCCGGCCGTGAAAATCCCAGCTGCGTCATAATGGATTTGACGCCTGCCTCACTGAGCGGATAATTATCCTCCCGGTACAATCCGTTTATTCGTAGAAGGTTTTCTAAGTCGGGGTTTAAAATGGCAAATCCGGATGTGTTAGCGTAGGTGTGGGCGTCGGCTAAGTATGTGCGCCCGATCAGATTTTTGAATGCTTCGCGTTTCTGTTGATTTTCCGCTTCTAAACGCTGCTGTGCCGCTGCTTGTTCCGCTCTTGCCGTTTCCTGTCTTCTGGCTTCGGTAATTCCGACCCATTCGGTCTGTTTTTGTTTCAGTGTAGTCAGACCGTTGACGGAAGTCGTATCGACGATACTTTTTGCTTCCGGTGACAATGAGTGGTACGCGTTTTCTGCCTCGATCAGTCTTTTTCTCCCTTCTCCGTCGTAATCGACCTGTCCGATCTCAGATATGAGCCGTATGACGTTTCCGGCGTCCTGGGTCGCTTTCAGTTGATTCTGGTACTGTTCTGAAATCTTGTCAGATACGTCGGTGATCGCTTTTACAATATCCCCGTCTTTGCCGAGAGCGGTCTGGATGTTCATGAAGTCGGGCGAGTAGGTGTGGCCGTATGTGTCCGCGTAAGTATGTAACACATCGGATATTTCCGTGCCGATATCTTTCTCTTTCAGATAAGTAAGCGCTTCGTTGAAAAGGGCGTCCGTATCGCTCAGTTTGCCGTCGATGAAGTCATGGAACTCGTTGTACAGATCGTCAAGCATCGTCTGCTGGTCAGAGAGCCATCTGTCGTACTCGGTATCCTGCAGATCTTTTTGCGCGTCGTCGAGACTGACGCGGAGCTGCTGGAGCTTTGTCCTTGCCGCTTCCGAGTCGTCCCCGTTCAGCGCCTGGATCTGCTTTGCCAGCGTGCCGATGTTTTTTGTCTTTTCCTCGATCGTGCGCCGGTAGTCGTACTCATCTTTTTCCGTCTGGAGCAGTTCTTTTCGTTTGTTGATGATGTCCTGAAGGCACTCGAGTTCTGCTGTGTACCGCTTTTCCATCTGGCCGGCCATGTCCTGCCGGAGGCCATAGTACGCTTTTTCCAATTGGAAGGCCTTGTCCATATACCCGTAATACTCGTCCCAGGCTTTCTGATCGGTATAGCCTTTTTCGCCGCTCTGCAGCTTTTGATACATATCGGACATGGATGCCTGAAAGGTTTCCATCTCGTCCTTTGCGAGCAGGAGTTTGGCGTAATAGGCGCCGAGGGTGGCGGTACCTTCTTTTGTAAAGATTCCGGTTTTATCGTCTGTATGATTTTTGCCGGACATGAATTCGATCAGAAGATCATATTCAGAGGAAATGAGGTCGTAGCGTGAAATGATCTTATCGCTTAGTTCAAACGAGACGTTCCGGCTCGCTTCCGCAAGCGTCTGCGTGTCCCTGGTCAGTTCCGCGATCCCGTTTTTACATGACTGTATGGCGTCCACCGCATCGTACCATTCATCCGTTTCCTGTTCAATGGAATGGAGTTGTTCATTTAGCGAGAGGAGTTCTTTCTCGTACAGCTTCTTTTTTTCATTGTTGATGGCGATTTGGGATTCGTACAGTTTTCCGCTGACGGCAAGTCCTCTCGCTTCCAGTTCCTCCGTCATGCTTTTCAGGTCTGTGTAGGCGTTGTCTTTCCGACGCATCAGGTTTTCGTAGTAATGGGAGATGTGATCAAACTTTTCTTTTTCGAGAAGGAGCATCTGGCGGGTGAACTCTGCCTGAAGCTGCTGCTTTTCGGTAATGGATCCTTCGCATTCCGCAATTTTGATTTTTTCCGCGTAAAGCTGTGCGGTAAGTTGTTTTTCCCGGTCTACGATGGCATTTTTTTCACCGGATGTCTTGACATTTTCCTTTTCGGCGGAGGATTTTTCCAGTTCCGCCTGGTATTCGTCGATGAGGTTCTGGTGTGTTTCTACTTCGAGATCACGCAGTTGTTTACTTTGTTCTGCCTGTAGCTTTTTTTGCTCGCTGATGTTGCCCTCTAATCCTGCGATGGCGATCTTTTCGGCATAGAGATCCTTTGTCGCAGCTTGTTCCTGTGCGATGATCGCATTCTTTTTTGAAGCGTTCGCTGCCAGTTCTTTTTCCGCACTGTATTGGTCGAGGAGGCTCTGGTGTTTGTCGGCGAGGTTCTGGTGCTGCTCGATCTCAAGGTCAAGAAGCTCTTTTGTTTTTTCTGCCATGAGGCGGTCGGCTTCCAGAGAGTCCTTTTTCAGTCGGGCTATTCGGATCTGGTATTCATAGGATGTTTCGATGCTTTCTTTTTCCTGCTCGATGTATCCGTTTTTGTCCTCCGCTGTTCCGGCGTTTTCCTTCCCGGCCTGTGCCAGAGATTTCCTCTGTTCCGCCGTATCGGCTAGGTTCTGATACTTCTGGATACGATTTTCACGTCGCGACGTCTGGGCGGAGATCTTGTTCTTTTCCGCTTCCCTTGCTTTGTCGTACCATTCCTGATATTTTTGTATCTTTTCGGCTTTTGGTTCGCCATAAGAGTGGATCAGTTTATTCATGCTCTTACTTTTGATACGGCCTTCCCGGACTGCTTTCTTTAAGGAAGCGTCTTCTTTTTTGTCTTTAGAGATACGCACGCCGTCTGCTTTTTTCGTGTATTTCTTTTGTGCTTTTTCCTGATGACGGACTGTTTTTACCAGAAGTTTATACTGTTTGTCCAGATTTTTGTTCCGTAGTTTCAGCAGGGAATCGGAATCTTTTGCTTTTTTGTTGTTGAACAGGTTGTCGTATTTGGCTTTTATGAGGTCAAGCCTGGATGACAGGCGGTCCAAGGAGCGGTTGATCCAGTCGAATTGTTGGGTGGATTTAGATTTGTCGGATTTCTCTTTCTTACTTCCACTTTTGGAACCGGAAGAGCTTTTCGGAGTAACTTTTGGCGAAGTCCCGGCTTCCATACCTTTTTTGATGATCTTTTTGAGACGTTTTTTTGCGCTCGATATTTCATCTTCTAGATGATTTTGTGCTTCTCCGGCATGTCTTGTATCAACTTCAAGTCCGCTTGTCGTTATTTGTCCAGACTCCAGCAATTGCATGTTAGATATTAGCGATTTCAAAATCAAAATCGCTTCACCTGTGATTCCACATTGTTTCGCAAGTTTCAACAGGTTTTTTACACTGTCAGAAGTATCCAGTGCGTTATTGTTTGCAATCTGCTGTTGGAGCGTGTAATAGGCAAGAGCCTTACTTGAATCATCCAGTGATTTTACGTACGACCCAAGAGTGCTGATTTCCTGTTCTGTTGAGTTTTTCATATCGAAAGTTGATATTTTTGCATTGACTTTCTGTTTGTTCAGTGCAGCCGTCACCACTTCCGCAGCATTCTCTACGCCCATTTCTTTTAAGACAGACTTGTAATAATCTTTATTTTCTTTGGTTAGGTTGGACAGGAAGTTGTTACTGGTGATGTATGCAGTAGCCAGTTTGTTTGCTGCATCCCTGCAATCGTCCATTTCTTTTGTGCCATCACCTAACACTTCTACAAAGTATTCGTATTCTTTTGTCTGTTCCTTGATGTCGTCTGGCATTCCCGCTAATGTGTCAGCACTGATTCCTTTTGTACGTGTCTTTTTGGATGACTGGTTTTCTTTCTTTTCGCCCAGAATGGTTGAAATAGAAGAGATGCCTGTTTTCATGGATGCTAACTGGTCGGCGGAGGAGATGAGTTCGTTGATCTTCTGTGTTGCTTCTTCGGCGGAAAGTTTCGTCTGATTCAGAAAATCGTCAGCAATGGAAGAGTTTCTGAATGCTTGTTTGGTCAGTTTTCCAGCTTCGGCCAGTTCAAGAAGTTTTTCTTTTGTCTCGAGCGCGGTTTTGTCCTTTTCTTCATCTCCGGATGTGCCGATGGAGTTCCAGGCTTGTTTGAAGGAGAGAGGGACGGTGGATGTCTCCTGCTCTGCTTCTTTATATAGATTTGCTATTGCATGTTTTAAATCATCAAGACTTTTACTTTCATTAGGTTCTAGGTCGTATAAGACTCTGAGTTCCTTTTCATTTAAAGTGGCAATATAATCATCTGCGCCATCAATTGATGAATATTTATCTTTTGCGACGTCAATTAGATCTTGCCCTGACAAGTCTCCATTTGCATTTACTTTTCCAATGCCAAATAAGTTTTTTAGTCCATCTATTTGTTCTTCAGAATATAACAGATTTCCTTTTGGATCTCTACTTTCCCTAATTTGATTTATTATATCATTTACTGCATTGACATAATCCTGATAACTCGAATAATCATTTTGGTTTAAGGAAAATAGTGAATTGATTTTAACAGCCAGATCGGTATTATCTAACCCATCTTTTAGAGGTTCGATAAAATGAGAGAAAAAGTAGGACGCCATATCAGTATCAGAGTCAAACTGTGTATAAAAACTGTCGTCAAGACTAGATACCACATTGCGTATTACCTGTTTTCCCTCCTCGCTTAATTTGTCATAACCGGAATCTTTGCCACTGTTTCCATAAACGAAAGCTTCTAAGATTGGTTTTATTTTTGAGGTTTCGGTTTTAATTGTTGCATCGGCAGTAGTAAGAGCAGCTCTGATTTTTTTCTGAAGTCCTGCACTTAGATTAGAGAAATTGAAATCGTATCGACCAACAATACCAGGAACATGTTTTGTTTGTTTGATTTCAGCAACAAGTTCGTCGTATATATCGTTTCCCAAAACTTTGGAAAAGTCATATTGGACATCACCGATTTCAAAAGAAAGGCTTCTGTTTTGTTGTAAATATCCAGTGATTTTTTCTGTGCCAATTAAGGATTGAATTGAGTTTTTGGAAACAACGGCATCTTCAATAGATGTCTTATAGTCTCCAAAATTTTTGCTAGCATCTGTTAATACATCAGCATGTGCGGCATTTACATTAGCTTTGTAAGATTCAGTTAGTGCTTCCACACTGCCTTTCATTCTGATAATAGCATTATTTTGTTCATTGTAACCAGTTACCATACTGGGGAACATGCTTTGAATATCCCTGGTAAGAGAGTTATATTCGTTCATTTCATCTGTTGTTAGTGAAACGTTATGCCCATAGTTATCTATACCATGAGAAAGTTCTTCATATCTTTTTCCATGTTCTTTTATCCAGTCCTCCTGAGTTCTAAGTTCATTTTTGGAATTTGTTACGGTTTCATTGAATGTGTCTAGGCGTTCTTGTGCATATTGCACTCGATTTGAATATTCATCGACAGCAGTGACAATCGCGCTTATGGCTTCTGATATTCCCCACATTACCAACATGTTACCAGCTATGGAAAAGGTTTTTAATCCAATAGATGCTGTTTTTGCAGCAAGAGTCATTGAGTTTGTTGCTTGCGTCAAAGTTTTCTCTGAAAGTATTAATCCATTATCAGTTTTTATGAGATTTTTTTTGTCTTCAAATAATAATTGGGCAGCTTTACTGCTTGACAACATAGTTCTGTACCATGCCGTTTGCGAAGATAGGCCCTCTACGCTAACCAAACGATTATATTCGTTAATATTAGAAATGTCTTTTGAGGTTATGAATGGAGATAGACCATTAAAAAGTCCACGAATACCGTTTACGGACATAGCATTTTTTAAGTCGGCAAAACTTCTATTTAGAATACCAACTTTATTTATTACACCATTTAATTCATTTGGCATTGTTTTAAATATCATACTATGTTATACTAATTTTATATATTAGTGTTTAGCCAACGCTGGGTTTGACTATGCGTAATAAAGAATTGGGGTGTAATAAGTGAAAATTTGTATTGAATGTGGAAGACAACTATTTGATCATGATAAATTTTGCGATAAGTGTAATAGCGAAAATATTATCTTCGAAAAAGAATATAATAAAATGCTAGAAGATATACAGCATGCGAATATTTTCAAAAAGAAAAAACTTCTAAAAAATCATGATTATAATTGTATATATAATAGATTGCAACAGCCAGAGGTATCATATCCAAAACCGTTGATCTTAAAAAACAGTACTGGGGAATGTGATGAAGATTATTGGAGAAGAATTGATCAACATACAATAATAGAGGAAAACCTGACATCCCCCAAAGTAGAATGCCCATACTGCCATTCCACCAATACAAAGAAAATATCTGGAATATCCAAAGCCGGAAGCGTTGCATTATTTGGTGTCTTTGCCGCTGGTAAAGTAAGCAAACAATGGCATTGCAATAACTGCAGCTCCGATTTTTAAAATATCAGTCCCATCAAGTTACCTTCCCACCAACCCCGGTAACAAGGGTTCCAACAAACGTGTAAACATAGGAGATAGGATTCCTAACAGCAATTACTAACCGTTACACTCGGCAAAGTCCGGATCACTCCTTGCAGCGCCAGGAATTTCACCTGGCACCACCTGCCCTGATGCTCTCTGGGATTAGCACTCATCCGGTCTTCGCCGGTGAGATTTCCATCCTTAAAAGGATTTCTGTACTTACTGTACGCTGTCATCTGCTCGTTGTCATCAAATATTACATTGTCACTATAGCCTTTTGTGTCGCCACGAAGGAGAGTAGCAATATTTGTGTACTGACTTCCAAGACCCTTAATTGCGAAAGGGTGCATCCATATGCAGCGGGATGCCATATCTGCTATACGATACGGGGGAATTTGCGGGAAATTCCCGGTAGACGTATACGGTGGTTGATTCCACACGAGATTCAATTATGTATTTCATAAAGGATCATACTAAAGACCTGCCCTTTGGACAGGGAACGGTATGATAGTGGGCATATTTAAATGAGGGAGAACATTTTATCCCTACCTACGTTCTTGATGCCGGCCAATAATCCGGCGCCCAGTCCGATGGTGCTGGCGGAACCGAGCCAGCCGGTCAGGCTGTTGCCAGCGGACAGAAGGCTGTTCAGCGAGTTGATGATCGTGACGATCGCATCGGAGTCAGCGATATTTCCGATCGTTTCCGTCCACGTATCGGAGAGGCGGTTTAGGGAGCCTTCCCAGGAGTCGGCGGTCTTACTGGCTACCGCGTCTAAGGAACCCGCCCCCTGTGAATAATTCTGAAGCATCTCTTCATACAAACTGTAGTTTTCTAAGATCGCCTGCAGGCCTTCTGCGTTTGTTCCGTCGCCGACGGCGCTTAGAAGATCGGCTTTTCTTGTGTCCAGGGAGTTCAGGTTCGAATATTCCCTGGCCAGATCGCGGATTACGTCCAACGGGTCGCGGAGGGCGTTGGCGCCGTTTTTTGTTTCATAGAGGGAAACGTTCAGTGCCTGACAAGCGGCTTCATAACGGGCAAGACCATCGGTCGTGATCCCTGCTTCCTCGTCGGTGATCTGGTTGATATAGAGAAGGATCGTCTCAAATGCTTCGGCCATTTCGGAGCCGCCCTGATGGGTCACGGCGATCATCGTTCCGAGAATAGAGGCCGTCTCATCTGCGTTTAACCCGAGCGAAGCGGCGTGGGAGCTGACTGCGGACATGCCTTCTGCCAGTTCGGACAGCGTTACGGCGTGGCGCATGGAGATACTCGTACTGCCATCGAGGATATCTGACAATTTTTCGACCGAGCCTCCGAGTTCATACGCTTGATCGGTCGTGTAAATAAACTCGTTTGCCAGTTCGGCTGACATATCGCCAGCTGACTGGACCGCGGCAGACAAAGCTGCGATGTCAGAGACGTTCTGGTATCCGGCGTTGGATGCTTCCTGTACATCCGACAAGTAGCTGGCGGCCTTTTTTCCGTATTTGCCGGAGACCTCAAAAGACTCGTCTTTGATCTGCTCTAAGCTTCTGTTTGACAGATGGCTGCCAGTTTTACTGAGTTGTGTCAAAAGGGTATTGATTTCTTTCAGATCGGAAATGGCTTCCTGCAGCTGGTCAAGCCCCGCAATTCCCTGTAGTTCTGAAATAAGTGTTTTGAATGAAGTCAGGATCGATGAATCGTCCATAAGATCAAGCCTCCTTTCCTTTTTCCGTGATCACGGTTTTCTGTACGCCTGTGGCCACCAGTTTTGCCAGTTTCCGCCGGTTGGCGAGTCCCTTAGCTTTCTTGTAGTCATTTTTGTTCGTGCAGAAAAATGTTTCGATCAGAACGGCTGGCGGTTTTGTCTGATTCAGCATATAGAGATCGTCCCGTTTTACAATCCCCCTGTTTTTAAAAACGGACGATAGTTGTTTTTGGATGGCCGCGGCGTATTTTTTGCCGGCGTTCGATCTGTACAACACTTCAGTGCCTGTCGCGTCGGGTGAGGCGGCATTTAGATGAAGTTCGATGACAAGATCGTACCGGCCCAGATTAATGATATTTAATTTATGGATTTTTTCCTGCGAGCTGGATATGAATTTGCGCTCCGGGCAGACGATCCGGTCAACATGATGTCCTTTTTTCCGTAACTGGGCGGCCACCTGTTTGGAAAACGCCCGGCACCATTTGTATTCATGGCAGCCGCCGTATTTTGTTCCGTCGGCGCTCGTATAGCATCCGCTTTTGAGCCTTGAGTGGCCGACTGTTAATGCGATTTTCATGGGAATGCTCCTTTCTGTGACTGAAATCCATGTTTCAGTTTTTCTTTGTATATTTCATTAATGACTTCCATGCTCATAACGACCTGTCCGTTCGTCATATCGTGTTTCTTTAAGATCTCTTCGTATTTTTGGTGGATCTGGAGGATATGATCGAATTGTTCTTTGTTAAACTCTCTTCCTTCTGAAAGGGAGGAAGCAAAATTCAGAATTTCATATCTCATATCATCAATCTGTTTTTCCACAAACATTTCTGTTAAACGTTTCAGATCGTTGTCCTTTTCGCGAACCCATTTCACCGGTCTTCCGATCATTTCAGAAAATCTGCCGATGATGGTGCAGCCGGTGATGATGGCGGACAGGATGAGAAAGAAGCCGGTAAACAGGGAAAAGAGATCCAGCTTACATAATTGTGTTATGATTTCCATATTGATCATACCTTTGCTTGTTGATTTTTGGCTTTTGATAAGCGAGAGCCGTCACGCTGTCACGAAGGCCGGAAGTTGTAGGGTCGTTGACTGCATTCCAGACGCTGACAGCGACAAGGCTGAGCACGTACGGGTTGCGCAGGGCCGAGGTGACCAGATCAAAACAGGCGCTCCATGTCGTTACCTCGCTTGCTGTCAGGCCGGCGTAGCTTAAAACAGGCGTGATCAACGCCAAAAATAGCTGCGCGAGGAACACGGGATTTTTAAATCTTATTTTCAGGTTCAGTTTCATTGGATGAGTCTCCTTTCGTTCGGTATTTCATTGTCTTTTTTATATAGTCTGCCGCGCATGTCCGGGAACAGGCGAAATTGCGCCATCGGAATACGCCGTCATGTGACTGGCAGTAGGCGCACGGTGTAAATAGCGTTCCGCATACGCGGCAGGGGATTTTTTTGTTGTCAGACATAGTACCTCCTGATTTGTAAGGGGAAATTGTTAATGGCGGAACTTCCAAATCGCGGAACGCCAAATGGTGAACCCCAAAATGGCGAAGGCAAAGTGGCGAAGCCAAAAAGGCAAAGGGAATGCCATTAGGACAACTCCCTTTGCCGAAAGGTTCCGCTTCACCATGATTTCTCCGCTCTTATTTCCCGTCAAATACGATAAATTCCCACAGATCCGATCTGCCGGTGCAGAGGTTTGGCAGGGACGTGAACTCGAAGCCCAGTGTAGATGGGTCGGAACCGCCCTGGATATCGAACGTACCGTTAAAATCTGCCCGGTCAATGATAAACTGGCCGTGGAATACGTTGTCGCATCCGTCCTGGCATGTTACATCCACAACGACCTGCAGTGTTTTGCTGTAGTGATCCGCGTCGTTGGTGATCTTTCTGCCATCCACTTCCGTATCGTAGAAGGCGATGACTTCCGTTTCATTTTCGACATCGCCGGCGAAGAAGGAAATTTCGTTGTTCTCAGGGTTGTAAGAGAAGGTGCCGCTTTTGCTCGGAGCCTCGCTTGTCTGCACGAGTTTCCGGCTCTCCGAGAGGCTGGCGTTCGCGCTGTCCTTGACGTAGATCGTGCCGATTTCATTTCCGGCTGTGCCGACGGCTGTTTTCTGCGTAACGCCTTTGTTTGCGTTTACGGCGACCGTGTCGGTGAAGCGGATGCGGTAACTGCCGTTTTCGACGTCCGCGCCGAGGGCAGCGGCAAGAGCGCCGCCGGAGAGCATACCATTGGTACCTTTTCCGGTCACTTTCTTGTTTTTCTTGAGGGAAGTGATCGTTCTCCCTCCTTTTCCGGTAATGTCAACTTTTTCTTCCTCGTGGGACAGCGTAAAGTCGCTTAATTCGTCGAGGATCATGTCGAGTTTTCCGGTGCTGCGGTCAAACCCCATGAGCCTGTCGTAAGATGTGATTGTAAACTTGTCAATATTCATTGATTCGTCCTCCTTTAAAATAGATTATTTATTTGATATCCAGAAAAGCGCGTCTTTGTTGTGCATCCTGGATGTATCAACGGTTCCGGCATAGACGCCGGTCATTGTGTGATCGAATTGGATCTTGTGCTGGATCTGCTGGAAACTCTGGTAAAATTGATAAATCGGAAGTTCCATACACGACCGGTAGTCATAGGGAAATTCGCTTGTGTTGACGAGCGCGACCACGAGCTTTTCCAGATGGGAATGGTGTGGTTTTCCCGCCGCTCTTTTTTGTCTCGCCCGTTCTTTTTCTAACAGATAAGTCCGGGCGGATTCATTCCCCGGTTTTGACTTTACTTTTTCGATCAGATGGATGGAACGGATCGTATCTGCCAGCTTGTGATAGACGGGTTCGTCGATCGCGATATTGTTTTTCGGACTGAACAGAATGGTTTCTTTGTCCGTTTCCCGTATATAGATGGAAAAGTCGGACAGATCCACATCCCCGAACAGGATGGACAGATCCGATTGCGCGTAGACGGGAAACAGCATTTGAAATAATTCGTATTCCGTGATTTTCGTGTAGTCGATTCCCATATCATCCAGAGGGACCATATATTGGAACGGCGTCGAAGTAAATGCGGAAACGATCTGGAAATAAGTTTCTTCCTGTCCTAAAATTTCTCCGACCGTGGGGATCCTGACCGCCAGGTTCGGAATGATCTGGACAGAAGAGGCGTGCAGCAGATTCATGTATGTCTCCTTTCGATATGTTTGAGAATGCAAATGGCGGAACGGCCGAATGGCCGCACCGCCATCTGTCAAAGAGATGAGAGTGTGATCTTCCTATGGCTCCCTTATTTGAAAAAGCTGGTTTTTGGCGGGAGACTTCCGTTTCCGTCACGGAACAGTTCCGCAAAAAAAGGGATGGTGTTTTTTTGATTTTATAACTTCTGGCAGTATTTGCAGCCATTTTTGACCCGCGTTTTCAGTTGCCTCACGATCTTAAAGGACGGATATACGCAGGCGTCCAGCTGGCGTTCCGGTTCACCGAATAAGTTTTTGCCCGTCATGCTGTTTCGTTTTACGATATGGAAGCTTCCGAGTTTAGGAAACTCTACGGTTTCACCGGCGATCAGTTTTTCGGCTACGATATTTGCCATGACGTTCAGGTTTTCTTCTATTTCATAGGTAGATACGTTACATCTTTTTGCTGCTTCCGCGATAAATTCATGTTTATTCATGTGATCTTCCTCCAAAACGTTTGAATGGTATTCCATATAAATGTATGTCGCCATCGGCGCACTCTTTTATGTAGGAACACGGTTTGTCAAGCTGCTCCATGATCTCAAGGATCGTCTGGTTTCGATAGTGAAATAGTACGTCAAACAGAAGTTTATGGATGGAGGCGTATTTTTTCATATCGGTAAACGTGATCAGTGTAAACAGGGTGTGCGGATTGATCTTCATCTTATGGATGTTTGCTGCCAGCTCGTCTCGGTACTGCTGCGCGAGGTTATATTTTTCCTCTCCCGTGTAGTATTCTTTCGACCACACGGCGCGGATGGCGGAAAGAGCCGCCTCGCATAAGTCTACGATCTGCTTCGTCTGTTTCCGGTTGACCGAGTGGCTGTTAAAACCGGGAAAACGAAAACATTCGGACAGGGGGATAAATTCGCTGCCCTTTGACTTGCGCGAGCGGTAACGGTTTGTTTCCCGCAGCAGATAGTCCATCGGGCTGTCGTGATAGAGATACTGTTTGCGGTCCGCATCCCGGTATCCCTTTGTCTGCGCGATGTATCCGAGAAAGGCTGGTTTGATCCTTTTGTTGTCCGGTGAGAAGCGCGCCCATTTCTGTTTGATCTCCCGGATTTCACGGCTGGAAGAAATATCAAATTCCTTTTTGGCCTTGTCGATTTCGATACAGCTTAACACGTTCAGGATACAAATATCATGGTAGATCTCCCTTACTTCATCGTAGCAGTCCGTCAGGGTTTTTCCGCATTTATGAACGGTATCCCACAGCAGCGTGTTCAATTCCTGTGACAGATTGACGATTTCCCCTATTTTGTTTTCGCTTGTCCGGTAATCGAGGTCGGCCTTTTCCTGATTCGTGTAAAACCGCTCGGATTTTCTGGCGAAAACACGGTTGGCGGGTATTTGGAACATGCCATAATATTTCAGCGCGGCCCGTACCAGTATGTCGTTATCGGTAAGGATCATCTGGTCCGAGTCGAAATCAGCGCCGCTCAGCCGTTCCAGTATATTTTCCCCGATGGAATTGATGCAGACGATTTCCTCTGTTAAGTTAAAATATGTGTCGATCAGGTCGTGCCGCATATTGGTGGATACGAGTATATTTGACGCGGAAATGTGCGGACTCCGGCATCCCAGGAGTTTTGTTCCGAACGGGTATCTTTTCGTATGGATAAAACCGGGCGGGAGAGAGGATTGGTTTGCAGTAATATCAAATTTACCGATCGCATGTAACAGCATTTCATAGGGGTTCCCGAACAGTACCGAATAGTTTCCGTTTATGAGGATATGTCCTTTTTTGATGTTTTTTAAATACGCCTTGCATGTCTCCTTTTTAAAATCATAAAAATATTTCGTGCGGTAAAAGGCTTCCGTTTCGTTCATCATCGTAAAAACGATGTCGTTCTTATAGGAGAAGAGAGGGGAATCCCTGTCCTCTTCGGATGGGTGACGGGTGCGGCATTTTACGTGGTATTTTAGTACATCGGTATCTGTATTCAACAGGTTTACATAGTGTAATGAGGGTTCGAGCAGGCGGTGTATGTCGTCCGGCGTGAGAGGCAGCGTATTTAAAAGCTGGTAATGGGCCTGTACCATCGTTCCATGAAAGAAGGGGGTCTTTTTTTCATGTTTTACCACGCTGAATGTCGGCCCGATCTGTTCGAGCCATTTTGTCAGCGGGGCGAATTTTCCGTATTTTACGCTGCTGGGCGTTGTGATCAGTTTGATGTCCTCGATGTTTTCGGCAAGGGTCACGGCGTGTCTGTTCAGCTGGGATAGCTCGGTGATCTGATTATCCCGAAACCACTGACGGATATTGGTATTAAAACAGCACGATTTAAAGAAATGATTTCTCAACAGGACCATGCCATAGGAGCGGTACGCCCCCATACAGTCCGGATCGATCAGGGACTGGCCGTCAAAGATGGAATTTGAGATCCGGGCGTCTCCTTCTTTCGCGGTGATCCGGTTCTGCTCATCCATCTCGACGAGGATGGACCGCTCATCAAAAATACTTTCGCAGTCAGGGATGATGAGGATGCTTTTGGGGTCGATCGTGAGTAGGTCGATCGCGCTGCTGGCGGTCAGGGAGAGATAGGACTCCAGGGCGGCCAGGTCCGTGGGGGCGCCTTCCTCGATCTTTAGGCCGCACATTTCCCATTCGTGGATCCGCGCGTAAAGCCGTTCGTCGATGAACAGGCATTTCCCGACGCGCGCGGAACCGGACGTGCGTTTGAAGCGGACAAAATGGATGCCGTTGCAGGTGAAACCCTCCTGATAGAGGTATTCGCGCAGCTGCCTGCGGGAAAGCGCGACGCCTTCTTCTTCGACGCGGTACTGGAACGTTACATTGATAATCTTATCGCTGTATTCTTTTCCATCCGATAAAAAGGAAAAGCATTCTTTTTCCCCGTAGATTTCCCGGGCGGCTGTTCGGATGTACTCGCTGTCCAGGCTGAAATCCAGGGAATTTGTAAAACGGTGCAGGCGGACGGCTCCGGTCTTTGACAGAAGGGAATATCCGCCTGAGGATTCTGCCAGATACAGATCTTTGGCATCAATGCCCGGTATGTAGATGCAGTTTCGTTTGCTGTTCAAAATTCTCACATCTCCTTTCGCTAACTGTTGCAAAGAGTTCCTACTATATATTTCTCCTTTTTCAAAACAAATGTTCGAAAAAGTGTTGACAAATACAAACATCCGTTCTATAATGTGTTTAGAAATAAAAAAAGGAGGTACGAAAGAGATGGAGGAAATATTGCATTTGTATTATGAAAATAATGCGGAAAAACTCCACGGTGTCGTAAACGGGATCGTAAAAAGTTTCGGGGGACTGTCGGACATGGATATGGATGATTTTTATTCCCTGGCAAATGAAGTATTTGCGGATATCATAAGACGTTATGATGATTCCAGGTCTTTTGAAGCATTTCTATATTCGTGTTTGTGCAACCGGGTGAAGACGGAGATGACGAAAAGGAACCGGGAAAAGAGGAAGACTGAGCAGCTTCTCGTTTCGATCGATGCCCCGATCGGCGAGGGGGAGACGCTGACATGGCGGGACGTGATCCCAGGGCGGTATGATATGGAGGAAGAAGTACTCGAGCGAAATGGGGAGAGTTACAGTGAGCGAATGCTGAAATATTTGAGCAGGTTGTCCAGAGAACAGAAGAAGGTACTGATGTTGAAAGCAGCTGGTTACATGCCGCGGGAAATACGGAAAAATATGAAATTGACGAAAAAAGAGTATGCGGAATATCATGCTGCGATCCATTCTGACCGGAATGTATCTCTTTTGATTTAGTAGAGGGAGGAAAACATGGCAAATCTACGCAGACAGACTTACACACTCGAAGTGTATTTACGAAAGATTCGGGAAACCCGCATCCGAAAGGATACGGATGCAGCGAGATACTTCACCTGGAACAGCGAACAGACCAGTGAACTGATCGTTACGATCCTGACAGAGGGCTATATCCCGCCCATTATATTAGGAGAACAAAAAGACGCTGGATTATGGATCGTAGATGGGGGGCAGAGGAGCGCGGCATTGAATAAATTCAGATATGGAAATTTTAAGCTGACATCGGTGACCGGGAACCCGGTTATTTCTTATGAAATTGATGGCAAGCGGACTACATGTGATCTGAGGAATCTCACATATGAACGATTACCGGATGAATGGAAAAAGAAATTTAACGCGTATCCGATCGAGACGGTGATCTATGAACAGTGTGATGCCAAAAAGATTTCAGAATATATGAGGAAATACAATAACCACACACAAATGAACGCGGATCAGCGGGCGCTTACTTTTCTGGACAAATTCGCGCATATCATACGTGAGATCACAAATAGCAGATTTTTTATTGAGTGCAGCGCGTTAACGGAAAAAGAAAAGATAAAGGGCGCTGCAGAGCGGACGGTGGTCGAAACGGTGATGTGCATGTATCATTTGAAACGATGGAATAAGCATCTGGAGTCAATGTGCAGATATCTGAACGAAAACGCGTCAAAAGAGCAATTTGAGCAGCTCTCTTGTCATCTTTGCCGGCTGGAGCAGGTCATTACGGATGAGACGAAGCACTTTTTCAACAGAAAAGAGGCGTTTCTCTATCTGACATTATTTGATCGGTTTGTTAGATCAGGAGCAGGGGATCAGGAATTTGCCGCTTTTTTGAAAGATCTGGCCGGGAATTCACTGCGGAAGCCGGAATGGGGTGCTTGTCCGGATCCGGCCGGAAGTGGAAGCGGGGCGAGAGACAGGGCAGCAGTGATTTCCAGACTGGATCTGCTGGAACGTCGTATGTTACGATTCTTAAAAAAGGAGGAAGCGCTGTGGTAATACTCGTAGGCGAATGCGGGAGCGGGAAGTCATCCATCGAACGGGTGCTGATAGAAAAGTTCGGATATGAGAAAATGACGGACACCGATCATATATTTGCGCGATTTCACGAAGCAGGCCGGAAAAAGAAAGTTTGTACACTGACGCCGGAGGAAGTAAGGAAGTTGCGTGTTCGAACGGGCTCGCAAAACAGCATAGATGTTTTTTATATCAAAGTGTCGAGGCGGGACAGGCTGATGCGGATGTTCCAGCGGGGGGATGATATAGATGAGGTATTCAGCCGGGATAAGACGGATATGGAGCGGTACAGGGATATCGAAAAAGAAGCGGATTTTGTTCTGCCGAACCGAAAGAATTTTAGTGATCCGGAAAATATGGCGTATTGGATCACCGAATGTGTAAATGGCAATTTTTATAAAAGCCGAAATGGTTGACAGTTTTATGCTGATATGCTACTGTAAGTAATCATAAAATACAAAGGAGTGTATGAAACAATGTACAAATGGAAAAGGAGAGTGTTTGCCTCATTATTGGTGATGGCAATGGTGTTATCTCCGCTGTCAGGGCCGGGATTTTATACGGCGGCTGCCGTTTCGGGGGAAAGCGCGAAGACAGGCGCGAAAGAGGTTACGACAACAGCAGTAATGGCAGAAAATGAGCTCGGAAATGTTGAACTCGAGCAGACGAACGTAAATGCGACGGATCTGACACTTCGGATTGCAGGAAACGATGCCATACTGGCAGATGGGAAGGCCGATTCTGTAAAAGTTACGGCAAATATGTATTATGAAAATGCAGTTACGCAAAACGTGACGAAAACGCTTCCATTGGAAAGTGGAAAAACCGAGTACGCGATGGATTTCGAAAATTTCGGAAAATTCCGCGTGACGGTGGAATATGTGAAATCGGGCGCCGTTGTGAGTGCGTCGGAGGCTGTCACGATAGGGATCGTGGCAGAACAGTACAATCTGGCGTTGGTGAGTGCTACATTTCCAGCAGTTCTGTTTTCCCTCTCCCTATGGGATGGCGCAGAGAATCCAACGACGAATGAAAACTATTGTATTACGAAGGATGCCGATGGAGATCCAATCCCTACCATTACCATGTTCCACAGACTGGCAGCATGGAATTGGGATGAACTCCCGGAAAATGTGTATAAATTGCCAACGGCACCAAAAGGAGCTTATGATACTTCATTCGCGGACTGGCTGGGAGCAAGAAATCAAATGTCGGCATATGTAAAAGATCTGTATGAAATGAATCCAAATTCGACATTTACTCTTTATTCAACAGATAATTATATAGAACACATGCTGGTGCTTTTTGAGGCGAATCGGATACCAGAATCGCAGTACCGCACAGTTTTTCTTTCAGATGGAAGTGGAACGTATTATATATATAATAAAATGTTTAAAGAGGATGCAGACGGTTCGTTATACGAAGATATGCGCCGGGATTGGCAGACTTTGAAGGCGAGGACCCGGGAAGAAGGAAAATTTGATGCGTCATGGGCTAAGTATTTGGGGGATACTGGAAGTTTGTATTACCAGGCACTTGAAAAATATGCGGCGGCAGCGGCAGAAGATTCGAATGTAGATTGGTGGGTCGGAAGAAAAAATAATTTTAGTTCTGGAAATGCAGAAGTTTTGCAAAAAGTAAAGGAAAATGCTACAAATAAGAATATTGCCCAGATGCTTTCAGCGGTACAGAATGTAAATAGGGATACGGCTTTTAAGAAATTGTATCGTTTTAATGATGATATGTTTAGCGAAGCAAATAAAACGGGTAAACCTGTTATGGTAATTTTGGGAACTACCGTTACGACTGAGCAGAATTTTAAGGATTATGCAAACATGGTGATGAAATATTATGGGGACTCTTATGAGTATTATTATAAAGGACACCCTGGAACGCCGACGATAAGTTACCCGAGTAAGCAGGCAGATTTGGATGAGTTGGGAATAACGGATATAGACTCAGCGATTCCGGCCGAATTGATCCTGTTCTTTTTCCCAGACATTTCTATGTGTGGATACAGTTCTTCTACTTTTTTAAGTGTGGAGTCAGATGAGATGGCGTGCGGGATTTTCAATATGACAAAAGAGGAAGGGTTAAACGAAAAGAGTTTTGACGGCAGCATGTTTGACTATTTTGCCAGCAGGACTTCATCCGAGGATCCGGTGTATGGTTCTCTTTGCGAACCGGAAGGGCAGTCATATCTGTTAGAGTTCAACGATACGAAACAGTTTGACATCGCGATCTATCATGCCGCGGAAGGTGCGTTTACGTATTACAAAAACGTGGCGGAGTCCGGGTATGAGTGGAGCGATCAGGTGATGCGCAACGCCGTGGTAGCGGACATCGCGCCGCAGGATTACAATGGACAGCGCATCAAGCCGGAAGTCACTGTGACACTTGGCGGGAAGGAACTGCGCAAGGGAATCGACTACTCCGTATCGTATGGCAGTAACGTATTGCCGGGACAGGGCAGTGTAACGGTCAAGGGCCGGGGCGATTACGCGTCATTTGGTTCCACAAAAAAGTATTTTGTGATCAATAAAGTAGAGAATCCGCTGCGGGTGATCTGCAAAGATACGGTTTATGGCGTGGATATTGAGCCGGAGGTGATCAATCCGTCACTGGGGAGCCTGACATACGAATATAAAAGTAAGGGCGCGGAGGACTCGGAGTACACGGCCAGTGTACCGAAGGAGCCGGGCGAATATACGATTCGCGTGACAAGCGAAGGTACGGCCTGCTATAAGAGTGCCGCAGCGGTGGCAGATTTTACGATCGGGAAGGCGCTGCCGATTATACATGTCATGCCGGTGGCAGACAAGATCGTAGAGGGGCAGAGTTTACGTGATGCTCAGATCAAGCACGGGTCCGCAGATGTGGCGGGAACGTTCTCATGGAAACAGCCGGAGATCAAACCTTCTTTATCAGACAGCGGGAAAACGGAATATCTGCTGCTGTTTACGCCAGAAGATACCGAGCATTACGAGATACTGGAGACCGGAATCGTTGTTACGGTCGATCCGGCCGACAGTCCGACGGCAGCGCCAGGAGAGACAGCAGGTCCATCCGCGGCACCGTCTGAATCACAAAACCCGACCGTTCCGCCGACTGGCACGAACCAGCCTTCCGTGCCTTCCATTTCGCTGCCTGCTACACCGGCGCCGGCTTCCATGAAGCAGGGTCAGAAAATTACGGTGGGCAGACATAAATATGTCGCGAAAGCAGGAGCGGGAAAAGTCACCCTGAAGTACGCGGGGCCGGTGAACAAAAAAAGCAAGACCGTTTCGATCCCGGCGAAGGTGACGTATCAGGGAACAACGTATCCGGTAACGGAAATTGCCGCAAAAGCGCTGGCGAATAACAAGTATGTGAAGAACGTTACGATCAGCACATCGGTTACGAAGATTGGCGCCAAAGCGTTTTATAAATGCAAGCAGTTGAAAAAGGTTACGATCAAGGGTAAAAAGATCACCGCAATCGGTAAGAATGCCTTTAAGGGCATTTCAAAAACGGCGAAGTTTAAACTTCCTGCCGCGAAGGAAAAAGCTTATAAGAAAAAAATAAAGACAGCCGGATTTACGGTAAAATGATCCGCTGATGAATAAAGGACTGCCGCACGGGAACGATCGAAAGTTTGACCGGGATACTATTGCGGCAGTCCTTATATGAAACGATACGGCGGTATCGTTTTGAGTGTCTGTTATTTGACGTCTGTTCCAGCGCCTATGTCTCATACAAATAAAATTTTTCCTCCAGGCGGATCGGTTTGTAAGACAGCTTCGCTTTTCTTAAATTCTCCTGTCCCAGATCGTCCTCCCGGTTGACGTAGCGCGCGTCCGGGAATTCGTGGATGAGGAACTGCTGGTTAATGTAGTTATACAGGCCCTTGATGTCCGTTCTCGCCTTTTCGATATGGATAAACGCGCACTGGATCGACGGGCAGTAGCTGCCGATCGAATAGGCGACGAGGTCCCCGTCCATGCGGATGCCTCCCATGTGGCAGTCTACGCTGCGGCAGTTGCCGAGCAGACGGTAGACGCCCTCTTCTTCGTTGTCGATGCAGTTATACTTATCATCGACGCGCCGTTCATCCAGCCACTGTTCATGGAAATCCTTCACCTCTTCGATATTGCGGCAGCTCAGTGTTTCATAGGAAAAACGTCCCTCGTATTCGCGCTGGAATGCGTTGACGAGATTTTTTTTCTTGTGAAGGGCGCGTCCGCTCAGGGTTTTTAGTTTCTCTGCCTCGTAAATGTAGTCCGCGCTGTCCCGGTCCTCGTGGATGGTGTAGCCGGACAGCAGGCCGGCGCTCTCCCATACGTCTTTCGTCAGCGTGTCGATCAGGAACACATTCATTTTCTCACCCCATACGTCGTGGAACTGGTGCTGCATGCGCCGGAACGCTTCCGCCAGGTGATCGACGGGGCAAAGAGGGCAGAAAGCGCCTTTTTTCCCGTCTTTTTCGAAAAACAGATACAGGGCTGTGCCGTCACACGCAAATTTTGTATGATAGTAATTTTCCCATAAAAACTGGTTCAGAAAATGTCCTTCGCTCATGAAGCAGGGCCTCATGCTTTCATATTTCTGAAAGATACTCTGTACAAATGGGCTGATCGGTTTTAATTCCATGTTTTCCTCCATATAGGCGATTGCGCGAAACGGTCAGTTCGCGTTGCGCTTGGAACGGTAGCGCTCGGTCCCATCCAGGATTTTCTTGCGGATGCGCAGATGCTCCGGTGTGATCTCCAGCAGTTCATCGGTGTCGATAAATTCGATCGCTTCCTCCAGGCTCAGCTCCTTTTTCGGAGAGAGGCGGAGCGCGTCATCGGAACCGGAAGCCCTCGTGTTCGTCAGCTGCTTTTTCTTGCATACATTTACTTCGATATCATCAGTTTTACCATTTTGCCCGACGACCATACCACCGTACACTTTTTCGCCGGGGCCGACGAACAGCGTGCCGCGCTCCTGCGCGCTGAACAGGCCGTAGGTCACGGTCTCCCCGGTTTCATAGGCGATGAGGGAGCCCTGTTTCCGGTAGGCGATGTCGCCCTTGTACGAGCCATAACCGTAAAATTCGGTGTTGATGATGCCGTTTCCCTTTGTATCGGTCATAAATTCCCCGCGATAGCCGATCAGGCCGCGGGACGGGATGAGAAATTCCAGTCTGGTCGTGCCGGCGCCGTGCGGGGTCATCGCCTGGAGCTCGCCCTTGCGCTGGCTGAGTTTGTCGATGACAGTGCCGGTAAATTCATCGGGAACGTCCACGTAGGCGCGCTCCATCGGTTCCAGTTTCTTTCCGTGCTCGTCGGTTTTATACAGGACTTCCGGTTTGCTTACCGCGAATTCATAGCCTTCCCGCCGCATATTTTCAATGAGGACCGACAGATGGAGCTCGCCGCGGCCGGATACTTTGAACGCTTCCGTTGTATCGGTATCTTCAACGCGCAGGCTGACATCGGTATTCAGCATACGGTAAAGACGGTCGCGCAGGTGGCGGGATGTTACGTATTTGCCCTCCTGCCCGGCAAGAGGACTGTCGTTCACGATAAAGTCCATCGAGATCGTCGGTTCGGAGATCCGCTGGAATGGGATGGGCTGCGGGTTATCCGGGGAACAGAGGGTGTCGCCGATATGAATGTCGGAAATACCGGAGATCGCGACAATGGAACCGATGCCGGCTTCCGTAACCTCGACGCGGTTCAGGCCCTCAAACTCGTAAAGTTTGCTTATTTTTACTTTATTATATTTTTCAGGATCATGCGCGTTCACAATCGCCACGTCCTGATTGACGCGGACCGAGCCGTTATCCACTTTTCCCACGCCGATCCGTCCCACATATTCATTGTAATCGATCGTGCTGATGAGCACCTGCGTATCGGCGTCAGGATCTCCTTCCGGAGCTGGGATATAGTCGATGATCGCGTCAAAAAGCGGCTTCATGTCAGTTCCTGCCTCTTCCAGAGAGGCGGAAGCGGTGCCCTCTTTCGCGGAGGCAAAGATAAACGGGCAGTCAAGCTGTGACTCGTCGGCGTCCAGATCAATGAATAATTCAAGGATCTCGTCGACGACTTCCTCCGGGCGGGCCTCGGGCCGGTCGATCTTATTGATACACGCGACGACGGGGAGCGAGAGCTCCAGCGCTTTTTTCAGCACGAATTTTGTCTGCGGCATCGCCCCCTCAAACGCGTCAACCACGAGGATGACGCCGTTTACCATTTTCAGAACGCGCTCGACTTCCCCGCCGAAGTCGGCGTGGCCCGGCGTATCAATGATATTTATTTTTACATCGCCATAGTGGATGGCCGTGTTTTTGGATAAGATCGTGATGCCCCGCTCCCGCTCGATGTCGTTGGAGTCCATGACACGCTCCGCAACTTCCTGATTTGCGCGGAACACGCCGCTTTGCTTCAATAGTTCATCTACGATCGTCGTCTTCCCGTGGTCGACGTGAGCGATGATCGCAATATTTCTTATGTCATTTCTTTTCGTAAACATTTGCAAAGATACCCTTTCATGTGTTATTATAGTAAATGGAGTATAACCTCTACCACCTTACATATTGTAGCACAATAAAAAAATTTAAGCAAATTGAATTATTTTGGTTCTAAAGAGGGGGATATGCGCATATCATTATTAAGGTAACGATAAAAAATCCATGACGGGACACTCATGGGAAATAAACAAAGGGGGTCATATGATGACAGATAAGGTTTTAGGAAACAATCAGGTAAATGTGTATGGAGAGGTAGTGAGCGAATTCTCTTTCAGTCACGAAGTGTACGGGGAAGGTTTTTATATGGTGCATCTTTCTGTGAGAAGGCTCAGCAACGTGTACGACACGATCCCTCTCATGGTTTCGGAGAGGCTTGTGGATGTATCAAAGGATTACCGGGGGAAATACTTTGAAGTAAGCGGACAGTTTCGGTCGTACAACCGGCATGAAGAGAGTAG
Source organism: uncultured Eubacterium sp. (assembly GCA_910583555.1). Lineage (GTDB taxonomy): Bacteria > Bacillota > Clostridia > Lachnospirales > Lachnospiraceae > Eubacterium_F. Next base: position 77,984 of record CAJTXO010000009.1, read on the forward strand.
AAACCGTCTGATCCTTTCGGTTTTTGTGAGAGATTTGAGAGTGGATGAGGTGGAAATCGGCAGTGAAAAACCGAATTACATATTTTTGGACGGGTATATCTGCAAGGCGCCGGTGTATCGAAAGACGCCGCTCGGGCGTGAGATCGCGGACCTTTTGCTTGCGGTGAACCGTCCGTATGGGAAATCTGATTACATTCCATGTATCTGCTGGGGAAGGAATGCGAGATTTGCCGATGGCTTTCAGGTCGGGGAGCATATCCAGATCTGGGGAAGGATCCAGAGCCGCGAATATCAAAAGAAACTGGACGAAGATACGTTTGAGACGAGAGTGGCGTATGAGATTTCCGTGAGCAAGCTGGAGCATATCGAAGAGATGTCAGCGATCGTTGCCGCATCGGAGGAACCGACGGAACAAGATGTACCGACGGAACAAGATGTTCCGACGGAGCAAAATGTTCCGACGGAGGATACGCCGGCAGAAGTTTCAGCGGATCATCTGACGGATGAGGAAGAGTACTGAAAATCAGGCGGTGAAGGAGCTTGAAAAATGTTTTTCTTGCCATAAGACAGATTTTGTGGTAAATTATCCCCATGTGGGTGAAAATCTGCATGTAAAGATATGTTTGTAACAAAAGAGAGGTGTTTATGACAATGGAGACAGGAATTGTTCAGGTGTTTTTTGGAGACGGAAAGGGAAAGACGTCGGCGGCGGTCGGACAGGCGCTCCGGGAGCTGCAGGAGGGACAGCGCCTCACGATGATCCAGTTTTTAAAGGGAAAAGTGGCAAATGAGTTCCATATACTGGAACGGCTGGAACCGGATGTAAAGATTTTCCGTTTTGATAAAAGTGAATGCAATTACTGCGATCTGACCGATGAGGCAAAAGAAGAGGAAAAGCACAATCTCTTAAACGGATTTAACTTTGCAAAAAAGGTGATAGAAACAGGAGAGTGTGATGTTATCATTTTGGATGAGGTTTTGGGCCTGATCGATCTCGATATACTGACGGCGGATGATGTAGAAGACCTGCTCCGCATCCAGGGAGATTACCAAAAGCTGATCCTGACGGGAAATAAGCTTCCGGACCAGATACGGGTTTATGTCGAAGAGGTTTCGGAAATTTCGTGATGACAGTGACGGGTTGATTTGACGATGGATCATGGACGGAGAACGAACAGAGCCTGCGTCTTTGATCCATTTTCTCAACAAAAGGAAAACGAAAGGAAAAGAGAGGATTAGGAGACCAATGGGAAAAGGAAAGAACTGGGATAAGGAAAAGGCGGTCATCATTGATGTCGGGATCATAGCAGCGATCATAAGCGTGATCGTTTTGATCGCCTATCAGGTTAATGGGATCTATCCGTTCGGGGACGAGACGATCGCCCGCGGCGACATGGTCCAGCAGACGATACCGGCAGGAATGTATTACGTATGGGATATCCTGCATGGGGACGCGAGTCCGTTTTTTACATGGAATTCGGCTTATGGCATTAATATTTCCGGCGCTTCGTCGCTCGGGGCGTTCCTCAGTCCGCTCAATCTGTTTTTGTATTTTTCTACGAGGGACAATCTGGTAAATTTCGTAAATATCCTTCTTATTTTAAAAATGATCGCCATCGCATGCGCGATGTACGCTTATCTGAAAAAATATGAAATCAAAAACGCGGCGCGTATACTCGGCGGCGTTCTTTATGCGTTTGGTGCGGCATCCCTCATCCATTTTCAGATCATATTTGTGATGGACGCGGCGTTTCTGCTCCCGCTGCTCATGATCGGGATCGACCGCATATGGAATAAGAAAGGGTGCAAATTTTTTATCCTTGTATTTGCGCTGACGATGATCACCAATGTATATACCGGATGTATCACCCTGATCTTTCTTTTCCTTTCGTGCGGCACAAAGTTGTTCTTTGAGAAGAACGGCAGGGAAGAAAAATACAGGTGTTCGCTGTGGCTCGGGGTATCGGTCGGAGCGGCGGTTTTACTGAGCGCTGTGGTGAGCATTCCCGCCTTTCTCTGTATCGCGGGTACGTCGAGGAGCGGAGACGGCAATTTTCTGAATACGTATCTGACCGCTTTACAGAACGGATGGAGTATCAGCGAATGGAATACGGTCGAGCGGATGATTGTCAATATGGCGCTGCCATGTGCCGCGATCCTGTTCTTTCTCTGGAAAGGAAACGAACGGGGCCGGGAATTCAGGGAAAAGTACCGAAGCCATATCGTGATGGTCGTATTGATGATACTTTCTGTCGTTGTCTCCGGGACCGAACTGCTCTGGCACGGAGGAACGAGGGCGCTCTGGCCGATCCGCTTTATCTATGTGATTTCTTTTGTGCTGATCGATTTTGCGGCCGTACTGTATAAGGAAAACAAACAGATCGTGCAGGGGATCGGAAACTGGCTGAAAGGTAAGATCGTATACGGCATCGCGGGGGCGGCGGCACTCCTTTCGGGCTGGATCTTTTACGGGATATATGAAGCGTTTTGTAAAAATGACGCTTACGCACAGTTGGGCGACGGCTTTTTGTGTATTTTTATTGAACCGTTTTGTGCGTCCCTTTACTGGTGCTTTTTCAAAGGAAAGAAAAAAGAGTTGATCCTCATTCTGCTCTGTGTACAGATGACGTGTACTTCCATCATCAGTTTCGCGCCGAATAAGGATAATGTCACGGTGTTCTCGCCGGAGTACCTGAAGGCGGCAAGTGAAGTGGCGACGAGTATGGAGACGGAGATCGGCGATTTTGAGAGGATCAAGAATACGGATTATAAGGTCGATCACATTGAGTATTCACTTGTTTTGGGAGCGGAGGCGATTTCGAATTACTGGCATGTCATTCCGACGGAACTACAGGCGAATTTCGCGGCGCTCGGATATACGATCAACTGGACGCAGCTTTTGGATACGGGCGGCACTGTCTTTACTGACACGTTGTTCCAGACGAAATATTTTCTCAGCCAGTACGAGCTGCCGGAAGAGTTATATGATTACATCGAGGCGGTAGACGGGTATGGCGGTGATGTCCTGCATCTGTATGGCAATAAGTTCGAACTGCCGTTTGCCATCGGTACGGATGTGCCTATGCTGCAGCAGAGCGAGGAGAAATTTCAGACGCAGAACAACCTGTTTGCGGCGGTCACCGGAGGACAGGAACGGCTCATACAGGATGTCTCACAGCAGGTGTCCGGCAGCCGGTTTGACATGGAAGTCGGAAATGACAAAAAGCTGTTCTATTTCTACGGAACGAACTCGAACAGCGATCCGGTCAGCATCTCAGTGAACGGTTCGCCGGTTTTGGTACCGTCATCTTCCGTGCCGATGAACCAGCAGTATCCGGCCGATTTTGGTAATGGATTCGTTTATCTGGGAGCGTTCCAGAATGAGCATGTCAGCATTCAGTTTACCGGCGGTGGAAGTTCGTCAAACATCCATCTGGGCATGATGGACTATAATACGTTTGTAAACGGGATCGAGAACGTGAAAAAGCAGAATCCGCAGATCAAGTCATTGAAGCAGAACAATTCAGGTTTGAAGCTCGAACTGGACTCGGTGACGAAGCCATACGTGTTCCTGCCGGTTTCGTATGACGAAGGATGGTCGTGCAAGGTAAATGGCGAAAAGGTATCGGAGGTCGGATATATGGATGGGATGCTGTCCATACCGGTAAAACAGGGGACGAATGAAATCGTATTGAGCTATGTGCCGGACGGACAGAAGCCAGGCGCTGTCATATCGATCATAGTCCTGCTCCTGCTGGCTGCGGTTGTTGTTCTGCAGAAAAAAACGGATATCTTCGCGGCAAAGCCGGAAGGGGCATCGCTCGATGATAGTAAGCCGGTCAAAATACTGGGCCAGACGGCTTACACGGTATTTGCGGCATTGTTTATCGTGGTTGTCATCCTATTATTCGCGATTCCGGCGCTTTATCAGCTCCGCGATGTATGGATTGGATCGGAATAGGCCAAAATAGTAAAAAATATGATTTTACTATTGACCGCATGAGTAAGAAGTGCTATTATAAATTTTAAGTAAACAAAGTGTAGAGGCGCGGGCTTTATCAGTAGTCTACCGGATATGCAGGTACATATGTGATGGTAAATGAAAGGAAAGTCTGCCGAAGGGGAGCGCATGCCTGAAGCGGTCTGCCTGGGCATATGTTGAAGAAGCATATGACTGTCATCGTCTGGATGGAGTGCTACGGAGTGTGAGAGGAATCATTAACGGCATTTTCCATTCGGAAAGTGCCGTTTTTTGGATAGGAAATGCGCGAAGCGCAGAAAAGAGGATTACTATGTCAATATTTACAGGAGCAGGCGTAGCTCTCATTACGCCAATGAATGCCGACGGGTCGGTAAATTACACGAAGATGGAAGAAATCATCGAGTTTCAGATCGCCAACCACACAGATGCCATAATCATCTGTGGGACGACGGGAGAGGCTTCGACACTTTCGAACGAGGAACATTTGGAATGTATCCGCTTCTGCTGCAAGGTGGCGGACGGGAGGATCCCGGTGATCGCCGGAACAGGTTCAAACTGCACGGCTTCGGCGGTCTATCTGTCAAAAGAAGCCGAGGCAGCAGGGGCGGACGGATTGCTCGTCGTGACGCCGTATTACAATAAATGTACGCAGAACGGCTTGAAAGCGCATTTTACAAAAATCGCGGAAGCGGTTGATATTCCGATCCTCCTGTACAATATCCCCGGGAGGACCGGCGTGAAGATCATGCCGGAGACCGTCGTGGCGCTGTGCCGCGATACGAAGAATATCGTAGGCGTCAAAGACGCGACAGGGGATCTGTCCGAGGTGGCGAATGTGCTCAGCCTCGCTAGAAAAGAAAATACAGAGGTAGATCTGTATTCGGGAAATGACGACCAGATCATACCGGTGCTGTCTTTGGGCGGGAAAGGCGTGATTTCCGTGCTCTCGAACATTCTCCCGCAGGAGACGCATGATATGACAGCGTCTTATCTCAGTGGAGATCTAAAGAAGGGAATGGAGATGCAGCTTGCCTATTTTGATCTGATCCGCGCGCTGTTTTGTGAGGTGAACCCGATCCCGGTGAAAAAGGCGATGAACCTGATGGGCATGGAGGTCGGTTCCCTGCGCGCCCCGTTGACCGAGATGGAGGACGCAAATGCGGCCAGGCTGGCGGACGAGATGAAAAAACTCGGAATGGTATAAAAGTGGATGAAACTACGGTTTTTTGAAAGGATGTACAGAGATGACAAACATTATTTTATGCGGATGCAGCGGCGTAATGGGAAGAACGATCACGGAACTTGTAAAAAACGATGACGAGGCAAGGATCGTCGCGGGGATCGATCTGGCAGACGACGGAAGAACGGATTATCCGGTATTTTCTTCCATCGCGGCCTGTGACGTGGACGCGGATGCGCTCATAGACTTTTCGAGTCCGAAAATTTTAGATGATATTCTGGCCTACTGTGCCGAAAAGAAGCTGCCGGCAGTTATGTGTGCCACCGGATACGATAAACAGCAGCTCGAAGCGATCGAGGCGGCGGCGGGGCGCTCGGCGATCCTGCGGTCGGCGAACATGTCGCTCGGGATCAACACACTGATGAACCTCGTACAGCAGGCTGTGAGCGTTCTGGCACCGGAAGGGTATGATGTGGAGATCGTGGAAAAGCACCATAACCAGAAACTGGATGCCCCTTCGGGAACAGCGCTCGCGCTGGCCGATTCCGTCAATGAGGCGGCAGGGGGGTGTTTTGAGTACGTGTACGACCGCTCGCAGAGGAAACAGAAGAGAGAGCGGAAAGAACTGGGTATCAGCGCGGTACGCGGCGGAACGATCGTGGGAGATCACGATGTGATATTTGCCGGGCCGGATGAAGTGATCACGCTCTCTCATTCCGCTTACAGCAAAGCGGTATTCGGAAAGGGCGCGGTAGCGGCCGCCAAGTTTTTAAAGGGAAAAGGCGCAGGGCGCTACGATATGTCGGATGTAATAAAGGCAAAATAGGAACTAATAGTAATGTTTAGCGATGTGTAAATATATGGTTTTATGCCGCATGTAATGAAAACAAAGAGACAGGATCGAGGGTAGAGTATGGTTCCAATTCGTGTGAGAGAAGTGTTGGAGGCGACAGACGGCACTTTGCTGTGTGGAGATATCGAATCGGTCATCACGGACGTGGTGACTGATTCGCGGAGCGCGAAAGAGGGCACGTTATTTGTGCCGGTCATAGGAGAGCGGGTGGATGCCCACCGGTTTATCCCGGATGTGATGGCAGCGGGGGCGGCAGCTTCGTTTACGTCGGATCCGGATATCATGGCAGGGATGCCGGATGGGATGGCGCGGGAATCGGGTGAATCGGCCGAAAGTGCGGATGGAGTGCCGGAGAAGGCGGCCGGGAGTGCGGATGGAGTGCCGGAGGAAGCGGCGGGAAATGTGCCGGATGGGTTCGCCTGCATTTACGTGAGGGACACGATCGAGGCGCTGCAGAAGCTGGCTGCCGCGTATCGGGCGAAGTTTGACATTCCGGTGATCGGCGTGACGGGAAGTGTCGGCAAGACGACGACGAAAGAAATGATCAGCGCCGTACTTTCCAAAAAATATCATGTTTTGAAAACGATTGGAAATCTGAACAGCCAGATCGGAACGGCGCTGATGATGTTCCATATCGACGAACAGACCGAACTCGGCGTGTTTGAGATGGGAATCAGCCTGCCGGGCGAAATGGCGCGTCTGGTGGAGATCGTAAAGCCGCAGACAGCCGTGATGACGAACATCGGTGTATCCCATATCGGAAATCTCGGAAGCCGTGAGGCGATTACATATGAAAAGGGGCATATCATCAAGTATGTCGGCACCGAAGAGGCGGCCGGACGTCTGGGCGGCCGGATGTATGTCTGCGGAAACGGGGATCTCAGACAGCTTTCCAAAGAGAATCTTCCCTGGAAAATCGTATCCGGAGTTACGGATGGAACGGACCACGGTGCTGAGAAACAAAACGAGAAACAAACCCCGCGGGAGGAGATTTCTGCCGGTGACATTGTTTACTACGGGACAGAACCGGACTGTGACAGGCGGGCCGACGGCATTCAGGTGACGGAGCGCGGGCAGCGTTTTGTCTATCACGGACAGGGTTCGTGCGAGGTGGAACTTTCGGTAATGGGCGCGCATAACGTAAACAACGCGGTGATCGCGCTGGCACTGGCAGAGCAGTTTGGCGTGGATCTGACGGCGGCGGCCGCCGCGTTGGCGGAGTACCGGCCGTTTTCGATGCGCGGCGAAAGAAAGGACTGCCACGGTTACCATATCATAGACGATACGTATAATGCCAGTCCGGATTCGATCAACAGCAACATCGACGCGCTGTTTGACTACGGGGAGGACGGCCGGAAGATCGCGGTTCTCGGCGACGTGCTCGAACTCGGCGAACAGAGGGAAGAACTGCACCGGGGGATCGGGACATTTATATTGAAAGAAGCCGCGGAGGGAAAGAAACTTTCCTATGTGGTAACGGTAGGAGAGGGAGCCGGCTTTATCGCGGAGCACATCCGGGAGCATTCGGATATCCCGACGGAGAAATGCGCCACTACCGAAGAGGCGGCGGCATGGATCAGAGAGATGGCGCGGCCCGGTGACTGGATCCTCGTCAAAGGTTCCCGGGGGATGCACATGGATGAAGTCGTGGAAAAGGTTGTGATGTCGTGTACGCAGATGTGATCGTAGACATCCGGGTGGAGGCGCTCGACCGGACGTATCAGTACCGCGTTCCGAAGGAACTGGAGCCGGAAATCTCGGCCGGTACGCCGGTCAGGATCCCGTTTGGCAGGGGAAACCGCCTGATGCACGGCTTTGTCATCGGACTAACGGAAACGCCGGCCTTTGAAGTGAGCCGGATCAAAGACATACTCGGTGTCGAGAAAAAGCATATATCCGTGGAGGGACAGCTTCTTCAGATCGCCGTATTTCTGCGGGAGCAGTACGGCTGTACGATGAATGAGGCATTGAAGACGGTACTCCCGGTGCGCAAAAAGATTAAGTCAGTGGAGGAGCACTGGCTTAATTTTGCGGTGACCGATCAGGAAGCGGCGGATATCCTCCATGAGTACGAGAGAAAGCACTATAAAGCAAAGGCCAGGCTTCTAAACGGCATGTTAGCCGAGGGCGGCGTGCTGACAAAGCGCATGGCAGATGTGAAATACGGGGTGAAAAAGCCGGTGATCGACAGCCTTGTCAAAGACGGGATCATCACGGTGACAAGGGAGAGGAAATACCGGAATCCGGCAGAAGAGATGGAACAAAAGAATATCACGGCGCATACGCTGAATGAAGAGCAGCAGACGATCGTCACCGATTTTGCGCGGGAATACGGGGCGGGCGTGCGCCGGAATTATCTTTTGTACGGCATTACGGGAAGCGGAAAGACGGAGGTCTATATCCATCTTTTGAAGACGGTCATCGCGGCCGGCCGCCAGGCGATCGTCCTCATACCGGAGATCTCCCTTACGTTTCAGACGGTATCCCGGTTCCGCGCCGCGTTTGGGGAGCGGGTGGCCGTCATGCATTCGCGCTTGTCCGAGGGGGAGAGGTACGATCAGTATGAGCGGGCCAAAAACGGCGAGGTGGATATTATGGTCGGGCCCCGTTCCGCGCTGTTTACGCCATTTGAAAAACTGGGTATCATTATCATGGACGAAGAGCACGAAACGAGTTATATCAGTGAGGGGGCGCCGCGTTATCACAGCGATGAGGTCGCGAAATACCGCGCCGGACTGGCGGGTGCCAGCGTCGTGTTTGGCTCGGCAACACCGTCGGTAAAAAGTTATCTGGCGGCAAAGGACGGGCGCTATAAGCAATACCGGCTGACCAAACGGACGGGTGACGCCGGACTGCCGGCGATCCACACTGTGGATCTGCGCGAGGAGATGCGGGCCAAAAACCGCTCGGTGTTCAGCCGTATCCTGCAGGAAAAAATGGAAGAGCGCCTGCGAAAAGGCGAGCAGAGCATGCTTTTTATCAACCGGAGGGGGTACGCTGGTTTTGTTTCTTGTAGAAATTGTGGAAATGTGTTACAATGTCCTCATTGTGATGTGTCAATGACGGCGCATAAAAACCATACCGGGGATGTCGATACGCTCCTGTGCCATTACTGCGGCCACGCCGCGCGGATGCCGGAGCGGTGTCCGTCGTGTGGTTCGCCCTATATCGCGGCCTTCGGGCTGGGGACGCAGAAGGTGGAGGAAATGCTTGGCAGACGGTTTCCGACGGCCAGGATCCTGCGGATGGACGCGGATACGACAGCGGGGAAACATGGACACGAACATATTTTATCGGAGTTTCGCGCGGGACATGCCGACATTCTCATCGGGACACAGATGATCGTCAAAGGGCACGATTTTCCCAATGTAACGCTCGTGGCAGCGCTGGCTGCGGATATGAGCATGTTTGACAATGATTTCCGCAGCAGTGAGAGAACGTTCCAGCTTCTGATGCAGGCGAGCGGCCGCGCCGGACGGGGAGAAAAATCCGGGGAGGTCGTCATCCAGACGTATCAGCCGGAGCACTATGTGATCGCGAGTGTCGCCGCGCAGGATGCGGAGCTGTTTTACGACAACGAGCTTGCCTACCGGCGAATGATGGAATACCCGCCATACGGGGAAATGATCGCTGTCAGCGTATCGGCGGGAACGCCGGAAGCGGGCGAGGCATTCTTGGCCAGGCTGGCAAGAAGGCTGCAGCACTCGTTTGGCGGACAGATCAAACAGATCGGCCCGGCCCCCGCCGCCGTGAAGCGGGTCAAAGACCGGTTCCGGCTGGGGCTTTACGTAAAGGCACAGACAGGACAGCTGATGGAGCAGGTCAGATCAGAGATCGAGGCGTGGAAGTCGGAAGAAGACGATTCCAACTATATGCAGTATGAAGTATTTTAATATGAAGTTTTGGGAAAGAAAAAAGAAAAGTTTGAACAGAAATGAGGGGAACCCATGGCACTTAGGAATATTCGGACGATTGGCGATGACATTTTGTATAAGACCGCCAAAGAAGTAAAAGAAATGACAGATAAGATGAAACAGTTAGTGGATGATCTGCTGGAGACGATGTACGAAGCGGAGGGCGTCGGACTGGCGGCGCCGCAGGTCGGCATCCTGAAACGGATCGCGGTCATTGACATTACGGAGGAGCGCGACAGTCCGATCGTTTTGGTGAATCCGGTGATCACGTATACGGAAGGGGAGCAGCGCGGCAACGAGGGCTGTTTGAGCGTACCCGGTAAGGCAGGGGTCGTGACAAGACCGAATATCGTGAGGGTACGGGCGTTTGACCGGGAAATGAATGAATATGAGATCGAGGGCGAGGAACTTCTGGCGCGCGCGCTGATTCATGAGATCGAACATTTAGACGGGCATCTCTATGTGGAAAAAGTCGAAGGGGAGCTGAAGGACGTCGAAGAAGAGGGTGAATGAAACTGCGTTCCTCTCATTCACATATAAAAAGGAGGGTTTCGATGAACGTGATTTTTATGGGAACGCCGGATTTTGCCGTTCCGGTGTTACAGGCTCTTTTGGATGCGGACGAACACTGTGTGACGGCGGTCGTCACACAGCCGGATAAGGCGCGGGGGAGAAGTGGGAAACTGGTCTTTACCCCGGTCAAGGAGGCTGCTGTGGCACACGGTGTTCCGGTATATACGCCGGAACGTGTCAAGGATAAGACGTTTGTCGAAACGCTCCGGGGGATTCCGTGCGACGTCATCGTCGTGGCGGCGTTTGGACAGATTTTATCGAAAGAAATACTGGAAATGCCAAAATACGGCTGTATCAATGTCCATGCCTCGCTCCTGCCGAGATGGAGAGGGGCGGCGCCGATCCAGTGGGCGATCCTGGCGGGAGATGCGACGACCGGCATCACGACGATGCAGATGGACGAAGGGCTTGATACCGGCGATATGCTGCTGAAAAAAGAAATCGCGATCCGTGAGGACGAGACAGGTGAGAGCCTGTTTGACAGGTTGTCAGAACTCGGCGGGCCGCTGCTGCTGGAGACGCTTTCGCAGGCAGAGCAGGGGACGCTTCAGCGCATCAAACAGGATGACGCGGAGAGCACGTACGCGAAAATGCTTCGAAAAGAACTGGGGAAACTGGATTTTTCAAAAGAGGCGGCCGAGTTGGAGCGGTATGTGCGCGGCTTAAACTCCTGGCCGAGCGCGTACACATATTTCCGCGGCAAGATGATGAAAATATGGCGGGCGTCCGTCATTGACCGGAATACGGAGCTGCCGTGCGGGGCGGTAGCCGAAGTGGAAAAAGATGGATTCTGCATCCAGACCGGAAATGGACTGCTCAAAGTGCTGGAAGTGCAGTTAGAGGGAAAGAAGCGGATGAAGAGCGCGGATTTTTTGAGAGGGAACGACGTTGCGGACGATAGCTTTTGATATCATATACGGGGTGATGGAGCAAGGGGAACACAGCGATGAGTGGTTCCATCTGCTGGCCGAACAGGGCAGGCAGACGGATGGCCGGGCATTTACGAAACAGGAAAAGAGTTTTCTGCGCCGACTTTCGTATGGCACGATCGAGCGCGCGCTTTTTTTGGATGCGGTGATCGAATTGTTTTCCAAAATCCCGGTCGTGAAAATGAAACCGGCGATCCGCACGATCCTGCGTATGGGGACATATGAGATCCTGTTTATGGATGCGGTCCCGGTTTCGGCTACGTGCAACGAAATGGTGAAATTGACGAGGAAGAAAAGGTGGGACAGCCTGAGCGGATTTGTCAACGGTGTTCTGCGGAATATCGCGCGGGAAGAAAAACAAATGCTGCAAAAAAAGGCCTGTCAGAAAGCATCTTCGCCGGAAAAACGATTATCGGTGCTCTACTCGGTGCCGGAAGAACTGGCGCATATGCTCGTACAGTCTTACGGAAAGAAGACGGCGGAAAAGATCCTTGCCTCATTTTATGACAACAGGTCCGTTACGATCCGCGTGCAGACGATGAACGCGTCGGTCGAACAGGTGAAGGAAGAGCTGGCGCAGGCCGGCGTGTGCGTAACCGAAGGCGCGTACATGGATACGAGCCTTGCCATTCGGGATTTTGAGCGGATCGAGTCGCTGCCCGGGTTTGACGAGGGACATTTTGTCGTGCAGGATGAGAGTTCAATGCTTCCGGTGCTCGTATCAGGGATCCAGCCCGGCGATACCGTCTTGGACGTCTGCGCCAGTCCCGGCGGAAAAACATTTCATGCGGCCGATCTGCTAAAAGGCGGGGGAACGGTGCTGGCGAGGGATGTTTCTCAGAAGAAACTGCGCCGTCTCCGCGAAAATGCAGAGAGGCTGCGGGCGGGGCATGTTACGATCGAACAGTGGGATGCCACGGAGATTGATGAAAGATGGAATGGGCGCGCCGACGTCGTACTTGTGGACGTTCCGTGTTCGGGGATCGGCGTCATCGGCCGAAAACCCGAGATCCGCTACCACGCGATGGAGCACGCCGGAGAACTACCGGAACTCCAGAAAAAGATTGCGGCCGGGGCAGCCGCGGCGCTGCGGCCGGGCGGGGCGCTGGTTTACAGTACGTGTACGATCCATCCCCGCGAAAATGAAGAGGTGGCGGAGTGGATCGAGCAGCATCTGCCGTTAAAGCGGGTCTCTCTGGATGCATATTTGCCCGCATCGCTGAAAAACGGCATGACGGCGCGGGGGATGATCCAGATCCTGCCGGGACTGCAGGCGTGCGACGGCTTTTTTGCCGCCAGATTTATAAAAGAAAAGGATGCGGTGCGGTAAAATGGAAGAGAGGGAAAAGGCGGATCTGCGGAGCATGGAGGAACAAAAGCTGGTCGATCTTGCGGATGACGGCTTTTTTGCCGCTAGATTTATAAAAGAAAAGGATGCGGTGCGGTAAAATGGAAGAGAGGGAAAAGGCGGATCTGCGGAGCATGGACGAGCAGCAGATGATCGAACTGGCCGTGGAATATGGGGAAAAAACGTTCCGGGGCCGGCAGATGTTCGAGTGGATCCATAAGAAACAGGTGCGGGAGCTGGGTGAAATGTCAAATGTGCCGAAGGCGTTTTTAGAGAAAATTTCCGAATGGTACATCGTTTCCGGCGTCCGGATCGTAGAAAAGCAGGTGTCGGCGAGAAAGGATGCCGCTAAGTATTTATTTTCCCTGGCGGACGGGAATCTCGTCGAGAGTGTGTGGATGAAGTACCGCCACGGGAACAGCGTCTGCGTCTCTTCACAGGTCGGCTGCCGGATGGGCTGTACGTTTTGCGCATCGACGCTGACCGGGCTCGTCAGGAACCTGACGGCGGGGGAAATCCTTTCGCAGATTTATGAGATCCAGCGCGAGACCGGACAGCGGGTGTCAAATGTCATCGTCATGGGGATGGGTGAGCCATTGGATAATTTTGATCATCTGCTCTCTTTTATACATTTGCTCTCGCATGAAAAAGGGATACGGATCAGTCAGCGGAACATTACGATTTCCACATGCGGACTCGTCGAACAGATCCGCCGCCTGATGGAAGAAAAACTGCAGGTCACGCTGGCGATCAGCCTACATGCGCCCAACGACGAGATCCGCAGGGAAACGATGCCGGTGGCGAAAAAATATTCGATGGAAGAAATATTTTTGGCATGCCGGGATTATATCGCATATACTGGAAGAAGAGTTACATTTGAATACAGTATGATCGACGGGGTGAATGACAAAACTGCCCATGCGGCGGAACTGGCCCGCCGGCTAAAGGGCATGAACTGCCACGTAAACCTCATTCCGCTCAATGAGGTTAAGGAACGAAGAACGAGACGGTCGAAGGAAGAAGCGATCAGGGAATTTCAGCGGGTGCTGGAAAACAGCGGGATCAACGTTACGGTGAGGAGGGAGATGGGCGGCGATATTGATGCGGCCTGCGGACAACTTAGAAATCGTTTTATAAATAAATAGGATAAAACAAATAAATCTTGTCCTTTTTGCGTTCTTGTGATATTATGGAAGTAATCTGTTGAAGTTGTAACTAAGGAGGTCAAACTGTGCAAACATTTTCTATAACAGATACGGGGCGCACAAGAGACGTAAATCAGGACTATGTGTTCTGTCAGGAACACGCAGTCGGAAGTTTCCCGAATCTGTTTATTGTGGCTGACGGAATGGGCGGTCACAATGCAGGAGATACCGCCTCGCGGATGTGTGTGGAGGAAGTTGTCTCACAGATTGAAAAAAGTACAAAAGTAACGCCGATCGGAATATTGGAACAGGCAGTGGCCGTTGCCAATGAAACGGTGTACGATGCTTCACTGGAAAACGTAGCATTGTACGGGATGGGGACGACGATCGTTGCCGCCGTGGTGTTAGGGGATACGGTTTACGTGATCAATGTGGGTGATTCGCGGCTGTATGTATGTAAAGATACGTTGAAGCAGGTGACAGTGGATCATTCGCTCGTAGAAGAGATGGTTCAGTCTGGTAAGATTCAGAAAGAAGATATGCGTACGCATCCCAATAAAAATATTATTACACGAGCTCTTGGAACAGACAGCATGGTAAAAGCGGATTGCTTTGAAATTGAAGTGGACGAAGGGGACGTGCTCTTGTTATGTTCGGATGGATTGACGAATATGCTCGAGGACGAACGGATCGAGTCGATTTTAAAGCAGAATCGAGATGATATGAGACGGGTGGGGGAAATGTTGGTGAAAGAGGCAAACGAGGCCGGTGGAAAGGATAATATCAGTGTTGTCTTAGTTCGCATATAGTTTCAGTATTGACAGAATGGAGGAATTTGTTTTGGTAAATATAGGTACCATTATTGGCGACCGCTATGAGATATTGGAAAAGGTCGGCAGCGGCGGCATGGCAGATGTATTTCGCGCCAAATGCCACCGGTTGAACCGATTTGTCGCGATCAAGATATTAAAACAGGAGTATAGTGAGGATACGAAATTTGTTGCCAAGTTCCGCGGAGAGGCGCAGGCGATCGCCAGCATGTCCCATCCGAATATCGTTGGCATTTATGATGTGGGTGAGGAAGACGGACTGTATTATATCGTGATGGAATTGGTAGATGGGATCACGTTAAAAAAATATATCGAGGAGAAGGGGAAACTTTCGGTCAAGGAAGCAGTAGGGATTTCCCTTCAGATCGCAAATGGGCTCGATGCGGCGCACCGCAACAATATCGTGCATCGCGATGTGAAGCCGCAGAATATACTGATTGCGAGGGACGGCACGGCGAAAGTGTCAGATTTTGGTATTGCGAAGGCGGCGAGTTCGAATACGATCACCGCGAACGCGATGGGTTCGGTGCATTACATTTCTCCCGAGCAGGCGCGCGGCGGGTACAGCGATGAAAAGAGTGATATTTATTCGCTCGGTGTCACGATGTATGAAATGCTGAGCGGGGACCTGCCGTTTACCGGGGAGAGCGCGGTGGCGATCGCCCTCGCCCATATCCAGGAGGACGCGGTGCCGCTTGCCGCGCAGGATGCGTCTATCCCGAGAGGACTCAGTAATATTGTGAATAAATGTATGCAGAAAAAAACAGAACTGCGCTATCTGTCGGCGGTGGACCTGATCGCTGACTTAAAGGGATTTCTCCAGGACCCCGACGGCGAGTACGGGGTGATCGGAAATTTATATGGAAATGGCGGGACGATCCTGATGTCAAAAGATGATGTGAATACGCTGAAACATGCTTCGCGCAGCAATCATATCCAGACGGCGGACGAAGAGGAGCCGGCCGAGGGGCGCGACGAAGAGGAAGATAAGTCGGACGTGGATCCGAAGTTAGAGAAAGCGCTTGTCTTTGGAAGTATCGCGGTGGCGATCATCATCGGCCTCGTCGTGATTTATATGTTAGGGCGTTTTATCGGTCTTTGGGGTATTTCAAGCGATAATGGCAAGGGCAGCGATGACGGGAATCAGCCAGCAGTTACGGAGTCAGCAGCGCCGGGGGCGACTGCTGACAGCGAGACGTTTACTCTTCCGGACTACGAGGACCGCTTAAAGGATGACGTGGCTACGGATCTCGGAAATCACGATTTTGAAGTGACGTATGTGGAAGAAGCTTCGGACAATATCGAGAAAGGCAGGGTCATCCGCACCAACCCGGCGGCGGGGACGGAGATGAAGGAAGGCGATCAGGTAGAAGTCGTCGTCAGCACCGGAAAGGAACAGATTGCCGTACCGGATACGACAGGGAAGACGATCACTGACGCGATCAACGCGCTCCAGGAAAAAGGTTTTACGGTGACACAGGGCGCGGACGTATACAGCAGCCAGGCAATCGGAAGAGTGGCATATACGAAGCCGGCCGCAGGTAAAAAGACGGATAAAGGGGACGAGATCACGATCTATCCGAGTAAGGGCGAGGAGACGAAATACGCGAAGGTGCCGAATTTGATCGGACTGACCAGAAGCCAGGCCAGACGGGAACTGAAAAAAGTGGGGTTGGAACTTGGTTCGGAATCGACCAGCTATTCGTCGGTACAGAAAAACCGGGTGTGCGTGCAGAGTGTGTCGAAAAACACACAGGTGGAACAGGGTACGACGGTAGACATTACGCTCAGTCTCGGGGAAGAGCAGACGTATACGTACGAGGGAACGGTGACGATCAACAATCCGTTTGACTATCCGGAAGATCCGGCGGAAGAGTTTGAGTTTGTTCTCACACAGGACGGCAAGGACACGTCGATCAAGAAAGCGACGCTCGGGCCGAACCAGTTCCCGTACACGCTCCAGGTGACGGGAAAGAGCGCCAATACCGGAAAGATCAGCGTGTACCGCAGCGGGACGGTTGTGGATACGTATTCGATCTCGTTTAAGAGGATACCGGGCTGATGGAGCAAATAGGTAAGATCGTAAAAGGGATCGGCGGTTTTTACTACGTGGATTGTGAAGCTGACGGTGGCAGCTGGCAGTATGAATGTAAGGCAAAGGGGCTGTTCCGCAAAGATAAGGTAAAGCCCCTCGTCGGGGATGATGTGAGGATCCAGGTCATTTCGGACGAACAGAAGTGGGGAAATATCGAGGAGATCCTGCCGCGGAAGAACTGTCTCATCCGGCCGGAGGTTGCCAATGTGGATCAGGCGCTGGTGCTGTTTGCGATGGCGGATCCGATGCCGAACCTGAACCTGCTCGATCGGTTTCTCGTGATGATGGGCAGGCAGGGGATTGAGACGGCGATCTGTTTCAATAAGCTGGATATTGTTTCGAAGGACGAAGAGGATCGTCTGCGGGATGTGTATGAAAAGTGCGCCAATGAAGTCCTTTTTGTGAGCAGTAAAGAACGGATCGGTCTGGACGGACTGCGCCGGCGGCTGGAAGGCAGGACGACGGTTCTGGCCGGGCCGTCCGGCGTCGGCAAATCGAGCATTCTCAATGAAATTTATCCGGAAGCGGCGTCGAAGACCGGGACGGTCAGTGAGAAGATTGGCCGGGGACGGCATACAACGAGGCATTCTGAGCTGTTCTGTATCGGAAAAAAGACCTATTTGTTTGATACGCCGGGATTTAGTTCCCTGCGTATCCCCGATATGGAAAAAGAAGAACTGAGACATTATTTTACAGAATTTGCGCCTTATGAGGGCCAGTGCCGGTTTATGGGATGTTCGCATACGCATGAACCCGGCTGCAAGGTGAAGGAGGCACTCGATCAGGGATTGCTGAATCCGGTGCGGTATGAAAACTATGTCCAGCTGTTCGGGGAATTGAAAGAGTGGGAAGAGAGGAAATATACCTGATCAAAAGGCCTGATGTGAAGAAAAAGAAAAGAGGGGAACCTATGGATTACAAATTATCGCCGTCAATCCTTGCGGCAGATGTGTCCCGGCTCGGAGACGAACTGGCAGCTGTGAGCGAGGCGGGAGCCGATTACATACACATTGATATTATGGATGGCATGTTTGTACCGAACATATCGTTTGGCGTGCCGGTCGTGGCTGGTATCCGCAAATGCGTGGATACGTTTTTTGATGTACATTTGATGGTGGAGGAGCCGATCCGCTATTTGAAGCCTTTTGCCGAGGCTGGCGCGGACGGGATCACGGTTCATGTGGAAGCGTGTGCGGATCTCGAAAAGACGATCAATGAAATTTTAAGTCTGGGAAAAAAGGCGGCGGTTTCGATAAAGCCAGAGACGGATCTGACGGATGTCCTGCCGCTGCTTCCGAAGTTGTATATGGTGCTGATCATGACGGTAGAGCCGGGGTATGGCGGACAGAAGATCCGCCGGGATACGTTTGATAAGATCCGGCAGCTCCGGAATTATATTGATGAAAAAGGGTACGCGGTCGATATCGAGGTGGATGGCGGCGTGAATTTTGAAACGCTGGTCGAGGTGCTCGACGCTGGCGCCAATGTCGCGGTGGCGGGGACGAAGGTGTTCCGCGGGGATATTACCGAAAACGTGAAGCGGTTTAGGGGGATTTTGGGGGAGTATGAGGGGAAATGATTTTTACATCATAAATCCAAAAACTCCCTGAAATCATAGCGGTCTTTCAAAATGAGATCGACTGCTTCCCGCACCGGCGCCTGTCCGGACGGTTTCGTAAGAATGATATCAATATAAGGCCTGAGGCTTTCCGCGCAGTCTGCTGGGGCAAATGTGACGCCGGCGGCTTTGACCGCGCTCAGATCGTTCATATCATCGCCGATATAGGCGACCTGTTCCGCGGTGAGTCCGTATTGTTCCATTAGTTCCGCGAGCTTCGCGGCTTTATTTTTCACGCCCTGATGAAATTCCGTCAGTCCAATCTCGCGACACCGGTTTTCCACGATTTTAGACTGTCTCCCGGTGATGATGGCAGGAACGATCCCATAGTGTTTTAACAGTTTGATGCCGAGTCCGTCGTGAACGTGGAATGCTTTGAACAGTTCCCCGTCATTTCCCATATAAATATGGCCGTCGGTAAGCGTTCCGTCCACGTCCATCGCAAACAGTTTGATTTGTTTCAGATCAATCGTCTTTTTCATCGGTGTCCTCCTGATCTATTGGCTGATTTCAAAGCGGGACGGCGTGAGGAAATGGATCGGGCAGTCGGACTGCCTGGTGTTGATATAGTCCTCGAGCATACTCTGGACATCCCGGTTTGCATCGTCAGCGTTCAATGTGTTTCTCGTCTTTTCCATCTCTTTGTGCATGTAGTTCGTACTGCTGAAATCGTGGCTGTACCCGTCGAATCCGGCCATCGCGATCGAAGCGACATCCAGTTCATCCAAAAGGCGCAGGAGCAGTATGCCGGAGTTGTCAAGCTGATCCCAGCCGCATTTGATCAGGCGGGTGAAATCAATGATCAATTGGTTCTTTTCTTCGATATTCGTCACATTTGAAGTGACGATCTTTTTGTATTCCTCGAAACGGCTTGCGCTTTTCCAGTAGTTGTATCGTTTTTTATTGCTGAAATAGACGTAGTTGATCGGATAGTCGTGGGAGAGCAGGTTGACGCTGATCACAACCGGCTTTTTCTCCGAGCAGTACGTGAGAATTTCCTGTTTGTGGGAAACGATGCTGTGGCCCGGAAGGAGCATGAGGATGTCTTTTCCGTGAAGCGTTTCTTTCAGGGTGGCGACTTCTTTCGCGTCGTCCTTGATCGTTCCGTTGTATTCGAGATATGTCTTCTCGAGCAGGTCGTAATCGTACCGTTTTCTCGCCTCGCTGCCGATGCGGTTCAGAAGGTAATTGATGTCGCGGCTGGAGATGCCGGCTTTCGCGGTCAGGTAAGCAATATTGTTGACATGCGCGCTGTACGAACCGGCCAGAAAATAGGCGGTCGAATACCCCCAGCTGCAGGTGTTCCGGATACCGTCGATGTAGTTGTCGATCAGGTCGAGAACAATATCAATATCATATCCGACGTTGTACTTTCGGTTCATATACTGCATGACGAGTTCGGTGTTCGTGTTGCCGGCGCCCCGGCCCATACCGGCCATTGTCGCGTCGATCACCACTTTGCGCAGTCCCTGTGTCATATCGACAAATTCCTGTGAAAGTGAAAAGGACATCTGCAGATTGTTGTGCGAATGAAAACCGATGCGCGATACCGCATTTAGGTTGCGGTCGATGAGGTAGAAGACGCGGCGCAGATCTTCTTTGTACATGGAGCCAAACGTATCGACGATGGAAAAAGCGTACGGCTCCAGCGGATTGATGAGGTCGAGCAGTTCGAGCAGTTCCGAGTCGGTATAACCCAAAATGTCGACCGGCTGGACATACAATTTATATCCTTTTTCCACGATTTCCTTACAGAAATCAATGACATCATAGCGCTCGTTTTTAAAGAAACAGGCGCGCACGCCGTCGATCGATGTGCCGTCGAATGGCTCCAGATTGGAAATGGAGTAGCGGCTGTAGTCGGCGAGGCAGACAAACGAAGCCTGTCTGCGGTCTTCCGGCAAAAACGGGCGCAGCTGTGCGGCGTTATTAAAGATCGTACTTCCTTTCGTGTGCGGCTCGTCCTTTAAAAAGCCGCATTCCACGACGTCGATGCCGCTGTCGGTCAGGCCTTTGATCATTCCTTTGATGACGGTATTTCCAAATTGTGCATCTACGAGATAACCGCCGTCTCGCAGTGTGCAGTCCAGTAATTGTACGCGTTTCATTTCTATTCCCTCATTTCTCTTTTATACGGTTTTCTTATTCGGCATCCAATTGGATGTGGTTTCCGGGCAGATAGGGTAACCGGACGGATATGGTATCGATCAGTCCAGGGTATCGATCCCTTTGATCACCCGCTCGACCTTCTCTACGTGTTCCGGCAGATCGACGCCGATCGAAGAGTGTTTCGTTTCCTTGAGGCGCATTTTGTAACCGCGTTCCATCGCGCGGAGCGGCTCGATCCCCTCGCCGAGCTCCAGTTCGGTCTGGGTCATGTTAGAAAAGGCCTGCAAAAAATCACGTTTATATGCGTAGATCCCGACGTGGCGGAATACGCGCGCCAGACTGCCGTCCTTGATGTTCGACGGGATGACGGAGCGCGAGAAATACATGGCGTCTCCTTTTTGGTCGGTCACTACTTTTACCGTGCTGGTCGCTTTTATTTCTTCCGGATCCGTGATTTCTTTTTTCAGGCTTCCGAACGTGACGGTCTCATCTTCAAAAAAGATGGAGATCACTTCCCGGATCATGTCCGGATTGATGACGGGCTCGTCCCCCTGTATATTGATAAACAGGTCGCCTTCGACTTTCGTCGCCACTTCGGCGACGCGGTCCGAACCGGTCGGATGGGAGTCGGAAGTCATGACTACGTTCATATTATGTTCCTCACAGGCGGCTTTGATACGCTCGTCGTCGGTGGCAATGTACACGGCGTCAAATTCCGTGACTTTCATGGCCTGCTGGTATACCCACCAGATCATCGGTTTGCCGCATATGTCTACTAACGGTTTGCCCGGAAAACGGCTGGATTTGTACCGGGCGGGGATTACTCCTATTATTTTCATGATTTTCCTCCATTCTTCTTTTCGTCCGAGGCCAAGACGTCCTCCAGCGTCACCCGTGGAAATACTTCGAGGTTTCCGCCTCGCGTCGCGTTGTATATGTGGATCCCGTGCTTGTCCGCGTACTGCTTCAGCAGCCGGTATACGACGAGGGAGCGGTCGATGATGTGCTCACCGATCTGCTCAGTCGTCACATTTTCCTGTTTCATACGCGTCTTGATGCGGGAAATATCGGTCTGGGCGATTTCTTTTGTCGTGTAATTTTCCGTGAAATGTCCGCCGGCCGCGTGGGGGTTCGTACAGTCCACACCGAGCAGATAGATCTCGGAAAAACCCATGTGGAAGGCAAATTCCGCCGCCAGTGAAAGCACGGTCGCCTTCACCATACAGTAGGCGAACAGATTTCCCTTGACTTTATACCTCTCACTGGCGATCGTGTGGACATACGTCGTATCGAGCGTCCGCTTCGTCATTTTGTGATAGGTCTTTTCAATCGTGAACAGCGGGGATTTGATGTTATTGTATATTTCATCCCGCAGCTTTGTGGCGTAGATGCTGTCCGATACGCAGTGGAAGCTGGGGCGCCATTCGGTCTTGTCAAAAATTTTGTAGACCATGTTTGTCGCGAAGGTGTATTCGTCTTTTAACAGATTCAGGTCATCCGGCGAGAGGCTGGGGCCGTTGCCGATGAGGAAACAGCGCTCGCCTTTGTGGGAGTCCTTCATGTCCATGAGGCGCCGTCCGTTGTTGTTCAAAAACAGTCCGTGCTTATTAAAAAAGCCTGTGATGTTATAGCGGACGATCGTATATAGGATGTGGACGCGGTTCGCGATTTTTTTATAGTTCAGGACAAAACGCTCCCAAAGTCCCTTTTTGTGGGGCGCGATCGTGATGCAGCGCTCGATGGCGCGGTGGGCGGCCTGTCCGTCTTCCCATTTGTTAAATGTCTCATGAAAGGTCTGGTACGTTTCATCCGAGTCGTAGTCGAACGACGACAACTGCCGGCTAATGGCCGCTGCCAGTTCTCCCTCGGTTTTTGTAATGGGGCCCGGCAGCAGCGAAAGATCGAAATAAAATCCCCGGATCTTTTCCTCGTATTCTTCCCGGTCATACATGTGAAAGACCATCGGACGTTTGAGATTGCTGAAATCAAACATCGTCGAAGAGTAGTCGGTCACCATCAGATCGCTGATGATGTACAGTTCATTGATGTCATCCACGTCGGTGACGTCGATGATGCGGTCGGAACTCTCGATCACTTCCGACAGGCCGTTCTGGTGATGCGCACGGAATAAAAGCACGCACTCCGGAGGGATACTGTCAACTACTTTTTTCAGGTTGACCGGATTTTTGTACTGGAATCCCTGTCCCGGGGTGTAGTCGGTGTCACGCCACGTAGGGGTGTACAAAATAACCTTCTTTCCCTCCGGGATGCCGAGGGATTCGCGTATGCGCGCGACGTCCTCCGCGGTGTAGTGGAACAGCGCGTCGTTTCGCGGATACCCCGTATTTACAAATATTTTTTTGTTTTTCTTCCGCAGTCCGAACGCGGTTGCCATTCGCTCGCTGTAGTACGGGGAGGGGGAGAGGAAGCGAGTCACTTTCTTTCCCTTGATCCGGTAACGCCTGTGCATGCGCTTTTTCGACTGCCTCGGGTCGCTGTCTGTCTCTATGTCGCAACCGAGCCGCTTGAGCGGGGTGCCGTGCCACGTCTCGATGTATACCTGGCCCCTTCCCGGTACGAGAAAATCCGGGATGCTCACGTTATTGATCCAAAAGCGGCAGGCGGCGTAGTAGCGGAAATAGTCGGTCGATCCCTTTTTGACGAGGATCGTATGCGGATTGTCCAAAAGTTCCCGGTGGGCGTCCGGATCCGTAAAGGCCCACACAAATGTGTAGTCGCGGAACGCTTCGTCGAAAACCATCGCGTCGTAGATCGCTTTTACGCTGTCCCCGCACCGTTTTCCGTGGAACGATTCAAACATCACCATTTTGTCCTGCGTCATGTAGATCATCCGGCAGCATTTGAATTTGATTCTGTTTTTTATACAGGATAAATCCTGTCTAAGTTTATAGTTTAGGCGTTCATTCATATTCCATTCTCTCTAAAAATAAAAAAACAATCTCTCACCTTAGTTCATAAATTCTATTTTACCACATTTGGGCAGTATGTCAATTAAAGGAAGGGATTTCAGGAAATAAAATTTGACACGGAATCGGCCATGATATAAAATGGTTGATATAACGAAATGCTAAAAGATAGTGAAGGGAAGATACAATATGAGGGAGAAGCATATTTTATATTTGGTAGTGCCCTGTTATAACGAAGAAGAAGTTCTCGATGAGACGGCGAAGCAGCTAAATGCCAAACTGGAGGGATTGATCGGGGATGGGAAGGTCAGCGCGGCCAGCCGGATCCTGTTTGTCAATGACGGCTCGAAGGACCAGACGTGGATGATCATCAGCCGCCTTCATCAGCAGTACGCGCATGTGAGCGGTCTGAACCTATCGCGCAACCGCGGACACCAGAATGCGGTGCTGGCCGGGCTGATGTACGCGAAGGAGCGCGCGGATGTGGCGATCTCGCTCGACGCGGATCTGCAGGACGATGTCAATGCCATTGACGAGATGATCGAAAAATATTACGAGGGAAATGATGTCGTGTACGGCGTGCGGAGCAGCCGGAAAAAGGATACATTTTTTAAGAAGGCGACCGCCGAAGGGTTTTATAAGATCATGGCGTGGATGGGCGTCGATATCGTGTTCAATCACGCGGATTACCGTCTGATGAGTAAGCGCGTGCTCGACCAGCTCGAGAACTATAAGGAAGTGCATCTGTTTCTGCGGGGGATGATCCCGCTGATCGGCTATCCGTCGGCGAAGGTGTATTATGAGAGGCATGAGCGGTTCGCGGGGGAGAGCAAGTATCCGCTGAAAAAAATGCTGGCGTTCGCGTTTGACGGCATTTCTTCGTTCAGCGTCAAACCGATCCGGTTTATCGTGTGGCTGGGATTTGCAATCTTTTTTGTCAGTATACTGATGCTAGCTTACTCGATCTGGCAGTTCGCGATCGGGGATACGGTGCCGGGCTGGAGCAGCCTGATCGTGTCGATCTGGGCGCTCGGAGGCTTGCAGCTTCTGGCGATCGGCGTCGTGGGGGAATACATCGGCAAGGTGTATATGGAGACGAAGGGAAGGCCGAAATACGCGGTTCAGGATATTTTGGACAGGCCGGAGGAGACGGCCGGCGAATAGGAGGGATCTGGGAAAATGGCACATATACTCGTGGTGGAAGATGAGGAGACGATCCGCAATCTCATCTGCTGGAATTTAGAATTGGTTGGCCATCAGTGCAGCGCGGCGGCGGACGGCTGGGAGGCGAAAAAGTCGCTGGAAGGCGGGGCGTTCGATCTCGTTTTGCTCGATATCATGCTGCCGGGACTGGACGGGTTTCAGCTGGCGGAGTACTGCCAGCATATGCCGGTCATGTTCGTCACGGCCAAAGAGGGGATCGAGGATAAGATGAAGGGTTTCCGGGCGGGGGCGGACGATTATCTGGTCAAACCGTTTGAGATCGTGGAACTGCTGGCCCGGGTCAACGTCATCCTGCGCCGGAACGGAAAAGATGAGGCGCGCATCCAGATCGGGGGCGTGACGATCGACATGCAGGGCAGGAAAGTGTATAAAGGCGGCGTTCCGGCCGATCTCACGCCGCAGGAATATGAATTATTTGAAACACTTGTGCGCAACCGCAATATCGCGCTGTCGAGGGAGAAGCTTTTGGAGCTTGCCTGGGGGTATGATTTTGCGGGGGATACGAGAACGGTAGATGTCCATATCCAGAAACTGCGCCAGAAACTCGGTCTGGAACAGTACATAAAGACCGTGTATAAGATGGGGTATCGATTGGAGGATGCGGAATGAAGTTTTGGAAAAAGATCTATCTTTCTGTGTTCTTATTATTTCTTATTTTTCTCAACAGCGGGATCGTTCTCGTTTTTTACATTTCCTATTCACACAATATGGCAGAAGAAAAGACGCGTATGCTCGGGGAACATGAAGTGATCCGGCGGTCGCTGTCAAATGATATCGCGGCCTTTGGGAAAAAGGCGCCGGGAGAGAAGGAGTTCTTTTCCATCATGAAAGAGTACGAGGGGATGTTCCGGGAAAACAGCCTGTCGTTCGTACTATGGCAGAATGGCACGAAGGTGTTTGCCAGCGAGGGCGTGCAGACGGAAGACGTCCCGCCGGAGGAGACCGTCACGATCCGGCGTCAGGATGGCGTCCAGACCGCTTATGTAGTCACGGCGTTTGAGATCAACGGGACCTCGTACCGTCTGGCCGCGATCCGTTCCCTGACCGGACTGACGAAACTGTGGGACAAGCTGCGACTTATTTTTCTGGCACTGAGCGGTGTCATTTCGGTCGTGCTGGCTGTCGTGCTCTACATTATGATGCGCCGGCTGATGAGGCCGCTCGACCGCCTGTCGCAGAAGACGAGGGAGGTAGCGGACGGCAATTACGAGTGGATCCCCGTGCGAGGCAAGGACGAGATCGCACAGCTCGGCCGGGATTTTAATATCATGACGGCCGCCGTGCAGAATAAGATCGAGTCGCAGCAGCGGTTCGTGGCAAATCTGGCACATGAGCTCCGCACGCCGCTCACCTCGATCGGCGGGTATTCGGAGTACCTGTTGCGCGGAAACGCGGATGCGGACAGGCAGATTCAGGCGCTCCGCTATATCCAGAGCGAGAGCCGGCGCATGCAGCAGATGGCGAGCCAGTTATTGCTGCTGGCCAGTGTTCAGGATGGGGTGAAAGAAAGAGGCTGGGATTTTAGCAGGGAGGAAGTCCGGGATCAAGGCAGGGAGGAAGTTCAGGATGGCGGTGAAATGGGGAATCCGGACGAAAGGATGAAGATGACGGAGGTGTCGGTCAGCGAATGCCTGCGGGAAGCGTACGAAAGCTGTGAACCCCTCATCCGGGAAAAGGAACTGGCGGTCGTCTTGGAGGGGACGGATTTTTCGGTGCAGGGTGTAAAAGAACTGCTGGTCTGCCTGTTCCGCAATCTTCTGGAAAATGCGGTCCGCGCCTGCGACCGCGGAGGAGAGGTCGGGATCCATTATGGGGATGGGAAATTTGCGATCTGTGATAACGGTATCGGCATGGAGCCGGAAGAACTGGGGCGCATCACCGAGCCGTTTTACCGCGTCGATAAGGCGAGGAGCCGGGAGAGCGGCGGAACCGGACTGGGACTGGCGCTCTGTCAGGACATTGTAACGCTGCACCGGGCCGAGCTGCGGTATGAGAGCGCGGCGGGAGAGGGGACGGAAGTGACGGTGGTGTTTTCGCGGTAGCCAAGATGTGCGTTGTTCAGCCGCATCTTTTTACAACTTCCTTACAACTTCATGATTGTCTTGAAATGAACAACGTTTACTATGAGTAGGAAGGACAGATCAAAAGCAAAGGAGGTTTTACTATGAGAAAGGAAAAAATAATCCTTGCCATTCTTTCTTTGGCGATGATTGCCGGCAGTATGCTGGGGCTCAGTGTGTTGATCGAGCATATCCAGGGGCAGGAAGTCGTCGAGAAGATTGAAACGGCAGGGGGAAAAACAGGAAAGGCAGCAGAAGGGGAGACGGAACAGGCCGGTATTACGGAAAAGCCGTTTCAGGTGCTGGTGAGCGGTCTGGATCTTACCAGTTCCATGAAAAAGAAAAGGGTCGGCAGGAGCGATCTCAATCTGCTGCTCACGGTAAATCCGGTCAGCAAAAAGATCCTGATCACAAATATCTCTCGGGATACGTATTTAGAAGTCGTGGATCCACCGGAGATGACCGAAGAGGAAGAAAAAAATCTGAAGGCGAACGGTCTGACAAAGGATCAGATCAAGGGAATCAAAGAAGCGCGGAAAAACAACCCGAAGACAAAATTGAGTCATGTCAGCCTGTATGGTACATCGACGCTTGTGAAAACAGTCGAGGGATTTTTGGACACGAAGATCGATTACTATGTCCAGACCACGATGGCCGGGTTTCAGACGCTGATCGATGCGATCGGCGGCGTAGATGTGGAGGCGGTAGAAAGTTTTCAAACAGATTGGGGTACGTTGTTTAAAAAAGGTAGCAACCATGTTGATGGGAAAAAGGCAGCAACGTTTATCCGGGAGCGGCATCATTTTAATGAAGGCGAGTTGAGAAGAGGGAAGAACGGCATCGAAATGATGCGTGCCATAATCGACAAGTTGTGTCATGTTTCCCTGTTGGAAATGGATGCCGACAAGCTGTATCAGCTGTGGAAAGATAACGTGAAGACAGATATGGGGGCGGGTGAGGTGCTCTCGCTGCTGCGGATGCAGGTAGAGGACCGCGCGGAGTGGGAGTTCACGTCTGCCCAGATCAAGGGGGAGATGGGCTTTGAGGAACTGATGGATTATCAGCAGGATAAGTTTTATGTCCAGGTTCCGGATCCGGCTTCCATAGAGAAGGTGCAAAAGAAGATAGCGGATGTATGCCAGATTGATTCGTAAATGGAAAGAGGGGAAGGGGGAAAAGCTGCCAGGATACGGGGGAAGGGTGTCCTGGCAGCTTTTTGTCGGGAAGGCGGAACTATAGTTTTGGATTTAAATATATTTAATTATAAATGTTTTTTTGCTGGACTTCATACCAACTATATGATATACTATTACACAAGTCATTTTTCAGAAGTGATGATAGCTGCGGTAATGGTAACAGATATGGTCAACGTGTGTAACGGTACACAGGAATGGAGGCAATAGCGAAAACTAAGTGGATAAGGATAATAGCAGTATTTTTGGTGATGAGTTTGTTCATCAGCAATTTTTGCGGTGTGGAGATGGTACAGGCAGGCGAATCAGGGCAGATGGATTCAATCGTAATCTCCGGAGACGGCTACTGTGTCAATGTAAGGGAACAAAATAGCTGGACGGATGGATTTATCGCAGAAGTTGAAGTAACTAATACGGGAAGCAGTGTATTGAAAAATTGGAGTGTTCCGCTGGAACTTTCGAACGGAACCGTGATAAATTCATGGAATGCGGCGTGCCGTCAGGATGGCAAACAGTGCGTTTTCGAGTGCAAGGAATACAATCGTTCGGTCAATCCCGGCGAGAGTGTATCGTTTGGATGCCAGATCGAGGGCGCGTCGTTTGAGGATCTGGGGAAAGCCGGGTTTCGGCAGAAAACAAGACGGGTCAATGCAAAAGAAGAATATGAGACGGTGTATCGCATCGTTGATCAGTGGGAAAAGAGTGAAAAATAAATTTTTCACTCTGCAAGTTTGTGCGCGCACGCCCAAACTTGTGTGATGCGCAAAAGACGTGCGCGCATGAGGGGAACTATGCAAATATCGAGGTCGAATTGTATAACCACACATCGGAGGATATAGAAGACTGGAATGTGTCGTTTGATTTTACGGGATCGATCGAAACGATTTGGAATGCTGACATGATTTCAAACACAAACGGTCGTTATCGAATTGGAAATAAAACGTATAACGCCACGATCCATCCCGGTCAGAGTACGAAATTTGGATTTCAGGCAAGATTTTCGGATGGAAAAGTAACCTGTCCGGGTGAAGGCGTTTTGGACTGTGTCACTGCGTCGCAGGTTTCAGAGGAGCAGGAGGATGAGGAGTTTGATCCCGAAACGGACGCGTATGTGTATCATGATATCGAAAACCGCGATTGGAACATGGAGATGATCCATGCGGATTCGGATGTTGTGAAAGAAGCATTAGATCATCCGAATGGCGCGATCCGGGTAGCGCTATTGGATTCGGGCGTGAATTACAGTGATGAGGTTTATGTGAGTGAAATCAGGGTGTGAATCCGACGGTGGATCTCATATCGGCAAAAGTTTTGGATAAGGATAATGTGACGACTGTGGATCGCGTTGTCCAGGCAATCGACTGGGCGATCGAACAGGATTCCGATATTATCAGCATGAGTTTCGGCATGGATGGGGATTCAGCCAGACTTCATCAGGCAGTGAAAAAGGCCAAGAATGCAGGGATTTTAATCATAGCGGCGGCCGGAAATGGACAGCATGTCGAATATCCGGCAGCTTATCCTGAAGTTATGGCAGTGGGTTCGGTGGATAGTCTCGCGGAGCGGTCGGTGAAAAGCGCGAGCGGCAAGGAGATCGAAGTAGTTGCTCCGGGAGAATTCGTCCTTTCCCGAGGCGCGTTTGACAGTATGCAGATCTTTTCTGGCACAAGCATGGCGGTTCCGCACGTAGTCGGATTAGCGTCCATCCTGTGGCAGAAGGATACTTCCCAGCCGGGTTTATTCGGAAGCTGCTTCAGGCCACTGCCCGTGAATGCGGAACATCCAGTGATTGCGGTTATGGTTTGATCGATTGCGAGTATGCGCTGAAGAACTATGATGAGTTTGAAAGGCAGTATGAGGAAGATCCGAAAGAGGTCTTGTTAGAAAATACAGAGGAGATCGATGTGGATGAGGAAGTCAGGAATCTGTATGGGAACTGGCGGGGGGAGGAGCATTTGGCATTTGTGTCTTCTTACAAAAAAGACGGGAATAGAGAGATATGGGCTGGGCTAGGAGGGTATATTGATATTTTAAAAATAGGTGCTACATTTGGAGACAATGAAGAATCTGGGTGCAGAGGTATGCATGTTGCTCCTTGGTTTCATGGGTATTACGGAAAGGATGAGATTTATAAGGGGGAGAAGACTGCTGTTTCAAATTATTTGGCAAGCTTTTACTATTTGTATACTCTTGCTAAAGATATGTTTGATGATGGTGAACTCGAACTTACCGAGACAAATTCTTCCGTTTTTCAAAAGAAAGACAATATTGAATTGAAAAATTCTTATAAAGGTATCAATGCAGCATTTAAAGATACGGAGAGGATTGGAAAATGGAAGTGGGAGAAAATTCATGAATCCTGTAAACAAAAAGCCGACGGCACCATTCCGAAAAAGGAGCGAAGTTTGGTTTTGCTTGGGATGGCGCTCCATACGGCAACCGATACATATGCCCACAGCAGTTTCTGTTGGAGTGGGACGAAGAAGAAAAAGATTATATGGAAGGCAATTACACATTCCGATGTTTATAAAGGAGCAAAGAAGGCAGATTCCACGAAGTATATCGAGCGTCGGTATCAAGATGCTAAACGGGTGGCAAGGGCACTGCTAGGCAAAGTCAAAGTCAGGAAGGGAGAGTTTGCTGGGTTTGAATCTGCTAAAACAGCGATATCCATCTATTCGGCACAAAAGGATTATAACGGAATACTAAATAGTGGAAAGTATATCCAGTTAAAACATCTGAAAAATGCCTATGCTTTGAAAAGACCTTATAAATATGCCCTTCAGCTTGAAGGACTTGGTGATAATGATACGGAGGAAATCAAACAGGTCTCATATAAGTTTAAGAAAATAGATCTCAAATACTTAAAAGAAAAGACGGAGAAGTATAAGTATTTTAGAGGGAAAAAGAAGGCAGTGAAGGTAAAAGCAAAAAAACAAAAAGATGAAAAAGCATCTGTTGTAACGTATGAGCTCCGTGATGAACAATCCGGAAAGATGCTGATGGATATTAAATCAGATATGAATGATTTTGATGTTATCGCGGCCAATGATAGTACATTAAAGATGGTGGAGAAGCAGGAAAAGGAACAGAAGCTGTGTTGCAGATTTTCCGGGGGACAGGTGCTAGATGCCGATGAAAACGAGATCCCGGAACTGGAAGAAGAAGGGGGTCAAGACGAAGGCCAGATACAGGAGACAGAAGATGATTCCGAAGAGATGTGTACGTTCTATTGTTTTGAGTTTGACGCTGCAAGTGATGATTATGACGATAATAGTAATAAAGACTCAGCATACCGCGTTGAGATGAC
Source organism: uncultured Eubacterium sp. (assembly GCA_910583555.1). Lineage (GTDB taxonomy): Bacteria > Bacillota > Clostridia > Lachnospirales > Lachnospiraceae > Eubacterium_F. Next base: position 109,274 of record CAJTXO010000009.1, read on the forward strand.
ATGGGAAGATTCTTCATTGGATTTAGATCTTCTTATGATGGCAATGTTTCCATATGCGGAACAATTTTATCTGACCTGCCGTGTCGAAAAGACGACATATCCGGAACTGGGAGATGTATTTCAAAGCGACCGGAACCGCGCAAGTTTAGACCGGGATGTACAGGATGCTTCTGGTGCAGAGACGATCAAAATCCACAAGTTCGAAAAGGATGCTGTTTATTTATTCTTTGTCCGTAATTATACAGAAGACTACCCGGTTGGATCTGAGAAGGAGATAGCAAGATCAGGAGCGATGATCAAGGTTTATCGCGGACAGGAGAAAAAACCATTTTATACAGCGAGAGTGCCAGTGGGTGAAGGATATTATTGGAACGCGATTTGCCTGTGGGGAGATACAGGGGAGTTGCAGCCAATTGACACCATAACGGAAGAAGCGATGGGGTGAAAGAAAGGAGGAGACGATGGGAAAACGAAAAAGATTTCTTCTGGTTTGGCTCGTTTGCCTGTGTACCGTATTATGCGGTACGCAGGTGCAGGCGAAGGTGAAGAAGGGAAAGTGGAAGAGCAATATACGATGGACGTATGATACAAAGATGAAAGAATTGGTATTTACTGGGAATGGTGACATGGAGAGTTGTGAAGTTGACAATGAAGCACCGGATTCAAGTTTGCCGGGATGGATTCGTTTTAGCGAAGATGTGCAGAAAATCTCCATAAAGGAAGGTATCACAAGTGTGGCGCCTTACTTGGGAAATTTTTTTAACTTGAGAAGTATTGAATTGCCTGATTCGGTTCGGGTAATTGGAAACGAATCGCTTAATCGAACGGGGAAGTTGAAGAAGGTCAGGCTGCCGTCGGGATTAAAAGAAATAGGTGAAGGTGTATTTGAAGTTTCAGGACTACGGGAAGTGACGATTCCATCTGGGGTAAAGAAAGTGGGAGATTTTGCCTTTTGTAGTAACTTATACTTAAAAAAGGTTACAGTTCAGGAAGGTGTAGGGGTACTAGGATTTTATAGTTTTGCAAAATGTGAAAGACTTACGAATTTAACACTTCCAAATTCAATAAAAAAGCTTGAAGAGGGATGTTTTATGGGTGCGACGTCGTTGAAGAAAGTTACGATTCCTGAAAACGTTGAACAGATTGAGGATGCTGTGTTTTATGCTGCGGATCGAAAAGTCCAGCTTCGAAAAGTAGTCATCAAATCTAAAAAAATAAAAAAGTGGGGGGAAAGAATATTTGAGGGCGCGAGAAAGAGTCTAGTCATCGAGGTACCCGCGAGTAAGAAGAAAGAATACAGCAAGGCGCTGAAAAAAAAGAAACTGCCGTCGTATGTGAAGGTGGTAGGGAAGAAAAATCTGGATTAGAAGTCAATAATTCTAAAGTATACAACGAAGGTATCAACTATGAATAAAATATTATCGATCGTACTGATGTTTTCACTGCTTGTAAGTGGAATATGTCAACAGTGTGTAAAGGTGAAAGCAAAAGAATCGGAATTTGTTATGTCAGAGGACGAACTGCTCGAAGTTTTTTATGAGGTGACGGGTAAATGGGATCGTCATTATAAAATGAAAGTGACAATAGAAAATATTTCAGGTACTGTAATTGATGATTGGGAAGTGCATTTTGATTTTCAAGATCAGATAGAGGAAATCTGGAACGCATCGATCGCGGAAAAAGAAGAGGGGAAAAACGTTGTGATTCGTAGCGAGAATGGGAATCAGGACATTAACATTGACGGAAATGTTAGTTTTGAAATGATTGTTCGTTATGATGGGGAAATAGAATTTCCAGAAAGATGCTATCTTACAAGAGAGCAACACGAAGTAGATGAAAAAAATTATGTGGTAGAGTTCATTCAAAATAAAAAGGGTGTTGATCATGTAAATGGCTCCATAAAGATTACGAATGTTGGGAGCGAGAGGATCGAGGACTGGAAATTTGATCTTGAAACCTCAATTGTTTTGAATGATATAGAGCAGATATGGGGCGCAAAATTGATCGATATCGACGAAGGGGTTGAAAAGGGGTCATATTGCCAGCTGGATCATGTGACTTCTAATCATAATATCGAACCGGGGCAGAGTGTCGAATTTGAATTTGTCGCTAAATGTGATGGAGAGATCCAAATAGTGGGCAATACTTTATACAGTATGATAAAAGCGGAATATGAGGAAGATGACGAGGATGAAACGATTGATTTTACGGATCCATATTGGGAACCGAGATATGATCTGGATGATTTTGATACTTATAAGGAATATGAAGAATATTGTAAAGAAATCATGCGAAAGTGGATCGATTGGATGCTTACTTTCGGGACTTTTTGTGGAAATCCCTTGAAAAGTTTAGGGATTTTGCTATAATACTTAAGGAAAGTATCAGATTCAGAGCAGTCAAAAAAGAACAGCTTATACGAAAGATAAACTGCTCTGAATGTGATTCTTTCCAATTGTACCAAGCCGCGGAACTTTAGCCGGGAGCTGTATGGGGATAGTATCCCTCACAGAAAGCCCAAAACGGAATATCAAGACGGTTTGCAGCACAGAATACGTACAGAGTTTCCTGATCCGCTGTAACGGAGAGGATCCGGTTGTTGGAGATGGCGATCTGGTGGGTATAACGCCTCAGGTATTCAATGGCATTGCCAAAACCATGGAAGAAAAGGTAGAGTTTACTTTTGCAATTTAGGTGTAACAATTATAAAAACTCAAGTCTTTTCTTTATAAAAATAATAGTATAATCTTATGAAAAGATTGATATGAAAGACGGTTGCCAGTAATGGCGTAGGAAAGAAAACTATAACAAAATTGAAGGGAGGGAGGCTTATGCTTATAAAAGCATCGGCAACACTGAGAAACGATTATGCAACGATATCCGCACTGGCAAAGGAAACAAAAGAACCCATATATATTACCAAGAATGGGGAAGGCGACTTAGTATTAATGAGCATAGATGCTTTTGAGAAGCGGGAACAGGTGCTGCAGTTAAGAGCAAGGATACTTCAGGCAGAACAGGAACGAATAGATGGAGAGCCGACAATCAGTGTGACAGAGGCAAGAAATCGTCTAAGGGAGAGAGCCAGTGAAGCATAGGGTGGAAATTTTGCCTTTCGCATGGGAGGATTTGAAAAAAATAGAAGATTATTATATCCTTCAGTTTGATGTGCAGACAGCATTGAAAGTCAGCGATCACATTTTAGATACCATTGAACGTCTGGAGCAGTTTTCCGATTCCGGTTCGGCTACCCCGGACGATTGGTTGAATGAGCAGGGATATCGGATGGTAATCTGTAAAAAACATATTGCCATATACCGGGTTATTCATGAAACCGTATATGGATATCATATCGCAGATACGCAGACGGATTACACAAAGTTATTTTATGGGTAAGTGGTATTAACAAGATGCCATAAAGAGAGGACAGGAGAGAATAACCATATGTGTAAGGCAGAAGATGATACTTACGCATCCGATGAGGATATATTAATCATTTCTAAAAGACTGACCAGACAAAATAAAGAGGCAGCAAATGTTAGTTTACTACCGGACCTTTTTGTGGAAATCCCTTGAAAAGTTCAGGGATTTTGATATAATGGATATATCAGCGAGAAAGAAGGTTCCATAATTTTATCATACGATGACACGAAGAGACGGCATCAGTCCGTCTCTCATGTTTTCCCTGAAAATAATAACAGCATGCAAATACTCATACACATAAGGAGATAGAAATGTTTGATTACACATGGATCGACCGCATGGACATAACCGGGGAGGCCCCGGCAGAAGAACCGGCGAGACAATATTATTTTATGAAAAAATGTAAAGTCTGGGCGGCGGAAGAAGAAAAACGGATCGGTAGAAAACTCACGCTGTCGATGCAGACGATGGGATGCCAGATGAACGCCAGGGATTCGGAAAAATTGGAGGCTATCCTCACTTATATCGGTTATGAGGCCGTCGATGACGTTACCGCAGACTTTATCCTCTATAATACGTGTACCGTCCGTGAAAATGCAAATTTAAAAGTGTATGGGCGGCTTGGCTATATGAAAAATCAAAAAAAGAAAAACCCGCGGATGAAGATCGCGATGTGCGGTTGTATGATGCAGGAGCCGTCCGTTGTCGAAAAAATAAAGAAAAGTTATCCGTTTGTCGATATGATCTTCGGAACCCACAATGTATATAAACTGGCCGAAATATTGTATACGCATCTGGTGTCAGAACGCATGGTGCTCGATGTGTGGCAGGAGGCGGAGGGGATCGTCGAGGATCTGCCGAGCGTGCGGAAGTACCCGTTTAAGGCCGGCGTCAATATCATGTATGGCTGCAACAACTTCTGCAGTTATTGTATCGTGCCGTATGTGCGCGGCCGGGAACGGAGCCGGCGGCCGGAGGAGATCCTTTCGGAAGTCAGGGCATTGGCAGCGGACGGAGTCAAGGAGATCATGCTTTTGGGGCAGAATGTGAACTCGTATGGGAACACACTGGAAGTTAACGTGAACTTCGCGCAGCTTTTACGTGAAGTTGAGAAAACGGACGGGCTGGAACGAATCCGGTTCATGACGTCCCATCCGAAGGATCTGTCGGATGAACTGATCGACGTTATGGCGGAGAGCAAAAAAATCTGTTCTCATCTGCATCTTCCGCTCCAGTCGGGAAGTACGAAGATTTTAGAGAAGATGAACCGCCGCTATACGAAGGAGGATTATCTGAACCTTGTGGGGCGCATTCAAAAGCGTCTGCCGGACATTTCCCTGACGACGGATCTGATCGTCGGATTTCCGGGAGAGACGGAGGAGGATTTTTTGGAAACGCTGGATGTCGTCCGGCAGGTGAGGTATGACAGCGTGTATTCTTTTATCTACTCAAAGCGGACGGGTACGCCTGCGGCCGCGATGGAAGACCAGGTGCCGGATGATGTGACAAAAGAGCGTTTTCAGCGGCTATTGCAGACGATCCAGTCCATCTCAAAGGAAATTACGGATGGAAAAGTGGGGCAGGAAGTGGATGTATTGATGGAAGAAGTCAATGATCACGATGCGTCAATGATCACGGGAAGATTGTCTTCGAATGCCGTCGTGCACTGCAAGGGAACGACGTCGTGCGTCGGGAAAATCTGCCGCGTCCGGCTGACGCAGAGCCGCGGGTTTTATTTTATGGGGGAGATAATAGGCTGAGAAGTGGACGTTAGATCATGAAATGGATGTTAGGCTGAGAAGCAGACTTTAGGCTGAGAAGCAGACTTTAGGCTGCAAGGTGATGAAGAAAGGGAAAGGTGGTTGGTAAGATGCAGATTTCAAGCCGGTTTACATTGGCAATCCATATTTTTGCCTGCATAGATACATTTGGAAGTGAATATAAGGTCACGAGTGATTTTCTCGCGGGAAGCACAAACGTTAATCCCGTCGTGATCCGAAAGATTTTGGGACAGTTAAAAGGGGCGGGATTGATCAACGTGGCGCGTGGAACGGGGGGGACTACGGCGGCCAGGCCGCTGGAGGAGATCACCTTCTTGGATATATACCGGGCTGTGGAATGTATCGAACACGGTGAGTTATTTCATTTTCATGAAAATCCCAGTACAGATTGTCCGGTGGGGCGGAATATACATTCCATTTTGGATGCTAAGCTTCTACGTGTGCAGAAGGCGATGGAAGATGAACTGGCTTCGCTTACGCTGGCAGATTTAAAGAAGGATACGGAAAAATATGTGAAAGGTAAGTAGAAAATTTCGGGGCGTTCCATAGATTTTGACGCACCCGGAATTTTTTTTAAAAAAATTTGTTGTAACTATTGACATTACATTAAGAGCGTGTTATAGTAACGACATAAGATGTAATATAAAAAGTTACAACAAATTAAAAAAAGGGAGCTGGGTATGATCTCAGATCTGCCGGCGAAGAAAGGAAAGGTGAATGATTATGAAAATCGCAGTTGTTTGTGCAAATGGCAAGGCAGGAAAACTCATTACAAAGGAGGCTGTTGACAGAGGTTTTGATGTAACTGCCATTGTCAGAGGAGAAAATAAGTCGTCAGCCCCGGGAACGATCACGAAGGATATACTTGATCTAAAAGCGGAGGACCTTGCGGGGTTTGATGTGGTAGTGGACGCATTTGGCGCTTGGACGGAAGATGAACTCCCGCTCCACAGTATGACATTGAACATATTGTGTGACGCGCTTTCTGGCACAGAGACCCGCCTTCTTGTCGTGGGCGGTGCCGGCAGCCTTTATGTAAATCCGGAACATACGGCTTGTGTGTCCGACGGCCTCGATTTTCCGGATATGTTCAAACCGTTAGCGGCAGCTATGGCAAAGGCGTTGTCGGAACTCCGCGGCAGGAATGATGTGAAGTGGACGTATATCAGTCCCGCCGGAAATTTTCAGGCGGAAGGGGAACGAAGCGGTCAGTATATTCTCGGCGGGGAGGAATTGACATTGAATGAAAGAGGCGAAAGCGTAATCAGTTATGCGGACTACGCGATTGCGATGGTGGATGAGATAGAAAAAGGAGATCATATCCAGCAGAGGATTTCGGTGGTGAGGAAGTGAGCAAAGTATGAAGAGAAATCTCTTTTATGAAAAACAGATGGAGCAGGCACGCGCATGGATCAAGGAAGCGGAGGTCATACTGATCGGCGCGGGGGCAGGCGTCTCTACGGCTGCCGGGCTGACGTACAGCGGAGAAAGGTTTACCGATCATTTTGCAGAATTTATCGAGAAATACGGCACGGAGTATATGCCGGATATGTACGCGGCAGGTTTTTATCCATTTCCCACGCAGGAGGAAAAATGGGGGTACTGGTCAAAACACAGTATGATAAACCGATTTCTGCCACCGGCCATGCCTCTGTATCAGAAGCTTTATGAAATGGTAAAAGAAAGGGACTATTTTGTGCTGACGACAAATGTGGATCACCAGTTTCAAAAAGCCGGGTTTGAGGAGGAGCGTATCTTTGCCACGCAGGGAGATTATGGAAATATCCAGTGCGAGAAGGGGTGCTACCCGAAGGTTTATGATGCGGAGGAGCTGTTTCGCCGGATGGACCGGGAAAGGACTGGATGCCGGATTCCGTCGTATCTAGTGCCGAAATGCCCGGTGTGCGGCGGCAATATGACGATGAACCTTCGGAGCGACCAGTATTTTGTAGAGGATGAAACGTGGCACGAGGCGGCTGGGCGTTATGAAGCTTTTTTGAGGAAATTGAAGCAGAAAAGAAGTGTACTGTTGGAATTAGGCGTAGGCTTTAACACACCCGGTATTATCAAATATCCGTTCTGGCAGATGACTGCGGAAAACCCGAACACGGTTTATGTCTGTATAAACAAGGGAGAGGCTTTTGCGCCGGGGGAGATTGAAGAGCGGTCAATATGTATAAATGGCGATCTTAGAGAGATCTTCTCTCAATTTTAGGGCAGTTATTTTATTGCTTTCTTTTGTTTTTGGTGATAATTATGGATATATCTGGTCAGAATGGTTTGGAATCGAATCATAATAGAGTCAAAATCGTTTGACACGATCGACTCGAATTGCTATAACATGAACAGATAATCCTTTTAAAGGAGAGGCGCATTTGTTGCTACAGGAAAGTGAAACGATAGATCTAAAAGAAATTATTGCTTTTGCTAATTGTAGTGGGAGTAAGCTGTACATTGGCATTCGGGATGACGGCACGATCATGTATCACAACTCCCGATGTGTTTGATCGGATAAGTTCTCAGAAAATTAAAAAAAAGAAGGTGTGTGTAAAATGCCCAAAGCGGAAAAGACAGATTTATTTTTGGAAAAATTAAAAGAGGATTCCTTTGATTATAAAAAATGGGAAACAGGCGGATATAATGGGGAGGAAAAGAAAAATGCCATCCGTTCTCTCATGAATGTCCGAATGCCCGGAGAACTGTCTGAGGAATTGATCAGGCTGCAGGACGAATATCTGCAGGAAGAACGGAACTCAAAAGGGATCGTCACATTAGCGGATATTCCAACGATCGGGGAACAATTTCACAGCAGATCGGTCCATGCGGGCAAGGTGTCCCTTTGGCAGGGCGATATCACAAGGCTGGAAGTAGGCGCGATCGTAAACGCCGCGAATTCACAAATGCTCGGCTGTTTTATTCCATGCCACCGGTGTATTGACAATGCGATCCACAGCGCGGCGGGAATGCAGCTTCGGGAAAAATGTAACCGGATCATGGGGCAGAGGCGGTTGAAGTTTGGCAGCGATTACGAAGAGCCGACAGGAACCGCTACACTGACACCTGGTTATAATCTTCCATGTGATCATGTGATCCACACCGTGGGACCGATCGTATACGGCGCGCTGGAAGACAGGCATTGCCGGGAGTTACGGAATTGTTATGAAAATGTTCTGCGCTGCTGTCTGGAGCATGGGATTTCATCGGTTGCATTTTGCTGCATTTCCACAGGAGAGTTTCATTTTCCTGGTCAGAGGGCGGCAGAAATTGCCTGGAAGGCGGTGGCGGAGTTTTTGGATGAAAATGGCGGGGGTATCGAGAGGGTTATTTTTAATGTATTTACGGACCGTGATTTCGGGATTTATGAGAGGCTTTTAATAAAGTGAAGAAGCCATTTACTTCGTAAGCCTCCTGTAGTAAAATATTAAGTATCAACGACAGTGAGTTAAATAACGATGCAAAAGCAGATTTATTAAAATGTATAACACTATGATAGTCGAAGGTAAGCGTTTGGAGGGGCTTTCCTATACATACAGGAGTCTGGAACGATGGTACATCATATACAGTAAAATTTATTAGGCAACATGACAGATGTATGATCTGTTGAATGGAGGACTGACGGATGAATGAAGTAGCAAAAATTGAAAATAATGATATCATGAGTAAATTTGAAAAAACGGACAATATATTAAATGATGTCCAAAATATCATAGAAGTTTCGCAAAAAGAAGCTTACCATGCTGTCAATACCATATTATCGCAGAGAAACTGGTTAATAGGTATGGAAAAGGTTATGACAGAAGTAATTTATATCATTACTTGCGGTTTTACAAGGCTTTTCCAAAGATTGTCGACACAACATGTCGACAATCAAATATCAGGCTTTCGTGGTCGCATTATAGAACCTTATTACAAGTACATGATGAGCAGGCACGTAAATGGTATGAGAAGGAAGCATATGAGCAGACTTGGAGTGTGCGTACTTTACAGAGAAATATAGATACACAGTATTATTATCGATTATTGCAATCAAAGGACAAAGAGGTTGTGGAACGCGAAATGCGGGAAAAGACAAATGGCTATCAGCAGGATAAATTGGAGTTTATCAAAAATCCGGTAGTTGTAGAGTTTTTAGGATTGACACCAGATACATCTTTTAATGAGACAAAATTGGAAACAAGTATTATTTCAAATTTACAGAAATTTTTGATGGAGATGGGGAAGGGATATGCTTTTGTGGCAAGGCAGCAGCATATTCACACAGAAAAGCAGGATTATTTTATAGATTTAGTATTTTATAACTATATTTTAAAATGTTTTGTGCTGATAGATTTAAAAACAAGTCGAATTACCCATCAGGATGTTGGGCAAATGGACATGTATATTCGTATGTATGATGAGTTGAAGAAATCTTCGGATGATAATCCTACGCTGGGAATTGTTCTGTGCTCTGAAACAGATGAGGATATTGCCAGATATTCTATATTGCATGGAAATGAAAAGTTATTTGCGAGCAAATACAAATTATATCTTCCTACGGAAGATGAATTAAGAGAAGAAATAGAAACGCAAAAAGCTATTTTTTATTTACAACAGCAGAAAGAGGAGGATGAGACTGGAGGAAATTAGAAAACTGTTCCTTCCGTATTGAAAATGGTCTAATTGTATCCAAAGTTTTCCGAGATCGTAGCGGTTATATGAGATTTATCAGAACTTGGAGGGAACATATCGGTTGGGATATATGAAATATTGTCAATACAGATACAGTCAATAAAGTCTGGTTTTACGAGGAGGTAATTATTTTGACAGCACACATATCGGATGACGGAACGGGCAGGGAGGAATCGGTGGCAGAGCACACGGAGAAAACCGTGCATTTGTGCAGGATGAAGGGGAGGCGGTGCGGCATTTCCCAAATCATGTCTTTATGCGGGATGCTCCATGATATGGGGAAAAACAAAAAAGCGTTTGATGATTATATCCATGCGGATGAAAAGGAAAGAAAAAAGCTGCGTGGGAAAATCGGACATGCTTCTACCGGTGCGAAATATTTGTATGACAAATATCATGAAAATAGCGGAAAAATCAAAGTTTTAGTAGAATTGATCACCTATGCGGTAGCCGCTCATCATGGCGTCTTTGATTGTGTCAATGAGGAGCGGGACGATTTGTTTTCCGCGAAAGTGAGCAGGGTGGAAGACTACGATGAGGCCTGTAACAATGCGCTCGCAGGCTATTTGGATCAATATGAACCGGATCAGGTATTTGCAGGGGCAAAAGAAGAATTTGATCTGCTGTGGGATAAAATGAAGTATGTTGTTCAAACATTAAGCATCAATACATTAAACATCAATAAGAAACAAATTTTAACAGATTGCCAGTTGTTTCTATTTGCCAGCCTGCAGCGGTTGATGCTATCTATTTTGATCGACGCGGACTGGGAAGCGACTTCCGATTTTATGAATGGTGTGGATACGATGGCAAAACAGGGTGGCCCTGACAGCGCGGAAGTGTTTGCGAAGGCTGAAGAAAACTTTGAGTCATATATGCAGGAACTGCACCGAACTGTTCCTATCTCCCAAATGACGGAAAGAGAAAAGAAGATCATGGAGGGAAGGAACAGATTGCAGCAGGAATGCGTACAATTTGCCAGACATCCAGCGGGGATTTATTGTCTGTCCATCCCTACTGGCGGGGGAAAAACTTTGAGCAGTCTGGCTTACGCCCTGGCATATTGTAAGCAGCATAAAGAAACAGAACGTATCATATACGTATCCCCGTATATCAGTATCACAGAACAAAATGCCAAAGTATTCAAAGAGGCGACAGGAATGAAGGAATGGGTGCTGGAGCACCATTCTTCCGTGGTCAGGGATTTTGTGGACGGGGAGGAGGATTACCGCAAAAACAGGTTTGTGCAGCAGGATATAAACTGGGAGGAGCCTTTTATCTGTACGACATTTGTGCAATTTATGAATACGCTTTTTTCCGATCAGAGCGCATGTGTTCGTCGTATGCACAGGCTGGTAAACTCGGTGATCATTATTGATGAGGTCCAGTCGATGCCCGTAAAATGCGTACATACATTTAATCAGATGATGAACTTCCTGAACGCGGTCTGCCATGCAGATATTATACTGTGTACAGCGACCCAGCCGACGCTGCAGAAGACGCCGTACCCGGTATGTTATAGTGAGACGAAAGACATGATAAAAGAAGTGGAACACTGGTTTGAACGGTTTGAGCGGGTAAAAATACAGATTCCCGGGACAGGACATAAATATACACTGGAACGTCTGGGAGAGGAAATTCTTGGTCAGACAGACCGGTATCAGTCAATTCTGGTCATATTAAATACAAAATCTGCCGTAGGAACCCTATACGATATCCTCAAAGATTCCCCCATACAAGTGGAATATCTTACGACAAATTTATGCGCGGAACACAGGAGCGACAAAATAGAGCATATAAAACAAAAGTTAAAGGAAGGGAAGGAGAAAATTGTCGTTATCAGCACCAATCTGATCGAGGCGGGTGTGGATATTTCCTTTGAATGTGTGTACCGCTCTATGACGGGACTTGATAGTCTGGCGCAGAGTGCGGGGCGGTGTAACCGAAATGGCGAGCGGGAGTGCGGGGATCTTTATCTGATCCAGCTGGATGGCGAGAATACTGGAAATATGGAAGAACTGATTCAAAATACCAGAGTTACGGAACAGGTTCTTTTTGATTATAGGAAAAGTGGTGGCGATGACGATCTGTTGATGCCAAAATGGATGAATCGATATTTTGAGTGTATGTTCAAGTACACAAACGATAAAATGAATTTTCCTATCCGACAGAAGGACACGAGCATTATGGAACTTTTAACGAAAGGGTTTACCTATGCGGAGAAAAAGAACGTGATGAACCAGGCGTATAAGACGGCGGGGCAGGCGTACCGGGTCATAGATGACCGCTCTTTTGGCGTGATCGTGCCGTACAAAAAGGGGAGCGAGCTGATAGACGCGATTGCAGAATCTTCGGATGCCGCGGAGATAAAAAAACTGATACGAAAAGCCCAGCGGTATACAGTTAATGTGAGGGAAAACCAATTAAAGAAGTATGACGGGCTCATTCAGTGTGTGAGTGAAAAGATACCGAATGTATATATGGTCGCGGCTCCGGGTGCGTATAGCGAAGAGAGGGGGATCACACCGGAATGGGAACCACTGATTTTTTGAGTCGTAGTCGTCATACATAGACAACCATAAAAAGAAATAAGCATCCTTACCAGTCCAAAGAGTAGGATGCTTATTCTTTGTCATTTTTACTACTGAGGGCAATCGGAGAACCAATTCTGATCACTTCTAAGTAAATGATACACCAGAGCTGCTTGTTTTGCAAGTGGCTCTTTTTAAGTATGACAGGCATTCTTGTAAACCACATCCTTGTAGAAAAGCAAATATATATTAGAAAAAATTAGCTTTTTTACTGGATTGCTGTCGTTTTTTGTAGTATAATAAACATATAACCAAAATTTGGGAATTATAGTTCAACAAGAGAGGAGGAAGAAGATTGGACAAACCGAATATCATTGAGTACAGTGTGTTTGGAAGATACGCTTTGTTTACGGATCCTCTGTCAAAAACAGGCGGTGAAAAGTTCAGTTACCAGCTACCAACCTACCAGGCACTAAAGGGAATAACGGAATCGATTTACTGGAAACCGACGTTTACCTGGGTGATCGATGAGTGCCGTATCATGAAGCCGATCCAGACGGAATCCAAAGGGATCCGGCCGATCAAATACGGCGGCGGTAATGATCTGGCTTTTTATACGTACCTGCGGGATGTGGAGTACCGTGTCAAGGCACATTTTGAGTGGAACGAAAACCGGAAGGATTTGGCTCAGGACAGGAATGAGAACAAGCATTATGATATCGCGAAGAGAATGCTTGAGCGTGGTGGAAGAAGAGACATCTTTTTAGGCGCGAGGGAGTGCCAGGGGTACGTAGAACCCTGTCCAATTGACGAAGGGGAGGGGGCGTATGACCGTACAAGCCTTTCCTTTGGAATCATGGTGCATGGTATTACTTATCCTGACGAAGCAGTACGGGAGAGCGAGAAGGGGAAACTGACGGTTCGCCTGTGGAATGCACAAATGGTAAATGGTGTCATTCATTTTCCGCGTCCGGAAGAATGTGAGATCAGACGCGTTCTTCGCGAGGACAAGCAAAAGAGCTTTGTATTTGGCGAGAACTTTTCCGGGGCAGGAGAGTTTGAGGGAGGTGACGCTTTTGGCGTGGTTGAAGACGTTAGCTGATACATACGATGTTCATTCTGAACTGGCAGGAGTGATCAAAAATGACCAGCCCGTATTGCTTCCGATTTCCCATTCCACGTTTAATGCGCAGATCGAGGTAACGATCGATGAGGATGGGAATTTTATAAGTGCAAAAAAGCTGGAGAAGGGGTCGGACATCGTTACGATCATCCCTGTGACGGAGGATTCTGCGGCTAGAGGTAATGGTATTCTTCCACACCCGTTGTGCGATAAACTGTGTTATCTGGCTGGCGATTTTGCGGTTTATACCGGTGACAAGAAGAAAGAAGGCTGTTACGAAGCGTATATGGAACAGCTGGATGACTGGGTTCGCTCCGAGTATGTGCATCCGATCGTGAGGTCCATACAGAAATATCTTGAAAAAAGATCCCTGATACACGATCTTATCGAAGATCAAGTATTAGTCCTGAATGAGAGCGGTGTGCTTACGGATCAGATCAAACTGCAGGGTTCCGGACAGACCGGAGCAAACGTAAGGTTTATCGTCTATGGAAATGATGTGCCATATGTGTGGCAGAACAGGGAATTGTATGAGCGGTATGACACGTATTATCAGAATAAGATGGGCGGGACCGAACTCTGCTATGTTTCAGGGAAGGAGAAAGCCTGCTCGGAGAAGCACCCTTCCAAAATACGAAACAGCGGGGATAAGGCAAAGTTGATTTCAGGTAATGACGAATCAGGTTTTACCTACCGGGGCAGGTTTGTCTCGAAGGAACAGGCAGTTTCCGTCGGGTACGTCGTGTCACAAAAGGCTCATAACGCGCTGAAATGGCTGATCCAGAAACAGGGATATACACGGGATGGCTCAGCGGTCGTATGCTGGATGACCAATCGTGATATGCCGGTTCCAGACATGATGAAAGATTCGGTTCATGCTTACGAGGACGTAGATGAATTTGATTTTGACGCGATAGATGTGATGGGGGCAGCCGGTACGAATCAAAATGATACCGGCAAATATTTTGCTGAACAGTTTAATCATGCGGTCAGAGGGTATGCCGCTAAGATCAAAGTGGACGATAAGATTGCGGTGATCGCCCTGGACGCGGCGACGACCGGGCGGCTTTCTATTGCTTATTATGATGAAATGGGCGCGAAACAATATATGGATGCGTTGTTAAACTGGCAGGAGCATTGTAAGTGGAATCGTTACATCAAGGTGGAAGAGATGAGCGGCGAGAAAAAAGGAATTTCATGCGAGTGTTCGCCGGCGCCGCGGGATATGGCGCTCGCCGCGTTTGGCGTGCAGAGGTCAAACTGGCTGGAGGCCGATGGAAAATTGATCCGCACGGTTACGAACCGTCTGCTCCCGTGTATTACCGGAAAGAGGGCGGAGATTCCGAAGGATCTGATCCGGGCGGCCGCGACAAGAGCCTCTATGCCGCAGACAATGAATGATTTCGTGTGGTATAACGATGTATTGTGCGTCGTATGCGCCATGATCCGATTTAATTACGAGAAGGGAGGTAGAACGATGGATCGCTTTTTAGAGGACAATGTGGAGGATCGAAGTGTTTTATTTGGGAGACTGTTAGCCGTTTATGACTATATGGAGCAGCAGGCTATGTTCAGACAGGATGAGAGTCGTACCACAAATGTGAAACGCTACTGGAATGCTTTTAGCAGCAGGCCTTCGAGAACATTTAAAACCATTAAACAGAATATGATTCCGTATGAAAAGAAATTATCTGATTTTAAATTAAAGAAGTTTGAGCAGTGGACGGAAGAGATCATGTCACATCTTTCCGTAAATGGTTTTGATAATAAACCTCTGTCCGAGATGTATCTGCCAGGATATTATAAGCAGATGGAGTACATGAAACAGGCATTTTATAAAAAGGAAGACAGTACAGAAAAGGAGTGAACGCTATGAATTTTACAAATAAGATTGATTTTGAGGTTTTAGTAATGGTGCAGGACGCAAATCCGAACGGGGATCCGCTGAATGGAAACAGACCCCGTGAAACATATGATGGTTACGGGGAGATTTCCGATGTTTGTATCAAGCGGAAGATTCGGAACCGGCTGCAGGATATGGGGGAGAATATTTTCGTGCAGAGCGATGAAAGATCGGTTGATGAATGCAAAAGTCTTGCGGACAGGGCGAAAAAGAACGAGGAAATGCAGAAGGCGCAGAAGGATAAAAACAAAAAACAATACGCCGAAGCAGCCTGTAAGACATGGATCGATGTACGCAGTTTTGGACAGGTATTTGCATTCAGAGACGGAAACGTTTCGGTCGGCGTCCGGGGACCCGTTTCGGTACATTCCGCATTCAGTGTGCTTCCTATTTCCGTGGACAGCATGCAGATCACGAAAAGCGTGAATAGCGAGACAAAAGATAAAAAATCGTCAGATACAATGGGAATGAAACACAAAGTACACTCGGCGATGTACATCATAAAGGGAAGTATCAATCATCAGCTGGCTGAGAAAACGGGATTTAGTGATGAAGATGCAGAAAAGATCAAAGAGGCGCTGCGGACGTTGTTCGTAAACGATAGTTCCTCGGCAAGACCAGATGGAAGCATGGAAGTATGTAAGGTATACTGGTGGAAGCATAATTGTCCGATGGGACAGTATTCTTCGGCCAAAGTACACAGGCTCGTGAAAGTGACCGCGAAGGTGGATGATCCAAAGCGGTTTGAGGATTATGAAGTCGTCGTGGACTCGTTACCTGACCTGGTATTAGAAGAAATAGAAGGAATTTAGTATGTACGCGGAAGAGGACTACCTGATGCTGTCCGGCATCCAGCATTTTGCGTTTTGTAATCGGCAATGGGCGCTCATACATATCGAGCAGCAGTGGGCGGAAAATTACCGGACAACAGCAGGAGAGCTCATGCACAAAAAGGCACATGAGGAAGGGTCGTTTGAAAAACGGGGAGATCTGCTGATCGTCAGAGGGATGCGTATTGCCTCCCATGTGCTAGGAGTCAGCGGACAGTGTGATGTCGTTGAATTTCACCGCAGTGAGGAAGGCATTGACCTATTTGGCTATGCGGGAAAATGGAATCCGGTTCCGATCGAGTATAAACACGGTACGCCCAAAGAAAATAACGCCGATGAACGACAGCTTTGCGCACAGGCAGTTTGTTTGGAAGAAATGTTCCAGACTAGCATCGTGGAGGGATTTTTGTATTATGGTGAAAATAGAAGAAGGAGCAGAGTGGAGTTCACGGAAGAACTGCGCAGCCAGACATCGGAAACTGCCAGAAAAATGCACGAAATGTTTCGGAGGGGACATACTCCCAGTGTAAAGACTTCTAAGCGTTGTAAGGCGTGTTCACTGGAACATTTATGTCTGCCTAAGCTGCAAAAGAACGTAGACGTTGGAACCTATATCAAACAAAATATCCATCGTGTTGAATCACTTTTTTGAGGACATATAGGAGGATCGGATGAGGAAATTATTAAATACATTATATGTGATGACAGAAAGCTGTTATTTGACATTGGATGGAGAGAATGTAGTCATACTGGATGGAGAAAAGAAGCTGGCCAGATTTCCGCTGCATACGCTGGAGAATATCGTGTGTTTTACTTATAAAGGGGCCACGCCGGCGCTTATGGGCGCCTGTGCGGACAGAAAGATCGGAATGAGTTTCTTCTCTCCCAGAGGAAAGTTCCTGGCCAGAACGGTCGGCAGGGAATATGGTAACGTGCTTTTGAGGAAAGAACAGTATCGTATTTCCGATCATGAGGATAGAAGTATTTCTTATGCCAAAAATATGATTTTAGGAAAGGTTTTTAACGGCAGATGGAGTGTGGAGCGGACGCTGCGCGATCATTCATACCGTGTTGATGAAGAGAAGCTCAGACAGATTTCAGGCGTCCTATACGATTCCATGCAGAAAGTGGAGGCGGTTTCTGACCTTGCTGAATTGCGTGGTGTGGAGGGGAAGGCGGCAGAACAATATTTTTCTGTGTTTAACCACTTGATCCTGAATCAAAAAGAGGATTTTTCATTTGCATCAAGAAACCGGAGGCCGCCGTTAGATCGTGTGAATGCCGTCCTGTCATTTGCCTATACCATTTTGGCGGGAGAATGCACGAATGCCTTGTATAGCGTCGGACTGGATCCATTTGTTGGATTTATGCACAGGGACAGGCCGGGCAGAATGTCGCTGGCGCTAGATCTGATGGAGGAAATGCGTCCGATCCTGGCGGATCGTTTTATATTGACATTGATCAATACGAAAGCGCTTCGCGCATCCCATTTTGATGTTCAGCAGGATCATGCGGTCTTTTTGAATGATGAAGGGAGAAAGGTCTTTTTCAATTCCTGGCAGAGGCACAAGAAGGAGACAATCACGCATCCATTTCTGAAAGAAAAGATGGAGTGGGGGCTGGTTCCTTATATTCAGGCGCTTTTGCTGGCACGGACAATTCGTGGTGATCTGGACGAATATCCTCCCTTTTTATGGAAGTAGGTGATGATTATATTAGTTTTGATCACATATGATGTTTCGACTCAGGATGCGGCAGGACGGAAGCGGTTGAGAAAGGTTGCCAAAGAGTGTGTGAATTATGGACAGAGGGTGCAGAACTCAGTGTTTGAGTGTGTATTGGATTCTTCTCAGTTGTTGATCGTGAAAGATAAGCTGTTGTCGATGATCAACCCGGAGGAGGATAGCCTGCGGTTTTATAATTTGGGAAATAAGTACCAGGCAAAGGTGGAGCATTTTGGTTCGAAAGCAACTTATGAAGCGGAGGGTACATGGATCGTATAGTGGTGCGAGATATAAATGGGCATAAGTTTTCTGGTAGGTTCGCACCATGAAAAGCGGGGTGGGGGAAGGGGTGGGTAGTGGGAAAAGGGGAGGGGGAATGTGAAAATTGGTAATATTGTATAAATAGAGATCGCTATTTTGGGATAAATTTAGTGATTTTTGCTGTCACTCCCTGCGTGGGAGTGTGGATTGAAATTCTTTATTAGCAGTGTATAAAATCCCTGCTATAGGTCACTCCCTGCGTGGGAGTGTGGATTGAAATGGTTGCTGTGTAAGCTACTGTGTAAGCTAACTTGGTCACTCCCTGCGTGGGAGTGTGGATTGAAATTATGCGTTTGCACAGACCGGGACACTTA
>CAJTXO010000010.1 GCA_910583555.1 uncultured Eubacterium sp.
CTCCGCTTGAACTCCAAAACCAGTTCGCTGCCTTCGTCCACCAAGTCGACAAATCAGGATTTATGGAGGAGAATATGCAAGAGTATAAATATGTCACTTTAAGGCGGCGACCAGAATTAAAGAACCGGGCTGCCGAATGGTTTCATTACAAATGGGGAGTACCACAAGAAGCTTACCTTAACAATGAAACTGAGTATGGCTGGTACCTCTGCTTAGATAAGGACAGAATCATAGGAGGACTTGGAGTAATTGAAAATGATTTTCATGACAGAAAAGACCTCACACCGAATGTTTGCGCTGTGTATACAGAGGAAGAATATCGCTGTAAAGGAATTGCAGGACATTTGCTTAATATGGTTGTAAATGATTTGAAATCTAAAGCTATAGCCCCAATCTATTTACTTACTGACCATACAGGTTTTTATGAAAGATATGGTTGGGAATTTTTGTGCATGGTTCAGGGAAATGACGAACCAGAAATGTCAAGAATGTATATCCACAGATAGCTTCGTGTTTATCAGGGAGTTGCACGCAAAAAAAACGGGATTTGCGAGGAAAAAATGTATGATTAGAATAAGACCATATAAAGCTTCGGATGTAGATACAATATTATCGTGGTGTCAAAATGAAAAATCATTTTATCAATGGACAGCAGGCATACTCGGTAATTATCCGATAACACAAAAGGAATTTTGTTTTGTTGAATCTCTAATGCCGTTTACTGCATTTGATGAAACAGGAATTGTTGGCTTTTTTACACTAAGAAACCCTGATGAATCATTGGATGAACTACGTTTTGGATTTGTTATTGTAAATCCTCACAAGAGAGGAAAAGGCTATGGAAAAGCTATGCTCCGGCTGGGTCTAAAATTTGTATTTGAAATATATGGAGCAAAAAAAGCATCATTGGGCGTTTTTGAGAATAATCTTCCGGCTTATTATTGTTATAAAGCAGTCGGTTTTAGCGATACAGTTCTTGATACGACAGAAACATATTGTGTTCTGGGTGAAGAATGGAAGTGCAAAGAATTGATTATGGAAAATAGATAAATTCCCATTTGTGTAGGAGTAGGAGTTAAGCAGCGCAGAAAATTTGAAATGGAGTAAAAATGAATGACGGAATTTCTTATATGTAAGATAGCTTCTCTCCAAGAAATGAACATAAAATGGGAGTATGAAATTGCCCAAAGCGGAAAAGACAAAAAAAATTGGATCATTTGGAAGAAACAGAACATAGAAAAATATAAAAAGGGTTATATCATTCCTTATTATGGGATACTTGAGAGAAACATTATTTGTGAAGCAACTGCGAACCTTAACCCTAAGGTCGTGCAAAACAGCACTGGTTTAGTTGGCAGTCATACCGTATACTTGTCTGCATTCCGAACGATTGAAAAGTTTCAGGGAAAAGGATATTTTTCAAAATTATTTTATTTTATGATTAACGATTTGCGGCATAAGGGATTTACAAAAGCTACCCTTGGCGTGGAGCCTGCTGAAGAGAAAAACAAAGAGATATATACCCACTATGGATTTACCGAATATATTAAATCTGGTAAGGAATATTATCCGGATGGGACGGTGATTGATGTGGAATATTACGGAAAAACACTTGAATGAAAAATTGACTTTCAGTATGACATACTGGGAAATCGGACTTTGATGAAAGGAGAACACAAGATTGAAAATAATTATTCGAGAAGAAATATGCTGTGATGATCGTAATTTGAAAAAATTTCTGCCTGCACGATATGCGTCTTTGGTAAGCAGAAACTTTTACAATCAAATTGTGACATTCGTGTGTTTTCCTGTCGATCAGACTGCCATTACAAGTAAACATGTGGAGAAAGCTTTTAAAAAAATTAAAAATAAAAATGTTGTCGTGCTATATTTTGCTCGGTGTTTTACATTGGATGCTGTAAAAATTATTAGTGAAAAGAAAGGGGAAATATTTTCACTAATTGAGTTTCCTTGGACTGATGCGAAGTACAATCAAATTCATGGAGGATAAGGTTTTAGATGAAATCTGCAACATATACAAACAGGGTAAAATTAGTATTGCGAAATTGAAAATATCAGAGTACAGATCAATATTCTTTACAGATCGATCTTTCTACGTTATAATAAATTCATATTTGGACAATGGAGGATGATCATATGTCAAGGCTGGGGATGCTTTATGCGCTGACAGAGGAAGAAGTGGGAAAACTTCGCGCGGTTCCGGAAGAAGAGCGCTATGATTACATGCTGGAAGAGATAGAAGAAGAACTTTTTGGAACCCCGCGCGGCTGTGAATTGGACAAGGCATGGGAGGGCATTCAATACTGTCTGGGCGCCGGGCGATGGAATGAAGAAAACCGCGTGCCGACGAATATCGTATTTGCCGGGGAGGTTTTAGTTGACACAGAGGATGAGATCATCACGCTGAAAACGCAGAGTGAAGTGAGGGAAATCGTTTCATATCTCCGCCAGCACAACCTGCAGGAAATCATAGAACAGAATTTTTGGAAGATCAGTGACGAGGATTTCCGGTATAAGGATAACGACGGCCTGGACCATACGCTTGGCTGGAGCGAGGAAATTCTTTCTTTTTATGAAAATGCGGCGAAAGAAAATTGTCAGGTGATCTTCACGGTTGATTTTTAAACACGTAATAGATGAGAGGATAATATCGTGAAAGTAGCTATATACGAAACGCTTGCGGACCCTGCGAAGGAGATCAGAAAAAAAGTATTCATCGACGAGCAGGGGTTTCAGGACGAATATGATGAGATCGACGAGACGGCAGTACATTTTGTGTTATTCGAGGACGGCTGGTTACCAGACGAACGATCTACGACCGGACGATCTGCGGTCAAACGATCAACGACTGAACGATCTGCGATCAAACGATCAACGATCGAACGATCTGCGATTGCGACCTGCCGTGTTTTCTGGAATGAGGAAATGAACGCCTTCGCACTGGGGAGACTGGCGGTCATCGCCGAGAGCCGGGGGAAAAATATCGGCTCGATCCTGGTAAACGAAGTCGAAAAATATGTGAGGCTGCGGGGAGGGACAGAAATCGTCCTGCACGCCCAGTGCCGTGCCACGGGATTTTATGGGAAACTGGGATTCGTGGAATTTGGCGAGGTGCAGGATGAGGAGGGATGTCCTCATATCTGGATGCGGAAAATGTTATGAGAACTTATCAAAAAGAAAGGAAAAAGAATATGGAATTTAGCAGGGAGAAACTGAGGCAGATCCGAAGGCTTATGATACTGGCTGCTTTTTTGGTACTGGTCATCCTATATAGTGAGAAAGTCTTTTTTGGGGCCGCTTTCCTGTTTGGCATACTGAAGCCGTTTCTTTATGGCGGGGCGATCGCGTTCGTGTTGAACATTCCCATGAGGGGGATCGAAAACAAATGGCTCGGCGGCTGGCGGGGGAAGGCGTCGGACAAGCTGAAACGGCCTGTCAGCATGGTGATCACGCTCGTGCTGATCACGCTCGTTCTCGCCGTTGTTGTGGGAGTGGTACTGCCGCAGATGGCGCGTACCATTTCCGAGATCGGAAAAAAGATCCCGGCGTTTATCCAGAAGATGATGGAGGGATTTGATGATCTGGCGAGAAATGATTCACTGCTTGCGGGACAGTTGAACCTGCCCGAGTTAAAGGAGATCGACTGGAACAGCGTGCTGCAGAATATCATGTATTTTCTGAGAAATGGCGCGGGAAATATGCTCGGTTCTACGTTCAATGTGGCTGGCAGCATCATATCCGGCGTGGTGAACACGGCGATCGCCTTCGTTTTTGCCCTGTATATCCTGGCGCAGAAGGAGCAGTTGGCGAGCCAGACCGGCCGGCTTATGACGGCGTATCTGCCGGCGCGTGCCAGACGAAAGGTGAGGAAGGTCAGCACATTACTGAGTCAGAATTTTAATAACTTTATCGCCGGACAGTGTCTGGAGGCGCTCATTTTAGGCTTGATGTTTGTCGTCTCCATGAGTATATTCCGCATGCCCTACGCCTTTATGGTAGGGGCGCTGATCGCCGTTACCTCGCTGATCCCCATTGTCGGGGCGTTTACGGGCTGCGCGGTGGGAACATTCCTGATCCTCGTAAACGACCCGCTGCAGGCGCTGTGGTTTTTGATCTTGTTCTTTGTGCTCCAGCAGATCGAGGGAAATCTGATCTATCCGAGAGTGGTCGGAAACTCAGTCGGACTTCCTTCCATCTGGGTGCTGGCGGCCGTCAGTATCGGCGGCAGCCTGTTTGGTGTGACGGGAATGCTTGTATTCATCCCGTTGATGTCCACCGGATACGCGCTGATCAGGGAAAATATAAAGCGGAGAGAGATATTAGGTGCGAGAGGCATACACTTATGGAGAAAAAAATGAAACGGCTGGTAAAATGCGTACTGGGTTTCCTTATATTATTTGTCTTGTACTTGTTTCTAGGAGTCATTCTGTCCTATAAAGACCAGCCGGACATCAGTGAGCAATACGAGTCCGCGTTCCGCGCGGAGGACTGTTACGCGGATACCGTGTCCGCCGAGCGGGCCTGCGTCATAGAGGACAATGAGGAAGCGCTGCGGGAGCGGTTGAAAATGATCGAACAGGCAGAGGACCGGATCATTCTCTCTACGTTTGAATTCCGGGCCGACGAGAGCGGGAAGCGTATGCTTGCCGTACTGCTGCAGGCGGCAAAGCGCGGCGTCACGGTGCGGATTCTGGCCGACGGGATGCCGGCGTTTTTGCGCATGGACGGAAATGATTATTTTTATGCGTTAGCGGCGATGGACGATGTCGAGATCAGGGTGTACAACCGGATCAACGTCCTCACGCCGTGGAAGAGCATGGGGCGGATGCACGACAAATATGTGATCGCGGACGAAGACTGTTATCTTCTGGGCGGCAGGAATACCTATGACTATTTCCTTGGCGACAATGGCTACAAAAATTATGACAGGGACGTACTCGTGTACAGCACGGACCCGGCGCGGGAAGATCAGTCGATCCACCAGCTCGAGCGGTATTTTGATTCGGTGTGGAACGGAGGCGACTGTTCGGTTTTCGAGGGCAGTCGTAACGAAAAAACGGCTGAGGCACAGAGAGAACTGGAAGCATTGTATGAGCAGGTAAAAAGAGAGTATCCGGATCTGTCGCAGCCCGCGGACTACGTGTCCATGACGCGGGAGGTGAACCGCATCACCCTGCTATCCAATCCGATCCATGTCTACGCGAAAGAACCGGTCGTATTTTATTCGCTGGCCGAGATTATGAAACACGCCGACGGTGAAGTTTTCATCCACACGCCATATGTGATCTGCAATGACTGGATGTATGATTCCCTGCAGGACATTTGCGAAAATAATCCCCAGACCGCGCTGCTGACTAATTCCGCCGCGAATAATGGAAATCCGTTCGGAGCGTCTGATTACTTAGAAAATAAAGAAAGGCTCGTCGATACGGGTCTGCAAATATATGAGTACGAAGGCGGCGTGTCCTATCACGGGAAAAGTATATCGGTCGGGAACCGGCTGTCGATCATAGGCTCTTTCAATATGGACATGAGAAGTACCTATCTCGATACGGAGCTCATGCTTGTCATCGACAGTGTGCCGGTCAATCGGCAGCTGCGGCAGCATATGCAACAATATGAAGCCGCTTCTGCCATTGTGTTGGATGCGGAACATTACGAAATTCCCGCAGGGGTCAGCCAGCAGAAAATGAAGGGTAATGTGAAGTGGATGGTCGGCATACTGAAGCTGTTTAACTGGCTGCGGTTTTTGATGTGAACCAGTGGTCTATTTTTTCTCCTGACGGCCTTCATGATTTATCGCATAGTTTTCTTTATAGATCAGTTCAGAAATCGGTACAAAAGTAAATCCCTTTTCTTTTAGCGTCTTGATCATGGAATCTAATGCTTCAGCGGTATGTTTTGCCCCGTTGTGGCACAGGATGATGGATCCGTTTCCCAGATGTTTGTGTTCGGTCACTTTTCTTATGATCGTGGAAGCGTCATAGTCTTTCCAGTCAAGACTATCTACATCCCACTGGATCGGGAAGTAGTTGATCTCCCTGCATACCTGGATGAGATTGTCGTTATAGTCGCCGTACGGAGGCCGGAATAACATCATTTCTTTTCCCGTCAGCTGTTTGACTTTTTCATGAGGGGTTAGGATTTCCGTTTTGCATTGTTCGGCGCTCAGCGTGGACATCTGCTTGTGGTTTTCACTGTGGTTTCCGAGATCGTGTCCGGCAGCGGCGATCGCCTTCACGTCGTCCGGATATTTTTCGATCCAGCCGCCCGTCATAAAAAAGGTGACCCGGACATCATTATTTTTCAGTACTTCCAGAATCTTTGCCGTGTCTTCATTTCCCCAGGCTGCGTCAAACGAGAGCGCGATTTTCGGCTCTTCGGTGCCCACGCAGTATATGGGCAGTTCTTTACTGGACAAATGCGAACTGATCGTGGCGCTGGTCTGGGGGTAGAGATAAAGGCTGGTGGCTAAGAGAAGCAGCGATGTGAGCACGATGGCCCCGACTTTTGTAAAAAGGATGAGATTTTCTTTGTCTTTTTCGATATCTTTCATATCAAAACTTCCCGGAAAATTTTATACTATTTTATTTTAAAAAAACAAAATTTATGCTCAAATTGTCAGGATATAAGAGAGTGATTGTGATATAGTATCCGTAGTATTAATACGATCAGTGAGTTGTTTCCATGGAGACAGGAGGGCGCAATGAAAAATTTCTATGTTTTGACAGACGCACTTGAATTTATCGAAAAGAGCATTTGTGAGCATTTCGAGAGCCAGGCGGTCGCGGATTACTGCGGGGTTTCCCTGTCCAGTCTGCAAAAGCTGTTCCGGCTGGCGCTTCACCGAAGTGTGAGAGATTACATTCAAAGGCGGCGGATCTGTCTGGCGGCGAAAGACATCCTTCATTCTGAGATGAGGATGATAGATATTGCGTATAAGTATCAGTTTGGTTCCCCGGAGAGTTTTGCGCGGGCGTTTAAGAAAGTCTGGAACGAGTCTCCGACTTCCTATAAAAATTCATGGAAATTTTCGGGGATCTGTCCCAGGCTGGATTATCATTATGAGGAAGGAGCTGACGAAGAGATGGCAGGAAAGAAAGTAGATATCAGTGAGGCGTATGATGAAATCGTGAAAATGAGGGGGTCGTATGTAATCTGTTTCGATATTGTGGGATTGATGCCGATCAATGAGATCTCACACGAGGCAGGGGATGTCGCGATCGTGGAGAGCCTGAAACGGATCGACAGGGTAGCAGGAGACGGCATGATAACTCTCCGTATCGGAGGAGATGAATTTGCCCTTATTACCGGAAGTACAGATCGAGCGTATGTTGATGAAATTGTGCAGGAGGTACTCAGCCACAACAGCGAACCGGTTTCCTGGAAAAACCGCGAGATACCGCTTGATCTGCGGGCAGCGATCGTACAGGTCCCAGCGGAAAACCTGAAATATGATGAGTTTTTCGTGGGGATGCACGAGGCGATCCGGGAGAAGCGGGAGGAGGAACGGGAAATGTCCCCCGAACAAAAAATTTAGAGTTGACAACACAGCCGGAATCTGTTATCATAAAAACGACAGTACGGGCTTGTACTGGTTTCGACAGGCCGGCTGAAGATGGAGAAGCTATCCGTGGACTGTGACCACGTTAAAACGCAGAAAAAAAATAAACGCTGAAGACAATTTAGCATACGCAGCCTAATGGCTGCTGTCTGACTTAGGGCACCTACACCTTAAGACCCAGGCATCAATGATGTAGGAAACGACGTATATTAAGCTTTGCGTATACGGGCGTATCATGAAGCTACTAAAACCTGCAGGATGTTCATTTCCGTCAGGCAGAGGGAATGTCAAAGAATGAACTATGATAGTAGAAGTACATGGGATCCCGGTTTGGACGCGGGTTCGATTCCCGCCAGGTCCACCAGAAAGTTCTTACTCCAACCCTTACCAAAAAAATTTGATAAGCGGTTGGGTATTGTGGATAGGAAACTCGTGAGCAAATGCTCACGAGTTTCTGCATTGTCTGCAAAATTATATTTAGCAACTTCGTCCTTAATCGGTTCTACCAGCATCGTGAATGGCTCGGCAAATTCTGCCGTCACCTTTCCGTCAGAACCCACCAGCAGGCGTTCAAAGATAGCCTGGTTCATTAGTTTCTTCGTCTTGTCATTCGCCAAACGGTAGGTCATGCCGCAGTCGGTAATCAGCTCAATCGCATCGTCCAGCCGTTCTATCATCGTGGTAAAGGTATAGTCGTATGCCTTTGTTTGATGGTCAATTGCGGCAAGCTGTTTGGCGATTTGCTGTTGCTCACTTTTAAGCAGATCAAGCGGGATGGCATCGTTGTAATGTGCCTCAAGCAGTTTTTTACGCTGTCTCTCCAGCTTATCCTTTTCCCGGCGCAGCCCATCCAGCTCTGTTTCGTATTTATCACGTTCTTTTTCTATATTCTGCCTCAGCCAGTTTTCCAGATGGCTGGCTATTTGGGGAGGGAAAGAATATCTGTCATAAATCTGCTCCACCTGTCGCTCGACATCTGTAATCAATACCGCCCGCTGCTTACAGTCCGTGCGTTTGTTATGTCGTCCCCCGCAGACAAAATACGGATAGCGTACGCCAGTATGGGATTTGGTATAGTTAACAATCATCCGTGATCCGCAGTTTTTACAGAAAACGCTGCCCTTTAAGAAATGCGGGTGTTCACGGGTGCGTTCGCCGTTGATATGCGATTCCAGAATATCCTGCACTTGCTGCCAGGTATCGGCATCTGTCAGTGCCGGATGCGTCCCGTCATATTCCGCGCCCTGATACGTCACAACCCCTTTATAATAAGGGTTTATCAGCACCTTGTTGAGGGATTTTTTGTTGATAGGCTGGGATGGGATTCTGGGCGTAGCACGGGTAGTCAGGCCGCAGGCCGCCAGATGTTCCGCTAAATCCTGCACCGTCCAGTTGCCGGTAGCATATTCCTCAAATGCCAGTTTAATCAGTGGTGCACGTTCTTCGTCCAGTATTACTGTCCGTTCCTCCCGCCCCTTATCGTCTGTGCGCCGGATATTGAGGTAGCCAAGTGGGGCGCGGCTAGGTGTCCCTCCCCCTTTGACTTTCTCGTTCAGGCCCTTTTTAACTTCGTTTGCCAGGTTTTGTGAATAAAATTCAGCAATAGAACTCATAATGCCATGTAATAACATCCCGGCAGGGGTATCATCAATGCTTTCCGAAGCGGATACCAGTTGAACGCCACATTCACGCAAGGTGCGCATAATATCAACGTCATCTCCACGGTTACGTGCAAGACGGTCAACTTTATGCACAATCACGTAATCAATCCGGTCAGCGTTTTCCTTTACATACTCCAGCATTTTCTGAAGTTCAGGCCGGTCAGCAGATTTAGCGGAAGTTCCCCTGTCCACAAATTCTTTGCCAACCATAGCTCCCATGGAAAGGGCTTTTTTCTTATTTGCCTCTCTCTGGGCGGGGATAGAAAACCCTTCGTCCGCACCACCACCGCGTTCTGCCTGACCCCGTGTGGAAACACGGAGATAAGATACAGCAAACTTTGGCGTCATGGCATCAGCCAGTGACTGCATTGGATTATTTGAAGTATGCTCCATAAAACAGCCTCCTTTCTATAGTCGTTTGTGCGATTATACCTCTGTTCGCACATCACATCAAGTCGTTTACGCCTTTCTTGTTAAATTGTTAATAATATCATCTTGGCTAAGTCTGCCCCATCTGCGGGGCAGACTACATTTAGTTAGTATGGCATATTGTTACCATATCTTAAGGTTCAGCCACATCTGCTGTCTCATCATTCCCATTTGTCAGCGAACGGTCTGGCTGATGGCCGGACTTCCAGCTGCTGTTGCCGGCAAGGTTTCTCAGCAGGATTTTCCGGGCAGTTTTGTATTCGTTCCCGATAAACCCAAGACGGATGAGAAATAACCGCAGTTCATATTTGGCATTCTCAACCGGCTTTTCCGTTGCCGTAACCCGGCTCTGTGTCTTTGCCATGCTGCAAATAGCGGCAACCAGACGGCCGTATGCGTCAGCCTCGCCCTCCAAACCCTGCAGGGTGAACCAGGGAAAAGACAGTTTTCCTTCACTTTCTTCAATGGTAAGGATTTCTGTCCCCAGAGCCTGCTTTAGCAGAGATGCTTTGCTGGCGACAATCTTTTTAAGGTTCTCCCGTGACTGCGGAGTAAACCCGGTGTCCGGGATTGTTATAACCAGTTTACCCGGTTGCGCTGAGGCGGTTTCTGTTTCGGTATCTGCCGATGCCTCTCCAGAGCTGCCATCTGATACAGCAATGCCTTCTGCTGTGTTTTCCGCCGCTGCATCTTCCGCCACAAAGCCTTGCTCTTGCAAAGCCTTGACTAGGCTATTGGCGGCATCTGGGCTGGTTTCTTCCGGCAGTGTCAGGATACCCGCCCGATCGATATGGCAGCCGCCTACATTGTAGGCGAAGCTGGGTGCGCCCTGATACACAGCAGGGGAGTTTACTATTTGACTGACAGCCTCCACCAGCGGTTTTCTGTCACTGCCGGTAAGGTTGTAATGATATTGGAAGTTCATGTTTCACCTCATTTCTGCGCTGCTTTTTGCGCATAACCGATGTTTGTGGCAAGCAGCGCGCAGACACAAACTCGTTGAGTGAAAAATTTATTTTTCACTCTTCCTCCTTTCTTCCACACACATCTATCACTCAGACTGCCAGAAACAGCAAGTCTTGATTTTACTGGGAGATGTGCGGCAATATGTGCGTTACTGCTCCGCTGTGGATTTGCCGGTCAGAATAAAATTGGAATATTCTTTCCGGTGTTCCTGCAGATAAACCACCAGTTCATAGTATCGTTCACGGTTGGCAATATACTGCACCATGTTTGCATCAAACATATTCGTCTCCCCGGTTGCCCGGATGGCGAGTATCTGCTCTCTAACGGTTTCTGTCATGGAAATCACCTCCTCCCCGGTATTTTTCTGCCAGATACGTCTCCCATACAGAGTCAAGAACAGCCTGGCGCAGCACTCCGATGTCAAAACCAGAGGATTCGTAGCCTTGCCGGATTGTCTCAAAATAGCTTCGGGATGGTATGTCATAGGGATGGTGTGCTTCGTTCATGATGTAGACCATGGCACTCATCCGTCTGCGGTTTACTGTTATCCTCAACAGTTCTTTGCGGTAGAGGTGGGGATAGCCTTCATACACATCCAGGCTTTGCTCATCACTGGGTTGCAGCCGCCAGATCAATACCGGCACCTGGCTGCCCCTATATTTTTCTACCGTTGCCACGGCAGTGTTCTTGCCACGGAACATCAGCCGCCAGTTGCGGAGAAATGCCGTCCCCACAATTTCCGCAGTAGGGCAGCGTCTTGCCATCTGTCCGATGTTGAGGTTAGAACCGTAGGCAATATAGAGCCTGTCTTTGGCTGGATTGTTATTTTTACTCATAGGTTTTGCCCTCCATTCTCAGTATTTCTGGTGCCTATATGACTTCTGACATTTTCCCTTGAACCATACCGCCAGGCGGCATTGCCGTCTAGGTGCTGATACAAATGCTCTCTACAGCTCTTAAACTCATCACCGATAAATCCGATGCGGTTGAGCCATACACGCATGGCGAACTTCTCGTTTTCTTCCTGCACCTTGCGGCTACTGGCACTTTTTTGTGTCAGTGCCTGATGGTTCAGGGCAAGTGCCAGCACAATGTAGGCACGGATTTTCCCGGCATGCAGTGTCCCGTTAAACCCTCTCAGTTCAACGGTGTGGTTGCCATGGAAAAAGCTGTGCAGGTTGAGGAAGTGGTAACGGCTGCTGTTATAGTGGCTGTTACGGTTTCCGGGATACTTCTCATACCAGATGCTTTCTATCTGCTCAAAAGTTTTGGGCTTCTCCTTGTTCATCCGCTCCACGAGGTAGGCATCCATCTTTTTGCAGTAGCGCATCCGCTCCGGAGCAATCTGCAGGGCTTTATAAAGCAGGTCATTATGTGCGTAAATGATGTTGATAAAGTTGCGGATGCTGCGTGGCGTATGGTTTGCTCCATTCAGGTGGATGTGAATGCCGCAGGATTTGTTTGCAAACCCGCCGGCTTTGCGCAGACGCCTTGCCAGAGCCTGCAACATACCAATATCCTCCCGGTAGAGCAGGATGGGACTGACTAATTCCACACTGAACCGGCTGTCTGCATAAGTGGTCCGGTTGCCGTTTTTGCGCTGGCAGTTAATACTGCCGTCGGACATGAACTTCCAGATACGTCCGTCAGGTGCAGTGATTTTCCGGGTGTCATAGTAATCCCCCGTGACATTGCCTGCACCATTCAGATAATTTGCAGCGGTTTCTGCTGCCTTTTCCCGGGTAATCCCGGTAAACTCGACTTCAATGCCGAACTTGTTGGTAAACATTTGGCTTGCCCTCCTTTTTCTGGCAGCACAGTGCGCAGTGGGGGCATCCATGATGCACCCCCAAATCCGGGTGCGCATCATGCCGCGATGTCAACTTGGTCTTTATGTTACTTATTTTTTCCTTAAAGCCTCCTTTCTTCGCAGCTCCAAACTTCTCCGCCTTTTGGTAAAACAGATATGTTTGAACGGCCGCTTGCTATATTTGTGTGAGGGATGTAGATTTGGCATTCGGCATTATGTCATAGCATCCCCCTTTCTTTTGTGGCAGAGAAATTTCCCGGCAGGACTTCTGCACCGTCCCCATTTTCTTTCGTTTGGGAGCGGCTCATTGCAACAGAAAGCAGCACCCTGCCCAATTTCTCAATATCCGGTATCTCCCTATACTCTGGCGTAACAGATACGTTGTGCGAGGACATTGGCCGTCCGCGTTTTCTTTTATTGTTCATGCTGCCTCCTTTTCTGCCCCGGTGTCTGTATGATCCAGCCATGCGGCTTTAAGGCGCAGGCCAAGGGCGTGTATCACATTAACAGTTACGGCATTACCTGCCTGCTTGTAAGCCTGGGTGTTGGATGTCACGACCAGCAGTTTGTCAATCTGTTCATCAGAAAACCCCTGCAGCCGCAGGCATTCTTTCGGGGTAAGGCGGCGGATCCGCATGTCTGTGCCTACCACCGCCTTGTCGGCATGCGTGGTCAGGGTATAGGCAATGCCATGCCCTACGCGCGCACGCTTTTGGTTCTGGCTGGCATAGGAAGTGTCAACCGAGTCACCCGGCTTCGCCTCACTGTAGCCACTCTTGGTAGCCTCCTTAATGAGAAGGACACCATCGCGTGCCTGGCTGCTGGCAAGCCCCTTGGCATAACTGGCAGTAAGAGTGCGGGCGGATTCCCGGGTATCCGAGATGCCATTCCGGCTGCTGCAGCTGACCAGATACAGCCCCGTCTTCCCGCCACCGCCACCGGAACTGGAAGTTAGCGTGCAGGCTACGCCGCTGGGGTCGTAGACTCTGGAACCCTGCGACCCGCCGATGACTTGTATAAGAGCTTTTCCGTCTGTTTCCGGGAGAGGAAGTATTTTTCCGGCACATTTTGGATCAAGATATCCGACAATGTAGACCCGTTTCCGTGACTGCGGGACGCCAAAATGTTTGCTGTTAAGCACCTGCCACTCCATACCATACCCCAGTTCTGATAGCGTGTTGAGGATGGCCGTAAATGTCCGTCCTTCGTCATGGCTGAGCAGGCCGGGAACGTTTTCAAGAAGAAAAAACGCAGGCTGTTTGGCTTTAAGGATACGCGCAATGTCAAAAAAGAGTGTGCCTCTCGCATCCTGGAAACCACGGCGTTTTCCGGCAATGGAGAAACTCTGGCAGGGGAATCCGGCACAGAGCAGGTCAAAGTCGGGCATTTCTTCTGCGTTGATTGTGGTTGCGTCTTCATAGTAGACCTCCTTTGGATTAATGGTATGCATGTTTCGATAGGCTTTATCAGCATGTTTGTCAATCTCGGAGTGGCCGATGCAGGTAAAGCCCCCGGCCCGCTCCAGACCGGCACGGAATCCGCCGATACCGGCAAACATGTCAAAAAACCGGATGTTTCTTGTGTTCATAGGTATTCTTCCTTTCTTAGAATTGTTAAAAATATTTATAATGGCTGCTAAGAGCCTGGAAGATAAACAGCTGGCTAGCACAGCATGCTCTCATCACCGCCTTCCCGGATCAGACGCTCCAGTTCATCATCAGTAATGACGGCAAAGAGCCGGGGCTGCCCCACAAAAGCAGCATGGATGTGGGAGGCTAAATGTTCCTTGCGCTTTTTGCTCGGCGCAATCCAGACCGCCAGTGGGAATATATCATGCTCTTTCTGCTCTAATCCGCTGTGGTAGTATTTGTGGTAACGCTGGCACTTTTCTATAACCTTTGCCGGTGATTCCGTGTCCAGGTCAATTTCCAGAAAATAGCGGTCTTCATACTCTGGTGATGTAAGAACAGCATATAAGTCAGGCTTTAATGTGACCTGTTTCCCGTATTCACTGTAACCACGCCAGCA
This sequence comes from uncultured Eubacterium sp., assembly GCA_910583555.1. Classification (GTDB taxonomy): domain Bacteria; phylum Bacillota; class Clostridia; order Lachnospirales; family Lachnospiraceae; genus Eubacterium_F. The sequence goes on from CAJTXO010000010.1 coordinate 14,480, forward strand.
CTCTGGTTCTGGCTGCAATGCCGATAGTTGGAATCCCGTATCCCGACTGGTTTCCATAATGCGGATGGATGTTTCTGCCACGGCAAGAGTATGGGCCAGAAAGTAGGGGCTGGGTTCAAACATCCTTCTGCCCGGATAGGGTTTATGTTCATGCAGGCGCAGAAGCCGTTCCCCGGCATGGGTCGTGTGCCAGATGAGGGAAGACGAGCCTGCCCGCACCCCGCCGATCCGCCGGGAGAGACTGTCAACCAGCCCCAGCTGTTTTAGCTTTTTTAGGTTACGGCTGGCAGCCCGCAGGGCGGCGGACGGGTTTGCCGCATCCGTAAAATGCAGCCGCTGGACCTGCCCGCTCATCAGATAGCGGTGCCTCTGGATGGAAAGCAGGATGTCCTTGTCCCGCTCACTGAGGGAGAGGTCAAGACCAAGCAGCTGTTTTTTAGATAAACGGCTGGGTGTCTCCAGCATGCCGTCGGCAGTTTTGGAATCCGTAGTGGGAACGGAGTAGGAATCGCATACCTTATACCGGGAAAACCCCGATACAGAGGGCGTTTCCGCTTTTGCTTTGCCGGCTCCGTTCGTTGGTCGGTTCGTCATGGTCGTTTCCTCCTTCCGATGGTTGTATTATTTTGTTCCGGCTCATCATATCCGCCAGAAAATATTTTGAGGTAATCCTCCTCAACCTGTTCCGACGGGATGCCATAGGCAGCCTGGCTTTTTGCCTTCAGCTCTGCGGCATCATGCAGGGCTGGCGGCGGTGGCAGCGTCCTGCCCTGCATCCAGCCGGTATTTCTGCCGCCAGACTGGAATGAGGTATAAATCTGATACCTTGGCAGGCTCATAAAATCTTCAGCCGTGAGTTCCGATGCCATCGCCGCCATATCTTTAGCATCACGGCTGTTAAGACCGAAGACGATTTTATTCCTGGCATTGGCATCAATCCCGGAGCGGATGTTAAGTGGCAGCTGGTCCCGGTATTGGTGCGCCAGTGTCAGCCCGACACCCAGACCCCTCGCCTGCGCTAATGCGTCAGCAAGGTCAGTTGGGAGCGAGAGATAGTCCTGCAGCTCGTCTATATAGATTTCTACAATGTGGCGTTTTTCTGCTGGAATACCCGCCCTTGACAGCGCCAGAGTCCAGGTTAAACCGACAATCAGGCTGCCAAGCAGTCTGGCACTTTCGCCTCCAGTCAAGCCACGGTTCAACGGAATCAGGACAATCCGCCGTTTATAAAATAAATCTGTCAGGGAAAACTTTGGCTTTGCCTGACCTAGTACGTTTCTCAGTCCAGGACGTAAAGTCAGCTGGCGTAGCTTATTGAGAACGGGAGATATCTGCTGCCGTTTTTCTGTGTCTCTAAGTGCCTCAAACTGCTCCCAGAATGGGCGCAGTGCCATGCGGTCTTTGACCTTACTTGTAATTCTGCGCCGGAAGTTCTCATCAGTAAGTAAGGGTAACAGCCATAATAGTGTAGAGTTTTCCGCTTCTACCAGAGTGAGTAAAGCTGCAGTCAGGACATCTTGCGTATATATACCCCAACTATCACTAAAAATTTCTTTGAGAACCGAGAGGATGGCATCGGCAATCAACGATGGGTTACCATAGTCCTTAAACGCCAGTGGGTTAAACCCGCAGGGAGCCGGGTCAGACGAGTCAATTACCACCACATCGTCCATGCGTTCTTCTGGAATCCGCATGAGAATATCTGTTACCAAATCTGCTTTAGGATCAAGCACGAGGATGCTCCTCCCAGCGCTAATATCCGCCAGAATCAGGTGTAGCATGGCAGTTGACTTGCCGCTGCCAGTCGGACCGATCAAGTGCAGATGTTCCAGGCTGTCTTTGGGAGAAATGCTCAGTTTCTTCGGATTTGCTACATCCATACTGACGGCAAAGCTCCGGTCATTTTTGTGATTCGTCGGGCTTCTATACCAGCCCGGCGGCAGTGTCCGTTTGGGGTGTAGCCCTGGTGTTCCGGGCAGTTCTTCCTCCCCAGCCGGGAGAAGCAAGAAATTTGCCAGCTCCTTTGCCGAAAGCCTCAGGGGAAAGCGGTAGGGAATATGAGTGTTGTTAAGGCCAGCCGTCTTGATGGATTCTTCATGAATACGCACCCCTGCCGTTTCCAATATCTTGAATGCACTGATAATATTCCGTATGTGTGCTGCCGCCCCATCCCCGGACACGCCGATGCGGATCGCTGCCTGGAATGTGTGTTGCTCCGCTTTATCCCGGACGGCTTTCCGGGTCTCGGCGGAGGCTTTCTGCACATCGCCAAGCAGAACCTGTAACCACGTTGCATGGGGATCAGCCAATCCGGCAGGCACCGGGGAGGGGGCGTAAGCCCTCCCCAGGATAACCTGCACGACAGTTTCCGATTCGTCCCGGTTTTCTGCCAGTGCTGCCAGCCCCGCCCGGATCACTGCCTGTGCCATGTCAGTTTTAAGGGACAGTGACGGGTGGCTGATTTTGAGCTGCCTGGCGGTGTTAATGGGTATGCGTGCGGTTTCTTCTGCGTCATGGAATTCGATACTGCCATGGGCTTTTGCTGCCTTTTCTATATCTGCGATATACCGTTTGTCCGCACCCAGAAGATAATGAACCTGTCCATTCTTACTTCTTATCTCCCAGATGACGGCACCCCGTGGCGACAGGGCAGCGAGATGTGAGAGAAGTTCCCACACGTTTTCTGTCTTATAGGGTCTTGCCCAGATGACCTGCTTCCAGCAGATTTGTTCGATTTGGTGTTTTGTCAAAATTGCCCACTCCTTTCTGTTCTTTCTACCATTGTCCCAAATCATGCCGGTGTCTCCAGACACGGTAAATGATAATAATGGCGGCAATGACCAGCACGATGGAAAGCAGTATCGGCCAGACTTCCAGAATCCAGCAAGCCGCGGTGTTGATGAGGAAGGCACTGAGTGCCAGCATGATGGAAAACTCCAGTATCCGGGTAATCAGTCTTTTTGGTGGCTCCACGCATCATCCCTCCTCCCCGAGTGCTTTGGCACTGTATTTAGGGACGGGGTAATCGGGGAGGATGAGGTCGGAACCTCCTGGTGCTTCAAATCCCCAGCAATCCCAGCCGGGCTGACGCCTCCTAGCAAATAACTCCAGATATGGTCCGTCAGAAAGCCGCTGGATGATGGCAAACTGTTCTTCGGGCTTGTGGCTGTGGTCTTGTTGAGGACAAAACATCCAGTTTGGCTGGGCATGGAACTTAACCGGTGCCTTACCACGGGTAGCAAATAAGCAGGTTTCTGATGCATTACGGATATAATTTCCAAGACCAAGACGTGGTTTAATCCAGTAGATCGGACTGCGGAATGTAAAGCCCCAAGCTTTAATCACATCCAGTCCCTCCTGTAGCAGAGCATTGGGAATCCACACATATAGGTGACTGTTCTCTTCTGCCAAATCCTGCACGGGCATTGCCTTAATGCGTTCGAGCGGCATAAGCTCATAGTGTCTGGCAGCACCTCGAACACCTGTTTGGTTTCGCTGCCATGGTGGGTCGGCCAATATCGTGCGGTATTTCTTTTGGGAGTTAATTTTGTCTTTTTCGGTTTTAATAGTTTTTTCCACAGATTTCTCCTTTCTCTTGACTGTTGTGGCTTTGTCGGTATTAAAGCGCAAAGCCACAACAGATAAAAAGTTAAGCATAATAAGTTTTTATAGCGATTCGACACCTGCTAACAGAGGTAAAACGAGCGATAAGTAGCATCAAAAAACGCTGTTGTGATATTGTCAAGAATATGTTGACAATAGCTCATTCCTCTGGATCTTCACCGTCCTGCCAGTAGCGACCAGCTTCACGCATCATGGCTTCGTATGTCTCCAGACTGTCAGAATGCAGGCGGAACTGGTCTTTGAACAAACGGTCATAATCGTCATTTTCTTCCTGCAGATGCCGGTAGTCGCTGTAGCAGACGATCAGAACAATAACCAGTGTCGCCAGGACAATGCTGAGAATCAGCAAAATAATAATCTCCGTCATCAAAATCACCACCTTTCTATGCTCTGGACAGCCTTTTCTCCGTATGCCCGAAGCAGATCCTGATAAACTTCATTGCCAAGCGGTGCCATCCGGGAGAGATGCCCGGCTGCCATGGCAAGGGCTCCAACCTCCTCCATGGCTGATTTGGTAATCAGGGCTCTGCATCTGTTCCTGCCTGCGGTGTAGACGGCGTCATCCATCATTGCCCGGGCAGAGCGGTTTGTCAGGAATGCGCTGATACCATGCCTGGCTGGCGTGGGATCAATGACCTCTCCTACATAAATGTCGTGGGTTTCTGTGTTTTTGTTCTTCATAATGAAAACTCCTTTCTTGAAATTCTAAAGGAGAGTCAACTAAGTGTTGAACTTGCCCCTTATACAAGGTAGTCATCAAAGGTGAATAGTTTTTAACACTTGGAAAGAAAAAAGTTTAGAAATTTTGTAGACAGGAGAAAAAGGAAATGATTGCACACGAAAAAGAGACACCATCAAGGTGTCCCCTTTGTGCGCAGCGGGAATCTACACTTACCTCGCGCTAAGCCCCTTCTCAACACTGGGCAGTATGGCCACTTATGGTCATCGTTTACTTTCCCTGGTTACGATTGGGCTTACAATTTTATCTTTGATTATGGTAGTGACAACAGCGTCAAACCGTCTGATGGCAATAGTCGCTACAACGCTTACCCCCTCCGCTGCCTAGCTAGTTAGTGTCTATAGTAGGAGGAAGGAGATTTCTCAAAAACTTCTTAGTGCCATAATGGAAATAGAATCTATAAATGTCGTTTTCTATGAATTTTACGTAATGTCAGAATTAAAATGAGTGTTATACAAATTGTAATTAAAGCAAGAAGTATTGTTACTGCTATCTGAAACCCTGCAGCATATTTATATAGAACAACTGCAGCATAATCTTGCATTATCGTAGAGCCAACCTCTGTCTGTGTCCAGTTTACAATAGTATTTGCACCATCCGTAAGATTCTTATCTGCGATTGTTGCCCTATAAACAATACAGGCTGTTTCTCCTGGCTTATAATTCCCAATTGATATGCCAGTGCCAATAAGACTATCGTCTATTTTCGTTCCGTCTGGATATGTAACATTTTCTATTTTGGCTGATCCTTTCACATAGACTAAGTTATCGGATTGAATAATGTCTTTGGCAAGCACATTCTTTTGTTCATAATCGCTATTATTTACATATTTGATCTGAAGTTCTACTTCATCCCCAATCTCAGCCTCTATAGCATCTTTCCATTCTTTGTCACCAGCGAGACGAACTTTCTTCTCAATCGTAAAATCATAGTCATAAACGACTTTCACCTGGATGGTTATATAACTTGCATATTGATAGCCTCCCGGAATCCGTCCATCAAGAGCATCGTAACCGATTAGAGTGCCAGAATCAATGATTTCGTTATCTAATATGAAACCGCCATTTCCAATACCATTATTTTCTAATAATGCGGAGTTCTGAATATATTCTAAGTGAAAAGGAACATCAGCGTTGAAGTTCACGTAGTCCCAGTATTCATTCGGGTTAGCATTACTCGAAGTAATGAAACCGTTGATCTGGACCTGTTGCATCTGTTTGGTTTCACCAGTTTCGTAACCGTTTTCGTCTTCCAACTTGACAGTTTCGAGGGTAGAAGCAACATTGTTTGCGTCTTGGAAACGCACCGTGGTGTTTTCTGCGACGCTATTAGAGTTGTTGTTGTGTGCGTAGAGACGCACGAGGTAGGTTTTACCGTCTTCGGCGGTAATATTGTTGCCGTCCCAGACATTGTTTGGGCCAGCATTCACGCCAGTGTTCTCACGAGCACCGACGAAGTTCTTTTCGTGGCGGAGGTTGCCTTTCTTCAATTCTTCACCGAAGTTAGCCTTATACCAATCATAGTCGCTGTCTTTGATTTCGATTGAGTTGAAAAGTGGCGTATTGCCAAAAGTATCGGCTTTCTCATTAATTTCTTGGAAGGAGTAACTTGGGCGTCCCTTGCCGTTATCGCTGTTATCGCCCCATGCAAATGTGGTTGTGGGATATAATAATATAATCATTAAAAGCGTGGTTATCCCAAGCCTTAAAAAATGCACGTTAAAAGATTTCATGCTGTATTCTCCTCACTTCAAAAGTATTTAATTTCCTGTTTGGCTACCTTTTCCCCTGGATTCGATTTCGCCATTTTTAATTACATGGATAACCATTTCATCCTTAATATCGTTATCGAAGTCCATATAGGCTTCTATATCAACATCGCAGGTTTTACTATTTTTGGATGCTTCTGCAGCTTTTATATGTAATGCTGATTCGGATTTTATCTCAACAATATTCGGTGCTGAGCTTTTGCACTTCAGCCCCTTCAGCGCAGCATCGCTCGGAGTAGGTATTACCGTTAAATTCAGGTCGTCTCCAAAAGAAAGATATTCAAATGGATTGTCAAACCTTATACTTACTAGTGCTGGCTCTTGTTCTGCGCTTTTTAACGCAGATGAAATTGCTAATCGCACAGAAACAAAGTCTATAACCCCCGAAATGATTACAAGAGCTATCAAGAATATGCAAAGATTGAATGCAATAGTTCTAGCTTTTCCCCAAGAATCTACAGAAGGAGGTGTAGGTTCTGGTAGTTCTGGTTCAATCGGTTCATCTCCATGTCCTTCTCTTGGTTCTTTGCTTTCTTGTTCCTCTGTTTCGCCAGAATCCTGAATCTCTTCTGCCGGAGTTAAGGATTGGTTTTGCGTGTCAATAGTTATTTTTTTACGTTTATTTTTTAGTTCTTGTAATTTTACATCTAGAATATTACCTTTTACATCATAAATCAGATATTCTTTTGCCTTGCCCAGATACTCATTGATTGTTCTTTTTTCGACATATATTCTTTTGGCAACTTGGTTAATTCTACGGGATTCATCACTTCCCAACGCACTGATAACATCCTCGAGGGCATCTTCTCCAGCCGCTTCTAGTTCTTCACAGGATTCATAAAATGCTTTACGACGTTTATTAGAAGAACTATGTCTATCCGCGACATAGCTACTTGTCCATATAAACATTTCTCGCCGCGCTCTGATAAGTCTAATGCCACTTTGATCTTCTGCATTGCGTAGGTTTGGGAAATCCTCAAGCAGGCCCAGTGCCATTAGCGTCATATCAGCATCAAGATTTTCCTTAAATTTCTCTCTAGTTGCCATGATCAGCAAAGCTTCTATTTCAAAATCCACCACTTTATTTGGCAGCCCTAGTTTTTCTTTAATAACATCAAGCGTATCTGAATAATCACTCGAACTACGAATGCTACGCACTATTTCTTGAAATTCTTTCAGTCCTAGATCTTCCAATCCAGACATCTGCGCTCACCCCCAAAGAAAGTTAAATCATGGTAATAGTATACCATAAAAGATTTATTAGCACAAATAGAATAGAAAAGCCACGGGGGAGCCGCGGCTTTCAACAAGTTTACCAATTCTTCTACATATATTCAGTCACAATAGTGGGATACTGGCAGTATTCGCCTGCCGGAGGTCTGCGGATTTCAAATATGCGTTTTTTGCGTCCTTCATATTCAGTTACCGTAACCGGACCCGTCTGAGACAAAGTTACATCTACGATGTCACTCCCCTCACAGCCTTCATCAGGCAAAACTTCGAACCGCAAGTCTGTCCACCGCAAGGTCTTCGCCCCAATCTCAGCATAACCGATATACTGTGGCAAGCTGTCGATGAACTTATTTTTCTCTTCGTTGTTCATCCTGCTTGTATTCGTTTTATCAAATAGACGACAATGCTCTTTATAATAGTATTCACTGGCAAACTGTAGCCTAACTGTGTTGTAATCCACAATAACACGAACAATCTTCCAATATGTTTCCTCGCCTAGCAGAGCTTGGCGAAAGTTATTCATGAAGTCCGGGTTATCATCCATGTCAATCGGAACAAGATCAAAGGCACTGGCAACTTCAGCTAAAGTGCTATGCCTTATGACACTCATGCGAATACCGGGATATCCGGGATGGCCGTCATCACTCTCTGGATTTGTGACATCCGAATGGTTAAAAAGGCTATAACCGCCTAGCAGCGTTGTTGGATATTGAATTATGCGCATATCTATACCTCCCTTGTTTTAGTTGCTAAGTTATTGCGTCATCACCCACCTTGCAAAAGGTAAGTGAAATCCGCAATAGCTTAGGGAGGATATAGAATATTGGTAAACTTATAATGTTCCATATAGTTAGTCGCAACTAACTATATGTCCTTATCTTAGCACACATGTTCGATTTTGTCAATACTAATTATGTTTTTAAGCGTAAATAGCAAATCTTTTGAAAAATAATCCTCGGTCGAGCTCTGCCGAGGAGCAGCGTCCCCATAAACGAATTAAAATAGAACTGTAGCAAACAACCAACGTATTACAAGGGAGGTAATCACTATGAAGTCAAATGTAGAAGAAAGCCGTAACGCAATGGGGAAACTGATTGCAAAAGTCTACCGGAGTGAAGACATGATTGAGATTGAAGTTGTAGTAAAGGGTTGCCGTTCTCGATTCATTCTTCCACCGGGAACATTGATTCAGTTCGACCCAGGCACTTTGCCTACTAAGTAGGCAGCAAGCAAAGCAAAAAAATAACAAACCGCAAGACCGCAGTTTCGGAAGAAACTCATGGAGACGGCAGGCGGACACCAAACAACACAGGTGTTCTGCGCTGCCGTCTTTTTTGTTTATTCAATTCTGAAGATGGCTCCGCTGGAACACCGCCACCAGAAAGGAGCAGTATTATGGGATTTAATTATGGACTTAACAGAAAGAAAATGGATAAAGAATTTGCGGAAATAGCGGCAATCTGTCGGGCAGATGGAATGACAGAGGGAAAAATTGCGATAATCCACCGTTTGATGCTTGACATCCTAAACAGTGACAGGCGATTTTACACGCATACGCAATCTTATGATGGATTACAGTTTTCAAAGGAAGACAAAACAAATGAAGGATGCTCGCCATTACTCGGTAAGTTCCGAGAGCAGCTCAGCGTTATCCAAATGGATATTTGCGAATGGGGTTATATGGACTGGCTGGATGATATTGATACTCCAGAGATTAGCGTATGGCTTAAATCTTTAGATAACGATGACATTTTTATGCTTACGTTGCTTGTGGTTGATTGTATGAAACAGACCGAAGTAGCAAAAATTTTGGACAAGCATGATTCGGCTATTTCTCGGAAAATGAAACGTCTCCGAAAATCTTTAGCAAAAGTTTTGCCAGAAAGGTTAAAAAGAGACTACATAAAATGACTACTAATTAGAGGGAGTGGCTGGGGCAGAGGTAACAACTGCCCCAGAATGCCACACCTCAAAAAATCTCAAGGAGGAAAAACATATGGAGACAAACAAAACCAAACGAACAGAGAGGAATGACAAAGAACCTTATATTACTGGACTTTATGATAAGCCAGCAATCGAGGAAGCAGAAGCGGGGGTTCCACTTAGTCTGGAACCTTGCCCGGATGATGCTGAAGGCGCAACGCTCATTGATAAGGAACACTATGGCAATATCTACAATGTAAATGATGGAGGTGCTTATACGATAAGATTAGGTATGCACAGCAACCCAGTTGGGATTGGCGTAATGGATAAAGATACGGCAGTTGTATGTGGAATCCCTACTATGACGGATGATGTCCATAGAATATTGGCTCTATTCTTTATACCCGAACTTCATCCGGTAAAGTATATGGATGCTATATGGCTACGGGCAGAAAAACCATTCCATATTGAATATGTCTGGGGCAGTGCCGTCCTTGAGAGTAATCATGAATCAAGGGAACTGGCGTTGCGTCATGATGCCGTAACAAAAGACGAGGACACGCTTGTTATTCTGCAAAATGGACTTGATGGGGAAATCCCCGATTCTTGCACGTTTTCTTATGATTTTATTAAATTCCAAATCAGAATAGTGTGTGATGAATAAGCTTCCTAAGTGACGGATAGTTTTCGCAATGACAACTGCAACGAAAACCATGGCTCGCATCTGCATTCAGTAGACGGCGAGCCTTTTCCTCCTACTATAGACACTAACTAGCTAGGCAGCGGAGGGAGAAGCCACCGTAGCGATCAAAGTTGTAGTAGGCTGATGGGTTAGGGTAACTATTGTAAAATCCGAGACTGTAAGCAAAATTACTATAGGAGCTAGCTGCGGGAGACCAATAATAGCCATTCTGCCCAGAGTAGTCCAAAGATTTTGGGGAGCCAGAGGAGATCCTCCCGCTGCGCACAAAACTCTCATATAAGTTCCATTTCCAGATATGCTTCATCCAAATCATCTTGGGTTATTCCGAGATAACGCTTTGTAACTTCATAACTACTGTGATTATAAATATCCATAATCACAACCAGTGATACTTTACCGCTCTTAACGGCATGATACCCCCACGTCTTGCGTAAAGAATGACAGGCGATTTTGCCATCTACACCAATAGCAGTCACGGCTGCCCGGATAATCCGCCATGCCTGCACCCGGCTGATTGCTTTCGGGTCTTTGCGGTTATTGGCAAAGATAAACTCTCCCCGGCGATGGAGATACAACTGACGCAATGCACCTAAAATATGCTTGTTCAGGGCAATTGTTTTCTGTTTCTTCGTCTTTTTCTCAACAATGGTAATATGAGTATGGAAAGCCTGTCTTTCCTCATCATACACATCTGACCACTTTAATCTTAATAAATCACTGATTCTAAGAGCAGTATATACCCCCATCACAATGAGCGTATAATTTCGTATCTGTCCTTTTCCCAGATAATAACCTGCTAATTCCTTTAACTCTTTCTTGCTTCTGATCGGTTCTGTTGCTGCCATAATAAAAAGCCCCCTTGTCTTTGATAGAAAATAAGTATAACCTATCAAGAGCAAGAGGACACTTGTTACATTTTGTGTATTCTGTTACATTCTGGCATTATATTTTGCTCCAAACCCTTATTAAGTGCCGATTTATCGCTAAAAAATCAATGTCTAATAAAGCAGCAACAAGAGATTTTCCAGATTTTGTTACAAAATTATTTTTGTTCTCATAAAATTCTTGGGATAAACCTCAAATGAGGACAATTTTTTCTTGAATCTTATAGATTTTAATGATAAAATAGGTAACAGAATACACATTGTGTTACATTCTTACAAATCAAACGGTTTTAGGCTTGTTTTTGATGTTTGAGAAAAACAAGCCTAAGCACATCAGAAGGAGGAAATTATTGCATGAAAAATTCTACTAAAATGATTATGTATGTAACAGCTACTATGTTTTTCTTTATCGGTATAGCATTGCATCCTGTGACCGCATTCGCTACTGATGACTTTACAGTAGAAACACAGGTTCGTCTCGCTGGTGAGAAAGAATGGAAAGAAAGTGTTGACGCTAAGGTTGGAGACAAGGTTGAGTTCCAAATCAAATACACGAACACGAGCAACAAACAGCAAGATAACGTGGTAATCAAAGACATTTTGCCATCCAACTTGCGCTATGTTGCAGGTTCGACGAAGATTAAGAACTCTAACCATCCAAACGGTGACACCTTGGATCACGATTATCTCGTGACCGATGGTCAAAAAGTTGGTAACTATGGCCCGGGCGCGAATGTCCGTCTCATGTTTACCGCTGAAGTAGTTGATGATAACTTGGCTTGTGGCAAGAACACGCTTGTCAACTGGGCTCAGGCTGGTGTCGGTGATACGACTATCCAGGACGAAGCTCGAGTAGTGGTTCAAAATAACAAAATATTTTATGTTATAGCTGCGATTTATACCGTCACAGTTACCATTTGTCTGATCATTATCATCATACTGGCACGTAAAGTTATAAAACTTAACAAGGCAAAAAACAAAGCCAGAAATAAAAACTCTGCGGAGGTTTGATATGAAATTAAAATACATATTACTTTCTATAGCAATTACAACTTTTTTGTTTATGCCAACGTCAGCACTTGCCTGGGGACCAGACCGTCCAACTTACACAAATCAAAGCCCAGCGGATCATGCAACTTTCAACTCTATTACGGATAATGCAGCTGTGGGGGACGAGCGCGACTTCGTGCGGATTGAAGAAAAAAATTCCGGGCGTCCATATAGTAGCAAGATTACTCTCGAGGCGGGCAAACAATATGAAGTATATATTTACTACCACAATAACGCCTCGGCGACCTATAACGATGACAAACATAATTATGCTGGTGTAGCATCTGATGTAAGACTTGCATCGTCTTTTCCATTGCAATTAGCGGCTGGTGAGGAAGGAGAAGTGAGCGGTGTGATTTCTTGGACAACGCTTGCTGACCGCAATACTAAACAGGAAGTTTGGGATGAGGCATGGATCACAGCGACCGAAGATATGACGTTACACTACGTGACTGGTTCGGCGAAGATTTATAACGGAGGCAATGCAAATGGTAGCGTTCTTTCGACTAATCTTTTCTCGGAACAAGGAACATATCTTGGTTATAACGAACTTAATGGAGCGGTGCCTGGGTGTGATGAATATGCTGGACAAGTGGTTTATACGATTCAGACCGAGACTACAAAACCATCTAAATCGGGATTTAATAAAACCATTGTTATCAGCCTTGCCGTAACTTTTGTAGTTTGTTTAGCGATAATTGTTTGCGTAATTGTTAAAAATCGTAAGAATTAGAAAGAAGGTATTTTATTTGAAATCAAAGAAAAATCGTAGCACGTATGTAGGATGGTTATTAGTTTTTGGGCTGATGACGATTGGGATCCTGTTTTCGCAGCAGGATGTAGTCGCAAAATCCAAGCCAAAGGTCAAAACCATCACTATCACGAAGATCAACCAAAAGACCGCGAAACAGGTCCACAAACAGCTCATGCGTGGAAAAAAGTTCAAACTCCGCGTCAAAGGCAACACAAAAAACTTTCACAAGAAAGCTGAGAAACTCATGGACAAAGTAGCACTCTGCACCGAGTATCGGTTTGATTTCTATCCGATTATCTTAAGTGGTGCATCAACAAGCATAGCAGAGGGGTACACATACACAAAGAAAGGGTATACTTATTACACAATACTACCACGAGATTGCAAGGAATATATCTACGGAATCAAGTTCGCCAAGAGGCGACACAAGCTATTTGTTGACTATATCGATAAGACGATTCCTGTGCTAGAAAATGCCCGCAGTCTGGTCACTGATAATAATCAGAAAGCACAAGTCCAGCTTACGAACAGAATCTATCCAAAGGGAACTGTCTCGGAAGGAACCATCCCAAAAGAGAATATCCCGACAGAGATCGATCGCCTTATCGCATCTACGCGAGAGCTGAGCAAATATCTGCATAAGACGAAATTCTATAAGTTATCTGAGGCAATGAAGGCGAGAATTATGTTGCCCGTCAGCTCGAATATCTGGTGCAAGCCCGCCATGCGTTACACGCTCGATAGTTACTATACAACGTTTAAAGCGTTATATGACAATAAGGCATACGGGCGGTGTGGCCATTTTGCTTCGGCGATGTGTAAAATCTGTGCTGTGTTTAATATTGGTGATTGTGACTATTTTTCTAGTTCTTCTGAGAACCACGCTATAGCACGAGCAAAAGTTAAAACCTTGAGTGGGAAGATGAGATATAGCGTGATATCGAATGGTGGTTTGGCAGACTATAATGATTATGTAGGATACAAGTCCACAACGCGTGAAAGCTATAGACGCCCGCACAAAATGGACAAAAAGATCAAAAAGATCAATACAGAAAAACAAGAGCTGAAGATGCCTTATGTGCAAATCAAAATACGAACGATACCCGCCGAGCCTGGAACAAAAAAGATGACATCGATGTATTGCATCGATATTCCACAGTCTGAATGGTAATTTTTTCACAACAAGAGTCAGTGCTACGCTCGCTACAGCACTGACAGATCCAATGGCCCGCCTGCTTGGTGGGCCATAATTTGTTTGGCTTGTACGCATCAGATGCCATAGTTGAAGTCCGTATCGTTACTTCAACTCATTTAACCTATCTCCCTCCTTCCTCCTACTATAGACGCTGACTATCTTGGTGCGAGCGTATTCGTTGCTGCGTGTAGTCATAGCAGCAACGAATACGCCGCAATTTTTCCACAGGTAAGGGTCACTCCCCTCTATGGCACTATTGACATTAGACAATTTTATGATATAAAAAGACTCATATTTTACGTGGTTAAAAAAGCCTTTCTGGCAAAAAATGTACTTACTTTGGCGGTGTCTATCCGCAGAATGCACTCAATCGTGGGGAACGGTCTCGCCATCCGCTGTGTCGGAAAAGCAGAGTCATTTCTGCTCATAATCCCATCTGCTCTTGATTGTGACACCATGATTCTTTAAGCATCTAAGAATCGTCTGCGCGCCTACGCCAAGTTGTTTAGCGATTTGTGTAGAGGTAAAGCCGTCCTCATACATGGAAATTGCCTTTTTGGCATTTAGTTTGGCTTGGGCTTTGCTCCTGGTAATTTCTACTCCTTGTTCTTTCAAAAGACGACCGATCGTATTTTTACTGACCTTGAACATTTCCCCTAATTCACGGGTGGCCTTACCGGCTTGATATAAGGAGATGATTTCTTGCAACTCAGCCTCACTAAACTCCTTGGGAGTTTGCGTTAAGCGGTTCACTGCCAATTCTCCATATTCATCAATTTGCTTATTGCAAACCTCAATGTGTTCTGATATAATACATCCAGAGGGAGATTTCGGAAGCTGGCGTCTGAAGTTCAGGATAGCCTGATATTTTTTGGAGTCAAGCCCTGATAATCCCATCAATAAGAATGAACGAAATGACGCATTTGTGTTCGTTACAGACCAACATCGCAAACAAATTAAGGACATACTATTTTTCGGTATGTCCTTTTTTTGGTATGTCCTTTTTTTCGGTATGTCCGTTAAAGTGTTTTGGTTCAAAGAAATATAAAAAACAAAAAATAATACAAAATTAAAATTTTTTCTTGACAAATTGACAAACATGATATATTATAGTTTTTGTGATGTGAAATGGTCCGTTGGTCAAGCGGCTAAGACGCTGCCCTCTCACGGCAGAAACAGGGGTTCGATTCCCCTACGGACTATGAATGATAACCTCGGGAACGCGTATCGGTTCCCGGGGTTTTTTGCAGGAAGAAATTGAAACTGAATATGGAAATGAGGAAGAGATGGAAGAAAAAAAGTATTTTAAATGGAACGAATTTCTCAGTTACTATAAGCCGTTCAAAGGTATCTTTGCGGCCGATATGTTTTTTGCCTTTCTGGGAGCCGCGACAACGCTCGTGATCCCGCTGATCGTCCGCTATATAACCGGGACGGTCGTTTATATGCCGAAAGAGCAGATCCTTTCCACGATACTCGTGCTGGGGGCGGTCATGACACTTCTCGTGCTGATCCAGTGCGGCAGCAATTATTTTATTGGCAATTACGGCCATGTGATGGGCGCGAAGATCGAGTACAACATGAGGAAGGAAATTTTTGAACACTATCAAAAACTTTCTTTTTCGTTTTATGATAACCAGAAGGTCGGGCAGCTCATGTCCAGGATCACGAGCGATCTGTTTGACATAACGGAACTTCTGCACCACGGGCCGGAAGACGTCGTGATCTCCTTTATCAAATTCATCGGAACGCTGGCGATCTTAGTCTGGGTGAACCCGAGGCTGGCGTTAGCTGCGTTCCTGCTCATACCGGTCATGTTCATTTACGCGTATGTGCTGAATAAGAAAATGAAGCGGGCGTTTAAGAAAAACCGTGAAAAGATCGCGGAGATCAACGCCGGCATCGAGGATAACCTCTCGGGCATCCGCGTTGTAAAATCGTTTGCCAATGAAGAAGAGGAACAGAGAAAATTCGCGGTCGGGAACAAAGGATTTCTCGACAGCAAAAAGAACAGTTACTTTTATATGGGGCAGTACCACGCCGGGCTCAATGCGTTTATTACGATGATAACCGTTCTCGTCGTCATCGTCGGCGCGGTATTTCTGACGGATGGAAGCCTGGATGCCCCGGATCTGATCACGTTTTTACTCTATGTGAACAATTTTACCGAACCGGTGCAGAAACTGATCAACTTTACCGAGCAGTTCCAAAATGGCATTTCCGGTTATGAGAGGTTCCGCGAGATGCTGGCCGTCGAGCCGGAGATCAAAGAGTCCGCTCATCCGGTTCAGGCAGAAAACATCAAAGGGGATATCCGTTTCGATGATGTCGGTTTCCGCTATGAGGAGGATCAGGAAAAGGTGCTGAGCCATGTAAGCCTGCATGTGCAGGCCGGGGAGTACGTGGCGTTAGTCGGTTCCTCGGGCGCCGGCAAGACGACGCTTTGCAGCCTGATCCCGAGATTTTATGAAGTGACGTTTGGAGCCATCTATGTGGATGATGTGGATATCCGGGATTATTCGCTGAAAAGCCTGCGCCAGAACATCGGCGTCGTCCAGCAGGATGTGTACCTGTTTGCGGGAACGGTCATTGATAATATCCGCTACGGGAGGCCGGACGCGACGAGGGAGGAGATCATAGAGGCCGCCCAAAACGCGAATGCGCATGAATTTATCATGAACCTTCCGGAAGGATATGAGACGAATATCGGCCAGCGGGGAGTGAAACTGTCCGGCGGGCAGAAGCAGCGGCTTTCGATCGCGCGTGTCTTTCTGAAAAATCCGCCGATCCTCATCTTTGACGAAGCGACGTCGGCGCTCGACAATGAGAGTGAGAAAGTCGTACAGGGGTCATTGGAACAGCTGGCGAAAAACCGGACGACGTTTGTGATCGCCCACCGGCTTTCCACGATACGGAACGCGAAACGCATCCTTGTACTGACGGAGGAAGGGATCGCGGAACAGGGGACGCACCGGGAACTGATGGAAAGACGCGGGACCTATTACAGCCTGTATACGTTGTCGGGCGGTGCGGAGTGATCGATCTTGCGGATGAGGCTCATCAGGCTTGAAAATACGGAAAAAGTATGGAAAAATTGCAAAAAAGTATTGCAATTTGGTTTTGACTGTGCTACACTGAAAATGTTGTTGATGGCTAGAATGAGTGGACGCAAGTCCACTCATTGTTTTTAGGTTACAAGAAAAGAGGGTTGCTTTTTGAGTAAACATCAGGAATACGAGAAGCGTACCGAACAGCTGATCCTGCCGATCTTGGAGGATCACCACTTTGAACTCGTAGATGTGGAGTTTGTAAAAGAAGCGGGAAGCTGGCATCTTCGGGCATATATCGACAAAGAGGGCGGGATTACGATCGACGATCTCACGCTCGTAAACCACGCGCTGGGAGACCGGATGGATCAGGAGGATTTTATCGAGGAGTCCTATGTTTTGGAAGTGAGTTCCCCGGGACTTCTCCGGCCGTTTAAGAAACCAAAAGACTACATAAGAAATCTTGGCAGGGATGTCGAGGTGAAATTATATGCACCGGTAGAATGGGAGCAGGATGGAACGATATATTCTGACAGGGAATTTATCGGAATATTAAAAGAATATGAGGCGCCGTCGGAACAGACCGTTACCGGCGGAACGATTGTTCTCGCCTTTGACGGTGAGGACACGCTGGAAATAGAAATAAAAAATATTGCATGTATACGCAGATCGATTGATTTTTAACGTGAATGGCTGAGTAAAAAGCGACAGGTGGATAGGATCCACCTTGCGGAAGTGAGGTAAACAATGAAGGCAAAAAACAATAAAACGACAACAAATGGTAATCCGGAATTGATTGAGGCATTGAAGGCGATTGAAAAAGAAAAAGATATCAGCAAGGATATTTTAATAGAAGCGATACAGAATTCCCTTTTGGCGGCGTGCAAGGACCAGTTCGGAAAATCCGATAATGTCCGCGTTACACTGGATGAAGTCACGGGGGAATTCCATGTGTATCAGGATAAAGAAGTAGTGGAAGAAGTAGAAGATGATACGCTCCAGATTTCTCTGGTAGAGGCGGAGGCGAAGTATGACGTGGCGGAACCCGGCGCGATTGTTAGCATTGAAGTGACACCGAAAAATTTCGGACGTATTTCGGCGCAGAAAGCAAAACAGGTTGTCGTGCAGAAAATACGCGAAGAGGAGAGAAAAGTACTGTTCGACCAGTATTATATGAAGGAGCGGGACATCATCACCGGGACGGTACAGCGATACAATAGCGGGAATTACACCATCAATATCGGAAAGATCGATACGGTGCTTACCGAAGCCGAGCAGGTGAAGAGCGAGAGATTCCGTTCGCATGAAAAAATAAAACTGTATGTCACCGAAGTCAGGGATACGACGAGGGGGCCGCGGATCACGGTGAGCCGCACGCACCCGGAACTCGTCAAACGCCTGTTTGAGGCGGAAGTGGCGGAAGTGCAGAGCGGCGTGGTGGAAATCAAAAATGTTTCAAGGGAAGCTGGTTCCCGTTCCAAAATAGCGGTGTTCAGCAATAACCCTGATGTCGATCCGGTCGGCGCCTGCGTCGGCGTCAACGGCGCGCGCGTCAATATGGTAGTCGATGAGCTTCGCGGAGAGAAGATCGATATCGTGGAGTGGAACGAAAATCCGGCCATTTTTATCGAGCATGCGCTCAGTCCGTCGCGGGTGCTGTCAGTTACCGTGGATCCGGAGGAAAAGACGGCGGTCGTTATCGTGCCGGATTACCAGCTCTCGCTGGCCATCGGCAAGGAAGGGCAGAATGCCAGGCTTGCGGCGAGGCTGACCGGTTACAAGATCGATATCAAGAGTGAGACGCAGAATTTGGAAATCTAAAATGTTTCGTCTGGAAGTTAGGAGTGGTTTTTGTGACAATGAAGAAAATTCCAATGCGGCAGTGTATCGGATGCCGGGAGAGCCGGCCCAAATCGGAACTGATCCGTATCGTGAGATCCGGACAGCCCGATGGATCCGAGCGCATCAAGCGGGGGGAACGCGTCGAAGGATGTGATGAGAGCCGCACGGTCTTTGTGGACCAAAAGGTCTTTGTGGACCGCTCAGGAAGGGCAAATGGAAGAGGAGCCTATTTGTGCGATTGTCTGGAATGTCTGCGGAAGGCGCGGAAAAACCACGGACTTGAACGGGCGTTTAAAATAAATATCAAAGATGAGATATACGATGATCTGGAAAGGCAGTTGAGTGAATGATTCAAGACAGGAAGACGTTTGGAACACTGGGACTGGCGATGAAGTCAGGAAATGTAGCCAGCGGCGAATTTATGACGGAGAAAGCGATCCGTTCGGGGACGGCGAAGCTTGTCATCGTCGCAGAGGACGCCTCTGACAATACAAAGAAAAAATTTCGGAATTCATGCAGTTATTACCGGGTTCCTATGGCGGTGTTTGGGGAAAAAGAGATACTTGGAAATGCGATCGGGAAAGAATTTCGGGCTTCCCTTGCCGTTTTGGATCAGGGATTTGCATCATCCATCAGTAAAAATTTAGATTTGGAGGAAATGTAGTATGGCAAAAATGAGGATATTTGAAATAGCGAGAAGTTTACAGTCAAAAGATAAAAAAATCAAAAGCGGGGATCTGGTGAAACTTTTAAATGATAACGGTTTTGATGTTAAAGGTGCCAACAGCAACATTGAAGATGATGCAATCGCGTTTCTGCTGAAAACTTTTAATAATAAAAAGCCTTCCGCAAAACAGGAGACGGGCAGGGCGGAGAGGCAGAAACCGGAGAAGGCGAGCGAGGCAGTTAAAAAGCCAGACAAACAGCAGACTGACGCTGTTCCTGTTCAGGCAGGCGATGGATCGGCGAAATCAAACGAAACGGTGAAAAAACCGGAAGAAAAGACCGAGAAACCGATCCGGCAGATGTCGGAAGAGCCGGAGTCCGGAGCACACGCGACGGAGAAACAAGAAACGAACATACAGGAAGGGTCGAAAAAGCAAATAACAGAGGAGTCGAAGAAGCAGATGTCGGAAGAACCGAACACAAAAAAATCGCCAGAGGCGAATGTACCAACGGCAGAAAAAGGGACACGTGGGGATCACGTTTCTTCTCAGGGAAATGTGTCCGACGGAAGCCGTGCGGATCGTGAAGGCCGCCGCGGCAATGGTTCAAAGGGATCAAACCAGTCTAATGGCGGCAGCGGTGAAAAGAGAAAACAGGATCGTCGAAACGACCGCCGGAATCAGGGGACAGGAGACCGCGGGAATAGCGGAACCAGGAATTTTGGCACACGAAGTAATGAAAATGGAGGAGACCGCCGGAACCAGGGAGGCGGCGAGCGTCGAAACGACCGCCGCGGACCGGGGAACGGCCAGGGAAATGGAAACCGGGGAACGGCGCAGGGAACCCGTGGCGGAGCGCAGGGCGGTACGCGCGGAGGAGCACAGGGCACACGCGGCGGAGCGCAGGGAACTCGTGGCGGAGCACAGGGCGCGCGTTCCGGAGCAGCCGGGCGCAGGTCCAATCATAACCGCGGCGGTGAGCGGGTATTTGAGAGGTTTGAAAAGGCGCAGAGCGGTTTTGACGGGATCAAACAGGAGCAGAAAAATTCCCGCAAGAGGAATAAAAAGGCGCCGGAAAAGGGAACGTACAAAAAGTCCAGTAAAGAGGAAATGAACCGCATACGGAACAAGAAAGATCCGAACCGCAAGGGCGCGTTTATCAAGCCGGAACCGGTAGCAAAAGAGCCGGAAGAGACGATTAAGCAGATCACGATTCCGGAGAGCCTGACGATCCGTGAACTGGCGGAGCGCATGAAGATGCCGGCATCAGCGCTCGTAAAGAAATTATTCCTTCAGGGACAGGTCGTATCGCTTAATCAGGATATTACATTTGACGAGGCAGAAGAGATCGCCCTGGAATTTGACATCATCGCGGAGATGGAAGAAAAAGTGGATATGGTAGCGGAACTTCTGAAAGAGGAAGAAGAGCCGGAAGAGAAGATGAAGAAACGTCCGCCTGTCGTGTGCGTCATGGGACATGTAGACCACGGAAAGACGTCTCTTTTGGACGCGATCCGCGAGGAGAATGTCACATCCCACGAGGCCGGCGGTATCACGCAGCATATCGGCGCCTATGTCGTGGAGAGTAAAGGAGAGAAGATCACGTTTCTCGATACGCCGGGACATGAAGCATTTACGTCCATGCGTATGCGGGGGGCGCAGTCTACCGATATCGCGATCCTTGTCGTGGCGGCGGACGACGGCGTGATGCCGCAGACTGTTGAGGCGATCAACCACGCGAAGGCAGCCGGCGTCGAGATCATCGTGGCGATCAATAAGATCGACAAGGCAGGCGCCAATATCGAGCGGGTAAAGCAGGAACTGGCAGAATACGAACTCATTCCGGAGGACTGGGGCGGAAGCACGATCTTCGTGCCGGTATCGGCCCACACGAAAGAGGGTATTGACCAGCTGCTGGAGATGATCGTCCTCACGGCAGAGGTGATGGAACTGAAAGCGAATCCGGACCGCAAGGCGAGGGGTATCGTGATCGAGGCCCGTCTGGATAAGGGACGCGGCCCGGTTGCCACCGTTCTCGTACAAAAAGGTGTGCTCCGCATCGGCGACCACGTTGCCATCGGTACGGCGCACGGAAAAGTCCGGGCGATGATCGACCACCACGGCGAGCGGGTGAAGACGGCCAAACCGTCTACTCCTGTAGAAATCCTAGGCCTGAACGGCGCTCCGGATGCCGGTGAGATCGTCGTGGCGACCGAGAGCGACAAAGAAGCAAAACAGATTTCCCAGGCATATATTGACCAGGGTAAGGATAAACTATTGGAGGAGACGAAGGCGAAGAAGCTTTCGCTCGACGGCCTGTTTAACCAGATCCAGGCAGGAAACGTCAAGGATCTGAACCTGATCATCAAAGCCGATGTCCAGGGTTCGGTAGAGGCCGTAAAACAGAGCCTTCTCAAGCTGAGCAACGAGGAAGTAGCCGTGCGCGTCATCCACGGCGGTGTCGGCGCCATCAATGAGTCCGACGTGTCGCTGGCTAGCGCGTCGAACGCGATCATCATCGGCTTTAACATCCGGCCGGACAATACGGCGAAGGAGATCGCTGACCGCGAGAATGTGGACGTCCGCCTGTACCGCGTCATTTATGACGCAATCGAGGATATCGAGCACGCGCTCAAAGGAATGCTGGAGCCGATCTACGAGGAGAAAGTGATCGGCCACGTCGAGGTGCGCCAGACATTTAAGGCGTCCGGAGTCGGAACGATCGCCGGGTCCTACGTGCTGGACGGCAAGGTGGAGCGGGGCTGCAAATGCCGCGTTTCCCGTGGAGAGGAACTTATCTTTGAGGGCAATCTGGCTTCTCTTAAGAGGTTCAAGGATGATGTTAAGGACGTTGCCGCAGGCTATGAGTGTGGACTTGTATTTGAAAACTTTAATGACATTCAGGAAGAGGACAGGGTAGAGTGCTACGTAATGGTAGAAGTGCCCCGTACCTAATGAAAATGTTTGAAAACGATATTGTATAAATAATGATGCGTAACCAGGCTGCAGCAAAGGGCCGCGGGAGCGGTCGGTGGGAACGCAGCTGTGGCAGAATGGGGGAAATCATGAGAAAGAACAGCGTAAAAAATATTCGTATCAACAGCGAGGTCCAGCGCGAGATGAGCCGGATCATCGCGGAGGAAATAAAAGATCCGAGAGTGCATCCGATGACGTCGGTGATGGGGGTTGAAGTAACGCCGGATTTGAAGTATGCGAAAATATTCATCAGTGTATTTGGGAGTGAGGAAGAGAAGGAAAAGACGATGGAAGGGCTGAAAAAGAGCGCTTCATTCGCCAGGGGACAGCTGGCAAGGAGAATGAATCTCAGAAATACGCCGGAACTTACTTTTATTTTGGATCACTCGATCGAGTATGGCGTAAACATGTCAAAACGGATTGATGAGGTCAATCACAAAGAGTAAGGAGGGATACGATGAACGTTTTGCTGCGGGAAATAGCGGAAGCACAGACGATCGCGATCTGCGGGCACATCCGGCCGGACGGCGACTGCGTCGGTTCCTGTATGGGTCTGTATTCTTATTTGGCGGACAATTATCCGGAAAAAGAGGTAACTGTCTATCTGGAAGATGTGCCGGAGGCGTTCGCCTATCTGGAAAAGAAAGAGGCGTTCCAGATAAAGGCGGATACATATGATCTCTTTATTTCTCTTGACTGCGGCGCCACGGACCGATTCGGGGATGCGCAGGATGTATTCCATCGGGCGAAGAGGACGCTGAATATCGATCATCATATCAGTAACGAGCAATTTGCCGATGTAAACCATGTGGAAGCATCGGCAAGTTCTACGAGTGAAGTACTGTGTAGCATGATGGAGATGGACCGGATCGGGGTATTTACGGCCGAGGCGCTCTATACCGGGATCATCCACGATACCGGTGTGTTTAAGCATTCCAACACCGGAAGGCGGACGATGGAACTGACGGGGCAATTGATGGAAAAAGGTATTCCGTTCGGGAAGATCATCGACGAGAGTTTCTACCAGAAGACTTATAAACAACTGCAGATCATGGGCCGGTGCCTGCTGGAAACCGTGCGCGTCATGGACGGCCGCTGCATTTTCTGCGTCGTCACAAAACGGACATTGGATTTTTACGGGGCGAAGCCGTCGGATCTGTCCGGAGTTATTGACGAACTGCGGACGACGGAAGGCGTGGAAGTGGCCATTGTCATCACCGAAAAAGGTGTGTCGGAATATAAGGTGAGCATGAGGTCGAACGAGGTGGTAGACGTGAGCAGTATCGCCACCTTCTTTGGCGGCGGCGGGCATATCCGCGCCGCGGGCTGTGAGATGAAGGGATCCGCGTTTGACGTCATCAACAATCTCACGGAACACATTGAAAAGCAACTGGGAAGCGGCGGTGCGGCGAAATGAGGGAAACGATCGATGGGATCCTGAATGTGCATAAGGAAAAAGGATTTACGTCGCATGACGTCGTGGCGAAGCTGCGCGGGATCTTAAAGCAAAAAAAGATCGGCCATACGGGTACGCTCGATCCGGACGCGACCGGGGTACTGCCTGTCTGTCTCGGGAGAGCGACAAAAGTGTGCGAGTATCTGACGGATCGCTCCAAAACATATACAGCGCGTGTCCGGCTCGGCGTCGTGACCGACACGCAGGATCTGACAGGGCAGGTGCTGGAGGAACATCCAGTCCATGTGACGAGGGAAGAACTGGAGAGGGCCGTAACCGCATTTACCGGCGAGATCTGGCAGACGCCGCCAATGTATTCGGCGGTGAAAGTAAACGGGAAGCGGTTGTATGAACTGGCGAGGAAGGGACTGGAGGTCGAGCGGAAGAAACGCAGGATCATGGTATATTCGTGCGATGTATCAGATTTTAAAGCGGAAGACCGTACCTTTACGATGGAGGTCCGTTGTTCGAAAGGAACGTACATCAGGACACTCTGCCACGATATCGGCGAACGTCTGGGCTGCGGCGCGGCGATGGCTTCCCTCGTGCGGACGCAGTCGGGCATTTTCTCTCTGGAGGGAGCGCTGACATTATCGCAGATCGAACAGAAGGTTCAGAATGGAACGCTGGATGAGGCCGTACTGCCGATCGACGCCATATTCGAAGAGTATCCCGCGGTCGTCGTATCTCAGCAGGGACTTCGGTTCCTCCAGAACGGAAATGCCCTGAAACAGGAGTGGTGCGGGGAAGCGGCCGGTCTGGAGCACGGGGAGACCGTGCGCATGTACGGCCCGGACCGCAGTTTTTACGCGCTCTACCGATATGACGGGAAAAGGCGGGAATATACGAACGTGAAAATGTTTTACAACATGGCTGGCCGGTGAGGTATTTACGCGCACTGGCGAAATGGCTGGAAGGGCCAGCCGGTGATGGTTTCACGGAAAAGAGGAATAGATATGATCGTATTGGAAAAGGGGCCGTACCGGCTGGAACATACGGCGATTTGTATCGGAAAATTTGACGGTCTGCACCGTGGACACCGCCTGCTGATCGATGGCATCGGCAGCTATAAACATAAACAGAACGTACTATTTACGTTTTCGTTCCCCAATACCGCTTCGATCTACAGCGAACGGGAAAAGCGGTATCTCGCGGAACAGCTGGGGATTGACGTTTACATTAACTGCCCGTTCGATCACAGGCTTTCGCACATGTCGCCGGAAACGTTTCTGCAGGAAATCCTGCTGGAACAATGCGGCGCGGACGTGATCTCGGTGGGAGAAGATTTCCGTTTTGGCTTTGGGCGGAGCGGGGATGTCGGTCTTCTGCGCGCGAGCAGCGAGCGGGACGGGTTTGCCCTGCATGTATTTCCGAAGAAAGAAATGTTTGGCGAGCCGGTGAGCAGTACCCGCATACGTCAGATGCTGGCGGCGGGGGAGATCGGAAAGGCGGGAGAACTGTTAGGCCAGCCCTACTTTATTTACGGAACGGTGTGCCACGGGAATCAGATTGCCAGGGAGAAGCTGGATATGCCGACGGCAAACCAGCTGCTTCCGCCGGGGAAGCTGCTTCCGCCTTTCGGGGTATATGCCTCGCGGGTGAGGACGAAATACGGTGATTACCACGGTGTGACCAATATCGGGAGAAAACCAACGATCCCGGGCGAGAACGCGGCAGGGGCGGAAACGCATATTTTTAATTTTAATTCGGATCTGTACGGAACAGAGCTTTTTGTGGAACTGCACGCCTTTTTGCGCGGCGAGCGGAAATTTTCCGGACTGGACGCGCTGCGGGAGCAGATGAAGGCGGATAAGGAACAGTGCGTGCAGTATTTTAAAACACACGGCATACAGTAGAAAAATAGGCGCATAGCAGCGCGGAAATGGAGTATACTATGGAATTGGCATTGCAGATCATGGCAGGGGTTGGTTTGTTTTTATATGGCATGCAGCTGATGAGCGACGGCCTGCAGAAGGTGGCCGGCGGAAAGATGCGTACGATTCTTGAAAAATTAACGACGAATCCATTTATGGGACTTCTGCTCGGTATTGTATTTACCGGTATCATCCAGTCGTCTAATGCTACGACGGTGCTCGTTGTCAGTTTTGTAAACAGCGGCCTGATGAACCTGTCCCAGTCGGTCGGCGTCATCATGGGGGCCAACATCGGTACGACCGTTACCGGACAGCTCGTATCGTTTAAGCTGGACGCGGTGGCGCCGCTGTTCATCATCGTCGGCGTTGTTATGGTCATGTTCATAAAAAAACCGATGATCCGCCGCATCGGAGAGGTGCTGCTCGGATTCGGCGTGCTGTTTTTCGGCATGTCCACGCTGTCATCCTCGGTTGACAAGCTCAATGAGGTAGAAGCGATCAAGCATCTGTTCAGCAGCCTGACCAATCCGTTCATCGCCGTACTGATCGGATTTCTCGCGACGTCGATCCTGCAGAGCGCGTCCGCGTCGGTCGGCATACTGATCGTGCTGGCCTCATCGGGACTTATGGATCTGAACATCTGTTATTATGTCATCATGGGATGCAACATTGGCGCCTGCGGATCGGCGGTACTGGCGAGCCTGAGCGGAACGAAGGACGCGAAACGCGCGGCGATGATCCATGTCTCGTTCAATGTGATCGGACTTGTCATCGTAATGACACTTCTTGCCTTCTGCGGGGAGCCGATCATGTCAGCCATCCATACACTCTCGGCATCGACGGCGAACGCGGGGCTCCGCGCCGGCCGTGACGTGGCGAATATCAATACGATCATCAAAGTGTTCCAGGTGATCGTGCTGTTCCCGCTCAGCAGGTTTTTGATCCGGCTGTCGTACCTGATCATACCGGGCGAGGACGAGGAAGTTCACGGCATGGAACTGAAATTTATCGGAAAACACGCGATCTTCAATCTGACAACGGCGCTCCCGCAGGCGGTAAGTGAGGCCGAGCGCATGGGAACGATGGCGGTCCACAACCTGGACCGCGCGATGGAGGCGCTGTTAAACCGGGATGAAGAGGCGCTCGACGACGTTTATCAAAAGGAAAATGTCATCGACTATCTGAATACGGAAATATCGAACTATCTCGTCAAGATCAACCAGCTGTCGCTGCCGATCCAGGACCGCAAACAGCTGGGGGCGATGTTCCATGTTGTCAACGACATGGAGCGGATCGGGGACCACGCCGAAAATATTGCTGATTTTGCGAAAACCGTAATGTCGGCCAATCTGAAATTTTCGAAAAAAGCGCAGAACGAACTGCGCCAGATGTTTGAAAAGGTGACGCAGCTCCTTACATATTCCATTAACATGTTTGTGACAGGGGACGATACACATGCTGAGGACATACAGAAGCTGGAAAATGAGATCGACAAAATGGAAAAGAAGCTTCAGAAAAAACATATCAACCGTTTGGCAAACCATAAGTGTGAACCGCACGCCGCTATGATCTTTTCCGATCTGCTCAGCAATCTGGAGAGAGTGGCGGATCACGGGACAAATATCGCGTTTGCCGAACAGGAAGACGAGGAGGAGTGATTTCCGCTATGCCTTTTTTACTCGTGTGCGCGGCCTGTCTGGCTGTACTGTTCGCATATGGTTATTGTTCCAATTTATTTTTCCGGGCGGAACATTATAAAGTTCTGGTTCCCGGAATGGAAGCGGGACGCCCGGGTCGGCCGGCATCGCCTGCCCAGTCGGAGCCGCCTGCCCAGCCGGCGTCGCCTGCCCAGCCGGCGTCGCCTGTCCAGCTGGCGTCGCCTGTTCGGATCGTCATGCTTGCTGACCTCCACGGCACGGTATTTGGCAGGGACAATGAGCGCCTGCTCCGAAAGATCGTGAGCCTGCATCCGGATATGATCTGTATCGCAGGCGATATGACGGTGAAGAATGGCGGCGGATCGACGTCATGTATTGCCCTGTGCAGGGAACTCACCCGTATCTGCCCCGTATATTACGCGATGGGGAATCACGAGATCCGGATGGAACATTACCATGAATTTTGTGCGGAAATGAGAAAAACGGGAGTATTCGTACTTGACAATGAACATGTCCATTTTTTTGCCGGGGGAAAAAAGTGCGTTGTCCACGGGTGGAACGCGGATGAAGCTTATTATCACAAATGCTGGCAGAAAAGGGTGCTGACGGCGGAGGAGCTGTCGGCTCAGCTCGGCTCGCCGGAACCGGGAGCCTACCACATCCTCCTGGCGCACAATCCAGAATATTTTCCGACTTACTGCGCGTGGGGAGCGGATCTGGTGCTGTCGGGACATGTCCACGGCGGGATTGCGAGGCTTCCGTTTTTCGGCGGCGTGATATCGCCGTCTCTGCGCCTGTTTCCCAAATACGACGCCGGTGAGTTCCGGGAGGGAAGCAAAACGATGATCCTTTCCCGCGGCCTGGGAACACACCATATCCGGCTGCGTTTTTTTAATGTGCCGGAAATATCAGTCATTGATCTAAATGGATAAGGATCAGCAAAAAAGTGGTCCGTAACAAAGTGAAAAGTTCTTGTTATGGAGCTTGGATTGTGATAGAATAATAATTGAAACGATAATAGCAGATGGAACATCAGCTGCCGCGAGATGAAAGCAGGAGGAACCTGCTTTAGATAGGAGGAAGTATGTTAAAAAACTGGAAGATGGGAGTTGTGATTGCGTCGATCGTCGCTGTTGTTTCAGCGCTGTCGATGGGGGTGGTGTTTTATCTTTCCAACAGAAATCTCACATCGGTGCTTATCAATGATGTGGAAAATAACATGCAGACATCTTTGGATGCAAAAACGAAGTTGATCAATGAGTACATATTGAATGCGGAAAATCAGCTCATCTCTTTTTCTAAGCAGCCGGATATTTTAGCTTGTTTGAAAAATAAAGACGATAAGGCGAAAAGGGAAGAGTTACAGGCTTATAATTCGGAGTACTATTCGGCGCTGAGCGGCTGGGAGGGATTATATTTGTGCGACTGGGCGACCGAGACCCTGACCCATTCCAATACGTCTGCGGTCGGGTTAGTGCTGCGCGAGGGCGATTCGCTCAAACAGCTGCATGACAGTCTGACGGCGGCAAAGGGCAGCGTCTACAATACCGGTATCCTGAAGTCGCCGGTGTCGGGACAGCCCATCATATCGATGTATGTTCCGATCTATGACGGGGATGAGCCTCTTGGCTTTGTCGGAGGCGCGATCCAGACGGACGGCCTTTCCCAGCAGTTAGATGCCGTTTCCACGCACGGTATTGAGAATACGACGTACTCCCTGATCAATCTGGGAAAGAAGCAGTATATTTTTGATGATAACGCCGACCTGATCCTGACGGAGATCGAGGATAAAGCCCTGCTCGATGTCATGTCAAAGATCGAGGGCGGGGAGGAGACCGGGCAGCTTACCTATGAAGGGGAAGACGGCGTGCCGTATTTTTCGGTGTTCAAATCGATCCCGGAGAGGGCGTGGGCGCTCGTGATCCGAAATGATAAGGATGAGTTGTATCAGCCGGTATACAAGAGCCGTCTTATACAGGGGATCGTCTGCGGCCTTGCGTTCCTTTTGATCACGGCGATGTCGTGGTTGATGATAAACGTGAATTTAAAACCGCTCAAAAAAGTGATCCAGAAGATCCAGAAGATCGAGACGCTCGATTTGAGCGAGGATGACATGATAAAAGGTTACATCGGACGGAAAAGTGAGGTCGGTAAGCTGGCTACGGCGGTGGATTCCCTCACGGTAACGTTCCGTAAGATACTGAGTACGCTGAATGAATGTTCGGTGTCCCTGGTGGGAAGTTCGGAGACGATGCGTACGGCTTCGAAGGATCTGATGGGGAGCGTGGAAGATAATTCGGCGACGACAGAGGAACTTTCGGCCAGCATCCTGAATACAAATTCTTCGATCGAAGTAGTTACCGGCGAGGTTGAGAGGATCCATGATATCGTAGGGGATATTACGCATCGCGCCCAGGATGGAAGTGAAAAGAGTGAGACGCTGATCCAGACGGCGAATACGATGAGTAGAACAGCATCCGACACGATGGAGAACAATTCGAAAAAGGTCGAGGAAACGAAGAGGAACATCGAGGAGGCGATGAAAAACCTCCAGTCCCTCGTGAAGATCAACGAGATGGCGACGCAGATCCTGGACATTACGAGCCAGACGAACCTGCTCTCCCTGAACGCTTCTATCGAGGCAGCCAGGGCAGGCGAGGCAGGAAAGGGATTTGCCGTTGTCGCCGGGGAGATCGGGAGCCTGGCAGAGAATTCGTCAGAGACGGTGAATCAGATTCAGGCGCTGTGCAAGGATGCGAATAAGAGTATCGAAAGTGTTAAGGAGTGTTTTGAGGATATCATCGCATTTATGGAAACGGATGTATCCGGTAAATTTAAGCAATTTGCGACTATGGCCAGCGAGTACGAAGTTGTGGTCAATGACATCCGGGAAGTCATTCAGAGCATTCATAACAAAACGTCTGTATTTTCGGAGAGCGCTTCGAATATCCGGGATCAGATCAATAATGTCAAGATGGCGTCGAGCGACAATGAGCAGGGTGTAGACGACATCATCGTAAAGAATGACTTGACGACACAAACGGCTGATTCGATCATAAAAATCGCGGATCAGAACCAGTTAAATGTAGAAGCGATCAAAGATATCGTAGACATGTTTAAGTAAGAATATAGTAATCTCAATACGATCAGAGAAAATAAGGAGGATTGGAAATGAAAAATCTTAAGTTGGCGACAAAAATCAGCATTATCGTAATTTCTATTTTAACGCTTGGACTTATCGTTGTTTGGAAAAGTACGGATGTAAATGTATCTTCGGTAATGGAAGATCAAATAGTCAAAGAGATGAACGAAGCGATCCAGACACGATCCCAGATCATTGAGCAGTTTATTGCCTCAACGGAATCTTATCTGGTTGGCTATGCGCAGTCAAACGCGCTGAAACAAGCCCTCCTGAAACCAAACGATGCGAATGTGATCGCGGAAGCACAGAGTTATACAAAGAGCTACGGCCAGGAAAATAAGAATCTGGAAAATATATATCTGGGCGATTACAATACAAAAGTAATAGCTTCCTTCGTGGAGGGTCCGATCGGAAAAACCCTCCGCGAGGGAGACAGCCTGAAGGCGTTGAGGGACTCTGTATTTAAGGCAAAAGAGGTGTGGAATACGGGAATACTCGCCTCTCCGTCAACGGGCAAACAGGTCGTTTCCATGTATTATCCGATTTATGACGGCGATGAGCCGCTCGGGTTTGTGGGGAGCGCCATCTATTCGGGAGACCTGAAAGCTTCGCTGGATAAGCTGGCAGAAGAGTCCGGGAACAAAAAAGATTATTTGCTGCTCGATGCCGCGAAAAATACATATATATTCTGTGGTGACGAAGAACAGATTGGTGCTCCGATCGAAGACGCCAGCATTTCCGAGGCTATGGAGTTGGCAAAGAGTGGAAAGACCGGTGACGTGTACGAGTATAAAGAAAATGGGAACGAAATGCTGGCTGTTTATGAATACATGCCGGATAGGGAATGGGTCCTTATGGTACTGACAAATAAGGATGAGTCGTTTGCTCCTGTGAACCAGCTTTCGTTCGTACTTCTGATCATGTGTGTGATCCTGCTCGTGCTCATTTCCCTCTGTGTATGGTTTGCCGGGGTTATGATCGCCAGGGATATCGTAGGTGTGGCGCGGATCATCCAGGAGATCGGCACGCTGGATCTGACCCTTCGCAGTAAACTGAAAAAGTTCGGTTCCCGCAAAGATGAGGTGGGAATGATCGCGAAAGCCACGCAGAACCTGGCGGAAACGGTCAGCGACGCAGTTGTGCTCATCAAGGAAAAGAGCGCGGAACTTCTCAATACGTCCGGGACACTGCACTCGGGTGCGGAGGTGACAAAAGGATCGGTAGAAAATGTAGAAAAGGCCATTCAGGATATTGCGGAGAGTACGGTCAGGCAGGCAGAGGATACGCAGCAGGCGGTGGACAGCGTCCTGCATATCGGGCAAACGATCGAGAAGACGATGGATGAAACGGAGACGTTGAGCAAATATACGGGCAATATCCAGAAAACGAGCGAGGAAATGCGCAGTACGGTAAGAGAATTGTCCGTGGTAAATAGCAATACAGAGAAGGCGATCGATGAGATCAGTGCCCAGACATTGTCTACGAACCAGTCCGCGATGAAGATCAAGGATGCCGCGCAGCTGATCACTTCTATTGCGGAAGAAACGAATATGCTGTCCCTCAACGCTTCGATCGAGGCGGCGCGTGCCGGAGAGCAGGGAAGAGGATTCGCGGTAGTGGCGAGCCAGATACAGAAACTTGCCGAGCAGTCGAATGATTCCGCGAAGATGATCGACGATATTATCGTTGCGCTGATCAAGGATTCGAATGAGGCGGTGGAAACGATGCTTCGGATGAAAGATATCATGCTGGAGCAGAGTTCCCAGCTCACGCATACAGAAGATCAGTTTTCTGAGATCTATGAGAATATCGAAGTGACAAAGCAGAGTGTTACCGCGATCTATGATACGGTGAAGAACATGGATGAGGAGCGGCTCATGGTCGTCGAACTTGTCCGCAAACTGTCGGAGATCGCAGCGGATAACGCAGCCGGTACAGAACAGATCCTGGCGTCGTCGGAGATGCTCGACGGCATGGTGAAAGACGTGTCAGAAGCATCCGGTCAGCTGGTTTCTGTTTCGGATGAAATAGAGAAAAGCGTAGGTGGGTTTACGGTTTAAAAAATCTTTGAAAGTGTCTTGCAATAGATATTTTTATGGGTTATAATTACTATTAGATAAAATTATGGGCGTACGGAGGACTACAAAAATAAAGGAGGAAGAAAGCATGAAGAATCTCAAATTGGCAACTAAGATAGGCATCATAGTAATTACTATTTTGACGATCGGACTTATTATTGTCTGGAAAAGTACGGATGTGAACGTATCATCGGTAATGAAAGATCAGATTATAGACGAGATGAATGATGCGATTAAAACACGGTCGAAACTCATTGAGCAGTATATCAGTTCCACGGAGTCCTATTTGGTCGGCTATGCACAGGCGCCGGTGTTAAAAGAGGCTCTGTTACATCCGGAGGATGCGGGAGCGGCTGCAAATGCACAGAACTTTACGAAAAATTACGGGAAGGAGAACCCGAATCTGGAAAATGTATATTTAGGTGATTATAATACGAAGATACTCGCTTCCTTTGTGGAGGGTCCGATCGGGAAAACGCTGCGGGAAGGCGACGCGCTTAGAGTTTTGAGGGATACGCTGTTTGCGAAAAAGGAGACGAACATGTGGAACACGGGTGTTATGGCCTCCCTCTCTACTGGTAAGCAGGTTGTTTCGATGTACTATCCGATCTACAATGACGGAGAGCCTCTCGGCTATGTGGGAAGCGCTGTATATTCGGAAGATTTGAAAAACACGCTCGACGCGTTAGCGGAAGAGACGGGAAATAAGACCGATTATCTCCTGTTAGACGCGGCGAAAAATACATATATATTCTGTGGTGATGAAGAGAAGGTCGGCGGACCGATCGAGGAAAAGAATATATCAGAAGTGATCGAGCTTGCGAAAGCAGGTACGGGTTCTGGAGATGCTGTATATGAATACAAGGAAAACGGCAGGGGAAAACTGGCTGTCTATGAATATATGGCGGACAGGGACTGGGTACTCATGGTACTGATGGATCAGGATGAGGCGTTTGCGACTGTGAATCACCTTTCCATCGTACTGATGATCATGTGCGCGATCCTTTTGGTGGTGATCTCCCTCGCGGTATGGATTGCCGGAAGCCTGATCGCGAAAAGCATTGTCAGCGTGGCGCGTATCATAAAGGAGATCGGTACGCTGGATCTGACATTACGCAGCAAGCTGAAGAAGTTTGGGTCCCGCAAGGATGAGGTGGGAATGATCGCGAAAGCGACTCAGTTTTTAGCTGATACGATCAGCGACGCAGTGGTCATCATAAAAGAGAAGAGCGACGAACTGCGGGAGACTTCCGGAACGCTGCACTCCGGGGCGGATGTGACGAAGGGATCGGTTGAAAATGTAGAAAAGGCCATCCATGAGATCGCAGAGAGTACGATCCAGCAGGCGGAAGATACGCAGCAGGCTGTACAGAGCGTCTTACATATCGGTGATACGATCGAAAAGACGATGAGTGAAACAGAAACACTGAGCGAATATACAGGCAGCATACAGAAGACGAGCGAGGAAATGCGCGGAACGGTGAGAGGGCTGTCCAAAGTAAATAGAAATACAGAAAAGGCGATCAATGAGATCAGTGCCCAGACGATGTCCACGAACCAGTCGGTGATGAAGATCAAAGATGCGGCCCAGCTGATCACTTCGATCGCGGAGGAGACGAATATGCTGTCGCTGAACGCCTCGATCGAGGCGGCGCGCGCCGGTGAACAGGGCAGAGGTTTTGCGGTAGTAGCGAGCCAGATCCAAAATCTGGCGGAGCAGTCAAATGATTCCGCGAAGCTGATCGACAGCATTATCGTGACACTGATCGAGGAATCGAATAATTCGATGGAGACAATGCTGAAGATGAAAGATATCATGCTGGAGCAGAGCAAGCAGCTCTCCCATACGGAAGATCAGTTCTCCGAAATCTATGAGAACATCGAAGTGACAAAACAGGGGGTTACCTCTATTTATGATACCGTAAAGAACATGGATGAGGAACGTCTTATGGTGGTGGAACTCGTTCGCAAGCTGTCAGAGATCGCTTCGGACAACGCGGCGGGGACACAGGAGATCCTGGCCTCGACAGAGATGCTCGACGGCATGGTAAAAGATGTTTCAGACGTGTCCAAACAGTTGGTTTCTGTTTCGGATAATATTGAAAAGAGTGTCAGCGGTTTTACCGTATGATGATTTTGTAGACAGAACTTTCAAAGTTCTCCTTGTGCTGGGGGCGCGGTTCTAAGCCGCTCCCCTTTTTTGGAGCAGAAGATGTAAAATGCGGCGCAGAGGGCGGGCGCGCGTGGAGGGAAAGATGGGCATACCGGTGAAATTAGAGGTGTTTGAGGGGCCGTTGGATCTTCTTTTGCACCTGATCGAGAAAAATAAAGTAGATATTTATGATATTCCGATCGTGCTGATCACGGAACAGTACATCGACTATGTCAGCCAGATGGACGCCAGGGATATGGATGTCATGAGTGAATTCCTCGTGATGGCGGCCACGCTCGTGCGCATCAAGTCAAAGATGCTGCTCCCTCCGGAGGAGGAAGAAGAGGACGAGCCGGAAGATCCGAGACAGGAACTGGTGGAACGTATATTGGAATATAAAATGTACAAGTACGCCTCGTTTGAGTTGAAGGACAGGCAGGTCGATGCCGGAAGGATGTTATTCAAAGAGGCGACGATTCCCGATGAGATCCGGGATTTTAAAGAAGAAGTGAAGATCGAGGACCTGCTGAGTGAGGTGACGCTGGCGAAACTGCAGGGCATTTTTAATTCCGTCATGAAAAAGCAAGTGGACAAGATTGATCCGATCCGCAGTAAGTTCGGAGAGATCGAAAAAGAGGAAATCAGCCTGGAGGATCACATCGTCTTTTTGGAGCAGTACGCAAGAGAGCACCGGACGTTCAGTTTTCGGAAACTGTTGGAACACGGCAGGGGAAAAACGTATGTGATCGTTACGTTTCTCGGTATTTTAGAAATGATGAAGATGGGAAAACTTTCCATTGTACAGGAAAACATCTTTGACGATATCCATATTACATGTTTGGAGGAATCAGCGTGAATATAAAAGAATTAGAGGCGGTCATAGAGGCTATTTTATTTACGATGGGAGAGGCGGTTGAGGTCGAGAGGATCGCGGCCGCTGTCGAACACGACGAGGATACGATCCGGCGGCTCATACGGAATATGATGACCCGCTATGAGGAAAGTGACCGTGGGATCCATATCATCGAACTGGACGGGTCATTCCAGCTGTGTACGCGGCCGGAAATGTATGAATACCTGATCAAAGTAGCTCATGTTCCGAAAAAACACGTACTCACGGATGTCATGCTCGAAACGTTGTCGATCATCGCCTACAAACAGCCGATCACCCGGCTGGAGATTGAGAAGATCCGCGGTGTCAAATGCGACCACGCCGTTAATAAACTGATCGAGTACAACCTGATCTGTGAGGCCGGGCGTCTGGACGCGCCGGGCCGGCCGATCTTATTCGCGACGACGGAAGAATTTCTGCGGTATTTCGGCATTGAATCTCTCGATGAACTGCCGATCCTGAACCAGGAGACGATCGAAAACTTCAAGGAAGAAGCGGAGAGGGAAGTGATGCGTGAACTGGCGCAAAACGGAATCGAAGGAGAAAACGAAACCTCCGGTTTCGCCATGGAGGAAGAGGTATCGTAAATAAAGGGGCTGTCGGGAAATGACAGTACTGTCACCGGAGAGATTATTCTAAAAACAGGGGATACGGCGACTCATTCCGAGTCACTGTCTCCCCTGTTTTATTTGTAATCTATGAGATTGAATTTATTTGTAATCTACGAGATCGACGTAAAACTTCCGGTAATCTGTGCGCCGCTCTTTTGTCGCCGCGATGGCGGTGCGGGGATGCTGGTTGAGCTGTCCGGTCAGAAGATAGGGAATGTCATATCCCCATATCACGCCCTTTTCTTTTAACGGCAGGATCTCGTGTTCCAATGCATCCAGGATTGGAAGGATGTTGTATTTCGGGTTTTTCAGAAAACCGAGCAGCTGTTCGCTCGCGCAGTTTCCGGCTCCCCGTCCCATGCCGTTGACCGTCACGTCCAGATAGCTGACGCCGCGTTTTAGTGCTTCGATCGTGTTCGCGAAGGCAAGCTGCTGGTTATTGTGCGCGTGGATGCCGATGTATTTTTGAAATTTGTCGCCGAAGAATAGATATTTGTCGGCCAGTTTCCTCATCTGTTCGGGGTAGATCGCGCCGTAGCTGTCAACGATGTAAATACCGTCCGCGGAACTCTGCCCGATGAGGTCGAGCGCCTCATCAATATCCGTATCGTTGTCGCTGGAGATCGCCATGATGTTGACCGTCGTTTCGTATCCTTTTTCGTGGCAGTATTCTACCATTTCGATGGCGGCCGGAATCGTGTTGATGTAGGTGGCGATGCGGACGAGGTCGATCACGCTGTCGCAGCGGTCGATGATGTCGCGCTTAAAATCTGTCCTGCCGACATCGGCCATGACCGCGATCTTCATATCGGAATCATTTTCCCCGACGATCCGTCTTATATCTTCTTCCCGGCAGAATTTCCACGGCCCGAAATCCTCTTCCGGGAAAATGTCCCGGGACGCTTTATATCCAAATTCCATATAATCAACACCGGCCTTAATATTTGCCCGGTAAAGGTTTTTTACGAATTCATCGGTAAATCGAAAATCATTCACCAGCCCGCCGTCTCGGACGGTGGCGTCTACGACCCGTACATCCGGGCGGAAGGAAAGTATCGTTCCTTTTGTCTCCATGTTCTCATCCTCCATTTCTGACTTTTTATCCTTAGTATTTTATTGTAACAGAAAAATGGCGGGTTGAAAAGGAAAAAAATAAAAAAGTTCAAATTGTATATTGAAAAGAAGTGTGCTATAATGGCTTTGTACTTGTATGACAGCAAAATGACGGAGGTATGAAGAGAATGGACTACAAGAAAGCTGGAGTTGACATTGAGGCGGGATACAAAGCGGTTTCCCTCATGAAAGAACACATCGCGTCTACGATGAGACCGGAGGTACTTACGGATATCGGCGGTTTCTCGGGCGCGTTTTCCATGAAACGCTTTATGGGAATGGAGGAGCCGACTCTTGTTTCCGGTACAGACGGTGTTGGAACGAAGCTGAAACTCGCTTTTCTGATGGATAAGCACAATACGATCGGCATCGACTGCGTGGCTATGTGCGTGAACGATATTGCCTGTGCCGGCGGTGAGCCGCTGTTTTTCCTGGACTATATCGCGTGCGGGAAAAATGAACCGGAAAAGATCGCTAAGATCGTGAGCGGAGTGGCGGAAGGGTGCCGCCAGTCCGGGGCTGCCCTTATCGGCGGAGAGACAGCGGAGATGCCCGGGTTCTATCCGGCAGAAGAATATGACCTCGCTGGATTTTCGGTCGGTGTCGTTGATAAAAAAGATATGATCACCGGCGAGGGCTTAAAGGCGGGGGACGTCCTCGTGGGCATGGCTTCGTCCGGGATACATAGCAACGGCTATTCGCTCGTGCGCCAGGTGTTTACGATGAGCAGGGAAGCTCTTGACCGCACGTATGAGTGTCTTTCGGGATCGCTCGGCGAGACTCTTCTTACCCCGACGAAAATATATGTGAAGGCGCTGCGCTCCATCCGTGAAGCTGGTGTGGCGATCAAGGCGTGCAGCCATATTACGGGCGGCGGTTTTTATGAAAATATCCCCCGTATGCTGAAAGAGGGGACGCATGCCGTCATTGACAAAAACAGTTTTGTCGTTCCTCCAATCTTTGAAATGCTGGCGAAGGACGGAAATGTGGCCGAAGAGGCGATGTATAATACATACAATATGGGGATCGGTATGATCGCCGCTGTGGATAAAAACGATGTGGACCAGACGCTCCAGGCCGTGCGGAGCGCAGGCGAGAAGCCTTATGTCATCGGTGAGATCGTGGACGGTGAAAAGGGGATCACGATCCAGTAAAGGAAACGGCAGAGCTGCGGCGTTTAGGGCAGTTAGAAAGGATGAAAACAGAATGATAAAGATAGCAGTACTTGTTTCCGGTTCCGGAACGAATCTGCAGGCGATCATCGACAACGTGCAGTCGGGCGGCATTACGAATGCTTCCCTCGAACTTGTCGTGAGCAATAAACCGGGCGCGTACGCAAGGGAGCGCGCGAAGGCAAACGGCATTTGCGAAAAAGTGCTCGTGCCGAAGGAGTATCCGACGAGAGAGGCGTACGGGGAGGTGATGATCAGCTGTCTTGAGGAACACGGGATCGATCTGGTCGTTCTTGCCGGATTTCTCGTGATCCTGCCGGAGAATCTCGTGAAGCATTATGAGGGCCGGATGATCAATATCCATCCGTCGCTGATCCCGTCTCACTGCGGGCCGGGTTACTATGGGCTGAACGTGCACGAGAGCGTGCTCGCCCGCGGAAATAAGGTGACAGGCGCCACCGTCCATTTCGTGAATGAGATCGCGGACGGCGGGCCGATCATTTCCCAGAGGGCCGTAGAAGTCCGGGACGATGATACGCCGGAGACGCTGCAGAAACGGGTGATGGAGCAGGCGGAGTGGCACATCCTTCCGCAGGCGATCGACGATATCGCGAATGGAAGAATTGAAATTGTGGAACATTTGGTAAGACATAAGAAATAAATGGAGGATACTATGAACGTTTTAATTGTAGGAAGCGGCGGCCGCGAGCACGCGATTGCGGTAAGCGCGGCGAAGAGCAGCCATGTGGACAAACTGTACTGCGCCCCGGGAAATGCGGGGATCGCTTCGGTCGCGCAGTGTGTGGACATCGGAGCGATGGAATTTGAGAAGCTCGCGGATTTTGCCGAGGCAAACGAGATCGGCCTTACGATCGTCGGCATGGATGACCCGCTTGTCGGCGGCATCGTGGATGTATTTGAGGCCAGGGGACTCCGGGCATTCGGGCCGCGCAAAAAGGCGGCGGCGATCGAGGGAAGTAAGGTGTTCTCGAAAGATCTGATGAAAAAATACGGCATTCCAACCGCTGCTTATGACACGTTTGACAGTCCAGAAGAGGCGCTGGCTTATCTGGAGACGGCGAAGATGCCGATCGTTCTCAAGGCGGACGGCCTGGCGCTCGGCAAAGGCGTTCTGATCTGCCAGACGTTAGAAGAGGCAAAGGCCGGTGTGAAAACGCTGATGCAGGACAAGCAGTTTGGCGATGCCGGAAACCGGATCGTGATCGAGGAATTTATCACGGGGCCGGAAGTGTCCGTATTGTGTTATTGCGACGGGACGCATATCGCGCCGATGACAAGCGCGCAGGATCACAAGCGTGCCAAAGATAACGACGAGGGATTGAATACGGGAGGAATGGGAACCTTTTCACCGACCCCGTTTTACACGAGTGAGATCCAGCAGTTTTGTGAGGACAAGATCTACCAGCCGACGATGGATGCGATGAAGGCAGAGGGCAGGGATTTTGTCGGCATCCTGTTCGTGGGCCTCATGCTCACGGCGGACGGGCCGAAGGTGCTCGAGTACAATGCCCGGTTTGGCGATCCCGAAGCGCAGGTCGTACTGCCGCGCATGGAAAATGACATCATTGAAGTCATGGATGCGTGCATTGACGGCAGGCTGGATGAAGTGGAACTTCGTTTCCAGGACAATGCGGCGGTCTGTGTCGTTCTGGCCTCGGACGGTTATCCGAAAAAATATGAAAAAGGCAAAGTGATTACCGGATTTGAACATTTCGACGGCAGGGACGGATATTACGCGTTCCACGCTGGCACGAAAGCCGAAGGCGGAAACATCGTGACGAACGGCGGTCGCGTCCTTGGCATTACCGCGAAAGGCAGCGACTTGAAAGAGGCGAGGAAAAAGGCGTACGCGGCGACCGAGTGGATCTCGTTCGAGGGGAA
This sequence comes from uncultured Eubacterium sp., assembly GCA_910583555.1. Classification (GTDB taxonomy): domain Bacteria; phylum Bacillota; class Clostridia; order Lachnospirales; family Lachnospiraceae; genus Eubacterium_F. Next base: position 54,933 of record CAJTXO010000010.1, read on the forward strand.
ATATATGCGCAGTGATATCGGGAAAGCGATTGATGAAGTGGATTAGGCCGTTTTCAGGGCGGTGTGGCGGAAAGGCTGCCTGCGGCGTTGTTGCTGTGGCAGGACCGCTATTTTAGAGGCGTCGTTGAAACGGTAAATGATAAATGAAAAGTAAAAAGGAGATTGACCTATGTATTCATTTGAAGAAGTAGTAAAAGCCGATCCGGAACTTGCGAAAGCGATGGAACTGGAAACCGGCAGACAGAACGATCACATTGAGCTGATCGCGTCCGAGAATTTTGTGAGCAAGGCAGTGATGGCAGCGATGGGAAGTACGTGTACGAACAAGTACGCGGAAGGTTATCCGGGAAAACGGTATTATGGCGGATGCCAGTATGTGGACATGGTGGAGGATCTCGCCAGGGACCGCGCCAAGGAGTTGTTTGGCTGCACGTATGCCAATGTTCAGCCGCATTCGGGGGCGCAGGCGAATATGGCGGTGTTCTTCGCGCTTGTAAAACCGGGTGAGACGGTGATGGGGATGAATCTCGACCACGGCGGACATCTCTCACACGGAAGTCCGGCGAATATTTCGGGTACGTATTACCATATCGTGCCGTACGGCGTAAATGATCAGGGATTTATCGACTACGACGAGGTAGAGCGGATCGCCAAGGAATGCCGGCCGAAAATGATCATCGCCGGTGCGAGCGCGTACTGCCGGAAAATTGATTTTAAGAGATTCCGCGAGATCGCGGATGAAGTAGGGGCGTTCCTCATGGTGGATATGGCTCACATTGCCGGACTGATCGCGGCCGGCGTACATGAGAGTCCGATCCCGTACGCGCATGTGACGACGACGACGACCCATAAGACATTGCGCGGCCCGCGCGGCGGTATGATCCTGTCCAGCGAGGAGTTCGCGACCGAATATAAATTGAATAAATCCATTTTCCCAGGAACACAGGGCGGCCCTCTCATGCACGTGATCGCGGCGAAGGCGGTCTGCTTTAAAGAGGCGCTCGATCCGAGTTTTAAAGAGTACGGCAAAAACATTATTGCCAACGCGCAGGCGCTCAGCAAGGGACTGATGGACCGGGGCATTGACATCGTATCCGGCGGAACGGACAACCACCTGATGTTAGTGGATCTCGTAAAGAAGGGCCTGACTGGAAAACAGGTAGAGGCGTGGCTGGACGACGCAAACATCACGGCCAATAAAAATACGATCCCAAACGATCCGCAGAGTCCGTTTGTGACGAGCGGTGTCCGTCTGGGCACGGCTGCTGTGACGACGAGAGGCATGAACACGGATGACATGGATCAGATCGCGGATGCGATCGCCATGCTGATCGATGACGTCGAGGCAAATCAGGCGAAAGCAAAAGAAATCGTGAAGGCGCTGACTGACCGGTATCCATTGTATTGATGTTTGATCTGAATGGGGTCAGGGGGAATGCAAGGAGATGCCGATTGTTTAGACGGAATCTGGCACGCTGGAACGGTACATGGCAGTACTGTTCCGGCGTGCCTTTTTTATAAAAGGAGGGCGTTATGTACGACAGGTTGACGAAACGGGATGTTGAGAAGATGGAGCAGGAGTTAGAGCACCGCAAGCTCGTGGTGCGCAAACAGGCGCTGGAGGATGTGAAAGAGGCGAGGGCGCACGGGGATCTGAGTGAGAATTTTGAATACAAGGCGGCGAAGAAATTTAAGAATGAGAATGAGAGCCGTATCCGCTATCTTGAGCGGATGGTAAAGACCGCGCGTATTGTGGAAGATGATTCTGGCGAGCAGGAAGTCGGTCTGAATGATACGGTGCGCGTTTACTTTGAGGATGAGGAGTGCGAAGAAGAGTATAAGATCGTGACGACGGTGCGGAGTAATGCGGCTAAGCATATGATCAGCATAGAGTCGCCGCTCGGCAAGGCGATATGGAAACATGGGGAGGGGGACAGGGTGTATGTGGCTGTGAATGAGAAGGCAGGGTATTATGTGCAGATCCGGGGTGTCGAAAAGAGTGATGATGAGTCGGAGGGGATCAGGGCGTATTAGTGGTGGGGAGGAAGTCCTATCATTTTTTTGCGTGCTCTATAATGGATTCCAATATATTTGTGTTTGTTGAAGTCACTGTGTTTCTGGTGAATAATGTTACCTGAATCTGTGTTTCGTGGCAGGAGAATAGGAAATTGCGCATTACATCAATAAAAATGTGAAAAAGATGGAAAAATATTGACATAGAAAGCGAAATGGGTATATTATATACTGTATGGAGGTACAGATCTATGCTGGTGCAATTTATGTTAAAAAATGTTTTGTCGTTTAAAGAAGAAACCGTACTGGATATGACAGCCATAAACGCATATAAAGAACATGAGAGCAATCTCATCGAAAATGGGATGAAAGAAAGATTTCTCAAGGTGGCAGCTGTTTATGGAGCGAATGCGAGCGGGAAATCCAATCTCTATAAGGCGATGGCTTGTTTTCAACAGATTATTATACAATCATTCAATAACGTTCAAAATGAAGCGGATACCGCAATCCGGAGATATTATGTTCCTTTTTCGTTTGAAGAAGAATGGGAAAATTCAGAGTTTCAGGTCATTGAAATCTTAGGGGATTTTGAATACAAGTACGGCTTTGAATATAATGCGGAGTGCATCGTGTCAGAGTGGTTATACAGAAAAAACCGGAATACGAACAGAACCGTTACGATTTATGAAAGGACGACAGAATACGTTGAATTTGGAGCTTCGGTCAGAAAGGAATGTGATGTGTACAAAGAGCAGGTTCCTGCCGAGACGTTAGTGCTTTCTTTTTTTAATAAACTGAAACTTAAAACGGATCTATTTAGAGATGTGTATTCAGGCATTATGAGTACGCTTGTTGTACCAACGGATTTTTGTGAAGACAGAAGTATTTTGGAAGCTTTTTTACCTAGGATGATCAATCATGAAAAAGAAAAACTGATTCAGTTTCTAGCAGCAATTGATACGGGAATTGATGATATTGTTTATGACGATAGCGAAAAGGAAATTAGTTTTATTACCTTTCATAAAGGGAAAGATGGAAAGAGGTATCCGTTGTATTTGTACAATGAATCAGAAGGAACGATTAAAAGTATTATGCTGTTTATATACGCGAGAATGGCGGTTTTAAGTGATGGCTCAATTTTTGTTGATGAGCTGAACATAAAACTGCATCCATTGTTGCTGAAGTTCATTATTGATTTGTTTTATGAAAAAGATTCGATGGCACAATTGATTTACACTACACATGATACTACGTTGATGGACAAAAAATTTTTCCGGCGCGATCAGATCTGGTTTGTACAAAAGGATGAATTTGGATATTCGGAGCTGTCTGCGTTATCTGATTTTAAAGTCAGGTCGGACGCGTCGTTCGAGAAGGATTATTTGGCAGGGGTGTATGGAGGGATTCCACTTCTCGGGGAGTTCGATATGAAAGAGGGTGAATAGATGGGATCGGATGATTTGTTTAAAAAGCGGAGAGAGGACAGAGCCTTTTTACTTTAAAGGGATTCAAAAACAGATTCAGGATAAAATTGGCGGCGTGATTGAAGTTGTGCAGGCACCGGTTATTGATATTCATGGAGAAGGATGTGCTACCAGAAAATTAGTGGAAGTGACAGAACGGATCGTAAAAGAGGCAAAGGTCATGTACCAGAATATTTGGATTGTGCTGGATAAAGATGATTTTACGGATTTCGATCAGGCGATAAAAGAAGGGGAGAAAAAAGGTTATGACATAGCGTGGAATAATCAATCGTTTGAATATTGGCTGTATTTACATTTTTATTATAGCGATTCTGCACTTTATCGACATGATTGGAACAAAAAACTGGATGAGATTTTTGAACGGTATGAATTGGGGGAAGGAACATATCATAAAAATTACGAGGATATATTCCAACTGGTGAATACATTTGACGGCGTAAATACTGCGATTAAAAATGCGGAACGGAGAATGGCGGGCTTTCGGAAGGGCGTGGACCGGCCTTCCGATTATAATCCGGGCACAATGGTATATAAATTAGTACAGGCTTTGATGGTCTATTTGGAAGAGTAGTATGGCGCAGGGGATTTAGAAAAAAATATAAGAAGAGGATGCCAAGATGAGCAACAAAGAGCGGATCATTGAACTTTTAGATGTTATACCAGATTATAAAATGGGTTATGTTCAGGAAGTGGCAGCTGATGAGGAGGCAGAAGATCATTTTTGTCAAATACTTGCCCTTTATGGTTTTCGGTCAGAAAGAGTTCCTGGTTCTTTTCCGGTAACTTGTATCGTTCCGCGGCTTCTTTAATTCTGTCCTTCGTTTTGTTCATTCCCTATCGCTAGGAAAATTCTTATCATTTACTACTTCCAAATTCCAGTCCATAGTATGAATGATATACCACATCGTTTAATATAATTCCACATATTTGAGGCTTTTTCTGTATTTACAATAGTGGGCAGACTGGAAAAATGATATAATTGCCAAGCCTTTTTATTTTTTGGAAATTATTTGACATTTTCAAATGAGAATGTTATGATATAATTAGTTTTGAGGACAGGCAATTGTGAAAAAATTAACAATCTTTCAAAGGGCGGAAGAAAAAGCTGAAGAATGGGGATTCTTTTATGAGAAAAGCGGTTTATCCGGGTAGTTTTGACCCGGTCACTTTTGGGCATCTGGATATTATAGAGAGAGCATCCCGGGTGGTGGATGAAGTGATTGTGGCGGTGCTTGTAAATAGCAGTAAAAACCCGCTTTTTACGATCGAGGAAAGAGTCAGCATGCTTCAGCAGGTGACGGAACATTTTTCTAATGTAAGAATCGAAACATTCCAGGGACTTACCGTGGATTTTGCCAGGAAGATCGGGGCCAATATCATGGTGCGGGGTCTGCGTGCCGTGTCAGATTTTGAATCGGAGATGCAGATTGCCCAGACAAATCACAGCCTGAATCCCGAAATAGACACCGTATTTTTTACGACCAGCCTCGAATATGCGTTTTTGAGCTCGACCATTGTGCGGGAAGTGGCGTCTTACGGTTCGGATGTATCGAACATGGTGCCGGACGCGGTGGCAAAAAAGCTGCGGGAACGCTTTGGCGGGGAAGGACGATAAAAGCGGAAAGACTGAAAAGTGACAACATTTAAAATTGGTAGATACCGGATTTTCCGGCAGAATATAAAACTATATATAAGGAGGATATATTTATTATGTCTAAGAAAGTGGTTTTAGCAGGTGCATGCCGTACGGCAATCGGAACAATGGGAGGTACACTCAGCACGACTCCGGCTCAGAAGCTTGGATCGATCGTGATCGAGGAAGCTTTGAAACGGGCTGGCGTGCCAAAAGACAAAGTGGATCACGTATATATGGGATGTGTAATCCAGGCAGGACTTGGCCAGAACGTGGCGCGTCAGGCGTCGATCAACGCAGGCCTTCCGATCGAGACACCGGCCGTTACGATCAACGTTGTCTGTGGTTCCGGTCTGAACTGTGTCAATATGGCAGCGCAGATGATCCAGACAGGAGATGCTGACATCGTCGTAGCCGGAGGTATGGAAAACATGTCGATGGCTCCGTACGCATTGAAGCAGGCTCGTTTTGGTTATCGTATGAACGACAATAAGATCGTGGATACGATGGTAAACGACGCTCTTTGGGATGCGTTCAATAACTACCATATGATCCAGACGGCAGACAATATCTGTGCCGATGACAGATGGAAACTGACGCGTGAAGAGCTGGATGAGTTTGCAGTAGCGAGCCAGACAAAGGCAGTAGCCGCTCAGGAGTCAGGTCGGTTTGACGATGAGATCGTGCCGGTAGAAGTAAAACAGAAAAAGCAGACCGTTGTATTTAATAAAGATGAGGGACCGCGTCCGGGCACATCGATGGAAGGTCTGGCAAAACTCCGCCCGATCAATAAAGACGGTTTTGTTACGGCTGGTAACGCGTCCGGAATCAATGACGGTGCGGCTGCGGTTGTCGTAATGAGCGAGGAGAAAGCAAAAGAACTCGGCGTAAAACCGATGGCTACGTTTGTTGCCGGAGCGCTCGCTGGTGTAGATCCGAGCATCATGGGTATCGGACCGGTTGCGGCGACTCAGAAGGTAATGAAAAAAGCTGGTCTCAGTGTGGATGATATGGATCTGATCGAGGCAAACGAGGCATTTGCTGCACAGTCGATCGCTGTGGGAAGAGATCTTGGATTTAACCTTGAGAAATTAAATGTAAACGGCGGCGCGATTGCCCTCGGACACCCGGTAGGTGCTTCGGGATGCCGTATCTTGGTAACACTTCTCCATGAGATGCAGAAGCGCGACGCAAAGAAAGGTCTTGCGACACTTTGCATCGGCGGTGGTATGGGCTGCGCAACGATCGTGGAACGCGACTAAGGCGAAACCTGCGGTTTCGCCTTGAAAGAATTCGTGAGGCGGATTCTTTAGTATTTGGCAGCTGGCGGGGGGTTCGTGCAAGTGTTATGTAGTTTAAAAGATGGAAAAAAGCAGTGATGGTCTGGCGGCTTATTGCCGCCGGATCATGCTGTGATACATAGTTGAAGTTTTGGAATGTTATGGAAAGGAGAGTTCCCAAATGGAATTCATAAATTATGAGGTTGAGGACAAAGTCGGGATCATTACGATCAACCGTCCGAAAGCGTTAAACGCGCTGAACAGTGCCGTTTTGGATGAACTGAATGAGACGCTCGACGGTGTGGATCTGGATGTGGTGAGATGCCTGATCCTGACAGGAGCTGGCGAGAAATCGTTTGTAGCCGGTGCGGACATCGGCGAGATGAGCACATTGACAAAAGCAGAGGGAGAGGCATTTGGCAAAAAGGGAAATGATGTTTTCCGCAAGCTGGAGACATTCCCAATTCCAGTCATTGCCGCAGTAAACGGGTTTGCCCTTGGCGGCGGATGTGAGATCTCAATGAGTTGTGATATCCGGATCTGCTCGGATAATGCCGTATTTGGCCAGCCGGAAGTTGGTCTTGGCATCACTCCGGGATTTGGCGGCACGCAGAGACTGGCGCGCGTGATTCCGGTCGGAATGGCAAAACAGATGATCTATACGGCAAGGAACATCAAGGCAGAGGAAGCGCTCCGCGTCGGACTCGTCAATGCGGTATATCCTTTGGAAGAGCTTCTGCCGGCGGCAAAGAAGATGGCGGCAGGTATCGCGATGCAGGCGCCGATCGCTGTGCGCAACTGCAAAAAGGCGATCAACGACGGTCTGCAGGTAGATATGGATGAGGCCATTGTCATCGAAGAAAAACTGTTTGGTGACTGCTTCGAGACAGAAGACCAGAAAGCGGGTATGGGCAACTTCCTTGAGAAGGACAAAGAAAAGAAACTGAAAGTGGTTCCATTCAAGAACTGCTAAAAAATATAAATAACAGATGGAGGTATTGATCAATGATAGTAGGTATTATAGGTGCAGGTACTATGGGTTCCGGAATCGCACAGGCATTTGCGATGACTGACGGATTTGAAGTTCGTCTCTGTGACATCAAACAGGAGTTTGCAGACGGCGGAAAGGCGAAGATTGAGAAAAATCTTAATTTCCTTGTAAAGAAAGAGAAAATCACACAGGATAAGGCAAATGAGATTCTCGGCAAAATCAAAACGGGGCTCAAAGACATTTGTACTGACTGTAACCTCGTAGTGGAAGTTGCACCGGAGAATATGGAGATCAAAAAGACGACATTTAAAGAACTGATGGACATTGTTCCGAAAGACTGTATGTTTGCGTCAAACACGTCTTCTCTTTCCATCACGGAGCTCGGAAACGGTCTTGACCGTCCGATGATCGGCATGCATTTCTTCAATCCGGCAGACAGAATGAAGCTGGTAGAAGTAATCCGTGGAGAGAATACACCGGATGACATGAATGACAAAATTATCGACATCGCAAAACAGATCGGCAAAACACCGGTACAGGTTAATGAAGCTGCCGGATTTGCTGTAAACCGTATACTGATCCCGATGATCAACGAAGCGATCTGCGTACTGGAGGCTGGCGTTGCAAGTGCGGAAGATATCGACACGGCGATGATTCTCGGCTGCAACCACCCGATGGGACCGCTGCACCTTGGCGATTATATCGGACTGGATATCTGCCTTGCGATCATGGAAGTGATTTATAACGAGACCGGCGATTCAAAATACAGACCGGCGCCGCTTCTCAGGAAGATGGTTCGTGCAGGAAAGCTCGGCTGCAAAACAAAAGTTGGATTCTTTGATTATAACAAATAAATGAAGGGAGCTTAGAGAAGATGGATTTTACGTTAGATCAGAAACATGAAATGGCAAGATCTTTATTCAAAGAATTTGCTGAGAACGAAGCGAAACCACTCGCTCAGGAAACGGATGAGACGGAAGTTTTCCCGCAGGCTACGGTGGATAAAATGGGAAAATACGGCTTTTTGGGAATTCCGATTCCGAAACAGTACGGCGGACAGGGCTGTGATATTTTAACTTATGTGATGTGTGTGGAAGAACTTTCCAAAGTCTGCGGTACGACAGGTGTTATCGTATCGGCACATACGAGCCTTTGCGCTGACCCGATCCTTACATATGGAACGGAAGAGCAGAAGCAGAAATATCTGCCGCCTCTCTCCAACGGTGAAAAACTGGGTGCATTCGCCCTCACCGAGCCGGGTGCGGGAACCGATGCCCAGGGCGCGCAGACGAAAGCTGTACTGGATGGCGATGAGTGGGTACTCAATGGAAGCAAGTGCTTTATCACGAATGGTAAAGTGGCAGATGTATATATCGTAATTGCTATTACAAGTGTGGTAGAAGACAAGAGAGGAAGAAAGAAAAAGAATTTCTCCGCCTTTATCGTGGAAAAAGGAACACCTGGCTTCTCGTTCGGAACGAAAGAAAAGAAGATGGGTATCCGCGGTTCTTCTACCTATGAACTGATCTTTGAGGATTGCCGTATCCCGAAAGAAAATCTTCTGGGACCAGAAGGGAAAGGTTTCCCGATTGCCATGCATACACTGGACGGCGGACGTATCGGTATCGCCGCGCAGGCTCTTGGTATCGCAGAAGGCGCTCTTGAGACGACGATAGCCTATGTGAAAGAGAGAAAACAGTTTGGACGCGCGATCGCTGCGCAGCAGAATACACAGTTCCAGCTCGCTGATATGGCGACGAAAGTGGAAGCTGCAAAACATCTTGTATACAAAGCGGCTATGAAAAAACAGCAGTTTGCAGATGGCGCAAGGGTTTCTTATTCCGTGGAAGCTGCGATGGCAAAATTGTACGCTGCCGAGGTGGCAATGGAAGTTACGACAAAGGCAGTTCAGTTGCATGGTGGTTATGGTTACATCAGAGAGTACGATGTGGAACGTATGATGCGTGATGCCAAGATTACAGAGATCTACGAGGGTACATCAGAAGTTCAGCGTATGGTCATCTCTGGTAGCTTATTGAGATAATAAGGAGGTTCATATCGTGAAAATAGTAGTTTGTATTAAACAGGTGCCGGATACAAAAGGCGGCGTTAAATTTAATCCGGATGGTACACTTGACAGAGGTGCGATGCTTACCATTATGAACCCGGATGATAAAGCTGGTTTGGAAGCAGCGCTCCGGATCAAAGAGCAGAATGGTGCTGAAGTTACCGTTCTTACGATGGGACTTCCGAAGGCGGAAGAGGTTCTGCGTGAGGCGATGGCGATGGGAGCTGACAAGGGAATCCTTGTGACCGACCGTGTACTCGGCGGTGCTGATACATGGGCGACCTCGACGACGATCGCAGGCGCGCTCCGCAACATTGACTATGACCTGATCATTACGGGACGTCAGGCGATCGACGGAGATACGGCGCAGGTTGGCCCGCAGATTTCCGAGCATCTTGACATTCCGGTTATTTCGTATGCACAGGACATTAAGCTGGATGGTGATTCGGTGATCGTACAGCGTCAGTACGATGACAGATACCATGAATTAAAGGTGAAAATGCCTTGCCTTATTACCGCTCTTTCTGAATTGAATGAGCCGCGTTACATGACTCCGGGCGGAATTTTCGATGCGTATGAGAAAGAAATTACCGTTTGGGGAAGGGCAGACTTAAAGGATGTAGATGATGCAAACCTTGGTCTGAAAGGATCTCCGACGAAGATCGCGAAGGCTTCCGACAAAGTTCGTAAGGGAGCAGGTGAAAAAGTGGCCCTTGACGGAGCAGAGGCGGCTACATACATCGTTGGAAAATTGAAAGAGAAACATGTAATCTAATCAAATAAGGAAAAGTGGTGAATAAAATGAATTTAGAAGAATATAAAGGTGTATTTGTCTATGCACAGCAGGTAGACAATGAATTGAGCGGAATCGCTTTGGAATTGCTGGGAAAGGCAAATGAACTTGCCGCAGACTTAAAGACAGACGTCACTGCCGTACTGATCGGTTCCGGTGTTTCGGGCCTTGTCGATACACTGGCTGAGTACGGGGCAGATAAAGTGATCGTGGTAGATGATCCGGAACTCAAAGAATACCGGACAGAGCCATATACACATGCGCTTGCTTCTGTCATCAATGAATACAAACCTGACATTATGTTAGTTGGCGCGACGGCGATCGGCCGTGACCTCGGCCCTCGCGTGTCTGCCCGTGTCGCTACTGGACTTACCGCGGACTGTACGGTTCTTGAGATCGGTGATTTCCCACTCAATCCGATTCCGGGCAAAGAGGATGAGCAGAAACATAACCAGCTTCTGATGACACGTCCGGCATTCGGCGGAAACACGATCGCTACGATCGCCTGCCCGGATAACCGTCCGCAGATGGCTACAGTGCGCCCGGGTGTGATGCAGAAGATCGAGCCGAAAGCAGGCGCTAAGGCTGAAGTCATCAACTACAATCCGGGATTTACGCCAAACAACAAGTATGTGGAAATACTCAATGTCGTAAAATCCGTAACGGACGTTGTCGATATCATGGATGCCAAAATCCTCGTATCCGGCGGACGTGGTGTCGGATCGAAAGAGAACTTCAAGCTTCTTGAGGATCTGGCAGAGGTGATCGGCGGAACGGTGAGCTGTTCCCGTGCTGTTGTCGATAACGGCTGGCTGCCGAAAGACCTGCAGGTAGGACAGACCGGTAAGACCGTTCGTCCGAATGTATATTTTGCCATCGGTATTTCGGGCGCGATCCAGCATGCGGCCGGAATGGAAGAGTCGGATATCATTATCGCCATCAACAAGGACGAGGATGCTCCGATTTTTGACGTAGCAGACTTTGGTATCGTCGGCGATCTGAATAAGGTAGTTCCGCAGCTGACGGAAATGCTGAAGACAGAGATGAAGAAGTAATTTTGTTTTGAATAGAAGGGTGCCCGCGGAACGCATGGTTTCGGGACACCCTTTTTTCGCAATTTGCCGGAATGTGTTATTGTTCAGGTAAACGATCGATGTCTGAAAATGGGAGGGGTTATATTTGGAAGAAAAGGGATATATTTGTAGGAAGAAAAAATGGGGAAAAAGGGGATTTTTTCTGAAAATGGTTTTGGTGTCCGCAATATTGTGTCTGGGAATTTCTTTTGCCGATATACTATCGTATCAGGGAGCTGCGACTGCTATGGCAGCAACAAAAAATAGAATTACCTGTTCCGTTAAAAAAGGAACGCTTACGATATCAGGAAAAGGTGCCCTCACTTCAAAGGTCAGGGTGGCGGACAAAAAGAAAATTAAGAAGATTATCGTGAAGAAAGGGATCACCTCGCTTCCGGTACGGGCGTTTTCTGGATATAAGAACGTAAAAGAAATAGAGATCTCCGCTTCCGTCCATAAGATCGGAGAGGGTGCGCTGCCGGACAGCAAGGTGTTGAAGAAGGTAACGATACCGGGGGCGTTTCAATATGTAGAAAAGAGGTACGCAGATTATTACCCGAACAGTATCATTCCGGATCCGGACACACGTGTGGAAACGATATGTTTTAACACGCAGCTGTCACTGGAGACGCTGCGTTTGGTAAAAAGCGATCAGTTGGTCGTCAGTCAGAAGGACAGGAAATACAAGAGCATTCATGGGGTGATCTATTCTAAAGACGGAAAGAGCCTTGTGCGCGTGCCGGCTTACCGGAAGTCACTTACGGTCGAAGAAGGCTGCGAGGAATTTTGTACCCAGGCGATCGAGTATGGAAAGCAGCAGGGATATGTGGATAATGAATTAAACGAGGTACTGATCTGCAGCGACCTGAAAAAGATCGTATTGCCGGATTCCATTCGGACGGTAAATGAAAAAAAGTATGAATTGTATCCGAGCCTGCCTACTAAGGTCGGTGAAGTCATTACGTCTGGCCGGTTAGGCAGTGATCCGATCACGATGATCTTACACCGGTTTCCAGAGATCAGGCAGGAAGATTTTTTGAAGCAGTTTTCTGACGTTTCGGAAGAGAACGGTTTGTATATCCATCATCCGGAACACTGTCTGGTGCGGTATGCCGGAAACGGGGAGGAAGTCGTCGTTCCGCACGGGATTACGAAAATTGGGAACTATTCGTTTTGTGGATGCAAAATAAAACGGATCCGTCTGCCTGATTCGGTAACGGATATAGGGGATGGGGCATTTTCGAACGCGGTGTCCCTGACGGACGTCCCCATACCAGATACGGTACGGAACATGGGGCACTCGGTATTTGCTTCCTGTGATAAGTTACAAGCGGTCCGGCTTCCGGACGGGTTATGTGAAGTACCGGATCATACGTTTTCATCCTGTTTTTCCCTGGAGGAAGCGCGGTTACCGGATTCGGTCGTGACGATCGGAGCGTATGCGTTTGAACATACGAAAGTACCGCCATCCATTTTATTTCAGGGTAATATAAAAACGATAAAAAACAGGGCCTTTGAGGATGTGGACTGGGAAGAATGTGTGATTCCGGAAACGGTCGAAACTGTGCAGGAGGGGGCATTCTGGTCGATATCGCGCTTGAAAAAGGTGACATTCTGCGGTTCCGCGGAGAAGATCCATGAGGACGCATTCGATGGCTTATCGAAAATGGGCGGTGATAACCAGAAGATGGTCTATGTTTATAAGGCGGGGATCCGCGGGTGGAGGACGGATACGAACTCGGAAGCTGTTTCTTCGTCATGGGTGAGGTTCGACTGGCGTAAGATCGAGGGAGTCGATGGCTGGCAGATTCAGGTTTCCCGGGATAAAGCATTTCGGAAAGAGAAGAAGACTTTTCACGTAAAAAAAGAGAAGACGAGCATGCGGATCCGGAACAAAAAGAAATCGGTAAAATATATCCGCATCCGTCCTTACCAGATAACAGGAGGAAAGAGAGTATATGGAATGTGGTGTTGGGAAAAAGTCTGAGTCTGCCGGTAAATGCGATCACAGGCACAAAGCGTCCTTTGCTGTGTCATGGAGGCTGAGACCGATTTTCATTTTGTTCGTTCTGTTTTTTGTCTGTTTCAGTTGCGTATGGCCTTTTTTGCTGCCGCGAACGGCTCAGGCAGCAGGGAAAAAGCAGGACGGAGTAAAGACAGGGAGGGGAAAAAGCAGCGTTTCTTACACGGTAAAAAACGGAATGCTCATATTGAAAGGAAAAGGAGCCGTTTCTCCGAAGATCAAGGTGGCAGATAAAAAGAAGATCAAAAAGATCATCGTGAAAAAAGGTGTTACATCTCTTCCGCCATGGGCATTTTGGGGATTTAAAAATGTAAAGGAGGTAGAGATCGCCGCTTCTGTCCGAAGGATCGGAGAGGGGGCACTGCCGGACAGCAAGTCGTTAAAAAAGGTGACGATGCCCGGTTCCTTCCGCTATAGGGAAGACGAGGGGGATTATCTGTCCTACAGTATCCTTCCCAATGAAAAGGTGCGGATCGAGATGATATATTTTAATACGCCCCTATCACTGGATACCTGTTCCTATATCAAGAGCGGACAGTTAAACGTCTGGAAAAAAGATCCCAAATATCGAAGCATAAAAGGGGTTGTCTACTCGAAAGACGGGAAAGATCTCGTGCGGGTTCCGGCGTTTCGTAAGTCGCTGACAGTTGAAGAGGGGTGCGAAGTGTTTTGCGCGCAGGCGGTACAGTACGCAAAAGAATATGGCGTCGTGGATATCGACACGGAGGTTGAACTGGTCTGTAAGGGATTGAAAAAAATCGTGCTGCCGCGCTCCGTCCGGGCGGTCGACCCGTCAAAATACGAGGCGGAATGTTACGATACGAGTAAGGTGAAAACGATCGTGGTCCGCGCGGAACATAGTCTGGGCGGTGAAGGACTCGCCCGGATCCTTCACCAGTTTCCAGCGGTTGAAGCAAAACGGTTTCTCGGACAGCTTCCGGATGTCGTAACCGGGAACGGCCTTTTCTGGGACCGGCGGGATGGATATTTGATCTATTACTCCGGCAGGGGCGATGAGGTGGTGGTCCCCGACGGGATCAGTGCGATCGGGGTTTTTGCGTTTGCGGAAAGTGGTGTCAAGCGGGTCGTCGTACCTGATTCTGTCACAGAAATCGGGGAGGGAGCTTTCTCACAGTGCCGTGTTCTGAAGGAAGTGAGGCTGCCGGAAACGCTCGGGAAAATGGGGAAATCAGTCTTTAATGGCTGTTCGGCGCTGACATCTGTTCATTTTCCAAAGGGCCTGGCAGAAGTGCCGACCTCGGCATTTCTGTACTGCGAATCGTTACAGGAGGTAGTTCTGCCGGACACGGTAACGGAGATCGGAGCCTATGCGTTCTTTTCTACAAAAGTGCCGTCTTCCATCCTGTCCTGCCGTTCGATCAAAAAAATAAAAAGTTATGCGTTTGGCAGTGTGGAATGGAGCGAACTGACGCTTCCGGAAACGGTAGAAATCGTTGAGCCGTTTGCGCTGGCGGCGGGGCCTGGACTCAGACGGGTGAGGATATGCGGCAGTTCCACGCAGATCAGCCAGAACGCATTTAGCAGCTGTCTGAATGATAAAATAAACGTGTTAATAGAATACCGGACGGGAGTGGAAGAGTGGCAGACGATGCTCGATGCTTCCCGGGCGGGGTCAGGGAAAAGAAGTGTTGTTCAACTCGGATGGTACGGCATATCCGGAGTAGATGGCTGGCAGATCCAGGTTTCCCGGGATAAGGCATTTCAAAAAAAACTTCGGACATTCGAAGCCAAAAAGCAGAAGACGGGGATGTGGGTTAACAATAAAAACGGTGCGGTGAGATGCGCCCGCATCCGCCCCTATCAGATGAAAGAGGGGGCGAGAGTATATGGAAAATGGAGTACTGTCTGTTTGTAAAAAAACGGAAGAGAAGAATGGAGGATAAAGTTTGTGCGTACACGCCCAAACTTCTTTCATGCACAAAAAACGTGTGCGAATGGAGGTAAAAGATGAAAAAAATAGGAATCGTGATCTGTAATTACAATAAACGGGAATACGTGGTAAATTGTATCCAGAGCGTACTGGAATCCAAGACCGACGACTTTGATATTTATGTTGTGGACAACGCCTCGACCGACGATTCGGTGGAAGCAGTAAGAGCGGCATTCGGCGACCGGGTGACATTACTTGTAAATAAGGAAAACCTCGGCGGTTCGGGCGGTTTTAATACGGGAATCCGCAAGGTGTTAGAAGAGGGATATGAGTATCTCTACTGCCTGGATAATGATGTGCTCGTGGACGAAAACGCGGTGGGCGCGCTGGCGGACTATCTGGACGCCCACGAAGATACCGGGGTGGCCGGCTCGATCGTCTATCACATGGACTATCCACAGTATGTGCAGCAGTACGGACTAGACATTGATTTCCAGAACTTTACGGCGATCACGCACTACGCCGATTTCCTCGACGACGGGAGCATACCGGACGTCCATGAATGCGATACGGTCGCCACGTGCAGCGTCATGATCCGCACAAGCTGTATCAAAACGACGGATATCGGCATTATGCCGGAGGATAATTTTATCTACTGGGATGATATGGAGTGGATCTACCGGTTTACACTGGCCGGGTTCCGCGTGGTGACCATCAGAGACAGCGTCGTCTTGCACAAGATGGGGTCGAACGCGAGGCCGGCGAACACGTTTATCAATTATTATATGTGGCGAAACCGCATGAACTTTTTTATGCGGTATACGCCGGAGGAAAAGATCGATACTATGAGTTACCGCATATTGAGCGCGGTCTTTGATTCGCTGTACGAGAGCATGTACCGGGAAGAGCACAATATCATGCGCACGATCTCGTATTCGTTCTTTGATGCCATCTGGGGGGTGCGCGGAAAGGCCGCGGAGCATAAAATACTGCCAAACGACGCGAATGACGATAAGCTGCGCGCGTTTCTGCAGGGGAAGCGCACATATTTCCTCGTGGCAGATGGACAGGAGGCAGTCCTTTCGGACGCCGAGGCGACCATTCACTCGCTAAATCCGGAGATGGAACGCGTGATGGACAGGCAGCAGGCGGATGTGACGATCGGTCTCTGTGATTACGTGATGAAAATGAAGGGCGGCGATCACGGGATCGTGTATCTGGATACGGAACGGAACGCGATCATTGACGAGGAGGACTGGATGGCCGTGGACAATTACGAATACAGTAAATCCCTTTTTGTGTATATGAACCAGGCGGCATTTCTGGATGCAGTTTTTTCACTTCGCTCAAAATAGCACTATATTTTCCAGCAAAAATGTGTTAAAATAATCGTGCAGGCAAAAGCCGTGCGGGACTTTTTTAACAGAAGGGAGAAATGATGGAATGAATGAAATGTATCTGCGGTTTCCGAACGGTCGGAAGAAAGCATTTACGATCAGTTATGACGATAATGTGACACAGGATGAGCGGTTGATCGAACTGATGCAGAAATACGAGATCAAGGGGACGTTTAATATCATCCCGGGATGGTTTGCGGAGGAAGGAGCCGTTTTTCCGGCGGATGAGACGTATATTAATGTAACGGAGAGAAAGGCGCGGGAGATTTATGAGGACGAATGGGTCGAGGTGGCGAACCACGGATTCAACCATACGAAAATGACGACGCTTCCGAAGCTTCTCAATATGGACGATATTGTAAAATGCCGCCTCCGGCTGGAGAAGATGTACGGAAAGATCACGACGGGGTTCGCGTATCCTTACGGTCTGTACAATGAAGATCTGATCGAGGTCTTACGGGATGCCGGCATCTCGTACGCGAGAACGGTGCATAGTACGGGTGGATTCGCGCTGCCGGAAGACTGGCTGGAGTTACATCCGACGTGTCATCACGACGATGAAAGACTGTGGGAACTGACCGATCGCTTTTTAAATGATGAGATCTGCGAGCAGCCGTATATGTTTTATGTGTGGGGGCACACGTTTGAATTTGACAGAAATGATAACTGGGATGTGATCGAAACACTGTTTGAGAAAATTGCCGGGAAGGAAGAGGTCTGGTACGCGACGAACGGCGAGATCTGCGAGTATCATAAAGCATATCAGAAGCTTGTATTTTCTGCTGACGGGCATCGGATATTCAACCCGACGAGTACCGATCTGTGGGCGGAGATCGATCATAAGCTGACGCTTTTGCCGGCTGGTCGTCTGGCGGAGGTGGTGCAGTGAAAAAGAAGCATATTGTACTATTAGCCTGCGCGGCGGCCCTGTTTGCCATAGGGTTTGCCTGGGGAGGAAAAACCTGTCTGGCGGCGAAGCCTTCCGCGTTAAAGGTAAAAGAAAATAAAATCGTCAACGCTTCCGACAAGACCGTCGTGCTAAAAGGAGTCAGCACCCACGGGATCGCCTGGTATCCGGACTATGTGAACAAACAGTGCTTCAAAAGCTTTAAAAAGATGGGCGCCAATACGATCCGTCTCGCGTTTTACAGCGACGATTCCGCCGGGTATGATAAGGCGTTATACAGCAAGGTCGATGAAGGAGTGAAAGCGGCGACCGATCTCGGCATGTATGTCATCATCGACTGGCATATCCTCTCTGACGGAAACCCGAACACGAACGAGAAAAAGGCGAAGGAGTTTTTTACCTATTTCGCGAAAAAATACGCCGGGCAGACAAACGTGTTATACGAGATATGCAACGAGCCGAATGGCGACGTGACGTGGGAGAGGGACATCAAGCCGTATGCGGAAAAGATGATCAAACTGATCCGCAAATACGACAAGGATGGTATTATCATCGTCGGTACGCCGACCTGGTCGCAGGATGTGGATGTGGTGGCGGACGATCCGATCGAGAAGCAGAAAAACATCGCGTACGCCTTTCATTTCTACGCGGCGACGCATAAGGAACCGCTGCGCGAAAAGCTGAAAAAGGCGAATGAAAAAGGACTTCCGGTCATTGTCACGGAGTTTTCGATCTGTGACGCGTCGGGAAATGGAAATATTGATAAAAAAGAAGCAAAAAAATGGATGAAGCTTTTGAAAAAATACAAGATCGGGCGCGTGGCCTGGAACATTTCGAATAAAAATGAGACGAGCGCGCTGATCAAAGCTTCCTGCAAAAAGACAGAGAAGATCTCAAAAAAGAATCTGTCAAAGTCGGGCAAGTGGATCGTGGGCAACTGGTGATCATGGTAATACGGCGCCTGATGGCGTTTTACATTTAATTTTATATTTCAGGAGGTATTTGTTATGAGTATTCAGATTCAAAAAGTAACGGATGCGGCGTTTAAAAAGTATGGCCGGATCCTCACACCGGATTATGATGTGGCAGAGCTGGTGGACAAGATGCAGGAGATGCCGTGTCCGGCGGACGTCGTGTATGAGCCGTCGGTAACGGAACTGGAGGCGCTTCCGATCATGAAGACGTTTACGGACAGCTTATACGGCGGCCTGCCGATCCAGATCGGCTACTGTAACGGGCACAATTCCCTGTTGAATGCGGTCGAGTACCACCGCTCATCGGAAGTGAACGTGGCGGCGACGGACCTCATCCTGCTCATTGGCATGCAGCAGGACATCGAGGCGGACTATACATATGACACAAAGAACATCGAGGCATTTCTCGTACCGAAGGGAACGATGATCGAAGTGTACGCCACGACACTCCACTACGCGCCGTGCAGCGTGGATGGACAGGAATTCCGCTGTGTTGTCGTACTGCCGAAGGATACGAACCTCGATCTGGTTGTGAAACCGGAAGGAGCCAGCGAGGACAAACTGCTGGTGGCGAGAAATAAATGGCTGATCGGCCACGCGGACGCGAAGATCGCGGGAGCGTTCAATGGGTTGAAGGGCGAGAATATTTCCGTGGAGAAAAATTGAAGATCACCGTCATACGGCTGAACATGTTTGAGCGGATCAGTTCGGATGCCATGAAGCCCATTTTGTTTGGCATCATAAAGAGCCTCACGCCCTCCGCGCACGAGATCGAGTTTATCGACGAGCGGGTGGAAAAACTGCCGGATGCGATCGACTCGGATATCATCGCTTTTTCCGTCGAGACATATACGGCGAAGCGGGCGTACATACTTGCCGGCAAGTACCGCACGGATCACAATATCATCGTGATGGGCGGATTTCATATGGCGGTCATGCCGGACGAGGCGCTCGACTACGCGGATGCGGTCCTGATCGGGGATGCTGAGGATACATGGGGGCGGTTTCTCGCGGATTGCGAGGCGGGAACGCTGCGGAAAAAATATGTATCGGATGAGGCGTCCCCGCTGACGGGGCTCGTCCCCGATGAGAGCGTGTACCGGCATCGCTATCATGGAATCGGCGTGTATCAGATTTCGAGGGGCTGCAAGTTTCACTGTGAGTTCTGTTCCATCAAGACGATGTACGGGTGCGTCCGCCGGAAGACGCCGGACATCGTGTACGAGGAACTAAGGCGGGCCAGGGAGAAGATACTGTTTTTTGTTGATGACAACTTGTTTTATGACAGGGAGTCCGCGCTCGAACTGTTCCGCGTGATCGCGCCGCTGAAAAAGAAATGGGCGTGCCAGATCAGTATGGATGCGGCCAGAGACGATGAACTTTTATTTGAGATGAAAAAGGCCGGGTGCTTTCTCGTGCTGATGGGCTTTGAGAGCCTGAACGCGGACAGCCTCGCGGAAATGAAAAAGGCGGCCAACCGCGAAGCGCTGGATTACGAAGCCATCATTCAAAATATTTACCGGCATCACATGCTTGTTTACGGAACTTTTGTTCTCGGGTGCGACGGCGACCATGCGGATGTGTTCGAGAGGACGCTGGAGTTTGCGGTCCGCAACCATTTTGCGGTTACGAACTTCAATCCGCTCATCCCGATGCCGGGGACGCCGGTGTACCGCCGGATGGAGCAGGAGAACAGGCTTCTCTATAAAAAATGGTGGCTTTCTGACCGTTACCGATATGGGGAGACGGCATATGTGCCGAAAAATATGACGGCGGACGAACTTCGCGACGGCTGTTTCCAGATACGTTCGAAATTTTATTCCATTCCCTGTATCCTCAGACGGTTGTTTGCCAATCCCGTTCATTTTCGCCCGATGAACCTGATCGTTTTTCTTTTGGCAAATATGATTTCACGCAGGGAGATTCATAAAAAACAAGGGCAGATACTGGGAGGGATACTACATGAAGCTGACACTGATCAAGCCTAACATCGGCCGGCGGGAACACAGCCTCTATGTCGATGAGGGGAGGATGGAGCCGCTGCAGCTCGGCATTTTGGCGGCACTCACTCCAAGCGATGTGGAAGTGGTGATGTACGATGACCGGATGGAGCAGATTCCCTATGAGGAACCGACGGATCTCGTGGCGATCACTGTAGAGACGTTTACGGCGAGGCGGGCGTATGAGATCAGCGCCCGGTTTCGCGAGCGCGGGGTGAAGACGGTAATGGGCGGTATGCACGCGATGCTGATCCCCGAAGAGGTGGCCGGGCACTGTGACTGCGTGATCGTCGGGGATGCGGAGCCGGTCTGGGAGACGATGATCGCGGATTTTCGGGCGGGCAGGCTGAAAAAACGGTACGATGCCGTACAGCCGGTGTGCCCGCAGCAAAATGTCCTGACAAGGCGGGATATTTTTGAGGGGAAGGGGTATCTTCCGATCACGCTGCTGCAGTTTTCGAGAGGGTGCAGCCATCAGTGCAGTTTCTGCGCCTCGTCGGTCTATTTTGGCGCCCATCATTACTGCCGTCCGGTCGAAGAGGTCGTGGCGGAGATACGGTCGCAGAAACGGAAGCTGCTTTTCTTTGTCGATGATAATATTGTCTGTAACCGCGAAAAGGCAAAGGAATTGTTCCGCGCGCTCATCCCGCTGCGCGTCCGCTGGGTCAGTCAGGGGAGTATGGATATGCTGGCGGACGACGAACTGATGGCGCTCATGGTAAAGAGCGGCTGTCTCGGGCTCGTGATCGGTTTTGAGTCCATCTCGCCGAACTGTATTTCGGAGATGAACAAATATACGAACAAAAAAGGATCGGGGCAGAGGTATGAGTGGGAGATCAGGCGGCTGCGGGAGTGGGGACTCCAGACGTGGGCCGCGTTTACGGTCGGCCACGACGGCGATACGATCGAATCGATCCGGGCGACCTGTGATTTCGCGATACGGAACAAATTTACGTTTGCCGCGTTTAATATACTGATGCCGTATCCGAACACGCCGCTGTATGAAAAGATGGAGCGGGAGGGGCGGCTGCTCTATGGCGGGAAATGGTGGCTGCACGAGGAGTACCGCTTCAATTACGCGAGCATCGTACCGAAGAACATGACGCCCGAGCAGCTGACGGACGTATCGTTTGCGTGCCGCAAGCGGTTTAACAGCCTTTCGTCCATTTTCTACCGGGCGCTCGAACCGCGCACCAATCTGCGCACACCGTACCGGTTCATGACGTATCTGGTCTATAACCCGCTCTTTCGCAAGGAAGTCTTTAAAAAGCAGGGTATGAGGTTTGGATTGAAAACGGAGGACAGCTGATGTTGAGAGGAGAAGTAAAGCCGGTCAGCGAATATACGGAGGAAGAGATCGGGGATATGTATTCGCTGATGGATGAATTTTATGATAATGTGACAGAGAGCACGTTTCGAAATGATTTTTTTGATAAGGATTATTGTCTGGCGTTATATCACGATGAATCGGGACTTGTGGGATTTACAACACAGAAAGTCATGCAGGTGAGCGTCGGGGGAAAGACGGTCCACGGGATGTTTTCGGGGGATACGATCATTCATAAGAAGTTTTGGGGAGAGCCGGAACTGTTTCGCGTCTGGGCGCGTTTCTGGTTTCCGTTTGCCGAACAGTATGATGAATTTTACTGGTTCCTCATCTGCAAAGGATATAAAACGTACCGCATCCTGCCGCTGTTCTGGACGGAATTTTATCCCAACAGCGAGACGGAGACGCCGGCCTATGAGAAAGGGATCATCGACGCCTACGCGCGGGCGCTGTACCGGGAGGAATACAACCCGGTGAGCGGCGTGATCGAGTACCGCTCAGTCAAAGATAAGCTGAAAGCGGGGGTGGCGGATATCGGAGAACGCGAACGGAACAATCGGGATACCGCGTTTTTCTGCAGGGCCAATCCCGGTCATACCCTGGGGAATGACCTCGCCTGCCTGGCGAAGATCGATCGGAAGCTATTGAAAAAACGAGTACCGGAGTTGTTGTTCAAATGAGTATGAAATGTCAGGTGTTGAACCGAATGTGCATGCTGCTTTACGGCAGGGAATACAGAAAATTTATGGAAAAATGCAGCGTAGAACAGGTCCAGTCAGATTATCTGATGGAGCTGCTGCGCAAAAACGCCGGTACGGAGTACGGCGCGAAGTATGGATTTGCGGATGTGACGAGTTACGAGGAGTTCGCGCGCGAGGTGCCGCTCACCGTTTACGAGGATTACGAGCCGATGATCCGGGAGATCGCCGACGGAAAGAAACATGTGCTGACGGCAGAGGATGTCCTGTTGTTTGAGCTGACGAGCGGCTCGACGAACGGGAAAAAATGGATTCCGTATACGGAGTCGCTGAAACAGGAGTTTCAGCGGGGGATCAAGCCGTGGCTCTATGATATTTACGATCGGGTGAACGGGATCTGCGGCGGCAGGAGTTACTGGTCGATCACGCCTGTCACAGCCGGGAAGACATATACGAGCGCGGGCATACCGGTCGGCTTTGAGGAAGAGGCCGAATATTTTGGGCAGTTCGAAAAGAAAATCATGAACAAGCTGTTTGCCGTGGGTCCGGAGGTAAAATTCAGCACCGATATGACGGATTTTTACCGGCAGACGGCAAAAGAACTTCTGAGGTGCGGGGAACTCACGCTTATTTCGGTCTGGAATCCCACGTTTCTCACGATCCTCTGTGATTTTATCGCGGAGCATGTGGATGAACTCGTGGACGGACTTGAACCGGACCGGAGCAAAAAGGTCGTCCGCGCGGTCCGCGCAGACCGGTTTGACCGGGTATTTCCAGACCTTCGCCTGATCAGCTGCTGGGCGGACGCGAGCGCGGCGGATTTTGTGGAGGCGCTAAAGGAGCGGTTTCCCGGCGTATTCGTTCAGCCGAAAGGACTTCTCTCTACCGAGTGCTTCGTGTCGTTTCCCCTTGTGGGGGAGAGGGGAAGCCGTCTCAGCATCTATTCTCATTTTTTTGAATTCCGGAACATAAAAAGTGGTACGATCGTTCCAGCCTGGGGCCTGGCGCCCGGGAAATATGAAGTGATCGTGACGACGGGCGGCGGATTTTACCGCTATGTGCTGGGGGATATCGTGGAGGTGCTCGAAACGTACGAGGATCGGCCGCCGCGCCTGCGTTTCCTGCGGCGGGGAGACAGCACGTCCGATCTGTTCGGGGAAAAGATGACCGAGGAATTTGCGGGAAAGGTCTGCGGGGCGCTTGATCAGGGAGAGGCTTTTTTCCTCCTGGCGCCGGAAGGCACCCGGTACTGCCTGTATACGAACGCGGACTACGTCATTACGGACGAGTGGCTGGATCAGGAATTGTGTGAGAATTATCATTATGAGTACTGCCGAAACCTGGGACAGTTGGAACAGGCGGTCGTGGTCCCGATCCGCGGGAATCCGGAAGTGGATTATGTGAACCGGCTGATGGCGGAAGGGATGAGGCTGGGGGATATCAAACCCGCCCATCTCAGCCGGAAGAGCGGGTGGGACCAGTGGTTTGATCTGCGGCAGGAATAAAATGGTTAAGAAAGGATAAAGGAAAAGGGATATGCTAAAGATTGCTTTACTTGCGCCGGCGGGGGCGATGCACCGGTATTCCGGGAATTTTGGAAAATCTCTCCACTACGCGCCGCTGACGCTGACGACACTGGCGGCACTGATTCCGGAAGATGTCGAAGCGGATGTCGTCATTTATGATGAGACGGCCGGAAAGATCCCGCTCCAGATCGATGCGGATCTGATCGGGATCACGTGTATTACGGGCACATCCCCGCGGTGCTACGCCTATGCGGACTATTTCCGCAAAAAGGGAATAACTGTGTTTATGGGCGGGGTTCATCCGACGCTCATGCCGGAGGAGGCGGCGGAACACGCCGATGTCATCTTTACCGGATTTTCGGAGCAGACATTCCCACAGTTTATTTACGACTATGTGGCGGGCAATTACCGCAGGCGGTACGACCAGAACTGTGATTTTACGATGGAGGGAAAGCCGTTTCCGCGCAGGGAACTGCTGCATGCGAAACGCTATATCACGACAAAAACCGTGGAAGCGATCCGCGGCTGTTACCATACGTGCAGTTTCTGCGCGTATCCCGCCGCGTTCGGGCGCACAGTCTTTAAGCGGCCGGTGAAAGAGGTGGCGGCGGAGATCGAGGCCATGAACACACGGCACGTATTGTTTCCCGACGTCAATCTCGTGACAGACCGGGAGTATGCGATCGAACTGTTTACCGAACTGATCCCGCTGAAGATCATCTGGCTCGGTCTTGTCACTTCGTCGGCCGGGATCGACGACGAATTGATCCGGGTCTTTCGAAAAAGCGGCTGCCGGGGTCTGCTGATCGGGTTTGAGTCGATCACGCAGGAATCGCAGAAGTACATACATAAAGGCGTGAACCGCGTGGAAGAGTACGTGACGCTCATGGAGCGGCTGCACGACAACGGAATCCTCGTGCAGGGATGTTTTGCCTTCGGCGGGGATGAGGAGGACGTGAGCGTCTTTGACCGCACGGTGGAAATGATCATCCGCGCGAAGATCGATCTTCCGCGCTATTCGATCCTCACGCCGTTCCCGAAGACGGAATATTATGCCCAGCTGGAGCGGGAGGGGCGCATCACCGAGCGGAATTGGGCGATGTACGATGTGCAGCATTGTGTGTTTGAGCCGAAAAACATGACGAAGCAGCAGCTCGAGGAGGGGACGGACCGGGCCTGGCGCGCGACGTATACGGCTTCGAATATCATGAAGCGCCTCGCCCCGTTCCGCCACAGTCCGTGGCTGTCGATCCCGCTCAATTTTGGATACAAAGGTTATGCGGACAAGTGGCACAAATTTACGAGAGACGTTATGTGTGATAATTCGGATATTCCACTTTTGGATTAGATGGAGAACAGGGGCAGGATGCGATGAAACTTACATTTATACTGCCGGCGATTGGGAAAAAAGCCGGAAAAAAATACATTGGAACGTGGAAAATGGAACCGCTGACGATCGCCGTCTTAAAGGCGCTGACTCCGTCTTATATCGAGACGGAGTTCTTTGATGACCGGATCGAGCTGATCGATTACGAGACGAAGACGGATCTCGTCTGTATCACGACGGAGACGTATACCGCGAAGCGGAGCTACCGGATCGCCGCGAAATTCCGCGAGCGCGGGATCCCTGTCGTGATGGGCGGGTATCACGCCACGCTCTGTCCTGACGAGGCAAAACAATACGGCGACAGCGTAATCGTGGGAAATGCCGAGAATGTCTGGCAGCAGATGCTGGCGGATGTTCAGAATGGCTGCCTGAAGGCGCGCTATGATGGCGGGACGGGAATCGTTGGCGGATACGGAATTTCTGCCTGTGGGCAGGCTGTTGAGGAAAGCAGATCGGGAATCCAAAAGGGCGGGCTGGGGACTTTCACCGGCAGGCCGGATAAGAGTATCTTCCGCGGGAAAAAATATCTGCCGGTTTCCCTCGTGGAGACGGGAAGGGGGTGCTGCCATTCCTGTGAGTTCTGCTCGATCTCCCAGTTTTACGGCGGCGCGTACCACTGTCGCGAGCATCGGCTTATTGCCGAGGATAT
Organism: uncultured Eubacterium sp.; assembly: GCA_910583555.1. Classification (GTDB taxonomy): domain Bacteria; phylum Bacillota; class Clostridia; order Lachnospirales; family Lachnospiraceae; genus Eubacterium_F. The sequence continues at coordinate 81,047 of CAJTXO010000010.1, forward strand.
CGAGCGCTCTGAACACAAGTACACATTTCTCGTGGACGACAATCTCGTGGCTAACCGGGAAAACGCGATCGGTATTTTTCGGGAGATCACGCCCCTGCACATCAAATGGGCCGGCCAGGGCACGCTTTCGATGGCGAGGGATGAGGAACTTCTGCGGGCCATGAAAAAGAGCGGATGTGAGATCATTCTCATCGGCTTCGAGAGTCTGGACAAAGAAAATCTCAGGCAGATGAATAAGTCCTTTAATTATGCGGTCGGGGAGCGGGACGAGCTGGTGAAGAGGATCCACGACGCGGGCATCGGCATTTACGCGACATTCGTGTTCGGGTATGACAATGACGACGAGCGCACGGTCTACGACGCGCTTGAGTTTGCCACGAAACATCATTTTTATACGGCCGCGTTCAATCACTTGCTGCCATTTCCGAACACGCCCCTGTATCACCGGCTGGAGCAGGAGCGGCGCCTGATCTATGATAAGTGGTGGCTGGCCGACGGTTATCGCTACGGAGAACTCGCTTTTCACCCGAAACAGCTGTCTGCCGAGAAACTCAGCGAGCTGTGCCGCGACGCGCGCAAACAATTTTCGTCGCTGCCGACCGTGCTCGGCCGGGGATTTGCCTCACTCGGAAGGACAAGCCCTCTCATGTGGGGACTGTTTTGGGCGATGAATGTAAGGCTGGGCGAGGAGATCGACCAGAAGATGAACGTACCGATAGGAGAGAACCTGGATGAACTTCCAAAATGACAAATATACACTCCGGTTCGCGGTCGATACTGACAATGACGGCATCCGGGAGATTTTTGAGAGCGGCTGCTTTGACGGCCGTCTGAGCGTCCAGTTCCTGCGCGGGCAGCGCCCGCTGGAATCGTTCCGCCTGGACGGTGACGATGCCCGGATACTCGTGATCACCGATAATGAAAGCGGCAGGCTTGCCGCGGTCGGCGGCGCGGTGCTGCGCCGCGAGTATGTGGGCGGTACGCCGCAATTGTGCGCATATCTGACAGGATTGAAGATCCATCCCGATTACCGGCACAAAATTATATTTATCGCCAAGGCATATCAGTTTTTTTATCAGCAGGTGCCGGACTGCCGGCTCTATTATACGACGATCCTTGACGAGAACCGCGCGGCTATTTCCCTCATGGAAAAGGGGCATCGGAATATGCCGCATTATCATTATCTGGGGCATTATACGACTTATTGTTTCCACGGCGGGAAACGGCGGATAGCGGTGGAGAAGGGGAATACGGACGGGTTCGATGGATTGCTGCGGTCCTATTTTTCATCGCGGGATCTGACTCCCGCGGATCCTGGGTGCGCCGGGTTTGGAGAGAATACGTTTTACTGCGTGAGGGAGAACGGGAAACTCCGGGCGTGCTGTTTTGTCGGAAACCAGCAGGGGCATAAACAATATAAGATGAGTTCGTACGGCGGCATTTTGAAGTTTGTCTCCCACCTGCCGACAGACTGGTTCGGGTATCCGAAATTCCCGGGATCCGGGGAGGAGATCAACTTTGGCGTGGTGTCATATCTGTATGTGGAGAATGAGGATGAGAAGCTGTGCTCGGATTTCCTGCGCTCGGTCGCGGCGGAGGCGGGGTTCTCGCTTTTGATCTGGGGGGCGTTTGAGGGGCATCCGCTGTGTCCGGCACTGGACCGGATGAAAACGGTTCGTTATGGCAGCAGGTTGTATTCGGTCGAATGGGAGGGGGAGCGCGGAGCGGGAGAGGAGCTTGCAGGGGTGTTCGGGGTGGAGGCGGCGTTGTTGTAGGGGGGATTATTTGTCTAAAGCCCTTGATAAAATCGTACGAATTGAATAAAATAATAGTACGGGGAAAGGAAGTGATAGTATGTCGATTACTGCAACTGAGTTAAAGAAGAATTTAGGAAAATATCTGCTTTTATCAGCAACTGAGGATATTTTTATTACGAAAAATGGAAAAGTTGTCGCAAAACTAGTCAATCCTCATCAGAATCGAATAGACACAGCAAAATCACTATTTGGAATTTTACCAAAAGATGCAGACATAGAGGAAACAAGAGCAGAAAGGTTGAGTAAATGAAAGTTTTGATTGATACCAATATTGTGATAGATGCTCTGACATCAAGGGAACCTTGGCATGTACATGCTGAAAAAATATTTCTTATGGCGGCAAACGATATTATTGATATGTATATAACGGCTAGTTCTGCAACAGATATTTATTATCTGATCAGAAAGCATCTGCATAGTACGAAAACTGCCAGACAGATTATGGGGAAATTGTATTCTCTGGTTGGAATTCTAGAGGTGAAAAGTAAAGATCTTATTGATGCGTTGGCATCGCCGATTACAGATTACGAAGATGCAGTTGTAGAGCAAGTGGCAGGAAGGTCCGGCATGGAATGTATTGTAACCCGTAATCTAAAAGATTTTGAGGCAGGTCTTACACAGATTTACCCACCAGAAGATTTTGTCCATTTAATGGAACAGGAGGAATTGTAGATTTGTTTAACTCCGAACCTGTCTGCTCACTTTCTATTTTTCCATAATTGTCTTAAAATTTTTGTTTCATTAGTCATATTAAAATTTAACTGTATAGTAATAGCACCACTTTACAACTTTTTCAAAAAAGAATAACGTACAGGATAACTTTCGTGTTATAATAAGTTTGCCCAAAATACATAACAAAGGAAAGTGATCCCATACGTCAAGCTTATTATACAACAAAAACAACCTGATTGGTAGACTTTTTCAATATTTTTATAATTACTTTGAAACCTGTTCCGCGCCTACAGCTGAAACGCTGTTCCTGCTCGTTTTATCCATGCTGGTAATGGAGTCCGCTGATTCCATCCGCTCCCTGTACAGGCATTTTTTGTCCGGCATCACAGGGAAATCCCTGAATGCTTTTTACTATGCCTGTTCCTATGCCAAAGTGGATTACTCGAGGTTTATGAATGTAACCGCTTCCCTGGCATTGAAACTGGTTCCCGCCCAGTTGCGGTCACAGCCGGTTCTCCTGTGCATTGATGATACCATGATCTCTAAGTTTGGCACAAAATTTGAAGATGTATCAAATCTTTTCGACCATGCGGCCCATCATGGCTCAAACTATCTGAACGGGCACTGTTTCGTAAGCCTCATGCTCTGTGTTCCCGTATGGCTGGACCGGAAGATCGTTTACCAGTCTGTTCCCCTTGGGTACCGCATGTGGCAGAAAAAAGAATCCAAACTGGATCTTGCCGCTTTCAAAAAAACATCGAAAACACTATAAAATCAAATGCTGTTATGAAAGCCTTAAAGCAGTTGGTTAGGCGGCAGGGAATTCACTTGTAAAGTTGTTAAGTGGTGTAAAGGTAGAAAAAGGAAAAATAACGGAAGATGAGAAAACAAGATTGAGAAAATTTTTAGCTTAAAAGAAGGTGATGTAAAGTGTGTCCGGATAACATTTCCCATCATTGCAAGTGGCAGAGGCATTGTAGGGGATGCGATCGCACAATACTGCCCTGAAAAGGATAAATATGCTGCTCAGTCTCAGTATGGTGAAGAGATATCAGCACTTGGAAAAGAGTTTAGATCTAACTGGTACTATATAGTGTATTTTTATACTTGATAAGATAACTAAGGTAGGGAGGCAGCTGAAAATGAATGTAAAAAAGCATATTAAAGTAGGTGTTTTGTCATTTTTGTTAATTATAATCCTTATATTATTTAGTATGTTGTACTCAAAAAGAACGTCACCTAATGTTTCCGACCTAATTGAAAATGAGAACATTAGCGATATAAGTTTAACAATTTATTATTTGGATTTACATGCTCTTAGGTTTTTACCTGTTCCAAGTGTTGAAGATTTAATCCAACGCACAGTTGATGAAAAAATTGTTATTAGTGGGAGCGAACTGAAACAATATATTGATTTATTTAGGAAGATAGATAATGAGGTTCTAATACCAGTGTGGAACAGATCTTCGGATTTGGACTTGCGAGTGTATTATGTGCTTGAAAGCAAGAAGAATGGTAAATTATTTGATGTCGCTATGTGGGGAGATGTAGACAGTGTATTTGTTAATGGGATCGAGGTGAAAGGAAATAAGGTTTTTTATGATGTAATAATACCGTTTTTGTCTGAAAAAGCTGCTAAGGATTTGGAAGACTTTTATAATTCAGTGCACTCTACGGAAAAATGAAAAGTAAGAGTAAAATTGTAGCTCCAAAAGAATTTTCGTGTGAAGGAAGTCTGTGTGCTACGTAAGGACAGGATTTTGTAAGCATAGAAAGATGGTGTGGAATATACAAGAACGAGTCGGTATCATTTGAGTTTACGATATATTGAGTATTTCAAAAAGATTGATTGAACAGAATAAAGAGGCCTATGAGGTACTGGCAAAATGATTAAACTGACAAAAGAACTTGATATATCTGATTAAAAATACAGACAGTTCCTGTTTTTTATGCTATACTGTTAGCAGTAAAAGGAATTGATCAGTGGAACGCAGAATATGGAGGTTCATATGCTTACGAGGGAGCAGAATATATTTTTAGCAAAGAAGACATTTGTGGAATTAGTGTATAATACAGCATATATTGAGGGATGTAACGTTACATTCCCGCAAACACAAACGATCATTGATGGTGCCGTGGTAAACGGAATAACTGTCAAAGATATTCAGACGGTACTTAATCTGCGGGATGCCTGGAAATATTGTATCGATCATATTGATGATCCATTGAATTTAAAGTATGTGTGCAAAATAAATGAGTATGTCTCCAGAAACGAGAGTTTACAGTGGGGGACATTGAGGACTGGAACTGTGGGGGTAGGCGACTACACGCCATCCGTACCTGTAAAAGAAACCGTAGAAGAACAACTGGAGCGGATCATGGAAATAAGTGACCACATAGAGCGTTCGCTCGAATACTTTGCCTATGCCTGCAAACAACAACTTTTCTGGGACGGAAATAAAAGAACATCCACGATCGTCGCAAGTAAAATTTTGATCGAGTCCGGAAATGGCATTCTAACGATTGGGAAAGACAACGCAGAGGAATTTAACACAACGTTAAATCACTGGTATTTAAACGATGAATCACAGCCTCTGAAGGATTGTCTGAAAAAATGTATCAGGACAATTCAAGTCGATAGCAAAAAGAGCGGGTGATCAGATCCCCGCCCTACCTGAACTGCCCCTTAAACTTCTGCTCGCAGTACATACAGCGGTAGATCCGGTTTTTCTTATCCGTCAGCTTAAAGCGGTGGGGGAGCTCCTGTTCGATCGAAGTGATGCAGCGCGGATTTTTGCACTTGATGATATTCGTCACCATGTCGGGAAGTCCGAGCGTGCGCTTTTCCACGATCTTGTCATTTTCGATCATGTTGATGGTGATATTTTCATCGAGGACGCCGAGGATGTCAAGGTCCACGGTGAGAGGCCCCTCGATCTTGATAATATCCTTTTTTCCCATTTTATTACTTCTCGCGTTTTTGATGATCGCGACGCTGCAGTCGAGTTTTTCTAAGTTCAGGTACTGGTAGATCTCCATCGAATGTCCTGCTTTGATGTGGTCGATGACAACGCCCTGATTCAGTCCGCCGATATTTAACATAGTCCGTTCTCCTTTCCCGCGCTGCTTTTAATTTGTGGCCAAACAGCGCTCGCGCAGATCGTTCCGCGCAGATGAGATGACGCCTCGTAACGTCTCTTTCACATTTTATTTAAACGAGTTCCAGTAAAGTTAATATAAGCGCCATGCGGATGTAGACGCCAAATTCCGCCTGCTTGAAGTAGACGGCGCGCGGATCATTGTCTACTTCTGTAGAAATCTCGTTCACCCTGGGGAGCGGGTGGAGTACGAGCATGTCCTCCCGCGCCAGTTTCATTTTTTTCGTGTCGAGGATGAAGCTGTCCTTTAACCGGATGTAATCTTCCTCGTTGAAGAAACGTTCCCGCTGGACTCTCGTCATGTAAAGGATGTCCAGGCTGCCGATCACGGCGTCGAGGTCGCTCACTTCTTCGTAGGGGATCTGGTTGCCGTCGAGCGTTTCCTTTTTTAGATAATCCGGCACTTTTAATTCCGGCGGGGAGATCAGTACAAATTCAACGCCGGGATAGCGAACCATCGCGTCGATCAGCGAGTGGACGGTGCGGCCGAACTTGAGATCGCCGCAGACGCCGATCCGCAGATGATCGAAACGGCCTTTCAGGTTTTTGATCGTGAGAAGGTCAGTGAGGGTCTGGGTCGGGTGGTTGTGGCCGCCGTCCCCGGCGTTGATGACCGGGATCGAAGAGTACATCGAAGCGACGAGCGGCGCGCCCTCTTTCGGGTGGCGCATGGCGCAGATGTCCGCGTACGAGGAGATGATGCGGATCGTATCCGCGACGCTCTCGCCTTTGGCCGCGGAACTTGAGTCGGCAGAAGAAAAACCAAGAACACTGCCGCCGAGATTGATCATGGCGGCTTCAAAACTAAGTCTAGTCCGTGTGCTTGGTTCATAAAAGCAGGTTGCCAGCTTTTTCCCTTTGCAGTATTCCGCATATTTCTGGGGGTTTTCCATGATCTGTTCCGCCAGTGAAATAAGATCGTCAAGTTCGTCCCTGGACAGATCCAGCGCATTCATTATATGTCTCATAAAGATACCTCGCTCTGTGTTGTATGATGTCCCAAAATGATTTTTATTATTGTACAACAATTCCGAAAAAATTACAATATCGTTTTAAAATGTATTTGCAAAATTTCCCGTTTGGAAGTATAATATTGAATCGAATAAGTATATACACTGACCCCCTCATGAAAGGAGAGAATACAGATGGTAAAGTTATATGAAGGTGGTGCATGGCTCGTGAATGGGACGGAGCTGATCCCGGATAGCAGCGGGGCACCGTCCGAGGTGGAGCATAAGACCGGCGTGAAGGCAGACCGGGCAGAGGCGGCAAAAGGAACGATGGCGTATGGGATCCTGAAGGCCCATAACACGTCGGGAAATATGGAGCAGTTAAAGATCAAGTTTGATAAGCTGACTTCACACGATATTACATTTGTCGGCATCCTGCAGACGGCGCGGGCATCGGGACTGGAGAAATTCCCGGTTCCTTACGTACTCACAAACTGTCATAACAGTCTGTGCGCGGTAGGCGGAACGATTAACGAGGATGACCATGTATTCGGACTTTCATGTGCGAAAAAATACGGCGGCATCTATGTACCGCCTCATCAGGCTGTCATCCACCAGTTTGCCAGGGAGATGCTGGCCGGCGGCGGAAAGATGGTGCTCGGCTCGGACAGCCATACGAGGTATGGCGCGCTCGGAACGATGGCGATGGGCGAGGGCGGCCCGGAGATCGTAAAACAATTGCTGGAGCAGACTTACGACATTCCGATGCCGGGCGTCGTGGCGATCCATCTCACAGGGAAGCCGGAAAAAGGCGTGGGGCCGCAGGATATCGCGCTCGCGATCATCGGGGCAGTATTTGAAAATGGATATGTGAACAATAAAATAATGGAATTTATCGGTGACGGCATTGACAATCTGAGCGTCGATTACCGGATCGGCGTTGATGTGATGACGACGGAGACGACCTGTCTGTCATCGATCTGGAAAACGGATGCGCAGGTCAAAGAGTTTTACGACATTCACGGCAGAAGCGAGGATTACGCGGAACTGGCGCCGGCCGATGTGGCGTACTATGACGGAGTGGTTGAGGTTGATCTGTCGGCCATAAAGCCGATGATCGCGATGCCGTTCCATCCGAGTAATGTCTATTCGATCGAGGAGCTCAATAACAATCTGGAAGACATCCTCCGCGATGTTGAAAAGAAGGCGCTCGTCAGCCTGGACAATAACAAGGACATCCAGTTTACGCTGACCGATAAAATACACGACGGCAGGCTCTATGTGGAGCAGGGCGTCATCGCCGGGTGCGCCGGCGGCGGGTTTGAAAATATTTGTGACGCGGCGGACATCCTGCGCGGAAAATATATCGGCGCGGATGAGTTCTCGCTCAGCGTATATCCGGCGAGCCAGCCAGTCTTTATGGAACTGGTGAAAAACGGCGCGATTGCCGATCTGATGGCGACGGGCGCCACGGTGCGCACGGCGTTCTGCGGGCCGTGCTTCGGCGCCGGGGATGTGCCTTCGAACCGCGGACTCAGCATCCGCCATTCGACGCGGAACTTCCCGAACCGCGAGGGCTCGAAAGTGACGAGCGGGCAGATCGCATCGGTGGCGCTCATGGACGCCCGTTCGATCGCGGCCACGGCGGCAAATCAGGGGTATCTGACTGCGGCGACGGACATTGATGTGGAGTTCAAAAAGCCGAAATATTTCTTTGACAAGAGTATTTACGAGAACCGCGTTTATAACGGCGTGGGAAAAGCAGACCCATCGGTGGAGATCAAATTTGGCCCGAACATTGTGGACTGGCCGGAGATGTTTGCCCTGACCGATCATCTGCTCTTAAAAGCTGTATCAATGATCCACGATCCGGTGACGACGACCGATGAACTGATCCCGTCAGGAGAGACGTCTTCCTACCGCTCGAACCCGCTCGGACTGGCCGAATTTACGCTGTCGAGAAAAGACCCGGCGTATGTCGGTAAGGCGAAAGAAGTCCAGAAGGCAGAGAAAGCAAGGCTCGCCGGAGAGGATATCTACGCCGTGGATCCGCAGCTGAAAGACGTCTACGCAGCCATTTCCGCGCAGTTTGAGGTCGTGCCGGAGCAGACGGAGATCGGCAGCGTTATTTTTGCCGTGAAACCGGGCGACGGTTCGGCGAGGGAGCAGGCGGCGAGCTGCCAGAGAGTGCTCGGCGGCATGGCAAATATTGCCAGGGAATACGCGACAAAACGATACCGCTCCAACCTGATCAACTGGGGCATGCTCCCGTTCCTTTTTGACGGGGAACTGCCGTTTGACAAAGACGACTACATTTTTGTCAAAGACATCCGCAAGGCGATCGCGGAAAAGCAGGAGACGGTGAAAGCGTATGTGGCAAACCGCGGCATGAAGGAAATGGAATTCCGCCTCGGGGCGTTGACGGACGATGAGAGGGAGATCATTTTAAAAGGCTGTCTGATCAATTATAATAAACGTTAATTTATATGAAAATAGAAAAAGGAGGCGATCATATGCGTCAGTTTTACGGCATGAGTCAGAGAGGGGATCTGGCAGAGGCGGTAAAGGGACTGGAACGTCCTCAGTTTTTAATGCTTTTGTCAAATGGTTCCCAGTTCGAAGCGCATGTTAAGGAACTGGAAAAACGATACCCCGGTGTTCCCAGCATCGGGTGTATCGGTATGAGTTATGATACGGGGGTAGTGGAAAACGGTGTCGGCGTCGTCGCGTTTTTGGATGGCGTCAGCGCGGTTGCCAACGTGTTGGAGCAGGTATCAGTCATGCCGGTCAAATATGTGCACCGGCTGGAACAGGATGTCAGGAATCTGGGCGGGTCGCAGCGGGATACGGTGTGTATCGATTTTTGCAGCGGTAATGATGCCTGTGTACTGACTACGATACATACCGTACTGAAACGGAACGGGATTTCCCTCGTAGGTGGAACGGGCGATGCCGGAAAAGTATCGGTAAACGGCAGGGTGTACCCGGATGCGGTGGCCTATGCGCTCGTCCGCAACCAGGGAGGCCGAGTGAAGACGTATAAGGAAAACATTTACCATCAGATGGGAAATTATCGCTTTATCGCGTCCCAGACCGACCGGGCGAGATACGTCATCGGCGCGCTGAACGGGAAACCGGCGAAACAGGTGTATCAGAGCATTCTGCACGTCACGGACGAGCAGATCCTGACGCAGACGTTCCAAAATCCATTTGGCAAGATCAACGGCGACGATACGTGTATCATTTCCATTAAAGAGGTGGAGGGAAACGCGCTGGCATGTTTCCGCCAGGTCAATGATTCCGATGTGCTGACGTTGTTGGAACTGGGGGATTACCGGGCGATCACGCAGGAAACGATCGCCAAAATATGCGAGGAATTCCCGAGGCGCTCGGCGGTATTTTCCGTCAACTGTCTGTTCCGTTATAAACTGTTCAGTGAGCACGGATATATGCAGGAGTATTTAGGGCAGATGTCCAAACTGGGAAGCCATGCGGGACTTGTCGGGTACGGCGAACACTATAATGACCGATTTGTCAACCAGTCGATGACGTGTGTGGTATTTGAGTAAAGGAGGAGAGAGAAATGGCGTTGAAAAGAAAAGGCAGGAATAAGTCTGGCCAGATCTGGCACAATGAAGAAAGTCTTTACCCGGTACTGCATGTGACGAACAGCCTCAAAGATTACCAAAAGGAACTGGTGGATAAGGAAGTGGAGTCGCTGTTTGAACTGGGCATGGTCGGCAGTTCTTTCGCGGACGTACTGAAAAAGGCGGAAAACTTTAATACGAAACTGCAAAATTTCGGGGATTCTTTTACAAATATCAACAGCGCGGCCGGGCAGTTTGTGCAGGTGAGGGAAGGCATCGTTGATACGGTATCAGAAACGCAAAATAAGGTGGAAGAGTTAAAAGGGACTTCCCTGCAGGTAGAACGATCGTACATGGATATGGAGAAAACGTTTGAGCATCTGCAGATGGCCGTAAAAGGGATCCGCCACTGTATGAGCAAGATCGTATCCATCGCGGATGAAACGAATATCCTGGCGATGAATGCCTCGATCGAGGCGGCGAGAGCCGGTCAGGAAGGCAAAGGGTTTTCCATCGTGGCGGCAAAAGTAAAAGCGCTGGCGGAGCAGATCAAGGATCTGACGAACGAAGTCGATACGGGAATCCATGAAGTCGAGTGCGGAACCAATGAACTGAATGAAAACATCTCGGCATCCAAACAGGCGTTAGATCAGAACATTGATACCGTAAACAATACGTATGACTCATTTCACCGCATTACGGATTCCGCGGACGGTGCGGCATCCGTGCAGATGGAAATTTCCGGCGTGATCGAAAATTCCCAGAGAGAACTGCAGGTGATCTGCCAGTTTTTTGACGAGATCACGAACCAGTATCAGGAGGTAATGAGACACATTGAGCGCGCGGGTAATCTCGGAACGACGAAAAGCGCCATGTTTGAAGACATGGATAATATGCTTTCGCAGATCCCGCCGATCATCCATGACGAGGATCCACAGTAAAAAGCAGATTGAGGTTTATACAAAGAAGCTGTGGGCTAGTGGGAAGGAGGCTGATCTTTATGCTGGGTCAGATTGATGTGAACAAGGAAATGGGGAAAAAGGAATACGAAAAGAAGATGGAAAAGCTGGAGATCCGGTTTGGGGAACTGCAGCGGGCGTGCAAAGAGCGGGGCATCCCGATCATGATCGTGTTTGAGGGACTGGATGCGTCGGGAAAGGGCACGATGATCAACCGCATGATCCAGTCGCTGGATCCCCGGGGATTTAAGGTGTTTACCCTCGGGAGGGAAAAGGAGGATGAGGTCATGCGCCCGTACTTCTGGCGGTTCTTTACGAAAACGCCGGAGCGCGGCAGGATCCACATCTTTGATCAGAGCTGGTATAAGGGGGTTTACGAAAAAGATATTTCGGAAAAAGAAGTACTCGATTTTGAGGAAATGCTGACAGAAGACGGCATGCTCATCGTAAAATTTTTCCTCATGATCTCGAAAGAAGAGCAGAAAAAGCGGCTGGATAAACTGGAGAAAAACAGTGAGACGAGCTGGCGTGTAACCGGTCAGGATAAGGAAAACAACCGCAATTACGACAAATGCCTGAGAAAGTACGACCGTCTCCTCGTGCACACGGATACGGCAAACGCCCCCTGGACGGTCGTTGAGGGAACGGATAAGCTGTACGCGTCGTGCAAGATCGTATCTACAGTCGTAGATCGAATGGAGCGCGCAGTCAGGGACGCAGATAAAAAGGCGGCGGAAAAGGAGGCAGCGAAAGCAGCGGCACAGGGCCGCACAGGGGTGGAAGCTGAAACCGGCACATCTCCGCAGGCAGGAGCAGCAAATGCTACTAAAGCAGCAAATGCTACTAAAACAACAGATGCCGCTAAGTCGGCAGCCGATATTTCAGAAGCTGGTATATCAACAGGTGCAAAACAACAGGAGTCCGATGGTTTCAACGATCTTTTCCGCAACGGCGTGCTGCAGGGGGTCGATCTGAGCAAGAGCCTTGAGCGGGAAGAGTACAAAAAGAAAAAGAAAGACCTTCAGAAGCGGCTGCTGACTCTGCAGAATAAAATGTATCTGAAACGGGTACCCGTGATCCTCGCATTTGAGGGATGGGACGCCGGCGGAAAAGGCGGCGCCATCAAGCGCCTGACGCAGGCTATGGATCCGCGGGGATACGAAGTTGTACCGGTGGCGGCGCCAAATGACATTGAGAAGGCGCATCACTATCTGTGGCGTTTTTGGGAGAAGATTCCGAAAGCCGGCCATATGACGATCTTCGACCGCACGTGGTACGGCCGCGTGCTCGTGGAGAGGATTGAAGGATTTGCGGCCGAGGATGAGTGGAGCCGGGCCTACAATGAGATCAACAACATGGAAGAGCAGTTTGCGAATGCCGGCTGCATCGTCCTCAAATTCTGGATCCACATTGACAAGGATGAACAGGAACGAAGGTTCCATGAACGGGAAAACACGCCGGAGAAGCAGTGGAAGATCACGGAGGAAGACTGGCGCAACCGTGCCAAATGGGACGAATACGAGAAAGCCGTGGACGAGGCGATCGTCCGTACTTCTACGGCGGATGCCCCCTGGATCGTGGTGGAAGGAAACTCAAAGTACTACGCCAGGATCAAAGTACTCGAGACGGTCGTAGGGGCACTCGAAGAACGATTAAATTAGTATAAATTGAAGATGGTCCGATCAACTGGGATTCGCGATGCGGATCCCATTGATCTCCACCTGGTCGCAGCACTCGATGACGATACACGGCACGCCGTCGATCACTCGCGTCTCTACCAGATCAGTCCGCGCCGGATTGACCTGGATCGTGACATCCGGTGTTTTCACCTCAAACCGACGCACGCTGGCGATATTGTCCGCCACGAGTTTCTGCGATTCCCCGAGGTTTTCAGTAAACTTCTCTTCGAACACCTCCATTTTCTCTTCCGGAACGCCGCTGGTCGACAATAACTTTTTCACATCTTCCTTATCCAGTTCAAGCGGCTCCGGATTTTCCTTATGTTCGGAAATCATTTCATTCAGATTTTCATGTATATTCCTCACCACTTCATAATTGCACGTACTGCCAAGCGTCTCTTCGACCACGGCCTGAAACGTCTCTTTCTGCTCCTTCGCCGGAAGCGGCAGCGTACAACCCAGCAGCTCATAAGAAAAATCAATATCCGCCTCATCCGCGTTTTTGGAAAAATAGAGCAGACTGTGAATGTCGGTATTCCTATCATTAAACGCCGGAAACAAAAACCCGTTGTCCGGCGGTTGAACGATCCAGTCCCGCATACAATCCTCAATACTGTTCTTCTCCGGATTATAGCACAACCCCGCTTTGGAAAGCTTAACCGGACAAATGCAGCACAGCACAAAATCATACACATAATCCGACGCGTCAAAATTCTCCACCCGATCCGCCGTAATCGACGGAATATCATACGCATCATGTATGAGCAATATCAGATAATTCCCCGTATAATCATACGCCTCGATCACGCGGTCATAAAACTCATCCAACAACTCCGTCTCTTCCAGCTTACTCTGCAAAAGCGCCATCAACTTCCTCTGCTTCCCATCCTCCCCCGTCTCCTCTTCAATCGGAAATTCCATATTCATCAAATTTTTCCCCAGCGCCCCGGAAAGCGTCTTCCTGAAAATCTCCACATACTTAAACATCTCTTCCTCAGGAAGTGAATAAAACGCCTCCTTCAACTCCAGCCTCTTATTCTTTTCCGCATCCACATAACACCCGCAGATCCGCGTAATGCCATTATCATCCTTCTTAAATAACTTCTTGATTTCCGCAATCTCTGTCTTGTTCATTATGTACCTCATTTCTCTAAAGGGCGAATGCCCACAAAATCTGTCACTAAGACAGTATATCATAAGAGGGGGTCCAATGTAAATCCGCATTTGCCCATAGGATACTTCCGATTTGGCGGCCTCCGCTTCCGCTGATAAATGCGTAGCGGTACTAATGCCGCAAAAGACGCGGCATAAGGACCGACGCATTTATGGGCCGCCAAATCGGAAGTATCCTATGGGCAAATGCTGCTTTGCTATTGGAACTTAGTAGGGGTAGCGCTAGATTGGGGTGGGGAAAGGGGGAGGGGGAGAGGTGTGGGACTGGGTGGGATAGTGAGATGGAAGAGATCCCCAAATTGGCTTTATTTTTTAGTCAGAATCAATAATAGGGTACGCCGTCCACCATCTCAAGCACCAATCCTCCCATAGTTTGCCATACGCTCCCTCCAACTACCCTATCCGATTTTCCCTTGAGAAAGCAGAAGAGTAGCTGCCAGTGATGCCGTGCCCTTGCTGTTCCCAATGAGTTCCCTTATAAATGCGTCGGTCCTTATGCTGCGTTTTTTGCAGCATTAGTACCGCTACGCATTTATTAGCGGAAGCGGGGAACGAATGGGAACAGCAAGGGCACGGCATCACTGGCAGCGGCCCTTCTCCTTCCCCTCTCTCAAGAAAATCCCCTATTGTATTCCCCACCCAAAAAAGCTATAATGAAAGAAAAACTTGTGAGGAGATGACAAAATGGGATTGAACGATACACCTTCCGCAGACCGGATCCACATCGGCTTTTTCGGCTGCCGCAACGCAGGAAAATCCAGTGTGGTGAATGCGGTGACGGGGCAGGAGCTGGCGGTTGTTTCGGAGCGGCTTGGGACGACGACGGATCCGGTCATGAAGGCGATGGAGCTTCTTCCGCTCGGGCCGGTCATGATCATAGATACGCCGGGGTTTGATGATGAGGGGGAGCTCGGGGAGAAGAGGGTCAAAAGGACAAAGCAGATTTTGAACCGGGCGGATATCGCAATTCTGGTCGTGGATGCGCAGGTGGGGATGAGAGAGGCGGATGAAGAGCTGGCGGCGTTGTTTCGGGAAAAGGAAATACCGTATCTTATTTTGATGAATAAGGTGGATGTGATCGAGGGGAGAGAGGCGGATGCCGGCCCGGGAGAGGGGCATGAAATGTATGTCAGTGCGAGGACGGGCGAGGGGATCGAAGAGTGTAAGGAAGTGATCGGGAAGATGGTTTCGGTGGAGGATACGAGACGGCGCATCGTGGGGGATCTGCTGAAGCCGTCGGACGTTGCCGTGCTCGTTGTGCCGATCGATTCGGCGGCGCCGAAAGGGCGGCTGATCCTTCCGCAGCAGCAGACGATACGGGATGTTCTGGAAGCGGATGCGTCGGCGGTCGTTGTGAAGGAGTCGGGGCTTCGGGAGACATTGGCGGGCATGGCGAAAAAGCCGGCGGTCGTCATTACGGACAGCCAGGTGTTCGCGCAGGTTTCCAGGTGTGTTCCGCCGGATATACCGCTTACGTCGTTTTCGATTTTGATGGCGAGGATGAAGGGGTATCTGGAGACGGCGGTCGAAGGTGTGGAAGCGGTGGAGCGGCTTCAGGACGGGGACCGGATCCTCATATCGGAGGGGTGTACGCATCACCGCCAGTGCGAGGATATCGGCAGCGTCAAGATTCCCCGGTGGCTGAAAGAATATACGGGAAAGGAATTGGAGATTGAATTGAGCGCGGGCAGGGGATTTCCGGAAGATCTGTATTCTTATGCGCTTATTATTCACTGCGGCGGGTGTATGCTGAATGAGAGGGAAGTGAGATACCGCATGAAATGCGCGGCAGATCAGGGGGTTCCGTTTACGAATTATGGGATTACGATCGCGTATATGCAGGGGATTTTAAAGAGAAGTATCGAACTGTTCAGAAAATAACGGCAGGGATGACAGGGAGAGGCCTCCTTCGGCACTGGACCGGGAGGAGGCTTCGCCGTGTATCGGATGCCGATTGTTTAATCGTGAATGGAGATGGCGTCCATCGGACAACCAACCGTTGCGGGTTGTCTGGGAGTCTTTTTCACATTCGGATGCCGATTGTTTAATCGTGAATGGAAATAGCATTCACCGGACAACCATCGCGGGCTGTCTGGGCGTCTTCTTCACATTCGGATGGAATGACGTCTACCTGGGAGTAGGCTTTTCCGTTATCATTAAACGCAAAAACGGTTTCACACGTACCGACACACAAACCGCAGGCGATACATGTATCTTCATCAACGACTGCTTTCATGACAAAACCTTCCTTCCTTTGCCAAATGGCATATTTTGAAAAGAAGTATGCCCGGAAATGGGGGAAGTTATACAGATCGTGTCAAAAATCTTCCTCGATCACGTGGATTTCCAGGAAATCGAAGTCAATGGCGTCGATAAAATTGTCGCTCGTGAACCTTGTTTTATCTATGCGTTTAAATTCATTGATGTTGTGGTCGAGCCAGATCGGAACGGACAGGTCGAATGAATGGCATATTTCGTCCAAGGCGGCAAACACTTTCTGCGTCCGCGTTTTGCCGGCGGAGTCATTTTCCACCACGAGATCACAGATCATTTTATTGTTCTTAAATTCTTTTGCCCATAATCGAAACATAATACAGATCCTTTTTCATCGTAATTTTAAACCCTATGATACACGTATGATCTGATTATACGCAGATGTGGTGAAAATGTAAAGAATTATTTGACTTTAACGCTGTTTTTCGATAAAATAAAAGTAATGTGTATAATTCTGTTTTTGAAAAAAGGAGACCATGTGTAATGTTAGAACAGGAATTGGATACGTTATTACTGGATCAGGTTAATTTACCGGCAGATCAGCTGCACGTATTTCGAGGGCAGGAAGAAGAACTGATTAAGATGATGATGATCTACAATTGCGCGATCCGCAGGGTGAAGACCAAATTTCAGGTATTGAATGACGAATTATCGATTACACGACAGAGAAATCCGATCGAATTTATCAAATCGAGAGTGAAACAGCCGAACAGCATTTCTTCCAAACTGAGGAGAAAAGGGTATCCGATCACCGTGGAATCCGTGATGCAGAATTTATCCGATGTCGCGGGTATCCGGGTTATTTGCGCCTTTATTGACGATATTTATAAAGTGGCGGATATGTTTACGGCGCAGGATGACATTGAACTGATCAAGCGCAAGGATTATATCAAACAACCGAAAATGAATGGGTATCGGAGTCTGCATCTGATCGTTGAGGTGCCGGTATTTTTTTCGGACCACAAGGAGCAGGTGAGGGTGGAGGTGCAGATCCGTACGATCGCCATGGATTTCTGGGCGAGCCTGGAGCACCAGTTAAAATATAAAAAGGACATTGACGATGCGGAAAATATCATATATGAGCTGAGGTCATGTGCCGATGTGATCAATCGCACGGATTATCATATGCAGTCGCTCCGCGACCGCATCGTGGAACATATGTAAAGTGTGAATGAAACTACGGATTAACCTCATCACGTAGTTTCTCGCAAGGCGCCGCTGGCGGCATCTTGCTCTATTCACACTAGTAGAATCCGCAAAGCGGATTCTACGCCGCTTATTTTAGTCTTGTTTGAAGATATGTAAGGAGGAAGCAGAAAATGGCAGAGAGAATTGACGGAAAAGCAGTTTCGGCGATGGTGAAGGATGAACTGAAGGAGCGTGTCCGGACTGAGGGCATCGAGGCGACGCTGGCGGTGATCCAGGTGGGCGATGATCCGGCGTCCACCGTGTATGTCGGCAATAAGAAAAAAGCGTGCGAGTATATCGGTATCCGCTCGCTTTCGTTTGAACTGCCGGAGGAGACAAAAGAGGAAGAACTTTTGGATCTGGTCCGCGAATTAAATGAGAGGGAAGACGTGGACGGTATACTTGTCCAGCTTCCGCTTCCGCCGCATATGGATGAAGATAAGGTGATCCGCACGATTTCACCGAAAAAAGATGTGGACGGATTTCACCCGCAGAGCGTGGGGGCGCTGAGTATCGGCCAGCCAGGGTTTGTGTCGTGTACGCCGGCGGGTATTATCGAACTGCTCAAACGTTCCGGGGTGGACATAGACGGGAAAGAGTGCGTGATCGTAGGGCGCAGCAATATCGTGGGAAAGCCGATGGCGCTTCTAATGCTGCGTGAAAATGCGACGGTGACGGTCTGCCATTCCCATACAAAACAGTTAAAAGAGGTGGCGAAGCGCGCTGATATACTGATCGTGGCGATCGGGAAGCCGAAGTTTATCACGCGCGAGTATGTGAAAGAGGGGGCGGTCGTCATTGACGTCGGAATCCACAGGGACGCGCAGAATAAGCTGTGCGGGGATGTTGATTTTGACGACGTGGAACCGGTTGCTTCCGCAATCACCCCGGTGCCGGGCGGCGTGGGGCCGATGACGATCGCGATGCTCATGAAAAACTGTGTAGAGGCGAAAGGATTACAGTGACGATGCGCATTTATTTTGTTTCGCTCGGGTGTGATAAAAATCTGGTAGACAGTGAAAAAATGCTGGCGATTCTCTGCCAGGCCGGGTATGAGTTGACGGATCTGCCGGAACAGGCGGACGTTATCGTTGTCAATACGTGCGCGTTCATCCACGATGCGAAAGAGGAGAGCATTGAGACGCTTTTGGAGCTGGCGGAGTACAAAAAGACCGGAAGCTGTCAGGTGCTGATCGCGGCGGGATGTCTGGCGGAGCGCTACCGGGAAGAGATACAGAAAGAGATGCCAGAGATCGACGGCGTGGTCGGGACGGCCGCTTACGATTCGATTTTGGAGGTGGTCGGGCAGACGCTTCAGGGAAAGCGCGCGGTTTGGACGAAAGAACTGACGTATCTGCCAGCCGGACTGACGGACCGGGTTTCCTCGGGGGTGAACCACGTCGGATATTTAAAGATCAGCGAGGGGTGCAATAAAAACTGTTCGTATTGCGCCATTCCGTCGATGCGCGGGACGTACCGCAGCGTTCCGCTGGAGGAACTGGTCGAAGAGGCGGTGAAACTGACGGCGCGCGGAGTGAGAGAGCTGATCCTCGTCGCCCAGGAGACGACGTTATACGGTGTGGATCTCTGTGGGAAAAAGATGCTGCCGGAACTGCTGGAGCGGTTGTCCCGGATCAGGGATGTCGAGTGGATCCGGGTCCTCTATTGCTATCCGGAGGAGATTACCGAGGAACTGGCGGATGTGCTGCGCGACAATCCGAAAGTGTGCCGCTATGTGGATCTGCCGATCCAGCACTGCAGTGATGATATTTTAAAAAAAATGGGAAGACTTACAAATAGGAAGCAGCTGCAGGAGAAGATCGGCATGCTGCGCGACCGGGTTCCGGGGATCGCGCTGCGGACGACGCTCATCAGCGGATTTCCCGGGGAGACGGAAGAACAGCACGAGGAGTGCCTGTCGTTTGTGCGGGAAATGAAATTTGACCGGCTCGGCGTGTTTCCCTATTCGCCGGAAGAGGGAACGAGAGCGGCCGGTTTTGAAGAGCAGGTCGATGAGCAGACGAAGCTCGCCCGTGCGGACGCGATCATGGAAGTCCAGCAGCAGGTCATTTTTGATAAAAATGAGACTCTTGTGGGAAGCCGTTTTACGGCGATCGTGGACGGCTATCTGCCGGAGGAAGATGTCTATGTGGCACGCACGTACCGGGATGCCCCGGATATTGACGGATGTGTGTTTTTCCACGCCCCTTATGAACTGTTGTCGGGGACGTTTGTTACCCTCGAGGTAACGGATGCCAGAGGGTATGATCTGGCAGCGCGATGGTGCGAAGAACAACCGGGAAACAAGGAGGATTGACAATGAATGTGGCAAATCGACTTACGATACTTCGGGTGGCGATGATCCCGGTATTTGTTTTGTTCATGCTGTGGAAAACTCCATATTCGGATTATCTGGCCGCCGCGGTATTTATCCTTGCCTGCATTACCGATTTTTTTGACGGATATCTGGCGAGGAAGTATAATCAGGTCACAACGTTTGGCAAGTTTATGGATCCCCTTGCGGACAAGGTGCTCGTCTGTTCCGCCATGATCTGTTTTGTGGCGGATCCCGAGTGCGCGATGCCGGTCTGGGTCGTCCTTGTCATCATCGCCAGGGAGTTTATCATCAGCGGCTTCCGCCTGGTGGCCGCGGAAAAAGGCGTCGTGATCGCGGCGAGTTTTTGGGCGAAGATCAAGACGACGGTGCAGATGATCATGGCAATTGTACTTATATTCAATTTTCAGCATCCGGTTTTTTATTTCATCAACCGGTTTTTGATCTATGCGGCGTTGATTCTGACGATCGTATCCTTAGTGGATTATATATATAAAAACATCGACGTTATGTCGGATGTGGAACAGGAGGAATGAAACCGGTGGAGACGTTGGAGGAGTGGCTTGTCAAAGAATTGACAAAAAGAAATGCTAGTATTACTATCGCGGAATCATGTACGGGAGGGCTTTTGTCGGGAAGGATCGTCAATGCGAGCGGGGCGTCCGGCGTATTTTCGCAGAGTTTCGTCACCTACTCAAACGAGGCAAAAAACCGCCTTCTCGGTGTAAAGCAGGAGACGCTTGACAGCGTTGGCGCCGTGAGTGAGGAAACGGCGCTGCAGATGGCTGTCGGCGCGGCGCGAGCGGCAAGGGCAGAGGTGGCCCTCAGCACGACCGGGGTCGCGGGTCCTGACGGCGGGACCCCGGAGAAACCGGTCGGCCTCGTCTATATCGGATGTCTTTGTTTTGGTAAGACAGTTGTAGAAAAACACCTTTTTCAGGGGACCCGTATGGAAGTACGGGAGGCCTCCGTCGAAGCGGCATTGGTTCTCGCAAAAAAATGTTTGGAGGAGTGATCCTTTTATGAAGAGATTCATAATTCTGGCGTGTGGGGTCATGACGGCGGTCTGTTTGTTTGGATGCAGCCTGTTTGACGGGGATGATGATATGGAGTTGACGCCGGAGGAGATCGAATCTGTGAGCGGGAATGTGCCGATGGTTTCATCGGGAGGAGGAGTCAGCGCGATCGAGACGCTGCAGATCTATACGATCGACAGCAGGGAAGAGCAGCTCGTGCCGCTGAAAGTGCCGTTGGATGCCGAGCGTGTGACGCCGGAATTTATCATGAACAAGGTGTTGGAAAATATAGATGAAAAGATCGTCGTCAACGAGATCAAAGTGGAAAAGTCGCGTATTTATGTGAGTTTCAGCGACGAGTATCCGCCGATAAAAAAATGTTCGGAAACGTTTGAGACACTCATACTCGACTGCGTTTCGAACAGTCTTCTGGATAATCTTTCCTATGTGGACGAAGTCGTATTCCGGGCGGAAAAGGGGGCGTATCATTCCTCGAATTACACGTTTGAACCAGACGAGGTGTACAGTACAAAATAATGTAAAATAAGATCAGTGAAGGATCAGGTAAAAATAGGTTAACGATATGTATGATGTAGTTGTGATCGGCGCGGGGGCGGCAGGGATGATGGCCGCGCTCACGGCGGGCAGGCTCGGCGCGAGGACATGCCTGCTGGAACGGAATGAGAAGCCGGGAAAAAAGATTTATATTACGGGAAAGGGTCGGTGTAACATAACGAACGCTTGCGAGACGGAGGAACTTTTCAGCCATGTGGTGACAAATCCCAAATTTTTGTACAGCAGCTTTTATGCCATGACGAATTGGGATGTGATCGACTTTTTTGAGACGTCCGGTGTGAAGACAAAAGTAGAGCGGGGAGACCGCGTGTTTCCGGTGTCGGATAAATCGTCCGATGTCATACGGGCACTCTGGCATGAGTGCCGCGAGAACGGCGTTGATATGCGGTTTCACAGCAGGGTGAGCGAACTGATCAGAGAGGAATCGAAAATAAGGGGCGTGAGGCTTGCCGATGGAGCGGTGGTCGAGGCGGCTGCGGTGATCGCGGCCTGCGGCGGGAGATCCTATGCCAGTACCGGTTCTGACGGGGCGGGTTTTGAACTGGCCAGACAGATGGGACACCAGATCCGGCCGTGTATCCAGGGGCTTGTGCCCATGAACGTGCGCGGGGAGGAGCCGGCGCAGATGCAGGGCCTTTCGTTAAAGAATGTGGAACTTTGTTTTTATACGTTGGAAAATGGAAAGAAGAAAGAGCGGTACCGCGAGTTTGGCGAGATGATGTTTACGCATTTTGGGATTACAGGTCCCATCGTCTTAACGGCGTCCAGCCGGATAGGGGAACTGTTTGAAACACAGACGGTGTATGTACAGCTGGACTGTAAACCGGCGCTGTCCAGGGAAAAACTGCACCGGCGGATCGTGCGGGATTTCGAAGCGGCTCCCAATGTAAGCTTGCAAAACGCCCTCGGAGGACTTCTTCCGAAAAGCCTGATCCCTGTTGTGATCCGGCGGATGGGGGCGGATGGCCGTAAACCGGTAAACCAGATCACGCGGGAAGAGAGGGAGCGGCTCGTACAGCAGGTAAAAGAACTGACTTTTACGGTTGATTCCCTGCGGGGATGGAATGAAGCGATCATCACACGGGGCGGCGTCTCTGTGCGGGAAGTAAATCCGTCTACGATGGAGAGCAGGCTTGTGGACCATTTGTATTTTGCCGGAGAAATGTTGGATATAGATGCGCTGACGGGGGGATTTAATTTACAGATCGCCTGGTCTACCGGGTATCTGGCGGGATCGTCTGCCGCGGGAAAAGGCGAAAGATAAATTTTTACCCAGCGAATAAAGGAGGAAATGATGAATATTGCGATTGATGGACCTGCTGGAGCAGGAAAGAGTTCGATAGCCAGACTGGTGGCAAAGAAATTGTCGTTTATCTATTTTGACACCGGCGCGATGTACCGCGCGATGGCGCTTTATTATTTGAAACACGGGATTGAAACGAAGGATGGGGCGCAGGTCGAGAGCCGCTGTGATGAGATGGATATTAATATTTTGTTTGAGGATGGAGAACAGCAGGTTTATTTGAACGGGGAAAATGTTTCCCGCGAGATCCGCAGCGAACAGGTGGGGAACCAGGCTTCCGTCGTGGCGCAGTATCCGAAAGTCAGGGAAAAACTCGTTTCCCTGCAGCGGCAGATGGCGGCGAGTTCGGATGTGATCATGGATGGAAGGGATATCGGTACGGTCGTTCTGCCGGACGCGGAAGTAAAAATTTATCTCACCGCCAGTTCAGCTGTGCGCGCAGGACGCCGATATAAAGAATTGCAGGAGAAAGGGATCGAATGTGATCTGAAAAAGATTGAAGAGGATATCATTGTCAGGGACAGGCAGGATATGAACCGGGAGGCGTCGCCGCTGCGGCAGGCAGAAGATGCCGTTCTTCTGGATTCATCGGATCTGTCGATCGAGGAAGTGGTGGAGCGGATCCTCTCCATTGTGCGGGAGTCCCGCTGAAAAATATTGATGATAAAGCAGGGAGGATCTTAAGATGGCGAAGGTGACACTGGCAAAAACAGCAGGTTTTTGTTTTGGCGTCCAGAGAGCGGTTGAAATGGTATATACGGAGGCGGACAAGGGAAAGAAGGTAGTGACGCTCGGACCGATCATCCACAATGAGCAGGTCGTATCGGATCTGGAAAAGAGAGGGGTATCGGTGATCGACGAGACAGCGTTATCGGACGAGTCGGTCGACCTGAGCGGAGCAACCGTTGTGATCCGGTCGCACGGCGTATCAAAAAGCGTGTATGAGAAACTGCGGCAGAAAAAATGTGAGATCGTGGATTCTACGTGTCCTTTTGTGAAAAAAATACACGATACGGTGCAGGAATATGCGGCACAAGGATATGATATCGTGATCGTAGGAAGCCGGGAACATCCGGAAGTACAGGGGATTCTCGGGTGGTGCCTTCCGCCGGGGAGAAAAAGTCCCGAGAGAACAGACGTCGGGACCGTAGTCGAAACCGAGGCTGAAATGGAGGCGTTTTGCCCGTCAAACCGGGAAAAAAAAGTATGCGTCGTGGCACAGACGACATTTAATTACAAAAAATTTAAAGAATTAGTTGAAATTATTTCAAAAAAAGGTTATGATATAATTGCTGTTAATACTATATGCAACGCAACGGCAGAAAGACAGCAGGAGGCGAGCGAACTTGCCGCCCGGTCAGATGCCATGATCGTCATTGGCGGAAAAAACAGTTCAAATTCCAGGAAGTTATTTGAGATTAGTAAAAATCAGTGTGAAAACACTTATTTTATACAGACATTGGAAGACTTGGACATCACATGTATCGAGTCGTCTGCAAGCCTAGGTATTACTGCGGGGGCGTCTACCCCAAAAAACATTATTCAGGAGGTTCTAACGGCATGTCAGAAGAAAGAAGTTTTGGAGAATTATTAGAGGAATCAATAGTAACAATCCATAATAATGAGGTTGTGGAAGGGACAGTTATCGGTGTTAAGGAAAACGAGATCATCTTAAATATTGGATATAAAGCAGATGGCATTTTAACAAAGAGCGAATACAGTAACAATCCAGACGTTGACTTGACAAAAGAAGTGAGCATTGACGATAAGCTTACGGTCAAAGTGATCAAAGTAAACGACGGCGATGGTCAGGTGATCCTTACGTACAAGCGCCTGCAGCAGGATAAGATGAATAAGATCTTTGAAGAGGCGATGGAGAATCACGAGGTACTCACCGGTAAAGTCGGCGCGATCTTAAAGGGCGGACTGAGCGTAGACTACGGCGAGGGAAAGGTATTTATCCCGGCCAGTCTTGTGTCCGATATTTATGAGAAGGATCTTACGAAATATGAGGGACAGGAGATCGAATTTGTCCTGACGGAAGTAAATCCGCGCAAGAGAAGAGTCATCGGTGACCGCAAGCAGTTGATCGTTGCGAAGAAGAAAGAGATGCAGGAGGCACTGTTCGCGCGGATCGAAGTGGGCATGATGGTAGAAGGTACGGTGAAGAACCTCACAGATTTCGGTGCATTTATCGATCTGGGCGGGGCAGACGGACTTTTACATATCTCGGAGATGAGCTGGGGACGTGTAGAAGATCCGAAAAAGGTATTTAAAGTAGGCGACCAGGTGTCGGTTATGATCAAGGATATTACCGGTACGAAGATCGCGCTCACGAGAAAACTTGACTCGAACAACCCGTGGAAAAATGCGGCGGAAAAATATGCCAAAGGTACGATCGTGAACGGACGGATTGCCCGTATGACGGATTTCGGCGCGTTTGTCGAACTGGAAGAGGGAATCGACGCGCTGCTTCATGTGTCCCAGATCGCGATCGAACATGTGGATAAACCATCGGATGTACTTTCGGTCGGACAGGAAGTGACGGCGAAGATCGTAGATTTCAATGAGGAAGCGAAGAAGATCAGCCTGAGCATCAAAGCGCTCGAAATCGAAAAGCAAAATACGGCAGATGATGACTATGAAGACGAGGCAGAAGTGGAGAATGAGAATATAGCAGAAGGGGATGCCGAGTAATCGTTTGTATGTATTTGGTTTTGGGTATTTACTATGTTAAATCAATATGAAGATTTCAAAAAAGAGTTTTTGAATCTTGCCAAAATAGATCTGAACTCTTATAAAGAGAGCCAGATGAAGAGACGGATCGACAATTTTATCGGAAAAAATAACTGCCGCGGGTATGTGGACTTTTTTGAAAAGATCAAGACAGACCGCAAACTGTTTGATACGTTCATCACCTATCTGACGATAAATGTATCAGAATTTTACCGCAATCCCGAACAGTGGCAGACGCTGGAGAAGGTTGTCATTCCGCATCTTATCAGCCGGCATGGGAAACGGCTGCGTGTCTGGAGCGCGGCGTGTTCGACAGGAGACGAGCCGTACACGCTGGCTATGGTATTCAGTGAATTCTTACCGCTGAGCCAGCTTGAGATCATTGCTACCGATCTGGACAAGGAAGTTCTGTCGAAGGCAAAGAAGGGCTGTTACAACGAGAAAAGTGTTCGCGGACTGCCGCCGAAATACCGTCAGAAGTTTTTTGAAAAACAGGAGGACGGTATGTACAGGGTATCAGATTCCCTGAGGTCCTGCATCAAGTTTCAGGAACAAAATCTGTTAAAGGATCCGTATCCGACAGATGTGGATCTTCTGGTATGCCGAAATGTTCTGATCTACTTTACAGATAAGGCAAAAGACGGTATTTATAAAGGATTCGCGAAGTCGCTCAAAAAAGATGGTGTGCTTTTTGTCGGAAGTACAGAGCAGATCATTGGCGCGAAGCAGTACGGCTTGGAATCCATGAAATCGTTTTTTTATAAAAAACTTTGAATGTAAAAATTTAAGGCCAAGCCACTCATACCGAGTGGCTTTGCACATGTAGACGGAGGGTTTCTGTTCGTCAAGAGTGCAATTTACTCTCTAAGAGTGAAGTTTACTCTCCAAGAGTGCAATTTACTCTTTCAGAGTGAATTTTACTCTTTAAGAGTGAATTTTACTCTTTCAGAGTGAAGTAAAATAAAGCGGGTGAAGGATAAACACCATCCGCAGGTGAGAAAAGAGGGATTCCTATGGAAAAAGTCGTGGTTGCCCTGGATGCGATGGGCGGTGACTACGCTCCGGAACAGACAGTAAAGGGAGCGGTCAATGCAGTAAATTCATCGGATGAGATCAAGGTTCTTCTGGTCGGAAAAGAGGAACTGATTCAGGAAGAACTAAAGAAATATGAATATGACAGCCGTTTGATCGACGTTGTGAACGCGACGGAGATCATTGAGATGGGAGACGTCCCGACGGCAGCGGTGAAAAAGAAGAAGGATTCCTCTCTCGTTGTGGCGATGAAACTCGTCCGCGACGAAAAGGCAGATGCCGTCGTATCGGCTGGCAGCACCGGTGCGGTCCTCGTCGGGGGACAGCTTGTCGTCGGAAGGTTAAAGGGGATCAAGCGTCCGCCGCTCGCTCCGTTTGTGCCGACGACGAAAGGGTTTTCCTTACTTCTCGACTGCGGCGCCAATGTGGACGCGAGGCCGGAACACCTCGTACAGTTTGCCCAGATGGGTTCCATTTATTTTGAAAATGTGATCGGAAAGAAAAAACCGACGGTCGGCCTGTTAAACATCGGTACGGAAGAGGAAAAGGGCAACCAGCTCGTAAAGGAGACGCATCCGCTTTTGAAAGAGTGTAAGACGATCAACTATATCGGCAGTATCGAGTCGAGGGAGATCGTGCGGGGAGCGGCCGACGTCATCGTATGCGAGGCGTTTGCCGGAAACATCGTGCTGAAATTTTTTGAGGGGCTGGCCCTGACGCTGTTTGACAGCCTGAAACAGGGACTGATGTCCAGCCTGCGCACAAAAATCGGAACACTTCTGATCAAGCCGGCGCTGAAAGGCCTGAAAAAACAGTTTGACACGAGCAGCCAGGGCGGGGCGCCGCTTCTCGGGCTGAAAGGGCTTGTCGTAAAAGCGCACGGCAATTCTACGGAGAAAGAGATTGAGATCGCGATCAAGCAGTGTATTTCCTTTAAAAAGCAGAAGATCAATGAGAAAATCAAAGAAAGTATTTGTGAGTGATATGGATGGTTTAAAGAAATTTGAGGAAAAGATCGGCTATTTTTTCCAGCGCATGCCGCTTTTGAAGGATGCGCTCACACATAGTTCGTTTGCCAATGAGCGGGGCTGGTCATACGATCGCAATAACGAGCGTCTGGAATTTTTGGGAGACGCCGTGCTGGAACTTGTCAGCAGCGATTTCATTTTTCATGAACACCGTTCGGATACGGAGGGGAAGATGACGAAGCTCCGCGCGAGCCTTGTCTGCGAGCAGAGCCTCGCGGCTTCCGCCAGGGAGATCGGACTGGGGGAGTACATCCGTCTCGGCCGGGGAGAGCAGGCGACCGGCGGCGCCGAGCGGGATTCGATCCTCTCGGACGCGTTCGAGGCGGTGATCGGGGCTATCTACCTGGATGGCGGGCTGGAGAGCGCGGCCGCATTTATCCGGCGTTTTGTTCTTTCGGACATTGAAGATAAAAAATTGTTTTATGACAGCAAGACGATTCTGCAGGAAATGATCCAGGACGGCGGGAAACACACGATTTCGTATGAACTGGTTTCGGAGAGCGGGCCGGACCACGCCAAAGAATTTGCCGTCCGCTGCAACGTGGACGGCAAACCGATGGGGACTGGGAGGGGGAAATCGAAAAAGGCCGCGGAGCAGAAAGCCGCCTATGAGACGATTTTAAAAATCAGAAATTGATTGGAGTTTTAGGATGTATCTGAAAAGTATAGAGGTTCACGGGTTTAAGTCGTTTGCCAATAAACTCGTATTTGAATTTCATAACGGGATCACCGGGATCGTGGGACCGAACGGAAGCGGTAAGAGCAATGTGGCGGATGCCGTGCGGTGGGTGCTCGGCGAACAGAGTGCGAAGCAGCTCAGGGGCGCCAGTATGCAGGATGTCATTTTTGCGGGGACGGAGATGAGAAAGCCGCAGAGTTACGCGTATGTGGCGCTCACGATCACGAATGAGGACCATGTGCTCAACGTGCCGTACGAGGAAGTGCAGGTGGCGCGGAGGGTGTACCGCTCAGGGGAAAGTGAATATTTGTTAAATGGAGCATCCTGCCGTCTCAAAGACGTTCAGGAATTGTTTTTTGATACCGGAATTGGCAAAGAGGGGTATTCCATCATCGGCCAGGGGCAGATCGACCGGATCCTCAGCGGAAAACCGGAAGAGCGCCGGGAACTGTTTGACGAGGCGGCCGGTATCGTGAAGTTCAAGAAGCGGAAGGCGACGGCCGAGAAAAACCTCGACGCGGAGAGCCAGAACCTTCTCCGCGTGAAAGATATCCTGACAGAACTGGAAAAGCAGGTCGGCCCGCTGGAAGAGCAGTCGGAAAAGGCGAGGGAGTATCTGCATCTGAAAGAGGATTTGAAAAACTACGAGATCGGTCTGTTTTTGCAGGATTACGACAGTTTTCACGAGGAACTCGAGGAGGTCAGCGGAAATATCGCGAACACCGAGCGGGAACTGGAAGAGGAAAAAGCGCGCCAGGCGAGCACAAAAACCGAATTTGAACAGATGGAACTTAAGATCCAGGCGTTTGATGAGCAGTTAGAGAGAAAAAAGGAAAAATGTAATAAAGACCGCCTGCTCTGCACGGAGATCGAAGGTGAGATCAAGGTTGCCAGGGAAAAACTGTCCTCCCTTTCGGACGGCAAAGAGTATCAGGCCGAGCGGATGGCAAGTATTCAGGCGGGCATCGAACAGGCCGAGCAGGAAAAGCAGGGGTATCTGGAAACGCAGAAAGAACTGCTCGCGCGGCTGGCAGAAAAGCAGGAACAGGAGAGTGCGCTTTTAGCGGAGGAGAGCCGGCTTACGGCAGAATTGACGGCGACCAGCGAGGCGATCACCGATCAGAATGCGATCATCGATTCGACGGCGGGCACGAGTTCCGAGATCAATCTGGAAAAACAGAAGACCGAATCGATGATGGAGCAGAATTCGATCCGCCGCGCGGAACTGAACCGGCAGATCCTCTCGAATAAGAGCCAGATGGCCGCCGCCGCCGAAGATATGGAGCGGGAAGAGAAGGCACTTGATGATATCCGGGAGACGCTGGACCGTGAGAGGCAGAAAAAGCAGGAACTGTTAAAAAAGGCAGAGGAGAGCAGGGCCTCGGCGGGCGAGGTCCGCAGACAGTTAGAGGAACAGCGCAAACAGTATCATATCAGTAATTCCCGGCTCACAACGCTGAAAAACATTACCGAGCGGTACGACGGATACGGACAGAGCATCCGCCGAGTGATGGAGCAGAAGACGAAAAATAAAGGAATATTAGGTGTCGTAGCAGATATCATCCAGGTGGAGAAAAAATATGAGACGGCCGTGGAGACGGCATTAGGCGGGAATATACAGAATATCGTGACCGAGGATGAACAGACGGCGAAACAGATGATCGATTTCCTCAAAAAGAACCGTTACGGAAGGGCGACGTTCCTGCCGCTCACGACCGTGTCGGCGCAGAGCGGGCGCATCCGGCCCGAGGTGCTGAAAGAAAGCGGCGTGATCGGCTGCGTGTCGGAACTGGTGGCGAAAGAGGAAAAATACGACGGATTGATCGAGTATCTGTTGGGAAGTTTTGTTCTCGTCGATACGATCGATCACGCGCTAAAGATTGGCCGGAAATATCATCATTCGCTGCGCATCGTCACGCTGGAGGGCGAGCTGCTCCGTCCGGGCGGTTCGATGTCGGGCGGTGCCTATAAGAACAGCAGCAACCTTCTCGGCAGAAGGCGGGAGATGGAAAAACTCGAGGAAGAGATCCGCAAAATAAAAACGTCGATGGAAAAACAGGAACAAAAGATCAATAAACTGGAGCAGGACTCCAAAAAGGCGGTGCAGAAGGCCGGGGAGAAAGACAATGTACTGAGGGAATGGGAATTAAAGGAAAATACGGCTTCCCTCAAATACGAGCAGGCGGTTTCGGTGAAAGAAGAAAAAGAGGCCGAATACCACTCGATCGTAAAAGACGGGAGAGAACTCGAGGAACAGAAAAATATATTAGAGGACACGCTTTCGCGCATTGTGGAGCGGCTGGAGGAGAGCCAGAAGGCGAACGAGACGGCGAAAAATGAACTGGAGCAGGCGTCCGAGCGGATCGAACAGGTGAGGGAGGAACTCTCGGCGTGCCAGCAGCGCTTAACGGAACTGAAAGTCGATATTTCAACCGATACGAGCCAGCAGGAGTTTCTCGCCGAAAATCTCGAAAAGGCGGAGCGGCTGCTAAAAGAGCGGCGGACGGAATACGAAGCGCTTGTGAACGAACAGGATCAGTCGGACTGCCAGGCAGAGGAGATGGAGCAGTCCATCCGGCAGTTCGATCAGAGGGTGGAGGCGCTCCGAGAGGAGATCGCTGTTTTGGAGCAGGAGATCGAGGAGTCGTCGAAGAAAAAGGACGAGCTCATGACTTCGCAGAAAGATTTCTTCGACCGCCGGAACGAGATGATGGAGCGCATCGGAAAACTGGATAAAGAGTGTTTCCGCCTCGGTTCGCGCAAGGAAAAACTCGAGGAACAGTTAGAGGCGCGGATCAACTATATGTGGTCGGAGTATGAGATCACGTATCACAATGCAAAGGAATTGACGGCACAGTCCGATCTCTCGTATACGAGGATGAAAAGCCTTGTGACGGAGACGAAAGACCGCATACGGTCTCTGGGAGATGTCAATGTCAACGCGATCGAGGATTTTAAAAATGTCAGCGAGCGTTACGATTTGTTAAAGACGCAGCACGATGACCTGATCGAGTCCGAGGAGGCGTTAAAGAAGATCATCGCGGAACTGGATGAGGAGATGCGCAAACAGTTCAGTGAGAAGTTCGCGCAGATCAAAAGCCAGTTTGACAAGGTGTTCCGTGAATTGTTCGGCGGCGGAAAGGGAACACTGGAACTGGTGGAAGAAGAGGATGTGCTTGTCGCCGGCATCCGCATCATCGCCCAGCCGCCGGGGAAAAAACTGCAGAATATGATGCAGCTGTCGGGAGGAGAGAAGGCGTTGACGGCGATCGCGCTTTTATTCGCGATACAGAACCTCAAACCGTCCCCGTTCTGCCTGCTGGATGAGATCGAGGCGGCGCTCGATGATTCGAACGTCAAACGCTACGCCAAATATTTACATAAACTTACGAAAAATACGCAGTTTATCGTGATCACCCACCGGCAGGGCACGATGTCGGCCGCCGACGCCCTCTACGGGATCACGATGCAGGAGAAGGGCGTTTCGACGCTCGTTTCGGTCAAACTGATCGAAGAGCAGTTAAAAAATGAAGTAAATAAGATGGCAGAATAAGTGGATGTTTCGACGCTCGTTTCGGTCAAACTGATCAATGAGCAGTTAAAAGACGAGGGAAAAGAAGAATGAGAGGCAGAATAAGTGAAAAGGCAGGAACGGATATGAGTGAAAAGAAAGGTTTTTTCAGTAAGTTAAAAAGCGGTCTGAGCAAGACCAGGACGAGTTTTTCTTCGGGGATCAATTCTATTTTTTCGGGTTTTTCGGAAATTGATGATGATTTTTACGAGGAACTCGAAGAGCAGCTTGTCATGGCGGATATCGGGGTTGATACGACGATGCGCATTATGGAAGATCTGCGGCACAAAGTAAAAGAAGAGAAGATCAAGGAGGCCTCGGCATGCCGGTCGGTGCTGAAAGATACGATCAAAGACCAGATGCGCGTGCAGGAGGACGCTTATTCGTTTGAACAGAAAAAATCGGTCATTCTTTTTATCGGAGTCAATGGCGTTGGGAAGACGACAAGTGTAGGAAAACTGGCGGGACAGCTCAAGGGCGACGGGAAAAAAGTGCTCTTGGCGGCGGCAGATACGTTTCGTGCCGGAGCGATCGATCAGTTAAAGGAGTGGTCGGCGCGCGCTGGCGTTGATATCATCGCCGGACAGGAGGGCTCCGACCCGGCGGCGATCGTGTATGACGCGGTAGCGGCGGCTAAGGCCAGGAATACCGATATTCTTTTGTGTGATACGGCGGGGCGGCTGCACAACAAGAAAAACCTGATGGCCGAGCTGCATAAAATATATAAGATCATCGCGAGTGAATACGCGGACGCCCATTTGGAGACGTGGATCGTCGTTGACGGGACGACGGGGCAGAACGCGCTCGTCCAGGCAAAACAGTTTGGCGAGGCGGCGGACATCACGGGTGTCGTTCTGACGAAGCTCGACGGCACGGCAAAGGGCGGTATCGCGATCGCGATCCAGTCCGAACTCGAAGTTCCGGTAAAATACATCGGGATCGGGGAGAAGATGGGAGATTTGCAGAAATTCGATGCGGACCAGTTTGTGGACGCATTGTTTGATGACTAGATAGAAAGGCAGATGACGGTAAAATGATGACATTGGATAAGTTTGAAGAGGCGAGTGAGAGAGTCAAAGAGGTGATCCTCCCGACCAACCTGATCTACAGCGAGTATTTCAGCGCGCAGACCGGGGCGAAAGTGTACCTGAAACCGGAAAATATGCAGTATACAGGTGCCTATAAGGTGAGGGGCGCTTATTATAAGATCAGTACACTCTCGGAAGAAGAGAGGGAGCGGGGGCTGATCACGGCGTCGGCCGGGAACCATGCGCAGGGCGTGGCATACGCGGCCAAATTATTTGGCGTGAAGGCTGTGATCGTCATGCCGACGACGACACCGCTCATCAAGGTGAACCGGACGAAAAGTTACGGTGCGGAGGTTGTTCTTCACGGCGACGTCTACGACGACGCGTGCAGCCACGCTCTGAAACTGGCGGAGGAAGAAGGCTATACGTTTGTCCATCCGTTCGACGATGAAGTCGTGGCGACCGGGCAGGGTTCGGTGGCGATGGAGATTTTCAAGGAACTTCCGACCGTTGACATCATCCTCGTGCCGATCGGCGGAGGCGGGCTCGCCTGCGGCGTATCGACGCTGACGAAGCTTTTAAATCCAAACATTACTGTGATCGGCGTGGAGCCGGCCGGGGCCAACTGTATGCAGGAATCGATCCGGCAGGGAAAGGTCGTGTCG
Source organism: uncultured Eubacterium sp. (assembly GCA_910583555.1). Lineage (GTDB taxonomy): Bacteria > Bacillota > Clostridia > Lachnospirales > Lachnospiraceae > Eubacterium_F. The sequence goes on from CAJTXO010000010.1 coordinate 114,473, forward strand.
CTTCCCTCGGTCAGCACGGTGGCGGATGGCACGGCGGTCAAAACGCCGGGGACCAATATTTTCCCCTATATACAGAAAAATGTCGATGACATCGTGACGGTGGAAGATCAGGACCTGATCGTCAACTTCCTTGACATGATGGAAAATCATAAAATGATCGTGGAAAATTCGGGGCTTCTCACGGTGGCGGCGCTGCGCAAGCTGGATATCAAAGGAAAACGCGTGGTCTCGATCCTGAGCGGCGGCAATATGGATGTGATCACGATCTCGTCGGTCGTACAGCACGGCCTGATCCAGCGCGGGCGGATCTTTACGGTGGCCGTCGAGATGCCGGACCGCCCGGGCGAATTGTTCCGCGTCTCGGAGGTGCTTGCGAAGGCACAGGGAAATATCATCCGGCTCGAGCACAACCAGTTTGTCAGCATTAACCGAAATGCGGCGGTGGAACTGACGATCACGATGGAGGCGTTTGGCCATGAGCATAAGGACCAGATCATAAAGGCGCTGAAGGATGCCGGGTATCAGCCGAAGATCCAGCAGCCGACGGGGATTTATTATTAGAAAGGGATTGGAAGCTATGGAGTATGAAGAAAATTTGTTATTTACGCCCGAGGGTGTGAGGGATATTTACGGTGTGGAATGTGAAAAGCGGCGGCAGGTCGAGGCGGGCATCCATTCGATCATGAATCTCTACGGATTTCAGGATATCCAGACGCCTACGTTTGAATTTTTCGATATTTTCAAGCGGGAGCGCGGCACCGTCGAGTCAAAGGAAATGTTTAAATTCTTTGACCAGTACAATAATACGCTCGTCCTCCGGCCGGATATCACGCCGTCGATCGCGCGCTGTGTGGCGAAATATTACGCGGACGAACAGCTTCCGATTCGTTTTTGCTATGCGGGCAGCACGTTTATCCGCCGCCGCGGGTATCAGGGAAAACTTTCGGAGATTTCCCAGATCGGCGCGGAATTGATGAACGACGCGAGTTCCGATGCGGATGCGGAAATGATCGCCCTGACCGTGGAGTGTCTGGCAAAAGCGGGGTTAGAGGAATTTAAGATCGATGTCGGACACGCCGGGTTTATCCGCGGCATTATGGAAGAGACCGGGTTTTCGAAACAGGAAGCCAAGCAGTACAAGACGCTGCTCGCAAATAAAAATATGTTTGGCGTGGAGCAGATGATGGAAGAGAAGGACATCTCCCCGGAGTGGAAGGAGTTTTTAGTCCGGCTGCCCGATCTGTTCGGCGGGAAGGAAACGCTTGCCTACGCGAAGAAATACATACATCACCCGCTTGCCCTTGAGGCGATCGAGCGGATGGAACGGGTGTATGAGATTTTGGATATTTATGGAGATCTCGGACAGTGTGTGACGTTTGACCTCAGTATGCAGAGCCACTATGAGTACTATACGGGTATCATATTTAAAGCGTATACGTATGGGACCGGTGAGGCGATCGCCACCGGCGGGCGGTACGATAAACTGGTGGAGCAGTTTGGAAAGAAGACGCCGGCGGTAGGGCTGGCGATCGTGCTCGACCAGCTGATGAACGCCCTCGGCCGGCAGAAGGCGGATATCCCGACCGATGAAAACGGCGTACTCGTTTTGTACCACTCGGCGCAGCGAAAGACCGCGATCCATACGGGAAACCGTTACCGGGACGAGGGACGGCGGGTCATGCTCATGCGCAAAAACGCGGAGACCGCACTGGACGAGTACCGGCAATATGCCGAACAACATCAGATCGCTACGGTTTTGTATGTGGAATCGGACGAGAGTGTGAAACAGATTTGAAGAAATGATGCGCAAAAAATCGTGCGCGGAAAAGAGGATGCTATGAAATATATCACGATCGCGCTGGCGAAGGGAAGGCTTGCCAAACAGACGCTTGCGCTATTGGAACAGAGCGGCATTACGTGTGAGGAGATGAAGGATAAGGAGACGAGGAAGCTCATCTTTGTCAATGAGGAACTCGGGCTGAAGTTTTTCCTCTCGAAGACGTCAGATGTCCCTACATATGTAGAATACGGCGCCGCGGATATCGGCGTGGTGGGAAGCGATACGATCCTGGAGGAGGGCCGGAAGATATTAGAAGTTCTGGATCTGGGACTCGGTAAGTGCCGGATGTGTGTGGCGGGGCCGGTGTCAGCGAAGGAGCTTCTCATGAAAAATGAGATCATCCGGGTGGCATCAAAATATCCGAAGATCGCGAAAGATTATTTTTATAATAAAAAGCACCAGACCGTAGAGATCGTGAAATTAAACGGTTCGGTGGAGCTGGCGCCGATCGTCGGGCTCTCCGAAGTGATCGTCGATATCGTGGAAACCGGTTCGACGCTGCGGGAAAACGGCCTGGAGGTGCTGGAGGAAATATGTGATCTGTCGGCGCGCGTCGTCGTGAACGAGGCGAGTATGAAAATGCAGCGGGAGCGCATTACGGATCTGATCCGGGATTTAAAGAGCGCCATCCATCAGGGGTGACAGCGGAATATAGAACAAAGAAGGAGGACAGCAGCATGAAACGGTTACAGGTCAATGACGCGTCGCTTGAGAATATGCTGGAGACATTGTTAAAACGCAGTCCGAACCAGTATGACGAGTATCAGCAGAAAGTGACGGAGATACTCGGGCAGGTGAGGGCAAAGGGCGACGAGGCGTTATTTGCTTATACAAAACAGTTTGACGGGGCGGACATTACGAAGGAATCCATCCGGGTGACGGAGAAAGAGATCGAAGAGGCGTACTCCCTCGTGGATGACGGACTGATCGACGTAATGAAAAAGTCGCTCGCCAATATTCGGGATTTTCATGAGAAACAGATGAGAAAAAGCTGGATCGAGACGAGGGACGACGGTGTGATCCTCGGGCAGCGCGTGACGCCGCTCGCCAGTGCCGGCGTGTATGTGCCGGGCGGAAAGGCGGCCTATCCGTCCAGCGTCCTGATGAATATCATACCGGCCAAGGTGGCCGGCGTGGAGCGGATCGTTATGACGACACCGCCGGGGGCGGACGGGAAAGTGACGCCTGTGACTCTCGTGGCGGCGCATCTGGCCGGGGCGACGGAAGTATATAAAGTGGGCGGTGCGCAGGCGGTCGCAGCGCTTGCCTACGGTACGGAGTCTATTGAAAAAGTGGCGAAAATATGCGGTCCGGGAAATATTTTCGTGGCGCTCGCCAAAAAGAGTGTATACGGCCATGTCAGTATCGATTCGATCGCCGGGCCGAGCGAGATACTCGTGCTCGCGGACGAGACCGCGAATCCGCGGTATGTGGCGGCGGATCTTCTGTCCCAGGCGGAACACGATGAACTGGCCTCGGCGATCCTGGTGACGACGAGTGAGGAATTGGCAGACCGCGTCGAAGGGGAGATCGAGGGATTTCTGAAACAACTGAGCCGTGCGGACATCATCCGCAGATCACTGGATCAATATGGTTACCTGTTAGTGGCGCCGGATATGGAGCACGCGGTCCGCGCGGTGAATGAGATTGCTTCGGAGCATTTGGAGATTTTGACGAAAAATCCATATGATACGATGACGAGAGTGAAAAACGCAGGTGCGATCTTCCTCGGGGAGTACAGCAGTGAGCCGCTCGGAGATTATTTTGCCGGCCCGAACCACGTTCTGCCGACGAATGGAACCGCGAAATTTTTCTCTCCGCTCGGCGTCGATGATTTCATCAAGAAATCGAGCCTGATCTCGTATTCGAGAGAGGCGCTGGAGGAGATCCATCAGGACATTATCCAGTTTGCCAAAGCGGAGGGGCTGACCGCGCACGCCAATTCGATCGCGGTGCGGTTTGAATAGGGTCTATGAAATATTCGATAACAGAAAGTTCAGGACACCGGTTGCATTTCCGGTGCCCTTTTCTAATAATGAAATCAGTCCGCGTATCGTCTGCGCGATCTCTTCTTCTGACGCGGGCACGATCGTATTGTCTAATTTCAGCGTCAGCACAATGAGAACGATCTCGGCCAGTGCGGCCGGGTAGTCAAATTCAATGTCCCCGGTTTCAATTCCCTGTTCAATGATCGACGTGAGAACGGGTTTTAATTCCGTGACGAGATAGTTGATATATGTCTGGTGCAGGAACGCCTTTTCGGCGCCGGTCATCGTAGAGGACTTTCCTTGACGGAGAAATTCGGCGGAGGACGTGCGGCACGCCTGAAAGAGCATGGCCATCCGGGTAAAAGCGGGGATGTTTGTTTGCGCCGTCAGGTTTTTGGCAAGTTCGAGCGGTTTTTTATAACTTCGCTCAATGAGAGCTTCTAAAATTTTATCTTTGGAAGAAAAATAGTAATAGATACTTCCTTTTCCGATACCGGCCGTCCGGGCAATCTCCTGAACGGATATGGTTTTCATCTCTTTTTTTTCTAATAACGTCTGAAGCGCGTCTAAGATCAGGTCGTATTTGGTTCGGTCTTTCATTTGCTTTCTCTCTTTCTGTTTGTGCGTAGATGCTATATGAACCCTATTTTAGAACAATGTAAAGATAAAATCAAGGGACACTTTTCCCTTTTTTGGAAGATGGATGGGGAAGAGGCAGGTCGTCCAGTGGATGGTAGTGCTTGTATTTTTTAAAAAAGCGAAATATAGCCATGCGCTTTCCGGGAAATGCCCTTGATAAATTCTGTTATGTCATGTGTTCACAGCTTCAAATCAGCTATGAAAAGCTGACCGAAAAAGAACGCACGGACTTGAAAAACATTATGAAAAAATCCGGCATCTACAAGGATTCGCCTTTAGGAAGCCGGAAACGCTGACAAGGAAATGCCGCTGTCTGGATTTTCCCGGCTTCGTATGGTGGCAATCAGTTTTTCCAGTTTGGGTATCTGCCCGATATTCGCCACTTCATCAAGCAGGCAGCGGACGTGTACGGGAAGCCTGCCGCCGTACACATCATCTGCCTTGTCGCACAAGAGGTTGAAAAGCTGCGTATACATCATGGCGACAATGAAATTGCGTTAATCGCCCTGTGGTGTTGGTCTGAATGTTGTCGTTCATGTTCCTCCTTTTGGACGCAAAAAAACGCATGGTTTACAAATTTACTGTTCCATGCGCCTTTACGCTGTTATTTTGATATTAAATTGTTTTGCCGATTATGCTAACTGCATAACCTCAGCTTCAAGTTCTTTTAATTCTTCAAGTGATAATGACGGGACATAATCCGCAATTTCTTCCAGTGACATTTTTCCTTTTTCAATCATTCTTTTCGCTGTTTCCCTTGCGCTTTCCTGCGCCGCCTCATGCCTTTCACTCTTGATAAACGACTTCATAATCTGTTCATCATCAAACAAACTCATCATAATCGTCACAACCTCCTTTTCCCTGTCAAGCAGATATTCTCTTAAAACATTCCTGTCCTTGCATATGCGGATTGTTTCCGTAACTGCCTTTTGTGTCATTCCATGCTGTTTTGTCTGCTCGTTAAAAACTTTGCAGAAAATAATGTACTGATTGATAATGTCGTCTGTATCGCTTTCATAGATAACCTTTGCTTTTACCTCAATGTCTATATCTGCACCCTCAAAAAATTCTTTAGACAGAGATATTTTATCGGGTTTTCTCCCTTTGTTTCCCGTAAATATTACATAAAGTTCGGGCTTTGGCATTTTTACTTTCCTGCTTTTGTAATAGTCTTGGCAGGTACGCTGAAAATATTCGTGATAGCTTTGCGCCAGATACAGCAAAACTCTTACTAAAATATTCACTGTCCATGTAGATTGTGCCTCCACAAGTATCATCAGCTTATTATTAGCAATAAAGCCTAAATCATTATACAGATTATCCGTCAATACATTTGTGATCGTCACATCTGTAAGGGAATCCTCTGTCGCTGTGGTGTCCTCTGGGTGGAGCGTTTTATACAGCTTTAGCAGATAACTCTTGTTTTGAAAAAGGTCAAGGAATACGCTGTTTTTTGCGGTACGCTTTGCCATGACTTCCTCTATCTGTTTTGTATCGTCCTGCACTTTAACACCTCGATTTCTAAAAATCTGTGACATAAGATACGATATATCCTGTTCCTGCCACACTTCAATTATACAAAAAAACGCTTGTCTTTACAATAAAATTCGCATTAAATTTCTTCCTCCCTCCGTTTAATCTTGACTTGTTGCCTGTTCTGCTGTCGGCTCTCGTTCTGAAGCTCCCTCTCAAGGTTCTTCCTGTTATAGCTGATTACCTCGGCATACGCTAATTCTGTGGCGGTCTTGGTCTGCTCCTTGCCGATACTGTCATATTCAGACTGCAAAGACTGTATCTCGGCTTTCCACTGTTTCGGCGTTATCTTCTCGCCGTTCTGTAAAAGGCTCTGCATACGTTCCTTTAATTCGGTGTACTTCGATAAGCTGTCCTTATGCTCCTTATCGTATTTCATCTTAGCAAGTCCTTTGAGTGACTGGCTCTCCTTATAGGTGGCTTGGATTGGTGCATAGAGGGCATACATTTTTGACAGTTCCTTTAATCGGTTTAGTTTCTGCCCCTTTGAAAGATGTACCGTTTCCAACTGTTGGTATCTCTGTTCCTTATCCGCTGTGAATTTCGCAAGGCTCTCAAAGCTGTCTATCTTCCTTGTCGTGATGAATTTCTCCGCATTGTCGGCTGACTGCAAGGCGGTTCTGTCGGATATTCTTCTTAGGTGCTTTCCGCTGACAATCGGCAGGTCAAGTCTGCCTTTGTGCTCCCTCACTTTCGCAATCATCTCCATGACTTCATTCTTCACGCTGACTGCCGCATTTTTAATCTTGATATACTGTATGCTCTGTACTTCCTGCTTGGCAAGTTCAAACAACAATGCCCTCCGCAGGAGTCCCCGAAGGGCGCACATACCACCGAAGGTGGTATATCTGTGCGCACCCCGTAAACGGGGTGAATACATTACCTCGGCTTTTCAGTGTCCTCGTCTTTGTCATTCCGTACCGCCCTCGCTTTCATTTTCGGCATTTGGGAGATTGGATTGTTGGGGAGTGGGTTCTCGATTTTCCGTTTTGATTTTGGATATAATCTGCTGACATTCCTTTGTCTGCAAGGCAACCGATAAGATACGGTTTAACTCGCCCTCGTCATAGCGGTAGCAGTCGGGGAAATACTTCACAATGATACCGCCCATGATGTACTTGTGGTGGTTCTCGGCTTTGCGTTTCTTCTCGTTCTGCTTTTTCTTTTCATTGGCTACACGCTGTTTCGCCTGTTGCAATGCCTGTAATGCCTTTTCTAAATTTTTGCTTGCGTCATTTTTGCTCTCAATCATCTTGATACCTCGTTCTTTCTGTGCTGTGCTGATAGTTTTTGAAAATAAAAAAGGTAGCGGATTGTCTGTTAAGATAATCGCTACCTAAAGGTAAACAATATTCAGTTTTTTATATCTCCCCGACAGCTATAATATTAAATGACGGATTATTGAAGTTCTATAAGTTTTTCTGCTATAAGAACTTTATTTTTGTCGATTAACCTTATAGCGTTGCTGTTTACGTTGCAATTTTTTTGATATATTATTTGTTGTTTTTTCTTTCTCTTTCATAGTTTTCTTTCTTTTTTCCGCAACAAAGACATAATACCCATTAATTTCATAAATCTTAACGCCACCAAAAACAGAAGTCAATTTATTTTTATACCAGTCAAGTCTTTTTGTAACCATAACCAGCTTCCCGCCCAAAATTAATTTTTTAAATCCAACCTCTATAAAATGCTTTGGAACAGAAAAGTCTGCATGATATGGTGGATTGGACAATATAAGTGTAAAATTAGTTTCTTCTATATCCTTATAACCATCGCTCAATCTAATTCTAATATTGGGCACATTATTAAGATTTAAATTTTTATTAGTACATTCTATTGCTTGTTCAGAAACATCACACATTATGACATTTTCTTCACCTATAAGTTTACCTGCCAGTATGCCAACAACACCGTATCCACATCCCAAATCTAACACTTTATCATGCGGCAAAAAATCAACGACAGATAACATAGCTAATGTGCCAGTGTCAATCGAATGGGGCGAAAAAACTGAAGGTACAGTCTCAAATACCATGTCAACATCTTTAATCCTTGCAGAAATCATTACTTACCTCCTTGCATATATACTGAAATTATCTTACCACAACCATGTTCACAATTCCATTTAATTTTACTTATTATCCCAATATCAGTAGATATGATTGATTGTTTTTGGTGCTGTTTTTTCTCCCATTAATTGTCGGGAGTTCGGATTGCGGAATATCATTGATGGGTATTTTCCACTTTGGGGAATAGGAGTTCATTTCTTACGGTAATCACCACATGAAAAAAGACTATAACCACCATTGCCATAGCCTTTTTCCCAAAATCCATTTTTTACATTACCGCCTGTTTGCAATTCAGCGAAGCTGAATTTGCCCTCGGTATGTTCGGAACTCCTGCATGAAAGTATATGCCCTTCTCCCTGTCCTCGGCTCTTATCTGTTCCTTTTGGCTCTCAATCTGCGCCCTTTTCTTCGCTTTGGTGCGTTCCTCATATTCTTTCTGTTTGCCGTTGGCTTTCCGTTTCAGATAATTTTGGTGCAGTCTGTCTTTTCTCGCCTCTTTCTTCCGCATTTCCTCCAGTTCTTCGGGTGTCGGCTCTTTCTCCGCCATAGTCGGCGGTATGTATTCCCCGATAAAGTTAAAATAAATCTCTATCTTCTGTGTGGTGTCCGCACTTCCTTTTCGGTCACGCTCATGGACTAAGATTTTCTCCACAAACTCATTCAGCATGAGCGTTGTCATTTCCTCTGCGTTGCTGTACCTCTCAACCAATTTGAGGAAACGTGCGGCAGATTTACGGTCATTTTCATACTGTGCCTGTTCCGTTTTGTAACCGTCCAGTTCGCTCTGTAGCTGTTCCTGCTCGCCCTCATATTGGTTGTAGAGCATGGTATAACGCTTGTCTGACAGTTTCCCCAATGCGTTATCCTCGTAAATCTTCGCAATCAGCATTTCCAGTTCCCCAATACGTTTTTCGCATACGGTCATTCGTTTTTTCTGTTCGGTAAAATCTACGGTCTGCCTGTCCTCGATATGCGACTGTATTTCTTCTGCAAAACGCTCTTTATCAAAATTAGCGTACTTGACAACTTCCCTAATCGTTTTTGCCGCTATTTCCATAACGTGATCCGCTTTGATGCGGTGCGCCGACTTGCACAATGTCCCGACTGGCTGTTTCGCATAATTTCCGCATACATACATGGGAACACGCTTTCCGTTATTTACCCTGTGGACATACATTTTGCCGCCGCAATCGACGCAATACATCAGCCCTGTGAGTGGGTGCGCTTCGCCCCAACCATCGGGATAACGCCTTACCTGTCCTCTGATGCGCTGTACGTTGTCAAAGGTTTCTTGGTCTATGATAGGCGCATGGGTGTCCTCAAAGATTAACCACTGGTCTTTATCTACATAATGGCTCTTTTTATCCTTGAAATGCTTGCGTGTCTTGAAATTTACCGTATGCCCTAAGTATTCATGTTTCTGTAAGATATGCGCTATGGTGGAACTCGTCCATTTGTAGGGATATTTAATCTCCCTGTTCTGCCACAATCCCACGCTCAACTGCGCTTGGTGGTAGGCAGGAATGGGGATATGCTCGGCTGTGAATTGCGTTGCGATCTGATACGGACCGTAACCCTCCAAAGTCATTCGGAATATCCGTCTGACAATGGGCGCTGCTTCTTCCATTTATTCTTGTCCTCGCTGTCTTTCAGATAACCGTATGGCGGACTGCTCGCAACGTGCTTTCCGCTTTCTCCTTTTGCCTTAAAAGTGGACTTGATTTTCTTGCTGATGTCCTTTGCATAGTATTCGTTGATTACATCTCGGAACGGAAGGAAATCATCGTCAAAGCCCGAACCTGTGTCAACACCCTCATTGACTGCAATCAATCTTACATTCGCCCTGCGTAACTGTTCCCGTAACATTCCCATCTGCACATAATTTCTTCCCAGCCGGCTCATATCTTTCACAATAATTGTTCCGATATTTACCTTCTCGACTTCGGCAAGCATGGATTGAAGCCCCTCACGCTCAAAGGTAGTGCCAGAGATTCCGTCATCAGTAAAATGACGTATGCCCGTAAAACCATTCTTTTCTGCATAATCCTCTAACATTGCCTTTTGGTTGGATATGCTGTTGCTCTCGCCCTGCAACTCGTCATCATGGCTCAATCTCTCGTATAATGCTGTTAAATCGTGACTCATAATCAATTCCCTCCTTTCCGCCAGTACCGCATAAATGCTATGCTGTGGCTGTTTTGTATTTATTTTGATTAAGAAGTCTTTTATATTTTATAACTCCCGCCGCTAATTTATATTTGCGGTACTGCTTTACGGCAAAGTGTTCCGGGTCTTTTTCTTCCAGACGGTCAAACATCAAATCCACGGGGTTCTTAAAGTCCTCGTCGTCCTCCCTCGCTTCACTTGCGTTTATCATGTCAAGCAGGGTCGTAAAGTTCTTTTCTTCCTCCGGGGCTTCGTAGTAGATGTAGCCGATTAGTGCGGTGTAATAGAGCTTTTCCGCTTTCGTCCAGAAGTCCTCGGACGACTTTTCGCCCTCGCCTTTGGTGTTTACCATGATTGTGTTGACAAGTTTCAATATGTCTTTCTCGCTGTGCAGGTACGCAAAGGGGTTGTAGTGCATGGACTTCTTGAAATTGATAGTATTTAGCACTTTTATCTTATAGCCGCCCTTGTATAGCAGCTTCCCGCACTCTATGAGGATTGTGCCTTTTGGTAATGTCAAGTAGGGAATAAGAAAAAGTGTATCTTCTTTTCAGTTGGTTACACTGTCCTTGTCATTCTCGATAAGCCGCACTACCTTGTCCGTAAAGGTTTCCCGGCTGGTTTCGCTGAAATGGATATGAATGTCAAAGGTGGTGTTCCCTATCCGCTTCACAAGGTCGGGCTTCACGTCCAGAGGGGCGGCGGCGCGGCTGGTCTTGCTGGTGTCATGGTTCATAGGCTCTCCTTTCCGTTCATCAATCCCCTTAACCGTTCCATTTTCCCCTGTGCCGTGGCTTTCCTGATGTTCTCCCCGGTAATGCAGACAGGGCAGCACATTTCAAGCAGACGGTCATAAATCCGGGCATGGGCGGTGTCCTCCGGGTGCTGTAATTCCTCCAGCGTCAAATTCGTTGTGACAATTAGCGGCTTCCGGCTTCGGTATCGGCTGTCAACCACGTTGTAAACCTGTTCAAGCCCGTATTCCGTGCCGCGCTCCATGCCGAAATCGTCAAGGATAAGCAGGGGGAAGCGGCAAAGGCGGTCTATGTATTCGTTCCTGCCCTTGTAGCTGGCGGCAAGGTCATTGAGGATAAGGGCAAAATTCGTCATGCACACGGAAATCTCACGCTCCATAAGGGCGTTGGCGATACACCCGGCGAAATAGCTCTTGCCTGTGCCTACCTTGCCCCATAGCAGATAGCCGATATTTTCCGCTTTCATTTCCTCCCAGTTCGCCGCATAGAATAAAGCCTTATCCATTTGGGGGCATTTGCCGTTGTCATTTTCAAAAGTCCACTGGCGCATGGCGGCGTTGGAAAATCCCCGGCGTTTCAGTTCTTCCACGGTGTCGCGGTGCTTGCGCTCCCGGTCGGCGGCTTCCTGCTTTTCCCGGCGTTTGCGCTGGCAGTCACATTCTTTCGGGTGTCGGTCACGTCCGAAAAGCCCCTTTCCCTCGGTGAAGTAGGCTTCTTTGGGCTGGCGGCAGCTCCCGCAATATAAAAGCCCGTCCTCGCCTGTGTAGTCCTCCGGCTCTGGCTCTGTTTCTGTGGCAAGCCGGAAAATGGCGTTATCATAATCACACATAAAATCGTCCTCCTTGTTCATGGTCTTATTCACGCCCTGTTTACGGGGCGTTTTATCTCCGCTGTCAAAGGCTCTCGCCCTCCTTGTAGGAATAATCGGGGATTCCCTTTTTCGGGTTCTCCTTTTTCTCCCTGTCCGCCCACCTGTAAAGCGTGGCGGCATGGCTTACATAATCATTCCCGCTGGAAGCAATATACCGGCTCATTTCCTCGATAAGCCGTTCAAGGCAGTCCGGGTATTCCTGCTTCAGCTCCGCATATTCGCTTTCAGTGAGGAAAACATTCTGGTATTTGCCATAGGGCGCGGGCGGCTCCCCACTCACTCCCATTAGTTGATTCTCTTTTAGTTTGTTTATATTTATTTGATTAGGGTAAAGTTTTCTTGATGTCAT
>CAJTXO010000011.1 GCA_910583555.1 uncultured Eubacterium sp.
TTCTTACCAAAAAGGAGACATATATTTCCAGAAACACAAATTTATTTACACAACCCACTAATCAACGAATCGAAATCTGCTGTCAGACTGGAAGTAAACATTTCACATTTTTTAATGTGACCGGTGGAATTCAGTCTCGCACACTGCTTTCCAGCGGTCTGTTTCCCATGCACAGAAATAAAGTATTTTTCGATAAGTTGAAATAATTATAGCACAAAACAGAAGATTTTGCTTAAAAACATCCTGTAAAATCAGTAAAAAACAAAGTATGATGGAATTTACCTCTGCACTGGAATTTACTTTTTCAAGTCAGCCCTTCAATCACCTTAAAACAATTGTGGCTATGCCAAACCGCATAGCCACAATACAAAGCATGATATATCGTTGTGTTTTACTTCTTGATCTTCACGGACTTCTTACTGCTCCAGCCACTGTAGTACTTTTTACCGTCCACAGTCTTATAAGCCCTTGCCTGAACATAGTAAGTCTTCTTTTTCAGCTTCTTCAGCGTCACTTTCAGTGTACTTGCTTTCTTGATCGTCACTTTTTTCGCGGACTTCATGTTCTTTTTCAGGGAATAGCGGATCTCGTAACCGTTTGCTCCGCTCACTTTCTTTTTCAGCGTTACGTCTGCTTTCTTTCCTTTGACATTTTTCACAGACTTGATCGCCGGTTTGGAAACAGAGATGTCTTTGTCATCATCAACACTCGGAGATGGCGTCACGGAAGGCGCCGGTGCCTGTGTAGTCGGTGCCGGAGCGGGTGCCTGAGTTGCCGGTGTCTGTGGTGCCTGAGTTGCCGGTGCTGCCTGTCTCTCCTCGAACTCCCAGGAAGCTACGTTGTATCCGTTGCCACGGAAAACAAAATACAGATCATGTTTGCCTGTCACATTCGCTGCGATGTCTGCCTCAAATGCTTCATAGGTTTCGTATCCCGTTTCTCTCAGGTTAATTGTAGCCAGTTTGTTTGCGCTAATTGTAGGATCATCTCTAAATACCTCAACAGCACCTAAATCCGTCGTCGATGCAATCTGGGCTTTCACTTTTGCCACACCCTTGTCACCGAAATTCACGCCGCTGATCTTCGTCCAGTCACCTGTGTTGATCTTATCCAGTACCATTGACCTTACAGCGTCGGATTTTTTGGATTTTACGCCTGCACTGTACGAAGTCGTCGTTGCATTGATGGTTTCGTACGGATTAAAGTCCTCTACCTGCTCTACGCCTTCGTAACTTGGCTCGATCTTGATGGCATCGGTATCTTTGTCTACCGTCATCGGAGCTACATGCAGACAGCGGTAGTCGCCTTTGCCCGTATGATACAACATATTCTCCAGCGCCGTTGAGTGGTATGTCATGTACTCTTTGCCTTTAAAGGAAAGCATGTGGTGATGGTTGTTATACGATTTACCATAAATACTGCTCGGATTGCTCAGGATCGATCCCAGGTATTTCAGGTCGTCCGTGCTCTCCTGCACTTCCGGATTGAATGTGATGTCCATCGGGTCTTTTGATACATAACATGCAATCTGTCCGGAAGCAATCGGCCCAAGCGCCCCCGGCGCATTTACAGAACCAGATACTTTGAAGTTAGTACAGTAGGAGTAAAAGTACTTACCATTAAACTGGTTGATCTCGTTATCCTCAAACAAATAGAACGCATCCATTTCTTGCGGCTCACCATCTAACAACACCTTACCAGTACCTTCTTCAAATTTGATCTTACATACCCGGCCAGTTTTCGGATGTGCTTTCTGCTCTGCAGTCGGATTTTCTCCACCAGGAAGTCCACCGCCAAAATACACATAAGCATCGCCCTTGTCGTCTACGAGTACTGCCGGGTCAAAGCACCATACGACACCTTTACAGTTCGGTGTTGACTGACTGAATAACGTCACACCCAGATCATCATACCACGGGCCAGTCGGGGAATCCCCACGTGCATATCCTACCGCTCCACTATTCGTGTAGAAGAGATAATACTCATCTTCCCCGTCTCCGTCGCCGTCGATCTTCAGACCTGATGGCGCCCACGATTTCGTCGCCCATTTACATTTCACCTTTTTCGTCGAATCTTCCGGCTCATTTGTCAGGTTCAACTGATCAACAAAACCTTCATCCGTCCAGTTCACCATATCCTTCGTGGACATGATCGTCAGCGAATGGTTGTTGTAACCATTGTGCTTTATTTCTCCGTTCTTGTCGTACTCTACCGCCTCTGTCGTACCATAGACATACAGTTTTCCGTCAACATCACTGTTATCGATTGCTGTCGGGTCTGCGCACAGATTCCAGTTTGTGAGCATACTCGTGATCGGATGAACTTTCACTTCGTAAACCGGCTTACCTTCTGCATCCAATACAGGTTCCCCGTTTTCATCCAATTTCTTTTCATTCGTCGTATAGGACACTCCCTGCTTTAACACAAGTTCTTCCGTATCCCATGCCTGCTCTTCTTCCGGTACGAACGGATCACTGTCCTCCGTTTCATACGTCGTAATCTGCGCATCCTTCTGCTTTTCGCCGTTTTTATACGCAACCACGGAACCTTCCCATGCGTATGTATACGTATCCTCCCATTTATATGACTGCTGGGGGGGCGCGAGAGCGTCTGCATCAGCCGCAGGACCTACTGCCATTGTAGCTGCCAGCGAAAAGACAAGCCCGGCAGCTGTCAGTTTCGCCCATTTCTTCTTGTGAAACATATAAATACCTCCTAATTTTTTGATTGATAGTACATTACTTAACTTTATGATACCAAATAAAAGTACGCTTTATCAATGATGTATACAGTAATGTGTTTGATACATCCAGAATCCGCATCCTTTATTTTCCTACATAGTAACTTTCTTCCGGCCCGAGATGTGAAGCCAGTACTTCTTCCTCTGAAATCACGAGCTTCTGCATGACAAATGTCGGATCGATCGCATAGACGCGGATCGTATTGATCCCCGGTTTGAGCTGGATCTGCGTCGTTGTTTTCCTGCCGTTGGCAGACACATCGTCCGCCCACGTACCGCTGTACTCCCCGGCGGCATAATCGCTGCTCAGCATATTGACAACATCCGTCTTTCCGCCGTTGACGGAAAGTCCGTAGCGGATCGCCACATCATCGCGGTCGATGTTGTTAGACGGCGCCGCGTAAACGGTACAATTGTACACATCATCCTGATCGACGTATACTTTATACTCAACAAATGGCGCTTTGGCCGGATCATCCTTAAAGCAGAAATTGCTGGGGAATGCTTTGACCGCCTGCCCCATCTTGCCGTAATTGTCGATCACGCCGCAGGCAATACCGCCTTCCCCGGCCCCGCTGTTCACGAAACCGCCTGCAAGGATGGACGCGTACCCGTTGGCATATACGTACGTATGTGGATCCAGCGAAGAAGCATTCATCACTTTTGCCTTGACCTGGATCGTAACCGTGCCGCCTGCTCCAGCCACCGTCACCGTTCCGTCCGCATCCGCGCTCACCTTGCTCCAGTCAACCGATATGTCAAATGTATCCTGAAGCTCTACGGTGCCGGAAGCTTTGGAAACGTGAATCCAGTCCGCGCTCGCTTTTACCGTATAATCAAAGGACGGACTGCCGCCATTGGAAACCATTACGGTATACGTCTCCTTATTGATGTTCGTAAAGGTATCGAGTGCACATTCTCCCTCGGTAACAGCCGCCTCCTGATTCTGCAGCGTCACGATCATCTGTGCCTGATCCGCAAGGGAATCTACCCTTTTCGCTTTCGGATAAGACCAGCCACTCGAATCCCATGTGACATAACCGACATGCGGCGAACTCATCATATTTTTCCACTTGTCGCCGACGCCCGGCATTTCGTTATTGTATGTGTACTGGAGCGTCCCGTCCAGTTTCACCGATTCCTCCAGTTGGT
The DNA here is from genome assembly GCA_910583555.1 of uncultured Eubacterium sp. Classification (GTDB taxonomy): domain Bacteria; phylum Bacillota; class Clostridia; order Lachnospirales; family Lachnospiraceae; genus Eubacterium_F. The sequence continues at coordinate 3,893 of CAJTXO010000011.1, forward strand.
CGGCATACCAGTTCGCGGCGGCACTTCCCTTTTCAAAGAAGTACTCATTCAGACCGCTCAGGATCTGCATCTTTGCCACATTGGCCGATGCCACTGCAGGATAATACACGAGTTCAAAATACGCCGCCTGCAGATGATCCGGAATCACCGATTTATAATGCTCGGCATCATCCATCAGCTTCTGTGCCCGGTTCAGGACACGTACGGCCTCATTGTAATTGGTCACATGATACGTGTTATTTTTCAGTGTCTCCGGATTACAGGATCCGTTGATCCACGTATACTCTTTTAACAGGGACGCGACTGCTTCGGTCTGTTTTTCGTCGAGCGCGGAGCCAAACTGCTGGCCCACCCACTGTTTCATGTAGTCGCCTGTCTTATTCCTGCCATTTTTCCCCCAAGTGTCATAGTCATATGCCATGTCGAGGAAATAGGAAATATTCATCTCCATCGGCTTTAAGTCGCCGACATTGACGATCCATATATCATCGATGCCGTGCTCATATGCCATCGTCATCTGTTCCCACACTTTATTCAGCTCTTTTGTATTGACCCACTCGTATGAGGTCGGGCCGCCGTGATAGTCAAAGTGGTAGTACATGCCCCAGCCGCCCGCGCGCTGCTGCTCTTCCTTCGTCGTCGGCAGTGTACGCATGTTTCCGTTATTGTCCTCACAGAGCATGATAACAACGTCATCGAGCTGATCCCATTTTTTCAGTCCCGGTGTCTCACTTGTGCCGTGCCAGAAGTTTTCCACTTCTTTGTAAACGGTGAGAACCTGCGGCGCGTCACTCCGGTCGTTCTCAGCCAGAATGTTCTTCTGCGTCGTAATGACCCGCTTGAGCAGATCGATATTGTCCTCCACGCTGCCTCCCAGAGCGGAATCGGCCTCGCCGCGCATACCGAGCGTATAGACATTTTCATACGCCATGTTCCTTTTTACGCCGTCGCGCCAGAAGTTTGTGATCCCCTCTTCGTTCTTATTGAAATCCCAGTACGCGCGCTTTGAGTAATCCCGCCATTTCTGGCCCCACTCGTTGCCGGCGCGGCACAGCGGCTCATGGTGGGATGTGCCCATGACGATCCCGTACTTATCCGCCAGCTCGGCGTTTGCGATCGGAGAAGATTTTCCGTCCTCACTGAACTCATTTCCCCACATCGCCGGCCACAGGTAATTTCCTTTGCAGCGGAGGATCACCTCGTACACAAGATCATAAAAATCTTCATTGTAATCGCCGAACTTCTCCTTCACCCATCCGGTCAGAGACGGTGCCTCGTCGTTGAGGAATATACCGCGGTATTTGACGGACGGCTCTTTCGAGGTCATCTCGAGATCCCAGTTCGAAAGGACGATCTCGTCCTTTTTCTCCGGTACGGCGTCTCCCCAGAACACCCAGGGGGAAACCCCCATCACCTCGGAGATGTGATAGAGTCCGTAAATGGCTCCGCGCTTATCGCTTCCAGCGACAACGATCGCTTTGTCCACACCGGCTGTCGGATCATCGACAAATTTGATCTTATAGGTCTCCCATTTGCCCTGAACATCCGATACATCGAGTTTTCCCTCGGCAATCAGGGAATCGATGACGGCGTTATTGCCGATTGAACCGACGATAATCGCTGTCCCTTTCAGATCCTGCGACTTCGTTACGACTTCAGACGCCTTGCCGCTCTGCGCCACCATCGCGACATCTTCGGCAAACGAATCCGCGATCAGGCTTAACCCGTCGTAGTCGTCCCCTTTTTCATCCACATAAACCGGAACCGAACGATCCTTAGAAGCTACGACGAACTGGTCGAGCGGCGGACGCGGGGTCGGAACCGGGGTCGATGCTGCCGAGGCCCCGGGGACGGCCGGCGTAACCCCGGGGACTGACGAACCCCCTGGTGCTGCCGGGGTGGCAGATCCTGTGACAACGCCTTTTTCCTGAACCGTGACGCGGCAGACAGCTTTGGCTCCCCGCCCATCCTGCGCGTAAGCCGTAATCTCAGCCGTACCAGCTTTTTTCGCCGTGACAACTCCCTTTTTGCTCACAGTGGCAACCGCCTTTTTCGAAGTCGCGTATGTAACCTTTTTCACAGTCGCTTTGGCGGGTGAGACAGCCGCGTTCAGCGTCAGGTTCTGTCCCTCGCTCAAAACCGCGCTTGTCTTGTTGATAGAAACGTTCTTTACTTTCGTGAACTTTTTATAAACGGTCACTTTAATTGACGCTTTCTTTTTCGGCTTCGTCGTACTTACTGCCGTAATCGTTGCCTTTCCGGCTTTTTTCGCCTTTAACACGCCTTTCTTCGTGACCTGTGCCACTTTCTTCCGACTGGAAGAATAGGTGAGATTCGCCTTTGCTTTTTTCGGACTCACATTTGCCTTTAAGCGGAATGTCTCGCCCTTTTTGAGTGCCAGCGTCTGAATGGCCGGTTTCGAAAACGCAATACTCTTTACTTTTGCTGCACTTGCCGCCTCTGCCGGTGCTGCCGGAACTACGGTGCACACGGTCATGGCTGCGGCGGCCATGACTGCCAGCAGTTTTTTACCTTTTCCCCTCATACAATACCTCTTTTCTAATTAAGCGTCACGCCTATCCGATGTCTCATAAAAACAGCGCTTCAAGCTATGCTTTACAAAAAGGAGACCTTCCCTCCCTCTGCTGCCCGGACCGTCGTCTCATCCAACGGAATCGTGTAACGATTTCCCGAAACCGTCGTGATCACCAGATCATAGATAGTAATGTTCGGACATACGGCGTGCGGATAGATCGTAATCTGTCGTTCTTTACCGTCTCCCTCCGCCAGCCTGCTCTTTGCCTGCTCATCCAGGGAAAGGGAACATGAATTTCCGATTCCTGCCGGCACAGCAAACCGTGTGGAAGATGTCTCTTGTATCTCTAACTGATGTAACGTTGCCGTACCCTGGACACCGTCTACCGTAACGTCCTGCGTTCCAGTCACCGTGTCGATGACCTTGCTCTCCGCTCCCGTCAGCTCTGCTGCCGTTTTCCGCTTCTCACCGGCATACAGACGCACCGACATCGGTTTATCAGAATCCACACCGAGCGAGATTTCGGAAATATCCTCTGCCGTTACCTCTTCTGGCAGGGAATAGGATACGACGGCATAACTGCGGAAATTGTTGGACGACTGGAAAATCACTCTCTGCTTTCCGTCATCCGGCTTGCCGGTCGGAACTGCCGGTGTCGATACCGGCGGCACCGCGGATGGTGTCACAACTGGTACGGCCGATGAATCCGGCTGTTGTTTCACCGTGATCGTACATACCGCTTTCGCTCCGCGTCCGTCTGCCGCAAACGCCGTAACCTTCACTATGCCTTCTTTTTTCGCCGTCACGACACCTTTGGCGGACACGCCTGCCACGGAGGCATCAGACGTTTTGTAAACTACTTTTTTCACGGTCGCCTTTTTCGGCGTGACTGTGGCGGCCAGTGTAACTGTATTTGCTCCATTACTCATATACAGCACCGCGTTTTTCTGATCCAGGCTCACACCGGAAGCTTTTTTAAAGTTCTTCACGACCTGTACCGTAATGGCTGCCTTCCGGCCGCTCTTATCTTTCGCGGCCGCGGTAATCTTCGCCTTGCCGTTTTTCTTCGCCGTGACCTTTCCTTTTGCGGAAACGGCGGCCACTTTTTTGTTGGAAGACGTAAACTTTAATTTCTTATTTTTCGCGCTGGCCGGCGCTACTTTCGTCTTTACCTGAAATTTTTCGCCCTTTTTCAAATAGAGGCTGCTCGTCTGCGGGTTCGTTATCGTCACACTTTTGACTTTTTTTGCCGCCTGGGAAGTGGTCGCGGAACTGTCGGAAAACAGCCCAGCCGTCAGGATCACAGCCATCCCCGCCGCCAGTATTTTTCTACCTGCTCTATTTCGCATCGAATCCCTCCCCTTTCATCATCGCTTCGTACACGATCCGGCCGATCTCCCTGTACCCGGCTGCATTCGGGTGAAGCCAGTCATTACTGAATTCCTTGATCATCTTTTCCGGATCTTCCGGATCCGTGAACGCGGCTGACAGGTCGATCACCTCGTCCGCTTCCGACTTTGTAAGGATCCATTCATTGACGGCCAGACGGATCTTCTCACGGAGAGGGCCTTCGTTATCCGAATAATAATTATTTCCTTTGAATGGAAGGATCGTACACATGTATACCTTCATCCCTTTTTCATGCGCTTTGTCGATCATGATCTCATACTGCTCGATCATGCGCGCCGTCAGGGACTCATCTGTCGCATAGCCGATATCGTTGATCCCCATGAGCATCACGAGGTATTTTGCTCCCGGCTGCTCCAGCACATCGTGGTCAAAACGGTCTTTCGCCGCCTGCCCCAGTCCGCCAAAGATGGAATTTCCACCAATTCCCTGATTCAGTACGGACAAGTGGGACGTGGCCTCATTCTCCAGCAGTTTCTCGGCAAACGCATCGGTCCACCGCTGATATTTGTTGGGATTCGTTCCGTAACCATCTGTGATCGAGTCGCCAAAGCAGACAACCGCTTCATTCCTCTCCGGCGACATGACATCCATTCCCTCGAGGAAATACCAGCTCACCCTTCGGCGATTGAGGTCGTTTCCGAGTGTCTCGTCGCTGACATGGTTTCCTTCGGCAAAATGATTGTTGCACCGCGCGCCCGTATGGCTCGTGATATTTGCCGGCACCTCGCCGAAATAGGTAGATACCGCGATCAGCTGCAGTGGATCGACTTTATAGTCGATCGGATCCGAAACGACCATTTCGCCCGCCGGGATCGAGACGCTCTCGCTCCCGTTAAATGTCACGACCGTATCCGTCGCCGGGTCGATGTCCGAACGGGCCGCATTGACCTGGTTCGCGATGTGCACGGATTTCAACTCCACCGGCGTCTTGCCGACTTTATTCGAGAATTTCAGCCGGATCTTTTCTCCGCCCGTGGAAGGACGGATAAACTGACGAAATGTATTTCCGCTCAACCCTGGCTTCGGCGGCGCGTTTTCACTGACCGCCTCCAGCTGCGAACTCGCCCAGGTGCCTACCCAGTCATATGTACCGAGTTCCTTTTTGTCTTTATAAACGCTGCCCGCGCTGTCCGCCAGTGTAAACCGGCTTCCCGGCTGTGCCGGAAGGGACAGGTTCGTATGTTCCGTTCCCGATGGCAGCGTCAGCTTGTATTCATCCCTGTTTACAAACGCCTGATCCTTGTAATGATCGATCTGGACCACGACATCTTTATCGGCCTCGGTCAGGTTTTCCAGCGAAAACTCAACCTCATCTTCCGCTTTGTTTAAAACAGGTTCCCCCAACTGGATGCTGCTGGCATCCTGATAGTGGTCGCCGCCTTCTTCCGCCGATGAAAAATAGCTGTAAGCTACCGCGGAACAAACGGAGCACATAAGCGCTGCCGTACAGAAAAAGGCAATCAGCCGTTTCCTGATTTTTCTATCTTTGTACACGCAATCCTCTCCTTTCTGAACTCCTAATCTTGTGTAAAATCTGGTACTTATATTCTACACCATTACCACCCGTTTTTCAATCACTTATTTTTACCACTTCGCCTTGATATGCGGGCAGTATCCGGCCTTTTTCGCGGCGCGGACCGCGACGTAACAGCCGCACTGCCCACATAAGCCTCCCCGCAGTTCCTGGCAGCTGTCGCAGAGAAGGAGCCGCCTCTCGTACTCTTCGTCAGAAACCCTGTCTTCTTCGGGGATATGTTCGATGTATTGCTCCAGCTTTAACAGCTCTTTTTCCATCATTTCTTTTGTCCACTCGCACCGCGGACAAAATCGGATCTGTTTTCCCATCGCGCCGTCCCTATTTCAGAACAAGGGTTACGACACTGCAAGGTGGAAGTTTTGCCGTCAGCGCGCCGTCTGCCAGGCTTGCTTCTGTAAATGCCTGCGGCTTTACTACATCGTCCTTTTCGAACGTGTTAAAATCGCCCATGCTTCCGGTCAGCATCGTGCCGGTAACAGCGCCGTAGCTGCCTACGACGTCCATCTGGCACTCAATTTCTTCGGAAAGAGATACATTGGCGAGCGTTACAGTCAGCTCTCCTGCCTCATTGACCGAGGCCGACGATGAGACGAGCGGCACCGTATAGCCTTCGCATTCTTCCTTCGGTACATCGAGATAACAGTCAACGAGCGTCGCCCCCTGATGGCGCTTGTACATTTCAAACACATAATAGGTCGGCGTTTTTACGATCTTCGCGCCCTCTGTCAGAACGACTGCCTGAAGCACATTGACTACCTGCGCGATATTTGCCATGTCGATGCGGTCGCAGCGGCGGTTGAAAATGTTTAAGTTCAGCGCGGCAACCATCGCGTCGCGCATCGTATTCTGCTGGTACAAAAATCCCGGGTTCGTTCCCTCTTCTACCTGATACCACGTACCCCATTCATCAACGACGAGTTTCACCTTATGTTCCGGATCATATTTGCTCATGATCTCCAGATGGCGGTCGATCATTTCCTCGATGCGAAGCGTCAGTTCAATCGTTTCGTAATACCTTTTCTCATCAAAACCGGTCGCCGTATCTTTTTTCTCCCAGCCGCATGGGACCGTATAATAGTGCATACTGATGGCGTCCGCAAAGTTACTGCCGATGATGCTCATCAGTTTGTCCGTCCACTCATAGTCGTCCGCGTTTGGGCCGCAGGCGATCTTGTACAATTTATTGTCGCCGTAGTTTTTGCAAAATGTCTGGAATCTGCGATATGTATTCGCATAATATTCAGGCGTCATATTTCCGCCGCAGCCCCAGTTCTCGTTGCCGACACCGAAATATTTCAGCTTCCACGGCTCTTTTCTGCCGTTTTGTGCACGCTTGTTCGCCATCGGGGATTCGCCGTCAAACGTCATGTACTCGATCCACTCGGACATTTCCTGTACGGTTCCGCTTCCGACATTCCCGTTAATATACGGCTCACAGCCGATCTGGCTGCACAGTTCAAAAAACTCGTGCGTGCCAAAACTATTATCCTCCACAACACCGCCCCAGTTCGTATTTACCATACATTTCCGGCTCTCTTTCGGCCCGATGCCGTCCATCCAGTGATACTCGTCGGCAAAACATCCGCCCGGCCAGCGCAGTACCGGAATGTCCAGATTTTTCAAAGCCTCTACCACGTCGTTACGCATCCCCTTTGTATTTGGTATGTCCGAATCTTCGCCGACGAAGATCCCCTCATAAATGCAGCGGCCCAAATGCTCGGAAAAATGTCCGTAAATTTCTTTGTTTATGTTCCCCTGCTTTCTTTTTGTGTTGATCAGTCCTTCAACCTTCCTCATTTCTGCTACCTCCAAAAGTTATATTTTATTTTAATTTATAGAGAACTTCCTCAAAACAGACGCCGTCCGTCTCTGGAATGTCCATTTCTTCCGTTACCAGGATACAATCCTTCACAAAGGCCGCCGCCTTTTTGACCGACTGTTCAAAATCCACGCCGTTGACACAGTCTGCCGCGATGATGGCAGAAAAAATATCGCCCGTGCCCGAGCGCACTTTGCCGACCCGTTTCTGGCGCAGGATCTTTAGTTCTCCCGGCCGTTCACTGACCGCGTTCGAGACATAATGACCCGTTTCCAGCCCGGAGATCACGATCTTTCCCGCCCCCAGTCCCCGCAGCCGCTCGACGATCCGCCGCAGTTCCCCGCCGGTCCAGCCGGAGCCTTTATACGGCAGGCCGGCCAGCATACACGCTTCCGTGACATTCGGCGTTAAAATATCCGCAAACTGAACGAGGTGCTTCATGCGCTCGCACATGTCTGCCGTGTACGTCGGATACGCCCTTCCGTTCTCCCCCATGACCGGATCGATCACCACTTTTGTCCGCTCGTCGCGAAACGCCCGGATAAAATCCGTAACGATCTCAATCTGCGCCGCGGAACCAAGAAAACCGCTGGTGATCCCCTCAAACCGCAGTCCCAGTTTTTTCCACTCCTCAATATACGCCGGCATCCGGTCCGTGTAATCATCGCAAAAAAACGACGGAAAACCGGTATGGTTTGAAAAAACAGAGGTCGGAACCACGCACCCCTGTACTTTCATGTGGGAAATGACCGGCAGGGATACCGCGACGGAACACCTGCCAAATCCTGATATATCGTTGATGATCGCAATTTTTTTCTGATTATTATGAGACATTTCAAATACACTTTCTAACATGTCCAGATGGTGACACGTATTTATTTTTTCCACGTGCTAGGTGAAAACAAGAGCAGGATCGGAAACAATTCCAGTCTTCCCGCTATCATGTCAAAAATTAAAACAAGTTTTGATACCGGCGCAAACAGCGAGAAATTCGCCATTGGCCCGACATCCTTCAAACCGGGGCCGATGTTATTGATCGTGGCGGCCACGGCAGAAAAATTCGTCACAAAATCAAACCCGTCCAAACTGATCAATAGCACGGACACGGCAAAAACGATGAGATACGCCACTAAAAACACATTGACGGAACGCACGACCTCATGCTCCACTTTTCGTCCGCCAACGGAGATCTTATACACATTCCGAGGATGGATCATAACTTTTAATTCTTTAAAGAAGGTCTTTGCCCATATGATCATACGGGAAACCTTCATACCGCCGCCGGTACTGCCCGCGCAGGCGCCGATAAACATAAGTAAGAGCAGGATCGTTTTGGAAAATTCCGGCCACTGGTCAAAATCCACCGTCGAAAACCCTGTCGTCGTAATGATGGATCCCACCTGAAAGGCCGCGTGACGCAGCGCCTCACCTATACTGCCGAACATGCCCCGGATATTGATGGTGATAAACGCCACCGCCACCAGGATCACGCCCAGGTACGCGCGGACTTCTGACATCTGAAATGCCTCCTTCCAGCGTTTTCCTAATATGAGCAAGTAATAAAATGTAAAATTAACTCCAAAAGCTATCATAAATACCGTCACGACGATCTGTATGTACGGGGAAAAACCGGCCAGACTGTCATTATAGATGCCGAATCCACCCGTACCCGCCGTACCAAACGTAGTGGTGAGGGCATCGTAAACACTCATCCGTCCCGCCAGCAGAAAGAGAAATTCTACGACCGAAAGAACAAGGTACATGCCGTAGAGGATCTTGGCCGTCGATTTGATGCGGGGCACCAGTTTACCTACGGTAGGGCCCGGACTTTCCGCTTTCATCAGATACATATTCCTGCCGTCGGCAAGCGGTACGACTGCCATCATAAAGACGAGAACCCCCATACCGCCGATCCAGTGGGTAAATGTTCTCCAAAAATTGATACACTTTGAGAGACTCTCCACATCCCCGAGGATCGTCGCCCCTGTCGTCGTAAATCCCGACGCGGTTTCAAACAGCGCATCGACATAGGAAGGTATGGCGCCTGACATCACAAACGGCAGCGCGCCGAATATACTGAGCAAAAACCAGCTTAGAGCCACGATAATAAATCCCTCTCTGGCATACATCGATTTATTCTGCAGCTTAAATCTAGTTATAATAAAACCCGTCACAAGACAGATCAACGCGGACACAGCGAAAAATACCGCATCCTCTTCCCGGTAAATGGCTCCCACCAGACACGGCAGCATGAGAAAGATCCCCTCAAAATCCAGCAGCCAGCCGAGCATGTAAATGACAACCCTGTAATTCATTTCTTACTTCCCCCTACTGCTTCCTGACATGGATCACATCGCGGATATCTTTCAGTCCGAGTGTCGTCGTCACGATGACGACCGAATCCCCGACCCGCATCGTGTCCTTACCACGGGGAATGATGATGTTCCTTCCGCGGATGATACAGGCAACGATCGTATTTTCTTTGATCTGCAGTTCCTCCAGCGGAATACCGGACAATTCCGAGTCCTGTTTCACGATAAATTCCAGCGCCTCCGCTTTATCATCCAGTATACGGTACATCGTTTCGACATTACAGCCGATCGAGTTCTTTTTCCCTCGCACAAACTGCAGGATGTGCTGTGCCGTAATTTTTTTCGGATATACGGTCGTATCCAGATCAAGTTCACGGATGATCTGGTCAAAATCCATGCGGTTGATCTTCGTCGCCACCTTGCCTTTTCCCTGGCTGCGGGCAAATAAAGACAGCATAACGTTTTCCTCATCAATATTCGTCAGCGCCACGAACGCCTCCGCCTGGGACACTCCTTCTTCTATGAGGACACTCTGTTCCGCACCGTCCGCGTGAATGATCTGCGCCTTTGGCAAAAGTTCGGATAACACGTCACACCGCCGCTCATCCCGCTCCACCAGCTTTACGTCAATGCCCATCGGCAAAAGCAGCTTTGCCAGATAATACGACGTATCCCCGCCGCCGACGATCATCGTATCTTTGACCTGGTGCGTCTCAATGCCAATCTTTTTAAAGAAGTCGCTCGCTTTTTTGGCGTCGGCCAGAATCGATACCACGTCTTTTTCATGAAGACGAAAATCCCCTTTGGGAATGAAAATATTTCCTCCCCGCTCCACGGCGCAGACGAGGACGTCGGCCTTTAGTTTGGGGGCAATGCTCATCACCAGCATATCACTTAAATTTGACTCCGGCGGAACGCGGAATTTAAGCATCTCCACGCGACCTTTGCCAAATGAATCGATCTTGATGGCAGATGGAAACCGCAGTACTTTTGCGATCTCCTGCGCTACCGCAAATTCCGGATTTATCGTCATCGCCAGTCCGAGCGTTTCTTTTACAAAATCAATTTCCGCGCTGTACTCCGGGTTTCTCACCCTGGCGATCGTCTGGCAGTTACCGGCACGTTTCGCGATCAGACAGCACAAAAGGTTTAACTCGTCCGAAGCGGTTACGGCGATCAGAAGGTCTGCTTTTTCAATGCCTGCTTCCATCTGGGTTTTGTAGCTCGCTCCGTTTCCCGCTACGCCCATTACGTCGAATTGGTTCGATAATTCCTCTACGACTGCATAGCTGCGGTCGATCACGGTAACTTCATTGTCGTCTTTGTTCAATTCCTCCGCCAGCGTCCTGCCGACTTTCCCGCACCCAACAATAATGATCTTCATGTTCTCCTCACATTCTGCCCCGCAATGAAATATTACGTGTTAGCTTTGTAACTTTCGGGTAATTCTTTTATGGTAAGTTGTTTGTTTGAAATAAAAAAATGGTATGTGTATAACGTAACATAATGTGGGGGAAATGTCAATGTGGAAGGGGGGCAGTAATCCGCATCCCCTTGTGCTCTTGCTGATCCCATTCAGGCCCTCCGCTCCCGAGTATGCAATCTTATATGCCGCCCAGCGGGGTACATCCAGCTTCATTAGATTCTTTGCTCTGTTCTTTGGCGTTTTCCAATACTTCCATATGCACATACGCGGGCGATATTTCCCTCCATGTACCTGCCACATTTACTCGTACTTCCAGCAACTTTTGGACTTCAGTGTCTCTTGTCACCTTATCCGCATTTCCGAGCCTTATATGCGGTTTCTTTCCGTCAGGTCAAAGGTTTGCTTACAGCTTCTTTCAGATTCCGTCACACGGCGGACACCCTTGCCGTTCGGCTATGTGCTTCGTTGTTGCCTACGCGCACTCGGGACTTTCACCCGTTAGAACTCGCCCATGCTGGGCAAACAAAAGAGCAGGGTACATATTTCTATATACCCTGCTCTGTAAGGAGTGTCACTACCTATGCCTTCACTAAATGACATTCCTGGGATGCCAACTCCACTTTTCTATTTACCTATTTCTTTACCTTGATCTTAATTCTCCGCTTGCAGCCGTTTTTCGCAAAGACATATATAGCGCATTCACCTGTTCCCTTTGCCTTTACCTTTCCGCCTGCCGTTACCGTCGCCACTTTTTTATTGCTGCTCAGATAGCGAAATTCTTTACAATGTGCCAGTGTGAGCTGCTTTTTCCGCTTATCATACAGAACTGCTTTGGGACGGAGTGTTGCGGTGCTGCCCCGCTTCATCACATACGAAACTTTCTTTACCTGAATCTTTTTGACATTCGTATATTTTACGCTGTCTTTCCCTGCGGTATGTATGATTAAGGTTTTGGCAAGAGATACTCTTTTACCATTCTCCCACTTCCATGCCACAACATACATTTTGAAATTATTTGTGGTATCCAGCTTTTTACCATTAATTTTTTTAATGGTAATATTTGTTATTCTGCCATTCTTGACCCGATTCAGCGACTTGGCACTAAAATCCTTTCCACAATACTGAGCATAGACGCTGTAACCGTTGGCGCCTGTTACCCTGCCCCATGAGACTTTCAGTTTCGTTCCCGTCTGAATGGCTTTCAAGTTGGAATGCAGTTCCAGTTTGCTCTTTTCCTTATCGAATGCCTTTTGTGTTTCTGTCGGTGTCACAATTGGCTTCCCACTGGCATCGGGTGCCGGCGTCAAGATTGGATCTGCACTGGCGTCTGGTACTGGCGTCTCGGCTGGATCCGCACTGGCGGCCGGTGTCGGTGTCGCAGCATTGTATTTCTTTACATTCACCGGCTCGCACGGCTGGCTCGCAAAGTTTGTATCCGTAGCGGGTTCTCGCACGATATAATCTGCAGCAGCCAATCCGGTAATCTCACCATTGGCATCCGCAGTCTTTTCCGTCCATGTTTTACCATCATCCGTGGATATTTCATAGAGCGTGTCTGCCTTCAAACCGGTCAGCTTTCCATCCTCCCTGCCTTCTCCGCTTACATCTTCAGCCTTCGGTGCGGGCGCTTCAGGTCTTGGCGGTATCGTCAGGTTCTGTGCCTCGCTGTCTTCCTCCGATAAACCATTCCCGAGACAGATGATGCAGCAGTCTCTGCCCATCCATTCCTCTTTGATGGGTACATTGCCCTCCTGATTTACCGTTATGATCTCGCTCACGGTCTCCCCGTCTTTTTCGTATTCCAATTTATATTTCGTATCTGCCGCAAGCCCTGTCAGCGATGTTTCTCGATAATCAATCTCTGAAGCTGGCTTCTCACACTGCCATTTTGCCCAGTATTCCTTCGCCCCGGTTTCGGCAGCGGAAATATTCGTTACGGCTTCTCCGTCAAAGGCCTCGTTGTCATACCAGCCGACAAAAAGATAACGGTCTCTCGTCCAGTCAGCCGGCAGCACCGCCCCTGTTCCTTCCGTATAATCCGTAAGTTCGGTTCCGGCACTTCCGCCGTTTCCGTGCAGAGTAACCTCATAGCATCCATTTACTTTCACCGGCTCACACGGCTGGCTTGCAAACTTTGTATCCGTAGCGGATTCCCGCACGATATAATCTGCGGCTGCCAGTCCGGTAATCTCACCTTTTTCGTTAGCGATCTTTTCCGTCCATATCCCGCCGCCATCCGTGGATATTTCATAGGCTGTGTCTGCCTTCAGACCAGTCAGCATCCCGTCCTCTCTGTCTATTCCGCTTACCTCTTTCCCCACGGGTGCAGGTGCAGCAGGTCTTGGCGGTATCGTCAGGCGCTGGGCCTCGCTGTCAATACTCGACATACCATAACCGGAACGAATGATCTGACATTCCTGGCCCATCCAGACATCCTCGATATATCCATAACCGGCATCATCCGTCATAAAAGTACTGGTCATCGTGTTCCCGTCTTCTGTGTATACGATCTTATATTCCGCATTCGGTACAAGCCCGCCCGGCACTCGTTCTTTCAATGATGTTTCCCGGTAATCAATGTCCGCATCCGGCATATCAAACCGCACGGGTAAACCGGAACCAACTGTCACTCTCGCCGGATGGCCCGTAAAATTGCCTGTACCGTCCGGATGATCTGCTGCTTTTACACGCACACAGTATTTTCCGAAAGAATCCAAAGCATCATCTGGCAGGCAGCCGGTACCGTAAAGTCCGGTAATCTTTCCGTCTGTCACAACGGCATCACGCCATTGAATGATGAAACTGTCTTCGGCAATCTCGTATTCCTGATCCGCCGCAAACCCCGTAATCGTTCCGTCACGCCACATCGGATGGCTCTCGTCTTCTGTACCAAGTATCGGTGCTCCCGGACGTGAAGGAATGGTAAGGCTTTGTTCCGGACTGTTGCTTCTTGATTCCATACTGCTGATCTGCACGATGGTAAGCGTCTTGCCAATCCAGTCTTCCTCTAACATGATCTTCCCGTCCGCATCCGTTGTCATCATCTTTCTGCTATCATCTTCACCATCCACGCTGATCCAGTATGACGTATCTCCCTCCAGACCGGTCAGCGTTTCCTCCACATAACCGATCTTTGCCCGGGGTACATCGAGAGGAGTCTTGACTTTGATGGTCAGTTTCTTTGTGGATTGATTCCCCGCATGATCCACAGCCGTTATGGTAATATCGGTCTCTCCTTCCAGGATCTTCGCGCTCGGAATGGTGAAATCAACCTTTGTCTTACGCTCGTTTTTATATTCATCCTGCGTCCCCACCAGCGTCGGCTCACCCTCTCCGATCTGGTAGCTGAGAGACGCGATACCTCCTGTAACCAGACCGTTCAGAATGTCGTTCTCCTCGTCCGTTACGTTCACCATAAGTTCCGGCGCCGTCTCATAATATTCCTCTGAAACCGTCATTCCGAGTACATCTGCCGCGGCTGCCGATACTGCCGCTCCCGTTGCCGCTATATCACGGTCCGCATGTACCGTAATCATAGGCGCTTTGTTCTCCACGATCACACCTTTTACATCTTCGTCGTCGGTACCGATCGTCTTGACATCCGCCTCATTCCCGGCTTTGTCCTTTGCTTCCACGCGAACGCTTCCCTTGAAATCGGATGCAACATAAATCTTCGCCTGATAATCCACACCGTGGTCCGAAACCTCTTCCACCGTCGCAGTTCCTGTTATAACAGTTGCATCGGTAACATCAGCCGCAGGTATAAGAGTATATACCACCTCTTCCACACCGCTGTCGATCTCATTGATCGGCACTATAATCTGCAGGCTTTCATTGCGGACGATCCAATCCCAAAGATTCTTATATCCGCTTTCAAAGGATGCTTCGCCCATAGCAGGAGCAGTCGTATCCAGTTTTGCCGTCAGCGCCTCGGTTTCCATCATATTGCCGTCCGCATCCTCTGCCTTGAAGGTGTAGGTGTGGCTGCCCTCCGCGATATCATCATATATAAAATGATATTGCACATAACCGTCCGCTGTCTTGCCCTGCGGAACTTCTTTGCTTATGTCTGCGCTGCCGTCCGTGCCGCCTATGCTGCCTGCAAGGGCATAGGCCCCGCCGTCCCTGCTGACATAGAGTTTGGTCACATCTACATTATCGCTGTAGGTCAGCTTAACCTGAAGGTTCGGATAATATTGATCCCTCCCGGTCACATCCTCCATGACGCCGTCCACACCGGTCTCCAATGCTGCGCTAAGGGAAGGAGTTACTGTATCACGCCACTTCGCATAGAGGGTAATATCATCTTCCAGCCGGTCTTTAGTCCCCGCATCTCCCTCGAAATGCCAAGGCTCTTCGCCTTTTGCATCCTTATACCAGCCCATGAAATCATGTCCCGATTTTATCGGGTCAGCGGGCCGCTTCACCGTATCATGCCATGACCGATCCATAATCGCGGAAACATTACTGCCGCCCATCGGATGGAACGTAACGGTCAGCGTCCTGCCCGCATTCGGCCTCACTTCCGTCTCAAATCCGTGTGGTGCGCTAGCAGTCGCTTTTACGCGCACTGTCAAAATTCCTGTGGGGACATCCAGTATGCCGGCATCCCCTGTCAGTTCTTTCAGATCACTTTCATGCACGCCGGTCCATGTCCTGCCTCCGTCAGCACTGTATTCCATATATTGGGTTACGCCATTTAACTGTGCGTCAGCTTTGCCGCGGATCGTCTCATCCTTTGCCACACTCACATCTGGTGCCTCCGGACGGGCAGCGATCTTACAGACTGCACAGTCACTGTCGAGCAGATCTTCTCTGTACGCTTTGCGGCTGATCTGGAAATTGTCAGTGCCAAACCAGTCTTCTGCCATACGGATACAACCGCTTCCGTCTGCCGTAAATGTTTCACCGCGCACATCATATTCTGCATTCGCCGCAAGACCTGTCAGCTTCTCATTCATATAATCAACCGTAAGAACCGGTGTCTCCGCCTTGCTCTTTATTTTAACTGTCACGCTCTTCGTCTTCGAGTTACCCGCCTGGTCAGTCGCTGTGAAAGTCACATTGAATACGCCCGTCTTTCCGGCGAGTTCGTTTAGAGTAAATGTATAGTTTCTCGTGGGTTTGGCATCAAAATCCGCTTTGACCGTATTTTTCGTGCCGCTGCCGATCCGCCATGTAATGGAAGCAATCCCCGCATTTTTATCCTTTCCACCCGTCAAATCTGTCACATCGACAGAAAGTTCGGGTGCGGTATCATAGTAGCCGGATGAGAGACTGGCACCATTCGCGTTTACGGCGATCTCAGGCGCATTATTTTCCACAAATAATCCCTTAATTCCGGGAACTTTCACGCCGATTTGCTTTTCTTCCGAGCAGTTGCCTGCCAGGTCTACTGCCTTCACTTTGATGGCGCCCTTAAAATCGGAGGGAAGCGTAATCGTAGCCTTACCGCCCGAGACACTCGCCGTTTTCACATCCGTATTCCCTGCCGCCACAGCTTCGTCTGACACCTCTTCCGTCAGTTCTTTCCCTGCCGCAGCGGACGTAAACGGCATGAGAGTATATTCCACCTGTTTTAAATTCGTCTCCGTGACCGGAATGGTGATGTTAAGATTGCTTTTGCGTATCGCCCAGTGCCATATATTCTTGCAACCGGAATTATAGGACTCCTCACCGAGCACGGGCAGCGTCTTATCGAGCTTATAGGAAATCTTCTCCTCCGTCTCATTGCCCGCAGCGTCCACCGCCTTAAAGCGGATCGTTTTGCTGCCCTCAGACAAATTTGTATAAGGGAGCGTAAATACCTTATGGTCTGATGTTTCTGCGTCGTTCAGACTCAGTGGATACCATGTGGGATTGGTGCTGGAAGAAGTTGTATAGTAAAGTCCCGTCACACCCACGTTATCACTGTAAGTCATCTTGATTCGGAGATTCGGATACCATTTCCCCGATTCGGCACTTTCCATCACACCGCTGCCATCTGCACTCGTGTCAGTCTCCAGCGCCACATTTAATGTAGGTTTCGTCGTCTCCCGCCAGCCGGCATAGAGCGTCGCACCTATACTGTTGTCAACGATCCTCCCCTCATAATCCGCCCTGTTTGTACCGATAATTTCACCAACCGTATTCGCATTGGCAGCACCAGTAAAACGCCACTGTGCCTCCGTGCCGCCTCCCGGCTGGTAAGGGTTTGACTTCGTATACCAGCCCATGAACTGATAGTCCGTTCGCGCAGGATCCACCGGCTTCGACAGTGTACTCTTATAATTGAGACCCTCTACTCTGCCCGGCTGCCCGCTCGCCGAAGGATCCGTCGCATTCAGATCATATTGCACAAAAATCTTACCGCTGCCGGGATTAATATATTTTTTGCTCTGTTTCCCGTGCGGCCAGCCGTCGTTCGCGGCCTCCGTCGTATTCGCTTTCGCCTCTGCGCGAAGCGGAATATCTCCACTTGGCAGATTTTTGATCACTTTGTCCGCCGGAACCTGTTTCCATGTTGTTCCCCCGTCGGTACTGTATTCATAGGCATATGTACTATCGGCAATTTTCAGATTGATCTGTGCATCTTCCGCTTTCTCCAATAGTTCAAAATCAACCGAAAGAACCGTATCATCCTCCATATTCAGTGCAGCCGGACGCGCCTTGATGTCGAGCATCTGCGCCTCCGAATCTTCTGAGTGGCCCGATATCCCTTTCTTCCTGATCACAATCGTCTTTCCACAGAGGTCAATA
Organism: uncultured Eubacterium sp.; assembly: GCA_910583555.1. Classification (GTDB taxonomy): domain Bacteria; phylum Bacillota; class Clostridia; order Lachnospirales; family Lachnospiraceae; genus Eubacterium_F. Next base: position 21,671 of record CAJTXO010000011.1, read on the forward strand.
TCACTGCCGGAAGGAATGGCACCAGCGATATCATGTGTCAGCACGAAAGGAATCCTGCCCGCCACACCTGAATTAACCGTATAGGTCATTTTGTCAACCGTGATCTTATACTCTGCATTCTTCGCAAGCTGCGTTATCGCATCCGCCGGATAATCTCGTGCCGCCTCCGGCGTCATCTCCTGCCCGCCGCCGATCTTGATCGTCGTGCTCGCCGTCGCCGTGTTTCCGGCAAAATCCGTAACTTCCAGCGTAATTTCATTTACGCCCGTGAGGCTGCTGATCGTTGGGGAGTCCACGAGTCCAAGATCCGTGCCATAATTCCAAAATAAATTGCCGACCCCGCCTGTGTGTTTCCCATTTACCAGCCATCGGGAACGCATAATAGGGGCACCGGTTATCGAATTTCCTTCCGCATCCCTTCCGTCATGGTCAGGGTATGCACCAAAGCGAGTAATCCCCTTGCCTGTCAATTCCTCCCGTGTATACCATTTGTCTTCCGGCTGCGCAATATGTTCACTGCTGTTACCAAAGAAATAAATCTTTTCATTCTGAATTACCGGCGGAAGTGTATCGACAACGACTTCTCCGATATCCGGTATTTTAATATAGTTATTCGCCCGGTCATAAAGCCGGATATCCGTAATCGTGCCGCGCCAGTTCTCAGGCAGTTTAAACGAAACGGTGCCGCTTCTGACGCCCTCTGTGGTAGAGTAGTTCGCGAAAGACACTGACTTCGATTGCGGGTTGGTATATCTCGGCTTCTCGGTCGACGGCTTTTCCTTACCCGTTTCCATATCCAGCTCAGTCAGCGTATATGTCACCTTCCAAAGTCCGCTGGATATGCCATTTTCATCCAATGGTTCATCTTTTCCCGAAATGGAAATCGTCGGTGCTTGATTGAAAAACAATATTCTTTTACTGTCGTCGACTTGCGTATCATAAAACTGTCCGTTGCTGTTCGCTTTGTAGCGTGCTGTCGGCTCCACACTATAGGTAAGATCGCCGGTGACGGCAGGCTTGCCGCGGTCAATCCATATGGTATACTCCGATGATTCGCGCAGATTACCGGCTTTGTCCTTCGCCCTTACACGATATGTATGCCTGCCCTCCGACATAACGTTTTTTCCTATACCAAACCATGCAATATATTGATCACCATAAGGATAGCCGGGAGTACTTGCATGGTTTGTTGACGCAGCCACTTTCCACTCTCCATCATCTATTTTGACCTCCATTGAATTTTCCACTGCGATATTGTCTTTAAATGATGGTCCCAGACTGCCTGTTCCTGCGCCATACCAGCTACCAGATCCGCCGCTGCTTCCCGTATACCACGTTGAATAAAAACTGGGTGCCTGCGTATCCCGCCACTTCGCATAGTACTTCTTATCGCCCGTCGTCTCCGCATCGATCGTAGTATACTTCCGGCCCGTATACTGCTCATTGTCATACCAGCCATCGAATGTAAAGCCTGTCATGGAAACACTGTAGGTTTCCGTTTTCGTTTCACCACCTGCTTCATAGTCAAACGTTCTCCTTATCGCTTCAAGAGTCGGAACAGGCAGTTTCATATTATCTCCATACCGGTATTCTACTTTATCCGCAGGTGCCGTATAAGGTGTCTCCTTATAGTGCTTGTGCGCATACTTGTTGGAGGACTTCGGCGTGCAGTCCGTATTATCCATGTTATTTGAAAAATGTATGTCGTAATCCGGCATCTTCAAATCATATTCCACCTGATAGACGTCCTGCGTCCACTTGGCATAAAGCGTCATATCGTTTCTGAGCTGCGTCTGATTAACAAAATCAAATTTCTTGCTGTCCGTGCATGCCGCATCGGTGTACCAGCCGTGAAACGTATAACCCTTGCGTGTTGGTACAGCCGGCTCTGCCACTTTACAGTCCACGGTCGTGCTTGTGGAATTTTTGTCCTGCTTTGTCCATACCAGATACGACGGCACGGCAGAGCCGCCCTGACTGTCAAATCTCACCCGGTACACATAGTAGGTCCAAAAATAACTGCTGCCCCATGACGCCGGCTGGATATAGAAACGGTTCACGCCTACCTGTTTCGTTGTATAGTTTACCGTCGCCTGTTTCGTCGTTGACCCGTCATTGGCCGCAAACGATGCAATCGGCGCGTTCTGTCCATCCGCAGTCATCTTTCCGCCGGAAGGGCCGTAATTCACCTTGATTGTCATCGGGAGACCTTCCGTCTCTTTCTTTGCCGTCCCCGGTCCGCTGAGGGACGAAAGACTTCCTTTGAACTGGTCTTTCTTAATCTCAAGTGTATTCGCTGTACCTGTCACATTACAGTAACCCTTATATTCGTTTCCCACCTGATCGGTCGCTTTTACATAAAGATACCAGATTCCCATCTGCGTGAGGCTGACGGTATAAGTACCTTTTGCCAGGTCGGAGGCGGGCACGGACTTCAATCCGGACGGCGTTGCCGTGCCGAGTGTATTCTTATCCGTTTTTGACACCAGCTTATACTGCACCGAAGCCAGACCACTTCTCTCCGTGCCGCCCTCACCATTGGCCGGCACAGGATCGCTAAACGTCATCACAAGCGGCACCGCCGTATCCGTATACCAGCCGCTCGCCCTTGGCGTCGCATCGGCTTTCGCAGTCAGCACCGGAGCGGTTTTGTCGACGTTTTTTACCGTAATCTCTGCCGCTGCCGCATTTCCTTTTGTGTCCGTTACCATAAAGGTATATTTGCCGTTAGCGGTGACCTCGATATTATTGTACTGATAAACGTCGGAAGAACCGGCCTCTGTCTGCAGTTTGTCCAGTGCAAGGGTTGTCGCCCCCGCCCCTTCGCGCTGCATTTTGATGGACTGTATCCCGCTTTTCTCATAAATGGACAGTTCCAGCACTGCTTTCTTTGCCCATTTGGTATCTCTCTGGTATACGCGGACCTCGGGCGCATCAAAATCGACGCCCTGCGCCACGTTGATGGCCTGGCTTCTCACCACATGTCCCGCGCTGTCACTGACAATGACATAATAAGTCCCGGCCGCAGTCAGCGTGAACTCGCCGCTTAATTCTGTTGTCACTGTATCGTTCGGCAAATTGACCGCCGTGATCGTATTGCCATTCGCATTTACCGTATAGGCATAGATATACCCTTTGTTTGTCTCGCTTTTCTTTTGCACCGTAACGGTCGGGACTTTAAGGTTGACCGTATACGTGCCGGAAGCCGCGGCAGACGTAGTTTTATTGCCCGCATGATCCTCCACGTCTATGCTCAGACGATACGTATAGTTATTGCCCGTAATTCCCGTTGTTACTGCTTTATAAGTACCGTCATCCTGCTTTGTCAGCTCGGCTTTCTCTGTCACCTGGCTGCCGCCGTTTGTCGTCTTCGTCCATGTACCGGTAACATTCTTTACACCGGAGCCGCCTGCATCCGCAGGTGTGACGATAAATGCCACGTTTTCTGTCTGAACCTTCTCCACTGGCTCCGTAATCTGCGCCGAAGGCTTTGTCCTGTCAATCTTTGTGACCGTGACAGACTTTACTACCGTTTCCCCGCCTGCGGTAAGGATAAAGGTATAGCCGCCATTCGCCGTCGCCGTATAAGAATTCCCGGAGACTGCCTGCTCCGACCCGGACGGTGTTCTGACCTTCACGACAGCCCCTGCGGGTTCCTTTGTCGTTATGGTTATTTTCCGCTCTCTCGCCCATGCACTATTGTCCACGGAAAGGACGATGTCCGGCAGCTTACCGGACGCAGCGCCCGAAAAATTAAAAACGCGGCTGGTAAAGGCCTCTCTACCCGTGGCATTGTAAACAGCCCGCGCATGGAGATACCATGTGCCGGAGGTCTGCCTGTTCGTTACTTTTGACCCGCTTGTACTGCTGATCCAGCCCGCTGCAGGTATGGCACTTGTCTGAGACCACGCATACTGCAGTATATCCGCATTGGTGGCGGTAATGACTGCCTGTGCCGTGCCGTTTGTAAGGGACGGGTTCGTGATGGATACGGCAGGAACTTTATTGTCTACATCCACCGTCGTGCTTCCCGTGCCTCCGGATGCCTTGCCGTTCGTATCACACATATCCTTGATCTTATCTGCGCCGTTTATTTTATTGACTTTCAGGGTAGAAGACGCATTTTCCGGAACCTTCCCCTTAAAGTAGAGGACGTTTGTATCTGCACCGCCCGCATAGGTAAAAGTACCCCATGAAGTATCCAGTGTCACACCGGACAGCGTGCTGTTCTGACTGTCCACGATCTCATCAAAAATAAGCGGAAGATTCACTTCATCGCCCGGCCTGAATGTGCCGACGCCAACCGATGCGACGCTGCATAGCTGCGGCTCTATCTCATCCACCACCTTCATGTAATCTGTATATGTTTCCATGTACCATTTGTCTGTGTCCTTTCCTGTCGCAGCAAACCACACATTCACTGTTTCATCCCTGCCAAACTTCAGCCAGTCCCCGGACACGGCGCCGTCACGCGCAGAGGAGGCAAAATCTGTTATATTCGTTCTTGATGCCGTACCGGGAATCGTTACATCTGCCCCGGATGATGAAGTGATGTCAAATCTCGCCGTGTACTTCGCCGCCCCAAACAAAGAATCATTAATATTGATGGGACCGTTATGCTCATTGGAACTATCAAAATTATTCGGCGCATGATTCGCAATCCAAATGTGTTCCCAGGCGTCATCCTTTTCTCGTGCCTTAAATTTCAGCCTGTAGTACATATCTTTTGTCGCCGTCTGTTTCAAGTAAGCGCGTTCGTTCGCCGTCCCGATGTCAAAGGAGCGCTGGGTATTAAAATTCTTATAGCCATGACTCTGGTTATATCCCCTGTTATTTGTAAAAAACGGCTGATGCGCTTTCGTCTTACTTCTGTCCACCACGTATTTGTTATCATCACTCGTGGAGACGCTTCTTGGGTTTTCACCATATACCGTTCTGTTTACCATATAACTGCCGTCTTTTGCCAGCGTTCTCTTTGCCTTGGCGGTGCTGCCAAGCTTACCGCCGCCATCGACACGGTACAGTTCCACCCAGTAGACACGGTCTGCATTTGTGTATGCCGTGGCAGGTTTACCGGAAAATACGACGTTCGCCCCTTTTTCGGTAATCTCGATGGTTTTTGTTGTTTCGCCCTCCGCAAATGTCAGCGACGAAGCTTTGCCAGTGAAATGAGTACCGCTGACGGCAGAGCCATTCTGCGTGCGGTAATATACCGTCTGCCTACCATCCGTTCCATTGATCCTCGTAACGGTAAATTTATTGTTTCCATTATTCTTTATCGTAAATTCTCCGTATTTTTTTGCATTTATGTCAAATTGAGCCTCTGCGCCGTACCAGACCTGCCCTGCTGCATTTTTAGCATAGGCACGGACATGATATACGACGCCGTCCACAATGTTCGTCGCCGTCCCTTTCAGGGAGCCGCCTTTTGTCTTCACCGCCGATGGCGTCTTTACCTGTCCGTTGCAGACTCCGGTGGTGGGATTCATCATAATGCCCCACACAAAACCTGTCTCTGTGATATTCTCCCCGCCTGTGTAAGTGAGCTTGGCGGAAAGGCTGCAGCTGTCCTTGCCGGCCACACGCACCGCCGTCGTTCTGCTCAGTTCCAGCGGTTTCGGCAGTACAGTGACTTTCAGCGTCGCTGTCTTGTCGGAATAGCCAGGCACACTCACCCGGTAGGTAACGGTATAGGTACCTGCCTTTTTCGTGTTGACTGTCGATGTATAAGTTACGGTGCCGACGTGTTTTTTGATAAACGATAAGTACCATTCCTGATCTACGGTACTGTCTTCTAAAATCGTCGTCACAGTATCCGTCAGGCTGATGAACGGCTCTCTAACTACATCGATCTGCTTGTTCAACGTATCAGAAAGTCCTCCCTCTGGAGACACCGCATAACAATTGAGTGTCGTTTCTCCTATCACCGCATCTTCCGGCAGCGTTATCGGAACGGAAAAATTACCGTTCCCATCCGCCACTGCGGTATATTCCTCTCCCTGCACTTCCACGCAGACCGTACAGCCCGGATTTGTCTTTCCCGCCACGTTTCTAGTTTTTCCTACCGCCAGCTGGGGAACGTCAGCGGTCAGTTCCGGCTTTTTAGGGGAAGGCGGAAGTTCACCCACGCCGAGCAGCACATAGCGGCTCCACTTCTGTCCGGGTGCTACCTTCCCTGTCCATGACCATGCCATACCGCTGTCGTCATTGTAAGGCACCGTTTTATCCGCAAGATCCGTAAACATATTCCAATAGGCTCTAGCAAAATATCCATACCACATCGTCGTTGCCGTAGGCGCTGCCAAATTATATTTATAACTGTTTTGCGGGGCTCCGTCCATCTTCAGGCCATTGCTCGTGCCCACAACTTCAGCATTGTCATTGTCATCAATCATGACATCTGCCGATGAGCCAACTTGAAATTCCTGCTCCGTAGAACCTTTATTCTCCACCGTATAACGGATACGGACATATCTTCCGTTATAGACTAATTCCATTTGTCTGGAGCCAAAAAGGGAATTTCCCATCGCGACGTTCTTACTGCTGTTCCATCTTATCTTATTTCCGTCCACCTTGCTCGCAGTTGTGTAACCCCGATCCCGATAAGTCGTCTGCAGCTCCTTACCATTGTCAATGCCGCGCACATTAAAATACGGCTGCGTATTGTCATACCACATATAAGCGCTCCCAGCGCTCTCGGCCGGTTCCGCTGCTCCCGCCTTCGGCGCCGCCGCACGCTCCGCTGCACGTTCTGTCGTATTTCCCGTCGTGGTTTTCTCCACATGTTCTGCTGCGCTCGCAGCAGTCACTCCCGGCATATTCTGACAGGACGTGGCAAATACACATAAGGCGAGCAACGCCGCTAAGATACGCTGCCCCCTCTTTCTTATTGATTTAATGCGTTTGTTTTGTTCCTTCATGTCTTTCCCCTCCTTCTAAAACAGATTTCTCCTATAGCAAGTTTATACCAAAATAAGTTCTGTTTTTCAAGCGATCTAGTACGGATTGCAATTTTCAAGGTACAATTTGCTACATTGGCACATTTTTCATATTTTACGATACAAAAAAGGCACCCCGGCTGCCGTCTGGCAGCCGGGGTGCCTTTTGTCGCAGGTATTTTTGCGCGTGGTGGTAGTGGAAGTACGTGAGTTCACGTAATTCCACCATTCTGTCGGGTTGACAGATCAACTAGCGCATAGACTCTTCCTGCTTTTTAATCATCTGACGAACCATCTCGCCGCCTACGCTGCCGGCTTCTCTGGATGTGAGGTCACCATTGTAACCCTCCTTCAGGTTTACGCCGATCTCAGATGCAACTTCCATCTTGAATTTGTTCATCGCGTCTTTGGCCTGTGGTACTTCCATTCTGTTGCTAGATTTGCTCATCACATTTCACCTCCGTGTTTTTAGTATTTATCTTGAGAGATAACGGAATGTCCCCTGAAACATTCCGTTATCCGAAACGTTTCAAATCGAAGCCACTCGGTTATCTGATACTATTGTACCCACGAAGGTTTTTTTCATTCTGGTAGTTTTTGTTATTGTGACTGCCGCTGTTCCATGTCCATGGATACTTGTTCGAGGTAGTGCACGAAGGTTCCGGAATACGTTGAAATTTCAAAGGCGGGGTCGAGTTCGGAAAAGGAGAAGCTCTTTTTTCCGCCGGATTCCATGCGTGTCCAGAATTGTTTCAATTTTTTATATGGCAGATATACGTAGCAGTCCCTGGCGGCAAAATAGATCAGTAGAAAGGCGATGCCTTCCTGCTGCTCAAATTCGGTCATGAACTTCATCTGATGTTCATGTATGTTCGCCAGCGGGAACCGGTCGCTCACACATTCTTTGGCGTCGAAACAGACGGGAACACCCTGGATCACGCCGATGTAATCGACCGTACTTTTCTGTTCAAAATAGGCGAGCGTGATATGCCTCGTATTTTGATCAATGCGGATCGGTTTGATCGGGGTCGGCACTTTTTGTATCAGGGCAAGTTTTTGTGACCGGTACTTTTCGTTTGTGAGGTTGATGAGTTCTTCTAAAAAGGAGCCGCGTAAACCTCTGGAATTCCAGGTCGCCATTACTCATCCACGTTGTGGTATACTGCCTGGACATCGTCGTCCTCGTCGAGAAGGTCCAAAATGCGGTTGAACATTTTTATATCATTTTCATCAGTGAGTTCCACGTAAGTCTGCGGGATCATGGTGACTTCCGCCTGCGCCATCGGAACGCCTTCTTTTTCTAATGCCTCGCGGACCTGGCTGAAATCATCCGGAGTCGTCACGATTTCATAGCTGTCTTCTTCCTCGGAAAAATCTTCCGCGCCGGCGTCTAAAGCAAGCATCATGAATTCATCCGCGTCGGTGTCATATTCTTCCTTGTCCACGATGATCTGACCTTTCGTGTCAAACATATAAGAGACACACCCCGTCGTACCGACGTTGCCGTTGCCTTTTGTAAACGCGTTTCTTACGTTGGAAGCCGTACGGTTTTTGTTGTCAGTCAGCGCTTCTACGATGATCGCCGTCCCGTTCGGGCCGTATCCTTCATATGTAATGCTCACATAATTCACGGCGTCGACATTTCCCGCCGCTTTCTTGATGCCGCGGTCGATCGTATCGTTCGGCATGTTATTTGCTTTTGCTTTTGCGATCACATCGCGCAGCTTACTGTTATTATCCGGATCCGGGCCGCCTTCTTTGACAGCCACGGCGATCTCACGACCGATCACAGTAAATATCTTACCCTTTTTTGCATCATTTTTTTCTTTTTTGTGCTTGATGTTCGCAAATTTTGAATGTCCTGACATTACTTTTCCTCTTTTCTGCCAAGCGTGTTTTTGCGCGCTTTAGCTTTATTTTTATTCTAATCACAGATCTGAACGATACACTGTCTCAGGTCTGCCATCACACGCGTCACCATTTCCTCCGTTTTGACCGCGCACATGATCGTATCATCTCCGGCGATCGAACCGACGATTCCGTCGAGCTTCATCGCGTCGATGGCGGCCGCCACTGCCATTGCCATCCCGCTCTGGGTTCGGATCACGAGCAGGTTTCCCGCCGGCTCCATGGATACGACTCCGTCCTGGAGAACGCTGGCATACTGCCGGCCGAAACCGGAGCCGGTGCCAAAATCGGCGCTTTTGCCGGAGTCGCGCACCGCCGTCATATACCGCTGTTTCGCGCGGATCCCCGGCACCTTCACGAGCGACATTTCCCGTATATCGCGGGAGACCGTGGCCTGCGTCACCGAGTATCCGGCCTCATTTAAGTATCTGGCCAGATCCTCCTGCGTCTCCACTTCATATTTATTTATGATCTCAATGATCTTTTCCTGTCTCTTCTTCTTCATTTCATCTAAAAGCGATTCAGCTTGCTCCTCATTTTTTCATAGAATCCCACATCCGGCAGCGATACGACGTCAAATGACTCCTCCGCTTTTCGGATATGTATTTCATCACCGGTCTCTGCCTGCCAGAGTACATCGCCGTCAAACCGGACCGATGCCTCGTCCGGTGAGCTCTCTCTCGTCTTCTCCACCCGGATCCGGATGCAGTCGTCGGAAGAAACCACCAGGCTGCGTTTGTTCAGTGAATGCGGGCAGATGGGGGTAATGACAAATGCCTCCATGTTCGGTGACAGAACAGGTCCGCCAGCGGAAAGGTTGTACGCCGTAGAACCGGTCGGGGTGGCCACGATCACGCCATCGGCGACGTACGTATCTAAAAGTTCGTCATTGACCCATACGCTCGTCGTGATCATCTTCCCCAGATTCTTCTTTCCGACGATAATTTCATTTACGGTAATACTCCGCTCACCCGAAGCCTGGATCACCCCTTCCAAAACCATCCGTTTCTCAAAGCGGCACTTCCCTGCCAGTACGGCGTCCAGCGCTTCGTACACCCGGGGCGGCTCCACTTCGGTCAGAAATCCGAGCGTTCCGAGGTTCACGCCGAGGATCGGGATCCCCTTTCCCGCGATCTTCTTAGCGGCCCGGATGACCGTACCGTCTCCGCCTAACACGATCGCCAGATCCGTACCATCCAAAACAAACCCGGCACTTTCCTGACTGATCGGTTCCCTATGACTTATTATTGTAACACAAATATTACATTTTTCCAAATATGTTTTGATCTCATTCGCCACGGCATACTCCGCATCTTTTTCCTCATTCACGATCAGGCAAATCCGCTCCATGTTCACAAACCTTTCTATATTTAAGATGCTGCGGAAGGCGGGGTTATCTGCCCCCTTGTTCCACGATTCGATTGATCTGTTCCTTTTCCTCTTCTGTCAATTCCTCCGGCTGCGCGCCTTCCTTTTTGGCATAGAGCAGGTATTCGGTATTTCCCTCGGCTCCCCGGATCGGGGAAACGTCCAGTCCGTAAATGACAAAACCCAGACTTTTTGCGTATCGCATGACCGTCCCGATCACTTCCTTATGAACGGCCGGATCGCGGACGACACCCTTTTTTCCCACCTTTTCCCGTCCGGCTTCAAACTGGGGTTTGATGAGGCACACGATCTGAGCCCCGTCCCTCATCAGTTCGCGCACCGGCGCGAGCACTTTTGTCAGCGAAATAAATGCCACGTCGATCGAGACAAAATCGACGGCTTCACCGATGTCTTCCGGCACGACATAACGGATATTCGTCTTTTCCATTGACTTCACACGGCTGTCCTGGCGCAGTTTCCACACAAGCTGGTTCGTGCCGACGTCGATGGCGTACACGAATTTTGCGCCATTTTGCAGCATACAGTCCGTGAAGCCGCCCGTGGACGCACCGACATCCATGCAGACAAGGCCGTTCAGTTCAATCGGGAACACCTGCACCGCCTTATCGAGTTTATAACCGCCGCGGCTCACAAACTTCATCTGCTTTCCCTTGATCTCTATGTGCGCATCCACCGGAAATTTGTGCCCGGCCTTGTCCTCCCGCTGCTCGTCCACGAATACATTTCCCGTCATGATGAGCGCTTTCGCCTTCTCCCGCGACTCGGAAAGGCCGCGGTTGACTAAAAGCACATCCAGCCGCTCTTTCTCCGTCTTTTTTTCGGTACGTTCCCGGGAAACTCTCCCGTGGGATCCGTTCCCGTGGGAAAATTTTCCGTGGGATCCGTTCCCGTGGGAAACTTTGCCGTGGGAAACTTTGCCGTGGGTTTCGTTTACCATCTCACGCATCCGCTCTGCCACATGTTCGGCGTCCATGCCGTACCGGGCGTATAATTCCGCAGGTGCTCCGTGTTCTACAAATGTATCATGGATAGATATGTTCAACATCCGCTCCGGGAAGATCCCGTGTTCCGCAAGCATCGCCTCCGCCTGCTGCCCGAAACCGCCTGCTGCCACGTTATCTTCCATCGTTACCATCCCTTTGTGGCGCGGCACGAGCTCCCGCATGAGCGCTTCGTCAAACGGCTTCACAAAACACATGTTCACGACTGTACAGCGTATCCCGTCATCCCGCAATAGCAGTGCGGTTTCGATCGCCGTCCCAACCATATTCCCCACCGCGAAAATGACAAAATCACCGCCCGCGTGTTCTCCTTCTTGTTTTCCCGCATGTTTGTCCGCACCTTCACACGTCTGGTTTTCACAAGCCAACCCATTTTCACCAACCGACCCATTTTCACAAAATGCCCCGTTTACCATGATGATACTGGCACGGCCATATACGAAATCCGCCACCTCCTCCGGCGTTTCCGCTTCCGACACCGCGCCGCGCGGATATCGGACTGCCACCGGCCCATCCCAATCGTAAGCAAAATCCAAACTCTTCCTGAGTTCGGTTCCATCCGCAGGCGAGATCACCGTCATATTCGGAATGGACGTCAGATAAGAAATGTCAAAAATCCCCTGATGCGTGTCGCCATCCCGTCCCACGATCCCGCTCCGGTCAACCGCAAAAATAACCGGAAGCCGGTTCAGGCAGATGTCATGCAGGATCTGGTCATACGCGCGCTGTAAGAACGTGGAATAAATACACACGACCGGGCGGAGACCTCCTGACACCAGACCGGCCGAAAACGTCACCGCATGCTCCTCCGCGATACCGACGTCAAACGAACGGTTGGGAAATTCCTCCGCAAATGCTTTTACGCCTGTCCCGTCCGGCATCGCCGCGCAGACGGACACTAGCTCCTGACACTCCCTTCCTTTTTCGAGCAGCCATTCCCCGAACACGTCCGTATATGTCCGTTCCGGCGGATCCGCCAGTTCTCCCGTTTTCGGATCAAACGCGCCGACCCCGTGAAACATCGACGGATTTGTCTCGGCTGGCAGATATCCTTTCCCTTTCTTCGTCACGACATGTATCAGGACCGGTCGATTTTTGATGCGCGCCGCCGCGCGGAGCGCTTCTAACATTCCTTCGATATTATGACCGTCGATCGGACCTACATAAATAATGCCCATCTCCTCAAAAAACATGCCGGGTACAAACAGATGCTTGAGGGAATTTTTGGCATTTTTGATCGTCTCCGCCATCGTAGTCCCGACATTCGGTATTTCGTTTAAACGGCCCTCGATGTTGATCTTCAGGTTATTATACTTCTGATTTGTCCTCATCCTCCCCAGATACTTTGACATGCCGCCCACATTTTTCGCGATGGACATTTTGTTATCATTGAGGACAATGATCAGGTTCGATTTCATCTGTTCCGCGTTATTGAGCGCCTCGAACGCCATACCCCCGGAGAGGGCGCCGTCGCCGATGACCGCCACCACTTTTTCATCGCCGCCCCGTATATCCCTGGCCTTTGCCATCCCGAGCGCGACCGAGATCGACGTGGAGCTGTGACCCGTATTAAACGTGTCCGCGGGATTCTCACTTACTTTCGGGAACCCACTGATGCCGTCCAGCCTGCGGAGCGTACGGAATTCCCGGTTCCGCCCCGTCAAAAGCTTATGCACATACGCCTGGTGTCCGACGTCCCAGATCAGCTTGTCCTTCGGAAAGTCTAAAAAAAGATGCAGCGCCATCGTGAGTTCGACCGCCCCCAGGTTCGAAGCGAGATGCCCGCCTGTCCGGCTGACGCTTCCCACCAGCCGCTTGCGGAGTTCCCACGCCAGCTTGCGGTAATCTTCCGGCGCAATGTTCTTTATATCATTTTCCTTTTTTATCTGATTTAATAAAATGCCCAATGTCCGTTTTTCCTCCGTTCTCTGCTAACGTTCGTTGCCTGCTAACGGTCCCGTTCGACCAGCCAATTCATCAGTTCTGTCAAAAATTCCTTCTCCCCGTCAAATTCCTCCAGATCCCCCAGGGCCGCGTCCGTGTACTCCCGCACCTTCGCCCTGGATGCCTCGATCCCATTCATCGCCGCAAACGTGGATTTGTCATTGTTCTCATCCGAATGAACCGGTTTTCCCAGCTTCTTTTCATCCCCGACGACATCGAGTATATCGTCCTGGATCTGAAAGGCGATCCCGAGTTTTCTTCCCATCTGCTCCAGGCGTTCCACTTCCCTGTCAGCAACGCCCGCAAGGATTCCGCCGACCATAAACGCCGTTTCCAAAAGCGCCGACGTCTTTTTCTCATAGACAAACAGTAACGTCTCCTCATCCACAAACGTTCCATTTTCCTCGACATCCACCACCTGGCCGCCGACCATGCCGTACATGCCCGCCTTGTGGCCGAGCACTTTGAGTGCCGCCGCCAGTCGTGCCGGATCCGCACCGCTGTCAAACGCCCGAAACGCCGTCTCGTACGCGTAATTCAAAAGAGCGTCCCCCGCAAGGACTCCCATCGCCTCACCAAATTTTTTGTGTGTCGTCAACTTTCCCCGGCGGTAATCATCATTGTCCATCGCCGGAAGATCGTCGTGCACGAGGGAATACGTGTGGATCATCTCAAGCGCTGCCATAAACGGCCCGACCACGTCCGGGTCCGCCCCGCCGCACATCTCGTACACTTCCTTCATAATGATCGGGCGGATGCGCTTCCCACCCGCGTGGATACTATAATTCACCGCCTCAAAAATCGTGCGCTGATACCCTTTTTCCGCCGGCAGAAACGGCTCGATCATCCGGTCAGCCTGCGCCGCCCGCTCCGCTAATGCCTGTTCAAATTCATTCGTCTTCACTTCCCTGAACCTCTTTCTCCATTAGGATCTCTATCTTTTTTTCCGCCTTTAATGCCTGTTCAAATTCATTCGTCTTCACTTCCCTGTACCTCTTTCTCCATTAGGATCTCTATCTTTTTTTCCACCTTGTCAATTGCCTTATTCCCCGCTTTTACCAGCTTCATCCCGTGGGAAAATGTATCATAAGCCTCTTCCAGTGACAATGTTTCATTCTCCATCTTCTCTACCGTTTCTTCCAGCTGTTCCATGATCTCTTCCAGTTCCATCATTACCTCCAAATTCACGCATTTGTTTCACTCAATGTTTGGGCGCTTTTCTCTCAAGTTTGGGCGTTCACGCTCAAGCTTGCTAGGCTGAACGCCTTATTCAGCCTTAGCCCGCACCGTCCCATCACACCATGTGATATCCAAAACATCCCCCGGCTTCACCATCTCCGCGCGATCGACTCTCGTCCCCTTTTCATCCGCCACATAGGCAAATCCACCGGACAGACGTTTCAGCGGCGAAAGGCCGTCGAGCCTTCCCGCAAGCAACTGGAGCCGGTGTTTCTTCTCATTTAAAATGCGCTCCCACTGGCGGGAAAGCTTGTCCTCCATATCGGTCACATACTGCCGCTTCTGCCTCATCTGGCTCTCCGGATTGTATGATTTCAGCATCTTTTTCATGTGGCTTAGATCAAGGCGCGCCGCATCGATGCGGTCAAACAGATTCCGCATCAGTCGCTCCTTCCCGCCATAGAGCTGTTCCAACGCCTGCCGCACGTCATAGACGACCAGTTCCGCCGCTGCCGAAGGCGTCGGCGCCCGCAGATCGGCCACATAATCGGCAATCGTCGTATCGGTTTCATGCCCCACCGCGGACACGATGGGCGTCTGGCACTCAAAAATTGCCTGCGCGGTCTTTTCTTCATTAAACGCCCACAAATCTTCGATCGAGCCGCCGCCCCGGCCGACGATGATCACATCCACCCCGTGACTGTCCAGACGCCGGATTCCTTCCACAATCGTATCCGACGCCCCTTCCCCCTGCACTTTCGCCGGATAGAGGATCAGCTGGACATACGGGTTGCGCCGTGCGGCAATCTGCATCATATCCTGAACGGCCGCCCCGGTCCGCGCGGTGACGATCCCGACCCGCTTTACATAGCGGGGAAGCGGCTTCTTTCTCTTTTCATCAAAATAGCCTTTTTCTTCTAATTTTCGTTTTAACTGCTCATACTTTTCATACAGCACGCCGTCGCCCGCCAGCGTGATCTTTTTCGCGTAAAGCTGATATTTCCCGTCTCTCTCATATACATTGATCGTACCGCCGATCACGACCTCCTGGCCGTCGGTGAGACGAAACGAAAGTCCTCTGCGGTCGCCGGCAAACATGACGCAGGCGAGCGAAGAGGAAGCATCCTTTAACGTAAAATAAACATGCCCGGAACTGTGATATTTGCAATTGGAGATCTCACCTTTTACAAACACGACAGAAAGGGCATATTCGTTCGAAAACATATCTTTAATAAATCGGTTGATTGCCGACACGGAATATACTTGTCCTCTATTCATTTACAATCTCTCCCAAAATACCATTGACAAACGCCGCCATCCATTTTGTATTTTTTGCCTGCTTGTCCTCTATTCATTTACTATTTCTCCCAAAATACCATTGACAAACGCCGCACCGCCCTCCGCGCCGTACTTTTTGCTCAGTTCGACCGCCTCATTGATGGCTACGCCGACCGGGATATCCTCATCAAAAACAGCTTCGTACACGCCCAGACGCAGGATCGCCAGCTCCTCTTTCCCGATCCGGTCGATCTTCCAGCCTTTCGAGTGTTCGGAGATCATAGCATCCAGTTCTTCCTGTCTCTTTCCTATGTTTCCCAATTTCTCGATCAGATATGTCTGTTCCTTTTCTTCCATCGTATGTGTCTGAAAATGAATGTCCCTCTGTTCTCCGAACATCTCCTCCCCATAAAACTCCTTCTGAAAGAGCAGGACAAATAACTGCTCCCTAAGTTCTCTTCTCGTCATCTTCATTACTCTCCATGTTAGTTCCATCAGCCAGCATGTTCTGATGCCACGGATCCAAGGTCAAATATGCATGAGCGGCATTTTGACCTTTTGACCCTGACATCCTGTTCTGGCTGAATAAAAACTGCGATCTACTCCGCATTCACCTGAACGATCCCGGCAATCCGGACATTGACTTTCGTCACTTCCAGTCCCGTCATGCTGCTGATCGCCTGTGCTACTTTCTCCTGTACCTTTGCCGACACTTTCGGAATGCTGTATCCAAATTTCATATTCACAGCAATGTCCACCGAAGCCCGGTTATCTGTAATCTCTACCTTTACCCCTTTGGAATGGTTTTTCACGCCAAATTTTCCGGCAAGGTCATTGATGCTGCCGCCTGCCATAGACTCGATCCCATCCACCTCGGATGCGGATATTCCTGCGATCGCTGACACAACCTCACTGGCAATCTGTACTTCTCCGATGCTGTCTTCTGTACCAAATACGTCCTTTGCCATACTTGTCACCTCATCTGTCACAAAACTATACATACGCCCAAAAGCATATATACAGTTTTTAGTTTACCACATTCAGCCTTTTTTGCCAACAGGTGAAATAACAATTTTATCAGAAGCGCATTCCGTCTTCCTCTTCACGACATCTTCGATCTGCGCGATCTGCTGCTCATTCAGCTTTTCCGCATTGACAATGACGTCCACGCTGTCATCGACGATCGTGACAACCACTTCCTCAAAGCCTTTCGCCGCCAGAAGGTTTTCGGTCGCCGTTTCCTTTTCATTCACAGCCGTCATCGACACGATTTCGTTCATCGCCTGTTCCTTTTGGGCGTCCGAAGCGCTTTTGCTGTTTACGAGCTCGAGAAGAGTTTCCTTATTCTTCGCGCGCGTCTGTTCCCTTGACAGCTTTGCCGACTCAAAGTAATCCGAAGTCACTGTATTATTTACAAGCACCGCTTCCCCGGCATTTTCTTTCGATGCCTCCGAGGAGTCTTTTTGTTCCGCGGCTGCTATGTCTTCATCGGAAATGTCTGCCACGGCGTCATCCTGAACCTCCGAAGCAGCGGCATCGTCTGCCGCTACATTTTCCGATGCAACGGCGTCTTTTTCAGCCGCCCCGCCGTCGCCGGGTACAGAAGCTTCTTCCGATGCTTTTCCGTCCGTCCCTTCTGCATCGTCCGTCCCCTCTGCTGCCTGCTCGCTCACCGCTGAACCGTTATTCAGCACACCGATTGCCAGATCCTCCTCATTGGTAAGGCTTAAATATCCGGCAAGTGCAACCATGACGACGAGTGCCGTTATAATGATCTGATTTTTCCGCAAAAGTTTCTTCACTTCTTTGCCTCCTTACTTTTCATTACTTTAATTTTATGACTCTCCACAGGAAATAATGCCGAAATGCCTGCTATTATTTCTCGTTGTATGCCAGGATCGGCGCCCCCGCCGCAGACGACGAGGATTCCTTCGATCTCCGGCTCCACTTCCTGCACGATATAGGGCTCTGTATTATGATCCTCATCCTCGATCAGCACGCTCTTTTCCTCACTCCTCTCTCCGCCGGCCGAATTATCTTTTAATGTCACTTTCTCCCGCGAACTTTTCAGCGTGATCATGACATCGACCGCGCCGACCCCTTCCACACGCTCCAATATTTCCTTGACCTGTGTTTCCATCTGTTCTTTGTAATCCGTCAGTTCGTTTGCCGGCGGCCCCGCGGACTCCGGCACCATATCGGACTCCCCTCCGTTATCCGGCTTAGAAAAAACATTGCCGCACGAGAGCAATAACAAAAGCACCCCCGAAACTATGACCGCCGCGATCCGAAACGGCCCGGCCTTACTCACCATTTCCTTTATTTTCTCCAAATAATCACTCATCTGCCTCTCTCCCATCGAGTCCAAAACCATCCTGTAACATCTGTTCCCGCTGTTCGCCGATCATTTTCAATTCCTGCTCACCGATCAGCCGCAATTCCTGCCCACCGATCAGCCGCAATTCATCCTCGCGGAATTGTTCTTCGACCTTCGACATATTATCCCGCAAAAGCCCGTCGATGAAATCTTCGCCGGTGATCCATGAAAACAGCGGCATCATCACGAGAATGATCAAAATGACACCTTGCACAAGATCAAAATATTTTTCATACTTCGATTTGGCAAATAAATTCGATACGATTGAAAACAGCAGGACAAAAACCGTTACATTTTTTACGATTTGAAGCATCTCATCCATACCAATCCTCCTTTTGCAAAACCATGCCTTTTGGCGTCCTTCTTCTATAGCGCCATATTTGTCGCGGCTATGACGATCGTGAGCGTGATCAGGAACATGACGGCCGTCATAAACACCATATGCAGGAGCAGCCTGCCGCTGTCCGCCGTGCTTTGAAATACCGACACGATCCTTTTATCGGTGACCGGCTGGGAAAACGCCGCCAGTCCTTTATAGAGAACGGTAAAGACACCGAGTTTCAAGATCGGCACGAGACAGATGACGGCGATCGCTACCAGACCGCCGACGCCAATAGCGCTTTTGATCAGGATTCCCGTGCCGATGACCGTATCCGCCACGCCGCCAAATACATTTCCCACCCCGGGTATGCTGTTCGCTGCTTTGAATACGGCAGACCGCTTCACGCCGTCGAGCGCCGGCATGATCAGCCCCTGGATGCCCTGATGGCCGATCAGGAGCGCCAGAAGCGTCTTCGTCCCGATGCGCACAAAACTCCGCAGCAGCGCCGTAAATCTCGTGAACCGCCATCCCATCAGCGGATTCAGCATACCGACGAGAAAATAGACCTGCACGATCGGCAGAAACATATTGACGAGCAGATGTTCCGCGATCGCGATCGCGTACAGCGCCGTCTGGTAAAAAGCAATCGACGTGGCACTGCCCGAACTCCACGTGAGCGCGACCGAAAAGGTGGGCACGAGCGCCCGCATAAAATCTACGATATTCTTTAGCACCTCACCGGCCACGGCGAAGGCGGAGAAAAATCCGGCAAATAAAACCGACGCCACGAGAAAATAAATGATCTGAAATCCCGTATCCCCCATCTGTTTTTCGTACAGGCTCGTCGAGAAATTGATAAATACGCCCGACAGGATGCCATATAATAGAAGCCGGATAAAAGTAGTCTTGTTGTGTTCCAACTGCTCCGAGAGATACTGCCTGACATATTCCCCGATCCCGGCAAGGGAAAGTTCCGCGTTTCCCTGAAGTACCTGATCCACATACTCCCGCACGGAAAAATCAATCTCATCCGCTTTCAGTTCCTGAAGGATTTCTTCCACTTCATCCAGCGGGATGCTGTCGTAGATCGTATCATAGACATCTTCTGTCCTCTGTTCCCCATTACTCGCTGCCACCAATATTTCCTTCTCTTCCAGAACAGCTTCCGCCTGAACATCAGCACGCGGCTGCAGGACAACACAAAAAAACAACAGCCATATCCATTTCCACCGGATCACCCGGTTTTTATGTATCCGTAGTCCCGTCATTCCCATCATTTCCCCCGATCCTCAATCCCCGTTTCTGCCCACAAACTTCCTTTTCCCAGCTAATACCGCCCCTGCCTGATGAAACGTCACGGGATCAATTCCCCGATCGTCTCCAAAAGCGACTGCAGCACCGGCAGACTGACAGCGATCATACTCATCCGCCCAAAAAAGTCAACCTGCCCGGCGATCGTATTCTGCCCGGCATCTTTACAGATCGACGCCGTAAATTCGGATAAGTAAGCGATGCCGATCATTTTTAAGATGATCTTGATATACGTCTCACTGATCCCGATGTACTCCGTCAGTTCATGGAACATGTCCACAATATACTCAAATTTTGTAATACCAAAAAAGAATATGATCATTCCGCTCACGATCGTGATCCAAATGCTGATATCCTTCCTCATCGTCCCCACCACGATGGCAAGCGTCATGCCAGCGATGGCGATCAACGCGATCTTTACCATTGACCTCTCCCCTCTCTCCTGTGGATGCAGCAAACGCTAAAAATGCCGCGTCCTCCGCCCTGCTCCGCGATTGTACAATGTACTAGATAGCAAACAGCCGCTCGATCATCTCAAACAGCTCCGCGATATAGGGAATGACCCAGAACAGCACGAGGATCAATCCCGCCAGCCCTGTTAAAAACGCCTGTTCCTCCCGGCCCGACTGCCGCAGGATCTGATTGAGCATCGACACGAGAATGCCAACCAGCGCAATTTTGAAAATAATACTAACTTCCACAGCTAATCCTTTCCGGTGCTCACACGATGAGAATGACCATTAGTAACCCGCACATGATCCCGCACACATAATACAGCTTTAACTTCTCGTTTTTTTCTCTCCGCCTTTTTTCTATCAAAAACTCCCATTTACTTAGAAAATAATCAATCGCCTGTCCCTGCGCCTGCCGGTCCAGACAACCGAGCTGCCCTCCCATTTCCCGGAGCACTTCGACCGCTTCCCGCTCTAAACATTCCCCTCCCATTTCCTTCGAAACGGCATCCTCCCACACCTGCTTCAATTCCTTCTGGCTTCCCGCCTGCAGTTCTTTTGATACGCGGGAAAAAAAGCGCCGGCTGTTCCCCCGGATCTGATGCGCCGCCCCCTCTAACGTTTCCGCCATCGGCGTATTCATATACCGGATCTCACCCTGCACATACAGAAACGCCTTCTTGATCTCATACAGGTTCAGAAGCCTGCTGTTGTACAGGCATCCTTTATAAACGCCAAATGCCGTTGTTCCAAACACGAGCAGCACCGCTCCCAGTATTTTTGCTATCGTTTCAGCCATCATATCAGCCATCATATAAAATCCGCCCCTTCCGATCCCGCACATCCTCTATGCTCCCCGGCCCTCCCGCATGTCCGAGAACGATGTACCGGCCAAACCGTTCCTGTTCCAGCAGTCTTCCCACCTCCGGTTTATTCCTGACCTCCTGATAATTTTCGCCGTGGATGGCCGCGATGATGCGGCAGCCGCAGTTCATCACATGTTCGAGTGCCTGTACATCCTTTTTTCCGCCAATCTCATCGACGACGATCACCTCCGGCGAAAGCGATCGGACCGCCATCATCATACCTTCCGATTTCGGGCAGCCATCGAGCACATCAGTCCGGCAGCCCACATCGTTTTGCGGCACGCCGCGGTAGCATCCGGCAATCTCACTCCGCTCGTCCACTACCGTCACGGTCTTTCCCTCCGAACTCCCGGCATCCCCGGACAACATCCGCGCAATATCGCGCAGCAGCGTGGTCTTCCCGCAGCCGGGCGGCGAGATGATCAGCGTATCCGGCAGCCGCCCTCCCTCATCGAGATACGGCATCACGTTCTTCCCGCAGCCAATGATCTCATGGGAAATGCGGACATTGACAAATGAAATATTCCTGATATTTTTTACGCACCCGCGCTCGACCACCACCTGCCCGGCCACCCCGACACGATGCCCGCCCGGAATGGTCATAAATCCCTGTGCGATCTCCTCCTCAAATGCATACAGGGAATAGCCGCTTATATAGGCGATCATTTCTTTCAGATCCGACCTGTCCACCTTTCCGGCGCCGAGTATTCGGCGTTTTCCACCGATCACTTCCACAGGCTGTCCCATCCGGAAGCGTATCTCCCGCAGCCTGTCCACGTCCACACGCCCGCCCGTAAAGCATGGCCTAAATTTAGCCGGCAGTATGTTTTCGATCTCCGTCCATTCCATCCCTCATCACTCCTTGTCTGCGTTTATTTGAATATATGCAGTGAGGAATGGAATCATGCAAAAAAAATAAACGGCTTCTATTCCGACGTCCAAAGTGGTATAATCATGTCAGTACATTTAGGTACAATCTTACCAGTAAACGAGGGGTTCCGTATGCACTTTGTAAAAGCAAAAGGAATCTTATCTTCCAAAAACGGAATGAATCTATATCGCGGCTGCTCCCACGGCTGCATTTACTGCGACTCCAGAAGCCGCTGCTATCACATGGAACACGCTTTTGAAGATATCGAAATAAAAGAAAACGCGATCGAACTATTAGAGTACGCGCTGCTTCATAAAAGAAAGAAATGTATGATCGGAACAGGCTCCATGACCGATCCTTATATCCCTCTCGAAATGGAGATTGGAAACGTCAGGAAAGCTCTGCACCTCATCTATAAATATGGGTTTGGATTTACCGTCATCACAAAATCAGACCGCATTTTGCGCGATCTGGACCTATTGCAGAAAATAAATGAAACGACGAAATGCGTCGTACAGATGACATTAACGACCTATGATGAAGATCTGTGCCGAAAGCTCGAACCGCATGTGAGTACGACAAAAGAGCGTTTCGAGGTATTGAAACAACTTCGTGACGCGGGCATACCTACTGTCGTTTGGCTGACGCCGATCCTGCCGTTTATCAACGATACAGAACAGAATGTCACTGGAATTTTAGATATGTGCATCGAAGCTAACGTATATGGCATTATCTGCTATGGTATGGGACTTACGCTGCGGGAAGGGAACAGGGAATATTTTTATGAACAGTTAGACCGCCTGTTCCCAGATCGAAAAGAACAATATATGAGATGCTACGGAAATCAATATATCATTGAGAGTCCGAACAACAACCGCCTGATGGAATTATTTGTCCAAACCTGCCGCCAGCACGGAATTATTCACGATAATGAGAAGATCTTCCAGTATCTGCATACCTTTGAAGAAAAATCCCACGCTGATCAAATAAGTCTATTGGATGTTTTCCCCGATCTAAAATGAGCGCCTCCCTCCAAAATGACAGACAATGATCGTTCATTTGGAGGGGGACGCCCAGCTTCACTATTTCTTCACTTTAAACGTTACCTTTTTCATCAGGTATGGATCATCCTGGAAACAATGGTCAAAATAATACGATTCCAGAATCAATTTCTTTTTCTTATACTTCTTCAGGTTTAAGTTTTTCATCGTAAACACACCATTTTTATCTGCTTTTACACTTTTTATCAGCTTCTCACGAGAACGTCCGCTGCGGTAATAGAGCTCAACTCCCAGGTTTTTGCCAGCTTTCCCGACAATTTTTTTCGTTTTGCTCGTAATCTTCGTCATCTTTTTGGGAGAAGTTACTTTCAGTGTTTTCTTCAGTTTCTTCAGATTGTTTTTCTGCAGGTCCACCATCTGGCCGAACCACACTTTATCGTCGACTAACTGCTTCGGTAATTTTGTGGTCAATTCCGCTTTTGTCAGGTTGTTCCTCTGTAAATACGTATATCTACTGACTAATTTCGTAAGCTTTGTCAAATCCGGCAGAGTGCTTATATCAGAGTCTATTATACTAAAAGAAGTCAGTTCCGTCATCCCCTCGACCGGACTTATATCCGTTAGCGTAGAGGGAAGATCGAGAGCGGTCAATTGCGTGCAGTTACGGATCCCCTCAATACTCGTGAGGCTGAAGCAGTACCTCAAAGAAAGACTGGTTAGATTTTTTAAATGTTCTAACGGTTTCAGATCTGTGATCTTGCTTCTTCCGGTCGAAAAGTGGCGTAAATTTGTCAATTTTTCAATCCCCTGAAGAGAGACGACTTGATCCTCTTCTTTTCTGTCCCGGTCATCCTCCCAAAATGAAACTATGTCCTGTGACAGCCGTTCTACCTTCTGCGCCTCCTCTTCTGTAAATGTGCTATCCGGTGCCTTATCCAACGCCTTCAAGATCATCTGATAAAGAGCCTTATCCGGAATTCCCGTCTCATCATTCCGTATCACATCGGAACCTGCCGCTTTCACAAATGAGCCTCCGAACGAAGGCAGGCTTCCGAGCAGTAGCGAAACTATCATCATAAGAACAACGACATTTTTCATCATTCCTTTCTCCTTGTTTCCCATATCCACCATCTCCTTTCTATCTGCATGGCCAGTTTTAGATTATGGTCTCATTGTAGCACAAAACTATTGCAATAGTCAATCAAAAAAAGACAGAACTTTTAGCGCCCTGCCTTTTTTGTATTGATTCATTTTTTTAAAGTGCCAACTGGTCCTGACCACTATTTTTTAAAAGATATATCCAATTTCTTTAATAGTGTTTTGTTGATTTTACCACTCGACTTTATTTTCTTCTCTTTTTGATATTTTTTGATCGCGGATCTTGTCTTTGTCCCAAATGAACCGTCTGCTTTGCCGCATTTATAGCCCAGTTTATTCAGCTTCTTCTGAACTTTTTTGACCGTGGCGGCAGAATAATATTTGGATTTCGGCTTTGGTTTGGATGCAGATGACGTTTTCGGTTTCGACGAATACGGGCAGTTCCCGTTTTTATGTAAATGCGGCGGATTCCCATCGCAGTGATAATGATAGCTGCCAAGTCCGCTTTTGTTCTTATAATCGTGGTGTCCCCCGCTGGAATCTGTCCTTCCGGAATGCGCAAATACAACTGTATTCGAGCATAATAAACAGACACATAATATTGCTGCCAGTACTCTTTTTACATTTTTCATAATCGTTTTCCTCCAAAGATTTTTTTCATAAATATATTTGTCAGGATATCGTTTTTCCTTTGTATATTGTAACACTCCTCTCCGGTCTTTTCAATCATCTCATATGAATTATTTCTGCTATTGCAAAAACTTTACAATAGTGCTAAAATAGTTATTGACCCCGAGTCAATAACTAGGTACAAAGGAGGTTCGATAAAAATGGCCAGACCTGCAAAAAAGACACCCGAGGAATGGAAAAAAGAAATCCTTACTGCTGCCCAAAACTTATTTATTTCCAAAGGATATGAGGAAACGTCCATTTCCGATATTATGAACATGGCGGGCGGGGCGAAAGGAATGTTTTACCGCTGTTTCCAGAGTAAAGAAGAAGTAATGTACGCCTTAGGCAATCAGATGTTTTTCGAGAACAATCCATTTGAGAAAGTCCGGGAGAGGAATGACTTGAACGGTCTGCAAAAAATCAGGGCATTAATTTCAGTGAACCAGTCAGACACCAAACGAAATCAGATCAACAGGGAGGCCGTCCCGATTTTAAAAGACCCGCATATTTTAGCAGCAGCGGTTAGGGAAAACAGGCGTGTATTAACTCCGCTGTGGTTAGAATTATTAGAGGAAGGAAAAAAGGACGGTTCCATCCAGACGGAATACACAAAAGAACTTTCCGAGCTCCTACCGCTTATCAACTTCTGGCTCATGCCTTCCGTATTCCCTGCCACAGAGGAAGAACTACTTCATAAATACCGTTTTGTGGCAGAGATGTTAAAACATATGGGACTGCCGCTTTATGACGATGATACGATGTCCTTTACAGAAAAATTTATCGCTGATATTACAGAAAAAAGGAGGGAATGAGCCATGACAGAAAAACTAATCACGAAAAATTTCATGCTCCTTATTTTGGGACAGCTAACCTCATTGTTTGGAAATTTTATATTGAAACTGGCGTTATCCATGTATGTACTGGAATTGACTGGTTCAGCAGCAGTATTTGCCGGGATATTGTCTGCAGCCACCATCCCAACCATCCTTTTGTCACCGCTTGGCGGCATTTTGGCAGACAGGGCAGACAGACGGAATATTATGGTGGCGTTAGACGCATTGACCGGCGTATCCGTTTTATGCGCGGCACTATTCCTGTCGGAAAATAATGCTATTGCCGTAATCAGTGCGCTGCTCGTCATACTGTCTATTTTCGGTGCATTTGAAACGCCTACTGTTCAAGCATGTATTCCTTCGATGCTGCAAGGCGACAATATTATGAAGGGAAATGCCATTGTAAATCAAGTGGCTTCTTTATCCTATCTGATCGCCCCCATGTTGGGCGGCGTACTGTATGCCATGCTGGGACTGAAACCTGTAATGTATGCAAGCGTTGTCTGCTTTTTTATTACTGCCCTGTTTGAATGTTTTATAAAATTGGGTTATCACCGTACTCAGAATAAAGGCGGCGTACTCCAGATCGTAAAGCAGGATTTTTTATCAAGTATGCAGTATATTTCAAAAGAACAGACGAGCATATCAAAAATGCTGCTCTTAACAGCGTTCTCCAGGTTTTTTGTAATAGGCGTCACTATAGTCGGACTTCCCTTTCTTGTGCGGGCCGTCCTCGGATTTAGCGCACGGTATTATGGGGCTGCGGAAAGCGCGTTAGCCGTCGCTACCATTTTGGGAAGTATTGCCGCAGGAGTTTTGGCGGAGAAATTGAAAATACATAGATTATCTGTCCTGCTTGCTTCTCTGGGTATTTTTATTTTTCCTGCCGGCATCGTTTTTCTCTTGCCAGTGAGCGCCATCCTGAAATATGGCGTTACAGTTGTATCGTTATGCGGTATGCAGGCTGTTATCAGTATATTTTCTATTTTTGCCACTTCCCTCATACAGCAGCGCACGCCAAATCATTTCATAGGGAAAGTGATGGCTTATACATCAACGGTTACTTTGTGCGCCCAGCCCATAGGACAAATCGTGTACGGTTTTCTGTTTGACAGATTTCGCAGCAACATATATGTTGTCCTAATTCCGACTGGCATCATAGTTTGCATTCTGGGGCTGTCTGCAAAGAGTTTTTTTAGGAATTTGGAAAGGGAACAGCAGGAACTTTTTTAGAATTAAATGTTGAACTTCTCAAACAATTGTTGCCAACCTCTATACGAGGTCAGCCGTCACTAATTGCGGTAGTGGCGGCTATTTCTTTTTCCCTTTGAAGATCGTATAACACAATCCAACAAGGACAACGACAAATATACAAAACTGAAACAAGTCCGAATATGTAACATTCATCTTCTTGCCCCCCTACCTTGCAATTACGCTCTAATCTGTTATAATGAAACATATAAATCACAAATAGAAAGGAAGTACAAAAAATGGATTACGGATTGATCGGAGAAAAACTTGGGCACAGTCTCTCAAAACCGATCCACGAGAGCCTTGCCGATTATACATACGACATCCACCCCCTCACCAGGGAAGAATTTAAAACATTTATGGAGGAAAAAGCATTCCGCGCGATCAATGTCACGATCCCATACAAAAAAGACGTGATCCCTTATCTGGATTCAATGGACGATAACGCCAAAGCCATCGGCGCCGTAAACACGATCGTCAACACAGACGGAAAACTCCGCGGCTACAACACAGACTTTTCCGGTTTTGAATACATGGTCGTGCGCCACGGCGTAGATCTCGCGCAAAAAAAAGTGATCGTCCTCGGAAACGGCGGCGCCGCGCAAGCAATCAAAGCCGTTGTCAAAAAGCACCACGCCCGGGAAATGATCATCGTCGATATTGTCGATGATGGCGAATCCATTTCCTATGAGGAATGTTTTGAAAAGCATACCGACGCCGACGTCATCATCAACACCAGTCCGATCGGTATGTATCCAAAAGTGGATGCCAGTCCGGTCGATCTCACCAGATTTCCGAACTGCAAAGCCGTCATGGACGTCGTATACAACCCTCTTCCGACCAAACTCGTCGCGCAGGCAAAGGAACTCGGCATGATCGGCGTCAACGGGCTGGAAATGCTGGTCGCGCAGGCAAAATACGCGGTCGAGATCTTCCTCGACACCAAAATCGACGAGGACAGGATTCAGGAAATATATGAAAAAATGAAATAAAGAGGAGAGAATTCGTACCCTTCAAATAACGAAATGAAGGGTACGAAGGCATCTCTGTATAAAATTTAACGATATGTTCTTCCCGTAAAAACATCAATCAAAAGAATATCTTTCCAGTTACACACTTTTTCTTCCTCACTATTCTTAAACTTTACTTGATACAGTGGTGAAAAAATAATTGTCATTTTGCGGTAAAGACGTATACACAACCTCAATTTTATCAATATTCTCAGCAGATGGGTGCGCAGCTGCCTTATCTGTAATAGCAGCCACATCATCTAATGATATAAACTCTTCTCGCTTACATTTCTTCACTTCAGTAATCTTATCTGGTACTCTAACAAAATCTACATATTGGACAACATCACCCTTCAAATCTAACATTATATATGGAGGTTTCGCTACCTTGGATAAAACCTCTTCATCAAACGATATTCCTCTATTTCCAACTAATTCAGTACCCTCATATATATAATCATACTCTATTTGTACCCTATCATCCTCTTTTTCAACTATTCTTCCATTTGATACTGAATAACTGCATCCCATCTTTTCTAATATATTTCGGATAAATTTATCTGAATCTTTTATTTCTAATTTCTTTCCTTCCTGTTCGGAAAAATTAAAACTAACATTTCTTTTTTCACCATCGAACAACTCACATACCCAAGAAAATTTCAAACCTTCATTCTCATACTCACAGAAAATATCCTCCATTTTACTATCTTTTTCTTTCTTTATCTTGCTCACATCTAGTTTTTCTCCCACGACACTTGACGCTAGCGCAGTATCATCTATATTCATATATGATAAATTAAACATCGAATATTCATCTTTAATATCTGAATTATCATTTAAAACATTCATATCTGTGCTAGCATTTTCACCTTTGGGCTCTTTTTGCCTGATTTCACTTTTCATCGAGCATCCTGATAATACACCTATGGAAACCAAAACCAAACATATCTTTATCAACACCGTTTTTCTCATTTCATTTTCCCTCCATTCGCAAGATTCAAAACCTTTCAAAAACTCCTGACATCAATAATTTTTCCATTATCAAGTTCATATACTTTATCACACAAATAATCAATATCTGCCTGATTATGACTAGCAATCACAATGGTTCTTCCAGCCTCTTTTAATCGGAGAAAAAGAGTTCTCATCTCTTCCACACCTTTTTTATCAAGTCCGTTCATTGGTTCATCTAATATCAATAAGGATTGTTCCTCCATAATAGCCTGCGCAATTCCCAATCTTTGTCTCATACCGAGTGAATATTTAAAAACGAACTTTTTATCATCTGGATTTAATCCAACTAACTGCATCGTTTGTCGAATTTTCTCTTTGTCAGGTATTCCTTTTATCGAATACAGGTCATATAAATTTTTATATCCCGAAATGTAAGGCATAAAACTCGGAGTTTCAATAATCACACCTATATCCTCAGGAAAATCCACCTCTTTCCCTACTTCTTTACCTTGAACCAAAACTGTTCCACAATCCGGCTTCAAAAAACCTGCTATCACTTTCATTAACAGGGTTTTGCCTGAACCATTCAGTCCAACAAAGCCACATACACTTCCTTTCTCAATTGATATATTTATATCATTAAGAACTTTATTTCTTTTAAAAGATTTACTCATATTTTTTATTTCTATAACATTTTCCATATTAAAATCCCCTTATTCATCTTTTTTAAAGCTTACATGATCTAAACTCTTTCGAATCAGTATAACAAGTATACTAATTGCAGATATGCCATATAGCACAGAATAAATCATAGAATTTGAACCCATATTTAATGTACTTTCTGCGATACTATATACTCTAAATGGTGAAAACCTACTCCACACCTTTACCACTGGATTTATTTTATATAGTTCACTGATCAAAACAGAATCTATATAGTAGCCTCCAAAAACAAAAGCAACTGCATATGTTGTCTTTTTTCTTAAGGATAACAAAACAAATAATAAACCAACTGACATTCCTTCAAAAATCATAAGCAGAATATTGAAACCGCCCACCAAATTAGGATTATATACAAACATATCCGGATAATACATGCTTACACCTTCTACGCCTACCTCATAAGGTCCCCTACTCAACGATGTATATGCTGCATCACTCCAAGAGTTGTCCAGTGTAACATGCCCGCCACTCGTCAAAAATAATACAACAAATATAAATAAGTTTATTATAAGCACAATGCAAAACACATAGCACAATTGACTTCTAACCCATAATTTCTTGTTCATTCTAACCAAGCTATATGAAAAACCTGGATGAAAGAAAAAAATACCACAGGAAAATAAAGCTATGCCGATTTTATATATCATTCCTGTATAATAATCAGCCCCAAAAAACGTACTGAGTTCAAAGATATTCAGTTTATCTTCATGTTGTGATAACCAGGTGGATATTCCACCAAAGGTATATGCAAGGTAACATAGAACGATTAACAAAAATAAATAAAGGACCGGATTTAAAAATTCATATTTTAAAGATAAGCCAACAATTCTTCTTGTTTTTATAGTATGTTTAAAACTTCCCATTCACGAATCTCCTTTTAAAAAATATCGAATAAGAAATAATTGCGAACAAACAAAGAAAACCCGGATATAAATAGCAATAAAGCATTCCTTCCAAACTTTCTGACAAAGTAGTACCAACGAATGACGCAACCGCCCAATCTAAATACTGGTTTCCTAAAACTAATGCTAATATCTGAAAAAAACGAAATACGATCCAGGGCATTGCAAAAACAATATATTTGTTCTTTACAAAACAAGCAATGATCATCGTAAAAAATGTGCCAGGAAGTATCTGTAGTACATACGAAAGGTATACTAATAAATAATATAATATTATATTATTTTTTACTATATTCTCAAATATACCTAGTCCATGTAATTTTTGTGCGTCGTATTCCGTAAGAGAAAAATCGCAATCATATGCCTTACAAATCAGCAAAAAAACGAGCAATACAATAAACCCAATTCCCATAACTGATGTAAAAACAGCCATAATTTGATCAAATATATATTTTCTTTTACTCGTTCTAACAATTTGATAATATGCTGCTCTTCTTTTTATTTCTTCCGCAAAAATCACTAAGAATGGCAGTGATGATAAAACCATAGCAACAATTTGTCCCGGGCCATATTCTACTGCACATTTATAACACTCCAAAGCATCGTCTTGTATAATTAATGACTGATAAGAACCTGCAAAGAAAGTCAACAACATTATAGATATGGCAATCCAAAAAATCTTACTAAAAAATATATTTTTTATATATACTTTATACATTTGTACACTTCCTATATGATCATCCCGCTATTTTAACAAACACATATACCAACATTTGTCAAAACAGCGGAATTTATGTAATATTTTAATCACAGAACATATTATGGTCTCCAAGTTCCTTCAACCCACGCACACTGGGAGGCTTTTGAATTTGTTTGCATTTTTAAATAATAAAACTTACCGGTCCTGCCATAACCAGAATTATAATGCAAATATCTTCCACCACTCTCGTACTTTGCAAAATCCATTGGAACAGTAGCTTTGGCATCATTTGAGGATAGCCTTACTCTCATAGTCATTTCTAACGCTGGAGCTGCCGACGTAGAAATCGAATCTAATCTAACAAGTGCACAATCACTAAGTGCATCACCACCTTCAACCTTTTTTTGATCACTAGAACGATCTGCACCACCACGTCCATTCATGAAGAAATCATAACTATGCATTGTCGCTGCCTCACTTATTGCCCCTGCTGATGAAAGCATTGTTCCTGCTAACAGTACTGACAACACTATTTTTTTCCATTTAATCTTTTAATTTTCATTTATCTCTACCTTCTTTCTAATTTAATTGATATAGTATATTTGCTGTCTATTTCTGCGTTCTTTCCATTAAAGCCTTTCATCCGAAAAGAACGCATTTTTCAATTAACACTCTGTACGAATTCTCTCTGTACATTCTTTCACCGCCTTCCTTTATTATTTTATAGAAATCTATATTAATCCTAGTTTCTACTCATACTTTGTTAATTCTTCTAAACTCTCTTTTTTGCATATATGTCCATATAACAATCATTTTCCCAGTCAAAACATTCGAAAAATCAAGTACAATATCCAAACACAAATCCATTATACCTAATTACCAACTGTTTTACAATACCGCAATAGTGCCACTTTCCGCATCTCTTATAGCGCTTTAAGTCCCAATTTCATTTACAGTCTCACAATACTATTGTATCTAAACCCTGACTATTGTCCCCACCTTTCAAAAAATCGCATAAAAAAGCATACCAGACTTTCACATCCGATATGCCCGATCCATAAAAGCATCCCATGTTCTACCCTTCCCCTCCATCATACCCATCTAAAAAATGATGCTTCACCCCATTCTGCTTATAGGCGATCACCGTATCCACATTCACATTCTCCACGCTCCGGAAAATATTTTTCGCCACCGACGGACTCCGCTTCTCCAGTTCCCGGATCAGCTCCTTTACTTCCTCCCGCTTTGAACTCTTCTGCTCTTCCTCCGCCTCCTGTTCACACCGCTCCGTAAACCGGCATGCGCAGCGGATAAACCGCAGTTCATTGTAGTGCATCCAGTGGATGATGTCCTCCTCCCGAATCAGATACAGCGGCCGAATCAGCTCCATCCCCTCAAAGTTTGTACTGTGCAGCTTCGGCATCATCGTCTGGATCTGCGACCCGTACAGCATGCCCATCAGGATCGTCTCCACGACATCATCAAAGTGATGGCCGAGGGCGATCTTGTTACAGCCGAGCTCCTTTGCCCGACTGTACAAGTACCCCCGTCTCATTCTGGCGCACAAATAGCAGGGGGATTCCATATCGTCCTTCGCCACGATCTCGAATATATCCGTCTCAAAAACCGTGATCGGTACATGGAGCAGCTCCGCATTCCGCCGGATCGTCTCGTAATTGATCGGATTATAACCCGGATTCATCACGAGAAAGACGAGTTCAAAATTTTTCTTCCCGTGCCGCTCCAACTCCTGAAATAACTTGGCCATCAGCATGGAATCCTTGCCGCCGGAAATGCACACGGCGATCTTATCCCCGTCCTGGATCAGCTCATACTCGTTGATCGCCTTCGTGAATTTACACCAAATCTGCTTGCGGTATTTTTTTATGATGCTCCGCTCCACATCCCTGCATCTGTTATCCTGTTCCATGTCAGCTCACCGCCCCAAATGCTTCCTCTAAATCCTCAATGATGTCATCCACATGTTCCGTCCCGATCGACAGACGGATCGTATTCGGATGAATGCCCTGATCCAGAAGTTCCTCCTCATTCAGCTGGGAATGTGTCGTAGAAGCTGGATGAATGACGAGGGACTTCACATCTGCCACATTGGCAAGCAGCGAAAACAGCTGCAGATGGTCGATAAATCTCTTTGCTGTTTCCGCATCGCCCTTGATCTCAAAGGTAAAGATCGATCCGCCTCCGTGCGGAAAATATTTGCCATAAAGATCTTTTTGAACCGGATCATCCGACACCGAAGGATGGTTCACCTTCTCCACCTGCGGGTGCTTCGCCAGATACTCTGCGACTTTCAGGGCATTTTCCACATGCCGCTCCACCCGCAGCGACAGCGTTTCCAATCCCTGCAGGAAGAAAAACGCGTGGAACGGCGACAGGGTGGCACCGGTATCGCGCAGCAATATCGCGCGGATCTTCGTGACAAACGCCGCCGCACCGACTGCCTTGGTAAAACTGATGCCGTGATAACTCGGATTCGGCTCGGTCAGCGAGGCAAATTTACCGCTCGCCTCCCAGTCAAACTTACCGCTGTCCACGATCACGCCGCCGATCGCCGTCCCGTGCCCGCCGATAAACTTCGTGGCCGAATGCACGACGATGTCCGCGCCGTATTCGATCGGACGCACGAGATACGGCGTTGCAAACGTATTGTCAATGACGAGCGGAATCTTATATTCATGGGCAATACCCGCCAGTTTTTCGATATCCACAACATCCGAGTTCGGATTTCCCAGCGTTTCAATAAAAACAGCCTTTGTATTGTCCTGGATCGCCCCCCGGACGGCCGCCTCGTCAAACGGATCGACAAACGTCGCCGAAATGCCGTAATCTGTCAGCGTGTGGGCCAGCAGATTATACGTGCCGCCATAAATATTTTTCGCCGCCACGATATGATCCCCGGCGTGCGCCAGATTTTGTATCGTATAAGAAATCGCCGCCGCGCCGGACGCTACCGCCAGCGCTGCCACGCCGCCCTCGAGCGCCGCGATCCTCTGCTCAAAAACATCCTGTGTCGGGTTTGTCAGCCTTCCGTAAATATTTCCGGCGTCTGTCAGTCCAAACCGCGCCGAAGCGTGCTCCGCATCATGGAACACATACGAAGCCGTCGCGTAGATCGGCACCGCCCGCGCGTCTGTCACCGCGTCCGCCTCTTCTTGTCCTACATGAAGCTGTAATGTTTCAAATTTCAAATTTCTCTCACTGTATTTTTTCATCCTGAATCTCTCCTATTCTCCAAATAATGGCGTTGACAAATACCGGTCTCCCGAATCCGGAAGAAGTGCGACGATCGTTTTTCCTTTATTTTCCGGCCTTTTTGCCAGCAGGGAAGCTGCTTTCAGCGCCGCGCCCGAAGATATACCGACCAGTATCCCCTCGCTCACCGCAAACGCCCTGCCCTCCGCAAACGCATCCTCGTTTTCGATCGCGATCACCTCATCGTAAACATCCGTATCCAGCACATCCGGCACAAAACCGGCGCCGATCCCCTGGATCTTATGCGGCCCGGGCGTTCCCTCCGAGAGCACCGGACTGGAAGCCGGCTCGACTGCCACGACCGTAACGTCTTTCTTTTTCTCTTTTAGATACTGTCCCACTCCGGTAATCGTTCCACCCGTGCCAACTCCGGCCACAAAAATATCTACCTTCCCGTCGGTCTGATCCCAGATTTCCGGACCGGTGACCGCCTTGTGCATGGCCGGGTTAGCAGCGTTGACAAACTGCCCGAGAATAACGGCTCCCTCAATGCCCTCTTTCAATTCCTCCGCTTTTTCGATCGCGCCCTTCATGCCCTTTGCGCCATCGGTCAGTATAAGTTCCGCCCCATAGGCACGCAGCAGTCTGCGCCGTTCCACACTCATCGTATCCGGAAGTGTGAGCACCGCCCTGTAACCTTTCGCCGCCGCGACTGCTGCCAGACCGATCCCCGTATTGCCAGACGTCGGCTCAATGATCGTCGCGCCCGGTTTCAGGATTCCTTTCTTCTCCGCGTCTTCAATCATCGCGAGCGCAACGCGGTCTTTCACCGAACCCGCCGGATTCAGATACTCCAGTTTCGCCAGAATGACGGCATCCGACACCCCGGCCGCCTCTGCGTAACGATTCAGTTTCAGTATTGGTGTTCCTCCAATCAGTTCCAAAGAACTTTCTAATATTTTTCCCATCATAACCTCATTTCCGCCTACGTCAGGCCTTTATTCTTGAATTTTGAAATTTCCTCCAGATATTTCTTCCCCAGAGGACTTATAACTACACCCTTCCTCACGATATAGCCGATCGTCATCACCTCATCCGACTTCAATTTCACCGCGCGGTACCCTGACCCATTCAGTTCCTCACTGAGGATGCCGGAACAAAGCGTATATCCGTTCAAGCCTACTGCCAGATTCAGCATGGTCGCGCGGTCATTCGCCTTGATCAGCTGTTTGTACTCATACGTGCTGAGAACCTCTTCCGCGAAATAGAACGAATTGTATTCGCCCTGTTCAAAGGACAGGCACGGATACTCGTCGAGATCTTCCATCGTAACTTCTTTCCGGTCTGCCAGCGGATGCCCTTCCCACAAATATACATAAATTCCGCATTTCAGTATCTCGTGAAATTCTACACCGGACTGCTGGAACAGCTTCATCAGAACTTTTTCGTTAAAATCATTGATAAATAAAATACCGATCTCACTCCTGAAATTCTTCACGTCTTCAATGACTTCATACGTTTTCGTCTCCCGGATCGCAAATTCGTATTCGTCCATTCCGAACTGCTTCACCATCTCTACAAAGGCAACGACCGCAAACGAATAGTGCTGCATGGAAACGGCAAATTTTTTCTTTACCGATTCCTTTGTCACATATTTCGTTTCCATCAACTGATACTGCTCCACCACCTGCCTTGCATACCCAATAAATTCTTCTCCTTCCGGCGTCACCCAAATCCCGCGGTTCGTCCGCCGGAAGATCTCAATCCCGGCCTCCGTCTCCAGGTCCCGGATCTCCGTGGAAAGACTGGGCTGGGAAATAAAGAGTTTTCCGGCGGCCTCATTCATCGACCTGGCATCCGCCACCGTGATGGCGTATCGCAACTGTGTTAATGTCATGTTTCCTCCCTGTGCGCGCATTGTTCATTTGCTTTGTACACCTCCCTGTACCCTATGCCATCATCCTATCACACTGCTCAGCATTTGTAAAATACCGAAAACTTTTCGTCCGCTATAGTTTTTCCCTAATCCCACCAAAAATACCAGACCTTCGATTTCATCAAACTGTCCGCCAGCTCGCCGAGCGTCCCCGTCGTCGAACACTGAAACACCAGATCCTCACAAAAAGCAAACTGCTCCTCCGCCAGCTCCCACGCATCCTGCGCTGACGCGACCGGCCGGTCCACCACATATTCCAGCGTATCCACTCCGATCACCGCCGGAACCGCCCGGTATTTCTCGTACCAGTACCGGCTGATCGCCATAAACGTCTCGTTTCTCGCACTGCCGTTCCAGCATCCCATCGGAATGTAGGCAAGTACCTTCCACGGCTCATCCACAGACACAGGGAGGCGGAACAGGACAAACTCCTCATACTGATCCGCAGGCGCGCTGGGAGTCAAAAAACAGTGATACGCCTCCCCCCGCTCCAAACTGCCCCTCATCTGTTCCACATACTCTTCCCCCTCGTCCTCTTCCAACCCCTCCATCAATTCCCGATACCAGTCCTTCACTAACTGCTTTCCGCCCTCCGTCGGCGCGGAAAGCAGTGTTTCCGTCAGTACTCCCTCCTCCTTCAGCAGTTCCATCTGTTCGAGCAGCGTGCGGTTGACGGCAGCGAGAACGGGAAAGCCTTTCGCTCCCGCTTCCGCCCTCGCCCGCTCATACGCTTGAAAGATCTCCTCTTCCGGCGCGCCGGCCGGAAAAACTTCGCACGGGCAACCGACCAGATCGATCAGCTGCTGCGACGTTTTGCAATACGTGAGCAGGGCCGGTTTGTTTTTATTGTACAGCGGACTCCCCGGTTCATCCTTAAGATTTTTCAAAAAATAGATGAGGGCAGGCGAACAATTTTCTTTTATGATTATGCAGCCCTCCCTGCGTTCATACATCAGGTAAAAGTTCGTCTTCGTCTCTATGATCGTCATGCCGTAATATGGGATTTTCTCCGATTCCTGCGTATTGCTCAACTGCCTGAACCCATCCCTGTAAAAATGATACGTAAGAGTCATATTGGCCGCGCTATCCGGCTCGTCAAATTCCTTCCGCTGTTTTTCCTTTTTCACCGCCGGACCGCGCGACATCCGCGCCACACAAGCCGCCAGGATCAGTAACGCCGGCACAAATCCCCTCCTCGAAAGAGCCACCCACGCCAAACATACGCCGACGCCCAGCCACACGATGTAGGACAATATATTCGAAAAGCGGCATACACGGTCACTATATTTTACATATTCCTCGTATGTATATATCGTTTGTGTCGTAAATAAAACTTCATTCTCTTCCATTTCCGTTCCTTTCCCTTCTGACAAGCTTTTCCGTGTATACCTATGATTTCCCTCATTTATTCTACCTGTTTTCTCAGCAAAAAACAAGGTGCTTTTCACGTTAAAACAGGAACTATTGCGGTATTGAAAGTACTGAAAAAGCGTGCTATGATAAACATTGTTTCATTCCAAAAAAAAATAAGTAAAGGAGAAAATGAAAATGAAAGCAAAAAAAGTTTTAGCGCTGTTGGTTATTATCTCTATTTCCTTTTCACTAATTGGAAATATAGAAAGTCCAATTGCGGCAGCTGAAGAAAACATGGATGATATCCTGGGAGAAGACCTGCCTGAAGAAATTTCAGACGACAACCTGATAATTGAAGAAGATGAAGATTATGCAGGGGAAAAATTTGATGAATCAGACAGCGATGCACAGGACGATCTGGAAATGGAAGATGTAAGTGAAGAAGAATTGGAAGATGCATTAGATGAACTGAAAGAAAAAGATATTAAAGTTGCTTATTCCATCACAGGAAAATGGGATAAGCATTATAATGTCGACATTACACTGACAAATACTTCTGATACCGTAATCCAAAATTGGGAAATAGAGTTTCCTTTTCCCGACACGATCGAGAATATTTGGAATGCCAAAATCACTAAAGATGAAAACGGTACGTATTATATAAAAAATGCCGACTGGAATCAGGATATTGAAGCAGGAAAATCTGTTTCTTTTGGTATGACAGTTTCCTGTGATGATAATTCGGATATCAACATACCAGAGAATTGCAGCGTAACAAAAGAATGTGTAGAAGTAGAAACCGAATATGACGTTACATATAAAGAATACAGCAAATGGGATAACAAAGTTAGCGGCGAAATAACGATCAAGAATCTTTCAGACAGAAAAATAGAGGATTGGAAGCTGGAGCTGGAAACCAATCTAGTATTTACAGAAATTTGGAATGCTGAAATAAAGGATACAGCAGATTATTATTGTTATTTAGATAATAAGGGTTATAATGCCAATATATCGGAAAATGGTTCTGTGACATTTGGATTTATTGCAGAGTGTAACGAAACCCCGGAAATTTCAGAATATTATCTATATGAAATGACAGAACCAATAGATGAAGAAGATGAAATCATATACGAACTAGAAGAGGACGAGGAAGAACGAGACGAAGATGATTTTGACACGAAGCAGGAATATCAAGCATATTTAACGGTAAGAAACTATTACGCAGCAAAACTTTCAATTGGAAAAGATACTTCAACGAAGACAAAAAAAACGGCATATGCCAAACCAGTGAAATGGGCGAGGAAAACAACACTGACAGTAGATAACGTCATGTACAAAATAACAAACCTAAAGCATAAACTAGCCATTCAGGCATATACAAAGGTAGGGAATGATTTATACATCACGCAGCGCAAGGGAGAAACAATCTATATTACAAAATGTAAGCTGCTAGAAGGGAAAAAACGGGTATACCAGCCTGACGGAAAGAGCATGAAATTAGCTGGGTTTGCTCACGGGCAGACACTAGACGCATTTGAATTTAAAGGCGAAACCTATTTATTACTGGGTGCCAATTCCAGAGCCAGCTTTTCTAGAAATTTGGCGTTTGTAAAATTTATCCCCAATAAAAAACTCGTCTATAGTAAAACTGAAGACAAAGAAAAGTTTTATAGATTAACCAAACTTTCCTATGCTAATCAGGACAGAAAATTTCTGGGATCAACGAAACGCATAGATGCGGCGCTTTCCGCTAACAAGAAAACCTTATGCGTTTGGGATGTTGTCGGCCAATATGTGAAAGAAAAGAATAAAGAAACAGGCGAGGAAATAGAAAAAATCAAATTCCAAAAAATACAGATTGGCTGCTTTAAATTCGAGGAGATTCTAAATTATTTTGAACAACATAGTAATGCTAAATCTCTTTCTTTTAAAAGCATGAAGAAAAAATGGTGCTATTACAGCTGCGAACAAAATACAAAATCGCAATTTATAAGACCGGGCGGCTCCAATCAGGGAATCGCAGTTTCAAATAGGTATTATACATAAGAAAAGACAGGTGATAAAACGAAAAAGGTGTATAAAAACAAAATCTATTTCACTGCCGGAAATGAATCAGCAGGTACTCCACTTTATATCGGCATGATGATACTGTGCAAGAAAGGCAAGCTTACCAAAAATGGAAGTTACCAAACACAAATGCGCTTAAATATCAAAAAACTGAAAGATGCCAATAAAGAATGTAAATACAGAGAAATAGAAGGACTGCATATTGAAGGCAAAAAACTATGGTTTGTGGTAACACCTTCCGGTAATAATGCTAAGAAAAAGAAACTTCAATATATTTACAGCATACCAAAAAAATATTTTGAAGGAAATGCAAAACTTCCAAAAAAAGAAAAGTAGTGGAAGAAAGGTGACTGATCCATGAAAAAGATAACAGGTTTCCTAATAGCCGCAGCAGTACTTTTTCATCTCATAAATTTCCCTGCTGCTGCCAGCACCAAAACTGTATCTGGTATGTGTGGTACTGCGGCAGCTTTTACCATTGATGAAAACGGCACCCTGACGATCACCGGAACTGGAAAGATTGATAAGTTTTTCTTTGATGACAAAGAAATCGAGTATAAAAAAATCATAAAAATCATTATGTCAGAAGGAATAACTGAACTGGGTAAGGATTGCTTTTGCTTTTTAGAAAACGTAACACTTGTAAAGTTCCCGGCTTCCCTGCAAATCATCGGGGAAGACGCCATGCACGGGATGAAATCCCTGACTGAGATCCAGCTTCCCAGTGAACTAAGCCAAATTGGCGAAAGGGCGTTTTATTGTTGCAACAAAATTACAGAACTCCAGATTCCAGATACTGTAAGCCAGATCGGGCCTGACGCTTTTGCGTACTGCAAAAATTTACAGCGTATTCGTCTTCCCAGAGGACTAAAAAAGATAGAAGACGGTTTATTTCAAGGTTGTGAAAAATTAACTGAAATTCCCGCAGCAGAGTGCTTACAGGAAATCGGATTAAACAGTTTTTCCTTTTGCCATTCGCTCCAAAACGCGGCGATTCCAGATACCGTAAAAAAAATAGGCGCTCAGGCATTTTGGAAGTGTAAAAACTTAAAGAAACTCACTTTTGGCAGTTCGGTAAAAAAAGTGGCAGCGACCTATGCACAGGGCTGTGTGAAGCTGCGGAAAGTAGCCAACCGTTCCTCCATTTCCATTCCCCTGAATGAAGCGAAAGGTAGTCTTTCCTGGTATGTGGGGAAAAAGAAACGCAAATCCCTGCCACCCGGGAAAACAGCAAAGGCCAAAGGCCGAAAATATGCCATAAGCTATATCCTAAATGGCGGAAAAATCAAAGGGAGAAAACCGAAATACCATGAATACGGGAAGGCAGCCAAACTGCCATCCCAGGTAGTCAGGAAAGGGTACACGTTCCTCGGCTGGAATATATACGGGGAAAAATCATTTGACGAATGGGGATTACTGCAATCCGGGATAAAGGCAGAGTCCAGGGAAAAACTCCAGGTTCAGGCCGTTTTCAAAAAATATAAAGTAACGGTAAAAAACCAGAGAATCCACGTTTTGGTGCAAGACCCTCTTTTCGGGAAAAAGGGATATTCGAAAGCAAATGATCACTACGGCTTCCGCTACTCTGAACATCCGGATATGAGCCATTCAGTTATCATTTCTAAGACAGCGCCTTACGGAAAAGGAATGACTGATAAATTAGAAAAAGGAAAAACCTACTACGTGCAAATAGCGGCACACGGTCCTGATTTTACGGAAGAGGATGATGAGGATTTCCCACTGTTTGGATGGGTCAAAAAGAAAAAGGTAACAATAACGTAAATACATGCTCCCGCTTCTGACCAGGCTGAACTCTATTACCAGGGTTCAGCCTTTTTCCATAACATTTCCACTTCTATTTATTAACAAACTCCCCCCTTTTATTTTACCCTTTTCGCTCCCCAAAAACAAGTTACCCTTTGTTCCTGAAACAGGAACATATGCGGGATGGCAAACGCCGGAAAACCGTGCTATGATGATACTATGATAGTACTATCGTAACACATATCGCTGCGCGGCGTACAAAACGATTAAAATCAAAAAAGAAAGGATGATAATTATGGAACAGGAACGGATTTCAATCTCATTAGAAGAGAGCAGCCCGTCAACATTTACGGCCGAGGATTTACGGAAGCAATTACACCAGATCGGCCTGCACTGTGAACAGACCAGCGTAGAAAACCTACAGCGCCACATGGACGATGTGCTGAACAATCTTCCGGACGGCTCCGTTCAGGGAGTTCAGATGCACGAACCCGAGGAGACATCCGGCGAAATGGCAGGGGAGGCAGATTCTTTCCTCCCCTGCAACATACAGAGCCAATGGAAACCAACTGATGATTTGCCCTGCTTGCCAGAACTGTACACGATCGGCATCACAAGCAATTTTGATTATCTACAGGAACATTACCCCGGTTTTTCTGGCAAAAAAGCATCTCAACACCATGAGAATAAAGGCGACACGATAGACGCATTTAAACAGCTTTTTATCCAGATTGCCGAAAGCATAAGTGAAACACTGATCAACGATCTCGACCGAGCGCAAATGCAAGCTATATTTGCACATATCATTCAGCCGATCAATCCGGGTTCTGATGATTATGACAGTGGGTTCCAAAACCGGACCATTCCTTTAGTGGATGGCTATGATCCCCAAACGCAAACCTGCGCTGGCTTCGGTGTATTAAATTTGGAATACCGGATCATCATACGCAATTACAAAGACAAATCAGAGAATAAAAAAAATTACCTGCTGGACATAACCGTGCGAACCTCCCTATACCGTGACATGAAAGAACTGGATAACGAAATTGACTTTCTCAAAAATCCGAATCGAAACAGCATCGGAGAAAATTGGTTGATCAATGTATCCAGCGACGATCTGATCAGTGATATCAACATTCCCGGAACACATGATTGCGGTACGGCTTACCTTAAAGACGATAAGAAAAAGAAATACCAATGCCAGAGTTTATCTGTAAGCGACCAAATGAAAATAGGAGTACGCTATTTTGATATTCGCTGCAATTCAAAAAAAGAATACGGCGACACCCAATTCATTTACCACGCTTCCGTTCCGTGCCTGAACCAGCTAGGGAACCACATCATATTGGAAGATCTGATTCACGCGGGAAATGTATTTTTAAAGAATCACCCCTCCGAGACTCTGATCTTTCAGATAAAAAATGAGGGTGACAATGGTAACGACAAAAAATTGTGCAATTATCTTGGCAGATATATAAAAAACGGAACAATCTGGGCCGGCACCAAAATTCCCACCCTAAAAGAGGTACGTGGAAAAATCGTACTGGTAAGAAGATTTACCGTCGAAAAAAATAACTATCACTTCACCGAAGATGATTTCGGCATCAATTTAAGTTCCTGGGACACGGAATGCTTTTGGAAAAAGGACTGCAATACGTTTGTCCATGTCAATGATAACGCATGGGTACAGGACCGGTATTTAACCGGAGCCGATTCCAAATTGAAACTCATAAATAAGGCGGTCGCTGAAATGAATGATGAAGACAAAACCCCCAGCAAAGAATGGGCGATCTGCCTTTCCAGCTGTACAAATCCGACCCCCAGAGAAGCTGCTGACGACATCAATGAAAAGTTACTCTCAGCGCAATCTCCACTGAACAAAACAAAAGTCGGCACTTTCGTCGTTGATTTTGCCTCCGAAGCCCTGATCAGTAAAATTTATAACTCAAACTTTAAAGAGAAGAAAAAGAAAGGATGATGAATTATGCCAATACCAGTTTTTAAAATACCAATCGACCTGACAAAAGACACCCCTTCCAAAGTGACGCCCGAGGAACTGAAAAAAGAACTGAACGACATCGGCCTGCGCTGCGGGGAAACCCGTGTGGAAAAACTTGAACAGTATATCAGGGAAACTCTCGATCAATTCCCCGACGGAAAAGTACAGGGATTTGGCATTTACGAGTACCGGCCCCCTGCCGCGGAAGAATTCTTTGAAAAGGGATTCACCACAAAATCCCTCTTTGATCTCGCCGTTTCCATCGACGATCTGCACAGCAACTGGAAACCGGATGACGCCGTGCCATATATGACGAAACTGGCGATCATCGGCGTACCGGAACATTTTGATTGTCTGAAAGAGAAGTATACGGGCTTCGCCGGCTGCAAGCAGTCTCAGACATATGACGAAAATGATACCACGGTAAATGCTGTCAAATCACAATTCACAAGAATTGCCACCTCCATTTCTTCTACACTTATAGATGAACTGGACAAAAATCAGATGGAAGCCGTGTTCTCAAAGATCATCGCTCCCGTAGATCCCGGCAGCGCCAATTACGACAGCGGCCTGCAGAACCGCAACATCTATCTCGTAAAAGGATACACAGAACACGAATGTGAAGCGATCGGCATCATCAATGTGGAGTACCAGTTGAAGATCTATGATTACAAAGATAAAAAGACACTGCACAAATCGTACCATCTTGACGTAACCGTGCGAACCTCCCTGTACAACGACCTCAACCCCCTGTACGCGGAAGTGGAGTTCATCAAGTCAACTTTCAAAAACGCGATGTTCTTC
The DNA here is from genome assembly GCA_910583555.1 of uncultured Eubacterium sp. GTDB lineage: Bacteria > Bacillota > Clostridia > Lachnospirales > Lachnospiraceae > Eubacterium_F. The sequence goes on from CAJTXO010000011.1 coordinate 65,787, forward strand.
TCCAAGTTCAGCATACCGCTGAACGTAGACGTAAAAATCTACGACACGCTGCCGCCGGCCTGCGAAGATACGTTTATCCACTCGCTGCCGCTCGAGCAGACGCAAAACGACATCATATCCACGATGGTCGTTTATGCACCCGACCTGGAAAACATCGGCTGCATCGACAATACCGGCTCCGACGGGCAGGCACAGTACTCCAAAACGATCACCAGCGGCTTTACGTTCACGGCCGGACAGAAAATATCCGGCGGCTTCAAATACGGCGCAGGCGCCCTGTTCGCAAAAGCAGAATTTAACATCAACTTTGAAATTTCCTTTACCGAACAATGGAACTCGAGCCAGTCCGAAACCGTCACCTTTACCGTACCAAAAGACTCCAAGGCATTCCTCTATCAGGGATATCTGCGGTCCGCGGTACTGGAATTTAACACCAAAACCTTCCAATACAGCTACAAAGACCAGGGCCGTTTCCTGAGCAATATCATCAAGACCACACCAAAACCGATCGATACCAAACCGGCAAAATTGATCTCGGAAAAAGTATCGCAGAAAATGGAACTTATGGAGGAACTGCCATTGTGGGAAACCATCTGACTAAGGAGGGGCGTCGGCAGACGCCCCTCCTTTTTTACCGACACCACCTTACCGCCAGGGCATGTAATTCATCCACGAGTTTCACATGGTTCATTTTCCTTGCCAACGGCATGAAGATCTCTACCGTTTCCTCCGCCTTTTCCCTTTTCCTTGCCTCATCAATATAATCGATCGTCCTCATATTGTGAAGCCGCTCGGCCAGTTTGACCTGCACTACCTCTTCCGGGGAATTGCTCAGATCCATTTTTTCAACCGTTAGATCTGAAACAATACGAAACGTCTCGGCCGGCAGCAGCTTTTTTGCCTCCTCAGCCTTCATGCAGCCTTTCGCATGGGCATCACATAACATACCAGCCAGGACCACATTTGCGTCCGCCCCCATCTCAGACAGGATGATAGAAACATTGAGCGCATGTGTCACATATTCCTCCCCGGAATACCTCTTTTTCCCCGCATACGCCCTACAGGAAAACTGATACACCTGCTCCACCTTCCTCAATATCCCAAGCCGTCCGTATCAATCTCCTTTTCGAAATGTAACGCATACACATCATATTGGTATATTCCTTAAACAAACGAAGGAAATGATATTCGGAATATCCCGCGAGCTCTGCCAACTGCCTGTTTGTCATCGGTTCATCGAGATGCGTTTCAATGTAAGCCAGAATTTGTTCCATCACCATCACCTTCCTGTTTCCACGTGGTAATTCTATTATAATCGATTTTTACTGGCGGCGCTGTTCCCAGATTGCTATTTAATCTCTCACCCCATATTACGCTGGTTTCGCCATTATACAAAAAATCCCACTTGACAACAACCCCATCTCATGGTAAACTACAGAAAAACTTTTGGAGGACTTTGCATGTTAATTGTAGTTGTAACGGAGAAAATTGCAAAATAAATATTGCAAGGGTGATTTTTAGTATTACGCTGGAAGTGTGCCCATTTGTTGATAGCCCTTGAGACTGTCAGCATTTTTCGCCTTACAACTGCTTACTATTATGGTATAAATGTTCTGAGATCATAGAAGCATGACGGTAGGTTATGCTTTTTTGATTTTTTAGAAGACATGCGGATATATACGAGTTTCCATGAAAGACCATAGTAACTTTGCTTTTCGGGCTGCTATGGTCTTTTTATGTAACAATCAAATAAATTTGGAAAGATGAGTTCGTAAGAAAGGAACGAGGAAATATGAATATAGAAAATCAAATTGAATTCGATCAGGTAAAAAATATGTGGATGGAGCTGGCTGTCACGGAATGGGCAAAAGAAAAGATCCGTGACGTGTCCTTTTACCTGGACGAAAGCGAGCTGAGAAAACAGCTGCACGATACGACAAACAGCAGGGCTTTGATGGAAAAACTGGGAACACCGCCTCTGCAAAACCTGACAGAAATAAAAGACATTATGATGATCGCGGAGAAAGGCGACTGCCTGACTCCGTACCAGCTCGAACGGGTACAAACACTTTTAGCAGCCATCCGGCGCATGAAAGATTACCTGGAACGTGGAAAAATATTCGAGAATCCTCTTGCCTACTATGAAGAAAATCTGGATACGCTGGAAGAACTGCGAACGGAAATCAGCACACAGATCCGGGGCGGTATGGTCGACGACCATGCGTCCAAAGATCTCAGCCAGATCAGAAGCCAGATGGCCAAATGTGAGGAAGACATGAAACAAAAGGCCAACCAGGTCATGCGCTCCCATAAAGACTGCATGGCCGATCACTACTGCACGAAGCGAAACGGCCGATTATGCGTTCCCGTAAAAAAGGAATGCAAACTAAAAATCAATGGCAGCGTGATCGACAGATCGGCAACCGGAAATACATTATTTATGGAACCGGCAAGCGTGGCAAAATGTTATGAGGAATTGCAGACGCTTACAATACGTGAAGAAAACGAGATCTACCGTATTTTATACACGTTGACCGCCTTGGTCGCGGCCTCATCTGCCGCCATGAATGAAAATATCGCGATGATCGAAAAATTGGATTTCATCTTTTCCAAAGGGAAATTAAGCATCGACCTTGACGCAGTAGAGCCGTCCATCAATACCGAACGCAGGATTACATTAAAAGACGCCAGACACCCGCTGATGGATAAAGAAATCAATGTTCCTCTCCAGTTTCAGATCGGCGGAACGATCCGGGGCATTATCATCACCGGGCCGAATACAGGAGGCAAAACGGTGGCGATCAAAACCGTCATGCTCAACTGCATGATGGCACAGTGCGGATTACACACCACATGCGGGGAGGCAGACATCTGTATGAATAATTCCTTTCTGTGTGACATCGGTGACGGCCAGAATATCGCGGAAAACTTATCAACCTTTTCCTCTCACATAAAAAATGTGCTGGAAGTATTAGGTGAGGTAAACAAAAACAGTCTGATCATTATGGATGAACTCGGTTCCGGCACCGATCCAACCGAAGGCATGGGAATTGCGATCGCCATATTAGAAGAACTCCGAAAGAGCGGCGCTTTATTTCTGGTAACCACGCATTATCCAGAAGTCAAAGAGTACGCAGACCAGGCCCCAGATGTTTTAAATGCGAGAATGACGTTCGATAAGGAAACGTTACAGCCCACATATCAAATGTTCATCGGAGAATCGGGAGAAAGCTGTGCCTTCTATATTGCTGACAGGCTTGGAATGCCAAATGAGATGCTGCGCGTGGCCATCCGGGCTGCCTATGGTGAAAAAGCCGTCAATACGTATCATTTTCAACAAAAAAATACGGCTATCCCGAAAAAGGAGACAGGTAGGATCACAAAGATCAAAAATAAAAAAGGGAATGCAAAACACCGCTATGAATACCGGCGCGGAGACAGTGTGATGGTGTATCCCGATAAAAAAATCGGTATCGTATACGAACCGATCAATAAAAAAGGTGTTTTGGGCGTACAGCTGCCCGGAAAGAAAATCTGGATCAATCATAAAAGAGTGAAACTTCATGTGGCAGCCGAGAAGTTATATCCTGCCGATTATGATTTTTCGATTCTTTTTGAAACGGTTGAAAACAGAAAGATCCGTCATGACATGGAGCGTAAATACACGGAAAAAACGATCCGATATGACTGAGGGGCCAGCCCCCGCAAAAAAGGACTAAAACAAAAAACCTGCTGTATTTCACACCATACAGCAGGTTAACATTTCATTTTTCGTGTTATAGATATGGCATCCAAATGGGTGTCATATCTATTTCATGCCATGCACCCATTTATTTGGCATAATCTACCACTCTGGATTCACGGACCACATTTACTTTGATCTGACCCGGATACTGTAACTCAGATTCAATCTGTTTCGATATATCTCTGGCTAACAGCACCATATCATCATCGCTGACCTGATCCGGTACAACGATCACTCGAACTTCTCTACCTGCCTGAATGGCAAAAGATTTGTCAACGCCCTTAAAGGCATTTGAAATATCCTCCAACTGTTTCAATCGATTCGTGTAAGTTTCTAACGTTTCTCTTCTGGCACCCGGACGCGCGGCCGAGATGGCATCCGATGCCTGTACGATACAGGCGATCATGCTTTCTGGTTCCACATCGCCGTGATGGGCTTCCACCGCATTGATCACCAGTGAAGATTCTTTGTACTTGCGACACAGTTCGACTCCCAACTGTATGTGGGAACCTTCCATATCATGGTCTACCGACTTTCCGATATCATGCAGCAAGCCGGCTCGTTTCGCCATGCGGACATCCGCGCCAAACTCTCCCGCAAGTAGTCCGGACAGATGTGCTACTTCAATCGAATGCTTCAACGCATTTTGGCCATAACTGGTACGAAACCTCATTTTACCTAAAAGGCGGATCAGCTCGGGATGGATCCCGTGTACGCCGACTTCGAGCGCCGCCGCGTCTCCTTCTTCACGAATCAGTGTTTCAACTTCTTTTTTTGCTTTTTCAACCATTTCCTCGATTCTCGCAGGATGGATCCTGCCATCGACGATCAATTTTTCCAAAGCAATTCTGGCTATTTCTCGACGAATCGGATCAAAACCGGATAAAATGACTGCTTCCGGCGTATCGTCTATGATGAGGTCAATGCCGGTCAGATTTTCGAGAGTACGGATGTTTCTTCCCTCTCGTCCAATGATCCTGCCCTTCATCTCATCACCCGGCAGCGGAACGACGGAAATCGTAGCTTCTGAAACATGATCGGCTGCGCACTTCTGGATCGCATTGATGATGTATTCTTTTGCCTTCTTGTCCGCGTCGTCCTTTGCCTGACGTTCCAATTCCTTTACTAAAACTGCGGTCTCATGTTTGACATCTTCTTCCACAGTTCTCAATAAATAATCCTTCGCCTGCTCGGAGGTGAGACCGGAAATCTTCTCTAATTCACTCAGATGGCTCTGGCGGAGTTCTTCCACCTTCTCTTTCTCTTTTTCAAGATCCGCCATCTTGGATGTAAGCTTTGATTCCCGTTTCTCGAGTGCATCCAGTTTCTTGTCCAAAGTTTCTTCTTTCGCCAGCACTCTTTTTTCATAGCGCTGGATCTCCGACCTCCGCTCTTTCGTCTCTCGGTCGAGATCATTTTTGGCCTTCAGGTTTTCCTCTTTGGCCTCTAAAAGAGCTTCGCGTTTTTTGGTTTCTGCCGTTTTCAATGCATCATCTATAATCTCTCTTGCCTTCTCTTCTGCACTTCCAACTTTCGCCTCTCCGACTTTGATTCGGTAAGCGATCGCACTTTTCCATACGATCAGTGCTGTAATTGCAATAAGAGCAAGGATTACGACAACCGCACCAACGATGAATCCAATACTCAACTGTGGCACTGGTGCACCTCCTTTATTTAGTTATCATTGCACATAAATACAACACTTCAATTTTACACTTTTTTGTCCTCGTTGTCAAGTTGAGAAAACACTTTCTTGATGGTGTGGAATTCGTAGCCTTTCCGCCCGAGATATGCCATCATCTTCTGACGCTCCTCATACGTCGTCTCGCATAAAAGCCGCCCTTTCAGCTTCTTTTTCAGAAGCATGCGGATCGCCTCCTGCTCCCCGTCGTACTCACACTCTTCCAGCACCTCGGAGATGAGTTCTCCCCCGATACCGCGTTCAGTCAGTTGGTACACCATCTCGCGCCGGCTCTTTTTCCCTTTCTGGAACATGACATAGTTTTCCACGTACCGGCGGTCGTTGATGTAACCAAACCGCTCCACATACTCCATCGCTTCCGATGATGCCGTCTCCGAAAAGCCGGCGCGGTACAGGCGCGTCACCAACTCATGCCTTGTGCGATCTTTGAATAAAAGGAGCGCCATCGCCTTCTCCGCAGCTTTTTTCGCCTCCTCACAGGAAAAAATCTCCTTTCCCTCCGTTTCGGCCTTCTCCCTGCCAGAAAACTCTCCCTTTGACACTTCTCGCTCTGACATTTCTCGCTCCAACACTTCTAGTCCTGACACTTCTCGCTCTAACACCTTTCGATTTGACACTTCTCTCTCCGACACACTCATCACACGGACACCTGCTTAACTTTCTTTCGCGGAAGCTCTTTTCTTCGCCGGTTCTTTCCCTGCAGCAGCACTTTTTTTACTATCCTCCGCATTCGTATCAACGCCTGCATCCACCGCCGCACCTGCTTTGGCTCCCACCTTCGCTTCTTCCTCCGCTTTTTTCTCTAAATATTTACAGCGGACAAGCCTCTCCGCCTCTTCAAACACCGCCGGGTTATCCGCGAGGTACGCTTTCGCGTTTTCACGCCCCTGCCCGATCTTTTCACCGTTATAGGAATACCACGCGCCGCTTTTCATGATAATATCGTGTTTCACCGCGAGGTCAAGCACGTCACCTTCCCGCGAGATTCCCTTGCCGAACATGATATCGAACTCCGCCTCCTGGAACGGCGGCGCCACTTTATTTTTAACAACTTTTACGCGGACGTGGTTTCCGATCATCTCCCCGCCCTGTTTCAGCGTCTCGATCCGTCTCACGTCCAGGCGCACGGACGCGTAAAACTTCAGGGCGCGTCCGCCGGTCGTCGTCTCAGGGTTTCCAAACATCACTCCTACTTTTTCACGGAGCTGGTTGATAAAGATAACGATACAATTTGATTTGTTGATCACACCTGTCAGTTTTCTGAGCGCCTGGCTCATCAGCCGCGCCTGAAGTCCGACGTGGCTGTCACCCATATCACCGTCGATCTCCGCTTTCGGTACGAGCGCCGCCACTGAGTCCACAATAACGATATCGACCGCCCCCGAGCGCACCATCGTCTCCGTGATCTCCAGTGCCTGCTCCCCGCAGTCTGGCTGGGATATGTAAAGTTCATCAATGTCGACGCCGATGTTCCGCGCATACACCGGGTCCAGCGCATGTTCCGCATCAATAAAGCCGGCGATGCCTCCCCTCTTCTGAACTTCCGCCACCATATGCAGCGCTACGGTCGTCTTTCCGCTCGACTCAGGCCCGTAGACCTCAATGACCCTTCCTTTCGGTATCCCTCCCACACCCAGTGCAATATCAAGGCTCAGCGAACCGGTCGGAACGGCCTCCACCTCCATCCTGGATGCGGTATCGCCGAGTTTCATAACCGAACCCTTTCCGTACTGTTTCTCAATCTGCGCGATCGCAGACTCCAACGCTTTTACTTTATTTTGATCTTTCTCCATCTCTTTTCTTCCTCCAAATCCTTCTTTACTATACGAACTCTATTTCGGAACACCTGTTCTTTACAGACTATACTACACCACTTTTCCGAATTTGTCAACCTGTTTTTGTGAATGGGAAAATAAATTTGGACTTTGGTTAAATGCCCTTTCTGAATCAGAAACTAACTATAAGTAAATCCAAGAAATAATCAAAAGGCACAGTACAAGTGTACCATGCCTTTCACTATTTGTAAAGGTCAAAGAGAAAACTTTCCTACCAGTTTCTCCAGTTCTGCGATGTTCTCCACGCTCTGGCTCACCATCTCCCCGGCTTTCACCGTAGATTCCACCAATTCATTCGTCTTTCCCGCCACATTCGAAACGCCGGATGCCGAATCGTTCACAGCCCGGTTGATCACATCAAGCGAACTTACGATCTTATTCATTGATTCCGAAAGTTCCATTACCGAATCATGGATCTCAGCCATAAACTTTTCAAACATATCAGCGTCATCGTTATAGGCATTCCCCACCTTGCTGAATTCCTGATAATCAGTGAGCACCGTATTTTCCAAAAATTCTGTGGAAGTTCCGATGCAGGACTCCATATTTTTCACCGCCAGTTCGACTTCATTTACCATCCGCTTGATATCATCGGCCGAAACCTGCGTCTGGTTGGCAAGCGCCCCGATCTCCGTAGCCACAACAGCAAATCCTTTTCCCGCCTCGCCGGCTCTCGCCGCCTCGATCGAAGCGTTGAGCGCTAAAAGGTTCGTCTGGGAAGAAATATCACTGATCGTCTGTACGAGCTCATGGATCTTTGAAACCGCCTCTGCCTGATGGAGCGCAAGGTCAGATTTTTCGCGGAGTTCGCCGTAAATCTCCCGCGTACGGCTGTCAGCTGTCTCCGTGTGCATTTTCAATTCTACCGCGCGTTTCTTCACTTCCTCGGAGATTTCTTTTCCTCGTTCCGAAATATCATTGATCATATTTACGTGTCCGCTCACCTGTTCCACGTTTTTCTGGATCAGATCGGTCGTAGAGGCGGATTGTTCCATGCCGGAAGCCATCTCTTCCATCGTCACTGAATTGTCCTGACAGAGAATTCCCGTATTATTCATCACATCCTCAAGGGAAGTAACTCCCTTGTTCACCTCGTTACAGGATCGGCTGATCTGATTTGCCATTTCCTCAAGTTCCCTGCTCATAAGCGCAACTTCCCCGGACATTTTTCCGATTTCGTCCTTTCGTTTCGCCAACTTCGCCACTCGTTCATCCTGTTTAAGATCCAGGCGGGCAATCTTTCCGATGATTTCCGTAATATTTTTCATCGGTCTGGAAATCCTTCCGCTGATGATCCAGCCGGCCGCACAGGAGATCGCCAGTCCGCAAAGTAAAAATATGATCATCAGCCGGAGAAGGGCGTTTGACTTCGCGTGCACATCCGAATTTGTCGCCGTCAGGATATACGTCATCCCGTTTTTCAGCTTTTTGTACGAGAGCAGCTTTTTAGCCCCCTGCACCGTATAGGAACTAACCTGCCCCTCTTTTTCCCCGTTCGAAATGATGTCCGCAACCTCCGGCGCGGCTTCTGTCAGTTCCTCTCCCATTTCGTGGTCCTTATGTAAGACAAACCGCTGTTTGGAATCCAACAGACACGAGTATCCATTTTCATAAATGTTCGCTTCTGAAATCAGCGATTCGATCGTTGCAAGGCTGATGTCCATTCCGATGATCCCCACCGATTCATTATCAATATACACCGGAATGACATAGGAAATCAACGTCACCCCAATGTTCTTGTTCTGATAGGGATCCATCCAGGTAGGCTTTTTATTTTCAACCGGGATATAATACCACCCCACATGCTCGAGATCATCCTTATCAAAATTGCTGAAATCGGTTGGTTCTATACTTTGAAACTCTTCCTCTGTCGAATTCCGTGAAAGAAAGATACCAGATGTCGGCTCCGTAAAATCCGGATTATAACGCACATAAGCAGTTAGTGCCCCGCCCGTATTCTCCGCGAAACTCCGGAGCACATCCTCAATGCTCTTTGTATACTGCTGTACATAAGCCGGATCTGTTTTAAAAGCCTTGAAATCCGTTAGTTTGCTGACACAAATCTCCGTCAGCGTATCCACGGACTGCTGGATATTCGTTAAAATGCCATCAAGTTCCGTCTTCTTCTGTTCCGCGGTCGCCAGCATAAACTCTTTGGAATCCTCATTTGCCACATCGCCTGAATACATATAGCTCAGTGTGCCCAGACTGATTCCCATAATGAGCGAGCAGACAATCGCAATTGCCGTAATTCTAGTTCGTATCGTGTTCAAGATCATATCCTCCTTTTGTTAGTTATTTATAAAAATAGGATTTCGTACATTCTCCTATTTATTTTCTTTGTAAGCTGGCTGCATATAAGCGAGAAAGACGCGCTCCAGATCCCGGAGCGTCTCGATCTCATTGACACGCCGCCGGAGTGACGCCGAATGCGGGTATCCCGCCGTATACCACGCGATATGGCTGCGCATTTCCCTCATGCCGTACCGCTCTCCCTTCCACTCCGTCTGCATCTTCGCATGTCGCACGATCATGGCAAATACTTCCTCTATGTCCGGTTTCGGCAGTTCCACGCCTTCTGTCAGGTAATGCCTGATCTGCGTAAAGATCCACGGATTGCCTCTCGCGGCACGTCCTACCATAACCGCGTCACATCCCGTTTCCTCAAACATCCGGCGGGCGTCCGGCCCGCTAAAGATATCACCGTTCCCGATGACCGGTATCGACACCGCTTCCTTTACCTTCCGAATAACATTCCAATCCGCCCTGCCGCTGTAGTATTGTTCCCTCGTCCGCCCGTGGACGGCTACTGCCGCCGCTCCGGCGTCCTCGAGCGCTTTCGCCATCTCCACAGCCTGTTCCTCGCCGTCGCGAAATCCCCTGCGGAATTTCACCGTTACCGGTTTATTTATCGCTTTTACCGTCTTGCGGACTATTTCCGCCGCCAGCGGAATATCGTTTAAGAGTGCGGACCCCTCTCCGTTATTCACCACTTTCGGAACCGGACAGCCCATATTGAGATCAAGTATATCAAAATTCCTCTCCTCGATCCGCTCCGCCATGCCGCTAATGATATCCGGATCCGAACCGAACAGCTGCAGGGCGGCCGGCCGCTCCTCCTCGCGGATCTCCATAAGCGCTCCGGTATTTTTACTGTTATAATAAAGTCCTTTCGCGCTGACCATTTCCGTGTAGATCAGATCAGCTCCTTTTTCTTTGCATAACAGGCGGAACGGCACATCCGTCACGCCCGCCATCGGCGCCAGAAAGATCCGTCCGGGGATCGTTACGCCGCCGATCGACCACTCGTCCTGATGCCTGCCCTCACCCATCATGACGCCTCTTTCCTTTATTCTCAGACGTTTTGGCCTCAGCCGCTTTCGTCCTCTCGTAAACGAGTCTGGTACCCTGCAGCGTCAGATTCGGGTCGTAAATATCAATGTACTTCGTCGCCTCGGAAATACTGCGTCCGAGCCCTCCCGTGGCAACCACCTTAACATCCCGGATACCGGACTCTTCCTTCATTTTTTGCACGATGTATTCTGTCTGCCCGATCGTGCCATAGATAAGACCTGCCTGCATGCTGGTGATCGTATTTTTCGCCAGGATCGTTTCCGGCTTCTTAATTTCAATCTCGGGCAGCTGCGCCGCATTGGACCACAGCGCCCTGGCGCTGATCTTGATGCCCGGACATGTCACACGGGCGGCGAACACGCCATCCTCCGTCACAAGATCATATGTCGTCGCCGTGCCGTAATCAATAATAATGACCGGCCCGCCATACAGCACGTAAGCCCCCACGGCGTCCACGATGCGGTCGGCTCCGATCTCGCCCGGATTCGCCGCCGCGATATGGATTCCTGATTTCGTGTCATTTCCCACGACATAAGGAGTACAATGAAAATACTTCTTAATCCCGCTCACAAGAGAATACATTACTTTCGGCACCACCGAGGCAATAATGACATCATGGATGTTCGCCTCCTCGACACCATGGCGTTTGATCGCCTCAACGATCGCCTCCCCAAACTCATTGGATGTGCGCGGCAGGTTCGTCGTCAGACGAAACGTAAAGCAGAGTTTATCGTCCTCAAACACGCCAACATTCAGATTTGTATTTCCTATATCAATTGCAAGTAACATATCTTCCTCATTCCTGCGCCGGTCACAAGCGCTTGATTTCGTGCGTCTCGTTATTCTATAAAAAACGTGCGGTAATACTGCTCCAGCCCCTCAAACAGTTCTTCCTTCTCCTGCCGGAGCTGCTTGATCTTCAGATAACTTCCTATTTCATCATACGTCAGGTCATTTTCCTTTGCCGTCGTTGACAGAAACAGCGTTCCGTCCTCCTCGAACGCCATCGTAAAAACCCCGCCCACATCTTCGGTAAGCATCACGCTTATGATCTTCAATTCCTCCTGCACCGCGTCCGGCAGGGAAGCATAGACGGGGTTGAGATAAAATTTCTGTTCGTATGCGCTGCATGCACAAAGAACCTGCTTCTCATCCATCCGCCCTATTTCCTTTCATGCATCGGTATGTATTCCTTGTGCGGGCATACTGCCTTGTATGCCGGACGTATGATCTTTCCTGCATTGACAAGTTCCTCCAGACGGTGCGCGCTCCACCCGGCGATACGCCCGATTGCAAAAAGCGGCGTATAAAGTTCCGTCGGCAGACCGAGCATACTGTAAACCAGGCCGCTGTAAAAATCAATATTCGCACTGACTCCTTTATAAATATGCCGCTCATTCGCGATCACTTCCGGAGCCAGCTGCTCCACTTTCTCATACAGCGCATATTCCGCCATCATACCTTTTTCCTCCGACAATTTGCGCACAAACTTGCGGAACGTTTTAGCTCGCGGATCGGAAATTGAGTAGACCGCATGGCCCATTCCGTAAATAAGTCCGCATTTATCAAACGCCTGACGATTTAGGAGCGCCGTCAGATACGTGCGGATCTCATCCTCATCTTCCCAGTCATTCAGCACGTTTTTCATATCTTCAAACATCAGCGATACCTTTTTGTTCGCGCCGCCGTGACGCGGGCCCTTCAGCGAGCCGAGCGCCGCCGAGATCGCGGCGTACGTATCGGTGCCGGAAGACGTCACGACATGATCGGTAAATGTAGAGTTATTTCCGCCGCCGTGCTCCGCGTGGAGAACGAGGGCAATATCGAGGATCTTCGCTTCCAACGGCGTAAACTGGCTGTCCGCCCGCAGCATATGCAGGATATTTTCGGCTGTTGAATACTCCCATTTCGGCGGGTGCAGAAAGAAACTGTTCCCCTCATGGAAATAATTCGCCGCCTGATAACCGTATACGGCAAACATCGGCAGCAGCGCCACTAGCTCCAGGCACTGGCGCAGTACATTTTCCGTCGAAGTATCATCCGCCTTTTCATCGTAAGAATACAAGGTAAGCACACTCCGCCCTAATGTATTCATCAGATCCGAACTCGGCGCCTTCATGATAATGTCGCGCACAAATCCTGTCGGCAGGCTCTTACGGTATTCGGCAAGTAGATCCTTTAAATCCTCAAGCTGCCCTTCGGTCGGCAGCTCCCCAAACAACAGGAGATAGACGACCTCCTCATATCCAAAACGCTTCTCGTGCAAAAATCCATCTACAATATCCTCTATGTCAATTCCCTGATAAAACAGCTTTCCTTCACATGGAACGAGATCATGGTCAACCACCGTATAAGAACGGATTTCAGATACCTCCGTCAATCCGGTCAGAACGCCTTGTCCATTCAGGTCCCTCAGTCCTCGCTTGACCTCATATTTATCAAATAACGTCGGGTCGATCGTACTGCTGGCCTCACACACCCCTGCCATTTTCCGTATCCAGTCACGTCGATATTCCAAATTCAAGTTACTACCCATATTGGACCTCCTTTCCTGCTTCCTGTCACAATGTCGCCGCCATCACTGCCTTTATCGTATGCATGCGGTTTTCCGCCTCTTCAAATACGATGTCGGCATACTTCTCAAATACCTCATCCGTCACTTCCATTTCCGTCAATCCGTATTTTTCATATATATCTTTTCCAATACTCGTTTTCAGATCATGAAAAGCCGGAAGGCAGTGCATAAATACCGCCGAAGTTTTTGCGTTGTCCATCGCCTTTTTATTAACCTGGTACGGCGACAGCGCGCGGATCCGCTCCTCCCACACTTCGTCCGGCTCTCCCATCGAAACCCACACATCCGTATAAAGGACGTCCGCGTCTTTCGTTCCCGCCATGACATCTTCTGTCAGCGTAATGGACGCGCCGCTCTCCTTCGCGTATTCCTCACATTGTGCCACGAGCTCCGCCGCCGGAAAATAACTCTTCGGCGCGCAGGCCACAAAATCCATGCCCATCTTCGCGCAGGCGATCATCAGAGAATTTCCCATATTATAACGGGCGTCCCCCATATAGACGAGTTTAATTCCTTTCAGCGTACCAAAATGTTCTCGTATGGTGAGCAGATCCGCTAACATCTGTGTCGGATGATACTCATTTGTCAATCCGTTCCACACGGGAACCCCTGCGTTTCCCGCCAGTTCCTCTACGATTTCCTGTCCAAATCCGCGGTACTCGATACCGTCAAACATCCGGCCGAGCACTCTCGCCGTGTCGGCAATACTTTCCTTTTTCCCGATCTGGGATCCTTTCGGGTCAAGGTATGTCACTCCCATCCCCAGATCGTGCGCCGCGACTTCAAACGAACAACGCGTACGCGTACTCGTTTTTTCAAAAATAAGAGCTACATTTTTTCCTTCCTGATTTCTATGAGCGATGCCATTTCTCTTCTTTTCTTTCAAATCGGCAGCCAGATCTAAAAAATATGTAATCTCTTGCGGAGTAAAATCCTTTAACGTCAAAAAACTTCTTCCTTTTAAGTCCATCTCATTTCCTCTTTTCTATTCTTTTTCTGTCGCTTTTGAATACGAAGAAAAGAAGATTCCCCAAATCCTCCCATACCAGAAAGCAAATTTGGGGAATGCCTCGTTTTCTATACGCCTGAATCGCTGCAGGATCAATCTTTTACGCTCTCAGCAATCGCTTTCGCAAGTCCCGCTACTCCCTGAATCTCAGACGGTATGATGATCTTCGTCGCTTTTCCGTCAGCCGCCTTTTCAAAAGCCTCCAGACTCTTGATCGTAAGCACCTGGCTCGACGGCGCCGCCTCATTCAGATAACGGATTCCCTCGGCCGTTGCCCTCTGCACGGCCTCTATTGCCTGCGCGCGGCCTTCCGCCTCGCGGATCGTTGCTTCTTTCTTTGCCTCAGCACGGAGGATAGCTGCTTCCTTCTCAGCCTCCGCCTCCAAAATAGCCGATTCCTTTTTACCTTCGGCTACCAATACCGTAGATTTCTTCTCTCCCTCGGCACGGAGGATCGACTCACGCCGTTCACGCTCCGCCTTCATCTGTTTTTCCATCGAATCCTGGATTTCCCTCGGTGGAATGATATTTTTTAATTCCACCCTGTTCACCTTGATCCCCCACGGATCCGTGGCAATATCCAAACTCGACCTCATATGCGTATTGATCGTTTCACGCGAAGTAAGCGTCTGGTCCAGTTCGAGATCACCGATGATATTTCGAAGCGTCGTAGCCGTCAGGTTCTCGATCGCCATGATCGGATTTTCCACACCGTACGTATACAGTTTTGGATCTGTGATCTGGAAAAATACGACCGTATCGATCTGCATCGTAACATTATCTTTCGTGATCACAGGCTGCGGCGCAAAATCCATCACCTGCTCCTTTAAATTTACCTTTCTCGCCACGCGGTCGAGAAACGGCAGCTTAAAATGCACGCCGACAGACCACGTACTCAGATACCCGCCAAGCCGCTCGACGATATACGCATGCGCCTGCGGTACAATGTTGATACAGGAAGCAAAAATGATCAGCACGATGACAACAAGAATGATCGCTACCACAACGCCTCCACTTATGCCCACACTGTTTAAATCATCCATTTTATTTTACCTTTCCTTTCTTCCCGGCCTCCAGCCGGTCTTCACATTATTTATGTCGCTAACCTTGTTACAAAAAACTACCGTCACGCGTCCGCCGTCCTTTATTTTACGATCAATTTAACGCCTTCCACGGATACCACGGTCACTCTCTCCTGTTCTGGGATCACGCGGCCGCTCTCACTTCTGGCCGTCCAGCTCATCCCATTTAACTGCACCTCTCCGGCCGCCATCTCGTTGTCGATCTGTTTTGTAACAACGACCGTTTTACCTACTACCTCATCAATATTCGTCTTTTCCTTGTCCCGATTCAAATACTTAACAGCAAGCGGACGGAACAATGCCATAGATACAAGGGACAGTACCGCAAACACCAAAAGCTGCAGCCAGAATCCATAGCCCATCCATGCCACGATAGCCGCTCCGATGGCGCCTATGCCAAACCATATCGTAGTCAACCCGAGTGAAACGATCTCCATCACGATCATGACGGCAAGAATCACAAGCCAAATCACACTGCTCACTGGAAACCTCCTTTCTCAAGCCTGCCAAGCAAACACTAAAGTAACATCCGTTTAAGTATACCATAAACAGCCGTATTATGCAAATTTTTTATTCGCCGCCCGCGACGCCTGCCACGACGCCGCCGTGCATAGTAACACGACGACGCCTTTTATATTTTACGGAAATGGATATGGATTTATGTATCGTTTCGGCCGGTTGTCGCCAAAACTCCGCTCCGCCGTCCCGCGTTCCTGCCTAAAAAACGCCCACAACGAATCAGATCCCAGCCATCTGCCTGTATGCCGATGGCTGGGATCTATTGGTGTATTGGTCTATTGACCTATTATTTTTTCCGTTACATCCTGACCTTGGAGGAGAGTCAACACCTTTTTGTAAATTCTTTTACGCTGTCACTTTTCGCCTTTAATCTCACACTGTTTTCTTTAAAAACTTCTTCGATAATACGATGTTCCAGTCTCTTTCTTTGTTCCAGATGCCAGATCAGTCCTTCGATTCCTTCCAGTGCATGCGCCTTTCCACACGGAGAATTTTGCAGATACTCCGTCATCATCTGAAACCACAATTCATTTCCCTGCTCATCTACACGCTCCTTGCGGATCACATCAACAGCCCCGGGAATATCCTCTACATCCAGATAAATGATCTGAAACGGCCGGTCTGATAAAACATCCCGTAACATCTGATAAAACTCTACGATCTGATCCTCCGGCGTCATGAAATAAAGCATCTGATTTACGATGATGTTTTGGAAGATCGAACATTCAAAAATCTGTTTGTCTGCCTCCCATTTTTGAAAACGGTTTAAGATCACCTGCTCAAATGATTCTTTATCCCAGTTCCCGTTATATATTTCATATCCCTCCAAGTCTTTGTGAAATCCCGGGATATCCGTTAAAATCTGTGAATAGCAGATGATTTTATGGGTTCCTTCTGTCAAAGTCTTCTCCTCTATTTCCGTACGGAGTGACGGATATTTTGCCAGCACATCCTGATACTGTTGTTCTGTAACATACGCGCACCACGCCAGTTCCACGGGAGAATAATCCCCTTCCCGAAACACTTTATAATCACTCAATTTTTCTGAAAGCCTGTTTACAAACGTCGTCTTTCCGGCTCCCTGTAACCCCTCTACAAAAATGCTGTTCTGTTTCATACGATTTTCCTTTCTGAACGTAAGGAGCGATCAAGTCTTATTCCGGGTTTTGGAATCAAAAAAATCAGGATACACAGGCCATCGCCCATGTACCCTGAAAATAAACGTAATCGCTAATTTTCAAACCTTTTCGGACTTATCCAAAATACCTCTTCAGCAAGCCCTCAAACGCTTTTCCATGTCTAGCCTCGTCACGGGCCATCTCATGCACCGTATCATGGATCGCATCCAGATTCTGTGCCTTCGCCCGTTTTGCCAAATCAAATTTTCCTGCTGTCGCACCGTTCTCTGCTGCCACGCGCATTTCAAGATTCTTCTTTGTCGAGTCCGTTACGACCTCACCGAGGAGCTCCGCAAACTTAGCAGCATGTTCAGCCTCTTCCCATGCAGCCTTTTCCCAGTAAAGACCAATCTCTGGATAACCTTCTCTATGAGCCACACGGGACATGGCAAGATACATCCCGACTTCCGAACACTCGCCCTCAAAGTTTGCGCGCAGATCCGCTACGATGTCCTCGCTGACTCCTTTAGCCACTCCTACTACATGTTCTGCAGCCCATGTCATAGAATCAGCGGCCTGCTCTTTGAACTTCTCCGGTCCTACTCCACACTGCGGGCACTTCTCCGGTGCCGAATCTCCCTCGTGAACATATCCACAAACAGTACATACAAACTTTTTCATTGTCATTCTCTCCTTTTTAATATAATATTTTTAGTTCTCCCGATAGAATCTCGCAAGAACCATACTTACAAACATTTTTTACATAATCCGTAAAAAAATACCTGATGGCTATGAATTTCACCGTCAAAATCTTTTATTTCACTCAAACACTTATCATCCATGAGCGAGATCCGCGGCACATCCAAATCCATCACCCGCCCGCAGCCTTTACAGACAAAATGGCTGTGCGGCGTTGTCGTAGCATCAAAATGGTCTGTCCCATCTCCACAGCTCAGCCTCTGGATCTCCCCGCTTACTGCTAAAAGATTCAGATTTCGATAGACGGTTCCAAGACTAAGTTTCGGATTTTCCTGCTTTAGACTGGTGTATACCGTCTCAGCTGTCGGATGCTCTTTTGTGGAATGCAGATAGGCAAGTATCGCCTCTCTCTGCCTACTGTATTTCATACCAGCCAATCATTTCACCTCATTTAAAATGATAATGATTCTTATTACTTTTTCATAATAACTCACAAATTATTTTTTGTCAACACTTTTTTTTAATTTTTTCTGCCATTTTTTTGCCATACACAAACTACTTTTCACCGATGACGAATTTTGTCATAAGCTATACTAAAAAGACTAAAAGGAGTTTTGTCATGAACAACCAATATTCAAATTCATGCGGCTGTGAACAGCCGGGCATGTCTCCTGCGCCGATGTCCCGCAAGGATCACAAAAGCCTTGCCATGGCATTTGTTCCGTGGCAGACCTGGCAGAACGTTATGGATGGCTGCAGCGGATTAAAACATGGTACGATCTTCGAAGACCTCGTTCTTCCATTTGAGGGAACCCGTGCTGCTTGTTCCCCTTGCGCACGCAATGAAAAAAATCACAACAACTACTATAACAATTATAATAGGAGGGGTATGCGATGAATCAATCAGACAAAGCACAAATGCTCCGCTACATTCAGGAGCTCGGGTTCGCCATCGACGACGTTGTCCTCTATCTGGATACCCATCCAACCGATGAAGAAGCATTAAAATACTATGAGAAATACAAGAAAATGAATCGGGAAGCGGTAAAAGAATACACGAAGTACTATGGGCCGCTGACAAACGAAAATGTAAATGTCGAAAACTGCTGGTCGTGGGTAGAAGGACCTTGGCCCTGGGAAGGAGGTTGTTAAAATATGTGGAATTATGAAAGAAGATTACAGTATCCCGTAAATATCTCCAGGCCAAACGCCGAGATAGCGAAAGTTATAACAAGTCAATTTGGAGGGCCCAACGGAGAAGTCGGCGCCGCCATGCGCTACCTTTCCCAGCGCTATTCCAATACCAACCGCAAAGTAGCAGGTGTCCTGACCGATATCGGGATATCGGTGGGAAAGTTGCGCATAACGTCAAAACTTGTCCATTAATCCCTTTACAATTAAAAAGAGCAATAAAACAGGCAGAACATACGTCACGTACATCCGGATCCAGCGCGAAAGTTTTAACCCTTCTCCCGTATTCGCCTCTTCCCGGTACTTTTCAAATCCCCAGCCAAACCGCGTCACACAAAAGAGAAGATAACAAAGGGAACCGATCGGCAGGATCAGGTTGCTTACCAGAAAATCTTCCAGATCTAAAATCGCGCTGTCTCCTCCCAGCGGATGGAAATCTGACCACAGATTATAACCAAACACACACGGAAGAGAGAGAATGATGATGACGACAACATTTACCAGACAGGATTTCTTTCTGCTCCAGCCGAACAGATCCATGCCACAGGAAATGATATTTTCAAACACAGCTAATATCGTGGAAAATGCGGCAAACGTCATAAAGACAAAAAACAGCGTTCCCCAAATCCGGCCGCCCGCCATGCCGTTAAAAATATTGGGGAGCGTGACAAAAATAAGGGATGGTCCCTGATCAGGACTGATCTGAAAGGCAAAGCAGGTAGGAAAAATGATCAGGCCTGATATAAGCGCCACAAGCGTATCCAAAATAGCAATATTTACGGACTCTCCCAGAAGACTTCTTTTTTTGTCTATATAACTGCCAAAGATCCCCATGGCACCGATACCCAGACTCAACGTAAAAAAGGCCTGATTCATGGCAGCGATAATTGTCTCCCAAACGCCCACCTCTTTCATTCTCTGAAAGTCCGGAAGCAGATAGAATTTCAGTCCCTCGGCGCCGCCCGGCAGCGTACAGCTGTGAACGGCAAGAACAACGATGATCAGAAGAAGCAGGCTCATCATCATCTTCGTGATCCGCTCAACTCCTTTTTGCAGCCCACGCGAGCAGATGAAAATACCCGCAGCTACAATAATTACCATCGTAACTGTCAAAACAACCGGGTCAGCAAGCATATTTTGGAACATTTCTCCTACCTGTTCCGTACTTTTTCCCTCAAACTTTCCTGTCATCATCTGATAGAAATAGTACAGCATCCATCCTGTTACTGTCGTATAAAACATCATCAGAAGGTAATTGCCTGCCATTCCCAGATAACCGTTTATGTGCCATTTCTGCCCCGGTTTTTCCAGTTCCTGAAAGCTCCTGACAATGCTCTTTCTGCTGGCGCGTCCTACCGCAAATTCCATCGTCATAACAGGCACGCCCATGATGATCAGGAAAAACAGGTAGAAGAGTACAAACACCCCTCCTCCATATAAACCGGCAATATAGGGAAACCTCCATACGTTTCCAATGCCAATTGCGCAGCCTGCCGACAACAAAATGAATCCCATCCGTGAACCTAATTTTTCTCTCTTCATTTACTCATAAGAGCTGCCGCAGATGAAACGGCAGCTGTTTCCTCCTCCAAAATTTAAAAATGATCTCTCTCAGTATAGCACGAATACCAGACAAAATTCAAGATACAAACTCGGATTCCAGTACATCCGTCTGGTATCTGTCCCCTTTTCCTGCAGACCTGATTTTCAACCGTATGCCGAACGGCACATATTTGAACCATACAACAAGGGTGTTACACCCCCGTTCGGCTTCCCGGCAGACGACAATTTTATCCAGGATCTCACGGTACAGCATTTCATGATCTCCCTGAAAGGATAAAATTTCATCCAGCGCTCTCTCCCATTCGCCATATTGCTCCTTCTGGCTGCAATCCGGTCTGTTATTCGCTTCCTGTTCTTCAAGCAGCGCCCGCAGGCGGCCCAGTTCACTGTCATACCACTCTGTCTGCTTTTTTACGTCTTCTTTCGTAAGCAGTCCTTCGAGCAGGGCATCAAAACATCTTCGTTTCTTTTCCTCGATGACCTCCATCTTCTGCCGGATCTTGCCATCTTCTCTTTCCGTAACCGGCTCTCCGCAAACGAATCGGATACGGGAAAGGATTTCCCGGCGCAGCTGTTTCTGGTTATGGCATACGCGCCTGACACAGTAGTTCATACAGGCGAGCAGCGCCTTTTCACTGATGGAATTATTGTTACAGCCAATCACCTTTCCGTCTGCATCCAATTTTACTATGCCATGATTCGCAGCCTGATAGCAGCGCCACGCTTTATACGTACCCATTTTCAATTTCTTTGTCCGGCTGACAAACCGGCTGCCGCACTCCCCGCAGCAGATCTTGCCGCTGCACCAGTAGCGGCTGCTATGCCGTGCCTTCAGGGCGGCGGACGGGGCGCGCCGTTTTAATTCTTCCTGTGTCCGGTTCCACAGATCACGGTCAATGATGGCCTCATGATGGTCTGTTATGTAAATTTTTTCTTCTTCGCCACGGTTATATTTCTTCTTATGCGTCAGGAAATCCGGTGTGAACGTCTTTTTCTGGCACAGATCTCCCACATATTTTTCATTTCGCAGGACGCGGCGGATGACGGTATCCGACCACAGGGAAATACGCTTCGGCCGAAATCCTTCCTCAGTCAGTTCTCTGGCAATGATATGCGCGCCCTTGCCCTCATTCGTATATTTGTGAAAGATCGCTTTGACAACAGGTACTTCTTCCGGATTGACGGAAAGCTTGCCATTTCTTACCGTATAGCCAAGCAGCTCCCGGCCAAATACTACGCCCTGCTCCATGCGCCTTTGCTGTCCCCATTTTACACGCTCTGACGTTTTCCGGCTCTCTTCCTGCGCCAGACTTGCCATGATCGTCAGGCGCAGTTCCCCGTCGCTGTCACGGGTGTCAATGTGATCTATCGTAAAGATCACGCCGATCCCCGCCTCTTTCAGTTTTCTTGTATAAAAAAGGGTATCCATCGTATTTCTTGCAAAACGGGAAACCTCTTTTGTCAGGATCAGGTTAAATTTTCCGCCCAAGGCATCCTTTATCATCTGATTAAATCCGGTACGCTTACTTGTCTGGGTCCCGCTGATCCCCTCATCAAAATATAAGCCGCTCAACTCCATATTTGTCTGGCTGCTGATGTAATTTACAAAATAGCGTTTCTGACTGATCAGCGAATTCACCTGGTCATCCTGTTCCGTCGATACTCTTGCATAGGCCGCCACCTTTAATTTATCTTCCATTGGTCCTACCTCCGCCTGAGTCATTTTGTTTCAAGTAAAATGAAAAGCTGCCCGTCGGTTAGCATTTTTCTTCGGTGGAGTTCCTTATAAATCCCCCGCTTTAAAGCTTCGTGAAAAGAACGTTCCATTTCGACAGGGATCAGGCCGTCTGTATCACCGGCGGTCTTTCTGCCTGGATTTTTTTCCTTCATAGATTAACTTCTCCCGTTTGGGCTCCATACATTATATGCAGCCCAAACTCCGTATACCATTTTAGAATTGCAGCAAAAAACAGCCACAAATGATTTATGGCTGCCTTTTAACTGCGGAGACTCCATTAATATTTTGTCAAACCTTTCTATTAGATGTTGTTTCCAGTCATTTAAGATGATCCCCGCTATACTCGATTCTATAGTAATCCAGCAAGGCTTTCATGTTGTCCTGCATAGACAGGCAGGTATCCCTTAAATATCCACGTTCTCCGCCAGCCTGCCATTCTTTGAGTCCCCTGTAATAATAGCCTTTGTACTGGTCAGTAATAATAAATGGTACAATATTATTATGAAGGCATTCTTTGAACATAATAAGCCTTCCCGTCCGTCCATTTCCATCGTAAAACGGATGGATCTTTTCGTAGGATGCGTGAAAGTCCAAAATATCAACCAAACTGCGATTCGTCTTACTGTTATAATCTTTTAAAAGCCGTTTCATTTCAGCCGATACCTGTTCCGGGGACGTTGTTTCCATCATGCCAACTGTATTGGGAAATTTTTTGTAGTCTCCGATCACAGCTTCGGTTAACTGAGAATCAAATGTACCTTCTTTTAGCATTTTATGGAGATTTTTGATAAAATCTTCCGTCAATGGTTCCTCCCTATGTTCCAAAATAATATCAAAGCAGCGGAAATGGTTTACAGCCTCAAAAATATCGTCTACTTTTGTTGGTTCTATACCTACTGTTCTTGTATCATAAATATACTGGGTCTGTTCATGGGAGAGCCTGCTTCCCTCCATATGGTTGGAGTTGTAGGCAAAATCAACCTGAATCCTGCCATAAATTCCGCCTTTTATACCATGTTTTTGTTCTTCTTTCAGTACGGAGACCAGTGTACGCCCTGCCATATCGGAATCCCTCCATTTTTTCTTTTTATTATATCAGATTTCTATATCGTTTACCATGCTAAAAAACACAGGATCACTCTTTGGGGCAATTTTCCTACCGATATCGGTACGGAAGAACTCGCCCACATGGAGATCGTCTGCGCGATCGTTCATCAGCTTACGAAAAACCTGACTGCCGATGAGCTTCAGGAACAGGGATTCGCGGCTTACTATATCGACCACACGGTCGGCCTTTGGCCGCAGGCGGCTTCGGGAGAGCCGTGGAGCGCATCCATGATCCAGTCCACCGGAGATCCGCTCGCGGATCTGCACGAAGATATGGCTGCTGAACAAAAAGCGCGTCTCACTTACGACAATATCCTGCGCCTCGTAAAAGATCCGGAAGTCTGCGATCCAATCCGTTATCTGCGCGAGCGTGAGGTAGTACACTATCAGCGGTTCGGTGAAAGCCTCCGCCTCGTTTTGGATAACCTGAACAGCAAAAACTTCTACGCATTTAACCCTGACTTCGATAAACAATTCTGTAAATAATAAAAATAGCAAACGGGGGAAACTGCACCGGCAGGTTCCCCCGTTTCTCTTCCTAACCTCGGATTCTATGATCTCCTCCGTATGAATAAAACATTCTTCTCACTTTTCACAAAAATATCCATAAAAAATTTGCAAAAAAAGCTTGCAAAATACAGAAAATCCCTTATCATGAAAGTATATACTTTTTACATCTGCAAAGTCGGCGCATGGTTCTTCTGCCCGCTGCAGGAATAAATACTAAAAGGAGATGACCAATGGCAATAAAATCAAGTAAATCAGCGCTTGTAAAAGCAGTTTCTGAATTAAAAGAAGCTGATTACGCGAAAGAACCGGAGCTTCGTGACATTTATCAGCGGCTGAAAAACGGAAGAAAGCAATTTGGCGAATTATTTGATAAGAACATCAAAGCCGTTATGCAAATCAGTTCTCTCGACTTAACAATGCAGTACCAGACAGATAAAATCGTCGAGATTTCACAAAATGTCGCACATGCTACGGAAACGATCTTTGGCACCTCGACTAATCTTTCGGGCCGGGCAAATAACCAGCACGAAGAGCTGACAAATACCATTGTCGATGTTTCATCCGATACGACTGATGTATTTGAAAAAATCCAAAGAGGCCAAAATGAGCTGACGACGATCCGGGATCTCTCTGGACAGACGATCGGTGTTTCCACGGAATTGCAGAAAGATATGGATAAACTGCTGCAGATCCTCGAATACATAAGTGATGTCATCAACGAGATCAATAACATTTCGATGCAGACGAACCTTCTTGCGTTAAATGCCTCCATCGAGGCAGCCAGAGCGGGGAAAGCCGGTGAGGGATTCGCTGTCGTGGCAGCGGAAATCCGTACATTGGCAGGCGAAACCCAAAAATTAACGAGCAATATGGAACAGTTCGTAGAAACGATCAAAGAGGCTTCCGAAAAAAGTGTCAAAAGCGCTTCCAAAACGGTTAATTCCCTGGGAGAAATGTCCGAGAAGATCAACTGCGTGTGGGATCTGAACATGGAGAGCCAGCAGCATGTATCGAAAATAAATGATTCCATCCACTCCATTGCTTCCGTGAGCGAAAAAATAACGAACTCCATGACAGAAATGGAAAAACAGCTTCGAACGAGTACGGATTTTATGAACCAGGTCAGTTTTGATCTGAAAAAAGCGGTGGAACCCGTTGTGGACATTGAAAAAACACTGGATTCGTCTGTGAAACAAATGGGTGTCATGTCAGAAGATGCCTTTTTCCACTTGGAAAATTCAGAATTTGCCAAATATGTGCGCAACGCGATCACTGCCCATCAGACGTGGCTCCAGAATTTGAAAAATATGGTTGACGCGCGGACGGTCACACCGCTGCAGCTTGACTCGTCTAAATGCGGATTCGGTCATTTTTACTACTCCATGAAGCCGTCATTTCCACAAATTTTACCGATATGGGAAGCGTTGGAAATGAAACACAGGAAATTCCACAGGTACGGCGCCACTATTATCGAAGCCCTGAAAAATGGTTCATTTTTTGAGGCAGAGCAGGTTTACAGCGAAGCGGCAGAATATTCAAAGGAACTGATCGCCGATCTGGAACAGATCTTACAGGGCGTACAAAGGGGTTGAAACAATAAAGGGGGACTGTCGCACTAAGTAATTAGTGTGGCACCCCCCCTTATTTTTCCTTACTTTATTTCCAGCCTCAAAAAGCATCCGTATCTATGACAAACGTATCACCGGCATGCAGTTCATCCGCTAATATCTTTTTTGCCAGGAGCGTTTCCACATGTTTTTGAATATACCGCTTCAGCGGTCTGGCACCATAGGCCGGTTCATACGCGTGTTCCACGATCTTTTCCTTCGCGCCGTCAGTCAGTTCCACCGACAGCTCCCTTTCCGACAGCCGCCGGTTCAGATCTGTCACCAAAAGGTCGATAATGCCCCGGATATTCTCCCTCGTCAGCGGCTTAAACATGATGATCTCATCCAAACGGTTCAAAAACTCCGGTTTAAAACTCATTCGAAGCTTTTCCATTACAAGTTCTTCTGCTTCCGGCCTGATCGAGCCATCCTCTTCAATTCCTTCCAGCAAAAACTCCGCACCGAGATTTGATGTCATGATCAGGATCGTATTTTTGAAATCCACGGTCCGGCCTTTGGAATCCGTCACGCGGCCGTCATCGAGGATCTGCAGAAATACATTGAACACATCCGGGTGCGCCTTCTCGATCTCATCAAATAGGACAACCGAGTACGGCTTTCTGCGGACCGCCTCGGTCAGCTGTCCACCCTCTTCATAACCGACATATCCCGGAGGGGCACCGATGAGTCTGGATACGGAATGCTTCTCCATATACTCACTCATATCAATACGCACCATGTTCTGCTCGTTGTCAAACAGATTCTGGGCAAGACTTTTCGCAAGCTCTGTTTTTCCCACGCCGGTCGGCCCCATGAACAGAAAGGAACCAATCGGTTTGTTCGGATCTTTAATACCCGCCTTCGACCGGAGTATCGCCTCTGTCACCTTTGTCACGCCCTCGTCCTGGCCGACGACCCTCCGGTGCAGCGCCTCATCGAGATGAAGCGTCTTATTTCTCTCTGATTCGGTCAGCTTCGCCACCGGTATTCCCGTCCAGCGCGAGACAATCTTCGCGATCTCCTCCTCCGACACACTCTCATGCACCATCGACTGGTCGCTGTGCTTCGCCCGCTCTTCTGCTTCTTCCAGCTGTTTCGTGATCCTTGGCAGATCGCCGTATTGAAGCTGCGCTGCCTTTTCCAGGTCATAGCTGTTTTTCGCCGCCTCGATCTGATTGTTGACCGCTTCGAGTTCCGCTTTTAGTCCATGTATTTTCTCCACCGCATTTTTTTCATTGTCCCACTTCGCTTTTGCGCCGGAAAACTCCTCCCTTAATTCAGCTAATTCCTTCTGCAGATTTTCCAGACGCTCTTTACTCAGGCTGTCGGTCTCTTTTTTCAGCGCCGCCTCTTCGATCTCAAGCTGCATGATGTGCCGCTGCACGTCATCCAGTTCGGTCGGCATGGAATCAAGTTCGGTCTTGATCAGGGCACACGCCTCATCAACGAGGTCGATCGCCTTATCCGGCAGAAAACGGTCTGAAATGTAGCGGTTTGACAGGACGGCGGCGCTTACGAGCGCGGCGTCCATGATCTTCACTCCATGGAACACCTCATACCGGTCTTTCAATCCACGCAGGATCGAAATCGTATCTTCTACCGTCGGCTCATCTACGATGACCGGCTGGAACCTCCTCTCCAATGCGGCGTCCTTCTCAATGTACATGCGGTACTCATCAAGTGTCGTCGCCCCGATACAGTGCAGTTCGCCGCGTGCTAACATCGGCTTCAGCATATTGCCTGCGTCCATCGCGCCGTCCGTTTTCCCCGCGCCGACGATCGTATGGAGCTCATCGACGAACAAAATGATCTTCCCGTCGCTCTCTTTGACTTCCTGCAAAACAGCCTTCAGCCGTTCTTCAAACTCCCCTCTGTACTTCGCGCCGGCGACGAGCGAACCCATATCAAGAGCGAAGATCTGCTTATCTTTCAACGCATCCGGCACATCGCCGCGGACGATCCGCTGCGCGAGCCCTTCGACCGCTGCCGTTTTTCCAACACCCGGCTCTCCGATCATCACCGGATTATTTTTCGTTTTCCTGGATAAAATGCGGATCATATTCCTTATTTCCGAATCCCTTCCTATGACCGGGTCCAGTTTCTGCTGCCTGGCCCTCTCCACGAGATCGTACCCGTATTTGCTCAGACTGTCGTACACCGCTTCCGGGTTGTCCGTCGTCACTTTTTGATTTCCGCGGATTTTGGAGAGTGCCTGTAAAAAGCGTTCCCGGTCGATCTGAAAATCAGAAAACAGCTGCTTCACCTCTTTAGACGGCTTGCGCAGCAGGCTGAGAAACAGGTGCTCCACCGAAACATACTCGTCTCCAAGTGCTTTCGCCTCATTTTCCGCATAGACAAGTACTTTATTCAACTGCTCGCCAATATACACCTGGCCGCCGCTCACCTGCGGGCGCTTCCTCACCAGTCCCTCGACCTGAGCCAGAAATACATCGCTGTCGATGTCCATTTTTTCAACCAGTTTCTTCAAAAGGCTGTCGTCCACCGTCAGCATCCCATACAGCAGGTGTTCCTGCACGATTTCCTGCGCCCCGAAATCATATGCGATCTTTTCGAGGTTATTCAGTATTTCAACAGATCTCTGCGTAAATTTTGTAATATTCATCATCTTCACCCTTTCTGGACACAACCTGAATAAAATCATCCTACAGTTATGTTATATCACAATTATTAGCACTCGTCAAGGCAGAGTGCTGATAATTTTAATCATATTCAAACTTAACTTAATACTATTTGTTAAAAAGTATTTGCAATAATATATTTTTTGTGTTATACTTCTATTGTATACCTGAAAGTTATTTTTTATAATTTTTAGGAATTAAAGTGCAAGCAAGGAGGAAAAAGGATGAAGAAATAAATCAAACGCATCACCGCTGCCATTATGACGGCAGCACTAATGCTGACATCGCAGCCAGGATCTGTGATAGCAGCAGAAACAACGTCGGAAACAGAAGCGACAGACAATTGGACCACAGAGTTTGATGCGGAAACAGGGACGTTGACGATATCAGGTACAGGGGCCTGTGATCTAGCAGCAACACCGGAACAATCCGAATCCGTAACCAAAATGGTCGTGGCAGAAGGGATCACTTCCATTCATTTTTATGGTTTTAAGAACGTCAGTCAGGTTTCTTTACCGAATACTTTGACGGAAATCAAAGACAACAGTTTTGCAAACTGTGAAAAATTAACGGAAATAGACATACCGCAATCCGTTACAAAGATTGGGGACCATGCCTTTTCTGTGTGCAGCAAGTTGGAAAAGGTTGTTCTGCATGAAGGATTGAAAACAATTAGCACTTCTGCTTTCTATCAGTGCGAAGTTTTAAAAGAAATCACCATACCCCAGACGGTCGAACAGATTGGTGACTTTGCTTTTGGACACTGCTATGGGTTGCAGGAAATCGAAATACCATCAAAGGTTCAAAGCATTAACCCATCGACATTTTATGAATGTACATCGTTGAAAAAAGTCGTATTAAATGAAGGATTGGAAATCATCGACGAATTTGCTTTTTCCCATTGTAATAGTATCACTGAAATTGATATACCAAAGACCGTAAAGCAAATTGTGGGCGGCGCTTTTTATAGTTGTAGCAAACTGAAAAAAGTAATTCTTCATGAAGGACTGGAAATCATGGGAAGCACAAAGCTTTCTAACACCAATTCTGTTTTTAACAGTCCATCTCTTAACGAGATTCAGATTCCGTCAACTGTTAAGGAATTTGGTATTAGTGCATTCAGTGGTTATGCTGGTAATGAGCCGATCACTCTTCCTGCCAACCTGGAGAAACTCGGAAATCAGGCATTGAGAGATCATTTGGAACGTCATTCAGGCTGTATTGTAGCGCTTCCTGCCTCACTGACCTACATAGGAGAGGACAATTTTCCAGAACACTGTCTCGTTCTCTGCACGAACGACTATCAGATCGAGTATTGTAAAGAGAATCAGGTACACTACGCAGACGCAAAAGAAGGGATTGATTTCGCTACCCCTTCTGGCAATTTAGGTTTTTCGACAGGAGCTCTGCAATATGAACATACAGGCGAACCGATTTACGTCTCCGATCCGGAAGTTATTTATACTACGGAAGACAAGTTCTTCAAATTAAAGAACGGAAAAGATTTCGAGATTTCGTATAAAAACAACAAAGATTGCGGAACAGCGTCCGTCGTTTTCAAAGGACTCGGTTTGTGGAAAGGCGAACGAGAAGTAAACTTTGAAATATATCGTCCGCTGGAGAAATGCGACATCAGCCTCGAATATCAGGAAACTCTGTATAATGGAGAAAAACAGGATCCTGATGTAACGGTAAAATACGGGGAAGAAGCATTGGTTGAGGGAAAAGATTACACCCTGTCTTACAAAAATGATATCGACGAGGGTACCGCGACCGTGACCGTGACAGGGATAGGCACCTGTCAGGGAAGCGCAGAAATGACGTACACCATTTATAAAACGCCGATGGAGGACTATGACATATCGTTGGCCTATACATCCGTTTTATATGATGGCAGTTCCAAAAAACCGGCCGTTACCGTAAAGGATCCGGAGGGTAAACTGCTAACCGAAGGAACGGATTACGAACTGACCTACGCAAATGATACCGAGCCGGGAGAAGCAACCGTTACGGTAACCGGAAAAGGGACCTACAAGGGAGAGAAAGTTATTTCGTATACGATTGAGAGGATTTCTCTGGAACAGGCGGCTATGACATTGTCAGATACGATATACACATTTGACGGTTCTGAAAAGAAACCGAATGTTACGGTAGTTTTAAATGGTAAAACACTTGTGCAGGATGTGGATTACGCATTGAGCTATGAGTCAAATATCAATGAAGGTACTGCCTATGCTGTCGTTCAGGGAATCAATCATTACACCGGCGCCGCCCGCATGAATTTTACGATTCTGCCATACAGTTCCGGAAAAGACAGCGTATACAGTAAGGACGATACACTGATCAGTGAGAATCTTCTTTATCACATCACAGATGAAGAAGAAGGAGAGGTGGAAATTTCCAGTACATCAAGCAAGGATCTGAAGACCCTCAAGATTCCGGCTACGGTCACATGCGATGGAAAGACATACAAAGTTACCTCGATCGGGAAAAACGCGTTTTACAAAAACACGAAACTAACATCGATCGTGATCGGCAATAACGTAACAAGCATCGAAGACTACGCATTTTACGGCTGCAAAAATGTTACGTCGATCAAGATGGGACGTTCGGTCGAGATCATCGGCGCCTCCTCGTTCCGCAAATGTACGAAACTGAAAAGTATCGTTTTACCGAAATCAATTGACGAACTGGGAAAGAACGCATTTTACGGCTGTAAAAAACTGCAGTCCATCACGATCAACGCAAACAGCGTCGTGGATATCGCAGATAACGCCATCAAAGGAATTCCGAAGAAAGCAATCATCAAAGTACCGAAAAAGCTGCTCAAGAATTACAAAAAGAAGCTGGGTACAAAGACTGGATATAAAAAGACGATGAAGCTCAAAAAGAAATAACGGATGGATGCCAGAAAATAAGATGTTAAAACTGATAAAAATGAAATAAATGAATGTGCCAAAAAAGACTCCGATGATAAATGCGAACTTATCATCGGAGTCCTTTTCTTTTATCAGATCCAAATCCATGGCACGTTACTTCTTCGCCACATCCCTTTATCCCTGTCCCTCTTCGACCGCCTCCGCTGCCGCCTGGAGCACTTTGTAATACGCTCCCTTCGCCTCTGTCGTACTCGCGAACAGAAGCGGATACTTTTCCCGTCTCCAGGAAAATCCATCGTACAGTCCCCAG
Source organism: uncultured Eubacterium sp. (assembly GCA_910583555.1). Taxonomy (GTDB): domain Bacteria; phylum Bacillota; class Clostridia; order Lachnospirales; family Lachnospiraceae; genus Eubacterium_F. Next base: position 96,969 of record CAJTXO010000011.1, read on the forward strand.
AACGTCAGGCCCGTGATCTTGCCGGGATAATCCTTTCTCGCTTCGAGGATCGCCTTCATGAGGTTATAATAGTAATCCATCTGCCGCTTTAACATATTATCACTCGATCCCGCCGTCACGTCCAGTTCTGTGATCTGCACCTCGCGGAGTTTCTCGCAGGCCAGGAATTTTCTCAGCGTCGCCGCGTAATTGTCCACGGTCGGATAACTTACATCCAAATGGCTCTGCATGCCGACTCCGTCACAGAGCATCCGGTCCTGGTTGATGTACTCGACCAGTTTCAGGATCGACTCTGATACCATGTACGTATTGTAATCATTATAGAACAGGGACACGTCCTGTTTTCCATAGCTGTCCAGCATCTCCCTCGCGTACGTAAACGCGCGTTTGATGTATACCGGCTCTGCGACCTGCTCATATTTTCCCGTGTTTTTATCCAGTTTATTATCGGGGTAATACACTTCATCCCAATACGATTTTATATAGCTGTCATCTTTATCCTGCTTATCGTTATTGTGGAAATACTCATTGGCCACGTCGTAGCAGTAAACGACGTCACGTCCCAGTTCCTGTTCTTTCAGCGTGATATAGCGGATCACCGATTTGATATAGTACTCGAGTCTCGCATCCATCACTTCCGGCGTCACCCAGTTTCCCTCGGCGTCAAAGTTCTCTTTAAACAGCCAGTCCGGCGTCTGCTGATGCCATACGAACGCGTGGAAGCGGATGCGCATACCGTTTTCAGCGGCTTTTTTCATGAAAATATCAAACTGGGAGTAATTGATCTTCGGACAGACCTCTTCTTTGTAACTATCCGGCACGTAGTAGTGCGGGTCTGCCTTTGCCTCCGCGACAGGCATCGTCTGTGCCTTAAAATCGGTGGCAAAATAATCGTTAAAATCAGCGCCCATATTCAGCAGGCGGCACGGCTTCGTCTCATTCTCCGGCGTGATGCTGTTATACTGGCTCTTCGTAAACGCAAACATATCGCCGGCGTTCTCAAAGATACTGTTAGAGGGCTCGATCTGGAAAATGTTCACCGATGTGCCCACATTTCCAAAGAACCGCTGGTACGCCCCTTTCAGGCTGCCCTGGATCTCATACTTCTTACTTGCATCTACGTCGTCCAAAACAGGGATCGGCTCCGGCGTTCCGGTCGCTGCCGGCGTCTGCGCGGGCGGTTGTGTCACTCCCGGATCTTCCGGCTGCTGCGACTGCTGTGGAGCCGGCGGCGCCTGTGTATCCTGTACGGAAGGAACATTCCCTGTGCCGTATCCTATCGACCGGTTGACTTTTTTTACCGTCACATTACATTTCAGTGTTTTCTTCTTTCCGTGATAGGAAAACCGGCAGGTCAGTCTCGTATTCCCGGCCTTTTTCCCCTTCACGGTTACCGAACCGCTCTTGGCTTTGATCGTCGCCACCCTTTTATTGGTGATCGACCACTTGATCTTCTTCGCCCCCGCCTTGTTTTTCAATGTGATCATCGCCGATTTCTTCTCTTTGATCACCACTTTCTTCTTGCTCAGCCTGGGGCCGGAAGCCGCTGACACCTGTTCCATGCCCGGCTGGGAATACCCTGTTCCCGCCGCCATCGAAAAAAGCAATACGACCGCAGCCGTCTTTTTCATCTTACTTTTCATCCCATTCTCCTTTTCTTTTGCAACCGGCTTCCCATTGCCACGCCGCCAAATATCTTCTCTGTTACAGTTTTCCTTTATTCTTCACTACCCGCTTCATCATTTCCACCTTCTGCTTCTCCGCCGGACTCATGTCCTTTGTCATGATTTCTAAAAGGACCGAAACCTCCTGCTGGGAAAACGAAAGGTTGTGAGCCTTCAGCTTCTGCATCGCCTCCATGATAAGCGGGACCAGGCTCTTCATATCCTTCCCATTCGCTTTCTCTTCCAGTTCCCGGATCACCTGAGCCTTCACCGGGTGCATATTCTTGAAAATGTCCTCCTGACCCGTCATCTCCCTGTTCCTCCCCGTTATTTTCCGCACTGCTTTCCGCCATCGCGGACATCATGACCGACACCATATCAAACATATCCTGCTGTTCTTTCGGCATCTGGCTTTTTAGCACGTTCAGCATACCGTCCATACCCTGTCCGGCGCTGCCGGCCTCGTTCATCTGGTTCATCATCGTCATCATCGACATCACGCGTTTCATCATAAAAAAATTAAGGATCATATCAATGAACTTTTGCTCCCGCTGATGACAAAACCCCCGGATGGAACGAAGCAGCCCTTCCACATCTATGATGTTCCCCACAGGAATATCCAAATAAGGAAGCGCCGCTTTTACTACCTGTATGCTCTTGTTGTCCAAAATCCGCCCTTCCCATTCGAACATCCTTCATGGCTCCCGCACTGCATTCTTTTTATATAAATATGCAGAAGAGAAAAAATAATGACACGGGCGGTGATCAATATATGAGCCGGTCTTCAGAAATACCGTCCAGCACCTCGGACAGATAACGGCCGGCCGCATATTTTGCCATCGGCAGGTTTAAATCCAGATAATTGCCGCATTCCTCCGGTGACGCCCCGGGTATGTTTCCCTCAAAATCCCGGATATACGTAAACATCTGCGTTAAGAGCGGCACAATATCCGCCGATTCGTAATCGCCGGCCAGGATCAGGTAAAATCCGGTGCGGCAGCCCATCGGGCCGAAATACACGGTCTTCTCACCCATGTCCGGATGATTCCGCAAAAACGTCGCGCCCAGATGCTCAATGGCGTGGATCTCAGCCGTATTCATGACCGGCTCGAAGTTCGGCCTCGTCATCCGGATATCAAACGTCGTCACTATATCCGTTCCGGTGCAGTCTTTGCGCGATACGTAAACACCGGGCAGAAGTTTTAAGTGATCCACAGTAAAACTCGCTATCGTTTCCATCGGATTTCCTCCTTATTTAATGACATTGATCCACCCTTCCGGCGCCTCAATCCTTCCTTCCTGCATTCCGGTCAGGGTTTCATACAGCTTTTTCGTCACTTCACCCATCTCTTCCATACCGCTCGGGAAGCAGATTTCCTCTCCGTGGTCTACGATCTTTCCGACCGGGGAGATGACTGCCGCCGTGCCGCACAGGCCGCACTCCGCAAAATCTTTGACTTCATCGAGGAAAACCTCTCTCTCTTCCACTTCCATTCCCAGATGATCCCTCGCGATCGCCACGATCGAACGCCTCGTGATCGAAGGCAGGATGCTATCGGATTTCGGAGTAACCAGCTTGCCGTCTTTTGTGATGAAGATGAAGTTCGCTCCTCCTGTCTCTTCCACTTTCGTACGGGTCTTCGGATCCAGATACATATTTTCCGCAAATCCCTGATTATGCGCATCCACGATGGCGTGCAGGCTCATCGCGTAATTCAGTCCCGCCTTGATATGGCCGGTGCCGTTCGGTGCCGCGCGGTCGAAATCGCTGACGCGGATGGTGATCGGCTTCGCGCCGCCCTTGAAATAAGGCCCGACCGGCGTACAGAAAATCCGGAACTGGTACTCGTCCGCCGGCGCCACTCCGATCACCGGACCGATGCCGAACAAAAACGGGCGCACATACAGCGTAGCCCCCGAACCGTACGGCGGCACATACGCCTCATTGGCAAGAACCGTCTGCTTCACCGCCTCGACAAATTTATCTTCCGGAAATACCGGCATCTCCAGGCGTTTTGCCGTATTTGCCATACGCTCCGCGTTCATATCCGGGCGGAAGCATACGATATGCCCGTCTTTTTCCGTGTACGCCTTCAACCCCTCAAAACACGTCTGCGCATATTGCAGCACACAGGCGCACTCACTCATCGTGATCGTCGGGTCGTCGATCAGCGCTCCCTCATCCCATGCCCCGTTCTTATAATTCGCCACAAATCTCTTATCCGTCTGACGATAAGAAAATCCTATGTTTGCCCAGTCCAAATCTTTCTTTTCCATATGCACGTACTTCCTTTTCTTAATTATTGTAATGAAACTTCAAGTTTTCCCTGTTTTTAAGTTTACTCCCTTGCCCGAAAACTGTCAAGAAAAAATCCCCTTCCCCATTCCTCACTCATACCGGTACACGTACGCCTGTGACGCCCCCACGAACGCATCCCCGGCAATCCGGGTATTCCGGCTGGCCTGCACGACTTTCAGATTCCGGCAGTTCTCGAAACACCTGCTCTTTGCCCGGACCATGTTTTTCGGGAGAACGACCACTTCTACCTGCGCCCCGTAAAATGCGCAATTCGCGATCTGTATCACATCTTCGTCCAGTTCGACTTTTTTCTTTTTACACCCCTGCGGATACGCTTTGAGGAAACGGCCAAAATCCGTGTACAGCGCGCCATCCTTTACGACATATTGCGACTGGCACTCGGGCATCTCAAAAGCCTTAAGCGAAGCGCACCCGATAAACGGATTGACCTCCATCGTCTCAAGCGCCGACGAAAGCCGCAGTTTTTTCAACGATTCACAGTCGATAAACGCCTTCTCCTGAATTTCCTTCACTGTATTTGGCATGTGGATCCCCGTCACTTTCCGGCATCGGTAAAAGCTGTACGCGCCAATCCTCTCCACCGGATACTGCTTTCCTTTATAAAGAACGGCCTCAGGGATCGTGACTTCCCCCGAATATGTCTCGTCCATACCCGCTCGCCATGTTTCCCCATCCGGAAGATAGGAAGTCAGCACCCCGCCATTCGTAGCGGCAATCCCTTTCTGCAGCAAAAGCTTGATGCACAGCTCGACTCCCTCCACCGTCTTTACCGTCACATACGTGCGCGCCCCGAACGAATCCTCTTCCAAAACTTCTTCCACATCCACGGCCTCGTACTCCACGGTCTCCGCCTCTCCGTCGGGAGCCGAAGCATTCTCTGTCTTTCCGCCAGCATGTTCCGCGGCCGGATCGCCTCCGCCCGCCCACAGATCACGATCTGTCGGCATCGTAAAAATCAGCATACTGCTCAGCGCCACCGCCCCATACATCGCGTAATTCCACTTTTTTACCCCGCGGTAACCCATGATCATAACGATCCTTTCCTGAATCGCGCTCTGGGCAAAACCACTGTAGGCGGTTTCTCCGATCACCTCTTTTGAAGCAAGGCTGATCAGCACATTGGCGTAATCTTCACGTCCCGATTCCCCTACCTGACGGATGACCTTCTCGTCGCACGCCATCTCCAGATCCCGGTTGCAGCACAGATACATCATCCAGGCGAAAGGATTGAACCAGTGGATGCAGACCGCGATAATAATAAGGAACTTATTCAGATTATCATGGTTATCAATATGGATTTTTTCATGGATCAAAATATATTTTAACTGCTCTCTCGACAAATTCATGTAATATTTGGGAAGAAGTACTTTCTGGTGAAAGATGCCGAATGTCACCGGCGAAGAAATGCGGTCCGATACAAACACCCGGATCCCCATAAACGTGAACATCTCTTCGTCGATATCCGGTACTTTCTGAATCGGGAGCGCTTCCCTGAGAACCCGCCCACATACGATGTATCGTACCACAAAAACGACAGCAGCCGCACACGCCCCTGTGCACCAGATCCAAACAAAATCAGAAAAAGGTATGTCTTTTACCCAGCCGTACACCGCCTCCGCGCCGCCCGGCCATCCGACAGGCACCATCACGCCGATCGGCAAAATAAGACGCACTAAAACAATGGTCCAGGCAAGCGTAAAAAAGACGCGATGAATTTTAGTTCCAAAAAAGCCACGCACCAACAGCAGTAAAACAATTAAAAAAGTGGATACAACGCTAATGTATAATACATTATACTCAAATACAATTCTCATTTAAGCCGATTTACCATATCCTTCAAGTTTTTCACCTCATTTTCCGACAGCTTGCCTCCGTCCAAAAAAGCGGCAAAGAATTTTTCCTTCGATCCGTCAAACATTTTATCCACCAGTTCATTTGTTTCATAATCCTGCACCTGTTCTTTTGTAATAACAGCTGTACACTGAAATTTCGGTTCCGTGCGCTCGATGGCCCCTTTGGCGATACATTTTTTGATGACCGTGTATGTCGTGTTCCGGTTCCATCCGATGCTGTCGCGCAGCACTTTCACCACTTCCCCGGCCGTCATCGTACCGTGTTCCCAGAGAACTTCCATCACCTTTTTTTCGGAATCAAATAATTTGTAATTATCCTCTCTCATCTTGCCCTCCCTTTCATGCGTATGAACTGCTCTTAAAAATACTGTAATCTTATAAAAGTATAGCACGGAACAAAGAAAAAAACAAGACATGGAAAATATCTCTTGACACGAAAAGTCGTGTGTTATATCATAGACTTACAAATGCACATAGTTTTCAAAACTACGTCTAGTAAAAACGATTACAATGAAAGGAAGTTAATATTATGGGATGCGCAGAGGGTAAGAAATTTGACCTGGTCGGAATCGCGGACAGGTACACGGAGACAACATTAGATGAAAACGGGATCCTGAAAACAATATCTTTTAAAAATGATGACAACTTTAACTTTGCGTACGACGTGGTCGATGTAATGGCAAAGAAATGTCCGGATAAACTGGCGATGCTCCATATTTCAAAAGACGGGCGCGAGCGCCGCTTTTCGTTCCGCGACATGGCGAAATATTCTAACATGGCCGCCAATTATTTCAGTTACCTCGGCATCCGCAAAGGTGACAAGGTCATGCTCGTCCTCAAACGCCATTTCCAGTTTTGGTTTTCCCTGCTCGCCCTTCACAAGATTGGCGCCGTGGCCATTCCCGCCACAAATCTTCTGACAAAAAAAGATTTTGAGTACCGCTTCAAAGCAGGCGAGGTTGACGCCATTATCTGTACGGCTGACGGCGAGGTTTCGCGGGAGGTTGACAAAGCCGCCCACACTAATTCCCGGCTGAAAACAAAGATCATGGTCGGCGGCGCCAGAGAATCCTGGCATTGTTTTAACAAAGACATCCGCTATTTTTCCGCCAATTTTTCCCGCGCTGAGGACACGCCGGGCGGCGATGACACGATGCTCATGTTCTTCACCTCTGGAACGACTTCCTATCCGAAGATCACGACCCATAATTTCCGCTATCCGTTAGGGCACTATGTGACGGCCAAATACTGGCACCAGGTCGATCCGGACGGCATTCATTTCGCCATCTCGGACACTGGCTGGGGAAAAGCGCTGTGGGGGAAGATTTACGGACAGTGGATCTGCGAGGCGCCTATTTTCACCTATGATTTCGACGATTTTGACGCGAAAGAAATTTTAAATATGATCGAAAAGTACCATATTACCACGTTTTGCGCGCCGCCCACGGTATACCGTGTGATGGTCCACATGAAATTGGAAAACTACGATCTGTCCTCCCTGCAAAATGTTACGACGGCCGGCGAGGCGCTCAATCCGAAAATTTTCGAGAAATTCAAGGATAAGACCGGATTTGATATTATGGAAGGGTTCGGCCAGACGGAAACAACGATGCTGATCGGAAACATAAAAGGCATGGCGCCGCGTCCCGGTTCAATGGGAAAACCGAGCCCGCTTTACGATATTGCCATCATGCGCCCGGATGGGACGCTGGCAGACCCGCATGAAGAGGGCGAGATCGTCGTCAAAACGGCGGAAGGCGCGCCAAACGGCCTGTTTACCGGATATTTCAGCGATGAGGAAAAAACATCCTCCGTCTGGTATGATGGTTACTACCACACGGGCGACACCGCTTTTGTGGACGAGGACGGATATTTCTGGTATGTCGGCAGAGTGGATGACGTCATCAAATCTGCGGGATACCGCATCGGCCCCTTTGAGATTGAAAATGAGATCATGAAACTTCCGTACGTGCTGGAATGCGCCGTTACCTCCGTGCCGGACCGCCTCCGCGGGCAGGCGATCAAGGCGACGATCGTCCTTGCCGACGGCAAGGAAGGCGACGAGCACATGAAAAATGACATCGTCAAATACCTGAAAAAAAATATTGCTTCTTATAAATGGCCGAAAATCGTAGATTTTGCGAAAGAACTGCCAAAAACGATCAGCGGCAAAGTGCGGCGGGCCGAGATCAAGAAAAATGACTGGGCCGCCGGGCAGGAAGAGGTTCCGTCCGCAGCAACCGAAGAACAGCCGGACGAACCGCCAGCATCTTCCGGAGATACGGATGAAAGCTGATAAAATATTTATTTCCGTCCTCATCCTGATCGGCCTGGGGCTGAGCGCCGTCATTTATTTTCCCCGCGCCACCGGTTCCGGCAGCCGTGTAGAGGTTCGGATCAACGGTACCGCCGTAACCTCTTATCCGCTCTCGTCCGACCGCACGGAAACGATTTCCTGCCCGGACGGCGGCTCCAATACGCTGGAGATCATTGACGGCGCTGCCCGTATGAAAGAGGCCGACTGCCCGGACAACGTGTGCGTCGGTATGCACCGTATATCAAAACCGGGAGAAACGATCGTGTGCCTGCCCCACAAGCTTGTGCTCGAGATCGTACAGACAGGGCAGGACGCCGCTGTGCCGGACGCAGATCCTTCTGTTCCAGATGCGGATTCTTCCGGGCCAGACGCCAACTCTTCCGGGCCAGACGCGGACCTTTCCAGGCCAGACGCCAACTTTTCCGGGCCAAATGGCGACCCTCCTGTGCCGGACGCGATAACAGGACGATAAAAAAGCGGCGGTAGAGAACCGCGGCACTTTTCCGCACATGACGAATTTGGGGAGGTTGTGCCACTGATGAATCAGATCAGACAGATTTCAGAATTTTCCATATATACCGCGCTTGCTTTTATTTTTGGCTACATTGAAAGTTTGATCCCCCTGCCGGTTCCTTTTCCGGGCATGAAGATCGGATTGGCCAATCTGGTCATGATGATCGTTTTATATAGGAAGAACTTTCGCTATGCCTTTGGTATATCCATGCTGCGCAACTTACTAAACGCCATCACGTTTGGCAGCCTGTTCAGCCTGCTCTACAGCCTGGCGGGCAGCGTGCTCAGTCTGATCGCTATGGCCGGGCTCAAAAAGGTGCGCAGGGCACGGCCGAAAAGCGAACAAAAGGAAGCGGACGCTTTTTCCATCGTATCTGTCAGTGCGCTAGGGGGTATCGTACACAATATGGGCCAGCTGATGGTTGCCGCGTTCCTTGTCGGATTTTCTTCCATTATCTGGTATTTGCCGGTTTTATATTTTTGCGGCTTACTGACAGGCATTCTGATCGGTATGGTCAGTAACCAGTGTCTGGCGCGGCTTCCCGCCGATCCGCAAAACAGATAACAAGAATCATTATTGCTTATTTTATAAAAAAGATATACTTTTTTTCTTTATTTTTCACACAACGTTCACACAACGGATATTGACTTTTAGCAGGACAACTGATAAAATGTGTAAGTAACAAGAACAGAAGAAGGAGAATTAACATTATGAAGGACATGGGAATCGTAAGACAGTTAGATATGTTAGGCCGCATTACCATTCCAATTGAACTTCGGCGTTCTCTCGGAATTGCTGACAGAGAGTCCTTAGAAATCTATACCGAAGACAATAAGATCATATTGACGAAACATGAAGCCGGTGACATTTTTACCGGATCACAGGAAGACTTGATCGAGTATCATGGAAAACTGGTTTCCAAGCAGTCGATCGAGGAATTATCAAAGCTAGCTGGTTTAATTTAATCATATATCCCTTTAGTGTGGCAGGAGCCCCCCTAGACTCCTGCCTTTCCTTTTGCCTGTCATTACCATATTTTTCTAGTTTTTTTCTCTGAAAGAAACGCAATATAGGCATTGTAGTTCATCATTTTCTCTTCCCTATGAAAGCAGTCCCTTATACACCTGGTTCTTCGTCATCCCTCTCTCTTTCGCCACCGCCCTCATCGCCTCATTTCGTCCCATCCCCTGCGACAGATAGCGCTCCATATGGTCGCCCAGCGGCACCTCGTTCCACTTCTCCCTCTCCTTTCGCTCCAACTCCAGGGCATCTGCCCCCTCTACTACAAACACAAACTCGCCTTTCGGCTCATTGTCGCGGTAATAGGCGGCCGCCTCCGCCAGCGTACACTGCAGCACGGATTCATGCCTCTTCGTCAGTTCGTGGCAGACCGCAATCTTCCTCTGCCCGGGCAGCACCTCCGCTACCGCTTCCAGCGTTTTCCGCAGACGATGGGGCGCCTCATAAAATACAGTCGTGTACGTCGTTTCCGCGAGCCTTTTTAACACCCTCTCCCGCTCTTTCGTTTCCTGTGGGAGAAATCCCTCAAAGGCAAAATTTCTCGTCGGCAGGCCCGATAACGTGAGCGCCGTGACGACCGCCGAGGCCCCCGGCAGGGAAGTGACCGGAACGCCGGCCTGATACGCCGCGAGCGCAAGCTCTGCTCCGGGATCGGAGATCGCCGGCGTCCCGGCATCAGTCACCAGCGCAATCTCCTTTCCCTCCAGCAATTCCTTTACGAGCACCGGCGTTTTTTGGAATTTATTGTGCTCGTGATAGCTGGTAAGCGGCGTTTTGATATGAAAATGATTGAGCAGCTTGATCGTCTGCCTCGTATCCTCCGCCGCGATCAGATCCACCTCTTTTAATACGCGCAGCACGCGCAGTGTAATATCTTCCAGATTTCCGATCGGCGTAGCGCAAAGATATAATGCTCCCATATATATTTCTCCTTCTAACTTCTAATACAGTTCCCGCACCTCTTGTGTGTATTCATTGACTGCTTTGTATACGATCAACGGTTTTTCCACTGTCATCCCCGGATTCCCGCCCCGTGTCCCCTCGATCAGGACCATATTCGGCTCCCTGTCCACGTATGGATAGACGAGGCGCATCCGCTTTGGTTCCAGGGCGTATTTTGTCATCGTATTCATGATCTCACTCAGGCGGAACGGCCGGTGCACCATAAAAAAATGTCCCCCCGGTTTGAGAAGCTTTGCGCTCTCACGCAGGACATCATCGAGCGTACAAAGTAATTCATGTCTGGCGACCGCCTTATGCCCCGCCTCATTTGTCAGTCCGTGCGAGTGCATCATATATGGCGGATTGGTCGTAATAACATCAAAGGAAGCCGCCTCAAAATACGAAGATGCTTCCTTGATATCCCCGATCGTTATATGTACCCGGTCCTGCAGACCATTATAGCGGATACTGCGGTTCGCCATCTCCGCTATATCCGCCTGGATTTCCAATCCCTCAAAATAGTTTCCTTCCGTCTTTGCAGTCAGAAGGATCGGGATCACCCCGTTCCCTGAACCGAGATCCAGTACACGGCTTTGTTTCGGCACTCTCACAAACCCAGTCAGCAAAACGGCATCCATGCCAAAACAGAACCAGTCCGGATTCTGAATGATCATCAGTCCATCCCGCTGTAAATCGTCGAGCCGCTCCCCCGGCAGAAGCGGCACCTTTTCAGAAACAGGGGAAGAATGCTCATTTTTTGTTTTTCCCGTGCGGATCGTTTGTTCATCCATATTTTCCCTTCGCTCCGTCTGTCCCATCAGATCTTTGACTTTCCTTCCTTCTTCTCCATCGCTTCCAGTTTTTTCAGTTCCTTATCGGTCTCGGAGGCATGGCGGTCACGGCGCCGCTCCTGGCGAAACTTTAATTCGTCTGCCGAATACTCCCGGACTTCTTTTTCATCGTCTTCCAGATTGACGATGACTTTAACTTTCTGCTTCAGAACACTGACGCTCTGCACTTCACCGGACAGTCCGTCCGGCGTTTTCACGCGGCTGCCCACATTCGGCAGATGGCTGTTCAGTTCCTCGTAGGCTTCCTCTTCGTTTTTCAGGCAGCACATCAACCGGCCGCACACACCCGATATTTTCGTGGGGTTCAAAGAAAGGTTCTGCTCTTTTGCCATCTTGATGGATACCGGCGCGAACTCGGACAAATACGAGTGGCAGCAAAGCGCGCGCCCGCATATCCCGATACCGCCCCGCAGCTTCGTCTCGTCGCGGACGCCGATCTGACGCAGTTCGATCCTCGTGCGGAACACCGAGGCCAGATCCTTTACGAGTTCGCGGAAATCAATGCGCCCGTCCGCCGTAAAATAGAACAACAGCTTATTTTTATCAAACGTATACTCCGCCGCAATCAGTTTCATCTCCAGGCCGTGTTTGCTGATCTTCTCGAGACAGATGGCAAACGCGTCCTTTTCCTTCTCCCGGTTTTTGGATTCACTCTCTTCATCCGCTTTCGTGGCAACCCGTATGATACCTTTGAGCGGGGCAACGATTTTTTCTTCCGGCATCTGTGTCGGCGGAAGGACTACCGTACCATATTCCACGCCCTTGGCCGTCTCCACGATGACGTGCGTTCCCCTCTTGATATTTTCGTGTTTTCCCGGGTCAAAATAGTAGATTTTCCCCGCCTGCCGAAACCGGACTCCAATGATCGTTTTCACTTTATTTTCCTCCTATTGCTTCATTGCCAAAAGCATTAACTCCATCGCGACCTCAAAATTTACGTTTGCCTTCAACCGGAGCTTCGCTTTATCAAAAGCACTTAAAATTTCCTCTATTTTTTCATAATCCCGCTGGTTCGCCTCGGACGAGATCGCGCGGTACTCCCCCTGGAAGATCAAATGGTTCATATTCTTTGTCGCCTTAAATAACAATACATCCCGGTACCACAGTACCATGAGATCGATGTAATCTTTGGCATCCGCTTTATCCTCGCCCACTTCCTTAATGATCTCGAGCATCTCCGAAACATCCATAGTATGCACATTTTTCAGTATCCTTAATACTTTATCGCGCTTTTCCTCAAAGTCTTCGGATTCGATATAGCGGATCGCTTTCCCCAGATTTCCCTGAGCGAAAATAGCGCTCGTGCGCGCGCGGTAATCGACCACATCGTATTTTTCGATCAGATACTTTTCGACTGCTGCCGTGGAAAGAGGACGAAATTCCAGTTTCAGGCAGCGCGACTGTATCGTCGGCAGGATGGCATCCATATTGCTCGTAAGAAGAAGGATGATCCCGTATTCCGGCGGCTCCTCGATCGTCTTTAAAAGAGCGTTCTGCGCGGCCTCCGTCATGCGGTCCGCCTCCGGCACGATAAATATTTTATAGGGACTGGAAAATGGCTTGATCGCGATCGAACTATTGATCTTTTCGCGTATATCATCCACTCCGATGCTCGACAGTTCCCGGTTCACCCAGATCACATCCGGCTGGTTGCCCGATTCCATCTGCTTGCATGACGGGCAGTCACCGCACGGCCGGTTATTGATCTCGGACTGGCACTGCAGCCCGGCCGCAAATGTTTTCGCCATCGTCTCCTTTCCACAGCCCACCTCGCCGTGGAAAATATAGGCGTGAAAAGGCTTGTCCCCACGAATCGCCATCTGCAAATGCTCTTTAATATCCTCATGTCCCATGATCTCTGAAAATAAAAACATAGCAACCGCCTCCTTTATCTGTTATCTGTGTGTTTCCGGCTTCAGGTAAGAATATCGAGCAGAAGCCCGCGTATCTCATCAATCTTACCTAATATCGCAAGATGATCTTTTTCATCTTTCATCAGCTCCTGCGCCAGTTCGTCAAGTGCCGAATTGACCCGCTTGATCATTCCGTATACCCGGTGCCGTCCCCGTCTGTCCAAAAAGTTCTCCCTGCTGAATTTATGAGACCGGCTGACAATCTCATTCATAAACTCCTGGATAAGCTTGCGGTAATGTTTCATGTCCCTTACATCCATATGCTTGCCCAGCTTTTTCCCCTGCATCGTAATATCTTCCATCATCAGGGTGAGCCTGGCCTGGAGTCCGTCCTCCTCCAGTGAGCTCATCAGGGTGAACTTAAAATCCTCACTGGTTTCCTGAACCGGTCTCGCCGTCTGCGCCATCGTCGGCTGCTGAATCTGATCAATCTTAATATCCACGGTCTCATCTCCTCCCAGGAATCTGTTCTACTCTCCATTGTAACATTTTTTTCGCATTTAATCCAGTCCAACATGCGTGCTGCCATAAATAAGTTTTTCAATATGCTCCACCGCCTGCTCGCAATCCTTATTCATGATCCGAATTTCGATGCCTGCCTCCTGCAGTTTCTCCTCTGAGAAATCTTCTTCATCCGCCAAAAAACGCCGGCACAGCTCCGGCACACACGGAGTCGTCTGCGCTCTCTCCCTCGCCACCGCCCGCTCAAGCCTTTCTATATCATCCACCTCGATATAGAGCGGAACTATTTGTTCCATGCCAAATACTCCCTGCAGCTTTTCGTATCCGGCCAGCGTAGAGATCAAAAGGTAATCACCCGTCGAAAAATCAATCTGTCCGTCGTCTGCCGTGAAATAAAACCACGGCCCCAGCACGGTATTGTACTGCCTGCACTCGATGATCTTTCCCTGCTCTTTCATCTCATACATCTCTTCTTTGGAGACAAAAAAATATTCTTTCCCATAGGTCTCCCCTTTCCGGATCGGCCTCGTCGTATAGGTGACGATTTCTTTTAACTCTGGATGGCGCTCCTTGATCTTTTTGTACAATGTATCTTTTCCCGTCGCGCTTTTTCCCATGATCACAAATAATTTTCCCATATCCATCCTCCTTTTTCCCTACCATTTTCTTCGTGTGGGTTTCATTTCCCATTTTGCCCGTTCACGCGTTCTGCCACAGGGCCTTCTCCTCCTGTTTCCCTACCATTTTCTTTGTGTGGGTTTCATTTCCCATTTTGCCCGTTCACGCGTTCTGCCACAGAACCGGCTCCTCCTGTTTTCACGACATCCGCACACCCGTTTTCCACGCCGTCTATCGCGTACCCCATGCCGATACCAGCCTGTATCGTCCGAATCATTTCCCCGGAAAAAACCTCTCCCTGAACGAGTAACGGAATCCCGGGCGGATATAACATCACATCTTCCGCCGCAACGCGCCCTTCTGCCTGTTCAAGCAGTACGCGCTCGCGTGGACAAAAAGCAGCCTCGTAACTGTACATGGCCCTCTCCGGTTCCTGCCATATATATCGGATACGATCCCTGTCAAATATAGAGGAAAACCCACAGTCATCTTTTTCTACCCGCGCCAGTCCGGCATCAATTTCCTTCAATGCTGCTCCCAGCCTCTCAAACGACTGCGCCCCGTCACAGACGCTCGTCATAGCGATACAGTAATCCCCGAGGCTCATCTCTGTCTCGATCCGGTATCTCGTTCGCAGACACTCTGCCAGTTCCTTCCCTGACATCCCCGTGCGGTCGGCGGCGATCACGATCTTCGATCGTTCCTTTCTGGGAGAATCAAACAGGTACAACCGCTTCAACTGTTTCATTTCCTCCTCAAACTGCCGGAGATTTTCTACATACCGATCAAACGCTTCCTGCCCTTCCCTCTCAATATATGCAAAACACCGATCGATGCCAGCCATCAGTATATAAGACGGACTGCTCGACTGAAACGTCTGCAGGCACCATTCGAGACGCTCTTTGGAGATCCGGCCAAAACGGGCGTGAATGACGGCCGTCTGCGTGAGGGACGGCAGCGTCTTGTGCAGACTCTCCACGACGAGATCCGCTCCCGCCTCCACCGCTGTTTCCGGAAACGAAGGATGCCAGTTAAAATGCGCGCCATGCGCCTCATCCACGATGAGCGGCACTCCGTAACGCGCCGTCACCTCCGCGATCTCCCGGAGCGGGGATACGATCCCCTCATACGTGGGCGACACGAGTATAACGCAGCGTACATCCTCATAGCTGCGCAATACCTGTTCTACCGCCTGCTGCGAAAGGATCCCGGGAATGCCGAGGCGCCCGAGGTCCCCGCCGGTCTCTTCCGGGTACATGTATACAGGGCGAAGTTCCAGCAGACGAATGGCGTGATAAACCGATTTATGGCAGTTGCGCGCCACGGCGATCCGGTCCCCGTGCCGGCAGCAGGCCGCGATCGCGGAAAGAATCCCGCCCGTGCTCCCATTGACGAGAAGGTACGACTTCTCCGAGTGGTACTTCTCCGCGATCCAATCCATCCTGCGCCGGATCATCCCCTCGGGATGATGCAGGTCATCCATCCCCGCCACTTCGGTCACGTCGATCCCGTACGGATTTTCCATCACGAAGGACGGATTTCTCTTGTGTCCCGGCATGTGCATCGGCAGGATCCCCTGCCGGCCGTATCCGGTCAGTGTTTCATACAAACCAGTTTCCATCGCAGCCTCCGAATGCTTCTCTCACAAAATGTGTTGTATTTTACATGATACTCGTTTATAATGATGAATGAATAAATACAGACGAAAAGCCACAGGGTCAGACACTGACAAAAACCTGCGGCGGAAATGAGGAACCATATGAACCAAATGATCGCAGACCAGTTTTCACAACAGTCCATCACGAGCATGGTCATTATCGCTCTTTTATGCACGGCCATTCCCTTTCTCTTTTTAGGGTACTACAAATCCAGGACAAAAACGAAGACGAAGATTTCTTCTTTTTTCATCGGCATGGCATTTTATATCGCCTTTGCCTTTTTCGGGGAACAGTTGTTTCACATACTCATTTTAGGCGGACTTTCCCTGTCCGGATTTTTAACGCCGACGAACCATCCGGTGTATTACGCCGTGTACGGCGCCATCGTCGCCGGTATCTTTCAGGAAACCGGGAAATACATCGGGTTAAAGAAATGTATGAATTCCCGCCAGGGCAGGGAAAACGCGTTCCTGTTCGGATTCGGCCACGGCAGTTTTGAAACGATCGCCTACGGCAGTTCCCTTACGATGGGAAATATCGTCATCGCGTTTTTGGTAAATTCATTCGGTATCGACGGCTATTGCGAAAAACTGAATATCACCGGCGAAGACGCCGCCGCACAGACGGAGGCCATCCGACAGCTCATCGCCATCCCGCCGTCAGACCATATTGCCGCCGGGATCGAGCGTCTCCTCGCCCTCGTGTTCCAGGCTTCCCTCGCCATCTTTATTTACCTCGCCATCCAGCACAAGGAATTAAAACATCTGTTTCCGATTGCCATCGTCCTGCACATCATCGGGTACCTGCCGGCCAATCTGACAAATGTGGGCATTTTAAACAATACGATGATCAGCCTCTGCCTGACCGGAACCGTCGTCGTATTTACTGCGGCGTATGCGTATCGGATGTATCATCAGCTGGAAAAATCGTAATCCCTTTCAAAAGTCCTGCCAGCGATGTCGTCGCCTCCTCATCGGTATATTCCATCGACACGTCATCGGCAGGATTTTCCGCTTCATCGAGTTCCGGCGCCAGATCTTCTGCCTCCTTCATACTGAGGCGGATCTTTCCGTCGGCCACATCCAGCACCTTTACTTTTACCTTCATACCGAGTTTCACCACTTCTTTTGGTGATTTCAAAAATTTGTGGCAGATCTGGGAAATGTGTACCAGTCCCGTCAACCCGTCGCCAATCTCCACAAAACAACCATACGACTCTATCCTAGTCACCGTTCCTTCTGTGATATACCCTTTTTGCAGGGCGTTCAGCTTCTTTTCGTAAATACCCGCCGCTTCTTCTTTCGCCACCTCTTTGGCGGACAATACGAGCTTATCCGCGTCCTCGTCCGCGGTGATCACGCGTACTTTCAGCGTTTTTCCCACATAATCAGGCAGTTCTCCCTCTTCCACATACGAAAGTGCCAGTTTGGACGCCGGAATAAATGCCCGGATCCCGTTCACATAAGCTACCACGCCGGCATTGACCACTTCCTTTACTTTCACTTCATAAATACGGCCGCTTTCCAGCGCCTCGCGCAGCGAGGCCCAGCTCTCCGTTTTCCGTGCCTGCTTGAGCGACAAAACCGTCCGTCCCATCTCATCCTCGTAAAGTACCATCACGCGCAGCTCATCCCCTACCCGGATCTCGTCCATCGCATGGAAATCCGGATCATCGCTATATTCCTCCGCCGGGATGACTCCCTGTGAAAATGACTGCAGGTCTAAGATAACTTCTTCCTCCTCGACGGAAACTACCGTTCCCCGGATGATGTCCCCCTCCTGAAATGTCACAAAAGAGGCGTTGATCTCATCCTCAAAATCTGCCATTGTCTCCTGTCCTGTTTCTTTTATTTCTTCACTCATTTTTTTCCTCCATTCACACTTTCTTCCGCCAATAAGTCCGCCAGCTTCGCAAACTCCGAAAGTCCCAGCTTTTCCCCACGGATATTGGCATCCAGTCCCGCTTTTTCGATCGCCTCCGCCGCCTGCGCCTTCGAAAACGACAATTCACTGCTATTTGCAATTCCGTTTTGCAGCGTCTTTCTCCGCTGGTTAAAAGACGCCCGGATCAGCCGGAACATAAGCGTTTCATCTGCCACCTGCACCGGCGCTTCCTCCCGGCACTCGAGACGGATCACCGCGCTTCCCACCTTCGGCCGCGGCATAAAACAATTGGGCGGCACAAAGGCGGCGATATATGGTTTCGCGTAGTACTGGACAGCCAGCGACAACGCGCCGCAGTCCTTGCTCCCCGGCTGCGCCTTCATCCGGTCCGCCACCTCTTTCTGCACCATCACCGTCACATTGGCGAGCGGCACCCGGCTCTCAAATAATTCCATAATAATCGGCGTGGTAATATAATACGGCAGATTGGCCACGACCTTGATCGGTTTTCCAGCGTTATAGGTCTGCGCGATCTCCCGGATATCCTGTTTCAAAATATCCCCATTTCGCACTTCCACGTTTTCATACGGTGACAATGTTTCGTGCAGGATCGGGATGAGGTTTTTATCTATTTCCACCGCCAGCACCTGTCTGGCGCATTCGCACAAATACTGGGTGAGCGTACCGATCCCCGGCCCGATCTCTAGCACAAAATCGTCCTCTGTGATCTGTGCCGCATCGACGATCTTATCCAATACGTGGGGGTCGATGAGAAAATTCTGACCAAACTTTTTCTTAAACTGAAATTCGTGTTTTTGCAAAACCTGGATCGTTTCTTTCGGGTTACTGAGTTTTTCCATGCCATTCCTTTCTTTATGCTGTTTACGATCGTTTATCCAACCGGTACAGGCGTCTTGCGTTCTGCTCTGTGATGTCAATGACTTCTTCGGCTGTCATCCCTTTGATACGGGCAATCTCATCGACGACATAACCTAGCTTCGACGAATCGTTGCGTTTGCCCCGGTACGGCTCGGGCGAAAGGTACGGGCAGTCCGTTTCCAGTACGATATGTTCGATCGGGACCGCTTCCACCGTTTCCTTTAACTTTCTGCCATTCTTAAATGTCACGACGCCGCCGACTCCGATGAAATAACCCATCTTTACGTATTCCAGCGCCATTTCTTTGGCATAAGAATAACAATGGATCACCCCGCCGCATTCGTACGCTTTCGTCTGGCATATGATCTTCATCGTGTCTTCGGCGGCCTCCCGGCTGTGGTAGATCACAGGAAGACCAACTTCCTTTGCCAGCGCGATCTGTTTTTCAAACCATTGTCTCTGTACGGGCGGCTCCGTATCTTTCCAGTGATAATCGAGCCCGATCTCACCAACCGCTACGACCTTTTGATCCGCAGCATGGGCGCGGAGCCACGTCAGATCCTGCTCCGTCATGCCGTGTGTCTCACTGGGATGAACGCCAATCGCCGCGTACACATTTTCATAACGTCCTGCCAATTCCAGCGCCGCCCTGCTCGTCGCCATATCCGCGCCTACCGTGACCACCGTACCGACTCCTTTGCGGGGAAGGCCGGTGATCAGTTCCTCCCGGTCGCTGTCAAACGCTTCATCATCGTAATGGGTATGTGTATCAAAAATCATGTTTACCTCCTAATTTCCCATGTCAGCGCTTTGCAGCTGCGCAATTTCTTCTTTATAAGGCGGCTGCGATTTTTTCGGGTCGTCCTCGTCTTTGATATACGGCGTCTCTAAGATTTTCGGAATATGAAGGAACCGCTCGTCCGAAACCACTTTATAAATTGTATCGAAGCCAATACTTCCCTTTCCGATGTTCTCGTGCCTGTCTTTATGCGAACCGAGGGGGTTTTTGCTGTCGTTGATATGGAAGACCGCAATCTGCGAAAGTCCGATCACTTCATCGAACTGCTGCATCACGCCCTCGTAATCATGGACAATATCGTACCCCGCATCGTTCACGTGGCACGTATCAAAACACACCCGCAGTTTTTCCGGGTACTTCACGCCGTCATAGATCGCGCGCAGTTCCTCGAATGTTCTGCCGATCTCCGTTCCCTTCCCCGCCATCGTCTCCAATGCGATATTGACCGGCATGTCAGGCGTCATCACGAGATCCAGTCCCTTGATGATCTGCGCGGTGCCTGCCTCTACGCCGGCGCCTACATGCGCGCCCGGATGCAGCACGAGGACATCCGAACCCATCGCCGCGGTCCGCCTGATCTCGATGCCTAAAAATTCCACCGCGATATCAAACGTTTCCGGCTTCACCGTATTAGCCAGATTGATAATATAAGGAGCGTGTACGACAAAGGTTTCGATGCCGTTTTCTGCCATATACTGTTTCGCCGCCTCGATATTTAATTCCTCTACTTTTTTTCGTCTCGTATTCTGCGGCGCGCCCGTATAGAGCATGAATGTATTCGCGCCGTACGATACCGCCTCTTTAACTGAATTAAGCATCATATCCTTCCCACTCATTCCCACATGTGAGCCTAATAAAAACATAGTTTTCCTCATTTCTGCGCTGCCTTTTGCGCATAATGCAATGTTTGTGTCGCAGCGCAGACACAAACTTGCCGAGTGAAAAATTTATTTTTCACTCTTTTCCTCCATTAACGTTAAAAAATCTGCTTCCTATTCTTCTGAAAAAAATTCTCCCACGACCCGTTCCAACGACACCTGGTCTGCTGCCGCCATCAACTCCCTCGACGAGTGCATCGCCAGCACCGGCACCCCCATATCGACGATCTTCATCGGCAGATATTTCGATGCAACCGCCCCGAGCGTCCCTCCCTGCGTCGCATCCGACCGGCTCGCGAATTTCTGATAGGGGATATCCGCATTTTCCATCAGCATCATCATACTTCCGACCGCTTCACTATTGGTAACATAATTCTGCGCGCTCGAGCGCTTGATCACGACACCCTTTCCGAGCGGGTTTTCATTGGTCGGATCCGCTTTCTCCGCCTTATTCGGATGAAAACCGTGCGCGACGTCAAGTGAGAGGGCAAATCCATTGACAAACGCCGTTTTCGCCGCCCCATCCCCTGCACCGAGCGCGCCATACAGTTTCTCGATCACCATTGACAGCAGGACCGAATCCGCCCCCTGCCTCGTTCTGCTGCCGATCTCCTCGTTATCAAACAGAACCACGCCATTGATGCCGTTCTCCCGCCCGGACCCGCATATTCCGTGCAGGCACGCCTCCACCGAAGTGATATTGTCCAAACGCGGCGCCGAGATCATATCCTCCTGAAAACCAATGACATCCCCGGCGTCACAATTGTATAAATACAGCTCATAATCCAGTATTTCCGACACCGATACATTCATCCGGCGAGCGAGAATCTGCATAAAAAACTGCTCGTCCACCTCGTTTCCGCCCACACAGGCGATCGGCATCATATCCGTCTGGCGGTTCAGTTCCACACCCTTATTCACATCCCTGTTCAGGTGGATCGCCAGATTTGGTATCGTAAACAGCGGTTTTTTCATATCAATGATCCGCGCCTCCGGCTCAAACGTGCTGTCCGTTTTCAAAATGACTTTTCCCGCCGCCGAAAGCGGCCGGTCAAGCCATGTATTTAATATCGGCCCGCCGTATATTTCGATATTTAGTTTTCCATATCCATGTGAGACAACTTCCGGCCTGCTTTTTACGTACAGACACGGATGATCGGTATGCGCCAGCACAAGCCTTAGCATCTGTCCCGGTTCGCCCGCGCGCGTACAGTCAAATCGTCTGCCGATGGAAAACGCGTACACCGTCGAGTCATTCGCATTGATATAATAATTCCCGCCCGGTTGTGCCTGCCACTCTGATTCCGACAGACGGAGTTCTTTAAATCCCTGTTCCGCCAGCGTCCGGATTGCTTCCGCCGTCGTCGTAAAACTGCATGTAGATACCGAGATCCGGTTCAGCAACCGGTCCGCGGTCTGTGTCATACGATCCATTTGTTCCAACCTCCCAAAAAAGTTTTAAGTTTTTCCGATTCTGTGTATAAAAGAAACGGTTGCGGTTATACTTTATTATGTGCAAATGATAAAGTTAAAATACTTATCCTCCCCCTTAGATGCTACGTAAGTAGCAATTGCCACAAAGGTGGCATATTTCCCCGGCGGCAACGGTGCTGACGGGGAGATTTTTTATATCTAGCAGCACAACGGGCAGCCAGGGATGTTGGAAGTGTATCCTTTAACTATATTTATCGTGTTTCCTGTATCATTTTATTTCACAACTTCCCAATACCCGCCGCACGCGAATCCGTGTCGGATCAAATTGCCTTCTTCCCGAAGTTCTTTGATTCATCTAATTTAATCATTTAAAATCAGATACACAATAAAGTATAGCACTTCACCTTTCGATGTTCAACAAAAAATTTACAGTATATCGGTGAACAGAGGTGGAACCGGTCTCGGAAATGAGTACACATGGATGACCGAATGATCATTCAGAAATTTTTGGAGCGCCAGAAATAGGCCATTCAGAATCTGTTCGACAAATACGGCGACCTTTATCAGACGATCGCACACCGCATCCTGACTTATGGCGATACGTATTACGGAAAAAAGAATCCCGAACTAATTGGCACAAAGATCATTGACCTGAAAGCAGGAAAACGTACTGCTTCTTTACAAGGCATGCGGCGAGTATAGCGTCCGCCCCTTAAATTCTTTCACATCCCGCATTTTGGGCATTAGTCCCGATTACGAACGAAAAAACCGGGAATTGATCGTTGCGCACTGGTAAAAACTATGTTATTCTCTTAATCACAGACGACCTTTTTTATTTAGAACTTCTGAAATTCTGTTAAAACCCTCAGACAGAAATTTCCGCCGCAAACACGCTTGACACTTGTAAATTATATAGTATAATAAAAATAGGAGTGGGCAGTTGGGAAAGAAAAATATTATATGGAACGATTATATATCGAAAAATGAAAGGTTTGCCGATTTTATCAACGGCGTAATCTTTCAAGGGGAACAACTGGTTCAGCCAGAGGCTCTGATCACGCTCGATTCCAAATTATGGCGCACAGATCAGAAGAAGAATAGCTACCATGAATTCATTCGTGATATGGTTAAAATCTGGGAATATCAGGGCATAAAATACCTTTTTGGACTCGAACCAGAGGAATCACCGCATCTGGCACTGCCGGTTAAATACATGAACTACGAGTCAGTAGAATATGACAGACAGTATAAGGAAACGGTAAAACAGCACAGGAATAAACAGGATCTGTCTGCCGAAGAATACCTCTCTGGTTTCGCAGAGTCTGACCGCTTGATGCCGGTGATCACGATCGGAATCTATCTTGGCGAAAAGACGTGGTGCGGTTCCACCAGATTGGAGAATATGACCCGGGTAAAGGAACTTCCACTGGAACTGAAGAAAATGGCGAAATTTTACAATGATTTTCGCGTAAATCTTCTAGATATCCACAAGTTAGAATCCGTCGATGTATTCCGGACAGATCTGCGGGAAGTTTTCGGATTCCTGAAACGGCAGGGGAGCAAAAAAGATCTGATCCGCTATGTGGAAGAAAACAGGATGTTCCGACACTTACAGGAAGATGCCTTCCGTGTACTAAGCTGCTATGGAGGGAATATAAAACTGGAACTACACAAAGAAAAATATCGGACGAAGGAGGGGATAGATATGTGTACCGCACTGAGAGAATTGGAGGAAGATGCGAAAAGGGAAGGAATCGTAACAGGCCATCGTCTGATGAATGAACTAAACCGGAGACTGCTTCAGGATGGACGTACGGAAGACCTATTCCGTTCTATACAGGATACGGAATATCAACGGCAACTGATGGATGAGTACGGATTAGAAGATAAGATGCAGAAATAAGGCCTGAAAGGAATACTATCATGAAATCAGCATACAACTATTTTTTCACACTATTATTTACACTATTTTTCTTATCTGCTTTTACTGGTACTTTATTTCCCTGCCAGGCACAGGCAGAAACGAAAACGATCACGCTGCTCCTCAGTGAGACAAAACAAATATCCAAAAAAAACGTGATCTTCTACAAAAGCATAGACCCATCCATCGCTACCGTATCCGACGACGGACTCATTCACGCCGTAAAAACCGGTACTACAAAGATCACGGCCAAAACAAATGATGGAAAGCGCATTTACCAGATCATTGTAAAAAAACGCGGCATGGTATATCCTGAATTTTCAATGATAAAAGGTGAACATCTGGATCTGCAGTTCAGCCATAAACCGGACAGTAGCGTACAATGGCGTTCGGAGAACCCCTCTATCGCCAAGGTAGACAAAAACGGACAGATCCGCGCAAAAAAAGCAGGAACCACATGTATATCCGGCACTTCGGATGAACACAATTTCATGTGCCGTCTCGAGGTCACCCCGGCCATAAAAAGCAGTATTTATCTCACATTTGACGACGGGCCAAATCGTTACACTACGCCAAAGGTGCTGAATATTCTGAAAAAGCAAAAAGTTCCAGCCACTTTTTTTGAACTGAAACCGGCGTCATCCGACTTCGACCTGACACAAAGAGTGTTAGCCGAGGGACACTCCCTCGCCCTTCACGGTTACCAGCATAAATACGATGTCATATACCGGTCTGAAAAAGTATACCGTGGCAATCTCGACAAACTCCGAAACCTCTTTTTTGATAAATTCGGAGTCTGGTGCAGCGTCTCCCGCTTCCCCGGCGGCAGTTCCAATCAGGTCAGCCGCTACAACCCGGGAATCATGTCGAGACTCACGAAAAAAGTCCATAACTGGGGATACCACTATTTCGACTGGAATGTATCCTCCGGAGATGCCGGCGGCGTCCATACATCCGATGCTGTCTATAAAAATGTGACAAAAGG
Organism: uncultured Eubacterium sp.; assembly: GCA_910583555.1. Lineage (GTDB taxonomy): Bacteria > Bacillota > Clostridia > Lachnospirales > Lachnospiraceae > Eubacterium_F. Next base: position 121,881 of record CAJTXO010000011.1, read on the forward strand.
ACTCAAAAAAGGACGGCGTAACATTGTCCTGATGCACGATTTCGGAAACAATGACAAAACGATAAACGCCCTGGAAAGGATCATCAAGTATGGAAAGAAAAACGGCTATACGTTTCTTCCCATCACCGCCAGTACACCGGAAAATCACCACACGGTATTAAATAACTAACAACATACCACTTCCACTTTAATCTATCTCTATCTTAAATAATGGATTTTGGCGGAATTACAGAGCGGCGGCAAATGGTTTCTCTGGCAGATAAAAGCAGGATATACGCCCGCTTGGACAAGCCCCCGGCGGAGATGAGGATGGGATGGATGAAGTTTCATACAGTGCCCACATCAGCAATGGGAAAAGTGCCATCAACAGCAAAGGTAAGCTGTCCGGTGTGGCAAAACACAACCTGCGGAAATACCGTTCCAAAGAGTACAACAGAACATGTATCGGATAAAAACCAAGACATGGCAGTGGAGATTATTTTCCAGTGCGGGGATAAAGATTATTTTGATGAGGCAAGCCCTCATATGCACGTCGTAACCGTTCCCATACGCAGGGGATTTAAGCGTGGACTGGAAACAAAGGTTTCCAATCGTCTTATTTATAGGACATACAATGAGGAATATGCAAGGGGCAGATAAGCAGATGATTTTATTGGTAATGTTTATTTATGATAGAATATGTGTAATGATGTGTGGGGCAGTGAATACTCTCCTCATTTCGCCTAAATAAGATGTGGAATTATATTTAATGGCATGGTATACTGTTAATGTTGTTGCAAGAGACAAATATTAAATTTGTGGAGGTGGATATGAGTATCCGTTTAATGACAATTGATGATTATGAAAAAGTATATGAACTATGGATGTCCTGCGTAGGTATGGGACTAAATAATCTTGATGATTCAAAAGAGGGTATAGATAAATTTCTCCAGAGAAATCCTGACACTTGTTTTGTTGCTGAAATAGAAAATGTTATTGTTGGCGTGATTATAGTTGGAAGCGACGGTAGGAGAGGATATGTATATCATACAGCCGTAAATCCACAATACAGAAAACAAAGTATCGCAAAAAGTCTTGTTGATACAGCAATGAATGCCTTACAGAAAACTGGAATAAATAAAGCAGCATTGGTTGTTTTCGATAGAAATGAAATAGGAAATGGCTTTTGGGAAAAAATGGGTTTTACTGTTCGCAATGATTTAATTTATCGTAATAAAGCTCTTGTAGAAATAGTTAGAATCGACACATAAATTGTAATTTAGTTAGGGTAGTTTTTTAATCCGTTTGAATATGATGAGCCGGCTTTCCATCAAAATGGAATGGATAATCCAGATAATATGTGTTCCGTTGTTCTCTCTGATGGACAGTTATTACAATATCTGGATAAAATCAGAAAAAGGACTTTAGATTACTTAGATACAATTACAGATGATATGCTTTATGAGAAACCTCAAAATTGTCCATATACAAGATTACAACTAGTATTAAGGCAATTTAAGCATCTTTCTTTTCATACAGGAATAATGGGCAAACAGCGGAACGTACAGGAAAGTTTCCTATATAGGTTTCTGAAGATAGTGTTTTTCCTGTTGATGGTTCTCTATTTGGCAGATATGTAACTAAAATGAAGTAATATTCTTTATGAATGTCGCCAATGAAGGATAAAGCCAACCGACGAAAGATAATACAGATAGTGCGCTTTGGGGAGGCTGTAAAAAATCTTGTGTCTATGGAAGTTAGACTTTTCTGATAAGAATAAAATATGTACAGATATTTGTCGGTTTAAGGTATATATTACTTTGTCGAATTGGTGCTTCTATTTATAGTATAACCAGTTGGATAAAGTCTATACATGATTTCTCACTTTTTTGCATAACGAACAGGCATGTTATCTTATTGTCACTTTGTGGGCTCTGCCCACACCCGGCCTCAGGAATAAGGTTGGGATATTATGGCAATAATATAAATGCCGATGGAATAAGGCTGGGATGGCAGGTTTTGGGTTGTTGCCATCCCGATCTTTTTATAAATGATCCGTAAGCCGCTCTCCATACAGGACGACCAGCTGGTTCAGGACCTGATCCCAGTTCCGGTATCTCTGCGTCCATTTCTTTGTTATATTCTGGCTTGCCAGATACAGCATCTTTTCCAGGGATGTGTCGCTGGGGAATACGCTTTTTGTTTTGGTTACTTTCCGGAACTGGCGGTTCAGTCCCTCTATGATATTCGTCGTGTACATGATCCGGCGGATGTCATCCGGAAACTGGAAGAAGGAGCTGACATCTTCCCAGTTGTTTTCCCAGTTGCTGATCGCGTAAGGATATTTTCTTCCCCATGTTTCTTTTACATTTTTCAGTTCTGAGAGAGCTGTTGTTTCGTTCGGGGCATTGTAGACCGCCTTGAAGTCTGAGGCAAATTTTTTCAGGTCTTTGTAACTCACATATTTGAACGGGTTACGGAGCATGTGGATGACACACCTCTGTACTTCTGCTTTCGGGAATACCGCCTGTATGGCCCCCTTAAATCCAGGCAGGCCGTCAACACAGAAGAACAGGACATCTTTCACGCCCCGGTTATGCAGGTCATTTAACATTCCGAGCCAGAACTTGCTTGTTTCGTTCGCCCCAACGGTAATGCTCAGTATTTCCTTGTAACCGTCTGCCGTAACGCCCAGTACCACGTAGGCTGCCCGGCTTACGATCCGCCCTTCTTCCCGGACTTTGTAATGGATGCAGTCCATGAATACGAACGGGTATACCGGATTCAGGGGGCGTGACTGCCATTCCTTTACCTGCGGGAGGATCTTATCTGTGATCTTGCTGACCATTTCCGCGGACAGGTCGATCCCATACAGGTCGTTCAGCTGGTCGTGGATGTCCCGGGTGCTCATCCCGCGGGCATAGAGGGAGATCACTTTATCTTCGATGCCGGATATGTCCCGCTGGTATTTGGGGATCAGTTTTGGTTCAAACTCCCCG
>CAJTXO010000012.1:0-47556 GCA_910583555.1 uncultured Eubacterium sp.
AAACTAACCCCAGTTCCCATAATATTTTTGGATGCGTTCACGGATTCAGGTTATATAAAAGGAAGCAACAAAATAGCACAAGATGAATTTGTATATGATGGATTGAATGATATTAAGCATTCAGCAGTACAAAATTATTACAAATCAAAGGTTTTTAATAACAATTTACTTGATAGAAAACAAAAAGATGTAATTGATACTTTTATGTCGTTGGAGAACAAAAGAATTTTAGTTAGTGCGCCAACATCATTTGGTAAAACATTTTTGCTACGTGAAATAATTTTTATGAATAGAGCACGTTATAGAAATATACTGCTTCTTTTTCCGACAATAGCGTTGCTCAACGAAAATACAGACAGCATTAATCAGTTAATTCGGGATCTTTCTATGGAGTATAAAGTCATTAATAATGTTTATTCAGGTATTGTACCAGAAGATAAACATATATTTATTCTAACACCAGAAAGGGCATTAAAACTTCTTGCGGATAATTCATTTTTGCATATTGATTTCTTTTTTATGGATGAGATATATAAAATTGATGAAGATTTTGATAGGAATGGAGATAGTAGCGGCGAAGATATAAACGATAGAGAGAAACGTGATGGTGGTAACAGAGCAAAAGCATTTAGGGTAGTATTATATTTGTTGGCAAAAAGTGTTAAAGAATATTATTTGGCAGGCCCATATTTGAATTTAAAAAATGTAAAAAAAGGAATGAAAATTTTTTTAGAGCGTAATCATATTACTACAATTCAAATAGAGTTTGAACCTACCTCTCGTATTGAGATTGAGGCATGGAAGAAAAGAAGTGTAGAATATCATCCAATATTAGGGGAAAGGATCACGCGATTATATCAAAATTCCGGATTGAGTACAAAAGAAAAAGTTCAAGGAATTGCCAATTATCTGAAACAGAATAATTTAGGACAGGCAATATTTTACTGTTCTACACCTTCAAATTCTATGAAATATACTAAAGATATTATAGATGGTTTTCATGAAAATGACGCTAAAATTCCTTATGAGTTTATAGAGCACTTAAAGAAAAAATACAATGTCAAAATAGGAGCAAATATTAATAGTACAAAATATTGGGGATTAATTCATGCAGTAGAGCATGGAGTGGGTATTCATCATGGAAAATTTCCAAAATATATTCAAAATGAAGTGCTAAGGCTGTTTAATAATGGAGATTTCAATTTTCTGTTTTGTACATCAACAATTATTGAGGGAGTTAATACGAACGCAAAGAATGTAATAATTGTAAATAATAGCGTGGGAAATATAACAATGACGGCATTTGCCTTAAAAAATATAAAAGGGAGGGCGGGAAGATATTATCATCATACGGTAGGAAGAGTATTTTATACCGATGCAAAACAGCGACAAATAGAACAAGCTGATGATATGCAATTAAATTTTCAAACCTATGATTCGACACCTGTTTTAAAAGTAGACATAGATAATGCTTTGATAGAGGATTTGGCAAATCAAAATAGGAATATTAAGTTAGAAAGAGAAGAAAGATTTCAAAAGCAAATTCTTCCAGATACTGTTTGCCGAATCTTGACGAATGAACTCTATATCGGCAAGATCATCAATGGCAAGCAGGAGGTGGAAGATTTTCTTACCGGAAAACGGAAAGCCAAAGATGAAACGGAATGGATGGTTGTAGACCGTCCCGATTTGAAAATTGTTGAGCCGGTAGACTTTGAAAAGGCTCAGGAGATTCTGCATGGCAGACATGCCTCTTTTAACATGAACAGAGAGCGTCAAAGTAATAAGCATCTTTTCTCAACCTTAATTCGTTGTAAGGAGTGTGGCTGGTCTTTCCGTAGAACGGTGCGCACTTATAAAAATACTTATGTACGCTGGGTATGTTCCGGACATAGCGGAAAAGGTGCGGATAGCTGTCCGAATGCAGTCACGGTTGATGAGGACGAGCTGATTGATGTTTTGCAGGAGTATTTTAATCATATTCTTAACCAGAAAAAGAAGGTAGTCCAATATGTAGTGGAAGAATTTCAACGCATATATAAGGCAAAGGATGAAAATCTGGAATATGAAAAGGAATTGAAAAGCCAGCTAAACAAGTTGACAAAAGCCAGAGAGAAATATATGGATATGTACGCCGATGACTTGATTTCCCGACAGGAATTGAATGATAAAATCGGCGGTTCTAGAAAAGAGATAGAACGACTGGAAAACGAGTTGAAAATGGTATCCTATCATTTGACCAAGGAAGAGCAGCTTGAAAATATTTAGAATCATACATTTAAAGAGATAGAGGATATAACGGACGTTCGTGAGATGAACAATACCCAACTCAAGCGTATTATTCAGAAGATTGAAGTGGATCAAGAGGGAAATGTGGAGATTTTCCTGCGTTTGTTTGGCGATTTGGGCTTGGAAGAAGCCGTACTGATTGAAGGCAGCGGAGTTGTAAACAATACCGTTCCAAATAATCACAACCATACATAAGGACGTAACAGAACGCATGATGCAGATCAATCCGACCTTGGCGGCACAGGCGAGGAAGATCCTTGATATAAACAAGTCGGAACGGCATATCCGGGGCGGAATGGCAACGAAAGAAAAGTATCATCTGCTGCATGAGCATACACAGGGAGTACAGGAAAACGGTCTGTGCTGATGACATAGGGCAATGGCGGTGCCGTTGCCCTGTTTCGCTTTGGGGCAGCAGTTTTATTGAAAAACAAGGTGCGAGGTTTTACGGCACCTTTTTTTTCATCAGGCTTGTACGAATACTTGTTTTTTGTCGAAAAAAGTGTTATGATAGAGGTTGTCAGTAAGAGCTTAAAAAATTAAGAAAAAATATAAAGGAGGAGGATTTACTTGGGAAATTCAACCTTTAAAGGGGGAACGCATCCATACGAGGGAAAAGAGCTGAGTATGGACAATCCGATCCAGGTAGTGATGCCGAAGGATGAACTGGTATTTCCAATGAGCCAGCATATCGGGGCCCCTGCCAAACCGACCGTTTCCGTAGGGGATGCGGTGAAAATGGGACAGATCATCGGGGAAGCGGGCGGGTTTATCTCCGCGAATATCGTAAGTTCTGTTTCTGGAAAAGTAACGAAGATCGAGCAGAGGTTAACCGGTTCGGGAGCGAAGGCAAATTGTGTTGTCATCGAGAACGACGGAGAATACGAAGCGGTTGAGGGCTTCGGCGAGGAGCGGGATTATACGGCGCTTTCCAAAGAAGAGATCCGTCAGATCATCAAGGACGCCGGCATTGTCGGCATGGGCGGCGCCGGATTCCCGACAAATGTAAAGGTGACGCCGAAAAATGAAGATCAGATTGATTATGTCATCATAAACGGCGCGGAATGTGAGCCATACCTCACGTCAGATTACCGCCTGATGCTGGAAAAACCGGAACAACTGATCATGGGATTGAAGGTGTTGCTGCGCCTGTTTGACAACGCGAAAGGTATCATCGCGATCGAGGACAATAAACCGGAGGCGATCTCAAAACTGAGTTACCTGACACAGGATGAGCCCATGATCTCAGTGAAGGCGCTTAAAACGAAGTATCCGCAGGGGGCGGAGCGTCAGGTTATATACGTTACGACAGGAAGAAAGATTTATTCGAAAATGCTTCCGGCAGACGCGGGCTGCGTGGTGGACAATGTGCAGACCGTTTTGGCCGTGTATGATGCCGTTTGCAGGAGCATACCGTCGATCAGCCGCGTTATGACGCTGACCGGGGACGCGATGGCAAGGCCGCAGAATTATGAGGTAAAATTTGGGATGAGCCATGCTGAGCTCTTGGAAGAAGCTGGCGGACTTGTCGAGGGAGGCGCGGAAAAGATCATTTCAGGCGGCCCGATGATGGGAATGGCGATGTACGACCTGAATGTGCCGATCACAAAGACAAGTTCATCGATTTTGGCAATGTCAAAAGACGAAGTGGCAGCGTGTGAGCCGACAAACTGTATCCGCTGCGGCCGCTGCGCAACTGTGTGTCCGAGCCATCTCGTACCGCAGAAAATGGCAGAGGCAGCAGAACGCTCGGATCTGGAACTGTTCCAGAAACTGAACGGCATGGAGTGTTACGAGTGTGGAACATGTACGTATGTCTGTCCGGCGAAACGGAGGCTCACTCAGTCATTTAAGCAGGCGAGACGAGCTGTGATGGATAGTGCTAGGAAATAAAGCGAACGATGTTCGCTTGGCAAGTTGTGACCTTGCGGTCAAACTTGTGATCATGTGCAGAAACCGTGCACAATAAGGAGGATAAAGCGAACTTCATTCGCTTGGCAAGTTGTGACCTTGCGGTCAAACTTGCGATCATGTGCAAAGAACATGCACAATAAGGAGGATTTATAATGGATAAATTGTTGAATGTATCATCATCTCCCCATGTCCGTGACAAATCGTCGACGAAGTCCATCATGCGGGATGTCGTGATAGCATTGATCCCGACTACTCTTGTGGGTATCGGAAATTTTGGCGTCAGGGCGCTGCTGGTGATCCTGACGACTTGTGCCAGCGCGTTACTGGCGGAGTATGTGTGGCAGAAGTGTATGAAACAGCCAATTACTACGAATGATTTCAGCGCGCTCCTGACGGGGCTTTTGCTGGCGCTCAACCTTCCGGCTACGCTGCCGCTCTGGATGTGCGTGCTGGGCGGCGTGTTTGCCATTATCGTCGTGAAGCAGTTGTTTGGAGGACTGGGACAGAACTTTATGAACCCGGCGCTGGGAGCAAGGTGCTTTTTGATGCTCTCATTCAGCAGCGCGATGACGAACAGCTTCGCGATCGACAAGGGGAACGCGATCTGGGGCGGTTATCAGGCGACGCTCGATGCGGTATCAAGCGCGACGCCGCTCATGCAGGTGAAGGAAGCGACTCGTCTGGGAGACTTAGGGACGACGCTGAAAGATATGTTTTTGGGAACGACGTGGGGGACGATCGGAGAGACATCGGCGCTGGCCATACTGATCGGCGGTATTTACCTGATCGTGAGGAAGATCATTGATTGGAAGATTCCGGTTCTCTACATACTGACATTTGTCGTATTTAACCTGTTGTATTCCTGTGTGACAGGTGCGTACGTCCCGGTATTTTATGAAGTATGCGGCGGCGGACTGCTGCTCGGTGCGTTCTTTATGGCGACCGATTATGTGACGAGCCCGATCACGGATAAAGGAAAGATCATATTTGCCGTTCTGCTCGGTCTGCTGACCGGACTGTTCCGTTTCTTCGGTGAGTCGGCAGAGGGCGTATCATTTGCCATCATCATCGGCAACCTGTTTGTGCCGCTGATCGAGATGGTGACGATTCCAAAGGCATTTGGAAAGGAGGGCAAGGCGCATGAGTAATGAAAAGAAAGAGAGATCATTTGTCGTAGATGCCGTGATCCTGTGTGTGATCACCCTCGTACTCGGAGCGATCCTGGCAGGTGTTTATACCGTGACGAAAAAGCCGATTGAGGAGGCGCAGGCCAAAACGGATAATGAGGCGTGTGAAGTCGTCGTTTCCGAAGTAGATGGAGCTTCCGTGACGGAGGCAGAAGATGGTGCGGTGGAAGCGGCCAATGAATTTTTGCAGAAACATGTGATCGATAAATCGGCTTCCGAAGGGGAAGTGGCGGAAGAAGCCGCGGATTCTTATTCCAAATATGTCGTAGTGACGACAGTGAAGAAACTGCAGGCAAATGGCGCGGATGCGGGTTATGTGTACATCGCCGACGCGAAAAAGGGGTATGGCGGAAGTATTTCCTTCGTACTCGGTGTGAACGATGGGATCGTGACGGGGATTGAGATCACGAAACAGTCGGAGACGGCCGGACTCGGTGCCAATTGTGAGAGCGATGAATTCAAATCAAAATTCGCGTTTGAGAACGCGCTCCAGTATCCTTCCAGTGACAGTCTGCCGATGTATTACAAACCGGGGACGACGCCGAAGGATGAGCAGGGACAGATCGAGGCGATGTCTGGCGCGACCGTTACGTCCCGCGCGATCACGAATGCGGTAAAAGGTATCCTTTTATATGACAAAGAGTTAAGGGGGGGTAAATGATGAGTAAGTATACAGAGAGACTTCAAAATGGTATTATAAAAGAAAACCCGACCTTTGTTATGATGCTCGGTATGTGTCCGACATTGGCTGTTACATCGAGCGCGATCAATGCCATCGGCATGGGGTTGTCCACAACGGTCGTGCTTATCCTGTCCAATATGCTTATTTCCGCGCTGCGCAACATTATACCGGACCGTGTGCGTATTCCGGCGTTCATCGTTGTCGTTGCCTCGTTCGTGACGATCGTGCAGCTTGTGCTGCAGGCGTATCTGCCGGCGCTCAACAGCGCCCTCGGCGTGTATATACCGCTGATCGTGGTAAACTGTATCATCCTCGGACGTGCGGAGGCGTACGCGTCGAAAAATCCGATCGTCCTGTCCGCGCTGGACGGCGTGGGAATGGGACTTGGATTTACGGTCGGTCTTACGCTGATCGGTATTTTCCGTGAGATTCTGGGAAGCGGAGCCGTATTTGGCTTCCAGTTCATTCCCGATTCGTTCCATATCGCGATGTTTGTCATGGCGCCAGGTGCGTTTTTCGTACTGGCCGGACTGACGGCGATCCAGAACAAGCTGAAAATGCCTTGCGCGACCAATACGCCGGAGGCGGAGGCCGCTTCGTGCAGCGGGAACTGCGCGGCGTGCGCGAGCCAGTCTGATACGTGCAGCAAAACGGCTGCGGAGGAAATCCCGGCGAAAGGAAAGGAGGATGACAGATCATGAGTTTATTTACCATTCTTTTTATGGCGGCCTTTGTGAATAACTTTGTGCTCAGCCAGTTTATGGGTATCTGTCCGTTTCTCGGTGTAAGTAAAAAGGTTGAGACGGCGGCCGGCATGGGTGGTGCGGTACTTTTCGTTATCACGATCGCATCCCTTTGTACGAGTTTACTATATAATTATCTTCTTGTTCCGTTTGAGTTGGAATACCTGAATACGATCGTATTTATACTTGTGATCGCGGCTCTCGTGCAGTTTGTGGAAATGGTACTGAAGAAGATGATGCCGGCGCTCTATAAATCACTCGGTGTATACCTTCCGCTTATTACGACGAACTGTGCCGTACTCGGTGTGGCGCTGCTCAGTGTCCAGAATGAATACAACGTGCTGGAGAGTGTTATAAACGGGATCGGTGCCTCTGTCGGATTCCTGATCGCGATCGTTCTGATGGCGGGCATTCGTGAGAAACTTGAAAACAGCAATATTCCCGAAGTCTTCAAGGGAACCCCAATTGTACTGATTACCGCTGGTTTGATGGCGATTGCGTTCTGTGGCTTTGGTGGCGTTGGCTTTTAATATGCGTGCGCAGGAATGGAGGCTTATATGAATACAATTATAATATCCGTGGTACTTCTGGGAGTGCTTGGTATCGCGATTGGACTATTATTAGGCGTAGCGGGTAAGTTCTTCGCCGTGGAAGTGGATGAGCGTGTGGATCTGGTCAGGGAATGCCTGCCGGGAAATAACTGCGGCGGCTGTGGTTTTCCGGGATGTGACGGTCTGGCGGAAGCGATCGTGGCCGGAAATGCCGAAGTAAACGGCTGTCCGGTTGGCGGCGCGCCGGTAGCGGAAAAGATCGGCGCCATTCTCGGCGTAGAAGCCGGCGCCGGCGTGAAAATGGTAGCGCATGTACGGTGTGCCGGAACGTGTGAGCAGGCGTCCGTGAAGTACAATTATGTCGGCGCGAAGGACTGCCGTCAGGCTGTCATGGTGCCGGGACGCGGAGATAAGGCATGTTCGTACGGCTGTCTCGGTCTTGGCTCATGTGTGGAGGCCTGCCAGTTTGACGCCATTTCCATCAAAGACGGGATTGCCGTGGTCGATAAGGAAAAATGCGTGGCCTGCGGCAAATGTGTGGAAACGTGTCCGAACAACGTCATTTCCCTCGAGCCGTATGATACGAAATATCAGGTTCAGTGTAATTCCAAAGACAAAGGAAAAGACGTGATGAGCGTATGCAAGGCCGGATGTATCGGGTGCGGTCTTTGTGTGAAACAGTGTGAGTTCGGAGCGGTTGTTCTGGAAAACAACCTTGCTGTCATTGATGCAGAGAAGTGTCAGGGATGCGGCAAGTGTGCTGAGAAATGCCCGAAAAAAGTAATTTTCTAATACAAAACGTCCCCCGTGTCTTACTTTCGATCAATGTCCTTTTTGGACGATAACAGAGATTTGATCGGGAGTCGGCACGGGGCAGTTTTTTATTTGCGGCGAATGGAGGCTTTTTTGAAAAAAGATTCATATTGTGACAGATGTTTGCAAATGCTAGTTTGTAAATCCATGTGAAAAGAGGAAAGGACAAGGATGCCAATGAAAAATAAAGTGACCGTTATATTGATTATAACAGCAATCGTAGGGATACTGGCGGCGGCTGGCGTGATGCTGTTTAAGAAATTCGCGCCGAGTTATACACAGCGTCCGATGAGTGAACAGTATAAACTAGGGGAAAATGAGGCACTTGTCGTTTTGAACGGAAAGTTGTCCGAAGAAAAGGGTCGGATCATAGACGGTAAGGTATATGTTTCGGTTTCACTGGCGGCAAGCGCGATGAACGAGCGGATTTACTGGGACGACAAGGAAAGCGTATTGTCTTTGGCTACTTCTGCCGGCCTGATCACGATCAATGCCTCAGACAGCATGCGTTATATGATCGGCAAACAAAATGAGGACATGGGATTCCAACTGTTGTACGAAGATGGGGATGCGACCTATCTCGCGATGGATTTTGTGAGCAAACATTCGAGGATCAATTATGAATGGGCCGAAAATCCGAACCGCGTGATCGTGCAGTCCGATTTTCAGCAGGTGAACGTATTCGCTGCGCTCGCCGATGACGTCCGGCTTCGTGTCGGGCCAAATAAGAAGTATGATTATCTGATGGAATTAAAGGGCGGACAGGAAGTGCTGGTCGATACCGACGCGCCGCCGGAAAATGAGTATCAGAAGATCATGACGCTGGATGGGATCGAAGGGTATGTGCCGGTGGAATATGTGGAAGAAAAGATTGAAAAGGCATGGACGACGGACAAGCCCGAGGATGTATTCCCACAGACCGCGTTAGGTGAGCGGGTCTGCCTTGGCTGGCATCAGATGACATATGCGGGTGGTACCACGGATATGGAAGCTAAGGTTTCACAGGCAGCGTGTCTCAATGTGATTTCGCCGACCTGGTTTGCGCTCAGTGATAACAAAGGAAATTTTTCATCGCTTGCCACAGAGGAATATGTGACGGCAGCCCACGCAAAAGGCCTTAAAGTCTGGGGATTGATCAATGATTTTGACACGAAGATCTCGCTGAAAAAGATTCTTGGGCGGACTTCGATTCGGACAAATCTGGTGAATAATCTGGTGTCCGCAGCGATCCGTTATAAACTGGATGGTCTGAATATTGATTTTGAAAAGATCACGAAGGAAACGGCGCCGGCGTATCTGGAGTTCCTGCGCGAACTCGTTCTCCAGTGCCACGCGAACGGCATCGTCGTGTCGGTGGATGATTACCTGCCGACCGAGGGGACTTCGTATTACAATTGGGCGGAGCAGGGACGTGTTGCGGATTATGTGATCTTCATGGCATACGACGAACACTATGCGGGAAGTGAGACGTGTGGTTCCGTTTCTTCCCTGCCGTTTGTCAATGACGGCGTGGAGCTCGGTCTGAAATATGTGCCAAAGGAGCGTACTGTCGTGGCGCTTCCCTTTTACACAAGACGCTGGAAGACGAAAAAGGACAATAAGGTGGAAGGGAAACCCGATGTGTACGGCATGAATTCCGCTGAGGTCATGCTGCAGAACAACGAGGCGGCAAAGACGTGGGATGAAGAGACCGGCCAGTATTATTCGGAATTCAAGTATCAGGGATATACGTATAAGATTTGGCTGGAGGAGGAAACGTCGCTGGACAAAAAACTGGAAACGGTGTTTGGCAAGGAAGTCGCCGGGGCCGCTTTCTGGAAGCTCGGTTTTGAGCGTCCGGTTACTTGGACGACGATTGCCAAGTATATTGATGGGTGAGAATGTAAAGCAACGCAGACGATAACATGTATTTAAGGAATAGATCAATGGTCCACTTCGTACACTGTAAGTAAGAGATGTATGGAGTGGACTTTTTATGATGGAAAACAGAAACGGGAAGATTAAAAGTAACTGGAAATTATGGGCGGTCGTTTTTGTGCTGGCCGCTGTGATCGTGGCGGCGACGGTCCGGATCGACGGGCGGCCGGTCCTCAATATTACCGGCAGGGGGACGAAGGCGCTCATCGTGGTCGATGCCGGACATGGAGGGATACCGGGCAGACCGAAAAAATAGTTCAATTATTTCTTACATTAAGAAGAGTAATTCTTACATGTTCCTTTTTCGGGAGGAAAGATGTGGTAGAATACGTGCAGGAGCATGATGTTATCAGGAAATCTTGCAGAATTAGGAGGAAAAGGAAATGAAAAAAATTACAGATTACAGAGGAGTTATTGTATTGCTGTTCGTTATAGCGGTATACAGTATGTTGTCATTTTCATATGTAACGGCGCAGGCGGAGGGGACCGACTCGCAGCAGGTAAATGCGCAGCAGGGGGAAAGACAGCCGGCACCTGTAGGAACTATATTTACAGTGGAGAAAGACCATCTCTTTGATGAGAAGAATATAGGAAAAGATACTTATAAGTTTAAAGTTACAAAAAGCGGCTTGGACGGAAATGGGGAAGTAGAATTAATAAGTTTTTCCCAGAAACTGACAAAAAATGTGTGGCCGGGGGTACGCCTGGAAGAAGATACTGCGTGCGATGACTCGGGTGAGGAATATACGATCACTTCGATCGGGGACCGGGCTTTTGCCAAATATTGCGGGGCGGTAACGATTGGTTCAGAGTATATTGAGAGGATTGGAGATGAGGCATTTGCCGGATGCTCATCTGTGTACATCGGTATAGAAGAGCCGGGAGTAGTAAAAAAAAATGTGAATAGTTTGAAGACAATTGGGAGGAAGGCCTTTTCTCGTGTAGAGAATATATATATTTATGCAGTAGAAATTGGACGGATCGGATCCCGTGCTTTTTCAGGTGCGGATTATGTGCACATTAAAGCAAAAAAAATCGGGTCGATCGGATCCAATGCTTTTTCTGGCGCCGATTACGTGAGTGTGATAACAGAAGAGGAAATTGGACAAGTTGGATCCAATGCTTTTTCAGGTGCCAGGGCGGTATGGTTGAAAGGAGCAGAAATTAAACAAATTGATTCACATGCTTTTACTGGTGTCAAAGAAAGCGTAACCCTTGATATAGGAAAAATCGGCCGGTTTGCTTCGGGAGCTCTTTTAAATGTGAAAGAGGTGACTCTTAGCATGGGCGCCGCTGATAACCGGCTCTACAAAAGCTGTAATGGGAAATTGGAAATATATGGTTCAGATAAGTGGGAGATAAATGACCAGACGTTTTCTGGTTGTGAGAATGTAAAAAGTATCAATATTTATTTGAGGGACAGCAGCGTTCAGATTTCTGCAAAGGCATTGAGGCATTTCCGAAAGGCAAGGAGTATTTATATATCCGGCGACGGTATAAAGGAAATTCAGAGTCAAATGTTTACGCCATGTAAGCAAGTCAGGACGATCGAATTGGAATTCCCCAATGTAACAAAGATTGGGGATAGGGCTTTTAGCGGCTGTAAAAATTTGAAAAAAATATCGATATCTAGAGTCATCAAGGATAAAACAGGCATAAAGATCAAAACAATTGGCAGAAAGATTTTTTCGGGATGTAAGAAACTGCGCAAGTTTAACATGAACGGTATTAAGAACATCAAGTCGGTAAAGAAAGATGCTTTCAAAGGAGCAAATTCAAAATGCCGCATTTATGTGTATAGTAAGAAGTCAATAGCACTTCGGTTGAAGGGGAAGGGAATGGAGGTCTTGCAGAAACCTTATCTTGGTTTTCATGAACCGGGAATAGCTAATGGTTATGACTTTGCTCCTTGGAAAAAAATATAGTTAAAATTTCAGAGGAGGATTCTCAAAATCAAAGATAGAACGCATGTTGCAGCATCCAGCTGAATATATTTACAAAAACGAGAATGGGTGCTATATCATGAGGGAGATAAAAGTAGAACAGGGCATGATAAAATCTCGGCGGAATATCAAATTCAATATACCGGCAAATGTAAGAGGATGGAAAATTGTGCGCGAATACGAAGGCCTTTTTTCGGCGGGGGAAATAGTCGGGCAGATTATCGAAGTACATATGGGGGGGAGAATGGATGTTTAAAAAAGAGGCTAGATTTTTGCCGCATAATGCCGTGACAGACAGAGCGTGGAGTGTGGCGGTTTATGTGAGGCTTTCGGACGAGGATCGAAATAAGAGAAGGAAAATGGATCCCAGCCAGAGCATTGAGAATCAGGTGGAATATCTTAAAAATTACATTGAGATGCAGAATGAAAGCTCAGGGGATGAATACCCTTTGCAGATTTATAAAATATACAGTGATGACGACTGTACGGGCATGAACTTTAACAGGGGCGGATTCCGGCAGATGCTGCAGGACATCGAACGTAATCGGGTGGATTGTATTATGGTAAAGACATTGTCGCGGCTCGGCAGGAACGACAGGGAGATGCAGCAGTATTTAAAGGAACAATTTGAGAAAAATGGATGTGAAGTGCGCGTGTGCGCGGTCGGGGATTCCTATGACAGCCTTTATCAGGATCCGATGGATATGCTCGTTCAGTTTAAGCTTATGATCAATGAAAACTATTCCCAGATACAGCATACCAATGTCACGATCGGGATGCACACCATGCAGAAAAAGGGGAAGTATATCGGCGCGTTTGCGCCGTATGGGTATCAGAAGGATCCGGCGGATAAGCATCATCTCGTCCGGGATGAGGCAGCAGCTGTCGTGGTGGAGAGAATTTTTGAGGAGTATCTGAGGGGAGTATCTCCGAAAGAAATTGCTCGAAGATTGACAAAGGACGGCATTGTAAATCCATCTTCGTATAAAAGGCAGAATGGTTCTAAGTTTGTGTGCGGAAAGAAAGTTTCTGAGAATGAGAAACACTGGACAGGCTCGACGGTGAAAAAAATATTGATGGATGAGGTGTATACCGGAACTGTCGTGCAGCATAAACAGGAGAAAAAGAAGCTGCTGGATAAAAAGCCTGCAGCTGTTCCCAAGAGGGATTGGATACGGGTTCCGGATATGCACGAGGCTCTTGTATCTAAAGAAGTCTGGGATACGGCGCAGAGGATGATGAAAACGATTGGGCGGGATGCGACAAAAGAGGGCGAGGTCACTATTTTCAAAGGGGTACTAAAGTGCGGCGACTGCGGTCATGCGCTGCGGAAAAAATGGGACAAATATGTTACCAGGGACGGGAAAGAACAAAAATATCTGTATTATAATTGTGGGACTTACAGGGATTACGGCAGGAAAAACGAGGACGCTCCGGATACTCCGGGCTGCAGCAGCCATTACATCTCGGATAAGCTGCTGAGGAAGATTGTTTTGGATGATCTGAACCAGATCATAGCGCAGATTCACGATCTGACAGCGTTTGTGGAGCGACGGAGAAGAAAAGACGGTACAGGGACGGAGACGCTGGCGCGGGAAAAAGCGATCCGGGATAGGGAGACACAGGTGAGGCGTATTCAGGAGCGGCTGAAAAGGGCAAGGAATAAATGGCTGGATGAGGAACTGCCGGGAGAAGAATATAAAGTGGTAAGGGAGGATAGCCAAAGCGAGATCAATGCCTTGCGGGCGGAGATTGCGGAATTGCAAAAAAGGATTTCAGAAAGTGAGGTGGTTCAGGAGAATGCGTGGATTCAGGAACTGTTAAAGTGCGGAAAGATCAGGGAGCTTGACCGGGCGACGGTAGTAAAGCTTGTTAAATGCATAGAGGTTTTTGAAGACAGGACGATTAAGATCTCATATAATTTTAGTGATGGGTTTGATTATCTATTGGAACAATGATGAAAATATCCTTGCCGATTTTTGAAGATAGGGTATAATAATATTATATGGGGGTTGAGGTGAGATATACTTAATACAGATTTGGGGAGGTTTTGCCATGAAAAAATTTAATGTCACGGGAACGTGTATCCCTGAAAAACATTATATGGCGGATATTTCTGATAAATTGTCGCGGATTATCGGCATGATCGAGAATGAAGAGTATTTTACGATCAACCGTGCGAGGCAGTATGGGAAAACGACGACCTTATCCCAGATTGACAGAAAACTGCGGGAGAAATATACGGTGCTCCGTATTAGTTTCGAGGGAGCGGGAGAGAGTGTCTTCAAAAGTGATCAGGGTTTTATGCGTTTTTTTGTAAAAAAAGTGGAGAGGGAACTCTCTTTTCTGGAAAGACCGCGGGAGTTGGTGCAGGAGTGGAGAAGTCTGGCAGACTATTCGGGTGAGGCGGATGAGGATGCGCTGGATTATCTGAGTGAAAAAATCACAAAACTGTGCAGAAATAATAAACAGGATGTGATCCTGCTGATCGATGAGGTGGATAAAAGTTCTGATAATCAGATATTTTTAAATTTTCTGGGAATGCTGCGCAATAAATATCTGTTCCGGCAGGAGGGCAGGGATATTACTTTCAAGAGCGTTGTTCTGGCGGGTGTTTATGATATCAAAAATCTCAAGCTGAAACTCCGCCCGGAGGATGAGAGAAGATACAACAGTCCCTGGAATATTGCCTCTGATTTTAATGTTGATATGAGTTTTTCACCGGATGAGATTGCTGCGATGCTCCGAGAATATGAGCAGGACTGTCACACGGATATGGATATAGGCCAGATCAGCAGGGACATTTATTTTTATACGAATGGCTATCCGTTTCTGGTCAGCCGCATATGCAAATGGCTGGATGAGGAAGGCGGCAGGATATGGACTTCTGAGCATGTGAAAAATGCTGTAAATGCCATACTCCAGTTGGATAGTACACTGTTCGATGACTTGATCAAGAATGTGGAACATCATTCGGAATTGCAGCAGATGCTGCGGCAGATTCTGCTGGAGGGGAGACAGTTTGCTTTTGTGGGGACAGATGCAGCGATCGATCTTGGGTGCATTTTTGGGATTTTTGTGAAAAGGGATCATTGTGTGGCGATATCAAATGTTATTTTTGAGACATATTTGTATAATCATATGTTGAGCAAAAAGAACAGGGAAGATACAAGGTTTAGTGTGGAGGGAAGCCAGTTTGTTCACGATGGAAAGCTGGACATGCCAAAGGTTCTGCTTAAGTTTCAGGAGGTTATGAAAGCAGAGTACAGAAAAGAGGATGAAAGGTTTACAGAGCAGCAGGGAAGGCTCCTGTTCCTTTGTTTTATCAAACCGATTATCAATGGGACAGGACATTATTATGTGGAGCCTGAGACGAGAAACAGTACGCGGATGGATATTGTCGTTTCATATGGCGGGAAAGAACATATTATTGAATTAAAGCTTTGGCATGGTGAGAAGTATCGTGCAGATGGAATAAAACAATTGCAGGGTTATCTGGACAGCCGTAGTGCCAGCCAGGGGTATCTTGTCAGCTTTTCTTTTTTGCAGGAGAAATCTTATAAAAGTGGATGGCTGCCACAGCAGGAGGGCGGGAGGCAGATTTTTGAGGTGCAGGTGTGATGATCTGATGCTTTTTTCAGTCTGTTCCCGTTCCCCGGACATGGAGGCTTTGATCCCGGGAAAGTCGGCACGGCCGGGACGTTGGAAAAGGACATTAATCTGATGATTGCCCAAAAGCTGCAGAATGTACTGGAAGACAGCGGCTATCAGGTGATCATGACGAGGGAATCAGACACCGCGCTTTGTGACAGCGGCGCGACGAGAAAAAAGATGGAGGATCTGAAAAACAGAGTTGCGATCATAAATGATAATAAACCCGCGCTGGCGGTCAGCATACATCAAAACAGTTTTTCGGCGGGAACGAAGGGAGCACAGGTTTTTTATTATCAGGATTCTGAACCGAGCCGTGAGTTTGCTTCGGTACTGCAAAATACGGTGAAAGAGGAGCTGGCCGATGGGAACAAGCGGGTGGAAAAGGGGAATGGCAGCTATTATATGTTGAAAAAGACCGAAGGCGTATTTGCGATCATAGAGTGTGGTTTTCTCTCAAATCCGACGGAAGAAGTTATGCTAAACTCCGACGATTATCAGCAGAAAATGGCGGAGGCGATCGCGGAGGGGATTGAAAATTACCTGTATGGGTAATTTGAAAATAGTAAAGAAACAAGACGGAACCATTTTATATCAGGCATCTATATAAAAACAGGCTGTGCCGCTGGCGTTGATCCGCCGGCGGCACAGCCGTTCTTCGTCTATTCTTTCTATTCTGTTGATTTAATATCCCACTTTTTTCCCTTTTTTCGTCTTATAGCCGGTGATTTTCTTTGCCTTGTAGTCGGCTTTTTTGCGGGAGTCCGGAACGGCCGGGTCGGTCGGGTCATAGTTGATGCCCGAGGTGGTTTTAATGACAGCCGGTTTTCCGAGTGGGCCTGGTTTCGACGAATTTCCTTTTACGATCTTGACTGGTGTGCCAGTGGAAGCGTAGTCATAGATCCACTTGGCGTCAGATACTGTCATGCGGATACAGCCGGCGGAGGCGGGTGAACCGAGCAGGTTGTAGCGGTAGGACGGAAGCGCGTAGTGGGAGTCGGTGCTTACGGCAATCGAATGGAAATATACGTTTCCGACAATATGGGACGTCCATCTGGCGAAAACGATACTGCCGTCCGGTTCGTGCATTTCTTTTAGCGTATATTTTACGGACGTACCATTGGTACAGATCGAGTAGTTTCCGAGCGGCGTGTACGAGGACTGCTCATTTAGGGCGCTCGTTCCCGCGTCTGTACTGACGTCGCGCCCGACCGATACGGCGCATGTCTTGATCGGAATATCGTATTTTTGAGTTTCGTCATTGTAAAGGAAAATGGTTACGGTACAGGCGGCGCGGTTTACTTCGATATAAAAACGGTTTTTATTGGTGGCGCTGCTCTCTTTTAAGTTCAGGATGTCCGTAAGGTCGGTTTGTTTTTCGTTGTTTACGTAGTAGAACTTATATTTCTTGCCGGCGTATTTTTCGTAGTACCAGCCATTTTTTCCCATATCCTTTTTGCGGAGTTTAAAGCTTTTCTCGTTCAGCAGGATTTTCTTGCCCCATGTGGAAAAACCGTAAACCCGGATTTTGTATTTCCCAGTGTCATCATTTTTTAATTTCAGGGAAACCTTGCTTTTTCCGGCAGTTCCTTTCACGTTATGAGAATCTTTTTTCTTCCACTTGCCATTTTTGTACTGGTAGAGGAGAAAGCTCATTTTCTTGATGTTTCCGGGGATGTATGCGTTCGTCAGTTTGTACACGCAGGTGGCGTTGCTCTTTTTTGTTACTGAGAGTGAACCGCCCTGGGAACGGACATCAGCGGAAGCGGTGCCGTCGATCGTATAAGTTTTCCCGTTTTGATCGGTTAAGACCGCCTTTGCGGTATATTGATCCAGCAGATAGCCGAGCTTTTTCATCGTCACCTCGGCATAAAATTTGCTTCCGTCAGATTTTTTCTTTGTGCCGGCAATCGTAGCTGCTTTTTTTCCGTTGCTGTTGAAGAGCTGGAAGCTTACTTTATTGATGCCATACACGTTTTTCAGTCCTTCTATGGATAGAGCAAACGATTTTTTCTTTTCCAGCGCTTTTGTCTTTTTCACGACGAACGAAGTGTGCGTCGGGGCGACGGAATATGTGCCGGTGGCCAGTGTGCGGGCCGGGTTTGAGGCAGAGGGTTCCAGTACGAGTTTGGCATGCCACGTTCCGTATGCGCTGCCGGCCTGCGCCGCATTGGCGGTGATCGTCATGCCGCCCTCCGTAAAAGGTGTCTTGGCAGAGATGCTCACAGCGGTGGATTCGTCGCTGCCTTCCGGCCATGCCATGACCGAAACCGATTTATTCCGGCCCGGGATGGCGGCTTCTCCGGCTGCTTCCGAGGAAACGACCTGAACGGCGCGTGCGGGATCGCTTGTGCCGCCGCTGATCTGCAGCGAAAGTTTATCCGCATGTATTGAAAAGTCGCAGGTTCCGGCGTTTACCACCGAATCACCGATGGTAAATGATACGGTATAAGTATCATACACATCTTTTAGCGATTCCAGGGAAAAACTTCCGGTATAGGTGCCGCTGCCACAGTTTTCCTCTGTCAGCGCGATCGTAGATTCAAGGGCAGCTGTCTGGGAATTGCCGCGTGATACGTGTAATGTCATTTCGTGAGTCTGTGCAGGATCGAGTCCCTGTACCGAATATGTGCATTCACCCGCGGAGCGGTTGACTGATACGCTCGCCGGGTAGTCTGCTGCGTTTGCCTTTATCGGCAGGAATAGCGCCGTAAAGAACAGCAGGGTTAAAAATGAGAAAAGGTGTTTTTTAATATGTAGCGTTTTTTTCATGTCATACCTCCATTTTTTACCATTTCTATTTGAACTGCGCAGATAACGCCTATTCGTATGAGAATTATTGTCACATGTTTTTCCCGTTTTGTCAATGGCTGTGGAATTTTTTTTCATGGTAATTTTTTATGAGACATGTTATAATTAGAACCATCAAAATAATGGGGGATTTGCGTATGCAGCAAAAAAACAGATGGCGCGTGACGGCGCTCGTACTGGCAGCGGCACTGATCGTACCCACCGCTGGTCCGGTGACGTCAGGTGCAAAGCAGAAACTGGCCCTGAATCGAAAAAAGGTGACACTGAAAGTCGGAAAAACCTGTCTTTTAAAAGTGAAGGGTACGAAAAAGAAGGTGCGCTGGAGCTCTTCCAGAACGAGTATCGCTTCCGTCTCGAAAAAGGGAAAGGTCAAAGCGAAAAGACAGGGAACGGCGAAGATCAAGGCTAAGGTAACAGGCAGGAAATCCCCGCTGGTCTGTAGAGTGACCGTGAAGAAAAAGACGAACGGAGACAAGAGTTCGGAACAGTACAGACCGCAGACCCACACGACGCCGGCGGCGAATGGGCCGCAGAACGATGGCGCAGGGGCACAGACGCCGACACAGGCTCCGGCTGCTACGCCTGACGGCAGTCAAAAGGAAACGCCGGTTCCGGGAGATTCCACTGATCAGACGCCGAAACCAGATGAGAAACCGGCAAACAGCGGGACGCCGGTGCAAAGCAGCGTTCCCGGCCCGACGGCGACGGCAAAGCCGGTTGTTTCCACCGAGCCGTCGAAATCGCTGGTACCAGTCGAGGCAGATCCGGTTCCGGATGGATTTTTCCAGACGTCCAAACCGGCATATGAGACAGGAAAACCGGAAAGTCCTGAACTCTCGGCGGATTCCGGCGTGTAGGGGAAAGCGTTTAAACTCGGGATGAAATCCCAGCCGGGTACAAAAATATATTACACGACGGATGGAAGCATACCGACAGCAGAAAAAGGAACGCTTTACACGGATGCGGTCGTGGTAGCGGACCGGAATGGTATGCCGAATGTTCTGACGGCGGCCGAAAACATCAAGAAAATGTACATCAGCGGGAGCGGTTATGATTATGTGCCGAAAGCTGATGAAGTAGCGAAATGTACGGTAATCCGCGCGGTTGCGGTCAGTCCTGATCAGGAAATGAGCGATGTCGTGACAAGGAGTTTCTTCGTCGGAAATGACGTAAAGACAAAGTATGCCGGCGCAACGGTCGCCTCCCTGGTGATCGACCCGAATGACTTGCTGAATGCGGAGACGGGTATCCACGTACTCGGAAATAAATACGATGAGTGGAGCAAAACTTCCGAGGGAGCGAAGATCATCCGCGCAAGGGAATACTGGGATTACGAGGGGAATTATACCCAGTCCGGCCGGGACTGGGAGCGTGTGGCACACATGGATTATCTGGAAGCGGAGAGCGGGTCGGTCGAATTTTCGGTTCCGGTAGGCGTTCGTGTCCGCGGCGGTGCGAGCCGGATGTACGGGCAGAAGGGCTTTAATTTCTACCTCAGGGAGGAATACGGGCAGAAAAACCTGAAGTACCCACTGATCTCCGGCGATCTGGACGCAGAGGGAAAACAGATCAAAAAGTATAAGTCCTTTATGCTTCGAAATGGTGGAAATGATACGGAGTATTCGAAGATCCGCGACGTGTTTAACCAGAGTATGCTGGGCGACCGAGCCTACAGCGTACAGGCGGTGAGGCCGTGCGTACTGTTTCTCAACGGCGAGTACTGGGGACTCTATAACCTGACTGAAAAGTACAGTGATAATTCGCTCGAGAATAAGTACGGCGTGGACAAAGACAATGTGGTCGTGTTCAAAGAGGACGAGATGGACGAGGGTCAGGACGGAGACGAATTGCTTTATCAGGAACTCTGGAGTTACGCGGAAAAGGATTTCACCGATGACGCGGTGTACGAGGCGTTCTGCGGTTTGATGGATATCGACAGTTTCGCGGATTACTACGCGACGGAGATCTATATCGCGAACGAGGATTGGAACCCGGAAAAGAATTATATGCTCTGGCGCGCGAGGACGCCGGATCCGGCGAATCCGTACGCGGACGGAAAGTGGCGTTACATGCTGTATGATACGGAGTATTCGATGGGCCTGTACGGTGGCGGTTGGGGAAATGATCCGGCGAAGGCAAATTCATTTCAGAATGCGGTCCAACAGGATGCGCTGTTTGTAGCTGTGATCAAAAACAAAGCCTTCCAGCAGAAATTCCTGGCTGCGATCAAAGAGATCGGCACGAAAAATTTTGCGCAGGCTGCGTGCGAGGAAAAGCTGAACGAGTACACGAGTATCTATAAACCTCTGATGCAGGACTACTACACCCGCTTTTTCGGAGTGGATACATGGAACCGGAGCAAGTTTGACGATACGGTGCAGTCGATCACGAATTTTGTGAAAAACCGTTACCGCTATATTATTTCCTATGTAGAACAGGGAATGAAATAGACCGTGCATCTGTGCGGCAGACGGCGTACTTTATCTCAAAAAGAGGCCTTCTGCCGCGCGGGCATTGGCACGTCGCACCTGATTTCGGAAAAAAATAAAAACTTTCAAAAATTTTCCTTGCCAAATAAAAGAAAGTGTGATAATATAATCCTTGTTCGTACGAAATGTCTGTATGAAAAATGGCTTTAGCGCCAGCAAAAGAAGCAGAAGTCACCTGGCAGAAGTTTACGAAGTAAACTTCAAATGGCTTTTGCGCCAGCAAAAGACATTAGGCTCCTTGGTCAAGCGGTTAAGACATCGCCCTTTCACGGCGGTAACACGGGTTCGATTCCCGTAGGAGTCATTGTATAAAATATCTTGCATATTTTGTACAGTTATGGTATATTATATAATGATGGCGACATAGCCAAGTGGTAAGGCATGGGTCTGCAACACCCTGATCACCAGTTCAAATCTGGTTGTCGCCTGTGGAAAATTCCCCGAAATACCTTTTCCGGTATCTCGGGGAATTTTTATGTGCTAATAAAATTACTGGTTACGCCGTGCGGTCTTCTTCATCTGTTCGTTTGATGGCTAAGAGCAGGACGATCAGCAGCAGGCCGGCTACGAGAATGATTGTTTTATACTTATTAAAATATAGGAAAAATACATCGCGGAACTGATAAAAGTAATAACCGAGAGTGAGAAGCAGGGTGTTCCAGACCACAATGCCGATCGTGGAAAAGAGGGCGTATTCCGGGTAGGGCTGACCGCAGGCGCCGGCGACAAAGGCGATGTAGGTGCGGCAGATCGGTATGACTCTGCCGAGACAGACCGCGATCTTCCCGTGGTTTCCAAACGTGCGGTAAGAGGCAAGGATTGGTTTTTTTGTCGAGGGAAAGCGGGACATGAGCTTTTCCATCATCGGTGAGCCGCCATAGCGTCCGACCGAGTAGGTCAGGCTCGTTCCAACGAGTCCGGCGGCGCTGCTGTACACGATCAGGAGGGGCAGGGACATTCCCATACCCGCTCCGAACGCGCCGGCAAATGGGAGGACAAGTTCGCTGGAGATGGGGAAACAGGCGTATTCGAGCGCGATCAGTACGATAATGGCTGGTGTGCCATAGGTTTGTACCCACAGTAGTACTTGTTCCATAAATGTCTCCCTGAATAGGTGGTTGTTTTCATATATATGGGGTGAAACGTGGAAAAATTCCTTTGGGGCTTGAAAAATAGTATACATTGTGATATGATCATATATAGAACATATATTCTTTTTGCTCGATTGTATTCATATTATCTATTGTGGTTTTGGATCATTTGTGTTACATTTATAGTGTATTCTCAAGGATAGAAAGGTGGACATCATGAACAGTATTGATATTGCAAATGGAATTATTTTCCAGAAGTTAGGAATAAGCAAAGATAGTTTTGATGACCGGCTTATTTGTCAGAAAAAAATTTATTTACTGCAGTCGCTGGGAACAAATCTGGGTTATGCGTACAACTGGTATGTGAGAGGGCCTTATTCACCAGCACTGACGTCGTATCTGTATGGCAATCTGGATGTATTGGCCAGTAATGATTTTAGTGATTGTAAGCTGGCGGATACGGCGGAAAAAAACGTCCATTGTGTAAATTGCCTGAAAGAGAGAAAAAGAGCGGATCTTACGACGGCATCATGGTATGAGTTATTGGCCTCCTTGCTGTATATCCATAACAATAGGGAAAGCTGGAAGATCAATGATCAGGAACAGCCGCTTTTTTTAACATTGATGAAATATAAACCACAATACAACGAGGAACAATGTCAATACGCATTTGAAATTCTCAGTGATGAGGGGTTTATAAAAACGGAGTTATGACATGGCAGAAGGCAGATTGAAAGTAGTAAAATATATCAATGACCCGGAAAATGGGGTTGCCAATTTGCTGAGATTTGCTATAATAAATGCGTGGCACTTATTTTGTTTACAAAGGAGGCAGACCGCATGAGGTGGAAGCAGGTGTTCATAATGCTGGTGCTATGTCTGACGCTCGGACTATGCAGCATCCAGACAGAGGCCGGTGCGGCTTCAAAATATAAAATAAAGATCAACAAGCTGAAAAATACGGTGACGGTTTACGAGAAGAGTGGCGGGAGCTATGAGCCATATAAGGCGTTTGTCTGCTCGGTCGGACACGCGACGCCCGTCGGTTCGTTCCGCATTTACCAGAAACATCGATGGCGCGCGCTCGTACAGTCTACATACGGGCAGTATTGCAGCCGTTTTGTCGGTTCGATCCTGTTTCATTCCGTCTGCTATCATCGTGCGGATCCCGCGTCCCTGTTCAACGAGGAGTTCAATAAACTGGGGACAACGGCTTCTCAC
Organism: uncultured Eubacterium sp.; assembly: GCA_910583555.1. Taxonomy (GTDB): domain Bacteria; phylum Bacillota; class Clostridia; order Lachnospirales; family Lachnospiraceae; genus Eubacterium_F. The sequence continues at coordinate 23,303 of CAJTXO010000012.1, forward strand.
GGCTGTATCCGGCTGACGGTGCAGGATGCGAAATGGATCTATGACAACTGTCCGATGGGGACACCGGTGATCGTATACAAATCCAAAAAGGCCGGGCCTTTGGGGAAACCGGACACGATCAAGCTGCCGAAGGGGATCGGTTACGACCCGACGGACAGGTGGAGCGCCGGAAATCCGTATAACAAAAAGAAACCGAAGATCACGGGGGCGAAGAATAAAACGATTTCATATGGGGACACCACATATGATGTAAAAAAGGGCGTGCGTGCCAGAAACACCACGGGATTCCTCGCGACGAAACAGATCAAAGTTTCGATACGATATAGAAAAGCAGCTGGAGATCCTTATAAAAAGGTAAAAAAAGTGAATACAAGCAAACCGGGACAGTATCGGATCACGTATCAGCTAGAGGATCCGATTGGCAGAAAGGCGAAAGTGACTGTGACGCACCGCGTGTTAGAGAAACCGGGGCAGCAGAAAGGTCCTTCGGAGAACGGGTCAGATCCGGCAGACCAGCCGGGCAAGTACCTTCCACCAGTCCCGACGCCGCCGGTCGATACACCGGTGAGTGAAAAAATGGTGCAATCATAAGATTAGGAGGAATACAATGAAAGCTTCATATAATCCAAAAGTAATAGAGAAAAAATGGCAGAAGATCTGGGAGGACGAGAAGGCATTCGCGGCTACGGATGATTATTCGAGACCGAAATATTATGCGCTTGTAGAGTTCCCTTATCCGTCAGGACAGGGACTCCATGTCGGGCATCCGCGTCCGTATACGGCGCTTGACATCGTGGCGAGGAAGAGACGGATGCAGGGTTATAACGTGCTCTATCCGATGGGATGGGACGCGTTTGGCCTGCCGACCGAAAATTACGCGATCAAGAATAAGATCCACCCGAAAGTGGTGACGAAAAACAATGTGGAACGGTTTAAAGGGCAGCTCCAGTCACTTGGCTATTCATTTGACTGGGACAGGGAGGTCAATACGACCGATCCCAACTACTATAAATGGACGCAGTGGATCTTCCTCAAATTGTTTAAGGCCGGCCTGGCATATAAATCAGAAATGCCGATCAACTGGTGTATCTCGTGTAAATGCGGTCTGGCGAATGAAGAGGTTGTCAATGGCGTGTGTGAGCGGTGCGGCAGTGAAGTAGTCCGCAAAGTTAAGAGCCAGTGGATGCTGAAAATCACAAAATACGCCGACCGGCTCATTGATGATCTTGACGATGTGGACTACATTGAGAGGGTCAGGGTATCGCAGAAAAACTGGATCGGCCGCTCTAATGGCGCCGAGGTTGATTTTAAGCTGAAAGGGAAGGAAGAGACGCTCAGGATTTATACGACACGCCCGGATACATTGTTTGGCGTGACATATATGGTCGTCTCGCCGGAGCATCCTTATTTGGATCAGTTCAGGGAAGAGATCAAAAACTGGGATGAGATTGTTGCTTACCGGGAGGCAGCGGCCAGAAAGTCGGATTTTGAGAGAACGGAGCTGGCGAAGGAGAAAACGGGTGTCGAGATTGACGGGATCACGGCGGTAAATCCGGTAAACGGCGAGGAAATCCCGGTCTGGGTTTCCGATTACGTATTGATGAGTTATGGAACCGGCGCGATCATGGCGGTACCGGCACATGATGAACGCGACTGGGAATTTGCAAAGAAATTTAACATTCCAATCGTTGAGGTGATTGCGGGAGGAAATGTAGAAGAGGCAGCATTCACGGACGTGGCGACGGGGACGCTCGTAAATTCCGGGTTCCTGACAGGGAAATCGGTGGAGGACGCCAAAAAGGCGATCATTGAATGGCTGGAAAAAGAAGGAGTCGGAACGCCAAAGAGGAATTTTAAACTCCGTGACTGGGTATTTTCCAGACAGCGTTACTGGGGGGAACCGATTCCGATCGTCAAATGTGAATCATGCGGTTATGTGCCGATTCCGGAGGAAGAGCTTCCGTTAGAACTTCCCGAGGTGGATAATTACATGCCGACCGACAACGGGGAATCACCGATCGCCAACATCCGTTCCTGGGTGGAGACGACTTGTCCGTGCTGCGGCGGGAAGGCGGAGAGAGAGACAGATACGATGCCGCAGTGGGCGGGATCATCTTGGTATTTCCTGCGCTATATCGATCCAAACAATGACGAAGCACTGGCGAGCCGGGAGGCACTCGATTACTGGCTTCCGGTGGACTGGTACAACGGCGGTATGGAGCATACGACACTCCATATGCTGTACTCCCGTTTTTGGCATAAGTTCCTGTTCGATCAGGGCGTTGTGCCGACAAAAGAACCTTATCAGAAACGGACGTCCCACGGCATGATCCTCGGGGAAAACGGGGAGAAGATGAGCAAATCCCGCGGGAATGTAGTAAATCCGGATGATATTGTCAATACGTATGGCGCTGACACGCTCCGCACGTACGAAATGTTTATTGGCGCTTTTGAGGCGGCTGCGGCATGGTCAGATGACGGTGTCAAAGGATGCCGGCGTTTTCTGGACCGCGTCTGGAAATTGCAGGATATGGTGGCGGATGGTGACGGCTATTCGCCTGATCTGGAGATGAAGATCCACCAGACCATCAAAAAAGTGAGTGGCGACTTTGAGGCGTTAAAATATAATACGGCGATCGCAGCGATGATGGCGCTGGTTAATGAATTTTATAAGGCAGGCGGACTGACGCGCGATGATTTCCGTATTCTGTTACTGCTTTTAAATCCGGTGGCGCCGCACATCACAGAAGAATTGTGGGAGATCATGGGATTTGAAAAACGGATCTTTGAGAACAGCTGGCCGGAGTACGATGAGGAAAAAACGGTGGAACAGATGCAGGAGATTGCTGTTCAGGTAAACGGAAAAGTACGCGCAACTGTGAAACTGGCGATCGATGCGGATAAGGATTCTGCACTCACGGCTGGAAAAGAAGCGATTGCAGATAAGTTGGCCGGAAAAGAGATCGTGAAGGAGATTTATGTTCCGGGAAGAATCATCAATCTCGTAGTGAAAGGCTGATCATGCAGACGAACGAAGCGAAACTGGGCAGCGCCCCTCTTCTCCGGCTGATGCTGGGGATGGGGATCCCGACGCTGATCGCCCAGATCATAAATCTTTTGTATAATATCATTGACCGCATGTACATCGGGCATATTCCGGATGTCGGTGCAACCGCTCTTACAGGAGTTGGGCTGGCGCTCCCTATGATCGTGATCATTTCAGCGTTCAGCGCTTTTGTGGGAGCGGGCGGTGCGCCGCTTTCGGCGATCGCGCTCGGCAGAGGGGACAAAGAAGAAGCAGAGAAGATCTTAGGTAATGGTTTTTCACTGCTTGTTCTTTTTTCCGTCGTGCTGATGGTCGTATTTTTCCTGATCAAAAAACCGATGCTGTACCGGATCGGCGCCAGCGACGCCACATTTCCGTACGCCAACGACTATATGACGATCTATATATTGGGAACGTTTTTCGTGCAGATCACGCTCGGAATGAATCCGTACATTACGGCGCAGGGGTGTTCGCGCACGGCCATGGTTTCTACGCTGATCGGGGCCGTACTGAATATCGCGCTCGATCCGCTTTTTATATTTGGGTTCGGTATGGGGATCCAGGGCGCGGCGCTTGCCACAGTCATCTCACAGTTTGTGAGTGCGGTCTGGGTGCTGCGTTTTTTGACGCGGAAAGAGCGGAGTATGGGGATCCGCCGGGAAAAATTAAAGCTGGAGGGACGCGTGATCGCAAAGCTGATGGCGCTCGGCATTTCTCCCTTTATCATGCAGGCGACGGAGAGTATGATTTCCATTGTGATGAACAGCGGGCTTCAGAAATACGGCGGGGATATGTATGTCGGGACGTTGACGATCATGCAGAGTGTCATGCAGTTTATAAGCATCCCGGTCAATGGATTCACACAGGGAGTCCAGCCGATTTTAAGCTATAATTATGGCGCGGGGAATATGGAGCGGGTGAAAAAGACATTTTCCACCATGTTTGCTATTGTCATGACATATACGGTCCTGCTGACGGGGACGGCGATGGCGTTTCCACAAATGTTTGCAAAAATGTTCTCAAATAACGGGGAACTCGTGGCACTCGTTTCCCAGGTGCTTCCAGTCTTTCTCGGCGGGATGCTCGTGTTTGGCATCCAGATGTCGTGCCAGACAACGTTTTTGGCGCTTGGACAGGCAAAAGTGTCGCTGTTTATCGCGCTCTTGAGAAAAGTGATCCTGCTCATCCCACTGGCGCTCATATTGCCAAAAGTCACAGGCGATGTGATGTTCATCTATTACGCGGAGCCGATTTCCGATGTAACCTCGGCGTTGACGTGCGGCGTTCTGTTCCTCTTTTTGTTCCGGCGTATCCTGAAATCGTGAATACGAGTGCACGGTGAGGCGCGGTGGTAAGGCGCAAACACGGACAGGGAACAAACGCTGTGTGCGAACGCGCTATGCACGATCGTTACGTGCGAACGCGCTATAAACAAGTGCTAAGCGCGAACACGCTATACACAAACGTTATGCGCGCAGATCAAAATTGTATCTGGTCACGGTTCCGACTGGGGCAGGGGAATCCTGCTCCATAAAGTCGTGCACGAGATCGATGTCTTTTTCTTTCGCGGTAAATTCAGAAGTAAAGCTGTATCCCTGTTTGTTGATGGCCTCTTTTAAAAGATCTGCGTTTTTTTCCATTAGTTTTCTGGCAGCTTCTTTTTCTACGAAAAATGTGGTGGAAATATTCGTGTGTTCTTTTGTGATGTGAATGTCGAGGACGCCGAGGGAATCCATTTCCAGGTGGAGCAGCACTTTTAAATTGTCTTTGGATTTTTTTAGCGCGTTCTTTCTTGTCATTACGTATAGGTCGCCGTGCGCGTTTTGCTGCGAAAGTTTCATCGGAAGCTGCAGATAGGTGAACTGCTCGTTCAGCATTTTCATAAATTCCATATTCTGCTGCATATCGGCGGTCGTGTTGACGATGGATTCTCCGGCCGGTCTGGTCGCGAACATCCGGTTTAAGGATGTCAGTTCATTCAGTTGTTCCTGCATTTTTCCGTAAAGCCGTTCAATCCCGTTTTCTTCTTTTAATCCTTCCGGGGACAGCGTCCATCCGGACAAAAACTGCCCTTTCGTAAGTTTGCCAAATCCTCTTGTATTCAGCAGTGCCTGTAGATCCTCGTCGGAAAGGGAGGGCAGGGCGTTTTTGATCGTGGTCAGGATTTCTCTGGCCGTCAGCGTGCCGTCCCGGAGAAGGGAGAGGTTCTCTTTGTCAGGCGAGAATTTTTCCATGATCCCAGCCAGCTCTGAGCGCTCAGCCGCGGAGAGGATGTGCCCCGATTGTTCCGGAATAAAGGAAGTGGATGGCTCGCCCGATGCTTTTGCGCCGGCGGTGCGGTCGGCCATATTCGTCAGCAGCTGGCGCATGCGCGCAAACGGAGAGTTTCCGCCCTCGGCCGCGCGGTTGGAAGAAGGATCTGCCCCGGGAGGAACTTTGTCATTAGCGGCAGGAGGAAGTTCGTCATTAGCGGCAGATGGAAGTTCGCCGTTTGCCGTGGAACTGATTTCGTCGCCTGTTTCAGGAGAAAGAACGCCGTCAGTTCCGATCATGCCTTCCGCATTTGCAGCCTGACGCTGTGCGGTGAGGTTGAATTCCTCCAGGGAAGGGATGGAATCGAGCGCGATGTTTAGCACTTCTCCGGCGGCGTAACGGGCGATCGACGGGTTTTCTTTGACGAGACCGAGCAGAAGATCGTTTACGGATTCGGTTAGGGCGTTCATCCGGTATAACAGCTGGTGTGACTGGTTTTGATAGTTGTCAAACTGGGCCACGGACGCGGGATCCATTGGCATGCCGAGGCGCTTCATGGAGATCACGGTATTCACATCCGCCTGCGGATATCTGGCACAGAGTTTCAGGGAGTCCATGATGTTTTGCTTGCTGATGGACTGCTGGTTTTCCAACAGGCTGCGGACAACTTCGAGGTTGCGCGGACTTTTGGGAAGGCCGGCTTCCTCTAACGCCTGCTCCACCGTGTCCTCCATGCCGAGTAAATAAGCCTGCGACACCGCTTTCATATAGATCGTGCCGCCATCAAGACTGGTGATCTGAAACACGGCTTTCTGGCCGATGGAGTACTGGGAAGCTTCGGGAAGGGTGCCGGAAAAGGACGAGCCGTCGTCCATGGAAATCGTGATCCGGTTGCCGTGTATGTCGCTCACGACGCCCTTTAATGTCTCGCCCTCCCGCACGTTGATCATGCCGCCGCTTGTGCGGTATGCCCGCCTGGCAGCGTTTGTATTTAAGTTTCCCGAGCGGTTTTGGTTGTTTTGTACGCTGTTGCTGGTGATCGCCATGAAAAAATCCCTCCTGAACTGAAATCATTACTATATATTATATCGAAAGCCTTCTACTTTTTTTCAAGATTGGACGCGCGGAAAATCGCATTATGTCCATACTTTTTCCGTATTTCATCCACTGTATGCTCCATTTTTCCCTGCCGTGCATAAAATTCCCGGTCCAAAAGGCCGGGCTGGAGGGAACCCTCCCTCGTAAGTTTTGTCGCGGAGACGCCGGGCGGATTTCCCTGCCGCGCATAAAATTCCCGATCCAAAAGGCTGAGCTGGCGGGAATTCTCCCTCGTAAGCTTTGTCGCGGTAACACCGAGCAGGCGGATGGGGGAACCGTCCCAGGCCTCGTCAAACAGGGCGCAGGCGTAGTGGTACAGCTCGCCGGTGACATTCGTAGCGGCTGGCATCGTGCACTGGTGGCTGACGTGGCGGAAGCGGTTGTCCTTTATGGTGACGGCGATGACTTGCGCTGAGAAATCGTCAGCGCGCAGACGGCTCCCCACCGAATCGCAGAGATTCCGTATGCTGTGCTTTGCTTCTTCGGCATCTGTCACGTCACGGGGGAGTGTCGTCGAGTTGCCATAGCCCTTGCTTTCCGGCTGCTCGCGCAGTACAGGTGAAGGGTCAATGCCATTGGCGTAGTCGTGTATGAGAGTGCCGTGCTTTCCCATGTGGGAGCGGATGATCGCTTTGTCGGAACGGGCCAGTTCGCCGATCGTGCGGATGCCGAGATTGTAAAGCTTTTTCGCGGACGCGCGGCCCACCAAAAACAGGTCGCTGACGGGAAGGGGCCACATTTTTTCCTCGATCTCGTGGGGAAACAGGCTGTGGACTTTGTCGGGTTTTTCAAAGTCAGAGGCCATTTTTGCCAGCACCTTGTTCGAGGATACGCCGATGTTTACCGTGTAGCCGAAACGCCGGTAAATGTCCTCGCGGATCAGGTCCGCTGCCTCCACCGGAGAGCGGCCGGCCAGCAGCGGACAGCCGGTCATATCCGCAAACGCCTCGTCGATGCTGTACTGTTCCACGACGGGAGTCAGTGTCTGCAGATGAGTGATCAGTTCACCTGAGAATTTTTTATAAATGTGGTGGCGCGGGGGGACGATCGTGATGTTGGGGCACTTTTTTCTGGCCTCTGCCAGCGTTTCCGCCGTGCGGATACCGTATGCTTTCGCCGGCATGCTCTTAGCCAGGACGATGCCGTGGCGCTTTGCCTCATCGCCGCCGATCACGGCCGGGATGTCGCGCAGATCAAGGGATTCGTTCAGCTCAGTCAGGCGGTATACGGCGTCCCAGCTAAGAAACGCGTTATTAACGTCAATGTGGAAAATAACCATGTGAGTCAGCTCCTCAAAAAGCAACCTGCTAATAAGTTCGTTTACACTTATTTTACCACAAGAACAAATGTTTGTAAAGAAGGACTTGCATAAAATCAGTGGAGATGATAAAATAAGTCCTAACGGACAAAAGATCCCATCAGTTTAGAAAGGAATGAGCATATGTACAAAATAAACGAAAATTACCTGAAATTACCAGGAAGTTATCTTTTTTCTACAATTGGTAAAAAAGTCAACGCATATACAGCAGCAAATCCGGATAAGAAAGTGATCCGGCTCGGTATCGGAGATGTTACGCTGCCGCTTGCCCCGGCGGTCATTGAGGCGATGCACCGTGCCGTTGATGAGATGGCTGACGCGGCTACGTTTAAGGGCTATGCGCCGGATCTGGGATATGAGTTCCTCCGGAGCGCGATCGCGGAACAGGACTACAAAGCGAGAGGCGTTGAGATTGCCATTGATGAAATATTTGTCAGCGACGGCGCGAAGAGCGACTCCGGCAATATCGGGGACATATTTGCCCTGGATAATAAGATCGCCGTTTGCGACCCGGTTTACCCGGTGTATGTCGATACGAACGCTATGTCAGGCAGAACGGGGGAATATGAGGCGGACAAAGAGCGCTGGTCGGACGTGATCTACATGCCGTGTACGGCAGAGAACGATTTTGTGCCGCAGCTTCCGTCGGAGACACCGGATCTGATCTATATCTGCTGTCCGAACAACCCGACGGGAACGGCGATGAAAAAAGATCAGCTGCAGAAATGGGTGGATTTCGCGCTGGAAAAAGGCGCGGTCATCATATATGATGCGGCCTATGAAGCATATATTTCCGAGGAGGATGTGCCGCATACGATCTATGAGTGTGAGGGCGCGAAAAAATGTGCCATTGAGATGAGAAGCTTTTCGAAAAACGCAGGATTTACGGGAACTCGTCTCGGCTTTACCGTGATCCCGAAGGAGCTGACGTGCGATGGTGTTTCGCTGAACAGTCTGTGGGCGCGCAGGCACGGCACGAAATTTAACGGCGCGCCTTACATCATTCAGAGAGCGGGAGAGGCCGTATATAGCGAAGAAGGCAAAAAGCAGACGAGAGAACAGATCCAGTATTATATGAATAATGCGAAAATCATTCGGGAAGGACTAACTGGTGCCGGCTATACGGTGTACGGCGGCATCAACGCGCCGTACATCTGGCTGAAAACGCCGGATCAGATGACTTCCTGGGAGTTTTTTGATTATCTTTTGGAGAACCTGAATATCGTGGGAACGCCGGGCAGCGGTTTCGGCCCGAGCGGGGAAGGCTATTTCCGGCTCACGGCATTCGGCTCCCTTGAGAATACGAAAGAAGCGATGGAGCGTCTGCAGAAGCAGTAGCGCGCCGGGGATGCCGGCAGGCGCTGCGGACAGAATGGTAAGCCAGGGCGGAAACGCGTCTGGCGGAAATGAGGTGGATCATGAAAAAGAGCAATCGATTACTGGCAGTCATGCTTTCACTAGTACTCGGACTGACTCCTGTTATGACGGCGAAGGCGGATTCGGTGGAAGTGAAGCCGTATCTCTCGCTGGGAGCAGATCTGACGAAAGAACAGAAAAAAACAGTCTTATCCCTGCTGGATGTGGAGGAAAACGAACTTTCCGACTATGAAGTGATTGAAATTACAAACGGAGATGAGCACGAGTATCTCGACGAATACCTTTCTGCCTCGGTCATCGGCACGAAGGCGCTGTCTTCCGTGCGGATCGAGAAAGTGGGCGACGCGAAGGGGATCTCGGTGGAAACGAAAAACATCTCGTATTGTACGAGCGGTATGTATACGAATGCGCTGACGACGGCCGGCATCTCGGATGCGGAAGTCGTTGTTGCCGGGCCGTTTGAGATTTCAGGAACGGCGGCGCTCGTCGGGGCGATGAAGGCGTACGAAACGATGACTGGCGAAAAAGTCAGTGATGAAAGCGCGGACGCGGCGACAAACGAGCTTGTCGTCACGAGTGACCTCGCGGCCGAGATCGGAAGTGATAAGGCCGAACAGCTTATGGCGCTCGCCAAAGAGCGTATTGCGGAGGCGGGTGTCGATTCGGCCGAGGAGATCCATGAAGTGATCGAAAAGGCCGCAGATGAACTGGACGTGACGCTTACGGATGAGCAGCGGAAAGCGATGACAGATGTTTTTGACAAGATAAGCGGTTTGAACCTGGATGTGGATAAATTGAAGCAGCAGGCAGAAGATGTTTACGAGAAGTTAAAACAACTCGGCCTGGACGCGGATAAGGCGAGCGGGATCCTTTCCAGGATCGTGCAGTTTTTCGAGGACGTGGCAGATTCGATCGTATCTTTCTTTAAAAATCTTTTCTAAAATATACGGGAGGAATGATCTGTGAGGATAAGTGTCATTATCGCCTATCACGGGGAAACAAAGTACATTATGGACTGTTTTGCCAGTCTGGCGGAACAGACGTATCGTGACTTTGAAGTGATCGTGGTCTGCGATGGATGTGAGGAACCGGATGTAAGCCCATTTCCGGAGCTTACGGTCCGATTTGTAAAGCAGGAGGCATCAGGCAGTGTTGCCATCATGCGTAATTTGGGAATTGAGAAAGCCGAAGGGGAATATTTGTATTTTTTGGATGCCGACGACTATATTGATACGAATATGTTCGAACAGATGACACAGGCAGCCGTGCCGGACGGTGTTGTTTACGCGACGATCCGGCACACATGGTACAGCCGGAAAGTGCATTATGACAACGGAGAGGAGCTGAACCGCCAGAACGGAACGGCGAAGAAGGACCGGTTCCGCGGTGACTGCCAGAACCCATATGAGTTTTTGATCATGCGCGCGAACGGGCTGCAGAACGTGACGATACTGGGAATGCTGATCGCACGCTCGATCGTGGACGAAAATAACCTGCGTTTTGATGAGGATTTCCTCTATTTTTCGGACGCCCCGTTTTTATTGCAGGTACTTGCCGCGGCGAAAACTGCTGTTTTCTGTGAGGAGAGCGTTTATATCAAGCGAAAGCACAATGATCCGGTCAATCTTCCGGCTCTCGTCCAGGTGAAAGATGAGGAGAAAAAAATCTTCGAGGGAATGCGGATGTATTCCCAATATAAACACGTTGTACCAAAAGATGAGAACGAGGTGTATTTTGATTACAAATTTGCCCGTTTTCTCGTGACAAGGATTTCCTGGTTTATCTTAAAAGCAAAGCCGGGGAAGAGAAAGGAAGTGTGCGCCTGTCTGAAAGAGGCGCTCGGAAAGATGGGCGACGGTGTGAATGAACGGCTGGGACGCTATCCCAGGCAGCTCGTGAAGTACGGGAAGCGGGGAAGAGTCGATAAGATCGCGAAAAAAGCGAGGTCTAACGCGCGCAAAGAGAAGGTGCGCACGGTAATCCACAGCCGGTCGAGAATGAAACGCTATATCTATCGAAAAGTACTTTGCAAAATGAAAATGATTCCTGATCTCATCGTTTTCGAAAGTTTTTTCGGGAAAAATTATTCGGACAGCCCGAAATATATTTATGAGTATCTGAATCAGACGTATCCGGGAACGTATAAAAGTGTGTGGATCCATACAGGTAAGAAATTCGACCTGCCGTATAAGGCCAAACAGGTCAGACGTTTCAGTTTCCGCTATTTTTATTATATGGCGCGCAGTAAGTATTTTGTATTTAACGGCAGGCAGCCGCGCTATTTTGTGAAGCGGAAGGGCAGTGTGTTTTTGGAGACCTGGCACGGGACGCCATTGAAAAAACTGGTGTTTGACATGGATGATGTAACGTCGGCTACGCCTCTTTACAAGGAAGAAGTCTACAAGCAGACGCGGGCCTGGGATTACCTCGTGGCGCCCAACCGCTTTTCGGCGGATATTTTCGGCCATGCATTCATGTATGACGGGAATATGCTGGAAACGGGGTATCCGCGAAATGATATTTTGTACCGGGACGATAAAGAGAAGCTGATCGGGGAGATCAAGGATGAACTGGGGATACCGCAGGATAAAAAGGTAATCCTCTACGCGCCGACGTGGCGCGATGATGAGTACTATGGCCATGCGAAGTATAAGTTTTCCCTTATGCTGGAACTAGACCGGATGCGGGATGAACTGGAAGACGAGTATGTCGTGATACTCCGGACACATTATTTTATCGCGGATGCGCTTGATCTGTCGGAGTACGGGGGATTCGCGTATAACATGAGCAAATATGACGATATTGCGAGGCTGTACCTCATATCGGATATACTCATTACCGATTATTCATCCGTATTTTTCGATTTTGCGAACCTCAGGAGACCGATGCTGTTCTTTACGTATGATCTCGAGAAATACCGCGGTGTACTGAGGGGATTTTACATGGATGTGGAAGAAGAGCTTCCGGGGCCGATGCTGTTTGATACGGAGCAAGTCATTGATGCGATTCATCATATCGGGGATATTCAGAAGGAATATGCACATAAATATAATAAGTTTTATGATAAATACTGTGCGTGGGAGGATGGGCATGCGTCAGAAAAAGTCGTGAACGCTGTATTTCGCGGCGAATAAAGATTCAAACAGGAGAAGAGAATGACGAAAGTAAGCGTGATCATCCCTTATTTTAACGGACCGTCCTATCTGGAGGAATGTATTCAGAGTATCGAAAACCAAAACCGTTCCGATCTGGAAGTGCTGCTGGTCGATGACAGGGGCGGCGATGCCGTGCCGGTATCGGTTTTGGAAAAGGAGTTTGTCCGTCATATTGTACTTGAACGGGAACGGGATCCGGAAAGGACCCCGTTTGACGTCGTGGAGGGGAGTTCAAATGAAAAAAGTTTAAATGGAACAGGTTCAAATGAGAAAAGCCCGTTTGGCGTGGCGGCGGCGAGGAACGCGGGCGTGCGGCACGCGAGAGGAGAATATCTATATTTTCTCGACGCCGATGACTATTTGTGGGAGGACGCTCTTAACAGGCTTGTGGGACTGGCGGACGAAAAGAGAGCCGATGTCGTCACGGGAAACCGCTGTTTTTCCTGGTTTCGTCCCGTCAGCTTCACCGTTGACGGCGCGCAGGCCGACACTGAAGTGAAAGGAATCGCCCCGCTCCGGGACGAGGCGCTGCTATCGGTTTTGGCAGATCGTTTTACCGTACAGCATCTGCTCGTGCGAACGGCTTATTTCAACAGACTTGATCTGGAATTTGATGAGCAGAACATGTTTTATTCGGATGTATTTGTGGCGGTGGGCATACTTCTGTTTGCCGGATCGGTCTGGGCCGACGGCAGCAGCCGTTACGTGTGCCGTCTTCACAATGATCCGATCCATCTGCCCTCACTCAGCCAGAAAAAGGCGGAGCGCAGGCCGCGTGACTTTATCGAGAGTTATGAGACGGCGTACCGCATATGGCAGGGAGAGGTCGGTGAGGGAAAAATATGTGGCGGACTGGATATGAAATATACGGGGCATCTGAAATTTGTGCTGGATATGAAGTATGCGTTTGATCTGCTCCTGGCCCAGTTTGCAGTACAACATTTTCCGGGCAGTTTGAATGGGGAAGTGGCCCGTCAGTTCACGAAGGCGCTGCGCCAGATACCAAAGGAGGAATGGAAACGGATCAAAAAGGAGTTTGGTTTTCTCCAAACGCAGCAGATAAACTGTTTTAAAAAGGGGAATTACAGGGCGGCAAAGCTGTTCGCTAAACTGGCGTTTGTCTGGAAAAAGAAAAAGGGACTGTTCGGGACCGCGGTCCAGCGCCGGCGGATCATCGATGCGCTCATTTTCCAAAAAATGAAACTGCTCCCCAATACGGTATTATTTGAGAGTTTTCTGGGAAAGAGCTATTCGGACAGTCCCAAATATATTTTTGAGTATCTGAATGAGAACTATCCCGGCAAATATCAATGTGTTTGGGTGTATGCGGACCAGAAACGGGACATCTCGTTTCCGGCAAAGCAGGTGAAGCGACTGGGACTCCGTTATTTTTACTATATGGCGAGGAGCGGGTATCTCGTGTTTAACGGGCGGCAGCCGACGTTTTATAAAAAAAGGAAAGGCAGCGTATTTTTGGAGACATGGCACGGAACACCGCTGAAAAAACTGGTATTTGATATGGATGACGTGACTTCGGCTTCTCCGCTTTACAAGGAGGACGTCTACTACCAGACGCGCGCGTGGGATCATCTCGTGGCGCCCAATGAGTTTTCGGAAAACATTTTCCGCCGCGCCTTTTCCTATGAGGGAAACATATTGAAAACGGGGTATCCGAGAAATGATATCCTCTATCATCCGGACAAAGAGGCGCTGGCGATGCAGATCAAAAAGGAACTGCGTCTGCCGGAGGATAAAAAGGTCATCCTGTACGCACCTACCTGGCGGGATGATGAGTATTACGGGCCGGGCATGTACAAATTTTCCCTCAAACTGGATCTTTGCCGTATGAGGGAGGAACTGGGAAACGAGTATGTCGTCATCCTGAGGACGCATTATTTCATCGCGGACGCGCTGGATCTTTCCGGATTCGAGGGGTTCGCCTATAATGTGAGCAAATACGATGATGTGGCGAGGCTTTATCTCGTCTCGGATGTGCTGATCACTGATTATTCATCCGTATTTTTTGATTACGCCAATCTCCGGCGGCCGATGTTGTTTTTCACATATGATCTGGAGAAATACCGCGGTATTCTGCGAGGATTTTATATCGATGTGGAACAGGAACTGCCGGGGCCGATGTTGTTCTGTACGGAAGAAATCATTGACGCGATTCATAATTTGCAAACGATTCAGAAAGACTATGAAAAAAGATACAAAAAGTTTTGTGACAAATACTGCGCATGGGAAGACGGTCAGGCGGCCAGGCGGGTCGTGGAAGCGGTGTTCCAGCCAGATTATAAGGAAATGGAGAAGCATTAAATGAAGGTAAGTGTGATCGTTCCTTATTTTAAAGGAGCGTCTTATTTGGAGGAATGTGTCGGGAGTATCGTAGAACAGGGGCTTCGGGAAGTTGAGATTTTGATCGTGGATGACAGGGACGGGCACGACGTGCCGGAATCTGTGCTGGCGGTCGAACAGGTGAAGCATATCAGACTGGAGCAAGAACGGGATGCCGATGATTTTTTCGAACAGAGGCGCCGGTTTCTGGCGGAACGCGGGCTGGAGGAAGAACCAGGCTCAGGGGAAGAGGGTCATCCGTTCGGCGTCGCTGCAGCGCGAAATGCCGGAGTGCGCCACGCAGCCGGAGAGTATCTTTATTTTATTGATGCCGATGACTATTTATGGGAGGACGCGCTTGCAAAACTGGTGAAACTGGCTGATGAGAAAAAGGCAAAAGTGGTGACGGGAGGGCGTTACAGTTCCTGGTTCCGTCCGCGCTCTTTTT
Source organism: uncultured Eubacterium sp. (assembly GCA_910583555.1). Taxonomy (GTDB): domain Bacteria; phylum Bacillota; class Clostridia; order Lachnospirales; family Lachnospiraceae; genus Eubacterium_F. The sequence continues at coordinate 38,335 of CAJTXO010000012.1, forward strand.
CATTTGAAAAGGCAGCCGCCGACTATGAAATGCAGGGAGTCCTGCCGCTTCAGGGGCAGGCGCTCACAGATGTGTTAGAACGCCGCTTTACGATGCAGCATCTGCTGATCCGCAAGGACTATTATGACAGTCTTGATTTATCGTTTCCCGAGTACCAGACGTTATATACCGATGTTCCGGTTGTGGCGGCTGTATTTGCGGGAGCAGGAGGGCAGATCTGGGCGGATGGCAGCAGTATTTACGTATGGCGGCGGCACAATGATCCGATTCATCTGCCTGCGCTCTGCCAGATGAAGAGAACATGCCGGATCCCGGACTTTATCGAGAGTTATGAAGCGGCTCATGGCGAGTTGTCGCATGCTGGCGGCTTTTCGGAGACTGACAAAGGCGGCGGAGAGTGTTCGCAGGCGGCTGCGCTGCAGTCATCCGGGCCGGTTGCCCATGCGCTGGATGAGTGGATGTGCCGTTTTATGCTGGCCAGGTTTCCCAGTGGATTGAGTGCAAAGATGGCGAACCGCTTTATGAAGCATATGCAGCGAATGGAGAAAGTGCAGCAAAAGCAGGTAAAAAACGGACGCTCCCTCCTGCAGAGAATGGAGATGTCGTGGCTATTCAGGGGAAAATACGCGATGGCCAAAGGGACGGCGGGAATAAAAAAAATCCTGTCAAAGATCAAGGGGATCATGGGAAAACCGATCAAGTTATGGGTTATGTTGGAAAAGCTGTTCTTCCGCAAACTTCCGATGCGGGAGGACTGGGTATTTGTGGAAAGCTTTTGGGGAAAGAGCTATTCCGACAGCCCCAAATACCTGTACGAAAAACTGTGTGACATGTACGGCGACAAATACCGGTATATATGGTGCCTGAAAAAACGTCAGCGCGGCATGAAAGGACACGCGACCGTATGCCGGCGCCAGTCGCTTCGGTATGTATATTATCTCACGCGGGCCAAATATTTTATCTGCAATACGCGGCAGCCGATCTGGTATAAGAAGCGGGAAGGCGCGGTATTCCTCCAGACGTGGCACGGGACGCCGCTGAAAAAACTGGCTTTTGATCTCGATGACATCCACGCGGCGAGTCAGGATCATAAGAGCAAATTTTTTACCCAAAGCCGGGACTGGGATTATCTTCTTTCGGCAAACCGATTCTCGACGGACGTGTTTGAACGCGCGTTTTGTTTCCCGCGGGAGAAGATACTGGAGACGGGGTATCCGAGAAATGACATTCTATATGGCGAGCGCGCGGGAGAGATCGCAGCGGATGTGCGCGCGGAATTTGGCATTCCGGAAGGCCGCAAAGTGATACTGTACGCGCCGACGTTCCGCGACGACCAGTTTTTTGGAAAGGGAGAGTACAAGTTCAGTCTTGAGATAGATATGCAGCGGATGCGCGCGGAATTTGGGCGGGAATATGTGATCTTACTGCGGACACATTATCATATCGCCAACGCGGTCGATCTCACGGGACTGGAGGATTTTGTTTATCAGGCAAGCGGTTACAATGACGTGTCCAGATTATACCTGGCCTCCGATATTTGTATCACGGATTATTCCTCGGTATTTTTCGATTTCGCGAACCTCAAACGGCCGCTTCTGTTTTTTGTGTATGACTATGAGAATTACCTCAATGAACTTCGCGGCATGTACATTGATATGGAACGGGAACTGCCGGGACCGCTCGTCCACACCAATGATGAACTTGTGGACGCGCTCCACCATATCGACCAGATTTCCGAACAGTATAAGGAGCGTTATGAGAAGTTTTATGAAAAGTTTTGCCAGATAGATGACGGCGGGGCGTCGGAGCGGGCGATCCGTGCTGTATTCGGAAAGGAGTCAGAATGAGGGCATGTATACGGTTTTTTGTAAAATGCTTTGTGATCGGTCTGTACCGTGCGATGTGTATTGTGCTGCCTGTAAATAAAAAACGGATCGTATTTGACTCCAGTCTAGGCAAGAGTTATTCGGGAAATCCTAGGCATATTTTCGAATATATCGTGGAAAACGGGTATCAGGAGAAATGGGAGTGTACGTGGTTTTACGCGAAGACGCCGTATCCAATCCCCGGGGATGGCTACCAGTTCCGCTACGGAAGGATGCGCTACCTGTACTATATGGCGACGGCGAAGGTGTGGGTGTTTGACTGCCGCCAGCCGTCTTGGCTCATCAAGAGAAAGAACTGCCACTACATCCAGACGTGGCACGGGACGCCGCTGAAAAAACTGGTGCTCGATATGGAAGATGTGTTCATGAAAAATGAGTCGGACATTGAGACATACCAGAGCGGTTTTGTCAAAAACGTACAGATCTGGGATTATCTCATTTCGCAGAATCCGTTTTCTACTGTCACGTTCCGCCGCGCGTTCGACTACCACAAAGAGATGCTGGAGATCGGCTATCCGCGGAACGACATTTTGTTTGTAAAGAATAATGAGGAGGATATCCGTCTGCTCAAACGGCGTCTCGGACTGCCGCAGGATAAGAAGATCCTGCTCTACGCGCCGACGTTCCGCGATGATGAGTTCGCAGAGAAAGCCGGCTATAAGTTCAGTCTCAGGCTGTCATTTGACCGTCTGCGGGAGGCGCTGCAGGACGACTATATATTGATCGTCAAATACCATTACCTGATCATGGATTACGTGGACTGGTTTCCGTATAAGGGATTTATTTATCATTTTGACCAGAGTTTCGATATTGCCGAGCTATTTCTCGTGTCGGATATGCTGATCACGGATTATTCTTCGGTGATGTTTGATTACAGCATCCTGCGTCGGCCGATGCTGTTTTACGCGTATGACCTGGAGAAATATAAAAATGATCTGCGCGGGTTTTATTTTGATTATGAGGCGGAAGTGCCGGGGCCGATCTCGACCGATACCGAGGAATTGATCCGCGATATTTTGTCGTATGATGGCGACTCTTACACGGAGAAGTATGATAAGTTCTGCGAGAAGTATAATGCCTGGGATGACGGGAAGGCTTCGGCAAAGGTGGTGCATTTGATCGAGGGGTTGATGAACGGGTAAAAAACGACAAAAAATACCAAAATAATAAGCAATATATACTTGATAAATTTGAACAGATTCGGTATACTAATGGTAAGCTTCCTGAAATGTTCGATACTCTTGAATTTTTGAACCTACAATACTTTAAACGGGATTCCTATATTTGTGATCGGATGTCAGGCCGTCCCTGCTGAGTTTACCTCAGTACAATGTGTAACATTACAACGGAGGGCAGAAGACCACGTGCGGTTGCCCACCTAGCATGTGCTAGGAGTCAAAAATCAGGAACCGGCATTTTGGGGGTTTACAAAAGATTATATGGGGGCAGCGATAGGTTCGCTGCCCTTTTCGTAATGATAAATTTGGAAATGGAGAGACGAAGATGCAGGATGGATTTATAAAGGTTGGCGTATGCTCACCGGATCTACAGGTGGCGGACACGGTTTTTAATATGGAAAAAATGTTGGAAAAAGCGGAACAAATGAGTGGGCAGGGGGCGAAGATCGTCGTTTTCCCGGAACTTTCGCTGAGCGGATATACGTGCGGCGATCTCTTTTTACAGGATGCGCTGTTAGCTGGGGCGCTGGATGCCCTGCAATTGTTTACGAATGAAACGGAGAAACTAGATACCTTGTTTTTTACCGGCCTGCCGATGCTCCATCAGGGGAGGCTGTTCAATGTGGTGGCTGCCGTATTTCACGGCCGTGTGCTCGGTCTGGTGCCGAAGAGCCATATCCCGATGTATTCCGAGTTTTATGAGGGGCGGCATTTTGCCCCGGCTCCGGATGGGAATACGCGCCATAAGCTGCCTTTTCAGGAAGAAGACGTGTGTTTTGGGACGAGGCAGTTGTTTGTGTGCGCGGACATGCCGGCCCTGTCCGTGGCCGTCGAGATCTGCGAAGACCTCTGGGTGCCGGTGCCGCCGAGTTCGTACCATGCGATGGCGGGGGCGACGGTTATCGTCAATGCGTCTGCCAGCGATGAGGCGACGGGAAAGGCGGCTTACCGCAGGGAGCTCGTGAAAGGGCAGAGCGCGAGGACAGTCGCCGGTTATCTGTATGCCGACGCCGGAAGGGGGGAGTCCACGACGGATCTCGTATATGCCGCGCACAATATGATTGTGGAAAATGGGACGGTGCTTGCGGAGAGCCGTCCATTTGAGCAGGAAGATAAAATAACGGAACTGGATGTGGGAAAACTGGCGGCGGAGAGAAGACGGATGACTTCGTTTCTTGTCTATGAGGCGCCGGAGCAGTATGGATATGAGCGGCATGTGTTTTCGTTTACCGATGTGGTGCGCACGGAATGGAGTCGTTCCTTTGAGAAGACGCCGTTCGTGCCGGCCACGAAAAACCACCGGGAGGAGCGGTGCAACGAGATACTGAATATGCAGGCAGCAGGACTGGTGAAGCGGCTGCGCCATACAGGGTGTACGTGCGCGGTCATCGGACTTTCGGGCGGACTTGATTCGACGCTCGCGCTTCTCGTGACGGTGCGCGCGTTCGATCAGCTGGGACTGGAGCGGAGCGGGATCATCTGTGTGACGATGCCGTGCTTTGGCACGACGGACCGGACGTATGAGAATGCGGTGAACCTGGCGGGGATACTTGGTACGGGACTGCGGGAGATTTCGGTCGAACAGGCAGTGCGGCAGCATTTTCAGGATATTGGCCACGATATCGATGTGCACGATATCACGTATGAGAACGGGCAGGCGAGGGAGCGGACGCAGATTTTGATGGATATCGCGAACAAGGAGGGCGGTCTCGTGATCGGTACCGGGGATATGTCGGAACTGGCGCTCGGGTGGGCGACGTACAACGGCGATCATATGTCGATGTACGGCGTGAACTGCTCGGTGCCGAAGACACTTGTCCGCTATCTCGTACAGTATTATGCGGATACGTTTGACGAGGACTGCCACGACGCGGACAGCGATGCGCTGCGCAGGGTTTTACAGGATGTACTGGATACGCCGGTCAGTCCGGAACTGCTCCCGCCGAAGGACGGAAAGATCGCGCAGAAAACCGAAGACATAGTGGGGCCGTACGAACTGCACGATTTTTTCCTTTACTATGTTCTCCGGTTTGGGTTTATGCCGTCCAAAGTGTTCCGGATGGCCGTCTATGCGTTTGAGGGTGTGTACGACGCCGGGACGATCTATAAATGGCTGGAAACATTTTACCACCGCTTTTTCCGCCAGCAGTTCAAGCGTTCCTGCATCCCGGACGGGCCGAAAGTTGGTTCGGTCGCGCTGTCGCCCCGCGGTGACCTGCGTATGCCTAGCGACGCGTCCGACGCCCTCTGGAAAGCGGATCTGCAAAAGATAAGGCTGACTTGACAGTTGCCTCCAGGCGGGTTTTCCTGCTATACTATTTTTTTACTTCTGCTTTTTTCAGCGCGTTTTTGATGCCATCGATAAGCATGGCCTGCGTATATTTGCTTTTTTCATTGACGGCGATCTCACCGATCGGTTTGCCGGCTACGAGTTCCTCTTCCAAATATTCCAGCGATGGTTTGACGAGAGGATACATCGTGGTGACGGATTCGTCGAGATTGACAAAAGCGACCGACTTGATCTGGTTTTCGTCCACGACGACTTCGAGGTTCAGCGTGGTGTCGCCCAGTTGCATTTGGGAGTTATAGATACCGGGCGTGTAGGTGCTCGTTTCCGCCGCCTGCGAACCCACCTCCTGGGCGGAATCCTCATCGCCGGACGGATAAAACATGACAATGAGAAGTATGATCAGTAAAATGCCAAGTCCCACGAAAATACCGGTATATACGAGTTCTTTCATTTGAAGTACGACAATTTTAGTTTTGGACATTTGGATAATTCCCCCTTTTATGGAGTGTAGATTCCATCTTACTATATTATATGTGGGCGGGACGGGAAATAGAACGGATTTTTTGATTGGAGGAGATCATGGGGTTACAGTTTGTGTTTGGGAGTGCCGGGAGCGGAAAGAGTACGTTTCTATATGATATGTTGTTAAAGGAAGCGGCAGAACACAGGGATAAGCAGTATTTTATCCTCGTGCCGGATCAGTTTACGCTGGAGACGCAGAAGACTCTGGTGGAGAAAAGCGGGGGCACCGGGATTTTAAATATCGACGTCCTCAGTTTTCACCGGCTTGCGTTCCGGGTGTTTGAGCAGCTGCCGGCAAAAGAGCGGACGATATTGGAGGATATGGGAAAGACGATGCTTTTGCGCAAAGTTTTTTCCGAGCAGAAAGACCGGCTGGTCTATTTTAAAAAGGGCATCGACAAACCGGGGTTTCTGGATGAGTGCAAATCGTTTTTGTGTGAATTGGAACAGTACGGTATCTGCGGGGAAGAGCAGTTTGAGAAATTGTCGGAGCTGGGCTGTAAGTTTGATGATATCCGGCTGATCTATGAGTGTTTCAAGGAAAAGATGGGCGATGTGTATATGATGGCGGAGGAGCTGATCGTCCAGCTGACGGATGTCGTGCACGAGATGGAGGGAATCCGCGGCTCGGTCATCTGCCTCGACGGGTTTACGGGATTTACGCCGACGCAGTACGGACTGATCGAGAGGCTGTTAGCGCTCTGTGAGGATCTGTATGTGACGGTGGCGACCGATTCGACCGGAAAGCGGCGCCATATTTTTCAGATCAGCGAGGAGACGGTGCGATCGCTTACGAAAATGGCGGACCGGATCCCGGTCGAAGTGCGGCCGCCGGTCATGACGGGCCGGGGAAAGGACAAGCGGTCGTACCGTTTTCCGGCGGACGGCGAGCTGGCCTTTCTGGAGAGGAACCTGTTTTGTTATCCCGCCGGCGTCTGGACGGAGCCGACGGAGGAACTCTGTCTGTTTATCGGCAAAAAGCCGCAGGACGAGGCGGCGTATGTCGCGCGGAACATCTGGTGGATGACGGCGAAGGGAGGATATGGATTTGAGGATATCGCCGTCATCGTGGGGGATATGACTGCCTATGAGCAGGTGCTCTCCCGGGAGTTCGCGAAAATGGGGATCCGCTATTTCCTCGACGCGAAAAAAAATATCGGCGCCAACTGGGTGGCGGAGCTGATCCAGTCCGTGCTGGAAATGTATGTGCGGAATATGGATTATGAGAGTACGTTCCGTTTTGTGCGGTGCGGCCTCTCTCCGCTTTCAAGGGACGAGGCGGATCTGTTTGAGAACTACGTGCTGGCGGCGGGAAAACGGGGATTTTCCGCGTATGATAAGGAGTGGGAATATGAGTACGCGAAGATTCCCTTAGAAGAGGTCAACGCGATACGGGAAAAGGTGTGCGACTGCCTGCGGCAGCTGTTCGCGGAACTCGGCGGGGGAAAGAAAACGGTCGAGCAGTTCACGCGGGCGCTGTATGGGTTTCTGGTGAGACAGGATGTGTACGGACGGATGATCGCGCAGGCGGACGTATTTGCCGGGGCCGGGGAGGATACGATGGCCAGGGAATACGAGAGCGTGTATCCGGTCATCGTGGCGCTGCTCGACGAAATGGTGGAGCTGATGGGCGATGAGGTCGTGAGCATGGAGGAGTACCGCCAGATCCTGGCGGCGGGTATTTCCGAGGGGCTTGTCGGGTTTATCCCGCCGAAAGCGGATCAGGTCGTCGTCGGTGATATACGCCGGACGCGTTTAAAAGATGTCAAAGTATTATTTTTTCTTGGTTTCAGTGATGATATGATACCTGGCGGCGCGCAGGCGCCGGGAATCGTCAATACGAGGGAACGCAAAAAGATCGAGCAGATGGGGATCGCGCTGGCGCCGAGCGGGAATAAAAAGGCGGCAAACGACCTCTTTTATCTCTATCTTATTTTTACGAAACCTTCGGAACGGCTCATTTTTACATATAGTGAGAACAGCGCGGACGGCAGGGGCAGGCAGGCCTCGTATGTGCTGACAAAGATACGGAAAATATTTCCGAAAATCAAAATAGAATCGGAACAATATTCCGAAATAAAAGTGGAGGACCGGTTGGGGACGGACCGGGGACTGTCGTTTCTTTTATCCGGTTTTATGTCAGACGATGTCCGTACCGGGGAGGAAAAAAATACGTGGTGGGAACTTTGGAAATATTATAAAAAGCGGGAGGATATGGGCTGGCTGCGCCGCGCGCTGGCCGCTAACATGGCCGCGAAAAAAGAGGGAAAGCTCTCGGAGCAGGCGCTGGAAACGCTGTATGGGGACGAATTGTACGGCAGCATTACAAAACTGGAACAGTTTGCGAAGTGCCCGTATTCCTATTTTATCCTCTACGGACTCGCGCTGAGCGAGCGGCAGGAATATACGGTGGCGGCGCTGGATTTCGGAAATGTCGTGCATCACACGCTCCAGGCGTTATCGGACCGCATGAGGGAAAAGCGCCTGCGCTGGCGCGATCTGGAGGAAGAGCGGATTGAGGAACTGGTCGGCGCGTGCGTGGACGAGGTGACGGGAGGTTACCGCGATGTATTATTCCGCCAGTCAAAGCGCATTGAGTACATGATCACGAGGATCAAGCGCATGATGAACCGCACAGTCTGGGCGATCTCGCAGCAGATGCGGCGCGGCGCGTTTGAACAGGAGTACTGTGAGGCCGGGTTTTCGTACCACGACGATCTGCCGAGCATGAAAATTACGCTGGACGGGGAGAAAAAACTTATGTTTTCCGGTGTAATCGACCGGATCGATACATACGAGGACGAGGAAAACGTTTATGTGAAAGTCGTGGACTATAAGACCGGCGCGGTAAAATGTTCGATGAGCTCGGTGTTTCACGGCCTGCAGATGCAACTCGTGCTGTATATGGCGGCGGCGGTTAATATGGAGCGGAAAAAGCATCCCGATAAGTCGGTGGTGCCGGCCGGTATGCTCTACTATCATGTGAAGGATCCGGTCATCCGTCTGGAGCATGAGACAGAAGAGAGCGGGCTGGAGGAAAAGTTGCTGAACGAATATAAATGCGACGGGTATGTCAACCAGAGTACGGACGTGCTGCAGAAACTGGATTCGGTATTTGGCGCGAACGGGTATCTGGAATCCGGCGTAAAGTCGGCCTGCATCCCCGTCAGTGTCACGTCAGGCGGGGACTTTGCGAAGGGGTCGAAGATCATGGACGGGGATCAGTGGGACAATGTGATCTCCCATACGCTGGATGTGGCGGCCGGGTTTGGCACGGAGATTCTGGAGGGGAACATTGACATCCGCCCGTACCGCATGGGGAATGAAACGGGTTGCGACTACTGCG
>CAJTXO010000012.1:47656-120437 GCA_910583555.1 uncultured Eubacterium sp.
GGCTGCGGGGGATCTGCGGCATGGAGAGAAGCGAGATGGCGGAGCGCTGCCGGGAATTGGACGACACGGAAGGATTTGAAACGGGAAAATGAAACGGGTTGCGACTACTGCGGGCTGCGGGGGATCTGCGGCATGGAGAGAAGCGAGATGGCGGAGCGCTGCCGGGAGCTGGACGACACGGAAGGATTTGAAACGGGAAGAGGAGAGTACATAGATGGAATGGACAAGAGAACAAAATCAGGTGATCAATAAGAGAAATTGCAATATCCTTGTGTCGGCGGCGGCGGGGTCGGGAAAGACGGCGGTGCTCGTGCAGCGGATCCTCTCGCGCATTCAGGATCGGGAGCACCCGGTCAGCGTCGATGAGTTTGTGATCGTGACATTTACCGAGGCGGCGGCGTCCCAGATGAAGGAGAAGCTGCAGGGGGCGCTGGAGGACGCGCTGCGAGACGATCCGGATAACGAGCATCTGCAGAGGCAGATCATGCTCCTCCCGCTGGCGCAGATTTCCACGATACATAACTTTTGCGGTCATGTGATCAAAAATTATTTTCACCGCATCGGGGTCGATCCGGCGTACCGTGTGGGAAATGAGAGCGAACTGGGACTTGTGAAAGCGGATGTGATGCAGCAGCTTTTGGAGGAAAAATACGCGGAGGCGGACGGGGAATTTCTGCAGATGGCGGTCATGAGCCGTTTTGTCAAAGGGGACGCCGAGATCGAGGACATTATCTATTCCCTGTACGACATCGCTGTCAGCGATCCATTTCCCGCGAATTTTCTTGAGCGGATGAAGGCGTTTGTCAGCATGGGGAGCGAGGAAGAACTGCGGCAGTCGGCCTTTATGAAGGAAAATATGGATTATGTGCGCCATCTGCTGGCGGGTCTCTGCGAGGAGTGCCGCGAGATGCTGGCGATCTGCGATCAGCCGGACGGCCCTGTGTTTTACCGCGAGGCGGTGGCGGACGATATGGCGCAGCTTGAGGGACTGTGCGAGGTGGAGGAATACGAGGAAATGGGGAGGCGGCTTGGCCTGATTGCGTGGAAACGGCTGTCGGGGAAGAAGATGCCCGACGCCGACGAGAAGAAAAAGGATGCCGTAAAGGCGATGCGCGGTGCGGTGAAGGATGCGGCGAAGGCGCTCCGTAACGATCTGTTTGACCTGCCGCTGGGCGAGCAGCTGGAGCAGTTGGCCGGCATGCGGGGGACGATCGTGGCATTTGTCGATCTGACGCTCGAGTTTATGGCGCGTTACCGCGCGAAAAAGAGCGAAAAAGGGGTCGTGGATTTTTCAGACCTCGAGCAGCTGGCGCTGGAGATCCTCGTCGAACAGGATGAGGATGGGACGATACGCCGGACGGAAGCCGCCGAGGAACTTTCGCAGCAGTTTGTGGAGATCATGATGGATGAGTACCAGGACAGCAATCAGGTTCAGGAAATGCTGATGAGCAGCGTGTCATCGGACCGGAACCGCTTTATGGTGGGGGATATCAAGCAGAGCATCTACCGGTTCCGGATGGCGTGTCCCGAACTTTTTCTGGAGAAGTTAAATGGGTACGCCGAAGAGGGGACAAAGGACTGCCTGATCACGCTGAGCAAGAATTTCCGCAGCCGGGACGTCGTGCTCGAGGGGACAAATGCGGTTTTTGAAAAGATCATGCATGCGGAGCTCGGGGGCGTTGAGTATGATGAGAAGGCAAAACTCCGTCTCGGCGCGGATTTCCCGCCCACGGAGCAGCGGACGGCCGATGATATCGACGTCTACGTGCTGAGCAGAAAGGATAAGGCGGAAAACCGCGTGTCCAGCGCGGAGGAAGGTATGTATGAGGGAAAGGTGATCGCTGACCTGATCAAAGAGTATACTGGAAATGAGCGTCCATACTATGTGTACGACAAAGGCGCTTACCGGCGGGCGCAGTACGCGGATATCGTGATCCTCGCCAGGAGCACGAAGGCGATCGGCCAGCAGATCTACGACGCGCTGGCCTCTGAGGGGATTCCGGTGCACATGGAAAATACGAAAGGTTTTTTTGACACGCGCGAGATCTCGGTAATGGTAAATTTGTTTTCCATCATTGACAATCCGAGGCAGGACATCCCTCTGGCGGCGGTGCTGAGAAGCCCGATGTTCGATTTCACGGATGAGGAGCTGGCCATCATACGCGGGCGGGATAAAAAACGGGATTTTTATGATTCCCTTCTGGAGGCGGCGAGAGAGTCGTCCCAGCTCCCAGAGGATCTTGTGCGGAAGGTTTCTTCTTTTCTGGAGCTTTTGCAGCGGTTCCGCCGGAAGATGACGTATGTGACTGTGGCTGACATGATAGAGGATATTTATGACTGCACGCACATTGACCATATTTTCGCGGCCATGAAAAACGGCGTGCAGAGGAAAGCGAACCTCGATATGCTGTGGGAGCGGGCGAGGGAATTTGACAAGACGTCCTACCGCGGCCTGTACCAGTTTGTGCGCTATATCAGCGGCATAAAAAAGCGGGAGGAAGATATGGGGGAGGCCAATCTGCTGGGCGACAGGGACAATGTTGTGCGCATCATGACGATCCACAAGAGTAAGGGACTGGAATTTCCGATCTGTATCATCGCAGGCATGGGACGCGGGATGACGGGGAAGGACAGCGGCTCGTTCCTCATGGTAAATCCGTCATTTGGCATCGCGTCCCGCGTCGTGGACAACGACCGGGGCATTTCGCTGAACAATATCTTTTACCGCTCGCTTTTGCGCATGAACGCGATGGACGGGCTCGGGGAGGAACTCCGGGTGCTCTATGTGGCGATGACGCGGGCGAAGGAGAAACTCGTGCTCGTCGGTTTCGGAGATGAGGAAAAGGTAGCGCCGGCCCTCAACTATTTCCAACTGGTCCGGGCAAAAAATTATTTTGACTGGGTTCTTCCGGCTATCCGGGGAAATGAGCTGTTTTCGGTTCACTGGGTCAGATTCGCCCAGCTGGAAGAGAGGGAGGTCAGACGGCAGGCGGATCTTATCATAGATGAAGTCATGTTAAACAATTTTGACACAACTATCGTGTATGATGAGGAAATCAGGGCGGCGCTCGCTTTTATGGATGAGTACGGCAGGGGTGGAAAAGTGAAATCGGAGGCGACGACAGAACCTCCGGTCCCAACGAAACCAAAGGTTTCGACGGAATGTTCAATTCCGACGAAGCTTACCGTGTCGGAGATCAAGCGGCGTTCGATGGAGGAAATCCCCTCTGGGGAGCCGGACGGTCTGCTGGCCCGCGTACCCGATGCGGAGGAAGCGCCGGTTCCGAATTTTGCCAGAGAAAACGGCGGGCAGGAAAAGGCGGCAGCCGGAGCCGGATACGGTACGATCTGGCACCAGGTGATGGCGTCGCTCGACTTTTCCCGGATATCTGGAAAATATGATGTGGAAGATGAGCTGCAGCGGATGATCGAGGCGGGCAGGCTCCGGAAGCAAGATGCCGGCTTGATCCGCGCGGACAAGATTGCCGCCTTTCTCCGTTCGCCGCTCGGTCAGGAATTGACGGCGGCGAAGGCGGATGGAAGACTGTTCCGCGAACAGCCCTTTGTCATCGGCGTGCGTGCCGGGGAGGTGCTCCCGGAAACGGACAGTGAGGACATGGTTTTAGTTCAGGGCATTATGGATGCTTTTTATGAGACAGAGGACGGGATTGTCCTGCTGGATTACAAAACAGACCATCTCGAGGCCGGACAGGAAGACGTGCTGGCCGGGCGTTACCGGATGCAGATGGACCTGTACGCAAGGGCGCTCGAGGGCATATTAAAAAAGAAAGTAGTGAGAAAGGTGCTGTATTCCTTCTCGTTAAGTGAAGAGATTACGGTGTAGGGAAATGATAGGAAAATGTATGAGGAATTTTCTGTAGTCTATGATGCTGTCATGTCAGACATACCGTACGACATGTGGTTTGAGCGGCTGCGCCGTGAACTGGAACGGCGCGGGAAGGCGGGAGGGCATTTGTGTGAGCTGGGGTGCGGGACCGGTGAGATGACGGCGCGGTTCTGCGGCGCGGGATATGAGGTGACGGGGATCGACCTCTCCCCTGATATGCTGGCCCGCGCGATGGAGAAAAAAGAAGAGGACCAGCAGATTTTATATTTGAATCAAGATATGCGAGATTTTTCGTTGCATAAACCGGCAGATGTGGTACTATGTATATGTGACTCGATGAATTACCTTCTCCGGGAAGAGGATCTGCTTGCGGCGTTTGGGAGTGTGTACGAAAATCTCGATGATGACGGGATATTTGTGTTTGATATGAAGACGGAGTACTGCTACCGTTATATTTTAGGAGACGTGGTGCGGTTTGAAGACGGGGACGACTATTCGGTCATTTGGGAAAATACTTACAATCGGATGGAAAAAATAAATGAATATTTTGTAACGATGTTTCTCTTCCGGGAGGACAGCGGTCTGTATGAACGATATGATGAGTGCCACAAGCAGCGCGCGTATTCCAGGGAGGAAGTGGAGCACCTTCTTTCCCGGGCGGGACTTACTCTGTATGGATGTTACGGAGAGGATCTCGAGCAGGAGCCGGGGGAACAGGAGGAACGCATGTATTATGTGGCGGGGAAAGATTCCGGTGGGAGGATTTCCGCGCGAATGGAGGTAGGATGATGAAACGAAATGTATTAGTATGGGTAATGTTAGGTTTTGTGCTGTGCGGTGTGCTCTGTCTGGCAGATATGAAGTATGCGTCAGCCAGCGAGACGGCGACGGTCGTGACGGGAGGAAATGCCCTGAATCTCCGCTCGGCAGTCGGTACATCGAGTTCGGTGCTGCAGACGATCCCAAACGGCGCGCAGATCACGGTGCTCGATCAGGCAGCCGGGACAGACGCGAACGGCACTTGGTACAAGGTAAGTTATAACGGAGTGGAAGGGTACGTGGTTTCGAGCTATGTGGCGCTCGGGAGCCAACCGGCAACGGCGGGCCCTTCTGTTTCACCGGCACCTCCCGCGGTGACAGCCGGCGCGGAACCGACGACGCCTGCGACCGCGGCGCCGGGTACGACACCACAGCCGCAGAAAGTTACCGTTTACCGCACAAAAACGACATATAAGAAAATAAAAGTGGCGGCTAAACTCAAAAAGCAGACGACGATCCGGAAGAACACGTCCGGCAAGGCATTACTTGTAAAAAAGAAAAAGGTCGTGTTAAAAAAGGGAAAAAGTGTTACAATAATAGCAGAGAAGACCGTCAGCGGGAAAAAGTGGTTTAAGATCCAGTTTAAATCCGGGGGAAAGACAAGAAAGGGCTACATAAAAAGCACGAATGTGAAGCTTACGGTAAAGAAAGCCGCAGGCGGCACGGTGACCGGTGTAAAAACGGCGCTGCGCGTGAGGAAGAAACCGGGCAATACCGCGCCGTATGCCGAAGTGAACGGCCGCACGATGGTGTTGGCCAAAAAACAGTATGTGGAGATCCTAAAGGCCAGGACTGTCGGGAAAAAGGTGTGGTATCAGATCTCATTCCCGTATTATGGTAATACTTATAAGGGATATGTGCAGGCAAAATATGTCAAACTCGTGAAACGCAGGATCCAGAAAAAAGTGGCAGTCACGGTACTGAGCGAGAAAGAGTTTGAGGAAGAAATGACGAGACAGGGATTCCCGGACTCCTATAAAACAAAGCTGCGCGTCCTGCATGCGACGTATCCCTACTGGCAGTTCCAGGCATACAAAACCGGGATTAACTGGGATGACGCCGTGAAGGGAGAGTCGAAACTTGGCACGAACCTGATCACAAACGCGAAGTCGGCGGCCTGGAAGTCGATGGAGAGCGGCGCGTACGATGCCGAAACCGGAAAATGGAAAGTATTTGACGGCAGTACGTGGGTAGCAGCTTCCAAAGAAGCAATCATGTACTATATGGATCCCAGGAATTTTCTGACTGCGCAGGGGATCTTCCAGTTTGAACTGCTGGAGTACCAGTCGCAGTACCAGACGAAAGATGGCGTGGAGCAGATCCTTTCCAATACGCCGTTCAGTCACGCGAAATTTTCGTATACAGACGATGTGAGCGGAGCGGAAAAAGAGATCACGTACGCGTCGGCGTTTTGCGAGGCGGCGAAACAGTCCGGTGTCAGTCCGTACCATCTGGCATCGCGTTCCAAACAGGAAGTCGTGACCGGATCGACATCGGTGAGCAGCGCCGTGACCGGGACCGCAGACAGTTACCCGGGGATCTTCAATTTTTACAACATCGGTGCCACGAGCGGGGCAAATCCGGTAATGAACGGATTGAAATGGGCGAGTAGCGGCGATACATTCCTCCGTCCCTGGAACAGCCGCTACCGTTCGATCGTCGGCGGCGCCATGTATATCGGCAGCAATTATATAAACAGGGGACAGAATACAGGCTACCTGCAGAAGTTTAATGTGACGCCTGACAGTACGTACAATCATCAGTATATGACAAATGTGGAAGCGGCCAATTCCGAGGCGCTGAAAACGAGGAACGCGTACAGCGGTATGCTGGATTCGGTGCCACTCGTATTTTCGATACCGGTCTATGAAAATATGCCGGAGACGAATTGTGCGGCTCCGCAGTAAAAGGAGAAATGGATGAAAAGGAAGGTTACCACAATGGCGGCGTTGTTTGCCGTACTGCTCTGTGCAGCGGTGTCCGCCGTTCTATGTTGCGAGAAAGCGTATGCGGCAAGCGCAAAAGTCGAGCTTACGTCAGATCCGCAGAAGGTGAAGGTGGGGGACACGTTTCATGTCGTGTGTACGGTGAGTTCTTCCGAAAAATTTCTTGACGTTCGGATGAAACTTCTCTACGATGCCGGCATGTTTGAGTTTGTCCAGGGGGGGAGCAAGGTGAGCGGAGGAAACGGCGCGCTCACGATCTCATCAGTCGGGAATGAAACATCGGTGAAAAAGCGGACCTTTTCCCTTGAGTTTGAGGCTTTGAAGAAGGGAAGCGGCGGTTTTGACCTGGACAGGCAGATCGAGATCGTAAATGAAGACGGGGAAACGTTTTCCGTATCCACCGATCTTACTGGTGTGATCGTTGCGGAAGAGGAGAAATCCCAGGCACCGGAAGAAGGACAGGAGGGCGCATCCGCGACGCCGGCCCCGAGCACGAACAATAAGCTGAAAACACTTTCTTTTAACGGGCTGTCCATGAAGCCGGCGTTTGACGCCGATGTTTTGGAATATACGGTTTCGGTTGACTTTGACACCAATATATTGTATTTTAATTATACACCGGAAAATGGAAAGGCGAGAGTGCGCATCCGGGACAATGACCAGCTCGTGCCGGGAGAAAATACGGTGAAGGTGACAGTTACGGCGGAATCGGGGGACAAGCGTGTCTATAAGATCCACGTGATGAAGGAAACCGAAGGAGAGACGAGGGTGCGCGAGCAGTCGGAAAAGGGGACTTCTGATATTTCGTTTTCGGTTTACGAGAAAAAAGGCTCGATCTATATACAGAACCAGTACCAGTTCAAAGTAGCTGACCTGGCCGACGAGGATGTCATCCCGTCCGGCTATGTGAAGACGAGTGTGGAGCTGGATGGAAAAAGCGTCCCCGCCTATACGATGGAAAATGATCTGGATAACAATTATCTGCTCATGTATCTCAAAGGGGTGAGCGGCGAGCCCACGTTGTACCAGTACGACCGGGAAGAGAAGACGCTGCAGCGCTACACGGGGACGATGACGCAGAAAGTAAATAAGGGCGGAAATGTGGCGTATGAGGTCGAGGTGACGCCGAATACCTGGCTGTACGCGGTAATTATCGGGCTGATGGTTTTAGTACTCGTGCTGCTGATCATAATATTAAATATGGTTTTAAGAAAAAAATTTGGCAGGGGGAAACGGGAATTGAATGATCTGGATTTCTGAGATTGTTGGCCATTGTGTTAAATATGGTTTTAACAAAGATAACGGGCAGGGAAAAACGGGAATTAGAAATAAATGATCTGGATTTCTAGGAGGAGGCCAGAATGGAGGAAAAAGGTGAGAAAAGAGTTTACGGCAAGTGCCGAGAGAGCAATTAGCAAGGCAGGAGAGATCGCTGCCAAATTGGGGACGAGATCGATCGGGACGGAACATCTGCTTTACGGACTGGCGGCAGTGACCGGCACGGCCTCGCGCATCATGAGGGAAAATGATATGAGGAAGATGGATATCCTCATCGTACTCGAGGATATGAGTCCGCAGGGATACCGCAGGGATGACGGGGAGTCGGAAATGCCGAAGGTGAACCGCAGCGAGTGCGATATCACGCCGCGGATGGAGGAGATCGTCTTATCCGCGGAGCAGATCGCCGAGCGGAACGAGGATGCCAAAGTGGGGACGGAACACCTGTTTCTCGCAGTTTTAAAGGGACGGGACACGAGCGCGGTGGAGATTATTGAATCGCTCGGCGTCAATGCCCAGAAAATGTACATTGATACGGTGCTCACGATCGGCGCCGACTTAAATGCGGCCAAATCGGAGTACGCGAACAGCAGGAACGCAAATAAAAAAGGAAAATCAGATACGCCGATGCTCGACCAGTACTCCCGCGATCTGGTGGCCTACGCCAGGGAGGGGAAACTCGATCCGGTGTTTAACCGGGACGATGAGCTGGAGAGTGTGATCCAGATCATGAGCCGGCGGACGAAAAATAATCCCTGTCTGGTCGGGGAACCCGGCGTGGGAAAAACGGCGATCGCGGAAGGGCTGGCGATACGCATCGCGGAAAAGAGAGTTCCGGAAAGTATGGCGGGCAAACGGATCTTATCGCTCGATCTGTCCGGAATGGTAGCTGGTTCCAAATACCGGGGCGAATTTGAGGAGAGGATCAAGCGCTCCGTCAGGGAAGCGGTCGCCTCTGGGGATGTTATTTTGTTTATCGACGAACTCCATACGGTGATTGGCGCAGGCGGAGCGGAAGGGGCACTCGATGCCTCGAATATATTAAAGCCGTCATTGTCGCGCGGAGAGTTACAGGTGATCGGCGCCACTACGCTGAATGAATACCGGAAACGGATCGAGAAGGATGCCGCCCTCGAACGCCGGTTCCAGAAGGTTGTGATCGGGGAGCCCACCGTCGTGCAGACGGTCGGCATGCTCAAAGGTCTCAGGGACCGGTATGAGAGATTTCACGGCATCGAGATCAGCGACGGCGCGCTGGAAGCGGCGGCAAAACTTTCCGACCGCTATATTAACGACCGTTTTCTGCCTGATAAGGCCATTGATCTGGTGGATGAGGCATCCGCCAAACTGCGCCTGATGCGGATCGTCAAAAAGGATGAGGCGATGGGCAAACTGGAAGAGCGGGTGGCGGAACTCGAGGCAGAGAAAGAGCGGGCGCTCGTCAAGGGGGATATGGATCTGGTCTTTTCCATCCTATTTGAGGAAACGGCGGCCAGAGAAGAACTGGAGGCTGAGCAGAAGCGGTGGCAGAAAAAGCGGAAGAGTAAGGAAACGACCTTGTCGGAGCAGCACATCGCCGAACTCGTGGCAAAGTGGACGAAAATACCGGTCAGCCGTCTGGAAAAAGACGAGACGAAGCGCTTAAAGAAGCTGGAGCAGATCCTGCATGAGCGCGTGGTCGGGCAGGATGAGGCGGTCACGGCCGTGGCGCGGGCGGTGCGGCGCGGGCGGGTCGGCCTGAAAGATCCGAAGCGGCCCATTGGTTCCTTTTTGTTCCTGGG
The DNA here is from genome assembly GCA_910583555.1 of uncultured Eubacterium sp. Classification (GTDB taxonomy): domain Bacteria; phylum Bacillota; class Clostridia; order Lachnospirales; family Lachnospiraceae; genus Eubacterium_F. The sequence continues at coordinate 57,328 of CAJTXO010000012.1, forward strand.
GCCTACCGGCGTCGGGAAGACAGAACTGTCGAAAGCGCTGGCCGAAGCCGTTTTCGGTTCGGAAAAAGATATCATACGCGTGGATATGTCGGAATATATGGAAAAGCAGAGCGTGTCCAAAATGGTAGGTTCCCCGCCGGGTTATGTCGGTTATGAAGAGGGCGGACAGCTCAGCGAAAAGGTGCGCCGTAAACCGTATTCGGTACTGCTTTTTGACGAGGTCGAGAAAGCACACCCGGATGTATTCAACATGCTTTTGCAGATTTTGGAGGACGGCCATCTGACGGACGCCCACGGCCGGACCGTTGATTTTAAAAATACCATTATCATATTGACATCGAACGCCGGTGCCAACCGCATCATTTCCCCGAAGACGATGGGATTTTTGCGGCAGGAGGACAGGGAGCAGGAGCACAAGCGCATGAAAGAGGGCGTGATGGAAGAGGTAAAGCGTGTCTTCAAGCCGGAGTTTATCAACCGTATCGACGAGATGATCGTATTCCACGCGCTGACGAAGAGTGACATATTCCTGATCGCGAAAAATATGCTCGAGAACTTTAAACAGCGCGTGCAGGCGCAGATGGAATTGTCGATCCAGTACAGCCGAAATGTGGTACAGTACGTGGCCGACCAGGGGTTTGATAAGGACTATGGAGCCAGGCCGCTGCGCCGGACGATCCAGAATAAGATCGAGGACGCTATTGCGGAAGAGGTCGTAGCGGGGAAGATTTCCATCGGCGACAGCGTGAAGATCGGCGTCAAAGAGGGAAAGGTTTTTGTCCAAAAAAACATAAAAAAATGATGGCAATATAGAGTGACTTTTGATATAATTGAGTTAAGGAACGAATCGTATATAAGAAACTAAGGAGGACGCTGGCATGAGTGTTGTAGAGCAATTGATTCGTAGAGAGGATAATGGGTCACTGAGTTTTGGAAACTATCTTTTGCAGACCAAAACGAAGAAATCTGACTTTGAGTACGAGGGGGACCTGTACAAGGTCAAAACGTTTCAGGAGATTACGAAGCTGGAGAAAAACGGTATTTTTGTCTATGAATCGGTACCGGGAAGCACGGTTACGGATTTTACTGCCGATGGAACGGAAGTGTCGTTCTCGGTCGAAGCGGCAAAAGACATCGGATTTACTCTGGAGCTTGAACCGTCACAGGAATATAAAGTATTTTTGGATGATGTGGAGCTTGGAACGATGAAAACGAATCTGGGTGGAAAACTCAACGTGAGCATTGAACTGGATGAGGGGAAAAAGGCGGCTGTCAAAGTAGTGAAATGCAGCTAATACAGTGAACATAGCCGTGAGTGCGGCGTCAATTCCTGCCGGGACATCGGAGACGGGCAGGGATTGGCGCCGTTATCGTTTTAGGGCGGAAAGGGAATGTAACAGGCAAATGGCAAAAGCAAAAACATTATTTTATTGTAGTGAGTGTGGGACGGAGACAAGTAAATGGCAGGGACAATGCCCCGGCTGCGGCCAGTGGAATACGCTGGTCGAGGCGCCTGCCGCGGTGTCGTCTTCAGGAAAACGAAAAGCGGTAGTGCCAGCGGCGCAGACGGTGGAGCCTGCCCGCATGAAGGACATCGCGATCGGGGACGAGCGCCGGCTTTTGACGGGCATCGCCGAACTTGACCGCGTGCTGGGCGGCGGGATCGTGGCCGGTTCGCTCGTGCTGGTCGGCGGGGATCCCGGAATCGGCAAGTCCACCCTGCTGCTCCAGATGTGCAAACAGCTGTCGGACAAAGGGGAAAAGGTACTCTACGTGTCGGGAGAGGAATCGCTGAAGCAGATCAAGCTCCGCGGCGATCGGATCGGGGAATTTTCCGACTCGATCTATCTTCTATCCGAGACGGCCATCACGCTGATTGATGCGGCCATCGGCAGGCTTCAGCCGAAGATCGTCATCGTTGATTCGATTCAGACGATGTACGAGGAGAGCGTCGATGCCGCGCCCGGCAGTATGAGCCAGGTGCGGGAGATCACAGGAATCCTGCTCCGTATCGCGAAGAGCAGGGGAATCAGCATTTTCATCGTCGGCCATGTGACGAAAGAGGGAAATGTGGCGGGTCCAAGAATGCTGGAACACATGGTGGATACCGTCTTGTATTTTGAGGGGGATGCGTCGGCGGCGTACCGTATCCTGCGCGGTGTCAAGAACCGTTTTGGCTCGACTAACGAGATCGGCGTCTTTGAGATGAAAGGAAAAGGTCTCGTGGAGGTGCAGAACCCTTCGGAGTATATGATCCAGGGCAAGCCGGTCGGTGAGTCCGGTTCCGTCGTGGCGTGCGCGATCGAGGGAAGCCGGTCTTTCATGATCGAAGTACAGGCGCTTGTCTGCCATACGTATTTCAATATGCCGAGGCGGACCGCCGCCGGCACGGATTATAACCGGGTCAATCTGCTGATCGCCGTGCTGGAAAAGAGGCTTGGCCTGCGGATGTCGGACAGTGACGCCTATGTCAATGTGGCCGGCGGGATGCGCATTACGGAGCCGGCGCTGGATCTGGCGATCATCGCGGCGCTCATCTCGAGCCAGAGCGGCAAAGTCATGGATGAGCACACGGTACTGTTTGGAGAGGTCGGCCTGGTCGGGGAGGTGCGCGCCGTGCCCCAGTGCGAAAAACGGGTCGCCGAGGCGCTCAAGACCGGCTACCGCACGTGTATCCTCCCGCTCGCGAATAAGCTGGCGATCGAAAAAAGCGGGAATCTGGACTTGTCCGGCATCAGTCTCGTCGGCATCCGGAATATAAGAGAAATCGTAGAGAGAAAGGAATGGTCATAAATGAACCTGAATGAAAAGATCAAAGAGAAGATGACGCCTGGCGTCTGCATGCTGGCGGGAGGCGTACTCATGCTTGCCGGTATCGTTTGGCAGCTGTGTTCGCAGAAGGCGCTTGATATGTACGCGTTTTATCTGATGTCAGCTGCCGTATTTTGTTTTACGAGCGTGATCGTGCCCAAACTGGCAAAAGCGCCTGTGAATCCGATGTTATACGTAGTGGGGCACCTGGTACTCCTTATCATAGGATTTGCCGTTACCGGATCCGACCAGTTGACGGGAACGGCGCTGTTTGGATTTTGGGCGGTGTGCCTGATCGCGGTGTGGATACTGAACGCGCTTCTTTTGCCATGTGAGGGCGCGGCAAAACGGATCGTGATGGGATTTGTATCGATGATTTTGAATGTGATACTGATCGGAGTCGTATTTATGATCCCGGTGCTGATCGCAGCTTTCTTTCCTCGTACGAGTCAGGTATAAAACCAGGAGTCAATACACTTTTATTCGCAAAATGGACATCCAATTTGTTGGGAATCCCATTGTATGAAGTGTGTCCAACGATGGATTATAATTTTTTATGATTTTTTTTAAATCATAGTAAAACATGCGGAAATCTAATATATCAAGAAGATATTTTAATGAAATTACGGTTGCAAACAAATCAGATTTGCCATAGTTATATAAAGTGCCCGTTTTGGGAATTCGTAGTTTTGTGTGGGCCTTACAGTCCATAATTGCGTTGCCATGCTGAACGTTGAATAGACGGTTCCCATGGGCACAGATATTACGTGTTTTGGTCAGGATGACTAGCATCTTACCCAATTCAGCACGTCCGATTTGATAAAAATCATTGCACACTAAAGTTTTGCAATGTCCTTTTAGATAGCGGTACATAGAGGTGATCTCACCAAGAGTCAGATCGGTGGTTAGTACCCAAAGTGGAACATCATGATATAGTGATAAATGATGCTTTACCTGTTGGGATGCGTTTTTACCATATATTTTCTGGTTCATTTTTTTGTATAGAATGCGTATTTGATTTTGTTGTTTACCATAATCATAATTAGTGGGATTTTGGTAATCTGTCATACTGTTTCCGTACAAGTCTGAAAAGTGATACGAGATAGAAGATTTAATGTTTTTTTCAACTATTAGAATATATTTCAGAAAAGCTGCTCTTAAATCGGCGTCAAAAAGATACATATGATGAATATCATTAAATGTGGTGCCAGATATGTAATGGTTCGTAGCAGGATCTTTGAAAACTTCTTTGTATCCATTGATAAGTCCATAATAACCTATTTTGTTTAATATGTAGATTGCCAGATTATTGTCTTCAATGTTCAGGTTCTGATTTTTTAAATGTTGGATTTGAGCTGTATAATCCATAAAAATATTTCTGCCAGCAGCCATAATCTCCCCTCCCCTAAAAACGAAACGGCCCCCGCAGGAGCCGCCCGGGTTACGGTCTTCTCAAGTTTCCGTAACTCATTCACTGGTATTACTATACAACAGAATTTGCATTTTGTCAAATAGAATCCAGCTGTTTAGTAGTATATTTCGCAAACGTAAAAATATACGCTTTATGATATTAATTTAACCGATGATCCGTCTTGCGCAATAAGGCGTCCGGTAATTCATGTTACTCGTCGTGATACCGGTGGTCGGGTTACTTGCGTGGACAACCCGGCCGCCGCCGATGCAGATGGCTACATGGTTGATGCGTCCGTTTTTCGCGTAGAAGATCAGGTCTCCGGCTCGTGCGCTCGATACGCTGATCTTTTTCCCGACGCCGGCCTGTTCGCCCGATGTCCGGGGAAGGCTGATGCCGAACTTACGGAAGATCGCCTGTGAGAAGCCGGAGCAGTCGGTACCGTTTGTCAGGCTCGTGCCGCCGTATACGTACGGGTTGCCGACGAACTGCAGGGCATAGGAGGCGATGGATGAGCCGTCGCCGCTTCCCACAACGGAGCCGGATGAATTGGAACTGCTGTCCTCGCCGGAATCGCCGGAGGATTTATTGCTGCTGGAGCTGCTTCCGGAACTGCTCGATTTGTGCGAGGAACTGCCGGAACTACTGCCGCCCGAAGATTTATGTCCCGAACTGCCGCCACTGGAACTGCTTCCGCCGGAGTTACCGCTGCTGGAACTGCCGCTATTAGAACTTCCGCCGCCGGAGTTGCTGCTATTGGAACTGCTTGAATTATTGGCGGCCTGCTGTCTCGCCTGCTCAGCTTCGGCCTCCGCCCTGGCTGCGGCTGCAGCTGCAGCTGCTTTCTTTCGCGCTTCCTCGCGTTCTTCCTCGATGGAAACGGCTTTTTTAAATTTTACAGTTATTTTGACAAATTCTTTGGAGACAAAACCTTTCGTGTCTCCGTCTACCATGATCTTGACCCATTCTTTGTCTTCGCGGATCACCTCGAAACTCTCTTCACCGGATACGAGGGTGAGTACGGCGCAGTCTGTGTTTTTGGCTTCGCGCACTTTCAGTGTTTCGGTGTTCACGGTCGCGATCTTCGTTCCGAACCGGTCGATCAGCTTTTCGGCACTGAAACCAATCGCTAAATATTCAGATTTTATGTATCCCTCTACCTGACCCGAGCGGATCTGAACCCAGTCGCCCACGGTTTTTATGATCTTGGCAGCACTTCCGCGGTAAAGTTTTCCGAGGATCTTGCTGTCCGTGTTCGGGTGTTTTCTTACATTGACGTAATCAGCGGCGATCGAAATACCGACATTATCATATTCGGATTTGGGTGCCGGTGTGGCTGTCGGTTCGGCCGGGGGCTGCGCCGCGGCGGCATCGCCGGAGACTGCTGATTCTGCCGGCCCGCCGGCAGCGTTTGGATCGGTGGCAGCCGGTGCGGGGGCATCGGGAAATGCCACGATCGCTTCCGGGTCCGAGGCCGCGCCGGCCGACTGGACATCGACGTATTGATTCAGTGTATAAGACATCCCAGCAAGTTCTGTTTCCGTACACATCGTCGTCATTGATGACGTGATGTAATTTCCAAACAGTCCGACCGATAATACGACGCCGGTACCGAGGAGTATTTTCCATTTATGCATGTTAGTCCCTCCAAAATGTGCTTCGCAATATAAAGTGCAAGGGTTAAATTAAGTATTTTTCTTAAAATCTAATGCAATCGTTAAAAAAATATTACAAAATTATTAAGACGTAAAATTAGTATATCAACATTGTGCCGCGTTGTCAAGTGAAATTAAAGTGTGTAAAAAATACCATATTTTCATCCTGAAGTTAAGTTGAGGACCGACAGGGACCCAGAGGACGCATGATGTTTACACGGTTCCTTTCTTTTCTACAATTGCCTCAATTTCGATCAGAACATCTTTGGGAAGGCGGGCAACCTCCACGCAGGAGCGGGCGGGAAAGTCTTGCGTAAAATATTTGGCGTAAATATCGTTTACCGCCGCGAAGTCGTCCATGTTCTTTATGAATACAGTCGTTTTTATCGTGTCCTCGATGCGGGCGCCCGAAGCATGGATCAGGGCGGCGAGATTTCCCAGTGCCTGTTCCGCCTGCGCCTCGATCCCGCCAGTCACGAGTTCACCGGTGGAAGGGACGATCGGGATCACACCGGAAGTAAAAAGGAAACCGTTGATCTCGATGGCCTGGGAGTAGGGGCCGATTGCTGCCGGAGCGTCCGTCGTTGAAATGATTTTTTTCATAGTGATAACCTGACCTTTCTTTTCTACAAAATACGTTACTTTAATAATAACGTAGAGAACGCATTCCTTCAATGATATATTTGGAAAATGGATTGAAATATCCCGCACAACAAGAGGGATGCCACTTGATTCGTGCGGGATAGGTTGATACGGGATATTTTTTGACGGGAGTTTCCAGCAGAACATTTTATTTTTTTACTTTTACGCTGCTGTATGCTCCGTATACCGTTTTGCCGGAAGCCTTCACGAAGGCCCTTGCCCGGAAGTAGTATTTTTTGCCGCCGCGCAGTTTTTTGATAGTGCAGGACGGCTTTTTGGAAGTTATCTTTTTCACGTTTTTCTTAAACGCCTTATCGGTGGAATACTGGATCTGGTATCCGGTGGCGCCCGCCACTTTTTTCAGGCTGATCAGGCATTTGTTCTTTCCCTTCTTCTTCACTTTCGTGATCTTTGTTCTGGCGGGTTTTTTGATGCCGGGTGAAGGGGTTGTTCCGATATTCGGCGTGGTCGAAGGCTGTGCTGTTACGGCCGGCTGATTCGGGGTGGAAGGCGGCGCGGCGGTCGGGACCGTGGGATCCTGCGACGGCTTCGGCACCTCTTTTTTTGTAAACTGCCAGGTGTCAAGGTTGAACAGTTTGGCGTTTTCTTCTCCGCGGAAGATGAAATACAGGTCGTGTATTCCCACGGCGTCTCCGGTCAGTTCAGTCGTAAAGTCCTGATAGATATTGGTGCCGCCCGTGTTCCCGATCGTCACGGTGCCGATCTGGCACTCGCTGTCCGCGCCGTAGTCGAGCCACAGTTCGATGTTTCCGGAAACGGTATCACAGTCCGGGTTAAAGATCACATTTCCCTTGCTGTCCTCTGTCAGGTTCGTGGGCGGAAGACCTTTGCCGCAGGCGGCGGAAACGGTAAAACGTTCGGCTCTCGTCTCGCCGAAATCGACGTTTGCCACTTTGATGTAGTCGTTGTTGTCAATGTCGCATACGGCGACGCCGTACTTGGCGGCGGACTGCCAAAAGGCGACTTTTCCCGTGACGGGGTCTTTGTCCTTTGTGATCGTTTCCTTTGCCTTCGTCTTAACCCCCTGTCCGGTCCCGTTAAAGCCTCCGGTCACGCCGTCCAGGTTAGAGGCCCAGCAGATCGTCTCTGCCTGATTTAATTCATAGGGGTTCAGTGTGCCGATGGCGTTGACGCTGAAGTAAGGGTTTCCCTTGGCCGTCTTCCCCATGCCCTGTTCGAGCAGGGCGGCCGTGTCCTCATCGGTTTCTTTTACGATGAGGTTATTTTCGTCGTAAGAAAATTCCTTCACGCAGACCGAGCGGTCGGAGCCGGTGCCGCCGACGAGCATTTCGTTCAGGTAGAACAGATAATTTTTTCCCTTAAACTCCACGACGCCCGGGTGGATGCAGGAATATCCGTTTTCCCTGTCCATCACGAGTCCCCGGTATGTCCAGGGGCCGATCGGCGACGGTGCGGTCGAGTACTCGACGGTTTCCCCCGGCGTACGTCCGCCGACAAAGAACAGGAAATAGTCGTCCGTACCGTCTTTTCCGTCATCGTGTTTGATGAGCCAGGGCCCTTCTTCGAACGCGGAGCGCTTGTCTTTGCTGCTGGCCGGTTCGGCCGGAAATTTACCGGTCGTGCTCTCGCCCTGCGTCGGTTTTCCGAAGGCCTTGTAGCCTTCCTCTCCGTGCGTTTGGAAGCTGTGCAGGCCCGGGCGTACCTCGCCCAGTATTTTGTTGTCGCTCTTGGTAAAGCGCGGGTCGATCTGGCTTTCCTCTTCGGATAAGACGCCGTCCCCGTCCGTATCCGGATCGACGTCCAACAGGTCGTCGGTCAGTTTGCAGTAGCGCAGATACGGATTGCCCCAGTAGAGATAGTAGTCATAGTTCTCGACATCATCGGGATTTCCGTGATCCTCGACCAATACGGCAGGGTCGATATTTCCGCCGTCCCAGCCGCCGTCGATCAGATATTTGCCCGGTGTCGCGTCCTCAAACGGCCCCCAGGGGTTGTCGGATACGGCCACATCGATCTTCGTGCCGTTAAAGGGGGCGAACAGATAATACTTATTTTTTTTGACGCCGTTTTCGACAACGGGTTTTGTCACGACGTGCTGCGCCCACGCCCGCCAGTTCTCATCGCCGTCAAACGTCTCGGCATGCGCGATCTGGCCGTGGTCGGTCCAGTTTACCATATCTTTCGTGGAGAAACAGCGCCACTCGTTCATCAGGCTCCATTCCGTGGATGCGGTCTCGCGCCGTTCGTCGCGCGTTGTGTACACGTACATCGTATCCCCGACAACGAGCGGGGACGGATCGGCGGTATACATCGTCTGTACAATAGGATTTTCAGCTTTTGCGGGGACGCTGTCCGGTATGATACATAGTGCACTCATACAGACGGCTAGCGCGCCGGCCGCAATTCGTTTTACATGTTTTTTCATCGTCTGCCTCATTTCTCCGAAGGGGCAAATTACAGGCCTTCGGTGTTTTTTTATATTATACAGCCGCAGGGATGTTTTTGTCTGTGATGGATAGGGATATGGAGCATGATATTTTCTGATTTTTCGTGCTGCCCGTGTGCTGGTACATGCTGTCCGTATGCCGCTCCGCGTTTGAGAGATGGGAAAAAGTTCTAAATATATCAAATAGACGCAGGATAATTCAATCAATGTGCAGGATATATCATTGGAAATGCAAGAAATGTAGTGTATAGTTAGTATTATGGATTACCTATGAAAATAAGAAAGAAAAGGAGGCAGTTATATGCTGACAAAGAGCAGTAAGAGAGTTTTGTCGCTGGGGCTGGCTTTGGCCGTGACAGGATCGTGCCTTACGGGGATGTTTACGGATCCTGCCAGCCTGCAGGCGGCGAAGAAGGCTAAATTAAAGACAAAGTCCATGACCCTGGAGGTCGGAAAAAAGAAGACGATCAAGCTGACGGGGAAAAAGAGTAAAGCGAAGTATACATTTAAGGCTTCGAACAAAAAGATCAAAGTAAGTAAGAAGGGCGTTGTAACCGCGGTAAAAAAAGGATCGGCAAAGGTTAGCGTCAAAGAGGTTTACAAGAAGAAGACGAAAAGCGTCGGAACGGTGAAGGTGACAGTAAAAGTGAAAGAAGGACAGAAACAGACGACAGCGCCTGTAGTAACGACGGCGCCCGTAGTGACGGCGGGGCCGAGCGCGCAGCCATCCGTACAGCCATCCGCGCCGCCGATTGAGACGCTGACGCCGCCTGTGGTGACGGAAGTACCAGAACCGACTGATGATCCGGATGAGGATCCGGTTTATAAGAAAACGAGGGAGAACTCGGTGCTTTCTACCGGAAATAACGCGAGGATCAAAAAAGCGATCGCGAAGGCGAGAGCTGGTGAGGAAGTGAACATTGGCTACATCGGGGGATCTATTACAGAAGGCGCGGCAGCAGATCCCAATGAAAATTGTTACGCGTCGCTGTCGGCCAAAGCGTTTGCCGAGAGATACGGGGTCAACGGCGGTGAAAATGTACACTTTGCCAATGCCGGCATGAGCGGTACGCCGTCATCGCTGGGGATCGTGCGTTATGAGCGCGATGTTGTGGACAAACTCGGCAAGACGCCGGACATCCTGTTTATCGAATTTGCGGTAAATGATTACGGGGAGTGTACGAACGGCGGCGCCTACGAGGCACTGATCCGCCGGGGATTGAAGTCGGGTTCGGCAGTCGTTTTGATCTTCTCGATCTTCAAGGGGAGCAAGACCGACAGCAACCGCGTGATGGAGTCTGCCTATATTCCATATGGGGAACATTATGACCTGCCGATGGTGAGCATGGGTAATGCGGTGAAAGAACGGCTTGCCGAAGACGGATTTACGGACTGGTATTATGCGAGCGACGGCATGCATCCCACGAATAGCGGCCACCAGCTTATGGCGGACTGCGTGATGACACTGATCAAAACGATCGGAAGGGAAGCGGCAGAAGAGGATAATATTGACAGCGCGAACCTGCCTGCGCCGAAAAAGACGGATGCGTTCACGGATCTGAAGACGATCTGGGCGGATACGGATATCTCGACGCAAAGCGATGTGGAATCATTTGATAAAGGCGGTTTTGACAGCACGGATACGGCTGTGTGGAAGTATCATCATTCCGGAAACGCGTCTGCTTTTCCGGTGAACTTCATGCACAAGGCGGCATCGGGCAATACCGCGGGTATCAAAGCGGTGATCAACTGCAAGAACCTGATCATCATAACGAAACATACGAGTTCGAAAACGGCGGGTAAGGCGGAACTCTGGGTCGATGGGAAGAAAGTGAAAGACCTGACTGGATACGAATCCGGCGGATGGAACCAGGCGGTTCCGGAACTCGGATTTAGTGAAGATACCGCGGCGAAACACGAGATTGAGATTAAAATGGCAGAGGGAGATGAAGGAAAGGACTTCACCGTGCTGGCACTGGGTTATAACTAGTGCGCTGACGGCGCCCCAAGGCATTTGGAGGTATGTGACATGATCAAGATCTTGTACGCTGTGATAGATGACCACAAAAAAGAATCCTTTGAGGACGATCTCGTGTATGCCCGGGGAGAATATGAGATCATGTTGTTTGAGACCCGTACATGGATCGAAATCAGCGGCGAGATGCGGGAGTATCCGGAATGTACATGTATCCTGTACCAGCCGGGGCAGAGGGTTCATTACCGGTCAGCGGGCGGCGAACTGGTTTACAGCTGGATCCGCTTTAACTGTGTCGAGGAACTGTATCAAAAGGGATTTCTCCCGTTTGGCGTTCCCGTGTCCTGCCCGGATCTGAGCTGGTATAAGATATACTGGCAGGCGGTGGCAAATGAGAACTTCTGGCAGCACAGGAGTTCGCAGTATGTGATAGAGCGTCTGATGCACATTATCTTCCACCGGCTGCACGAGTACGCGTTTCAGGAGGAAGATTCGGGGTATCAGGAATCATTCCTGTCGCTGCGGGAACAGATCTATCAGCATCCCGAACGGCAGTGGACGCTGGAGGAAATGGCCCAGTACGTGAAACTCGGTACGCGGTCGCTGCAGAAATTCTATAAGAATTTTTTCGGTATCACATGTATCAACGAGGTCATTTTAAGCAGGACGAACCGGGCAAAGCTCCTGCTTCTGCGAACGACAAAAAGTATTTCCGAGATCAGCCAGCAGTGCGGGTACAATAACTGGGAGCATTTTTCCAGACAGTTTAAGAGCCGGGAAGGTATGACACCCACGCAGTACCGCAAAGAGCATGCCGGCGACGGCCGGGCAGGAAAAGAACGGATCGGGGATTCGTGATGTGTCAACTATAATTCATGATTCATCATTGAAAAAGGTCTTTATACCGAGTAAAATAAAAAATGAACAAAAATACAGGAATCCGGAGAAACCGCTGACCGGTGTCTCCGGATTTTTTGACAAGAGTGGTGATTGATTTTGAAGAAAATTATTACGATCAACAGGCAGTATGGCAGCGGGGGAAGGGAAATCGGAAAAAAATTGGCGGAGCAGTTCGACGTACCCTTTTATGATAATGAGATCATTTCCCGGGCGGCGAAAGAGACCGGTTTTTCGGAAGCGGCATTTCAGACCGTGGAGGACAAGGCGACGAACAGTCTCCTGTACTCTATTGCCATGGGAATGAATGTGTTTACCAATCAGGATGTGGGATTCGCGGGATTGTCGCTGGATGACAGGATCTTTCTGGCGCAGTCCAATGTGATCCGCAAGGTGGCGGACGAGGGCCCTTGTGTCATCGTCGGCAGGTGCGCGGATTACATATTGCGGGATCTACAGGATGTAGTGAATGTATTTATCAGTGCCGATCTGGATTTTCGTATCCTGCGGTCGATCCAGGTGGATCACATCGCCCCGGAACACGCGGCAGAGACGGTGGCGAAAAAGGACAAGAGCAGGGGCAATTATTATCGTTATCACACCGGAGACCGATGGGATAACCTGTTTAATTACGCGCTGACGATCCGGAGCGATCTGGCGGGCATTGATAAGACAGTAGAATGTATCAGACAGTATGTGCAGAGTATGTAGGACATGCGATGCGCAGGAGAAGTGTACAAAAATTATGATCGAATAAGGAAGGATGTTATTGAGATGAGAAGATGTGTAGCAGGAATGCTGGCAGTGGTAATGTGTGCAACGGTTTTTGGGGGGAGCGCGGAGGCATCTGCGGCGGCGAAGCCGAAGATTTCCAAGAAAAAGCTGACGCTGACGGTCGGGAAGTCAAAAACGCTGAAGGTGACAAAGGCCAAAGGGGCGAAGCTTACCTGGAAGAGCAGTAAGAAAAAAGTGGCTGCCGTGAAAAAGAGCGGAAAATACGGGGGAAAAGTGACAGCGAAGTCGAGCGGAAGCACGGTGATCACCTGTAAAGTGAAGGCGAAGAAAAACTACTCGCTGAAATGTAAGGTTACAGTAAATAAGAAGACGCCGACGAAGACAGCGACGCCGCCGGCACAGACGCAGACACCGGGAAATACAGCTGTTCCGGGAGGGAATAGTCCGGCGCCGTCGGCACCATCTGTGGATGACCAGGGACCGAAACCGGATCTTACTTCAAATAGTATATTGAAGAGATATCAAGGCATTTTCCCACATATGGGCAGCAGTTTGAACTACAACGGCTGGCGCGGAAATAATGATCTGCAGGATGAGGCGACGATGAAGTTTGTCAAAGAAAACTTTAACAGCTTTACACTGGAGGATGAGATGAAACCGAACGGTGTTCTTGGCCAGTGGGGTAATGAACTGATCTCGAAGGAGGAAGCGCTTGAACTCGGATACATTATTCCGGATAATTATACGGAAGATAAAGTTCCGAAACTGAATCTAGCTACGTTGGACAGGATCGTAGAGGTGGCACATTTCTACGGAATACAGATGCGCGCTCATGTACTTATGTGGCATCAGCAGACACCGGACTGGTTCTTTTCCAGAAATTATACCGGGGGAAAGGCGGTTACACCGGAAGTTATGGACGCCAGACTGGAGTTCTATGTGCGCACGGTGATGGATCATTTGTTGAAACAGGAACAGAAAGTGGCAGGAAAGGCCGGAAGCATCATCTATGCGTGGGATGTGACAAATGAGTATCTCCACCGCGACAATCAGCCGGGGGCAAAGACATGGATGACAGTTTACGGCGACATGGAACTTCAGCCAACCTATGTGAAGAATGCATTTGAATTTGCCTATGATATGCTGAAACAGTACGGCGTACAGGATACGGTGACTTTGTTCTACAATGATTATGACACGTATTTCTGCGCGGATGATCTCGTATCGCTCGTGAATTATATCAACGAGGGAGAAGAGGCGAAGATCTGCGGCGGTATCGGTATGCAGACGCATGTCGATGTAGACCGCCCGACGCTGGATGAATATGGCGCGGCGATGGATAAGTTTCTCGCGACCGGACTGGAAGTCCAGGTGACGGAGATGGATGTCACGACGAACTTTGATCCGGATAACCAGGGGATGCTGACAAACAAAGGGCAGACGGATGAGGATCAGGCAAAGTTTGTCGGGGATCTGATGAAAATGATCGTGACAAAGCAGAAACAGCGTGATAAGACAGTCAGCCCGAAAGGCATCACGGGAATTACGATCTGGGGACTGTGCGACGCGTATTCGTGGCGCGGAGGTCACAATGGCAATCCGAATTTTAAACCGCTACTGTTCGGAAAAAGTATTAACGATCCGAAACCTTCGTTCCAGGCATTTTTGGATGCGGCGAAGGTTTGGGTAGAGTAATAGTAATCATAAAAGAAAGGATATTGACACAGACATGAGAAGACTGATGGCAGGGATGCTTGCGGTGACGATGTGCGTTACGCTTTTGGCAGGGGCTGAAGAAGCCGGCGCCAAAGTGGTGAAACCCAAGCTTTCCAAAAAGAAATTGGAACTGACAGCTGGTTCGAGCAAGACGTTAAAGGTTACGAAGGCAAAAGGCGCCAAGCTTACATGGAAGAGCAGCAGTAAAAAGACGGCGACCGTCAAAAAGAGCGGCAAATATGGCTGCAAAGTGACCGGGAAAAAGAAGGGAAAAGCAACTGTTACGTGTAAAGTGAAGGGGAAGAAAACGTATACCCTCAAATGCACGGTAAATGTGAAGGCAAAGAAAAAGGTAGTTGACACAAAGACAGCCGCTCCGTCCGCCACACCTGTGCCGACGGCACCTGCGGCGAATACATCGGTTCCGTCCGCTTCAGCGGCAGCGCCGGGGAATCCGACGATTCCACCGCAAGTCACCCTGCCGCCGGCTCAAGAGGGAAGCATCCGCAAAGCGTATGAGGGCATTTTCGAGAATCTGGGTTCATGCGTAAACTATAACGCGGGACGTCAGGAATTGAAAGATTCGAAGACGCTGGCATTTGTAAAGAAACATTTTAACAGCTTCACGCTGGAAAATGAAATGAAACCGGATGCGGTCCTTGGGGGCGAAGTGACACCTGTCACGAAAGAAGAGGCGCAGAAGCTCGGGTATGTGATACCGGATACTTATAAAGAGGACATGATCCCGAGACTGAACTTTGCCTCGGTCGATGATGCCCTGAAAGCAGCGCGCGACAATGGCCTGAGGGTTCGCGCCCATACGCTCGTATGGCACAGCCAGACGCCGGGATGGTTTTTCACGGAGAACTACGCGGGGCAGACGGATGTGACGACGGAGATCATGGATGCCAGACTGGAGTTCTATGTCCGCTCGGTGATGAAGCACGTGATGGAGAAAGAAAAGGAGCTGACCGGGGAAGCGGGAAGCATCGTCTATACGTGGGATGTCGTAAATGAGTACCTGAACCGCGGCCGTTCGTGGGGACATATATGGGATACCGTTTATGGAAATAATGGCATGGAACCGCCTTACGTGAAGAAAGCGTTTGAGATCGCTTATGACATGGTGAAACAGTACGGCGTACAGGATAAGGTTGCCCTGTGTTACAACGATTTTGACACGTATTTCAATGTGGATGATGTTGTAGCGCTCGTGGAATTTATCAACGCCGGGGAGGACGCGAAGATCTGTAATGGAATCGGAATGCAGAGCCACGTGGATATCACCCGCCCGACGATAGAGGAATACGAGGCAGCGCTTGACACCTTTATGAAAACTGGTCTGGAAATTCAGATCACGGAACTTGATATCACGATCAACTTTGACCACGAGGGAAAGACGTGGCAGTACAAGAATAAAAAAGAGACGGATGAACAGCAGGCGGCCTTTGTGGGCGATTTCATGAGAATGGTCGTGAAAAAACACAAGGAGAGGGACACGAAGGTAAGTCCGAAAGGTATTACCGGCGTGACGATCTGGGGTCTGTATGACGCGATGTCATGGCGGGCACAGTGCTCCCCGCTGTTGTTTAAAAACAGCATTGATGAGCCAAAACCATCCTTCCAGCAATTTTTGGATGCGGCGAAATAAATAACGAAACTATCATTTTTCTTTACAAAACAGGTATCACAACGTATAATAAGCTTGTGGTGCCTGTTTTTTTGGCGCCGCTGCAGGGGTGATAAACTCTGCAGGTTTGTGTCCGCGCGCTGTCAGCCGCAAACATCATTTATGTACAATAACAAGCCATGGTACGGAAGTGCCGTGCAGAAAAGAGGGAAACGATGAAAAAGATTCGAACGAGGTTTGCACCGAGCCCGACCGGGCGTATGCATGTAGGAAATTTAAGAACGGCGCTCTACGCCTATCTGATCGCGAAACACGAAGGGGGAGATTTTCTGCTCCGTGTGGAGGACACCGATCAGGAACGTTTTGTGGAAGGCGCGCTGGATTTGATATATAAGACGATGGCAGAGGCCGGACTGGAACACGACGAGGGGCCGGACAAGGATGGCGGATACGGGCCGTACGTACAGAGTGAGCGCACGAAAACCGGCATGTATCTGGAGTACGCGAAGCAGCTTGTGGAAAAAGGAGAGGCTTACTACTGTTTCTGTTCCAAAGAGCGGCTGGAGGAGCTGCGAAAGGACGCCGAAGAGAGTGGAAAGGTGGCGGCCAAATACGATAAGCATTGTCTGTCGCTGTCGAAAGAGGAAGTAGAAGAGAAACTGGCGGCCGGCGTTCCCTATGTCATCCGCCAGAACAACCCGACCGAGGGAGAGACGACGTTTGACGATGTGATCTACGGCGTGATCACGGCTCCGAATGAGGAACTGGATGATATGGTGCTGATCAAGGCGGACGGCTACCCCACCTATAATTTTGCCAATGTGGTGGACGACCATCTGATGGAGATCACGCATGTCGTGCGCGGCAATGAATATCTGTCGAGCGCGCCCAAATACAACCGGCTGTACGAGGCGTTTGGCTGGGAGATCCCGGTGTATGTGCACTGTCCGACCATTACCGATGAAACCCATAAAAAACTGGCCAAGCGGCGGGGCGACGCGTCGTTTGAGGATCTGATGGAACTCGGATTTGTGCCCGAGGCGGTCGTCAATTACGTGGCACTCCTCGGCTGGAGTCCGTCGGATGAGGATGTTACGGAGGACGGAAAGAGTAAGGAATTTTTCTCCCTCGCGGAACTGATCGAGGCGTTTGACTATAAGCGGATCAGCAAATCGCCGGCGGTATTTGATATCGTGAAACTCCGCTGGATGAATGGGGAATACATCAAAAAGATGGACGATGAGGCCTATTATGAGCGCGCGCTTCCGGTCATCCGGGAGACGGTGAAAAAGGATCTGGATCTGAAAAAGATTGCGGATCTCGTGAAGACGAGGATCGAGGTGTTCCCGGATATCACGGAGAAGATCGACTTTTTCGAGGAACTTCCGGACTATGACATCTCCATGTACACGCATAAGAAGATGAAGACGAATGCGGAAAATTCGCTCGAGGCGCTGAGGGAAATGCTCCCTCTCTTTGAGGCGCTCACGGACTATTCAATCCCGGCGATCGAGAAGACGGCGATGGATTATGTGGCACAGAAGGGCTGCAAGAACGGACAGGCGCTCTGGCCGCTGCGCACCGCGGTATCCGGGAAGCAGATGACGCCGGGCGGTGCGTATGAGATCATGGAAATACTGGGGAAGGACGAGTCCCTGCGGAGGATCCGCAAAGGCATCGAGTTACTGGAGGAAGCCTGAAAGGAGAAAGAAGCGTATGAGGATGAATTTCAGTGAAGCACAGGACATGGCGATCAGGCACATCGGGGGGCCTTTTATGTGCCTCGCGGGTCCGGGCAGTGGGTAAAACGACGGTCATTACAAACCGGGTCCGGTATTTGATCGAAGAGGAAGGCGTAAACCCTGCTCTCATTTTGGTCGTCACGTTTTCCAAAGCGGCTTCCGTGGAAATGCGGGAGCGTTTTGAGGCGCTCACAGGAAATAAGCGGCTTCCGATCCGGTTCGGGACGTTTCACTCCCTGTTTTTCCAAATACTGAAGGCGGCGTATCACTATGAGGCGAAAGATATTGTGTCGGCGCCGCTCAAATACCGCTTTCTGGAAGAGGCACTGATGGAAACCGAGTACGATGATATCGAGGATAAGAAAGAATTTCTGGAGGATGTGGAAAGGGAGATCAGCTGCATCAAGGGCGAGGGGACGGATATCGAACACTATTATTCTACGAGCTGCCCGGAGGAAATTTTCCGCCAGATCTACAACGGCTACCAGAGCCGCGTGCAGAAGAACCGCTATCTGGACTTTGACGACATGGTGATGTACACGTATGAGCTGTTCCGGGCGCGGCCCGATATACTGGCGGCGTGGCAGAAGCGGTTTTCGTATATACTGATCGATGAGTTTCAGGACATCAACCGGCTCCAGTACGAGAATATCCGGATGCTTGCCCGGCCGCAAAACAATCTGTTCATCGTCGGCGACGACGACCAGTCGATCTACGGGTTCCGGGGGGCCAGGCCGGATATCATGCTCTCGTTTCCGAAAGAATACGCGGATCTGAAACAGGTTACGATCAGCGGGAATTACCGCTGCCGCGCGCAGATCCTGGAGGCGGCCGCGAGGCTCATTTCCCATAATAAGAAAAGGTATGGCAAGCAGTTAGAGGCGATGCGGGGTGAGGGAGATGCCGTGCATGTGTCGAGGTACGCGAACGTGCTGTCACAGGCCGACGCTGTTGTGCAGAAGATCCGGGCATATTTGCAGGAAGGTACCGGGCCGGATGAGATTGCGGTCTTGTTCCGGACGGCCAGACAGATGAACGTCCTCTCGAGGAAACTGATGGAGTACAATATTCCGTTTGTGATGAAGGATGCGCTGCCGAACGTGTTTGAGCACTGGATCGCCAAAGATCTGATCACGTATCTCAAACTGGCGCAGGGAGAGAGGGACCGCTCCCATTTTCTCAAAATCGCCAACCGGCCCAAGCGCTATATCAGCCGGGCGGCGTTCGGGGCGCAGGACATGTCATTTGGTATGCTGTACGAATATTATCGGGACAAGCCATATATGTGCGAGCGCATCAACGCGCTGCAGAATGATCTGTTCGCGATGAAGACGATGACGCCGTACAGTGCGCTCGATTATATTTACCAAGTCATCGGTTATCACGATTTTTTGTGTGAATACGCGGCAGAGCGGAATGTGTCGGTGGGTGACTGGGAGGAGGTCGTGGAGGAACTGAAAGAGGATGCTTCGGAGTTTGACACCGTGCAGGCGTGGTTTGCCCATATCGAGGAGTACGGGCTCCAGTTGGAGGAGCGCCGCCAATATGGCGGGGATCGCCGCCTGTCTGGTGGGGACCACCGCAGACATGAGAGAGGGGGGAGTGCCCCGCAGGGGGAAAATGCGGTGAGGGCGAATGCGGAGGCAGAGGCGGCAGGAGCGAATGGGCCCCCCGGGGACGATGGGCGCGGCGTCGCGCTTATGACGATGCACGCCTCGAAAGGTTTGGAGTTCGATGTGGTGTTCCTGCCCGATCTGAATGAGGCGGTCGTGCCGTACCAGCGCTCGGTGGAGGACGGGAATCTGGAAGAAGAGAGACGGCTTTTGTATGTGGCGATGACGAGGGCGAGGGAGCATCTTCATTTATCTTACACGGCAGAGAGGTTCCATAAGGAAATGGAACCGTCTCGGTTTATAGAGGAGATCAGGAGGAAAACAAATTGACACTGGATAAACTGGAAATAGGCAGACGGGCGAAGATCACGGCAGTTCATGGGCAGGGAGCGCTGCGGGACAGGCTTTTGGATATGGGCCTCACGCCGAGGACGGAAGTGATGGTGCGAAAAGTCGCGCCAATGGGCGATCCGATCGAGATCACGCTGCGGGGCTATGAACTGACACTGCGTTGCGAGGACGCGGAGATGATCGAAATAGACGAGTGAGGCGGAAAGAGGGCCAGAGCGCCCAGGGAAGGCGTTCGGCCTGTGGAGTGAAGGGAGTACACATATGGAGGTATGAGATGAAGTTTGCACTGGCAGGAAATCAGAATTGTGGAAAAACGACACTTTTTAACCAGCTTACAGGAGCAAATCAGCATGTCGGGAATTTCCCGGGCGTGACGGTGGACAGCAAGGTGGGGAAGATCCGGGGGACGAGTGACGAAGTGGTCGATCTGCCGGGGATCTATTCTCTTTCCCCGTATACGCAGGAGGAGATCGTGACCCGGGATTTTCTGACGAAAGAACATCCCGACGGCATTATCAACATCATTGACGCTACCAATATCGAGCGCAATTTTTATCTGACGCTGCAGCTGATCCAGCTGGATATTCCGATGGTGATCGCGCTGAACATGATGGATGAGGTCCGGGCGAACGGCGGGACGATCAAGGTCAATGCGCTGAAAGAGGAACTGGGCGTGCCGGTCGTGCCTATTTCGGCCAGCAAAAATGAGGGCGTGGATGAACTGATCGATACGGCGTTAAAGACGGCGAAGGCGAAGAGGAAACCGAAGCGGCAGGACTTCTGTTCGGGTCCGGTACACCGCACGCTTCATGCCGTGGCGCATCTGGTCGAGGATCATGCCGAAAATATCGGTATTCCCGCGGCCTTCGTGGCGTCGAAACTGGTGGAGCGCGATGAGCCGCTGCTGGCGTCGCTCGAACTATCCGAAAATGAGATCGATATGATCGAGCACAGTGTCACCGAAATGGAAGGCGAAATGAAAACCGACCGCAAGGCGGCTATTGCTGACATGCGGTACACGTTTATAGATAAAATCGTAAAGGATGCGGTCGTCAAGCCGAAAGAGAGCCTGCAGCATGCCAGGAGTGTGAAAATCGACCGGGTTTTGACGAATAAGTATCTGGCGATACCCATTTTTCTCAGTATCATGTTTCTGATCTTCGCGCTGACGTTTGGCTCGGTCGGAAGCTGGCTTTCGGATCTGCTCGGGGAGGGGATCGATGCGGTCAGCGCGTTTGTGGAGCAGGGCATGAATCGGCTGCAGGTGAACCCTGTCGTGTGCTCCCTTGTCGTAAACGGGATCATTACCGGTGTGGGGAGCGTGCTGTCATTTGTGCCGGTCATTGTCATCCTGTTTTTCTTTTTATCGATTCTGGAGGACAGCGGGTATATGGCCAGGGTCGCGTTTGTCATGGATAAACTGCTCCGGAAGATCGGACTTTCGGGAAGGAGTTTTGTGCCGATGCTCATCGGGTTCGGCTGCACGGTTCCGGCTGTCATGTCGGCGCGCACGCTGTCAAGCGAGCGCGACCGAAAGATGACGATACTGCTCACGCCGTTCATGAGCTGCAGCGCGAAGTTGCCGATCTACGGAATCTTTACGCTGACTTTTTTCCCGCGGTACCGCGGACTGGTGATGATCGCCCTCTATCTGACGGGGATTTTGATGGCGGTACTGTGTGGGCTTATTTTTAATAAGACGCTGTTTCGCGGAAAACCGGTGCCGTTTGTGATGGAACTGCCGAATTACCGGCTGCCGAGCGCGAAAAGTGTCGGAATGCTTTTGTGGGATAAGGCAAAGGATTTTATCACGAGGGCGTTTACCATTATTTTTGTGGCGTCCATCGTGATCTGGTTTTTGCAGACATTTGATATACGGTTCAATGTGGTGGAGGACAGCGCAGACAGTATGCTTGCCTCGATCGGACACGTTCTGACGCCGGTGTTTGCGCCGCTCGGGATTACGGACTGGCGTATGTGCACGTCTCTTGTCGTCGGGTTTACGGCGAAGGAGGCGGTGGTCAGCTCGGCGGCCGTTCTGATGGGGACGACGACGGCGATGCTGCCCGATGTGCTGGCAGGAGTGTTTTCTCCGGCGACGGCGTTTGTCTTTCTGATCTTTACACTGCTCTATACACCATGTGTGGCGGCGATTTCTACGGTGGCGAAGGAACTAAACCGGAAATGGGCGGTCTTTGTCGTGGTCTTCCAGATCGTCGTGGCCTGGATCGCGGCGTTTGCGGTGAGGGTTCTGGTGGGATGGTGCGGGGCATTATGAAAACTTTTCTTTGTTTAGTTTCTGCGGCGCCAATTGTCTGACGATGGCGAGTACGGAGTGGACGAGTAAGGTTATCGTCATGATCAGGATTGCCACCTGATAGTTGCACAGCGTATCCCGAAGATCCCCGCGAAGCTGATGCATGATCAATAGCATGGACAACAGGAAGAGAAGATCGGAATATTTATGATTCGTTTCATTTAAAAAAGCGATGATTGGCGGAATAAGATACAGTAAACAATAATATCCCGAATGTGAGGGGACGATTACAAGCGTCAGGCAGACGGCCATCATCCGTTCCCATTTGGTCGGGAGTAAAAAACTGGAAACGAGAAAAATAATGCCAACAATATAAGTGACCACTGTCATAAAAGATGGAAACCATTCGGGCGGGAACGGAACAAAGTGTGATACGCTGGCGAACAATGTACACCCGTCGTCTCTTGTATAGTACGCCAGGTTCGCCTGCAGATTTTCTAACATCTGTGGCAGATTGGAAAAGCCGTTTTTGAAAAAGGCGAACGGTGCGAAAAAGAGGATCAGGCTGTAAAAAATGACACAAGCTACACCTTTCCACTGACGTTTGTGCAGGAGGAAGATGCCCAAAACGGCAGGCGTCATTTTGAGGGATACAGCGACGGCAAAAGACAGATAGGCCAATTGCCGGAGCAGGGGGTTTTTGTTGCTGTCATAAAAGAAACAGAAAAACATCGTACAGAACATCGTCAGGATGATCGTGTTCGCCCGCTCAAAGGAATAGAGCATGGGAGCTGACAGTAAACAGGCGATGGCGGTAGAAATTTTTAGTGATTGGCGGCCTGTTTTACATGTGCGGATAAGTTCGTACACCATGATCATCGTTATGGTGGCAAAAATAAGATAGATGATAAGAAACTTTGGTTCATGATACATGTTCAAAAAATCATCTTTTTGATAATATGTGTCCATGTTTACCAGTCGGGAAAAGCAATATGAAAACACGTATGTGAGAGGCGGGTACGCTTTTTCGGCCAACCCCATATACATGGTATTGTTGTAAACGTCCCTTTGGGAAGAATAGCCGACCACATTTTGCAGATCGGCAAAAAAAATCAGCGCTTCCTCTGAAAAACACATTGAATTGGGAACTGGCATGTCCTTCGTAAAAGATTTTGAACAGCCAGATCAGAAACGTTGTGAAGAGGACAAAGATAAACGTATATTCATAAAATTTCTTTGATATCAGGATATCTTTTGCACTTTGGCGGAGTGTTGAAATATTCATTCTTTGTAAAAATCCTTTCTGTTGTATCTTTTCACGCATCGGGGCGTTGATTCCCGATGTTTATTATAGGGGAATCTCGGGTTGAAGTCAATAGTCGTGGAGAGAGGCCAAAAAGTGGTTGAAATGTAACAATGGATAGCTTATAATGAAAGAAAATGTCAGTCGAATGAAGTATCGACAGAATCAGGAGGATAGGAATCATGGGGATTGCAAAAGACAGCGTAAAAGCGGCGATTGAGAGTGGAAAGACGGCGTTGGGTATCGAGTTTGGTTCTACGAGGATCAAGGCGGTTTTGGTCGGGGAAAATAATGAACCGATCGCGTCCGGCAGCCATGACTGGGAAAACCGGTTGGAACATGGAATCTGGACATACAGTCTGGATGATATCTGGACGGGACTGCAGGATAGTTATACGAAGCTGGCAAAGGATGTGGAAACGACATACGGAACGGTGCTCACGACGGTAGGAGCCATCGGGTTCAGCGCGATGATGCACGGATATATGGCATTTGATAAGGACGATAACCTTCTTGTCCCATTCCGCACATGGCGCAATACGATCACGGGGGAAGCTTCGGAGAAGCTGACGGAGATGTTCCAGTATAATATCCCGCAGCGATGGAGTATCGCCCATTTGTATCAGGCTATTTTAAACGGGGAAGAGCATGTAAAGGATATCGTGTTCCAGACGACGCTGGCGGGGTACATCCACTGGAAACTGACCGGTGAAAAAGTGCTCGGGGTCGGCGAGGCTTCGGGTATGTTCCCGATCGATATACAGACGAAAAAGTTTGACGAGAAGATGATCGCTGCATTTGAGGAGGCGGTAGCCGGAAAAGGATTCTCCTGGAAATTAAGTGAGATCCTCCCTAAAGTTCTCGTGGCAGGCGAGGCGGCAGGTACGCTGACTGAAGAAGGGGCAAAACTGCTCGATGTGTCAGGAAACCTGAAAGCAGGCATTCCGCTCTGTCCGCCGGAAGGAGATGCCGGAACCGGAATGGCTGCGACGAACAGCGTAGCGGTGCGGACCGGAAATGTCTCGGCAGGTACGTCGGTGTTTGCGATGATCGTTTTGGAGAAAGAGCTGTCGAAAGTGTATCCAGAGATCGATCTGGTGACGACGCCTTCTGGAAACCTGGTCGGTATGGTACACTGTAATAACTGTACATCGGATCTGAACGCCTGGGTCAATCTGTTTAAGGAATTTGCCGACAGCCTTGGCGTGAAAACGGATATGGATCAATTGTTCTCGACTTTGTACAATAAAGCGCTGGAGGGAGATGCCGACGGCGGCGGACTTCTCGCGTATAATTATTTCTCGGGCGAGCATATTACGGGATTTGAGCAGGGCCGTCCGATGATCGTGCGCACGCCGGACAGCAAGTTTAATCTGGCAAACTTTATGCGCGTGAACCTGTTTACGTCGCTCGGCGCCCTGAAAGTAGGGCTGGATATCCTGTTGAAACAGGAGGGCGTCAAGGTGGATAAAATACTGGGCCATGGCGGACTCTTTAAGACGAAGGGCGTCGGTCAGAAGATCATGGCGGCTGCGATGAATGCTCCGGTATCCGTGATGGAGACGGCCGGGGAAGGCGGCGCCTGGGGGATTGCTCTGTTAGCTTCTTATATGAAGAACAAAAAATCGGACGAGTCGCTTGATACCTATTTGGCGGAACAGGTATTTGCCGGTTCGGAAGGCGTTTCGATGGAGCCGGATCCGGTCGATGTCAAAGGGTTTGACGCGTTTATCGAGCGTTATAAGGCCGGACTTCCGATCGAACATGCGGCCGTTGAGTATCTGAACTAGTTCCGCGTTATGGAGGATCGTTTTTTACCGATGTCCAGGGCGGACATGGAAAAGAGGGGTTGGGATCAATGTGATTTTGTTTATGTCATCGGAGACGCGTATGTCGATCATTCTTCGTTCGGACACGCCATCATCAGCCGGCATTTGGAAGCGCACGGTTATAAGGTGGGCATTATTTCCCAGCCGGACTGGAAGTCAGATGAGAGCATCGCGGTACTCGGTGAACCGCGCCTTGCGTTTCTCGTGAGCAGCGGCAATATGGATTCGATGGTCAATCACTATACGGTCAATAAAAAACGGCGCACGTCCGACAGCTACTCGCCGGGCGGCGCAGCCGGAAAACGGCCGGATCATGCGGCTGTCGTCTATTCGAACCTCATCCGCAGAACATTTAAGGAGACGCCGATCATCCTCGGCGGCATTGAGGCGAGCCTGCGGCGTCTGGCGCATTATGATTACTGGTCGGACCAGGTGAAGCGCTCGATCCTGCTCGACTCCGGTGCGGATCTCATTTCTTACGGAATGGGGGAACACAGCATTCTGGAGATTGCGGAAGCGCTGGACAGCGGTATGGATGTGAGGGATCTTACGTATGTCCCCGGGACGGTGTACCGGACGAAAGAGGGCACCGATGTATATAATGCCCGTGTCCTGCCATCCTATGAAGAGATCATGCGGGATAAACGAAAATATGCCGAGAGTTTTATGATCCAGTATGAAAATACGGATCCTTATACGGCACAGGTGCTTGTGGAGAGGTATCCGGGAAAGGTTCTCATCGTGCAGAACCCGCCGTCGATGCCGCTCCGTGCGCAGGAAATGGATGATGTGTATTCGTATCCCTATGCGGGATGCGCGCATCCGAGCTATGCGGCTGCGGGCGGCGTTCCGGCGATCCGGGAGGTAAAGTTCAGCCTGACAAGCTGCCGCGGCTGTTTTGGCGGCTGTCATTTCTGTGCGCTGACGTTCCATCAGGGGCGCATCGTACAGGTCCGCAGCCATGAGTCCATTCTGGCAGAGGCGGAGAGGATGACGAGGGATCGGGATTTTAAGGGATATATCCACGATGTCGGCGGCCCGACGGCGAATTTTAGGCATCCGTCGTGCGCCAAACAGGAAGCGCACGGTGTCTGTGCGAAAAAGCAGTGCCTGTTTCCGAAACCGTGTGAGAACCTGAATGCCAGCCATAAGGATTATGTAAAGCTTCTCCGGAAATTGAGGAAGCTGCCGAACGTGAAGAAGGTGTTTGTGCGCTCCGGCATCCGGTTTGACTATGTGATGGCGGATCCGGACGATACGTTTTTGCGGGAATTATGCGAGCATCATATCAGCGGCCAGCTGCGGGTGGCGCCGGAACATGTTTCGAATGCGGTGCTCTGTGCGATGGGAAAGCCGGAACATGGCGTGTACCAGTCGTTTTTGCGGCGCTATGAAAACGTGAACAAAAAGACGGGAAAGAGGCAGTATGCCGTGCCTTATCTCATGTCTTCCCATCCGGGGTCGACGCTCACGGAAGCGGTAGAGCTTGCCGAATATGTGCGGGATCTGGGGTACATGCCCGAGCAGGTGCAGGATTTTTACCCGACGCCGGGGACTATTTCTACCTGCATGTATCATACGGGGCTTGATCCACGCACGATGAAGCCGGTCTATGTGCCGAAATCCCCGCGGGAAAAGGCGATGCAGCGCGCGTTGATCCAGTATCGGAAACCGGAAAACTACGAACTTGTGAAAGAGGCGCTCCACCGGGCGGGGAGGACGGATCTCATCGGTTTTGGAGAGAAGTGTCTCATTCCGCCGCGGAAGATCGGGAAAGGGCGGCTTGGGGGTTCTGCGAAAGATCGGGAAGGCAACGGACGACGCGTGCGGAAACGGGTTTCAGTAGAACAGGACCGAAGGCCGGATCGCCCCATGAAAGATCGGCCGGGAAACGGGAGAGGGAGGAGTGTCAGAAAGCAGGGAAGAAAAGGAAACAGGAAATAAGCTGGAAAAACAATAAGTGAAGAAAGAAATGAGGGTTGAATTGAAATGAAGATATTAGTGACAGGCGGCGCCGGATTTATCGGCGGAAATTTTGTGCATCATATGGTAAATAAGTATCCGGAGGATCAGATCATCAATCTGGATCTGCTTACGTATGCGGGAAATCTGGAGACACTGAAACCGGTAGAGGACAAGCCGAATTACAAATTTGTCCGCGGGGACATCGCTGACCGCGATTTTGTGATGGATCTGTTTGACAGAGAGCGGCCGGATTATGTCGTGAATTTTGCCGCGGAGAGCCATGTCGACCGTTCGATCACGGATCCGGGTGTCTTTGTGAGGACAAATGTCATGGGAACCCAGGTACTTTTGGACGCGTCGAAAGAATATGGCGTCAAGCGTTATCATCAGGTATCGACCGATGAGGTTTACGGCGATCTGCCGCTTGACCGGCCGGATCTCTTTTTCCATGAAGATACACCGCTCCACACGTCAAGTCCTTATTCGTCGAGTAAGGCGAGTGCCGATCTTTTTGTTCTCGCCTATGAGCGCACGTATGGACTGCCAGTCACTATCTCACGCTGTTCCAATAATTACGGCCCCTATCATTTCCCGGAGAAGCTGATCCCGCTCATTATTTCGAGAGCGCTGGCTGATGAGAAACTTCCGGTATATGGGAAGGGAGAGAATGTGCGCGACTGGCTGCACGTTTCTGATCACTGTGAGGCCATTGACCTTATCATCCATAAAGGAAAACCGGGTGAGGTGTACAATGTGGGAGGCCACAACGAAAAAACAAACCTGGAAGTTGTGAAAACGATACTGAAAGCGCTGGACAAGCCAGAAAGCCTGATCGAGTTCGTGACAGACCGTCCGGGACACGATCTGCGCTACGCGATCGATCCGACGAAACTGGAGACGGAGCTTGGCTGGAAGCCGAAATATACGTTTGAAACGGGGATCCGCCAGACGATTGACTGGTATTTAGAGAACCGCGAATGGTGGGAGAATATCATTAGCGGCGAGTACGCCAATTATTTCGAGAAAATGTACGGGGAGGACTTATCAGAATGAAAGTGCTGGTAACTGGGATCGGGGGACAGCTCGGTCATGATGTCGTGCGCGAACTGGAACAGCGCGGGCAGGACGTAGTCGGCGTCGGACGCGAAGAGATGGATATCACTGACGCGGAAAAAGTGGGAGAAGTCATCCGGGCCTGCGCGCCGGATGCTGTAATCCACTGCAGTGCGTATACAGCGGTGGATCGTGCGGAGGATGAAGCCGATCAATGCCGTAAAGTAAATGTGGATGGGGCGAAAAACATCGCTGAGGTCTGTGCGGAACTGGATTGTAAGATGATTTATATCAGCACCGATTTCGTGTTTTCCGGGGAGGGAGAGCGTCCTTGGGAGACGGATGATGCAGCGGGCCCGATCAGTGTATATGGCAGGACGAAATATGAGGGAGAAACGGAGGTTAAATCGAGATTAGACAAGTTCTTTATCGTGCGTATTTCCTGGGTGTTTGGGAAAAACGGAAATAACTTTGTCAAGACAATGCTCCGCATCGGAAAAGAGAACGGCGCCGTGAAGGTGGTAGACGATCAGATCGGTTCTCCTACCTACACGCGGGATATGGCAGTTCTTCTCGCAGACATGGTGCAGACGGAGAAATACGGTGTGTACCACGCATCTAATGAGGGTTTCTGCAGTTGGTATGAATTTGCGAAGGAGATTTTCCGGCTGGCAGGAATGGACGAGGTTTCGGTGACGCCGATCACGAGTGATCAGTTTCCAGCAAAAGCTAAACGCCCATTTAACAGCCGAATGAGCAAAGAAAAACTGATTAAAGAAGGGTTTAATAAATTGCCTTCTTGGCAGGATGCGCTGAAGAGGTATCTGCAGGAATTGGACGTATGAATCGGAAGCTTATTATCATCTGCCAGTGCATAGTGGTACTGCCTAACATGTGCCGGTTCTTAATGATACCGGCACGTTTCGGTGGGCACGTTTCCTTTGGCGAAGTATTCTTTCTTATACGAAGAGCCGTAATGCCCTTCCGGCGCAAGCTTGCCACATTTTGTACAGACATATACTGAGATCACCGATTTCGGTTTTTCAAATTCAGCCGTTTCATAGCGGCTGTTTATTTTTTCCATAATTGCCTTCCAGATCGCCTTGTGGAACGTTGTGTTTGTCTGCTTTTCACTGGCGTCAAAACCGCCCCAGATGCCGGCCGTCAGGTATGGTGTATAGCCGACAAACCAAAGGTCTTTATTATCTGTGGTCGTCCCGGTCTTTCCGGCCAGCGGCATCTGCAGGTTGTCAAACCGGACAGCGGTACCAGTGCCGGATTTCACGACATCCTGCATGGCATCGGTGAGGAGCCAGGCAGTCGAATCTTTCATCACCTGTTTGCTCGTCGGCGTCGAGTACGTTACGGTTTCATTTCCATTGATATCAATTTCTTTCACTTTGGAAGGGGCCTTGTTCAATAGGACATTACCGTCGTGGTCGATGACTTTTGTATAAAAAGTAGGTTTATTGTATACGCCTCCGTTGGCGATGCTGGCAAAACCGGAAGTTAATTCAAGATTGGACACACCTTTTGTCAACCCTCCCAGTGCCATAGGAAGCGCGATATCTGTAAAGATTTTTCCGCTCGAGTCTGTATAACTGTCAACCAACGAGGTAAAATCCAGATTTAATAGATAATCATAACCTATTTTGGGCGTTACCTGCTGCAAAGTCTTGACAGCGATAACGTTCATCGAATCCGCGATTGCGGTCCGCATAGTGACATCTCCGCGGTAACCGGTGTACCAGTTTTTGACAAGGCGTTTTGTTCCCGGGTATTCATAGGGTTCGTCTTTCTGCACGGTGGCCAGTGTCATGGCGGCGGTGTCCAGCGCGGGCAGATAAGTGGAAAGTACTTTAAAGGTTGAGCCGGGCTGCCGCAGTGAAGTGGTCGCGCGGTTGAGCGTGCGGCTCGCCGTTTTTTCCCCGCGTCCCCCTGTGATTGCTTTTACCTGACCGGTATGCTGGTCGAGGATGAGGAAGGATACCTGCGGCTGGATCACATATTCGATTTTTTCACCGTCCACGGTCTTTCCTTTACTCATGGCCTTTTTGTACGTTTTAATGTACTTGTCAGCACCCTTTTTGTCGGAATAGTATAGACTGACGATCATATTTTTCTTTTTGGCGAACCAGTTGATCATCGTACCTGCGTTGTAATTCGAAGCTTTTCCGCTCTCGTCGGTCACGGTCAGCTGGTAGTTGAGCTGATAGGTGGAATCAGCCGGATAATAGGATTCGGTGTTGATGATCTTGTCACATATTTTCTGCATGGAAGAATCCTGCGTGGAATAGATCGTCAAACCGCCGCGGTAGAGGGCGTTATACGCCTGTGTCTCGGTGTAGCCGAGTTCTTCTTTCATATCATTAATGATCTGGTCGATAAGTGAATCCGTAAAGAACGATGTGGCGGTCTGCCCCTGTATCGTTTCTTTATTTACCGATTTAATGCGGGCGTAAACCTTGTCCGCCATCGCCTCATCGTATTCTTCCGATGTGATGTAACCCTGTTCTTTCATATAAGAAAGGATCGTGAGCCGTTTTTTTCCGTTCTTTTTCGGATGGGTGATCGGATTGTAGCCGGAAGGATTCTGTGTGATGCCGGCGAGCACGGCCGATTCCGAAATCGTCAGTTCGGAGACGTCTTTTCCGAAATACCGTTTGGATGCAGCTTGTACACCGAGCGTGTTCTGTCCTAAGTTGATCGTATTCAGGTAATATTCCATGATCTGCTTTTTCGACAGCTTGTTTTCGAGTTGGATGGCCAGATACTGCTCCTGGATCTTTCGTTCGATCTTCTGTATGAGTGTCGTCTCTTCCCCGCCGCCGAACACCTGGTTTTTTAACAGCTGCTGCGTCAGCGTGCTGGCGCCCTGGTGGAATTCCCCGCCGTTCGATAAACCGGTATAGACGGCGCGGAAAATTCCCCGCAGGTCGATGCCGTCGTGCGTCCAAAAGCGCTCATCCTCGATGGCGACAAACGCGTTCTGCAGATGGATGGGGATTTTATCGAGCGTCGTGTACTCGCGGTTGGCCTCCCTGCCCACAAGCGTCTGCACGAGCTTTCCCTTTGAATTTAAAATTTTTGTGGCGTAGCCGTCCGGCACGACATTGATGGATTCGATGCTCGGGGCCGTTTCCATCAGACCGTTGACCGCGCCGGCCAGAGCGCTGATCCCGACGACCGCGCATACGATGAATACGATGAGGAACAGCCGGGAGGCGACTACTTTTGCTTTGTGTATCCGATGTGTGGCGGGCGATTTGAGAGCTTTCGTCTTTGCCAACGCGTGTTTTTTACTGAAATTCATGCGCTGAAAACCTTCCTTTTATATGATGATGAAGTAAACCGTTTTGTGCCTGAATACTATTATTATATCAAAAATACTTGCAAAGGAAAAGAAAAATTAGTAAACTATTGTAAAGAATCACATGAGAAATGGCGAAAGGAATCGAAAGCGATGTGTTCACCTCTGAAAATAGTGCAGGAGGGCGGTACGGGAGAAGTGGTGGAAAAGAAATCCCGCTTTATCGCCCAGGTATTTCCGGTGAAAACCGAAGAAGAAGCGCTGGAGCACCTGACCAGCGTGCGGAAGAAACATTATGACGCGAGACACAACTGTTTTGCGTACGTGATCGGGGAGAAAAACGAGACGGAGAGGTGCAGCGATGACGGGGAGCCTTCCGGCACGGCCGGCCGCCCGATCCTGGATGTGATCACCGGGTGCGGGATCCACGATGTGCTCATCGTGGTGACCAGGTATTTCGGCGGGACGCTGCTGGGAACGGGAGGACTCGTGCGGGCGTATTCGGCTGCCGCGAAGCAGGGACTTGACAACTGCGCGGTCGTCGAAAAACGGAGAGGGTATTATGTGACGGTCACGACCGATTACACCGATCTCGGTAAGGTCCAGTATATTGCCGCCGAACAGGGTCTCGCGGAAGAAAACGCCGATTACGCGGAAGATGTGGAACTGGTTTATACGATCCCCGAAGAACAAGTGGCGGCGTTTGAGAAGCAGGTGACGGAAAAGACGGCCGGCAAGGGAAAGGTGGAACGAGGTGACAAGACGTGGATCTACTTGAATATATGAATGAAAAAAATAAGGAGAAGGAAGCGCCCCTGGCTTCCCGGCTGCGGCCGGGGACGCTCGACGAGGTGGTCGGACAGGAGCATATCATAGGAAAGGACAAGCTGCTTTACCGGGCGATCCAGGCTGATAAGCTCAGTTCGATCCTTTTGTTCGGCCCTCCCGGTACGGGAAAAACAACGCTCGCCAAAGTGATCGCGGGGACGACGAAGGCGGAGTTTTTGCAGATCAATGCTACCGCCGCCGGGAAGAAGGATATGGAAGCGGTCGTGGCAAAGGCCAAAGAGAACATGGGAATGTACGGGCGGAAGACGATCCTGTTTATCGACGAGATCCACCGCTTCAATAAGGGCCAGCAGGATTACCTTCTGCCGTTTGTGGAGGACGGCACTGTGATCCTCATCGGAGCTACCACGGAGAATCCGTATTTTGAGGTAAATGGGGCGTTGATCTCACGTTCCATTATTTTTGAACTGCATCCGCTCTCGGAAGAAAATATAAAGACGCTGTTGCTGCGGGCCGTTACCGACGAGGAAAAGGGGCTCGGGAGCTATCACGCCGTGATTGAGGAAGACGCGCTCTCGTTTCTCGCGGACATCAGCGGCGGCGACGCGCGGATGGCGCTCAATGCCATTGAACTGGGTGTGCTGACGACGGAGCGCGCGGAAGACGGCGTCATCCATATTACGGTGGATGTCGCGGAGGAGTGTATCCAGAAGCGCGTCCTGCGCTATGATAAAACAGGAGATAACCACTATGACACGATCTCCGCGTTCATCAAAAGTATGCGCGGTTCCGATCCGGATGCGGCGATCTACTATCTGGCGCGCATGCTCTACGCCGGGGAGGATATCAAATTTATTGCCCGCAGGATCATGATATGCGCGGCGGAGGACGTGTCGAACGCCGATCCGCAGGCGCTCGTCGTGGCCGTACAGGCGGCGCAGGCCGTCGAGAGGATCGGTATGCCGGAGTCGCAGATCATACTGGCCCAGGCGGCCGCCTATGTGGCTTGCGCGCCAAAGAGCAATTCCGCCGTTACGGCGATCGGCGCGGCGATGCAGTACGTATCCACCCATCCGGAACATAAGATCCCGCCGTATCTTCAGGACTCCCACTATAAGGGGGCGGCGAAGCTCGGCCGCGGCATCGGCTACCAGTACGCCCACGACTTTGAGAACCATTATGTGGAACAGCAGTATCTGCCGGATGAGATCCGGGATATGAAATTTTATGAACTGTCGGATATGGGCATGGAAAAGAGGTTAAAAGAACATTTAACGGCTATCAAGAGGGGAGGTACTCATGGAAAAGGAGAGGAATGAGATCAGTCAGGAACGGATGGAGGAACGAACGGAAGAACAGGACGGGAAACCGAAAAGTTCATATCCGAAAGGCGCCCGTATCATCGCCGGTGTGGGGACTGTGCTGCTCGCACTCATGTATGTGGTCACGCTGATCGCGGCGTTGACGACTTCCCCGGCGTCAAGCGGGTTATTTAAGGCGTGTCTGGGCGGTTCGATCCTGCTTCCCATTATGCTGTGGTTATATATACGGTTTGCAAAGCTTTTGAACAAATAGAAAGGGAACGGGAGCAATATGTTTGAAATAGTAGCAAGAGAAGGAAAAGCGAAACAGGGCGTGTTCCACACGCCGCACGGGGACATCCAGACGCCGGTTTTCATGAATGTAGGGACGGTGGCGGCCATCAAGGGCGCCGTATCGACGATGGATCTAAAGGAGATCGGCACGCAGGTAGAACTGTCAAATACGTATCATCTACACGTGCGTCCGGGGGATGACGTGATTCGCCAGTTGGGCGGACTGCACCGGTTCATGAACTGGGACAGGCCGATCCTCACCGATTCCGGCGGTTTTCAGGTATTCTCCCTCGCCGGACTGCGCAGGATCAAAGAAGAGGGCGTATATTTCCAGTCCCATATCGATGGCAGAAAAATTTTTATGGGGCCGGAAGAGAGCATGCAGATCCAGTCAAATCTGGCGTCAACGATCGCGATGGCGTTTGATGAGTGCGCCCCGCACCCAGCGACACGAGAATATATGGAGGCGTCGGTGGCGCGGACGACAAGGTGGCTCGGGCGCTGCAAAGTAAAAATGCAGGAGTTGAATGCCAGGGAGGACACGATCAACCGAAGGCAGCTGTTGTTCGGCATCAACCAGGGCGGGACGTTTGAGGACATCCGCATCCGCCACGCGCAGCAGATCCGGGAGATGGATCTCGACGGCTACGCGGTCGGAGGGCTTGCGGTCGGGGAGAGCCACGAAGAGATGTACCGCATTCTGGATGCGGTCGTGCCGGAACTGCCAGCGGAAAAGCCGGTGTATCTCATGGGAGTCGGCACGCCGCAGAACATACTGGAGGCTGTGGAGCGCGGCGTGGACTTTTTTGACTGCGTGTATCCCGCGAGAAACGGCAGGCATGGACACGCTTATACAAATTTTGGAAAAATGAATCTGATGAACAAACGGTTTGAACTGGATGAGCGGCCGATCGAGGTGGGCTGCCAGTGTCCGGCGTGCCGCCATTATACGCGAGCCTACATCCGGCATCTGTTAAAAGCAAAAGAAATGCTGGGACTTCGATTATTGGTCTTGCATAATCTTTATTTTTATAATACAATGATGAGTGAGGTTCGCGAAGCGATCGGAACGAATTGTTTTGCGCAGTATAAAAAGAAGAAGATAGATTTAATGGCATCTGGAGAGTATTAGATCTTTGATTCGAGACTAGGAGGTACTTAGAATGGGAACAGTAGGTATGCTGATCTACGTGGTCGTGATCATCGGAGCATTTTATTTTATCGCGATCCGTCCGCAGAGAAAACAGGAGAAGGAGCGCCAGGCGATGGTGGCAAGCGTCGCTGTCGGTGACAGTATCCTTACGACGAGTGGTTTTTATGGCGTGATCATAGACATGACGGACGACGTCGTGATCGTTGAGTTTGGAAGTAATAAAAACTGCCGCATTCCGATGAAAAAAGAAGCGATCGTCGAAGTGGAAAAAGCGAAAGACGCCGGATTATGATGGGAAGGATGGAGAGATTGGCATGAAAGGAATTATATTAGCCGGTGGTTCCGGTACGAGGTTGTATCCGCTGACGATGGTGACGTCAAAACAGTTATTGCCGGTATACGATAAACCGATGATCTATTACCCGCTCTCGACGCTCATGCTGGCCGGGATCCGGGATATCCTGATCATTTCGACGCCGGTTGACCTGCCGAATTTCGAGCGGTTGCTCGGCGACGGCTCCAATTTCGGCATCCATCTGGAGTATAAAGTCCAGCCAAGTCCCGATGGACTGGCTCAGGCGTTCCTGATCGGCGAGGAATTTATTGACGGCGAGGCGTGCGCGATGGTGCTCGGCGACAATATTTTTTACGGGAGCGGACTGGGAAGTCATCTGCGGGAAGCGGCGTCGCGCGAAAACGGTGCCACAGTATTTGGCTACTATGTCGATGACCCGGAGCGTTTCGGTATCGTGGAATTTGACGGGGACGGCAAGGCGGTCTCAGTCGAAGAGAAACCGGAACATCCGAAATCCAATTACGCGGTGACGGGACTTTATTTTTACGATAACCGTGTTGTGGAAATGGCGAAAAAAGTAAAGCCGTCGGCGCGCGGCGAGCTGGAGATCACCGATCTGAACCGCATGTATCTGGAAGAGGGCGCGCTGAACGTCATTACGCTCGGGCGCGGTTACGCCTGGCTGGATACCGGGACGATGGACGCGCTGGCCGATGCGAGCGAATTTGTCAAAGTGATCGAAAAGCGCCAGGGCATCATGCTGTCGGCAATCGAAGAAATCGCGTATAAGAACGGGTGGATCGACAGGGAGAAGCTGCTGGCGTCCGCAGATTTATACGGAAAGTCAAGCTACGGCAAACATCTGAGACAGGTGGCGGACGGCAGGATTTTATATTAAATTTTTATTTGTTTCCAAAATTTGCAGAGCGATACATTGTATAATCACCTCAATTCAGGCAAGACTATTTATAAAACTTGAATTGAGGTGATTTACATGTTTTATAAGGAAAAAGGATTTTATATATCGCTCATATGCGGAATCGTGTGCCTGGCAGCATTTAGCTTCATCTGTATGAATGTATTTTCCGACGGCAGCGGGGAGCAGGAGAATGCGGTCGTCGCGCAGGAAACGCAGGCGCCCATCATGACGGAGGCGCCGACGGCCACGTTCTCGCCGGAGGCGGAGGACGCGACGACGGATAACGTGAAATCGGAAGTAAAAGAGTCGACGCCGGCTCCGAAGAAAAAGAAAGCGAAAACAACGATGAAGAGCAATAAGACGAAAGTGGAGGACAAACTCCATTTTGATCAGGAGACAGGCCTTCTCTGGCCGGTCGAGGGCGATATCCTCATTGAGTACAGCCCGGAAAAGGTGGTGTATTTTCCCACGCTTTCGCAGTTCAAGACGAATCCGGCGCTGATCATCGGCAGCAAGGTCGGTGAAAGCGTCAAATCCAGTTCGAGCGGAGTCGTCAAAAATATCGAGACAAACGATGAAACCGGAACGACAGTTACGATTGCGATTGGTGATGACTTCAAAGTCGTGTACGGGCAGCTGAAGGATCTAGCTGTCTCCAAAGGCGACGAGGTCAGCGAGGGACAGGTGATCGGCAAGATTGCCAAACCGACGAAATACTATTCCGTAGAGGGAGCAAATCTATACTACCAGGTAAAACAGAAAGAGGAAACGGTAAATCCGCTCGTACTTTTGCGCTAACAATATATTTCTTTTTCAAAATCGTTTAAAATTGGCTATAGGAGCTATGATTCCTATAGCCAATTTTTATTATTAAGGAGGAAAAGAAAGTGAAAGTTTTTGAAAAGGACAATGTGATCTATGGCGCGTTTGGTGTGCGCCAGAACGATCAGGAAGGCACAAAAGGGACGGAAGGACCAACGCTGGGGGAATTAATGGAAGATTGGAACACAAACATTAATTACGTTCGCAATTCTAAGACGACATGGGTGTTTACGGCGAATCTGCAGCGCCATATGCTGTCATTTTGGGGAAAGGGTTTTAAACTGTGTGATATGACGACAAAAGAGATCCTCACCTATTTTACGTTTTTGAAGTCCACCAAAAACCTGAGCGGCAATACGATCAACAAGCATCGCACGCATCTTATGACGCTGTTTGAATACATGGTGGAAAACAGCGAGATCTACGGACTCGAGGTAAATCCGGTGCGAAAGATCAGGCCGCTGAAGCAGGAGCCGTTTTTTCACCACATCTACCAGCCGGAGGAGGCGAGGGAGATTTTGTCGGCACTCAAATCTTCAGGCAAGATCGGTTTGGAGGTGGCAGCGGGCATCGCGCTGTACTGCGGCTGCCGGCGCGAGGAGGTATGCGCTCTCAGATGGGACAATGTGGATATGGCAAACCGCGTGCTGACGATCTGTGAGGTGCGCACGACGGCCGGACGGCAAATTGTAAAAATGAACCACACAAAAAACCATACGGTGCGGCAGATCGGAATACCGGACGCGTTGTTTGACATCCTGAAACGGGCGGAAAAACAGCAGAAAAGGGACCGCAAGAACTATGGTTATCTATATAAGAACAAACCCGATTTTGTGCTCCGCGAAAAGGATGGCAGCCCGTGGCATCCGAACAATGTGACGAAGCGCTGGGCGCGCTTCATCCACGCCAACGGGTTCCGCTACATACGTTACCATGACCTGCGTCATACGAACCTGAGCCTGCTCATGACGAAAATGAGCGCCGTGGATGTGGCCAAGCTGGGCGGCCATACAAAAGTTTCGACAACGACAAACATTTACGGGCACAGCTTTAACAATGCGGTGGAGACCGGCGTGAAAACGATCAACGAGCTCCTGTAACGAACTTCTGTAGAAAGCAGATAAACAGGTAATTAAAATAGAAGAAACGATAGGCCGGCGCAGAAGAGTTTCCTGCTGATCTATCGTTTCTTCCTGTATTACATACAGTTATGATCGTGTCGGGACTTATTCGTCAAAATCAGAATCATCCTCGTCGTAGTCATCGCTGTCATCATCCGAATCATCGCCGTTTACGATAATTTCGCACTCGGCGTATGCGCCGCCCTCATCTGCTGCATAAGCGGTGATTACTGTTTCTCCAGCTTCTCCAATGATCAGAGTGCCGTCATCTTCGACATCTGCCACATCATCGTCGTCTGTATCCCACTCAATATCTTTGTTTTTTGCGTTTCGGGGAATGATCTGCCTGATCTGGAGCTTGATCTCTTCCTCGGAACCCTCATCCACTGTGATACTCGTTTTATTTAGTACGATCTTCTTTACAAGAATGTCCGCCGTTACGGTGACGGGTATCGTCACTTTCTTTTTGGCGTCAAAAGCAGAAGCAACAGTGATCTTTGCTGTTCCGGCCTTTTTTGCTTTCATCACGCCTTTGGCGTTGACGGAAACGATAGCGGGCTTCGAGGAACGATACGTCACTTTTTTGTACTTGCTTTTGTTGGGAGAAACCTTGACCGAAGCATTCAGTATGACGGTTTTTCCTTTTTGGATCCTGAATTTCTTTTTGGTATTCTTGATCTTTATGGATGACACTTTTACCGTGGACTTTGCCTGAATGATGCCGGATCCGGCTAAAACAGACAGAACAAGGAACATGGTAAGTATCATACTGAATACGCGGGTACACTTTTTCATAAGGACAGCCTCCTGGATTATTTAATTTTTTAATGTATCATACAGCGCCTTTACTGTAGGATAGATTTCTTTGAACTTCGCGTATTTCTCATCGTATTTGGCAGCTAGAGCGGCATCCGGTTCTACGGTGTCGATCACTTTGACGATCTTAGCCGCCGCTTCCTCGACAGAAGCGTACTCTCCGCAGGCAACCGCAGCCAGCATCGCGCCGCCGAGGCCCGGGCCCTCTTCGCTCTCGATGATATTTACTTTGATGTTCAGGACGTTGGCGATGATCTTCCTCCAGAGAGGACTCTTCGCACCGCCGCCGCAGATCTTCGTCTCCTCGATCTTGATGCCGAGTTCCTTGGCCACTTCAAACGAATCGCGGATCGCGAATGCCACGCCTTCCAGTACGGCCTGCGTCATATCGGCCCTGGTCGAATCCATCGACATGCCGATGAACAGTGCCCGCGCGTCCGGATTGTTATGAGGCGAGCGCTCGCCCATCAGGTACGGGAGATAGTAAACGTTATTTTCGCCGAGTTTGTCGTCCGTGATCGGCTTCTGCTCCGCCGGATAGTCTTTGGTGCCGATGATTTCGTCCATCCACCACTTGTTGCACGAAGCGGCGCTGAGCATGCATCCCATCAGGTGGTAGTTGCCGTCCGCGTGCGCGAAGGAATGGAGGGCGTTAAATTTGTCCACGCCAAATTCTTTGCTGGAAATAAAGATCGTTCCGGACGTGCCGAGGGAGATGTTGCATCCGCCGTCGCCGACTGTGCCCGTACCGACGGCCGCCGCCGCGTTGTCGCCGGCGCCGGCAGCGATCTTGCACGAAGTCGTCAGGCCGAGTTCGGCCGCCGCGCCTTCGGTAAGCGTTCCCGTAATCTCATAGCTCTCAAACAGTTTCGGAAGTTGTTCTTCTTTTACCGAGCAGATTTCCATCATTTCCTTGGACCAGCACTTATTTTTTACGTCCATCAGGAGCATGCCGGACGCGTCGGAGTAGTCGCAGCTGTGAACGCCAGTCATCCTGTACGCGATGTAGTCTTTCGGCAGCATGATCTTTTCGATCTTCGCGAAGTTTTCCGGCTCAT
Organism: uncultured Eubacterium sp.; assembly: GCA_910583555.1. Taxonomy (GTDB): domain Bacteria; phylum Bacillota; class Clostridia; order Lachnospirales; family Lachnospiraceae; genus Eubacterium_F. The sequence continues at coordinate 97,219 of CAJTXO010000012.1, forward strand.
TTTCCTTGACCCACAGGATCTTTGGTGCAGTAAAGCCGGCAAACGCGATATTGGCCGTGTACTGGGAAAGTTTGTCCTTCCCGACTACATCGTTCAGATAATTTGTCTCTTTTGTCGTACGTCCGTCGTTCCACAAAATAGCCGGGCGGATCACGTTGTCATCTTTGTCCAGGATCACAAGTCCGTGCATCTGCCCGCCGAAGCTGATGCCGGCCACCTGAGCGGCGTCGAAGCCGTCCGTGAGCTCTTTGATGCCGGTCGTAACGGCATTCCACCAGTCTTCCGGACTCTGTTCTGACCAGCCCGGATTCGGGAATGAAAGCGGATATTCTTTGGATACGATATTTTTAATGGTTCCGTCTGCTTCCATCAGAAGAAGTTTGACAGCAGACGTACCGAGGTCAACGCCTATGTAATACATGATAAATGGTTCTCCTCTCTATAATAGTCATAAGATGTTACGTGAGTGAAATGTACCGCTCATTTTCAGTCAAATGACGCCAATGAATTTTGAATCTGCGGGGCGGCTGGATGAAGCCGGTGCAGCAGATGGAAATTCAGGTAAGCCATTTGGCGAAACATGAGCGGTACAGCACATTAGTTATCAGGTTTTTCTGTATACAGATCTGCCTGCGGAAAAATCGTCAGGCAAATGGGTTTTCTGTCGGATAGCGTACGCCAGCCGGCTGATTGTAACCGATCTCGTCTACCTCTACGCCAATGTATTTGAACACTTCATACAACGTTTTTCCGAAGTGGCCAAATGCTACGGCGCCGTGGTGAGGATAGTTGCCCTCGATCAGTACGTGGCGGTAGAAGCGTCCCATCTCCGGAATCGCGAAAATTCCGATGGAACCGAAGCTTCTCGTAGCAACCGGAAGAACTTCGCCGTGCGCGATGTAAGCGCGGAGTTTCGTGTCGGCCGTGCTCTGGAGACGGAAGAATGTAATGTCGCCAGGAGCGATGTCGCCCTCGAGTGTTCCGTTCGTAACCTCGATCGGAAGGGAACGAGCCATGATCATCTGGTATTTCATCTCGCAGAACGAAAGCTTGCTCGAAGCGGTATTTCCACAGTGGAATCCCATAAATGTATCTTTCAGCGTGTAATCGGCATATTTGCCCTTGATGTCCTCGTCGTACAGATCCTGCGGTACCGAGTTGTTAATGTCGAGCAGCGTTACTGCATCCTGGCTCACGATCGTTCCGATAAATTCGGAAAGCGCGCCGTAAATATCAACTTCGCACGAAACCGGAATGCCTCTGCTTGCCAGACGGCTGTTTACGTAGCAGGGTACGAAACCGAACTGTGTCTGGAACGCAGGCCAGCATTTTCCAGCGATAGCCACGTATTTGCGGTAGCCTTTGTGCTCTTCGATCCAGTCGAGGAGTGTCAGTTCGTACTGAGCAAGTTTCTCCAGGATCTCCGGTTTTTTGTTTCCTTCGCCGAGCTCTTTTTTCATGTCTTCTACCACTTCAGCGATCCTCGAATCATCTGCGTGGTTATTGAAGGACTCAAACAGGTCGAGTTCAGAGTTCTCCTCGATCTCAACGCCGAGATTGTAGAGCTGTTTGATCGGAGCGTTGCAGGCAAGGAAGTTCAGCGGACGAGGTCCGAAGCTGATGATCTTAAGGTTGTTCAGCGCGTATACGGCACGGGCGATCGGTACGAATTCATGGATCATGTCCGCGCAGTCTTCTGCTGTACCAACTGGATATTCCGGTATGTATGCTTTCACGTTACGAAGTTTCAGGTTATAGCTTGCGTTCAGCATACCGCAGTAAGCGTCTCCACGGCCCTGGATCAGTCCGCCGTCTTTCGCGGTTTCCTCGGCAGCGGCAACAAACATCTTCGGTCCGTCAAAATGTTTCGCGAGCAGAGTTTCGGAAATCTCAGGTCCGAAGTTTCCGAGATATACGCAGAGTGCGTTACATCCGGCTTTTTTGATGTCCTCTAAAGCTTGTACCATGTGGATCTCGCTCTCAACGATACAAACCGGGCACTCATAAATATCTGCTGCGTCATATTTTTTGGTATAGGCCTCAACCAATGCTTTTCTTCTGTTTACAGAAAGCGATTCTGGGAAACAGTCACGGCTTACTGCAACAATTCCGATTTTCATTTCTGGCATGTTGTTCATGTTTTCTAAACCATCCTTTCATTTTTGAGTTAATTTTGTTCAAAATCAATAATTCTATTTTAAAGCATAATCTAGAAAAAATCAACAAAAAAGGGACGAATTTCGAAAAAAAATTATTGCTTTTTTTCAAAGAAAAGGGCGGTTTTTGGTTGCAAAAACTGGAAAGATATAGTATAATAGTATCGAGTTACTAGAGTTTATCCTTCTAGTCGACTTGTTTTACTTTGAAAGGCGGTGATTTCATGATTGAGGCGTATAATTATTTTATTGGCGGATATATTCCGAAAGTATCTCCGAAGACGAATGTACATAATCGTCAGGAATTGAGAAATAAATATAAAAGTATCGTTTCATTAAATAAGTCCAACCCATTAGCTATGGTTCGACTTTCTCCTGAGACGCAGACCTATGCTCTGGATGTGAAAGAATTGTCTATGGAAATGAGTGAAGCGGTGGAAAATACACTGGAGGGAGATCCGGAAGAGGCGAAGAAGGGCGCGCAGACGACAGTGGAGTTATTTAACGAGTTACTGCAAAAGAGTGATGACTACGGTCTGCTGAAACATAAGCCGTCCCGACCGGGATGTGAATTGCGCGCGCTCGTTGCAGAACACCGGGGAGAGCTGGAAGCGGCTGGATTTTCAGTGGATGACGATGGCTTTCTGGCGATCCGGGAGGATCAGGAATTTGAAGTTCCGCAGGCGTTCATGGGTGACCTGAAAGAAAAGTGCGAATATATGAGCATGAATCCGATGGAGTACGTGGAAAAAAAGGTTTTTAGTTATGCGCATCTGAGCAGGGGAAGCGTCGGATACGCGTATGCGGCGTCGATCTATACCGGGATGCTGTTTAGTTCCTATTGCTGAATTGTAGCAATTTTGCTGAATTGTAGCAATTTTGCTGAATTGTAGCAATTTTGCTGAATTGTAGCAATTTTGCTGATCTGTTTGGCATTTATTATGATAATAAACCCCTCTCTGTCTGGTTAGAATATACAGGAGGGTTTTTTGCGTTACAACAAAGAAGCAAAAAATAGAGTCAAAAAATAGAAGTGGTTTTCAAAACTACATAATGCGGTGCAGGTATTGACATGTTATTGGCTTTGTGATATTCTTTACATAAGAATAAATTGGCTTGGAGGTTCAATATGCAGGGATTGGTTTTGGAGGGCGGTACATTTCGTCCTATTTTCAGTTCAGGGGTTATGGATGCTTTATTGTCTGCGGATATCATGCTGCCTTATTGCATCGGCGTTTCCGCCGGAATCTCAGACGGCGTTTCCTATATTTCAAGGCAAAAAGGCAGGAATTTGGAGATTGTGCGAAAGTATCGAAATGATAAAAGATATATGGGCAAGCGGAATTTCCGCAAGTGCCGCAGCCTGTTCGGGTTGGATTTCGTGTTTGGCGAGATTCCAGACGAACTGGTGCCGTTTGACAAACAGACATTTATGGATTACGAGGGCAGCTGTATTGCCGGCTTGACAAATGCGGAAACCGGAGAGGCGGAATATAAGGATACGAAGAAAATGGATGAAAAGTATTCGATCCTCCGCGCGACCTGTGCCATGCCCATGTTTTTTCCGGCCATCGAGGTAGACGGGCAGAAATATTACGATGGCGGCATCGCCGATCCGGTGCCGGTAGATAAAGCGATGCAGGATGGCTGTGATAAGCTGGTGATCGTGCTCACCCAGCCGAAAGGCTTTGTCAAGCGTCTCGGCAAATATGACAGGCTCGGCGCGCGCGTACTGGCTGGGAGGTTTCCGGCGATGAAGGAGGCGATCCTGTCCCGGGCAGATCGGTACAATGAAGTGATAAAGAAATGCGAGCAGTTGGAAAAGGAAGGAAAGGCGATCATCATTCGTCCCAATTACCTGATCAACAGTTTTGAGGATAGTGTACAGAAGCTGGAAGCGGCGTACTGGCATGGATACCGTATGACGAAGGAGCGGATGAAGAGGATACGGAAATTTCTGGGCGGCGAGGAGGCGCAGGGGGTAAACGGCATTGAAAAGGCCAATGCCGGGCATTGAAAAGGCCAATGCCGGGCATTGAAAAGGCCAATGCAGAGCCTTTGCAGGACTAATGCCAGTTGCTTTTTGGGCGATCAGGTGTCTGTGTATGGTTGTGCATTTTACAGTGTGGTCGGCTGGAAGAAAAAATGTTTGACAAGCGGGCGTGTTAATGGTAGGATAGGGGAGGTGTAAGCGGATATGGCGGAATTGGCAGACGCGCTAGATTTAGGTTCTAGTGGGGAATCCCGTGCAGGTTCAAGTCCTGTTATCCGCATTGTCAATTTTATCTACTATTCAATATTTTTTAATTTGAGAGGAGGAGATTATCATGAACACTCTTCAGAACACGATTTCTATAATGAAAACACTTCCGGAAGCAGATTTGGTCAAAATTCACGATTTTACGAAGAAACTTTCCAAGCGTCATGAACTTGAAGCGGTTGATGAAGCGGTTGGCAGATTTTTGCCACCAAAATCAAGGGAAGATATTTATAGGGACTTAGAAATCTCCAGAAAGCAAATTGAGATGGGACAATGTAGCAGTGCAGAAGAAGTGTTTAATGGGCTGGAACAAAGATACGGATTTTGAAATTATATTTTCGGATGATGCTGAACGACAGTTAAAGAATATCCTCGATTATATTTTCTTTGAGCTTGGTAATGCACAGGCCGCCTATAATGTTGAACAGGACATGAAGCAAACTATCAAAATGCTTTCACATATAGCAGATAGTTTGAAACTGTGCGAGAACCCTCGTTTACACGAACTCGGATATAGAAGGATTCATCTCAAGCACCATGATTATTTCTTACTTTACCAGATAGAGGGGAATACGGTCTATGTCGAAGCCATTTATCATGATTTGCAGAATTATGAGGATATCTTTCGATAGATCAACCAATTGACATTTTGTTCTCATCAGATATAATACTGTTAGAAAGCATATCGGGGTTTTCGAGGATGTTGCGCTTAAATTGCAGGACAGTCTGGTGTTTTTTGGAGTCAAGCCCTGATAGGAGCATTGTCAATTTTATAGGATATGAAACAAACTACCAGACGCCTTTCTCAGGTGGCGGGAGTTTAAAACTATGCGAAAACACTCTTCTCCGTGACTGTGGATATCGGACAATTCATCTTAAACGCCATAATTATTTTATGCTATATAGGATTATAGACAATATAGTCCGTGTAGATGGCATTTATCATGATTTGCAGGATTATGAGAATTATTTTAAGTAGTTTATCATAAAACTATAGAACAATCCGTCCAGCCTGTCCTGTCCAGGACATCTACGAAATTTTACGTTTTTCATACTTTAATAGTTGAATCTTATTTTAATATTACTGCATGAGTAGCGGAATTTGGGCGAATGTCCCCTGGCGGACCCCGTATCTTCCCTGCTGACAGCCGGTCATGTCCCTTCCGTTTTATTCTTTTATCTTTACATCCACTATCAACGATTTCTACGTCCCATTTTTGCAGCATGCTGTCCTCACCTTTTCCGATTCTTCCTTTGTTTTATGTAAGTTTCTTTTGGATGCAATGATCTGTCTGATCCTGCGTTCCGAAAACCCGTACTTTTTAGCAATCTGTTTTACATTACTCCCATTGTATTCGGCTATAACGTGTTGGTGTAAACAATCGCTCGAATAAAAACGGAGGGGAAAGGTCAACTGTAAGCCTTTAAAGCATTGATAGATGCGGTATGCCGTGTCCATATCAAATTCTTCGGCGATCTCACTGTAAATGCCAGAAAGGTCTTTTGCGCTTACCCCCTCAAAAACCATGTCGCTCATTTTGGCACCACCTTCTGCTAAGCAAATTATTTTATTAAGTCTAGCAAAATAAAAATGAAATTTGCACTCGCGTTTTTCCTTTAAGATTTCCCCCAAAAATAAGCATCATCAACCCATACCGCCGTCACCTGTGTGGAAAACCCCAGCAGGTTCAGGGCCGTGTTCCCGCATGGGGCAATCGTCCAGTGATAGTTCCGGGCCAGCGCCTTTGCTATTGCGTCTGGGTCTGCCGCTACATATTCTTTCAGCATCTCGCTGTATTCCGGTTTTTCAAAGACGCCTTTCAAAATCCTCACTTCTTTGTTATAATAGAGACATATCATCAGAAGTGAGGTATAGGATATGTCTTTTAAACTATGAGACGCTATCTTTGTCTACGGGTTCTGCTAGTGCATTGTACCGTTCATATTTCGCCAAATGGCTTGCCTGAATTTCCATCTGCCGCGTTGGCTTCATTCGACGATGCCACCGCATCGCCTCATTCAGCCGCCTTGCAGATGAAAATTCATTCTACGCCATTTGACTGAAAATGAACGGTACAATACACTAGTGCGTGCGGAAAAGTGACAACAGAAGGATTTGTTGTTTTTGCAGGAACTGCTGTAAATGAAAAAACTTCCGCTAAGTCATTAAGTGCCGGCATGTAAAAAACAAATTAAAAGATGAGACCAAAATGATGGCTGTAGTTTTGTACAAAAATACAGTGAAGGAGGCCGCCTATTTGAAAAATAAAGAAGGTGAAATCACCATCCGTTCCAGTGCAGCGGAATACTTAACATATGTTGCCTCTATCGGCGACCAGCAGGATAGTATTGAAATGCGCTATGAAGATGAGAATATATGGCTGACACAAAAGATGATGGCCACATTATATGATGTTGGTTTACCGACGATAAATGAACATATTAAAAAAATATATGCAGATAGTGAATTAGAAGAGGCTGCAACTATTCGGAATTTCCGAATAGTTCAAACGGAAGGGTCACGTCAGGTGACTCGTGATACAAAGCATTATAATCTTCAAATGATTATTGCTGTTGGATTCAAGGTGAATAACGAGCGAGCAGTGCAGTTTCGCAAGTGGGCAAATGGCATTGTGAAGGACTACACCATCAAAGGCTGGGTCATGGATGATGAACGCTTAAAGAATGGCGGTTCAATACTTACAACAGAATATTTTGACCGTTTACTTGAGCAGATTCGTGAAATCCGTCTGTCCGAGCGTAGGTTTTATCAGAAAATAACCGACATCTACGCTACAGCACTTGATTATGACCGTACTGCAAAAACAACAAAGCAGTTTTTTGCAAAGGTGCAAAACAAGATGCATTATGCGATACATGGACATACAGCGGCAGAGCTGATTTATGAGCGAGCAGATGCAGAAAAGCTTCATATGGGATTAACCACGTGGGCAGCAGCCCCAGACGGCAAAATCGTAAAAAGTGATGTGAGCGTTGCTAAGAACTATTTGAGTGAGCAGGAAATGCGTTCATTAGAGCGTATTGTATCCGCTTATTTGGATTTGGCAGAAGACCGCGCAGAACGCCATATTCCAATGACAATGGAAGATTGGTCAAAGCGTCTGGATTTATTCCTGATGGCTGATGACAGAGAGGTTCTTCAGGATGCAGGCAAAATCACAGCAGAGATTGCCAAGGTAAAAGCTGAAACCGAGTTTGAAAAGTACCGCGTTGTTCAGGATAGATTATTTATGTCTGACTTTGATAAGTACATGCTGGAATTAGAGGAAAACGCAAAGAAATAAGACAGCGTGTTCACAAATTTATTTCAGGACAAAAAATATCTGCTCCGACTGTATAAGGCACTTCACCCAGAGGACAGTAATGTAACAGAAGAAGATATAAAAGATGTTACTATCAAACACATACTGGTAGACGCAGAGGTCAAAGTGCTTTATCAAGAGGACGAGGGCAACATAATCGGGCAGTATATTATCTTCTGCAAAGTATATAATGAACAGAGAAAGAAATACGGGCAGACAAAGAAAGCGGTAACGGAAACAATCCGTATCTGTAAAAACCGAAACGTGTTAAAAGAATATCTTGAAAGTAAAGAACAGGAGGTTGTAGACATTATGATGACATTGTTTGATGATGAGCAGATTTTGGAAGCATATGCAGAGGATATTAAAAACAATGAGGCAAGAAAAACAGCAAAAAGATATGCGATTACTATGTTGGAAAAAGGGCGGATTTCAGTAGAAGAAATACTAGCTTTTTTCCCTGAGTTGACATCGGATGATGTAAAAGAAATTGAAAAAGGGGTTATGCAGTTAGTATAATCGACAAAACAATTTAATATCAAAATAACAGCGTAAAGGCGCATGGAACAGTAAAATTGTAAACCATGCGTTTTTTTGCGCCCAAAACGCAAAGAAATAATGCCCTGGTTTCGCCTCATGGTTTCCGTATCTGCAATATCCGCAAAATTGGAGCCAACAAAAATAGTCCAAGAAAAATGAAATTTGCACTTGCGTTTTTCCTTTTCAATTTCCGGAGACCCCGTTTCACTAATTCTTACATCAAATGCCCTAATTCTTACATTTCTCGTTTTTGAGCCGCCGGCTGTGGTACAATACTTCCGAAAATACTATTACACGTTGTAATACAGGAAAATGGAAGTAAGTATGAGAAAAGAAAAAAGAGTAAAAGGAAAGAGGCTGTTGGCTGTTATAGTGGCTTCTGCGCTTGTATTGGGCGCGGTGCCCGCCGGAGCGCCCAGGGCGGTGCTGGCAGCGGAGGAAGGGCAGGCCGGGGGAGAGGCTGACCAGGTGCCGGATGGTGTTCAGGTTTCAGGAACGCTTGTAACAAGTGGAACAAATTTTAAAGGTACTACATTAGATTTAAGAGGAACGGGAATAACCGGAATTGGAGAGAGAGCATTTTCCGGCAACAAAAATTTGGTAAAGGTATATCTTCCATCTACGCTGGAAAGCATAGGTGGAGCCGCATTCAAAGAAAATGATGCCTTAAGTGAGGTGGTGTTTGAAGAAGATTCTAAGTTGGCTAGTATTGGATACGAGGCATTTTATCAGTGTGACAGCCTGACAACATTTTATCTGCCAGATTCTGTAAAAAGTATTGGATCTCAGGCTTTTTATTGGTGCAATTCGTTGTCATCCTTTGTGATTGGTGAAAACAGTCAGTTAGAAACAATTGCTAGCAGCGCGTTTGCTCACCATGGAGGGGGACAGCCGATGACGGGAAAGATTTGTTTTCCCAGTACGTTGCGAAGTATCGCTAAAAGCGCTTTTTATGGAGGCGCTAAGAAGTTATCTGTTGTAGAGTTTAAAAATAAGGATACAGAGCTTGAGGGATGCGGATTGGGTTGTGAAACCATGGTATTTCTCAGTGAGCCGGGAGGAAAGGTAGAACAGTATGCCAGGGATAACGGTTATCTTTTTAACCGTCCTTCGTCTTCGTTTGCGGTAAAAACATCGGATGGAAAGCCGCTGGAGTTTTTTTATGGGGATTTGATCAATTCGGCAGTTTTGGAACTGGAAGGCGTAACGGCCACAGCTAAATTTATAACAGAACCAGATAAGGATAGTACGGTAAACCTTTCTGACTGTCTCCTGTCCGGATTTGATACGAAAAAGGTAGGGGAACAGAACATTCGCTTTGCCTACAGTGAGTTGAGCGCGTCGATCCCCATCGCTGTCTATTACGATATGAGCACGGCGACGGTTTCCCGTATCTACACACAGACATATACCGGAGAGGAGATCAAGCCGGAATTCACGGTTACTATGAAAGCAGGCGAGACGATGACACTCCGTGAGGGAACGGATTATACTGTGAAATGGGAAAACAATGTGAATAAAGGCACGGCAACGGTTACGCTCACTGGGAAAGGAAGATACAAAGGAACGAAACATTTCACGTTTGAGATTGAGGAGCAGTCAATCGGAAGCGCCATGCAGGTGAATCTGGCGAGCGAGACGCTTACCTGGACGGGAAAAGCATTAGAACCGGCTGTGAGCGTATTTCTCGGGAGCAGGGAACTTGATCCGGAGACGGATTATACGGTAGAATATACAAATAACGTCGGGCCGGGAACGGCGTACGCGACCGTGACGTGTAAGGGAAATTACAGCGGGAGCAGCACGAAACAATTTCAGATCGTCCGTGATATCGGGGAGGACATGGATGTCACGATCCGGGAAGCGGATTCCCTGATCTATACGGGTTATGAGTTGGAGCCGGAAGTTGTCGTGATGCTTGACGGGAAGCTGTTAAGTGCATACACGGATTACACGGTAGAATATAAAAATAGCATCATGCCCGGTGAGAACAGCGCATCTGTCATCATAACCGGAACGGGATTGTATACGGGAAAGCGGGAAATAAAATTTACGATCCTGCCGAAACAGGTTGAGGATTTGCTGGATGTCATCCTTGACAAAGAATCAATGCCGTATACGGGCGAACCGCAGATGCCAAAGGTGAAGGTAAAGATGGGTGATTATGAGTGGATCTACCTAAAGGAAGGAACGGATTACACACTTACCTACGCCGATAACACCGAGGTGGGAACAGCTTCGGTTACAGTGACATGTAAGGGGATCTATGCCGGACAGGCGAAGAAGAACTTTACGATCACACCGCTTGATATTTCGAAAGACGCGGTAGTTTCGCTCGAGAAAGAAGAATTCGAGTATACGGGAGAGGAATTCAAACCGGCTGAGGAGGTGACGATCGGGGAGAAGAAACTCGTTTCTGGCACGGATTATACGGTAGAATATAAAAATAATATCCAGCCTGGCAGCGCGGAAGTGGAGGTCACTGGTAAAGGAAATTATAGCGGAACGGTCGTGAAATCGTTTGAGATCTACCGTGATTTTTCCGACGGGGTCAAGTTGTCGTTCGTAGAAAATGAACTGGAATTTACGGGAGCGGCAGTGGTGCCGGTGTTTACCGTGACGTGGGAAAAAATGGTGCTCGTTCCAGAGAAGGACTACGACGTAAGTTACAAGAATAACATCAATGTCGGAACCGCGACTGTCACGGTGACAGGAAAGGGAGAATACCGGGGAAAGGCAGAGGCTGAGTTTACGATCACAAAACGGGATATTGTCGATGAGATGGACTGCATTCTTGCCTACGATGAGATCGAGGCGACCGGAGGGGAACTGAAGCCGGGGGTAACTGTCCGGCTCGGGAATAAGACACTGATCGAGGATCACGATTATACGGTTGAGTACGCGGACAATATCGAGCCGGGAACCGCGACCGTTACGGTGACGGCAAAAGGAAATTATGAAGGTACGGCGGTTTTGAACTTCACGATCAAAAAGGCGGCAGCGGTAACGCCGGGTCCGTCAGAGACAGAAAAACCGGAAGAGAAGCCGGACGTGACGGAGACCGAAAAACCAGGCGGGGCGACAGATCCGTCCCAGCCGGGAAATGTGACGCCGGGAACACCGTCCGCTTCATCCAGTCCTTCTGGCCCTTCTAGCCCGTCCGATGACGACGATGCGGATGACGGAGAAGATGACGAAGATGACGCTTTTAGCGGAGGAAAAGCCGGGAAGGTAAAAAATCTGAAAGCGAAGAACGATAAGAAAAAATCGGTGACGTTGACGTGGGCCAAAGTTCCGAAAGCGAAAAGCTATCAGGTTCAGTATTCCACGAGCAAAAAGTTCAAGGGGAAGAAAACAAAAGTTGCGGGTAAGGCGAAGATCACGCTGAAAGGAATGAAGAAAAAGAAAACCTATTATTTCAAAGTCCGTGCCTGTACGAATGTCAATGGCAAAAAAGTGTACGGGGCGTGGAGCGCTGTGAAAAAGGTTAAGATCAGGAAATAGATTTTGCTGTTCAAACGATGCAATTCAGGCTATAATAGGTGGGAGACCATAAAAATTAATGGAGCTGCTTATGATTACGATTGGAATTTGCGATAACGACCCTGTTTTTTGTGATCATTTATATGACATGATCTGCCATAGCATGATCGGGGTTGACGATTGGGATATTGGTATTTTTCACAATGGCGCTGGGATGAAGAGGGCGATCGATAACGGGACGTTTCAATGTCAGCTGGTGTTCATGGATGTGCTGCTGGACGGGGAAACGGGCCTGGAAACGGCAAAGTACATATGCGACCATTGTTCCTATACGGATCTGATCTTTGTTACCGCGTCGGATAAGCATGTGTATGAATGTTTTTATTACCATGCGTTCGCCTATTTGTTAAAGCCGGTGTCGGAGGAGGATATTGCCCGCGAATTGCAGCGTTATCTGCAGAAACTGAACCATTCCTCCCAGTATCTGCTCATTACTTACAAGGGAGTAACACATCAGATTCCGATCCATTCCATTTTGTATATTGAAAGTAATCTGAGGAAGATTGCGATCCATACGCAGCAGGCGACTTATTATTGTTACCAGAAGTTAAATGTAATGGCGGAGAAGCTGAAAAACAGAGGGTTTGTCCGTTGCCACCAGAGTTATTTGTTTGCTCTGGATAAGGTGACGAATTACAGCAATGTTCATGTATACATCCAGGACGTCCAGCTTCCGATCAGCAACCGCTACCAGGCGAAGGTGCAGGAATTGCTTGACCGCACCGGGATCAGGGGAAACGAGCAGTTTCATGTGCCGCGGGCGGGACTGAACGAGGAACAGACGGATTGCGGCGCGCTGATCTGTATCCGGGACGCTTATCTCGGCTCTATCATACGGATCTGTCCGGAGCAGGAGATCATGATCGGGCGTGATGGTTCGGTAGCAGATATGATCATAAATCTCCCGCTTGTCAGCCGGTGCCATTGTACACTGATCTATCATTGTGGTATAATGAGATACGAGGTCATGGATCGGTCGTCAAACGGTACATTTGTTGACGGGAACAAACGCTTGCTGAAAAATGAGACATATCTTCTCAAACCGGGTAGCGAGATTTGTTTCGGGGATAAAGAAACAGTATACAAACTTGGATAACAGGTGATTGAAATGAAACTTGTAAAATGTGAGAATGATCATTTTTATGACGCCGATAAATTTTTATCGTGCCCGCACTGCGCAAACCGGATTGCGGAACCAGAGGTAAAGGATCTTATGGGGACAAACCAGGGCCGGATACCGACGCTTCCCTCCGATGGAACCTGTGCCGACAGAATGGATTCCGACATAACAGATTTTGCCGCGACAAGTCCAGGCGGGGCTGCGGTATCGAAGTGCCCAAGCGCGGTTCTGGGAAAGACTGTTGGGTGGCTGGTCTGCATCGACGGCCTGATGCGCGGGGAGAGTTTTGTCCTTCGTGAGGGGGACAACTGTATCGGACGCGCGGGGAACATGGATGTACCCCTGCTGTGTGAACCGACTGTTTCCCGAAACCGGCACGCGGTCATAACGTATGACGCGGTTCATAATTCTTTTCTTCTGCACTCACCGGAAAAGATCGATCAGATTTTATTGAATGAGAAGAGCATAAAAAAGCCGAAGACGCTGAAAAACCATGACGTAATAACATTAGGAGACTGTTCCCTTTTGTTTGTCGCTCTTTGCGGTGCCAGCTTTCGCTGGAACGAAGGGGAAACGGAACAGTAGGAGGTTTTTTTGTGACAGAGGATCTGTTTTCCGGCTGCCATTCCCTGCCTGCAGGCACTTGTTTACACGGTGTTTATGAGATCATGGAAACGATCGGAGCGGGAGGATTTGCCGTAACGTACCGGGGAATCCGGCAGGATACGGGCGAGGTAGTCGCTATCAAAGAATATTTTCCTCCCAGCCTTGCTGTGCGCACGAAACAGGAAGGCTTTTATGTATTGCACCCATTTCCGGAGAAAAATACCGGATTGTTTCAAAAAGGCCTCCGCCGTTTTGTCAATGAGGCAGGTATTCTGAAATCGTTCCAGAATCTGGAGAGTATTGTCCCCGTTTATGATCTGTTTGAAGAAAATGGAACGGCTTATCTTGTGATGGAATATATAAACGGCCTGACACTGGGCCAGTATGTGACAGAAAACGGTACATTTACCTTTCCGGAGATTTCGGCGCTGATCGCGCCGGTCATCCGCTCCCTGGCGGATATCCACGCGCGGGGACTGATCCACCGCGATGTCAGTCCGGACAACCTGATCCTCGGCACGGATAACCGGCTGCATCTCATTGATTTTGGCGCGGCGAGCAGGGAGAGTGCCGGCGATACAAAAAACACCGTGATCATCAAAGCCGGATATGCCCCGCCGGAGCAATATCTGCCGTCTGGTAAGACGGGTGCGTGGATTGACGTGTACGCCGTCTGTGCCACGATTTATTTTTGTGTGACTGGACACGCGCCGGCAGAGGCGATGCGCCGTCTGGACGCCGGTTCCCGGCAGCCGCTCCCGCATCTTGGGCACTTGCTTTCCTGGCAGTACGCCATTTTGGAAAAAGGACTCCAGCTTCGTCCGGCAGACCGGTTCCAGAGTGCCGGCGAACTCTACGCGGCGTTGACGGGAACGGAGGAGCAGGTGGGAGAAGCGACGGTCCTGCACACGGAGCCGGCGGAGGCAGCCAGTCCCCGCCGGCGAAGGTTTCCAGTTTCCGCTTGTAAAGGACGCCGGTTTTCGTCGGCGAAAGCCGCCAGTGCCCGCCGGGCTCGAAAAAAAATTTTGCCGCCGGGAGACGGGCAGACGTTTGGTATGTCGACGGTTCTGGTCCGCCGGGTACTGGCTGCGGTGATCGGTATCGCGGTACTTGGCGGGGGTGGTGTGTTTCTTTTCCGCATGTTCGGAGGGGGAGAGCCGGGAAGGCAGCAATCGCCGGAAATATCCGGCAGCGGCGGTTCCGCTATAGAGCAGGGGTGTCTGTCGGGATGGAGTCGCAGCGGCCGCGTCAAACGGATAATGATTCCGAAACGCAGCGGCCGCGAACGGATGATGTTTCTGAAATGCAGCCACCGCGGCAATCAGATAACGCTTCACGGACGCAGCCGCCGCGTCAAACGGATAACGATTCCCAGGCGGATACACTTGTCATGCCGGATGTGACGGGGAAAATACTGGAAAAAGCAAAAAAGAAAATCCATGCGCTGGATCCTTCCATTCAGATCAATGTCAGCTATGCGTATGATAAGAACGTTGGAAAGGGGAAAGTCGTGGGACAAAGTATTGCCAAAGGTGTATATTTTACGAAAAAGCAGATTCCATCTATTTCCCTTACAGTCAGTAAGGGGAAAAAGCCATCTGCCACAGTCCGCCCGAAGCCGGATGGACAAGAAGCTGCGCCTCCGGACTACAAGGTGAACGGTGACGATGACCTTGTTACTATTCCGTTAGAGTAGGATTCTTATGTTTTGGAGCGGTTGATCAGTTTGGCGTAGCTTCTTGCTTTTGACCGGACCGCTCGGATATCCACTTTTCGGGGGACGCCGAAGAAGGTTTTGCTCCCGATCTTTTTTAGCTGTCTGCCTTTAAAGGTAATCTTTTTTAATTTTTTATCCTGATAGAGAACTCTTTTCCCCAGTGATTTCAGACGTGTGCCAAACTGTATATTAGTCAGGCTTTTACATGAGGCAAAGGCTTCCGAGTCTATTTTTGTGACATAATTTCCAATCACCGCGGATTTTAATTTTTTATGTTTTCGGAATGCGTTCTTTTCTATGCGGGTTACTTTGTAAAGCGTCCCGTTTATCATTATCGTGTCGGCTATCCGCAGTTTTTTCAGTTTTTTATCAGTTGTGCCGAGCACGGTGGCACTGTTTTTGCTGGTAATCCGGTATTTGATCTTATTGATTGTAACGGTTTTGGCAGTGGATTTATTTTTCTTCTGTTCCGGCTCGGCTGTTTGCGGGTGTGAGGTGTTTTGGCCGGGGGAAGGGCTGGGACTGTTAGTCGCAACGATCACCGGCTGTTCCGTTGGTAAGTCGGCTGGTGGAACTGTCGTAGGGTGTGGCAGGGACGGGATTGGGGTGCCCGTCGGCTGCCCGACCGGTGGTTCTGTTGGCACATTCGTCGGCGAAACTGCCGGGGACTGAATTGGCGCTGCCGAAGCCGATGGAGAACAAACGGGCGGATCTGCCGGGCTTATGGTCGGCTGGACGGTCGGAGTGTTCGTGGATGAAGGGAAAATCGTTGGCTGTTCTGCCGGTGCGTTTGTCGGTGTGGTTGTGGGGGGGACGGTTGGCTGTATTTCCGGGGATTCCACTGGTGCAGCTGTCGGGGAGACTGCAGGTGGCGTGGGAATCGAGGGGATGCACGACGGGGAAGCAGCAGGTGGCGTGGGAACCGATGGGATGGCCGTCGGGGAAACCGTCGGAGTCATTACCGGAACGGATGGAGGTGTTGTCGGTTCCGGGTTTCCCGGCATGATCACTTCGCCGTTTTCTCCCTGCTGGTACATCAGGTGATGCTCGTTTAAGTACTGGATCACAGGACTGTCGGATGGCAGCACTGTTTCTGTCTGGAATAGTACGTTAGGGTAGTTGTTCAAATGAAATACGGAAAGATCGGTCAGCCCTTCCGGGATGACGATCGTCAGTCCTTTTTCATTGGGGAAGGCATCCGGCGCAGCTTCTTTCACACAGTCCGTGCCGGGGAGTTTGATCTTATTCAGATGTTCGCAGCCATCAAAAATATGAGAACCTATTGTTTGCAGGGAGTCGCTCAAATAAAATTCTATAAAATGGGAGTTTGCCAGAGCGTAACTGTCCAAATGTAAAACAGTTTTTGTCATGCGGGCATCTCCTTTGACAGTTAAATTAGAAAAAGCGTAGGCATGAATGGTGTCGATTGATCCCAAGAGGTTAAAATTACCCTCTACCGTGGCGTCTTTAAACGAATCGTTATATATGGTTCCATTTGTCAGATGGAACGTTACGTTACTTTTAAACTGCGCGTTGGCAAAAGAGGAGGCTCCGATCAGGGCATTTTTATAATCCTGGAACAAAAAATCGCCCCGTATGACAGAACCATAGAAAGAACGGCTGGAAATCGCATACCCGCCTACTTCTGATGCAATCTTTACGGCAGGCAGTATTTTTTGCTCAAATGCCCCGGTGATCGTACCGTCATCTGCCTTGAAATGCATGATGCTGATGATCTGTTTTATCACGGGGAGCAAAGAACCAGATGGTACCTTATAGGAACTTTCTATCGTGATATCTCCGACCGTGTTTTGTGACTCGTCGTATCCGCATACGCCCCATAAGTTACTGTTTGTGGAAGAGGCTTTGGTAGTGATGATTCCGTTTGTTGATACCCACTTATCTGTTTCCGCGTTTGAAATCGTGGAGGTGCATAGGCATAAAGCGATCATGCACAGCAGGCTGATGGTTTGTTTCATATTTTTCTTACGCAATATTTTTCCCCGGTTCATCGTAAACAGTCCCCTCTCTTTAACGTTTGTTTCTTATAGGGATAGTATATCATATGCAGGGGGGACTGTCAAAATAGGTTCACAGTAGACAATGGCGGAGGAACATGTTATAATCAGGTTAATATGGGTTGTCGGAATTTATTTACATAAAGAAAAAATTGTAAACTTATAATATATGTAAGAATTAGCAAATACAGGAGGAAAGAAGATGTATCATTGCCATATTCATTTTTATTTTGCGGGTGCTCCGAACAGGGTGTTTGAAATCATGAGGGAAATGTCCCCGCTCGATCCTTTTACGCACAGTTTTTTTGAGAGCGAGAAGCCGGAGAGGGAACTGGCGGCTCAGGCGGATGTGATCTTGGCCGCATTACAGGGAATGAATGTAAAGGAAGCAGCAGGGTTGCTGGCTTCAGGCAGGCGGGATGGCGCGGAGATCATTTTGCTTGCCGAAAAGGAGCAGATCAAGGATCTGACAGATGCCCTGCCGGAGGTTAAGGATATATGGACGCCTCCTCTGTCCGATGAGGAGATACGTTTCCGTTTTCTCAGGTGGCAGCAGGCGTATAAAATGCGCATGGATTTTTGGGAAACCAGCCACTATCTGGAGGCAACGATCAACAATGTGCCGAACCTGGTGTGGTTTAAAGATAAGGATGGCGTTCATGAGAAGGTAAACGACAGCTTCTGCCAGACCGTCGGGAAGACGAGGGAACAGGTAGAGGGGCGTCGTCATGCCTATATCTGGGATGTCGAAGAGGACGACCCGGTGTGCATTGAGTCCGAACGCGAGGTTATGACGAAGGAAAAGACGTATGTGTCGGAGGAGACGATCAGAACCGGCGAGGGGATGCGCCAGCTTACGACATACAAATCGCCATTGTACAATGTGGATGGAAGCGTAATGGGGACAGTCGGCGTGGCCATCGATGTGACAAAAGAGCGTGAGTATGAACAGGAGATCATCCGGAAAAACCAGTCATTTGAAAAGATTTTTACTTCGATCGAATGCGGCGTAATGCTCCATTCGGAGGACGGAAAACAGATCATCAGTATTAACAGGGCGGCGCTCAAGATTTTAGGCTATGAGTCCAAAGAGGAACTGGAAGCAAAAGGGTTTCAAATGATCGCGCCTTCTGTTATGGATGAGGATAAGCCAAAGCTCATCGAAGCGATTCGGGGACTGCGGGAAGTGGGGGATAATGTCGGCGTGGAGTACCGCGTGCAGCACGATAACGGGGAGATTTTACATATTATGGGAAACGTAAAAATGCTGGAGGAAAACGGACAGCATGTCTATCAGCGTTTCCTGTTAGATTGTACGGCTCAGAAGCTGCAGGAAAAGAAGAAGGAAAAGCGGCATAAAGAGCTTGTCCAGGCGCTGAGTGTTGATTACAAACTCGTCTGCTTCTTTGATCTGGATACCGGTTTTGGATTCCGGGTGCAAAGTGACGAGAAGATGTTCGCTGATGCTTTTGATGAGGATCTGTCCCTGGATGTGGGGATGGAAAAGTACATAGAGACGTTTGTGCATGAGGATGACCGGGAAATGCTGCGGGAGGCGTCTTCACGGGAAGTTTTCCTGAAAGAACTGGCGGAGAAGAAAGTGTATTCCGTGAACTACCGCATATTGAAAGAGGGATCTGTCAAGTATTTCCAGATGAAGGCTGTGCGCGCGGGTACGTGGAAGCAGAACCACGGTATCGTATTGGGCTTCCACAGTGTGGACGAGGAGATCCGGAATGAGATGGAGCAGAAGAACCTGCTGGAGGATGCGCTCATGCAGGCCAATCAGGCGAGCAAGGCAAAGAGTGTATTCCTTTCCCATATGTCACACGATATCCGCACGCCGATGAACGCGATCATCGGTTTTACCGCGCTGGCTATCACGCACATTGAACAGAGGGAGCAGGTGGAGGAATATCTGAAGAAGATCATGACATCCGGGAATCACTTGCTGAGCCTGATCAATGATGTTCTCGATATGAGCCGTATCGAAAGCGGCAAAATGCACCTGGAGGAAAAACTGTGCAGCCTGCCCGATATCCTGCACGAGCTGCGTAATATTCTGCAGTCCGATATTCGCGCCAAACAGCTGGAATTGTATTTGGATGCGGTTGATGTCATGAACGAGGAAATCTACTGTGATAAACTTCGTTTGAACCAGGTTCTTCTGAATCTGCTTAGCAATTCCGTGAAATATACAACGGCGGGCGGCATCGTCAGCCTGCGTGTGACGGAAAAAGGCGGGGCGCCGAAAGGATACGCGAATTACGAGTTTACGATCAAGGATACCGGTATCGGTATGAGTGAAGAGTTTGTTTTACATATATTTGAACCATTTGAGAGGGAGAGAACGACGACGAGCAGCGGGATCGAGGGCGCTGGTCTCGGGATGGCGATCACGAAAAATATCGTTGATATGATGAACGGAACGATCAATGTAAAGAGCGAGAAGGGAGTGGGGACGGAGTTTACCGTTGGATTTACATTCCGCCTCAGTCCGGAAACAAAAACGTATCAGGAGATCCCGGAATTGAAAAACTGCAGGGCGCTCGTGGTAGACGATGATTTCGATACGTGTGACAACGTCTCGTTCATGCTGGAACAGCTTGGTCTGCGCGCGGAGTGGACCCTGTCCGGTAAAGAGGCAGTGCTGCGCACGCGTCAGGCTTCCACAAGGGGAGACAGCTACAGCGTTTATATCATTGACTGGCTGCTCCCGGATATGAATGGCATTGAAGTGACGCGCAGGATCCGCAAGGAGATGGGCGAGGATGTATCGGTGATCGTCCTGACTGCCTATGACTGGTCGGAGATCGAGAGTGAGGCGAAGGAAGCCGGCGTTACGGCATTCTGCAGTAAGCCGCTGTTCATGTCGGAACTGAGCACCTGCCTGAATTCGGTTGTCAATGCGGAGGAGATGGAGGAAACAGAAGACGAGTTTGAGATTGAAGACCTTCCGAAAGGACGCATCCTTTTGGCCGAGGACAATGAGTTAAACCAGGAGATTGCGGTGGCGATTCTGGAAGAGGGCGGTCTTGAAGTGGAAGTTGCGGGGAATGGGCAGATCGCCGTGGAAATGCTGAAAAAATCGGAGCCGGGATATTACCAGCTCGTGCTCATGGATGTGAAGATGCCGGTGATGAATGGGTATGAGGCCACGAAAGCCGTGCGAAAGCTGGAAAATAAAGAACTGGCGTCGATACCGATTTTCGCGATGACGGCAAATGCGTTTGAAGAGGACAAACGGGAGGCCCTGAACTGCGGGATGAACGGGCATCTGGCGAAGCCGATCGATGTCGATCAGCTGTTTAAGCTGTTGAGAAAAGTATTGTCCTGAGAAGGTAGAGGTTTAGGTCTGAATTATGATGTAAAAAGAGAATTTCGTCATAACGGTTCAACTGCCCGTTGAACTGCTGTGCGAAATTCTCTTCTTGCGTTATTGCGATACTTATTTGATCATACTACAATAAAGAAGAAAGTGATAGACGAAAAAAGGAACGCGCGTAAGGAGGATTCACAATGAACGATCTGAAAACAGGAGAGGTTATAAGTAAAAGGCGTAAAGAACTGGGCCTGACGCAGAATCAGCTCGCCCAAAAACTGAACCTTTCATTCCAGGCAGTATCCAAGTGGGAAAATGGTTCCGCATATCCCGATATCACGTCACTTCCCAAACTGGCGGCTGCCCTTAACACGACTGTGGACGCGTTGCTCGGTTACAGTAGTGTGGAAACGGATTATGACAGGCGGTACAGCACGGAAGGGTATTACTGGGGACTGATGCCGAACCGGCTCTGTTATGACATTATGAAAATCCTTCCGCCGATCCGGCCGTACCGTGTGCTGGACATCGGATGCGGAGAGGGGAAGGACGCCGTCTTTTTTGCGAAATGTGGTTATGCGGTCACTGCGTTCGATCAGTCCGAGCAGGGGATTGAAAAGGCAAAAAGGCTGGCGGAGCACAACCAGGTGGAAGTGAATTTCTTTAAGGCCGATCTCTTTGATTATCGGCCGGACAGGGAGTTTGACATTGTATTTAGCAGCGGTGTGCTGCACTTTTTGCCTGCGACGGTGAGACAGGAACTGACGGGAAGTTTAAAAGAGTGTACCGCTGAAAACGGAATCCATGCCTTAAACGTGTTTGTCAATAAGCCGTTTCTCACCCGTGTTCCCGATAAAACAAGAGAGGAAGATAAACGGCATCCGTGGTACTCGGGAGAGCTGTTTGGGTATTACCATGACTGGCTGTTCCATATGTGCCGGGAGGAAATCTTTGACTGCAACAGCGGCGGCATTCCCCACAAGCACTGTATGGATACGCTGATCGCGCAAAAAAAGGAAGGGGAGATGGAATAATGGAACCGGTATATCGTGGAAAAGTACGGGAAATATATGATGTTTCCGACGAGCATTTGGTAATCGTCACGACGGATAGCATATCAGCTTTTGATTCTATCCTTCCTGTCATTGTGAAGGACAAAGGCAGGATACTCAATCAGATATCCAATTTCTGGTTTGCAAAAACGAAACAGATCATTCCCAATCATGTGGTAGAGGACCGGGTGGAACATATGCTGCCGTTTTTTCAGAACGACCGATTTCGAAACCGAACGGTGATGGTCGAAAAACTGCAGATGCTTCCCTTTGAATTTGTCGTGCGGGGTTATCTGTTTGGCACGATGTGGGACGCATATAAAAAGGGAGAGGGTTTTTGCGGCATTTCGATGGCCGGCAATCTCAAACTGGCGCAGAAGTTCGATGAGCCTTTGCTGACCCCGGCAATCAAACATGACGTCGGACATGATGAATATGTCAGCTTAACATGTGTGGAAAAGAAGCTGGGTAAGGAGCGGGCAAATAAGATTGCCGCGGTTTGTCTGGAGCTATACAGAAAATGCAGTGAATATGCGTTGTCAAAAGGACTGATCATCGCGGACGCCAAGTTTGAGTTTGGCCTCAATACACAGGGAGAACTTGTTTTGGCGGATGAAATATTTACGCCGGATTCCAGCCGGTTTTGGGATGAGGCTGATTATGAAACGGGCGTTTCACCAAAATCATTTGATAAGCAGTTTTTGCGGGATTGGCTGTCAGAGCATAAGGTGAATGGGGAATATCTGTTTGACAAGGTGCCGGAGCATGTACTGGAACAGACGAGACAGCGTTATCAGGAATGTCTGAACAGGATTGTGGGCCAGTGAGAAGGTGACTCTTATTACCCGTCCGGGGCTTTTCGGGAAAACGCTGGACATGAGCAGTTCCTTTTAAAGTGCACGACCCGGACGAGGAAGCCTCACTGGAAGAGACTGTGCAGGCAGCGCTAAAACAGATCAGGGAAAAGAAGTGTGAGCAGACATTACTTGCACAGAGAATCAGAGAGGACGGTATCCGTAGGTACGGGTTTGCCTTTCGGGGAAAAGAAGTACTGATCGGGTCATGATTTGTAAGGACAGCGCATCGAAATGGCACTAACTATAGTTCATATTGCGCCATTCGATAAAATGTTTTATAATTAACATATGCTTAAGAGGGGGGATTTGTTGTTTTTATTGTTTTGAAGTTTTCCGTAGCGGAAGCCATGTGAGATGATGGCGGTTCCGTCGCCGGAGAGAGGAGGCTGTTTATGAAGAAACTAATTAAGATTAAGCTGTTACTCGCATTTGCAGTTTTGTGTTTGATACCGATAACAAATACTGCGGGTATGGAGGCGAAAGCAGATCAGCCCGAGCCTGTCATTGACTTGTCCGGAAATGAAATCAATGATAAAGATGCAGGCATGTCAAAAAAGCATAACGTGGGTATCCCTGATAAGGATATCATATCATCCCTGATCAGGGATGGATCTATGGAAAGTCCCGCTCAAAAAGATGCCAGAAAAACTCCTGCTCCTTTTGAAAAGAATGATGATCTGTATATTCCGGCACCAACAAAACCTG
>CAJTXO010000013.1 GCA_910583555.1 uncultured Eubacterium sp.
CTATTATCCTATTTTTGACCAAATCAGTCGAGGTACATGCTATCTACCGTTTACGGATATTTTCCATTATAAGTGATGTGATTTGTGAGGGATGGGAACAGAATAAAAATCCGCAGGATAATAATTTCAAAAAAATTAGGGAACAAGGAATGAATGTAGGAAATAAGGAAAATAAATATGTGGAGGATCGTTTGGCGACTTTGTATGAACAGGCCGTTCGGATGATGTATCAAGATATATGTAGATTGAAAGAAAAACGTAGTGAATTAAAAAAAATTGAAATTGAAGTAGGGCAAGAAAATGGAAGAGCCTATGAAGAATATGAAAGGGTAAAAAACGATTATGACAAAATGTTGAACCGAATAAAGTATAGGATTGAAACAACTTCGCGTGTTGATTTTGTAAAACAATGTAGACAGGCACTTTACGATGGCTTTTCGGAAGCAGTTTGTGATATCTATATTTTTAACTTATTGGATATAAGTTTTGATGAATATTTAGAACTTTTTATACCATTACTTGATACGTACTGTTTTAGCGGTGGGAAGAAGGATTATTTATTTAGCTTAAATCCGCTAATTGTGCGTTTGGGAGTTTTGATTGATGCATTTGGCGAAAGCAATAAAAAGCAGTGGCTTGAAAAAACTTTGTGTGAATGGAAAAAGAACACTAGCGTAAATGACAAGGAAATATATGCAGAAGTGATCAAGCATTATTATGATAAATATTTAATACGGTATGGGATATACCGGGGGATGTTGATAAAATATTTGAGAAAGCTTTCTTTAGATGAAATATTCCACAATATCCAAGATGTATATTCGAAGGAAAAATGTTTGGCTGAAAAATGGAAAGTCAATCTTGAATACTTACGGAATTTATATCAAAGAAGCAAAGGTGAAAAGAAGGGATTGTATTCACTTAATATTGAAATGATAGAAAGTTTTCGGTATCAACGTTCATTATCTCAAATTAATCAACAGGTAAAAAAAGAGTTGGGGGCTTGTTCACAACATTTTATTGAAGATATATCATTTGAAGTATCGGAAAAATTAGAAAAGATACATCTTAAGAAAATTTATCTGATGAATACTGTAGCAGGTATTGGAGAGTATCTTGAGGTTATTTCCGACAAAATTAAATCGTTTGATGTTGGCAGAGCAAATAGCCAGATATGGTTTCGAGGAGTGTGTAATGTGGACTTTGAAGTTAGAGCGAGTATTTTCCGTTCATTGCCTGATGATAAGCATAGTCTATATAGTTACATGGTGGAAAATGTTAAAAAACTGCATGAAAAAACGGCTTTTTATCCAGAGATTTGGAAAGAACGTTCGGAATTAATTTCGCAGATAGCTTGTTTACAACATTATGGCTGCCCAACGAACTTTTTGGATTGTTCATTGGATGCGTTGACTGCTTTATATTTTGCGATTAACCCAGATAAAAAGGAAGATCAGGGTCAAGAGTGGGATGCTGCGGTATATTTGATTCACCCGATCATTTTTAATGAGGAGATGGATAAGTTATATACAAGGAATCTAAATGGAAAGATATATCCAGTGTATTGCGCCAATGTACTAAATGAAACTGTTTATAAGGATTATATTCCGATTGATTTTTCAGATGCTTGTGTTGATCAAAAAAATCAAGAGTATCAAAGGGCATGTATAGCAAATACGGAGCCAGCATATAGCCATATGCTACCGCCAAGAACGCTTATTATACCCCAGAATAATAACCGAATTAGAGCACAGTTAGGGACTTTTATTGTATATCCACTCAATATGTGGCCGGACAAGATAAAATCTGCTGATAATGAGAATGATAGGTTTGAATATGGCTGCTTAAAAAAATTGCAAAAGGTAGTAATGCGTGAAAATAAAAATGCAAGAAAGTATATAGATAAGGTTGTGATATGTTCTGAAAGTATTCCTAAAATACGGGAACAGTTGAGCAGTCTTGGTATTAGAAAATCACGTATGTATCCTGATTTGCCTGAAATTATTGGAGAAATTCCCCTAAAATAGTAGAGCGAAAGCAAGGCAGATGTTTTTGGAGCAGAGCAGGTACAGGTTGGGCGGGCTGTAAAATGCGATTTCTTGATTGCATTTCATATAATAAAGTATCTGGCCGTGGTTGTGAGAAAGACGAGTCCGCCCAAAAATCTGACGATGTTATGCAGCACAAACCAATCCTTGAAACGACGTATGCTTCGCCGGAGCGGTTTCATAAACGTGTAGTCGCGTATATGCGGTATTTGCAGGGCAGCAGGGCAGCGTAAGCGGTAAAAATAAAAAAACACTGGCGGACAACAAAAAAGTGTGATATACTTACGCTACATATATCTTTTAGATGAATTCCAATGGCAGGGCCAGTGTCGAGGCGATCCTTGTCGCCCCCTGCGTTCATGGAGGTTAAAAATGAAAGCAGTAATTTTAGCAGGCGGATTAGGCACCCGAATCTCCGAGGAGTCCCAGTGGAAACCGAAACCGATGATCGAGATCGGCGGGAAGCCGATCCTGTGGCATATCATGAAGGAATATTCCCATTACGGCATCAATGAGTTTGTCATATGTGCCGGGTATAAGCAGCATGTGATCAAAGAATGGATCGCGAATTACTTTCTGTATAACAGCGATGTCACATTTGATTTCACAAATGGAGCGAACGAGATGACGGTTCGGCGGCACTACTGTGAACCGTGGAAGGTGACGGTGGCAGACACCGGACTGAATACGATGACCGGAGGGCGGATCAAGCGGATCCAGCCGTATGTCGAAAACGAAACATTTATGATGACGTACGGGGACGGGGTGTGCGACGTCGATATCAAGGCGCTTTTGGAGTTTCATCAGGAGCACGGGAAAACGGCGACGCTCACGACAGTCATGCTGGAGCAGCAAAAAGGTGTACTGGACATTGAAGGCGACACCGTGAAGTCGTTCCGGGAAAAGAATCTGTCTGACGGGGTTCCGATCAATGCCGGGTATATGGTGTTAAATCCGGAAATATTTGATTATATCGAGGGGGACCAGACCGTGTTTGAAAAAGAGCCGCTGGAGCGGCTGGCGAAGAACGGAGAATTGATGTCATTTCAGCACAGGGGATTTTGGCAGTGTATGGACAATAAGCGCGAAATGGAAGAACTGGAAAAACTGTGGGTCAAAGGAAAGGCCCCTTGGAAAAAGTGGGACGTGTGACGTTCGTTGGCCGGAGGATGGGCAGATACCCATTCTCCGGTATTATAAGCTTTTGGGGGAGGAATATTAAACCGTGAAAACGGATGAATGAACCGATACAATGCGCTTCATTTGCTGATATGATTTAAGAAAACGGCAAAGGAGCATACATATGAAAATGAAACATCGCGGAGATAATATAGATGCGCTGATCGGCGGAAATGTAAAGAAGTACCGTGAAATACTGGGGATGGAGAGAAAAGAACTGGCAGCGCTGTTTCACATAACAGATGATGCGCTGTACCGGATCGAAAAAGGGCAGACGGGGCTGTCCGGGATTTATGGTTATATTCTGGCAAACCGGCTCAATTGTGATATGAATTTTATTTTTGGAAAAAATCAGGTTCCACAGTTGATCGAAACGGATGCCGTTGATGTGGACCACCGGAAATCGATTGCCAGGGCGCTGCGGTATTTTGCGGATGTTTTGGAAAAGGAGGATGACAGGCGCTGATCTGATATGAGTGCCGCAACGGCACAATGTTGTAACAATACTGCAATTGTAAAACTCTTTATTGCGAATGGATGAAATATGTGATAAAATAATGGCTACTGGAACAAATCGAAAAGGAGAGATGAGTAATGGGTATGCTGGAAGAATTAGGTACATTAGGCGTGAATATAGAGGAGGGAACGAAGCGGCTCATGGGAAATGCGGCGCTTTATGAGAAAATGATGGGTACTTTTGTAAAGATGATGTCGGAGTCTACGATCGAGCTCGCGGACTTTGACAGCGGGGACTGTACGCCGCTGATCGAGAAAACGCATGCAATCAAGGGGGCGACGGGGAATCTTTCCATTACGCCGGTGTACGAAGCGTATTCGGAGATCGTGGCGCTGCTGCGGAAGGATGAACCAGCGAAAGCAAAAGAGGTGTATGAGAAGATCCTGCCGGTCCAGGCGGACATTATAAACTGCATCAATAAGTATAGACAACAATGATTTTTGGGGGAGGACCTTATGGGAAACGATAAAACGATATTGATCGTTGACGATATTGAAGTGAACCGGGTCGTACTGGCGGAAGTATTTAAAGATGAATATGAAATCGTGCAGGCGGACGGCGGAAAGCGTGCCATCGAGATCATAAACAGCAACAAGGAGATTTCTGCGGTCCTGTTAGATATGCTCATGCCGGAAGTTAACGGATTGGACGTTCTCAGGGCGATGAATGAAAACGGGGCGATCGAGAACATTCCGGTATTTTTGATCACGGCGGCTGACAGTGATGATATGCTGATGGAAGCGTACAATATGGGCGCGATCGACGTGATCAGGAAACCATTTCTTACACAGTTCCTGCGCTGCCGGATCGGGAACGTGATCGAGTTGTTCCGGCACCGGAACAAGCTGGAAGAGATCGTGGAAGAACAGGTGGAGCGGCTGAGCAGTATGAACCAGGCGATGGTGGAGACGCTTGCCACGGTCATTGAGTTCAGGGACTGCGAGACGGGGGAGCATGTTAAGAATATCAGCGGCCTGACGAAGATCCTTATGACACAGGTCAGCAAGATGTTTCCGGAGTATGCGCTGCCGGGAGAAGAGATCGAAAAGATCGCCAATTCCGCGATCCTCCACGATGTGGGAAAGATTTCCACACCGGATCAGATTTTGAATAAACCGGGAAGGCTGACGGATGAAGAGTTTGAGATCATGAAGCAGCACACGGTGAGGGGATGCGAGATCTTAAAAAATATTCCTCATATTCTGGATAAAGGGCTTTATCATTACAGTTATGACATTTGCCGGCATCATCATGAGAGGTGGGACGGCAGAGGGTACCCGGATCATCTGAGCGGGGATGATATTTCCATCTGGGCCCAGGTCGTTTCGGTCGTTGACGTGTATGATGCCCTTACGTCAGAACGTGTCTATAAAAAAGCGTTCAGTCATGAAAAGGCGGTCGATATGATCGTAAACGGCGAATGCGGTACATTTAATCCCAAAGTGCTGGAAGCATTCCACGCCTGCATGGATAAAATTAACAAGAAGAAAAATGGCCGGAAATCACATACCTGAGAGCCTGACCCGCGGGAACGGCTCTTGACATTTTGGCGCAAAGATGGTATCTTAACTATATGTGAACATATAACTGGTAAACGTATCGTTTAATGTGGAAAAAATAAGGAGAGAACATGGAGAGACAACATAGACAGCAGGTACTGATCGTTGACGACGAAGAGATAAATCGTACCGTGCTCAAAGAAATCTTCCGGATGGATTATGACACGCTGGAAGCAGAAAACGGACAGGAAGCGATTTTACAGCTCAAGAACAATGAGGATATTATTTTGGTTCTGCTTGATATCGTTATGCCGGTACAGGATGGTTTTGAGGTGCTCGATTATATGAAGGAACAGCAGCTCATGAGCCAGATCCCTGTTATCCTTATAACAGGCGAGAGCGTCGTGGACAGCGAAGATAGGGCGTATGCGTACGGCGTGGCGGATGTTATGCACAAACCGTTTTATCCGCATATTGTCAAGCGGAGGAGCAGGAACATCATCAAGCTTTACCAGAATAAACAGGAGATGGAAGTCCGGCTGAGAGTGCAGGAAAAAGCGATCAAGGCGAAAGAGCAGGAGATTCGGGAGAATAACGAATTTATGATTGACGCGCTCAGTTCGGTCGTTGAATTCCGAAGCGCGGAGACCGGAGAACATGTGCGGCGGATCAAGTACTTTACGAGGATCATGTTAAAGTATCTGATGACGTATTTCCCGAAATACAATCTGACGCAGAATCAGGTCGATCAGATCGCGAGGGCGTCGGCGCTCCACGATATTGGAAAGATCGGGATTCCGGATTCGATCTTATTGAAGCCGGGGAAACTGACGCCGGAAGAGTTTGAGGTGATCAAGACCCATACGACGATCGGGTGCGACATACTCGCGAAATTCCGCGACAGCCAGTCGAGTGAATTTTACCGTTATTGTTATGAAATCTGCCGCCATCACCATGAAAGATGGGATGGAAACGGCTACCCGGATCATCTGGCGGGGGATGAGATTCCGATCAGCGCGCAGATCGTAGCTGTGGCTGACGTATACGACGCGTTGGTGAGTCCCAGGGTTTATAAGAGTGTATATGCGAATAATATAGCGTTTGATATGATCATGAATGGTGAATGCGGTCAGTTTTCGCCGGATGTATTGGAGTGTTTCGAACTTGCCAAGGTTGATTTCTTCAATATTGTGGAAGTCATAAAGATGTTTGATTTTACGTAATATTTAAGACAGATCATTGGCAGTGGAAAATCATGACGGTTTTTTTGCTGCCGATTTCTTTTGTCTTAAAGGAGGCGCGTGTGTATGGAGGAACGGATCGACCAGAGTAAGAGCGGCATATTTCTTATGGAAAAGGCATTAGAGATGGTGATGATCTTTGGGAAGGACGGAAAGATTTCCTATGCCAATGCCGCGGCGAAGAGCAAGTTGGAATACGGTGAAGAATTGTGCGGGAAATACATCAGTGATGTGTTTCCAAATACATTCCAGATTTCAGGAGATGGATTTGAAACGGAGTGCGTGTTTGGGGAAGAGACACACAATCTTGTGGCGTACCGCAAAAAGCTTACCTGCTTTCCGGTAGAGGCGAGACTGATCCAAAGCGGTGACGGCTCGGATGAATACATATGTATGGCGAATGATATTTTGGAAAAAGAGTATTTGAGCCGGGAGGTTGAGCAGGTCAGGCAGGAAGCGCAGGAGGCGATGAAGGTCAAATCCGAGTTCGTTGCGAACGTCACCCATGAACTGAGGACTCCCGTAAACGGCATACTTGGAAATGCCAGGGAACTGCTGGACGAGGAGCAGAATGAAAAAAATGAGAAGTCGCTGCGCCTGATCGAGAGGTGCTGCGGTGACATGAATAAGATCATCAACAACATTTTGGACTTTTCCAAGCTGGAGGCTGGGAAGTTCACGTTGGAGATCAGGGAATTTGATTTTCGGAACATGATGGATTACGTAAAAGGAAATCATATCAATAAAATTACCGAAAAAGGGCTGGAGTTTTTTATGACGATCTCGCCGCAGATTCCAGAACGTGTCATCGGTGACGAACTGCGGATCGTGCAGATCCTGAACAATCTGCTGTCTAACGCGCAGAAATTTACTTCGATCGGGAAGATCACAGTCGAAGTCGTGCGCACGGCGCGGATCAATGACCGGATCGAGTTGTTCTTTCTTGTCAAAGATTCGGGGATCGGCATTGATGACGAAGACAGGGATAAATTGTTCCAGAGTTTTTCACAGGTTGACGCTTCGATCTCGAGAAAATACGGCGGCACCGGTCTGGGACTGAACATATGTAAGCAGCTGGTCGAGATGATGGGTGGAAGGATCGAGGTAGAGAGTGAAAAGAACCGGGGAAGTACATTTTCTTTTTCTATCTGGGTCGGCCTTACCGAAGAGGATCAAAAAAGTCCGGCGGTAGATGAGGAAATGTCGATGCTGGCGGCCACGCCGATGACCGTTTCCGAAGAAGAGGACGGCCAGGATGCGGTGCGTACATTCGGGACACCCGAAAACACGGAGAATTTGAAGAAAGTATTGTCAAAACTCATTCTCTGCGTGGAGATGGAAAATTGGGAAAAAGCTGAAATGTTCATGGAAACGGTGAGACAGCTCACCGAAGAGGCACCGCACGAGGTGAAGAGAAAAGTCTTGCGATTGAAAATGGCGATCCAGAAAGAGAATTATGAAAAGATAACGAGTGAGTTTGATGAGTTGAATCAACTTTTATGACGGTGAAAAGAGGTGAGGGCATGGAAAACGAAGAAAAGGGCACGGTGGGATCAAGGGTTTTGATCGTAGATGACGTGGAGTCAAACCGGATGATCTTAGAAAGCATCGTCGCCGCTATGGGATGCGATCCGATCACAGCGGAAAACGGGGAGTGGGCATTGGAGATGGTAGAAGAATTTCCACCACAGCTCATACTGACTGACATCTCCATGCCGGGAATGGACGGTTATGAACTGTGCAGGATCCTCAAAGGGAAAGAGAAGACGAAAAATATACCGATTGTTTTTATTTCTGCGCTGGACGACCCGCAGGATATCGTAGACGGTTTTCGTCTCGGCGGGGAGGATTACATTACAAAACCGTTTATCCCTGAACTTGTCCAGGCGCGTGTCGGTGTCCATCTGCGTTTGTATCAGGCACAGCATGAACTGCTGGATATGAACCGGCGGCTTCAGGTGTCGATCAGCGAACAGCTCAAGCAGATGGAGATGGAGAAAAAGAACACGCTATACGCGATGGCAAATATAGCAGCCCAGAATTCCCATTACGGGGGGGAGCATATGGAGCGGCTGCGGCGCAATTGCCGGACGCTCGCGCAGGGTATGCAGTTATCTCCGCTTTTTGAAGATAAGATTTCAGATACATTTATTGAGACGATAGAACTGGCGGCTCCGCTTTGTGATATCGGAAACATCGGCATTCCGATGGATTTATTACAAAAGAAGACAGACCTGACGACGGAGGAGACTGCGATCTTACAAAACCATGCGCAGTTGGGAGCAAACATATTGCGAGACCTCTATGTTAGTACTGACTATAACGATTTCATCAGTACTTCGATTGATATCGCGCACTACCATCATGAGAATTGGGACGGAAGCGGTTACCCTGACAGGCTTCAGGGCGATGAGATTCCGTTGGCGGCACAGATTGTCGCTGTCATAAACAGGTATTGTACATTGACGGGTAAAGAAACCTGCACGAGAGAGGATGCCCTTGCGATTATGGGCGAGGAAGCAGGGAAAAAATTCAACGCGGATATTTATGAGATATGCCGTAAAATATCGCGCCAATTGTGCTGATCTTAAGTATGTTTGGAGGAATGGATTTATGATGACGGAGGAAGAGTTTCAACGGATTTCCAGCTTTGTAAAACAAAAATATGGCATTGATATGCACGAAAAAAAGGAGATTGTGAGAGGACGGCTGGAAAATCATATTCGGGAAGGAGGATTTCACAGCTTTCATGATTTTATGAACGCGGTGGAAAATGATAAGACCGGCACGCAGGAAAAGATGCTGGTAAATCTGTTGACCACGAATTATACATATTTCATGAGGGAATTTGAGCATTTTGAGTATCTCAAGCAGTATGTCCTCCCCTGGATCCGGGAGAAGGAGGCAAATATCCGGGAACTGCGCGGATGGTGTGGTGCCGCATCGACGGGTGAGGAACCATATATGCTTGCGATGGTGCTGGCGGATTATTTCGCGCTGGACCGCCAGGACTGGGATACACGTATTTTGGCGACGGATATTTCCACGCGGGTGCTGGAACAGGCATTGGCCGGGGTTTACAAAGCGGAGCAGCTAAAGAGTGTCCCGGATAAATGGAAAAAGCAGTTTTTCCTGCCGCTCGCGGGGGGAACGCAGTATCAGGTTAAGCCGGAGTGGAAGAAACAGGTTATTTTTCGGAAATTTAATTTAATGGATTCTTTTCCTTTTAAGAAAAAGATGCACTTTGTTTTTTTGAGAAATGTATTGATATACTTTGATGCCCCGACAAAAAAGGAGATTCTTCGAAAAGTATACGAATTTATGGAGCCGGGCGGTTATCTCTTCATAGGCTTAACGGAAACTTTGGACAGGGGAATGACACAGTTTAATATGATCAAACCGTCAATCTTCCGCAAAGAGGGATAGATGGAAGATCGTTTTCATAGATTATTTTAGGAAGGAATGAAGATGTATGCAGCCCATTAAGGTTTTAGTAGTAGAGGATTCTATGGTGTTCAGAGAACTTTTGGTACAAAATCTGAACCGGGATCCGGCGATACATGTAGTTGGAACAGCAGGTGATCCCTTTCAGGCGAGGGACGCGATCCTTGCGCTGAAGCCGGACGTAATGACGCTGGATGTGGAACTTCCGAGAATGAGCGGCATTGAATTTTTGAGAAAGCTTATGCCGCAGTATCCGCTTCCTACGATCGTGATCAGTTCACTGAGCGATAAAGTGTTTGACGCGCTGAATGCGGGCGCTGTTGATTTTGTGGCAAAACCTGCTGTATCAAACCGGGCGCAGCTAGAGGACTTTATCCGGAATGAACTCATCGTGAAAGTCAAGATTGCGTCTTCTGCGCAGGTTGGTAATTTGAGAAAACCTTTGACGATGCAGACGAGGAGTCCCCTTAAATTAAAAAATAAAAAGGTACTCGTTGCGATCGGGGCCTCCACGGGAGGAACAGAGGCGACGCTGGCGGTGGCGAAGGAATTTGGACCGGATATGCCCGGTATCATCGTAGTCCAGCACATGCCGCCGGGATTTACGGAAATGTATGCCAAACGTCTGAACGACCAGTGTCAGGTCGAGGTGCGGGAGGCAAAAACGGGAGACCGTGTGACGCCGGGACTTATGCTCGTCGCTCCGGGGGGAGACAGGCATATGCGCATTGTAGAGGTGAACGGCGGGTATCAGATCGAATGTAAAAACGGCCCGAAGGTAAACGGACACTGCCCATCTGTGGATGTGATGTTTGATTCGGTTGCCAGGGTGGCCGGTCCGAACGCGCTCGGTATCATACTTACGGGTATGGGCGGCGATGGCGCGAAAGGGTTGCTGGCGATGAGAAAAGCCGGCGCGAAAACGATCGGCCAAGATGAATCGACAAGTATTGTTTATGGAATGCCTAAGGTTGCCTATGATCTGGGTGCCGTGCAGTATCAGGAGAAATTGTCCGATATTGCGGCAAGGACATACTCATTGCTGAATAAAATGTAAAGGAGAGAGAGCATGAAGATTCTATTAGCAGAGGATGATTTTGTAACACGGAAATTTATGGTGAATTTCCTGTCAAAGTACGGTGAGTGCGATGTAACTGTGGATGGAATGGAAGCGGTTGACGCGTTCATGATGGCTCTGGAAGATGGTGAGCCGTACGATTTGATCTGCTTGGATATCATGATGCCGGTTATGGATGGGTATCAGGCACTGGTAGGTATCCGGAACTTGGAGGCAGAAAGGAATGTACCAGAGGATGAGGCGGTTAAGGTCATCATGACGACTGCCCTGAATGAAGAGAAAAATGTTAAGATGGCATTTGAACTGGGATGCACGATCTATTCGGGCAAGCCTATCGATCAGGGAAGGTTTGAACAGGCACTGAAAAAACTGAATCTGATATGACGATAACAAAGGAGCCAAACCCGCGGGTAAAGCGGGCAACATGGTTATAAATATGCAGGAAAGGAGAAGGACATGGCTGAGGAATTTAACACAGACGGCATGCTGGACATGTACCTGTTTGAGAATGAGCAGCTTTTAGAGCAGCTTCAGGAAATGGTTTTGGATCAGAAAGATGCGGATTGCTTTGATGAAGACAGCATAAATGAAATATTCCGAACGATGCACACGATCAAGGGTTCGTCAGGTATTATGATGTTTGATAATATCACGGCGATTTCGCATAAGCTGGAAGATGTATTTTATTTTCTGCGGGAATCCCACCCGGAAAACGTGCCACATGTAGAACTTGTAGCACATGTGCTGGATGTAGCGGATTTTATCACGAATGAAATGGATAAGATCAGAGAAGGAGATCCGGCGGATGGTGACGCCACTGAAATGATCGCAGAACTTGACAAGTTTCTGGGGACGCTCAAAGACGGTGCGGAAGAGGGGGGCGCAGCGCCACCTCCTGAAAACAAGCACGAAGAACCGAAACAGTTCTACATTGCGCCTGTGGCGACTAGTGCCAGCCGTTTTTATAAAATTTATATTACGTTCTTTCCGGAAACGGAAATGGCGAATATCCATGCCTATAAAACCGTATATGCACTAAAGGAAATCGCAGAAGATCTCCTGTATTCTCCGGAAGATATCATTTCGGATGAGAACAGCGCGGACATTATTCTGCAGGATGGTTTCCGTATCCTTCTGCAGGCGCAGGCCTCGGAAGAGGAGATCCGCAACATTATCGGCGTCGGATATGACATTGAAAAGGTCGGCGTGTTTGAATGCAAGGCGGAGGAGTTCCTTCAGGGATTTGACTTCGGAGATGAGGAGTCCGACCAGTCGATGCGGATCGATCTGGAGTCCAGCGTGGAGGAAATTGAGACGAAAGTACAGGTTGCGGAGGAAGAGAAAAAGCAAAAGGCAGAAAAACCGCAGGTGGCGCCTGGTGATTATGTTATCAAGTCAAAGGAGCCGGGCAAGCATAAAAAATTGGCGAGGAATAAATCCAAGTCAGAAAAAACGTCGTATATCAGCGTAGACGTGGCAAAGATGAACCAGTTGATGGATCTGATCGGGGAACTCGTTATTTCTGAGTCGGTCGTCCTGCAAAATCCGGATTTGAAAGTGCCGGGCCTGAATTTGGACAGTTTTAACAAGGCGGCGGCACAGTTGTCGAAAGTTTCCACGGATCTGCAGAACGTGATCATGTCGATGCGAATGGTTCCGCTGACGAATACGTTCCAGAAGATGAACCGTATCGTCTTCGATGTGTCGAGAAAACTCGGAAAAGATATCGAGTTTGAGATGATCGGCGATCAGACAGAGGTGGATAAGAACATCGTGGAGCAGATTTCGGATCCGCTCATGCACCTCGTTCGAAATGCGGTAGATCACGGGATTGAAACGAATGAGGAGCGTATGGACAGCGGAAAGCCTGATAAAGGAAAGGTTACTTTGTCAGCGCGGACAGAAGCAGGAAAAG
Source organism: uncultured Eubacterium sp. (assembly GCA_910583555.1). Taxonomy (GTDB): domain Bacteria; phylum Bacillota; class Clostridia; order Lachnospirales; family Lachnospiraceae; genus Eubacterium_F. The sequence goes on from CAJTXO010000013.1 coordinate 12,922, forward strand.
TGTGGATTTGCGTTGAGGACAATGGAAAAGGACTGGAGCGCGATAAAATACTGGCGAAGGCGAGAAAACAGGGATTACTGGATGATAATAAACCGGATTCCGCTTATAAGGACAAAGAAGTTTACCAGTTTATCACGCTGCCGGGATTTTCTACCAATGAACAGATTACCGAGTATTCAGGACGAGGAGTGGGAATGGATGTTGTGGTCCAGAATATCCAGTCCATTGGCGGTACGCTTGATATTGAAAGCGCGCCGGGGATGGGAAGTACCATGAGTCTGAAGATTCCACTGACGTTAGCGATTATTGATGGTATCGTCATGGAGACAGGAACTTCCTCTTTTGTACTGGAAACGGGAGTGATCAAAGAATTTTTCCGCGTGAAGGAAGATATGATGTTCCAGGAGCCGAACGGCGATGAGTATATCATGATCCGCGGGGAATGTTATCCAGTTCTTCGTCTAGGCAAATGGTACGGCTTAGAGGAATATCAGGAGTCGGTGGAAAACGGGATCATGCTGATCCTTGAAGTGGAAGACAGAAAGGTTTGTGTTTTTGTTGACCGGCTTATTGGTGAACAGGAGATCGTTGTGAAACCAATCCCTTCGTATATCAAGAAGGTGAAAGGTTTGTCAGGATGTACACAACTTGGTGACGGAAGCATTGCTTTGATTCTGGATCCGGGTGGATTAGTAGATGAAGCATAATATTTACAGAAAGGAAGGGTGTACCCTATGGCTGAGACAAGCGAATTGAATTTAGACGTCACAACCGAATCAGACGAGCACAACGCTCAGAGGGGAAAATATATGACCTTCAAATCGGGAAATGAGTACTTTGGACTTAAAATTGAGTATGTGAATGAGATTATTCAATTTCAGTCCATTACGGCGATTCCTGAGACAGAAAGTTATATCAAAGGCCTGATCAATCTGAGGGGGAAGGTGATTCCTGTCATTGATGTGCGGCTGCGCTTCAAGCAGCCTGCGATTGAGTATAATGACAGAACATGTATCATTGTCATTAACGTCAAATCAACGACAGTTGGGCTGATCGTGGAGAAGATAGCAGAGGTTGTAGAGATCAAAGATGATAACATACTGCCTCCGCCATCCATTGGTCGTGCAGATAAGCAGCATCATAAATATGTATATGGCATTGGCAAAGTTGGAGATTCTGTAAAACTCCTGCTTGATCCGGATAAGCTGTTGAACGATGAGGATCTCGCGGTGGCTGAGCAGGCAAATGACATGGTTGTCGATGAAGAAGAAGGAGAGGTATAAAACATGAAAAACATGAAGATGAAAACAAAAATGATTTTAGGTTTTATTGTTCCTGTTGTTCTTATGATCATTAATGTAGCAGTGGGAATGCTTTCAGTACGCAGCATCAACAGCGAAGTGAAAAAGATGGTTAACGATCAGGTCGGATTCGTTGAAGATAAGATGATCGAGATCGGCGCCAATCAGGAAAAGGCAGACATTATCGTCGATACGCTCCAGAAAAACAACGCGGATGAGTTGGAAAGCATTAACAAGATGGCGCAAACGACAAATATCATTAACTTTGTTATGGTTGCTGTCTCCGTCCTTCTTGTTCTGTTCATCGCATTGTCTCTCATTAAGCAGATTGCAAAATCTGTGGCTCAGCTGTCAAGTGCGGCGAAGGATATCGCGGCCGGCCGTGTCAACATTGAGATGGTGAAATACAACAATGATGAATTTGGAGAACTCGTAGACGAATATACAAAAGTTATTGACAACATAAAAGCACAGGCACATATTGCGGAAGAGGTATCCAAAGGAAATCTGACGATTTCGGTAACACCGAGTTCACCGGATGACGTTCTTGGCAATTCCTTGAAGAAACTGGTTGAGGATAACCTGAACGCGCTGTCGAGCATCAGCGACGCAGGTTCCAGGGTAACACTGAGTTCTTCCCAGGTAGCAAGTACGAGCCAGACACTGGCACAGGGTTCTACGGAGCAGGCAAGTGCGATCCAGCAGATTACTGCTTCGATTGATGAGATCGCGGATAAGACGAAGGAAAATGCCGATCAGGCAAATGAGGCGGCTGATCTCGTGATCCGTGCGATCAACGACGTGAAGAAGGGCAATGCCCAGATGAAAGAGACGATTGTGGCGATGGAAGATATCAATAAGTCTTCCGAGAGCATCGCAAAGATCATCAAAGTAATTGACGATATTGCATTCCAGACAAATATCCTTGCGCTGAACGCAGCTGTTGAGGCAGCGAGAGCAGGTGAGGCAGGTAAAGGTTTTGCCGTTGTGGCAGAAGAGGTCCGCAGCCTGGCAGCAAAGAGTGCCGAGGCGTCTGCTGAGACCGCTGACCTGATCGAGAACTCGATCACGAAAGTGCAGTCCGGATCCCAGATCCTTGATGATGCGGCAAAAGCGATGGAAGCGATTACAACAGTCGTACAGGAGAGCGAAGAGATTATCAAAGGGATTGCGGAATCTTCGAATTATCAGGCTACGGCAGTTGGACAGATCGAGCAGGCCATCACACAGGTATCCCAGGTTGTTCAGAACAACTCGGCAGCCAGCGAGGAATGTGCATCGGCGAGTGAGGAACTTTCAAATCAGGCATCGAGGATGCGCGAGCTGCTCTCCATTTACAACCTTGGTTCCGGCAGTGCAGGAGCTGGTGTTTCTTCTTACCAGAGTTCCTATTCTTCACCGTCGGTATCCAGCGCAAATGAGCAGGTGATCTCGCTCGGTGATGATTTTGGTAAATATTGATTTATCACCCTCTCATGTTTTTGAGAGTTGCCCCTCTGCTTTATGAGGGGTATCCTCCTCTGGCCTTATGAGGGGTTGTCCCCCACATCGTTCTTTGTGGGGGACTTTCTTTGTTTATAAGAGCGCGCGTCTTTCGCTGCGCCTCGGGATTGGAGGAATGAGTGTGAATACATCACAAGAATTACGAAATATGCTGCGGCAGATCGACCGTAAAGGGTATCCGGCCTATAAGCAGCTTCGCGGTACATACCGTTTTCCAGAGTATGTGCTGGACATCGAGCATGTACAGGGGGATCCGTTTGCCGCGCCGTCGAAAGTCAGTATCCATGTCGATGGCGGGACGGCGGCATTTCCAGAAGAACTTTACCGTCTGCCATGTCAGAAGACGGCATTGGAAGACACGCTGCTGCGCGAGATGGGGAAACAGCTGCGCACCGTATCGTTTCAGGCAAAGGGGTCAGGAAAATCGGGCCTGATGTCTGTGAGCAGTCCGGGCCAGGAAGTGTTAGAGCGGAGCGGGTGTCAGCTGGAGGCGGACACGGGAAATCTGATCCTGCGTATGGAAATCGGTTTTCCGGCAAATGGCAGGACGATCAATGCCAGGGAATTAGAGAAGATTTTATTTGATTTTCTGCCTAAGTGCGCGGGAAAGAGTTTATATTATAAGGCGCTGGATGCAGGGAAACTGCAGAAAACGGCGCAGCTGGCAGAGGATCAGCATGCGGTGAGGAATGAGTTAAAGCAGCGCGGACTGGTGGCTTTTGTGGCGAATGGGGCGATCCTTCCACGGGAATCCGGTGTGAGTTCGCGGCCGATGAAGGGCGCCGTGCCGTTTCAGTCTCCTCCCTCAATGGAAGTCGAACTGACGCTGCCAAACAAGGGGAAGATCGTTGGCATGGGCATTAAAAAAGGCGTGACGCTCATCGTCGGCGGCGGATATCACGGGAAATCCACGCTGTTAAAAGCTTTGGAGTTAGGAGTATACAATCATATCGCTGGAGACGGCAGGGAGTTTGTGATCACCGATGATACGGCCATGAAACTGCGCGCGGAAGATGGAAGAAGTGTCCGTGATGTCGATATTTCCATGTTTATCCGAAATCTCCCAAATGGAAAAGAGACGGATATTTTTTGCACGGAGGATGCGAGCGGCAGTACTTCACAGGCGGCAAATGTCGTAGAGGCGATGGAGACCGGCAGCGATGTGTTTCTGATCGATGAGGATACGAGTGCTACGAATTTTATGATCCGGGACGAGTTGATGCAGCGTGTCGTACACCGCGAGGAGGAGCCGATCACACCGTATATCGAGAGAATCCGTGAATTGTATGAGGAGCACGGGATTTCGACGGTATTGGTAGCAGGAAGCTCGGGCAGTTATTTTTACAAGGCTGACTGTATCGTGCAGATGAACCGCTATGTACCGGCGGATATAACAGAATTCGCAAAGGAGCAGGCGCGGCTCTGCGCGGGGACAGACGCAGAGCCGGACACACTGGACAGTCCGGCGTTTGGCAGGCCTGCGTTTCAACGTACCTTTTCACAGAACCGGAAGCTGGCGGGCAGTGACCGGATCAAGATGAAAACGATGGGGATGGACGGCATCAGCATCGACCGTGAGACGATCGATCTGCGCTATCTGGAGCAGCTGGCGGACCCGGAACAGTTATCTATGCTCGCGCAGATTGTAAAATATGCCGAACTGCGCATTTTCGATGGGAAGAAAACTCTTGTCCAGGTCGTGGATCATTTGGAAGAGAAGATGAGGGAAAAAGGATTTGCCGGCATTTGCGGGGACAGGGGTGTGTCCTCGGGACTGGCGATGCCGAGAAGACAGGAGATCTTTGCCTGCCTGAACCGTTACCGACAGTTGTAGAAAGAACGAACCTATCCATGCGAACTGCGCGGCAGAAATGTGAAAAGCCCTTGCTTTTAGCAGGGCTTTTTGTTTTGACCATATCACTACTTTTGTAGAAAATTCAATTGGTTTAGTCGGTTTTCAATTTCCCCAGAAATTCATTCATTCTCACATGATCGGAGTTAAACACTTCGTCCGGCGTTCCCTCGACAGCGATCACTCCTTTATCCATAAAAATGACGCGGTCGGAAATGTTTTTTGCGAATTCCATTTCGTGTGTGACGATGACCATTGTCATTTTTGCTTCTGCCAGGGATTTGATGACTTTTAGCACCTCGCCGGTGAGTTCTGGATCGAGTGCCGACGTCGGCTCGTCGAAAAAGAGTACTTTCGGGTTTAGCGCCATCGCCCGCGCGATGGCGACGCGCTGCTGCTGCCCGCCGGAAAGCTGGTGCGGATAATCGTGCGCCTTTTCCTCGAGCCCCATCTTTTTTAACAGCTCAGCAGCTTCCTGAAGTACTTCGCTTTTCGGGCGCTTTTGAATGTGGAGCGGCGCGTCCGTGATGTTTTTTAACACGGTATAATGGGGAAAGAGGTTAAAATTCTGGAAGACGAGTCCGAATGACTGCCGGATCTTTTCAAGCTCTGCATTTTTGGCGTAGACGCTTGTGTTTCCCTCGATCCTGGCGGCCGCCTCGCCCAGATAATATAGATCTCCGTAATCCATTTTTTCTAACAATGTGGCGCACCGCAACAGGGTGGATTTGCCGGAACCCGATGGCCCGATGATCGAGAGGACTTCGCCCTCGCGTACTTTGAGGGAAATATCTTTTAGCACATCCAGCGTGCCGAATGATTTTTTGACATGATTCATTTCAAGATAGGTGTTCAAAGCCGGTTCCTCCTATTTATAGTAGTTCATTTTCTTTTCCAGTTTTTCCATGACAAAGGTTACGAGCAGGTTAAAGATGTAGTAAAAGACAGCAGAGATCGCGAACGGCATCAGTGTTGTCTCGCGCGCGGCGATCTGCTTTGCCATGCTGAACATCTCCATATAAGACAGGGAGTAGGCTAGGGACGTGTCTTTGACGAGCGTGATGATCTCATTTGTCACGGATGGCAGTATGATCTTGATCACCTGCGGCAGTATGATTTTGAAAAACGTCTGCGCGCGGCTGTAACCGAGAATGGTTGCGGCTTCATACTGGCCTTTTGGGATGGCCTCAATGCCTGAGCGGTATATTTCCGCAAAGTAGGCGGCGTAGTTGACAGCGAATCCGACGATGATGGACGGAAAGCGCCATGAGGCGATCGGCAGCCCGAACAGGTAGAACGGAAAGAAGTAAACTACCATGAGCTGCAGCATGAGCGGCGTTCCGCGCATGATTGAGATAAATACGCGGGTCACGCCGCTGATCCATTTGATTCTGGACATCCTGCCGAATGCGATGACAAAGCCGAGCGGCAGGGAAAACAGTAATGTCAGGGCAAAGATGCCGAGGGTACTCAGCATACCCTCGGACATTTGAGAAAGCATAGTGGAAAAGCTCATTGATCGTACTCCTTACTCTAAGCAGGTCATATCGCTTAAGTTATATTTTTTCGCCAGTTCGTCGAACGTGCCGTTGTCTTTTAAATCGTGCAGCGACTTATTTACTTTGTCCCTCAACTCCTCGTTTCCGAGTTTGAAGCCGATTGCGTACTTTTCTGAATTAAGGTGTTCGTCGAGGATGATGTACTTGCCATTTCCCCTGTTTTCAATCTGGTACTGTGCCACACCGATGTCCATCGCAATGGCATCGATCGAACCAGCTTCAAGTTCTACAAATGCCGTATTGTAATCGGCGAATTCCTGAATGCCCTTAAACGTATCGGCAAGAGCTTTCTGACCGCCCTCTTCTTCGCTTTGGAGAAGCTCAAGCGCCGCGGAAGCGGCCTGTACGCCGACTGTTTTGTCTTTCAGGTCGGCAGTTTTGGAAATACCGGAATCTTTCGCTGTCACGACGACCTGGCTGTTATCCACGTAAGGATCCGACCAGGTATATGCGTCTTCGCGGCCATTGACTGTAAATCCGTTCCAAATACAGCTGATGGCGCCGGAATTCAGTTCATTGTCTTTGTTATCCCAGGAAATCGGCTGTTTTACCAGTTCCCATCCGTTCAGTTTGCAGACTTCCTGCGCGAGTTCCAGGTCAAACCCAGTGTATTCCCCGTTGTCATCCATGTAACCATACGGCGGATATTCGGCGTCGAAGCCTACCGTAAATGTCGTGCTGCCGGCAGAAGAGCTGTCATTTGAACTGCCGGAGCTATCAGAGTCAGAAACTCCGCCGCATCCGGTCAGCGCGGTTACGGACAGTGTGGTGATAGCAAGTGTGCCGATGAGTATTTTTTTTAGTAAATTCTTTTTCATGATATGCCTCCAAATTTTTTATTAATCTTCCTGTTCGGCATCCTGTTCTGCCAAACGGAGTGTTTTTGAATCTTCATTCAGGGAAGAAACCAATGCCGTTACTTTCTGAACGATTTCTTTACTTTGTTCGCTGCTCTGATACGTTTCATTCGTATGAGCAGATACTTCTTCCGTAATCGCTGAAATGGTCTGGATATTGGAAACGATCGTTTTATTGGCAGAAGCCAGTTCCGATACGATCTGATTCAGTTCCTGCGAGCGGGCGCTTATATTCGTAACCCGGTCACTGATCGTCTCGAATGTCTCCGCTGTTTTCTCGGCGGAATGATTTTGCTCCTGATTGCTGCTGATCAGTTTATTCGTCGTGGTGATCATGACCTGGAGCTGATTCGAAATATTTCCGATCAGGGAAACGATATCTGCCGTAGCGGAGGTAGTCTGCCCCGCCAGATTGGAAATTTCCGAGGCAACGACAGCAAATCCTTTACCGGCTTCGCCGGCCCGTGCGGCCTCTCTACTGGCATTCAGCGCCAAAAGGCTTGTTTGGGAAGCAACGCTCGTGATCAGATCCGTGATGGAGTTCATCTGGCCCGTGTATTCACGAAGAGACTCCAGTGCGGAAGCCACGTCGCTGCCTGCTGCTTCGGAAGAGGAAGTGAGATCGCGTAAACTGTGAATGAGTTTGCGGCCTTCTGCTACGGCTTCTGTCGTCTGCATCATATCAGAAGATGTATAGTGTCGCGACGATCAGTGCCGGAATGGCATATGTAAAGACCAGATCGTTTTGTGCCGTAAACAAAAGGAATGTGTACAGGATGAGAAAGCCATACATCGTTGTGTATTTGATCTTGTTATCTTCCCGTGATCTGTGATAGAGACACCATGAGCAGATAACGGGGATGTATGAGAGGGCGATGGTAACCAATACATAAGGCAGTGAGCGGTTTCCCTTGACGACCTCCAGTATATAGGCAACACAGATGACCGAAACCAAAATCGTCATGGATACGCAGGATACCCTGTTCGCAAGTGCGGTTTCAGACATTGAAGCCATTTTTTCCCCGAGTTTTCTATCGATGGTTTTTGATTGCTCCATACTGATTTCCTCTCCTTTAAATGTAGATGTTCATACCGAATCCAGTATATCATATTTGAAGGGAAGAAAAAATACTTTTTTTAAAAAGATTTTTATAAAAAGAAGAAAAAAACTGGATAACAGTTGAAAACCGTGTTATAATATAAGCCTAAAACAATGCGAAAATGATGTATTCATTAAATCACGTGGGATAATGACAGGGGGGTACGATGCGAGAAAATATCATTTTATATACTGTTTTTATTTTTTTAGGTGTCTCAGGAACAATAGTTATACCGAAAATGCTTCGTGCAATTGTCGGAATTATACGGAAAAAACGGCTTGTTCAGGCAACAGCAGACAGCGGAAAAGGAAAATGGGAGCGTGTTTTGGAATGTATGACTCAGGAGTCAGATATGCTTGTTCTCATCTACGATCCGCAAAAAAAATGCGTTGAGTATGTGTCAGAAAGTGTGAGATGGCTGTTTGGGATCTCAAAGGAAAAAGTTATGCGGGATATGGCGGTTTTGTTCGACTGTCTGGGCCTTTCGAAAAAGGATGTGATCATCCGGGATTTCTGCCGAACAGAGCTGATCCTGCCGCAGGAGAAAGATTTTCTGGTGATGAATGTGAAAGGAAGTGTGCGCAGTTTTCATATCAGAACGGCGCCTTCCGGTGATGGGAAAAATATCCTCATGATCGCGGACCGCACAGAGGATTATGAAAAGTCCCTGACATTGAAAACGGCGACCGAAGCATATTTGCGTGAACGCGAGGAAAAACAGATCGTTATGGCTTGTCTGAAAAAAATAGCGGTAGATCCTTATCAGGAACAATCTGCCCCGTGGGGAGTTTTACCTGATCAGGAAGTTACGGCGGTGTTCCAGCAGGTGTCTGATATGATTCAAAATGTGGTTGAGGCGATCGAACCTGACGACGGACAGGAAGGCGGCGTCATTTCGATGGAAAACCTGGTCCGGGAAGTGGAGGATCGTGTTTCGCCACGGTTTTCGGAGCGGGGACAGACGCTGAAGATCAATTTGTCCGTAACGGACGAAAAGATCGACGTAGATAAGAAACGGGTGCAGCAGGTGATGCGCAGCCTGTTAGAGAATGCCAGCGCGTATTCGCTGCAAAATGGAAATATTACGCTGTCGGTGTCACAGCGGGCCGGGGATGGGGATTCAGGAAACGAATATGTGATCGTGGTCGAGGATGACGGGATCGGAATACCACCAGAATTTATGCCGAAACTGTTTATGCCGTTTGAGAGGGCCGATGATCCAAGGGTACGCCGCATTGACGGCGACGGACTCGGACTTGTTATCGTGAAAAATATTGTAGATGATATGGGGGGGAGGATCGAGGTAGAAAACCGGGAAGAGGGAGGCACCCGTTTTCGGGTTTATCTGGATATGTAAGCGATGCGATAAAATAAAGGGACTGCCGGAAAAGGACAGTCCCTTCTTTTATTTCTGTTTTGGAAATTGATCGACTTCTTTTTCTGTTTTCTCTTTTCGTTTCTTTGTAATCCAGAGGATGACCAGAGCGATCAAGCCGATGATCACGGCGTATGGCATGATACGGATGAAGAAAAACAGCAGGGCCTCTAAAAAGACGAGGAAATTTTTCCACGTATCGGTTATCGTGTTTCCGAGACGTTGGAAAAAGGTATCTGTTTGTTGTGGTGCTTCATCGTATTTGGTTACCTCGCGGAGCTGCAGTTCAACGGTCGAATAGTCCACGTCAGTCCGAATTTCGGTCATTCTCGTCCTGATACCCGCGATCTTTACCTGCAATTCCGTCAGTTCTTTTTCCACGCGGATGGCCTGTTCGTCATCCGTGATCGAGGAGAGCATTTTGATATATCGCTTTTCTTTCGCTTCATAGATCTGCAGGGAAGTGTTCAGATCGGTATATTCCTGTCCGAGATTTTCCACATTCGAAGATTTGGACCGGATGTCCCCTAACTGATCGGCGCCATTTAAAAACGTATCGTATCTGTCGTGGGGGACGCGGACGGTAGCTGTGTAGAGCTTCTGTTTTTCTGTCTCTTCTATGTAGTAGGGGTCCGAAGACTGGCCATCGGAATATTTTTCCTGTTCAATGAATCCGCCTGCGGCTGTGAGCATTTGTTTAAACGTCTGGATGGACGTGTCGTAATCCAGTGTGTCGATCGACAGATGGCAGGTATAGACGAGCATATCCTGGCGGACGGAAGGAGCGTCCGCGCCGTTATCTGCCTGCTCCCCCGACGTCTGGCCGGCAGATTCGTCAGTTCCGGAGGAACCGTCACCGCCGGAAGCGCCGTCAGAATCAGGGATAATGCCTGCGGGATCGCTGATCCCCTCCATTTCCGCGCCGGCGGCGTTTTCCGAGTGGCTGTCCCTGATGTCCATGCCCGACGAGCTGTCGCTGTCAGATCCGCAGCCACCGGCAGTAAGGATTAAACACATCATAAGGATTGAAATGATGATCTTATTTTTTTTCATAGGATCCCTCCTTTATATTTTCCGTCACGTGCCATATACTTTGGGAACGAGGCTGCCATCTTCCATTCCCTGGAACGGAAGCTCGCCGTGTTCTTTGTAGTACTGCTTCCATTCGCCCAGATACGTCCGGCGCTTCGTGATTTCCTGTTCTACATTGTCCTTGTTCAGCAGGATGCCGAAATTGTAGTATTTACTCGGTTTTCCGGCCATCGTATCGATCATCATGTCACCGATCTCATAATAGTAGTGAGAGATGTCATAATAGTTGTATACGTTCATCGCTACGTCATTGAAGGTGTTGAAACACCACGTATCGCCCGCTACCTGCACGACCTGCCGCATGAAATCATACAGGCTGTCGCCTTCGTAGCCGATCATCTGGCCGGCGAATAGCGATCCGAAAAACACCTGGAATTCCACGCCGTGTGTGTCGCACAGCGTTTTCATCCGTTTCAGGGAGGCAATACATTCGCTTGTGACAGCTGATTTGTCAGGCGTTTCAGACTCGAGGTATTCGTAGAACTGATCGACTTTCTTTTTCATGAGGAAGTTGTAATATTCATCTGTCCCTTTGTTTTTCTCAAAATAGTCGTAATATTTGGTCAGGTTCCGCTCGCCGGTTTCCAGGCACGGATAGCGCACGGAATCGTCGGTCAGTTCCTCATAAGAGAGCTTGAGGTTTTTGAACAGGAACGAAACATATTCCGCAGCTTTGGAAGTGCCTGCCAGCATCGCCGGCGTTTCGTATATGGCGCCGCGGGATTCCCGGTCAAACTGCTTGATCTCGGACGTGGAGATTTGGAGCAGGATTTTTTTCGGCGCGGCGTGCTCTACGATATATTTCGTATAGGCCTCGTAGTCCTGGAAGTTTCCGGACATGACCCAGCAGTTGTAGTAGTTGTAACCGTCCAGTTCTTTCAGCTTTTCGGTGCGGAGCGCTCCGGCTTTGGAACCGCCGATCAGGTATGCGTCGTATTTTTCGGAAAAGTGTTTGATGTGCTGCGCCTTCTGCTCGCGCAGGTAATCGTCCTCATCCAGTTCGTAACAGTCGCCGCCCTGGCTTCTGAAATAACCGAGCGGGTCTACGAAGTAATTGATCCCCATAATGGCGAGCAGGGATGCCGCGATCAAACATACAAAAGAGATACACCATTTTTTCATTGTCATAGTCAGCCCTCCCTCCAGTAGATGGAATCTTTTGTTATATTGTTTTCGTCCTCATACGCGGAGATTGGAACGGTGCCGGTCTCTTTGTAATAGTCGCGCAGCTTATCCGTCTCACGTCTGCGCCGCGTGAGCTCTTCGGCGATGTTGTCGTTCGTGAGATAGATGCCAAAATCATCATGTCCCGTTTCTTTCCCACTCATGCGGTCGATCATCAGGTCGCCCATTTCATAATAGTAATGGCGCGCGTTATAGTAGTTGAACGGATTGTAGATCAGGTCGTTAAAGTTATTGAAACACCAGAGCCCTCCGGTGATCTCCACCATCTGCGTCAGCCAGTTATAGAAACTGTTTCCCTCGTAGCCCACGATCTCTCCGACAAACAGCGTGCCTAAAAACACCTGGAATTCGACGTCATTTTTCTCACACAGTTTTTTGATCTGCTTGAGGTAGTCGAGGTTGCTGTTGACAAGGTCGGCCTTGTCCTTCGTGCCGGATGTCAGGCGCGGCAGATAGGCGTCAACCATATCTTTCATCAGGTGGTTGTAGTACTCCTGCGCATCCAGATGCTCTTTGTAGAAGCCGTAATATTTGCTGAGATTCCGTTCCCCGGACTGTGTGACGGGGTAACGCGGTTCCGTGTCCGTCAGCGTCTCATAGCTGGTCGAAAGGTTTTTAAACAGGTATTTGAACGTTTCGGCCGTTTTGGACTTCCCGCTGATCACGGCGGGTATTTCATAGATATCTCCTTTTGCCTCGCGGTCAAACTGCGCGATCTCGGACGTCGATATGTGAAGCAGTAGTTTTTTCGGATGCGCGGTTTCGATGATAAATTTTGAGTATTCATAATAATCTTCGAAATTTCCTGAAAGCAGCCAGCAGTTGTAATATCGGTAGCCATCGAGCTCGGAAAGCTTTTCGCTGCGGATGCCGCCCGCTTTTGAGCCGCCTACGAGATAGGCGTCATATTCGTCCGCGTGCTGCCGGATGTGCTGCGCCTTCTGTTCGCGCAGGTAGTCGTTTTCGTCCATTGTGTAATTTTCCCCGTTCTGCGCGCCGAAATAGCCGTAGGGGTCAACGAAAAAGTTCGTTCCCGCGATAAACAACAGGCAGAACAGGATCAGGCACACAAAAAGGATCGTCCATTTTTTTGCACTCATCGTAGTCGCCCCTTTCATCAGAATTGGAAATAGAGGAACTGAACCACTTTGTCCATATTCAGGATACAGATGATCAGTAAAGCTGCCGCGTAGAGCAGGTATTTCCAGTTCGGTTTAAATTTCTCCGCTATTTTCTGCGTCGTCGGCGTAAACCAGCAGATGGCTAACCCGACTAACGTCAGTAGCCACATATCCCAGTTGTCGGTCAGCAGTTTTTGCAGTGTGGAAAGGTGCAGCGTGGACACGTTGATAAGTCCTTTGAATACGCGCGCGGCATTGGTAAAGGAATCGGATACGAATAAAATACGCGTCAGTACGGCGAGTAAAAATGTAAGAGGAACGCCGAGCCACATCGGGGTATTCTTTTTTTTCTTGTTCCGGTAGGAGGCGATGCACACGAGGATCCCGTTGACGACGCCCCATACGACGAACGTCCAGCCGGCGCCGTGCCAGAAGCCGGATACAAAGAATGTGCACATTGTGGCAACGTAGTAGTTGCGGTAGCTCACGCCTTTGCGGTACACGTTGCGGAACACATAGGAGCCGAGGAAGCGGGAGAGCGTCATGTGCCATCTCTGCCAGTATTCCTGGAAATCCTTCGCTTTATATGGCGAATTGAAGTTCTGCGGTATTTTGATGTTGAACATCCAGCCGAGACCGATCGCCATGTCCGCGTAACCAGACAGGTCGAAATAGTAGGAGACCGTGTACTCGATCGAGTGGAACCACGACTGGATTATCGGCAGGTTGCTCGTCACGTTGTCAAAAAAGCCCTGCGCGTCTGTCGTCAGCGGATCGGCGATCAGCATTTTTTTTGCGCAGCCGATGGAGAAGATAAATAATCCTTTTGCCAGGTTTTCGTAGATCAGTTTGTGGTTCTTTTCATCTTCAAACTGCGGCACGACTTCCGCGTGGTGGATGATCGGCCCTACGATCAGCTGCGGGAAGAACGTGATAAACAGCAGATAATCCAGCACGTCGTAGTTTTTCGTCTCCCCGCGGAACGAATCGACGAGGAACGCGATCAGCTGGAACGTGAAGAACGAGATACCGATCGGCAGTATGATATGCTGGAGCGGGAAGTTTGTTCCCGCGATAAAGTTTACGTTTTTTAAGAAGAAGTCGGTATATTTGTAATAACCGAGCAGTCCGACGTTCGCGAGCACGCCTGCCGTCAGCAGCAGTCCGCGCTCGATCCGGTGTTCCGCCCCCTGCAGTTTGCTCAGTGAATTGCCCACGATGAAGTTTCCTACGACGCTGCCGAGGAAGAAGGGGAAAAAGTCCGGACTTCCGGCTCCGTAAAAATAGAAGGAAGCCAGCACGAGCCAGATCTTTGCCAAATTTGTATATTTCAGATGCTGTAGTGTAAAATATCCGCCAAATGTGATAGGCAGGAAAATTAATAAAAACTGGTATGTTGAAAAAATCATCTTATTTTCTCCAATCTTTTAAGCGTCAGATTTTCAGGACGCTTTTTTATAAAGGAATATTGCCGTGTTTTTTGTGAACGCCGTCGAGGGATCGTTTATCCGAAAGCATCATGATATCGCCGTAGATCCGTTCTCTCGTCGCTTCCGGCCGGATGATCTCATCTACGTAGCCGTGCATGGAAGCGATGCCCGGGTTCATGAATTTTTCGTTGTACTCATCGATTTTTTCCTGACGGAAGGCAGCCTTTTCTTCCGGAGCCATATTTTTCATCTGTTTTCCGTACAGGATGTCAGCGGCGCCGTCAGCTCCCATCACCGCGATCTCAGCGGTCGGCCACGCGTACACGAAATCGGAACGGAGATGCTTGCTGCTCATGGCGATGTAAGCGCCGCCGTATGCCTTTCGCAGTATAATGTTTATTTTTATCGTTGTCGCCTCAGAATATGCGTATAAAAGTTTTGCACCGTGGCGGATGATCCCTTTGTACTCCTGGTCTTTGCCCGGCAGGAATCCCGGTACGTCGGTCAAGGTGATGATCGGAATATTGAACGCGTCGCAGAAACGGATGAAGCGGGCGGATTTATCGCTTGCGTCACAGTCTAGCACACCGGCCATGAAATTCGGCTGGTTGGAAACGATGCCGACTGCCACGCCCTTGATCCGTCCGAATCCGACAACGACATTCCGCGCAAATTCCTCCTGAACTTCGACAAAAGAACCCGGATCGACAATGCCCGTGATCACGTCGTGGATGTCATAACCCTGGTTGCTCCGCTCCGGGATGATGCCGGCCATTGACTGGTCGAATTGAATGTTTTCGTTGTAGGCGCTTGGCGTCATTCCCTTCTTTTCCATATGAATGCACCCGTCTTCGTAACATGGCGGGATGACGGCGATGAGCCGGCGCACTTTTTCAAAGCAGTCCTTCTCATTCGGCGCATGGAAATGAGCGACGCCGCTCTGCTGCGAGTGGACGCCGGCGCCGCCGAGCGAGGAGGCGGTAATATCTTCGTTTGTCACGCTTTTAATGACTTTTGGTCCCGTGACGAACATCTGGCTGATGTCGTCGATGACAAAAATGAAATCTGTGATACCCGGGCTGTAAACGGCGCCGCCCGCACAGTTTCCGGCGATAATGGAAATCTGCGGAATGTATCCCGAGGCCATTGTATTATAATAGAAGATTTCCCCGTATCCCGCGAGGGCATTGACGCCTTCCTGGATGCGGGCGCCGCCCGAATCGTTGATACCGATGACAGGGCAGCGGTTTTCAATCGCCATTTTGATGGCATTTGCTATTTTATACCCGTGCTGTTTGCCGAGGGTGCCGCCGATAACGGTAAAATCTTCGGAGTAGATCACGACTTTCTGTCCGCCGATCGTGCCATAGCCGGTGATGACGCCGTCATACGGGAACTGGCCTTTCTTTATATTGAAGGCATCTTCCAGATTTGTGATGTTCGATCCGATCTCACGGAAGGAATCCTTGTCCAAAAGCAGGCAGATCCGCTCCAGGGCATGTAATTTTCCAAGCTTGTGTTGTTTTTCCATATTATACATATGTCATTCTCCATTCTTTAAAAATGATGGTGGGGGCCAAAGAAAACCCCTGGTATCAAAATAGAATAAAAAAGGCAAAAATGCCATATTTACACAACTATTATGATAACACAAGCAAAAAATATGTCAATCATTTGTTTCATTTTTCAGTATCTTCCTACCAATACGGTTTATTTTTGGTTGACGAACAGCCGGTAATAGTGATATAATCAAATGATTGAAATAATTGTTTGACAGAAAGAAGTCATGGAAACCGTGTGACAAGCTGGTTTCCGGGCGTCAGATGGAGGACTGCCATGTCGCAAGTGTTTAAAAACTTCAGCCGCTACCGCTATCTGCTGGGGGAACTGGCGAAGAAAAATATTAAATTGAAATACAGGAGATCTTATCTGGGAATCCTTTGGACGATGATCGAGCCGCTGCTCACGATGATCGTACTCAGCGTCGTGTTTGGAGAACTTCTGGGGAAGGGAGGACGTGAGGACGAGGCGTTTCGCGGCGTACCGTTTCCGGTGTACGTGCTGACGGGAAGGCTTCTGTATTCGTTTTTCTCATCTTCGACGAACAGCGCGATGAAATCGATCCGCAGCAACAGCGGGATGATAAAAAAAGTGTACGTACCGAAGTATATGTATCCGTTGTCCGGGATCTTGTCAAATTTTGCTATTTTTTTGATCTCGCTCGTCGTGCTGGTGGGCGTGATGGTATTTTTCCTCGCGACAGGTTCGTACGGAGCGCCGATGAACGGATATATGTTTCTGGCAATCGTTCCACTGATCAATCTTCTGCTTCTTTCGATCGGCGCGGGAATGATCCTGGCTACACTCTGTGTATTTTTCAGGGATATTGAATATTTGTGGAGCGTATTACTTATGCTAATCATGTACTGCAGCGCGATTTTCTATTTTGCGAGCAGTCTGAGTCCCGCGAAACAAACGATGATCAAACTGAACCCATTGTTTGGGATCATACTGAATTTCCGGCGCGCGCTGTTTGGACAACCGTTTGACATGCCGCTTCTGGGTTACACGTTCGGTGTCAGCGTCCTGGCATTGGGGATCGGTATGTTTGTATTTTACAGGAAACAGGATACCTTTATATTGAACATATGATGTTGGAGGTTACAATGGCGAAAAAAGCTTTGGCGCTGCAGGTTGACCATGTGAGCATGAAATTTAATCTCAGTTCGCAAAAAGTGGACAATATGAAAGAATATTTTATCAAAATGATAAAAAAGGAGCTGATGTACCAGGAGTTTTGGGCGCTCAAGGATGTCAATTTTGACATTCAGCGCGGTGACCGCGTCGGTATCATGGGAATGAATGGTGCCGGAAAAAGTACGCTCCTGAAAGTGATAGCCGGGGTACTAAAACCGACGGAGGGAAGTGTCCGTTGTTTTGGCAAGATCGCTCCCCTTCTGGAACTTGGCGCTGGATTTGACAGACAGTACACCGGGGCGGAAAATATTTACCTGTACGGTGCCGTGCTCGGTTACAGCAGGGAATTTATCCAAAAAAAATACGATGACATCGTGAAATTTTCTGAACTTGGCAGGTTTATCGATGTGCCGGTGAAAAATTATTCTTCCGGGATGAAAGCGCGGCTTGGCTTTTCCATCGCCACGGTCGTGGAGCCGGATATACTCATACTGGATGAGGTACTCAGCGTCGGGGACAAGAGATTCCGGAAAAAATGCGAGGCGAGGATCCGGAGCATGTTTGACAAGGGGGTAACTGTGCTTTTCGTGTCCCACTCGACCGATCAGGTGCTGCGCATGTGCAACAAAGGCATCCTGTTAGAGCAGGGGAAACTGGTGGCGCAGGGAGACGTCGAGGAGATCGTGGATCTGTACGATGAAAAGATGGGATTAGAACGGGATTAAAGGAATAAGTTGACGAATATACGGAGGTTTTGATAATGAGAAAGGTAATTACCTATGGTACGTATGATCTGCTGCATGTGGGGCATATCAATCTGCTCCGCCGGGCGAAGGAACTGGGAGACTATCTGATCGTAGTCGTTTCCAGCGACGAGTTCAATGCGGGAAAGGGAAAGAAGGCATATTATTCCTTCGAAGACCGTAAGATTATTTTAGAGGCCATCAAATACGTGGATGAAGTGCTTCCCGAGTACACATGGGAACAGAAGATAGACGATGTCGTAAACAATAACGTGGATGTGTTCGTGATGGGCGACGACTGGAAAGGAAAGTTTGATTTCCTCAAGGATTACTGCGAGGTGGTGTATCTGCCGAGAACGGAGGGCGTTTCCACGACAAAGATCAAAGAAGATTTAGGACTTGGCAAAAAAGAAAATGATTAAAAAAATTGGTTATCTCGTATTTGCTTTTTTCTTTTCCGTTTCCCGGCTGTTCCGTATTAATGGGAATAAAGTGTTCCTCGTGGCGACGCACGATGACGGGCCGGAAGGGAATATCGGGATCGTGGCGGATGCGATCCAGAGGATGGATGGCAGAAAACGGCTGATCTGGTTTACGAGGGACGATAAGGTGACCGATCCGATCCGGTTTTTTATCATAAAGGCGTACCACCTCGCGACGGCGGGATATGTCTTTTTAGACAATGAATTTCTGCCGATGGCGTATATCCGTTTTTCTGAGCGCGCGAAAGTCGTGCAGCTTTGGCACGGAACCGGTACGATCAAAAAATTCGGGCAGGACGTGAATACCGGTTCGCTGCGCGAACTGGAGCGCCGGGCGAACCAGCGCATCACGCATCTGATCGTCAATTCGGAAGCAGTAAAAAAAGAGTACGCCAGCGCCTTCGGCATATCGGAAGAGCGGATCTATGTGCTCGGACTGCCGAGGACAGACCTGCTTTTGAACACGTCTTTCCTGGAAGAGAAACGGGAGGAGTTTCTGCGCGTATATGAAAGGCTCAGAGGAAAGAAGTGCATCCTGTACGCGCCGACATTCCGGGACGATGAGGTAGAACATCCCCGGATCCATCTCGATCTCGACCGGATGTCTAAGGAGCTCGGTGAGGATGAGGTGCTGATGATCCGGCTGCATCCTTTTGTGGCGGATCGCGCCGGCATGGTATTAGATGAGGGAAAATGGGATAATATAATCAATGTATCGGGTTATGCCGGAGTCACGACGCTGCTTGCCGCGGCCGATGTTCTGATCACTGACTATTCGTCGATCGTTTTTGAATATTGTCTGCGCGGGAAGCCGATGATCTTTTACGCGTATGACCTGGAACGGTTTGAGTCAGAGGGAAGAAGTTTTTATCGAAATTATGAAAATTTTGTATCCGGACCTGTGGCGCGCACGGAGGATGAACTGATTGAATGTCTGAAAAAGCGCGATATGACGCGGGTTGGCCGCTTTGTCGAACAAAATTTTACGTATCTTGACGGAAAATCGACAAGTCGGCTTTTGGAATTGATTTTTTAGTAAGGATGGTATATAATGATACAGGTTGGGGGGTGGTAGTTTCAGCGTGGCAGGGTGCCGCGTGATGCGAAGCGAAAAGATAGAAGGAAAACGAGAGAAAAAGGGAGGTCTATTGTGGAAACGTTACGCAAGCGGAAAATAAGTATTGTATTTTTGATCCTGCAGGTGCTCATCAGCGCGGGGCTGATCGGAATCGCCTGCTATGTGGATTTTGTGCCGACAAAATATGTGGCGGCGATCGTTGCGGTCAGCCTGTTTTTGCTGGCCTATGTCATTGTCAGCCAGATGACGGATAAAAGTTATATCCCGGGACGCATCCTGTGCGGGCTGATCTGTCTGTTCTATATCGGGGGCGGGTATTACTGTATCAATACGTATTCGGCCGTCGAGGAACTGGCGGGACATGACGAAAAGATCGATAAGATTTCCTGTATCGTGCTGAAAGATGATCCGGCACAGAGCATTTACGACGCGAAAGAATATAATTATGGTATTCTCTCGGTCAACGACAGGAAGAATACCGATAAGGCACTGGGGGAATTAAATACGGTGTTCGGTCAGGAGGTAAAAACGACAGAATACGACGATAACGACACACTGATCGACGCCCTCTATGCCAAAGAGGTAAACGTCATCATCATCAACGAGGCAAACAGGAATCTGATCGAAGATTACTATGCTACGTTTTCGGATGATACGAGGGTGCTGAACACGCACAGTGTGAAGACGGTGATCGAGAAGAAGGAAAAGAAGCTCGATGACATTACGGAAACGCCGTTTAACGTATATCTGAGCGGTATCGACGTGTACGGCGATATCGAGACGACGAGCCGGAGTGATGTCAATGTGATCATGACGGTGAACCCGAATACGAAGGAAATCCTTTTGACGACGACGCCTCGAGATTTTTATGTGCCGCTTTCGGTATCGAACGGCATTCCGGATAAATTGACGCACGCGGGCATCCACGGGGTGGACTGTTCGGTCAAGACACTGGAAATGCTGTATGACATTGATATTGATTACTACGTGCGCGTGAACTTTACGAGCGTGAAGAAGATCGTTGACCTGCTCGGCGGCGTGAAGGTATATTCGGATTTTGACTTCACCTCTGACTGGGGCCCGAGCTTTAAGAAGGGTTACAATAAGGTAAATGGAAAACAGGCACTGGCGTTCTGCCGTGAGCGGCATCATTTCGCGGAAGGGGATAACCAGCGCGGGCGCGACCACCAGCATATGATCGAGGCGATACTGAATAAGGCGATGTCGGCGGATATCCTTCCGAATTACGCGAAACTGTTAAAGACCGTGTCGAAGAACTTCCAGACGAATATGACGACGAAGGAGATCACGTCGCTGTGTAAGATGCAGCTGAATGATATGTCGCAGTGGACGATCAAGTACGCCAACGCCAAAGGTACGGGGGCGATGAAGACGACATTCGCTTACCAGTCTCGTAAGCTGTATGTGTGTGTACCGGACTACAGTTCCGTGGAGAAGATCACGAAAAAGATCAAAAAGACGTTGAAGGCGACGCCGGATGACGCGGACGACGATACGTCGGATGATGACAAGTCAGGTTCTGACAAGTCGGGTACGGGTTCATCAAGTACTGGCAAACCGGCCAGCAGCAAGCCAGCTGCCAGCTCGGCAAAACCGACGGCGAGCAGCAAACCAGCTGTCAGCCCAAAAACGAAAACAGAGTAGAAATGGAAGCACGGCGGACCTTTGGTTTATAATGAACCTTTGGTTCGCTTTGCAGGTTTTTGGTTATAGTATAGGAGAAGGGGTTATGAACATTCCATTTTCACCGCCGGATATTACGGAGGAAGAAATTGAGGAAGTGGCGGATACGCTGCGTTCCGGGTGGATCACGACGGGACCGAAGACGAAGGAGTTTGAGCGGCAGATCGCGGCATGGTGCGGGACCGAACGGGCGGTATGCCTGAATTCAGCGACGGCGTGCATGGAAATGACGCTGCGGCTGTTTGGCATCGGGCCGGGGGACGAAGTGATCACGACGGCATATACGTACACGGCGACGGCGAGCGCCATCTGCCATACGGGGGCGAGGCCGGTCCTCGTCGATACGGGAAACGGTTCGTTTGAGATGGATTACGACAGCCTTGAACGGAAGATCACGCCGGCGACGAAGGCGGTCATGCCGGTGGATGTGGCAGGCATTCCATGTGATTATGAGCGGATCTATGAGATCATAGAGAGAAAGAGAGGCCTGTTTCAGGCCGGGGACAATAAATATCAGAACGCGCTGGGGCGGATACTCGTTCTCGCGGACTGCGCGCACGGATTCGGCGCGCGTGCTGATGGGCGGCCGGCCGGACAGCTGGCGGATTTTACTGCGTTTTCGTTCCACGCCGTGAAAAACCTGACGACGGCGGAAGGCGGGGCGGTTGTCTGGAATGTGCCGGAAACAGCCGGCTTTGACGCGGACGGGATCTATCAGGAGTTTATGCTCCTCTCGCTGCACGGACAGTCGAAGGACGCGCTGGCAAAGACAAAGGCCGGTGCCTGGGAATATGACATCCTGTTTCCCGCTTACAAATGTAATATGACAGATATCCAGGCGGCACTCGGACTCGTACAGCTGCGCCGCTATCCGGTTCTTCTGGAAAGACGCCGGCAGATCATCGAGCGGTACGACGCCGGGCTGCGCCGTATCAATGACCGGCTGAAGGATGAGGGCCGGGGCGGGATCGCCCTGCAGGGACTCACGCATTTTGACGGCCGCCGCTCGTCGAGCGGACACCTCTATCTGATGCGGATACACGGTTATTCGAGGCAGCAGCGCGATCAGGCGATTGAACGGATGGCGCAGAAGGGAGTGGCGGTAAACGTGCATTATAAACCGCTTCCGATGCTGACCGCTTACCGGAACTTGGGCTATCAGGCCGAAGATTTTCCGCACGCCTGCCAGATGTTTGAACAGGAGATGACGCTCCCGCTCCATACGCGGCTGCGGAATGAGGAAGTGGATTATGTGCTGGAAGCACTTTGTGATACAGTTTGTGGGATTGAGGAGTAAGTTTGGCAAAGTGGGGAGTAAGTTTGGTAAAGTGGGGAGTAAGTTTGGCAAAATGGGGAGTAGTAAGTATGGAGAAGTGAGGAGTTGGTATGAAAAAGTGGGAAGAGCTGCCGGATCAAATGAGATGTGAAGAGACGAGGCCCTATTACGAGAGTCTCTTGAAAAAACGGGGGTCGCTCGCGTGTAAGCGGGTATTTGATCTTATGATGTCTCTCATATTGATCGTATTGCTCAGTCCGGTGATGCTCGTGATCGGGACCGCGGTCGGCGTGACATCTTCTGGCGGGGTGATCTTTCGTCAGATCCGGGTTACTACATACGGGAAGAGATTTCAGATCTACAAGTTCCGCACGATGGTGGCCGGAGCGCCGGAAAAGGGTTCCCAGGTGACGGTGAGCGGGGATGCCCGCGTGACGAAGATCGGGAAATTTTTGAGAAAGGTGCGTCTGGATGAACTTCCCCAGTTATTTAACATTGTCAGGGGCGATATGAGTTTTGTCGGGACAAGACCGGAGGTAGAAAAATATGTGGCGCGCTACGCGCCGGAAATGTACGCAACCCTTCTGATGCCGGCCGGCGTCACATCGACGGCGAGCATCGAATACAAGGATGAGGAGAAACTGTTGTCCGCCGGGAAGGATGTGGATGAGACCTATGTAAATCAGATCCTTCCGGCGAAAATGGAATACAATCTGCAGTATATCAGGGAGTTTTCGTTTGCGCGAGATCTGGTGATCTTAGTTCGCACGGTTGCAGCGGTGTTTTTTTGATACCAGAAATGGAGAAAGAGAATGAATTGGCTTCAGGATCTGTTTATCAGTCTTTTATCCCCGTGGATACCGATCATGGGGAAAATACGTCCAAAAGTCAGATATTTTTTATTGACGGCATGTTTTGTGGCCGATCTCGTGCTTTTTTGCATTGTTCGGTATGTGTTGCTGAAGGAGAGCTATTTTTATAACACGGCATGCGGTATTTTTTTGATGCTTCTGATCGCGCTTCTTTCGCTGGATAAGAAGCTGGAGCGCAAGCCCTGGCGCACATCGGTCAGCATCGCCTGGTTTGGTATGTGTGCCGCGTTTACCGTTTCGGATCTTTTCGTGAGTAAGAAGGCGTGCGGGCTCGGTATTATTTTAGCGTTTGTGTTTACCGGGGTATTTTTTGTGTGGCAGAATAACAGCAGGAAGGATCTTCTCTGGAAGTCGTTCAAGAACGCGGTAAAGGGATCTTTTTTGCTGATGGCTGTCATTTCCTTTTTGTTCCGCCCGTTTTTTGAGGGCGGCCGGTATGCGGGGATCTTTACGAATCCCAATACGTTTGGCTTGTATTTATACGTGATCTTTGCTGTTTATATGTCCGATCTGGACTGGAACGTCGAGACGGGAAAGACGTTTAAGAAAAGTTTTTTTACGTACGTGCAGCTGGCGCTCGTCCTGTTTTACCTCTCGGTATCGCAGGCGAGGACGGCGATGCTTGCCATCGGTTCGATCCTCATTTTGTGGATCGTACTGCGGCTTTATATGGGGAAAAAGCAGGGGATGTTCCGGGGGTTTATAAAAGGGCTCCTGTCGCTGGCCGTCGTTACGGCTCTCTGTTATCCATTGTTTTATGCCGGCGTCCGCCATCTGCCGGAACTGGTCGGGCATAAGATGATGTTTGACGAAGATGTGCTCTACCTCTCCAACGGGGAAAAGATCGAGGATATCGGGGACAAGGTGTTAGCGGAGTCGGACGCGTTTGAGAGTATCAACCTCCCCGAAAAGACACTGGAAGATAATAGTATCTGGGGGCGGCTCGTGAAAAGCCTTGACAGCAGCGAGACGCTGAATAAAATATCGTCCGGGCGCATCACGATCTACAAGGCTTATATGAAGAAGCTGAATCTGTGGGGGCATAAGAGGGTGCGGCTGATCATCAATGGGAAAAAGGTTTCACATGCACATAATAACTGGCTGCAGTTTGCTTATACATATGGTGTGGTCAGCATGCTTTTTTACACCGTGATCACGGTGCTGAGCCTGATCCGCTCCATCATTTTTTATACCACGAACCGCAGGAGAAATGCGACCTACGCGTTTTTGATCCCTGCCATATGCGTGGGGTTTGTGGTCGCGACCATGACGGAATGCCTGTTTCTGCCGTTTGAAGTGTTTCCGGCGTTTGCGTACTGGTTCGCGTTCGGGGATATGTTTGAGACGACGCTTGAGGAAAAGGAGGCAGCAGAGTGACAGAAAAGAAGATCAGTGTGATCGTACCGGCTTACAATGTAGAGAAATATATTCGGAGGTGTTTGGATTCCCTTGTGAACCAGACGTATCCGAATCTGGAGGTCATCGTGGTCAATGACGGCAGTACGGACCGGACCGGTGATATCATCGAGGAATTTGCGGAACGTTTTCCAGAAAAGGTGTTTCCGTATTTTCAGCAGAACCAGGGACAGGCGAAGGCGCGGAATTTCGGAATGACGAAAGCGACCGGGGAATATATCGGATTTGTGGACAGTGATGATTTCGCGCGCGCGGATATGTATGAGCTTTTGTACCGCGAGGCAGAGGAAAAGGGATGCGACCTCGTGACATGCGGCTATTTTGGCTGTAATGACGTGACCGGCGTGGTGAAGTCGTACCAGACCGGATATCAGGGGGAGTTTGACCAGAGTATCTATGAAAATCCGCAGATCCTGAAAGTGAATTCACCGTATCCGTGGAATAAACTGTTTACGAGGGAGCTGCTCGACCGCTCGGGATTCCAGTTTCCGAGCGGGCTGATCTTTGAGGATCTGTGCGCGATCTTCCCGCTCTTTTTAGATGCCAGAAAGGTCGGCAGGGTTCATGAGAGATTGTATTATTATATCAAAGACCGGAAGGGGAGTACAGTCAGCACATTTAATGAAAAGCACGGGCAGATCATAGACGCGCTGCAGATCATGAACGAGGCGTACCGACGCCGGGGAGAATTTGAGCGCTTTTATCCGATCCTCTTGTTTTTTAATATCCGCCATATTTACGCGCGATTTGAGGAAATGAAAACTTCGGGGAATGTGATGTTTAAGCAGGAGTTTACCGAGCGCGCCCACTCGCTCTTGGACGGTTCGTTTCCGGGGTGGCGGGAATCGCCGCAGTTTACGGAGGTTCAGGAGCTGCTCGCCGGCAAACAGAGCGAAGAGGAGGACGGGAAAAATCTGGATGAGGAATTTGATAAGGAAAAATGGCTGACGGGCGGACAGAAGAAAAAGGCACCGCGCCGCGCGGAAGTGTTTGATGCGTTTGTGTCGGCCAAAAAGCTGGAGAAGAACAGGGTTTTGATCGAGTGTTACCGCGGAAATGATTTCTGCGGCAGTGGTTATTATCTGAAGAAGCTGCTGGACGTCTGCGGTACGTACGAGGTGTATATCGCGGCGGCCGATGGCGGCAAGCTGGAAAAGATCCGCGCGCAGTTCGAGCGGCGCGGGGAGACAGCCGGCTATACGCTTTTAGATATGACGGGCGAGCGTTATCTCGAGGTGCTGGCCACGGCCGCGTATGTCGTGACGAACCGTTCGTTTGCCGGGTTTTACCGAAAGAGGAAGGGGCAGAAATTTATTTTTACGGATTTTATGCCTTCGCTCGCCGCACAGGGAGTCGAAGTGCCATATGAGACGAAAAATATGCAGAGCATACAGTTCAGTCTCGCGCAGGCTGACGCCATTTTATTTCCGGCGGAGTGGAAGGAGCAGTTTATCCCTCTTCTGCGCTGTTATCATTTGGACGAGGTGTGCTGTGACAAAGGGGTATTTGTATCGGTTTCCGATTTTTTCCGGGAATGGCTGCCCACGGCCGGCTGTCCGGCGGCATGGGAGTCGGAGTCTGCGAGGGAATCGGCGGTTTCGGCGTCAGAGTCCGTAGCCCGTATCGCCTATGCGCCTTCGGTCAAAAAGTTTCCGGGGTTAAAGGATTCCAAGTGTTATTTGTTTTTGAGCGATCTGAGAAAAAAGCTGACTGAACTTGACGAGTGGATCGGGGACGGCCGGAAGATCCTGGTCTGTTTTCCGCGGCTCGTGCGCAGGCGGTTCAAAGAAAATCTGTGGAAGCATATCGAGTTTTTGCCGGACGGGGTGGAAGCGACGGAAGCTCTCGCCGGATGCCAGGGGCTGATCGGAGAATACGGCGAAGAACTTTATCTGATGAAGGCGCTCGAAAAACCGGTGTGCCGTTTTGTGACGAACGAGGCAGATGTGGCGTGGAGCCAGGGACTGCATGAGGATGGAGCGCTGTCGGTCCCGACATTTTCCCATATGGATGAGGTTGTGGAATGGGTGAACGGTATAGAAATCTCTGTAGAGGATGGCACGGGCGGACAAGATAATAAAGGCATCGATAATGCCTTCAGGGCGGAGAAACTCCAAAGTCAATGTGCAGAGCTGTTCAGCCCGTACGGGCGGAAAAAGAATAAGAAGCAGCGCCGGAATATCGCCTATCTTCCGGGAATGAAAAATAAAAAGGGATTAGAGGCTTTTTTGCAGAAATATTCCCTGGAACGCACGCTGTTTTTCATCGAGAAGGACAAGCTCGATGAGCATATGGCAGCGTGGCTGAAACAGTGGGAACCGGAGATCCGTTATATCGTCATTATCCGGAGCCTCGTTTTGAGCGCCAGGGAGATCAGGGAGATCAAATACAAACTGACGACAAAGGATAAGATCAAGGAAAAACGTGACAGGGAGAGGTATGGACTATGAAGAGGAAATCCATGTTTCTAACGTATACCGGCCTGTTTTTCGTCGTCTTTTTTCTCGGCTTTCTCGTGTTTTTTGTGACGGGGAAGAGTTTTGTATGGAAAAGCGACGGATACCGGCAATATTATCCGGCGCTCGAGTACCTCGGGCGCTATTACCGGAGTATCGTGTCGGAAGTGCTGCACGGTTCATTTCAGATCCCGATGGTCGATTACACGGTCGGGCAGGGGGAGGATCTTTTAACGACGTTCGCCAATTACGGGCTCGGGGATCCGCTCACGCTGTTTAGCGCGCTCGTGCCGTCCCGGTATACGGAGTATCTGTACGATGTGCTCGTCGTTCTGCGGTTGTATCTGGCCGGCATCGCCTTTCTCGTATATGGCGGGGAAGTGAAGCTGCGGAAAAAGGACAGCGTGTTTGGCGCGCTTGTATACGCATTTTGCGGGTTTGCGGTCTGGTCGTTTAAAGACCCGTTTTTTCTCAATGCGCTCCTGTATCTGCCTCTCATTCTGTGCGGGATCGAGCGGGTGATGACAAAGAAACGTCCGCTGTTTTTATGTGTCAGCGTTTTTTTGTGTGTCATGAGCAGCTATTACTTTTTTTATATGATCGTGATAGGGACGGTCGTCTATTTTGCGGGGCGGAGTTACGTTAAATATGGGAAATGCGGTAAGGATATGGCGGCGGATGGACTGGCTTGTCTGGCGGCAGGGTCTGGCGGCGTGCTCATGGCAGGAGTCCTCATCGTGCCGATCGCCTGCGGTTACGCGGGAAGCAGCCGCACGGAGGCGCACACGTCCCTTTCTTCCCTGTTCGTGTATGATCTGGAATATTATAAAAATATGGTGACAAAATTTTTTATGGTCACGGAAAATAACGATGCCGCGGCAGTCGGTTACGCTTCGATGGCCGTGATCGTTTTTGCGGCGCTGTATGTGCTTGTGAGGAAAAAAGACCGCGTGTCGGTTCTGCTCCGAAACGGCGTGGCCCTCTGCCTGCTTGCGGTCGCGTCGCCGTTTGTGGGTTTTCTGATGAATGGATTTGTCTATGTGACAAACCGGTTTATGTTTCTGCCGGCGTTTTTTCTCTCGGTCGTTTTCGTGCGCATGCTGCCAGACCTTTTGGAACTGGAGAAA
The DNA here is from genome assembly GCA_910583555.1 of uncultured Eubacterium sp. GTDB lineage: Bacteria > Bacillota > Clostridia > Lachnospirales > Lachnospiraceae > Eubacterium_F. The sequence continues at coordinate 41,148 of CAJTXO010000013.1, forward strand.
AAGGAGCAGCGGGGGCTGTGTCTGGCGTCTGCCATTTATGGCGGGATCTGCCTTCTGTTATCTGGTACGGACGGATGGCGGCCCGCTGTATTCATGGTACTCGTTCTCGGCGCGACGCTGGTGGCGCTCTGCTGTATCACAGACCGGGTCTGGCGGCGGCGCGTGGTATGCGGCCTGGTCTGCGTGAACCTCATCGGGAATATCAATCTGATCTATCAGGGCTTTGGTGCTGGTATGGCAGATGCGTATATGGACGCCGGTCAGGTGCGCCGCGCCTATACGTCCGACCGGCCTGTCCGCGAGGCGAAAAAACGGATGAACGAGGAGGGTGACGGGCTCGCGCGGCTCGATGTGATGCTGCATCACGGGGAAAACCCGAACCAGGCAGTCGTAGCCGGCTATCCCGGTATTTCGCTCTATTACAGCGTCATCAATGCCGGATACTGCGAATATATGATGTCGCTCGGCAATACGCCGGATCTCATGTACAGCCACCGTGTTCTGGGAAATGACGGCCGCGCGGTTTTGGAAAACCTCGCTGGTACGAAGTACGCCGCATGCCGGGAGCAGGCTCTCGTTCCCTACGGGTTCCGGCCGGTGGACGGCGTGAAGGGATTGTACGAAAATACGAATGAGACTTCGATCGGCTATACATATGACCGTTTCGTGAGTGAGGACGATTATGACCGTGCCGATGTGTTTGAGCGGCAGGATACGCTTTCGGCGTCGGCGGTGTTAGCGCCGGGCGGACACCTGTATGAAAAGGCGTTGTCATCGGGGATGGCACAGGGGGAAATACAGAGCGGCGCGGAGTCGCTGCCATTTGATATGACGGATATAAAAGATCTTGTCTGGGAGGATGGGAAATTAAAGATCAGCGGGAAAAATGGAAGTTTCCGCATTGATTTTACGATGAAGCCGGGGCGGGAATATTATCTGCGCCTGACGGGGATGGAACTTGCCCGTTCCGAGAAGAGCAGCCTCTGGGGAAAAGTGAAGATGGGAAAGAGTTCGAAAATTTTCCTGATCTCGGATCCGCGGTATGATTTTTACTTTGGCAGGGATGATTATGTGATCCAGCTGGGAAGCCTGCCCAAAGGGGAGGTTATCCAGTCCGAAGGAACGGTTCGCCAGCCCGAAGGAACGGCAGATGAGGTGGAAAAGAGCCTGACTTGTACGCTGAACGGCCCGGCCGAATACCAGATCGATAATATCGAACTCGTTGAGGTGCCTGTGGACGATCTGACGCAGAAAATGGAAAAACTGTGTGCCGAGAGCCTGCGGGATATAAAGGTCGGGAAGGATGGCAGTATTTCAGGTAAGATTTCTGTGTCGGCCTCGAAAGTTTTATGTCTTGCCGTTCCGTATAAAAAAGGGTATACTCTTTTTGTGGACGGAGAGGAGACGGAGATCTGCGCGGTGAATAAGTGGTATACCGGCGCGTGGCTGGAAGAGGGCGAACACGACATCCGTCTGGAGTACGCTTCGCCGGGAATCGCGGCCGGGGCAGCAGTAAGCGCGTTCGGGGTGGCAGTTACGATTTTCATTACGGCTTACTTTCGCAGGAAGAGGACACCTTTTCGTGACAAGTCGCCTAGAAAAGAGGTATAGCGATGTGGAAATTACTTGTATATTTAAAAGATTATAAAAAGGAATCGGTGCTGGGGCCGCTGTTTAAGCTGCTCGAAGCATCCTTTGAACTGATGGTGCCGCTCGTCATGGCATCGATCATTGATAAGGGGATCGGGGGCGGCGATACGGGATATGTATTTGGGATGGGAGGCGTGCTGCTGCTTTTGGCAGCGGTGGGACTGGCGTCTTCGCTGACGGCGCAGTATTTCGCGGCAAAGGCGGCTGTCGGCTTTTCCACGAAAATGAAATCGGCGCTATTTCGCCACATCGAGACGCTTTCGTATGCGGAGATCGACCGTCTCGGCTCGACGAGCCTCATTACCCGTATGACGAGTGACGCGAATCAGGTACAGTCCGGCGTGAACCTCGTGCTGCGCCTGTTCCTGCGCTCGCCGTTTATCGTGTTAGGAGCGATGATCATGGCATTTACGATCGATGTAAAGGCGGCCCTGATCTTTGTCGTGGCAATCCCGCTTTTGTCGATCGTCGTGTTTGGCGTTATGTTTGCCAGCATCCCGCTCTACCGCAAGGTGCAGACGGGGCTGGACCGCGTTCTCGGTATCACGAGGGAAAACCTGACCGGGGCGAGAGTCATCCGGGCGTTTGGAAAAGAGGAAGAAGAGATTGATACGTTCGAGGAGGCGAATGTGGCGCTGAACCGGGTACAGATGTTTGTCGGACGTATTTCCGCACTGATGAACCCGCTTACTTACGTGATCATCAACGGCGCTACGGTCGTTCTCATCTGGACGGGCGCCGTGCGGGTCGATACGGGCCTGATCACACAGGGCGCGGTCGTCGCCCTGGTGAATTATATGTCGCAGATCCTGGTTGAACTTGTCAAACTGGCGAACCTGATCATTACGGTGACGAAGGCGATCGCCTGCGGGAACCGGATCCAGGATGTGTTTGAGGTGGAGACGAGCCTGCCGGATGAGGTGAGTGAGCGGGAGTATCTGGAGAGAAGTAGTGGGCAGGAGAAGGCACCTGAGGCACTATCTGTTCCGGCGGACGATGCGGTTGTGTTTGATCATGTGGGATTTACATATCAGCAGTCGTCGGAGGAGGCGATTTCCGATATAACATTTACCGCGAAAAAAGGCGAAGTGATCGGGGTTATCGGCGGTACGGGTTCCGGTAAGACGTCGCTTGTCAACCTGATCCCCCGTTTCTATGACATCACATCGGGCAAGCTTTCGGTGGATGGGGTGGACGTGAGGCAGTACCCGCTTGCGAGGCTTCGCGGGAAGATCGGCGTCGTGCCGCAGAAGGCGGTGCTCTTTTACGGGACGATCCGGTCAAATATGCAGTGGGGCCGTCCCGATGCGACCGATGAGGACATCTGGGAGGCGTTATCGACCGCGCAGGCGGCGGATTTTGTCAGGGCCAAAGAGGGCGGCCTCGATGCGCTCGTGGAACAGGGCGGAAAGAATTTTTCCGGCGGGCAGAGACAGCGTCTGACGATCGCGCGGGCGCTCGTGAAAAAGCCGGATATCCTTATTTTGGATGACAGCGCCTCGGCTCTCGATTACGCGACCGATGCCGCGCTCCGCAAAGGGATCCGTGAGAACCTGCGCGGAACGACACTATTTATCGTGTCGCAGCGGACCTCTTCCCTTCTGCAGTCCGACCGGATCATCGTGCTCGACGATGGCGCGGTAGCGGGCATCGGCACACATGATGAACTGCTTGCAGGCTGTGAGGTGTACCGTGAGATCTATGAGTCACAGTTTGGGAAAGGGGGCGTGTCAAAATGAGCCAGAAAGAGACGTTAAAAAAGGTGATCCGCTATATCAGGAAATATGGTTTTTTTCTTGTCTGTTCCCTCGTACTGGCGGCTGTCACCGTGGCGCTCACGCTGTATGTGCCGATCCTGGTCGGTGATGCCATCGATCAGATCATAGGGCCGGGCGATGTGGATTTTGCCGAGATCCGGGCGATCTTGTGGAAGATCGGCATCGCGGTGCTCATAACGATGGCGGCGCAGTGGATCATGAACGTGTGCAACAATAAGATCACGTACTGTGTCGTGCGCGATATCCGCGACGAGGCATTTCAAAAAATACAGTCGCTTCCACTGAGCTATATTGACAGTCATTCGTATGGGGAGGTCGTGAGCCGTGTGATCGCGGATGTCGATCAGTTTGCGGACGGGCTTCTCATGGGATTCACGCAGTTGTTTACCGGCGTGATCACGATACTCGGGACGCTGCTTTTTATGGTGAGTGTCAATGTGGGAATCACGCTCGTCGTCGTGCTGATCACGCCGGTATCTCTTTTGGTGGCGGCGTTTATCGCGAAGCGGACGTATGAAATGTTTAAACTGCAGTCGGAGACGAGAGGCGAGCAGACGGCGCTCGTCGAGGAGATCCTCGGCAGCCAGAAAGTGGTGCAGGCGTTTGGCTATGAAAAGGATGCGCAGGAGAGATTTGACGAGATCAATGAACGGCTCCGGTCCTGTTCGCTCCGCGGTATTTTCTTTTCGTCGATCACGAATCCGGCGACCCGCTTCGTCAACAGCCTGGTCTATGCCGGTGTCGGCATTACGGGAGCGGTGTTCGCGATCCGGGGCGGGATTTCCGTCGGGCAGCTCTCGTGTTTTCTCAGCTATGCCAACCAGTACACAAAGCCGTTCAATGAAATATCCGGCGTCGTAACCGAGTTACAAAACGCGCTGGCGTGTGCCGGACGTATTTTTGAGCTGATGGAAGAAAAGCCGCAGGTGCCGGACGCAGACGATGCCGTCGTTTTGCAGGAAGCCGATGGCAGCGTGCAGATGGAGGATGTGTATTTTTCCTATGTCCCTGATCAGAAGCTGATCGAGGGCTTTGATCTCTCGGTGAAGCCGGGACAGCGTGTCGCGATCGTCGGGCCGACCGGGTGTGGAAAGACGACGCTCATCAACCTGCTCATGCGTTTTTATGACGTAAACAGCGGCACGATACGGGTGAGCGGCCACGATATACGGAAGATCGTGAGAAACAGCCTGCGCGCTAATTACGGGATGGTGCTGCAGGAGACCTGGCTGCGCCAGGGGACGATCCGGGAGAATATTGTCATGGGAAAACCGGACGCCACGGAGGATGAAGTGATCCAGGCGGCGAAGGCGAGCCACGCCCACAGTTTTATCAAGCGGCTTCCGAACGGGTACGATACGGTGATCGGAGAGGACGGCGGAAGCCTTTCCCAAGGGCAGAAGCAGCTTTTGTGTATCGCTAGGGTCATGCTCTGCCTGCCGCCGATGCTTATCCTCGACGAGGCGACGTCCTCGATTGATACGAGGACGGAACTGCATATCCAGAAGGCTTTTTCCAATATGATGACGGGGCGCACGAGTTTCATCGTGGCGCATCGTCTCTCGACGATCCAGGAAGCGGACGTCATCCTCGTGATGAAGGACGGCCACATTATCGAACAGGGTGATCACGAGGAGCTATTGAAAAAAAATGGATTTTATGCTACGCTATATAATAGTCAGTTTGCAGTATAGAGACAATCATAAAGGAGGATACAGGTTATGTTGGAGCAATTAAAAAAAGAAGTGTATGAGGCAAATATGGAGCTTCAGGAGAAGGGGCTCGTCATCTACACATGGGGAAATGTCAGCGGCATCGACCGGGAGAATGATCTCGTGGTTATCAAGCCGAGCGGCGTGGAATACGAGGAACTGTCTCCAGAAGATATGGTAGTCGTGGACTTTAAACAGAATGTCGTGGAAGGAAAGTACCGGCCTTCGTCGGATACCGCGACGCATATCGAGCTGTATAAGGCATATGAGAATCTGGCCGGCGTCGTACATACGCATTCGACATGGGCGGTCACGTTCGCACAGGCGGGATTGCCGATCCCGGCGTTTGGCACGACGCACGCGGATTATTTTTACGGAGAGATCCCGTGTACGAGGGATCTGACGGCTGCGGAGATCAGTGAGGCGTATGAAAAAAATACCGGCCTTGTCATCATCGAGACGATCGGGGAAAACGATCCGATGGAAGTGCCGGGCATCGTTGTGAAAAACCACGGCCCGTTTACATGGGGGGATTCTCCGGCGAACGCGGTCTACAACGCGGTCGTTCTCGATAAGGTGGCGGAGATGGCGCACCACACGATGACGCTCAATCCGAATGTGAAGCCGGCGCCGCAGTACCTTTTGGATAAGCATTATTTCAGAAAACACGGGGAAAATGCGTATTATGGACAGGGAGGCATTTGACCGGGCGATCCGGGAAATCGTTTACGAAGAGCGTGAGCGCTACGGCATCGGTACGTTATCGGAAAAGACCGTGCACGCAGTCGTGAAACATTATATGGAGCCAAACGCGGACTATCATGAAGTGCCGCTGGAGGGGTTTGTGGCCGATATATTCCGGGACGAGACCGTCACCGAAATACAGACTGCGAATTTTAATAAACTGCGGCGGAAACTGGAACGGTTTCTGCCGCTTTATCCGGTTACGATCGTTTATCCCGTTCCCGCGACGAAGTGGGTCATCTGGGTCGATCCGGAAACCGGGCTCGAGGTGAGCAAACGGAAGTCGCCGAAAAAGGGAAGTCCGTACCAGGCATTTAGGGAACTGTACCGCATCAAGCCGTTTTTGGCACATCCGAACCTGCGTGTGCTGTTTCTTTTTATCGATATGGAGGAGACGAAACTGCTCAACGGCTGGAGCCGTGATAAAAAGCGGGGCGCCACGAAACACGACCGGATCCCGGTGGGACTCGTCGATGAGATGATGTTTGAGCGCGTGGAGGATTACCGCATGATGATCCCGCCCGAACTTTCGAATTTTACGACGAGGGAGTACGCGAAGAGTACGAAGATCCCGCTGGCGCAGGCGCAGACGGCGCTGAATATCTTCTATTCGCTGGAGGTCGTCGAGCGGGTGGGGAAGCAGGGGAATTCTTATTTGTATGAGGTGAGGGAGGAAGGATGAGTAAACGATTGTTTGATATTAAAAAGTTTGATTCATACCGGGAAGATAATCGACGAGAAGTAAAGCGAGCCAATAGGGGACTTCCTGTTTCTTTGTGGGAGACATACTCTTCTTTTGCCAATTGTTATGGGGGCGTTATTATTCTTGGTGTGAAAGAGGATGAGAACAAGAGATGGCGTACGACAGGATTGAGAAAGAGGGATGAGGGAAAACTAATAAAAGATTTTTGGGATACGGTAAATAATCCCAGAAAAGTTAGTGCTAATCTTTTGTCAGACGATGATGTGAAGACCTATGAATCAGGCGGGGATCTTGTCATCGTTATTTGCGTGCCGATGGCAAAGAGAGAACAAAAACCCGTATTTATCAATGATAATATGTTTGGCGGCACATTTAAAAGAAATCATGAGGGGGATTACCACTGTACGGAATTACAAGTGAAATCAATGTTGAGGGATCAGATTGAGAGTACAATGGATATGAAAGTCATAGAAAAAATGACAATAGATCAACTGGATAAGGATACGATACAGAGTTATCGGAATCGCCATAGTACGTTTAAACCTGGCCATCCGTGGGTGCATTTGAATGATGCGGACTATTTGCAGAAAATCGGGGCAGCAGAAATGGGAAAAGACAAGAAACTGCACCCGACGGCGGCAGGATTATTAATGTTTGGGGAAGAGAATAGGATTGTGAGAGAATTTCCAGAATACTTTCTTGATTATCAGGAATTGATGGACCCGTCCATTCGCTGGACAGACCGGCTGCAGTCCAGTTCTGGTGAATGGAGTGGTAATCTGTTTGATTTTTATTTCAGAGTGTATCAAAAAAATCACGAAAAATGTTAGGGTACCCTTTAAAATGGTGGGTGGGGATCGGATTGATGATACCCCGGTACACAGGGCACTGAGGGAAGTATTAGCTAATTGCCTTGTAAATACCGATTTTTTTGTTTCCAGGGGAGTTGTCATCAAACAGGAGGATAATACAATTGTTTTAGAGAATCCTGGCAGTATACGTGTAGGAAAATATCAGATGAAACGGGGTGGACAATCAGACCCGAGAAATAAAGCGCTGATGAAAATGTTTAATTTGATTGATATAGGCGAACGTGCCGGAAGTGGTGTGCCGGAATTGTTTACTGTTTGGGAGAGCGAGGGATGGGAAGAACCGTGTATTGAAGAGAGATTGGATGGCACAGAACGAACTATTGTCACCCTTTCCTTTAAGAAAAAGAGAGGGAATAAAAATGCTGAAAAAAAAGTGCTGAAAAAAAGCGCTGAAAAAAAAGCGCTGAAAAAAAGCGCTGAAAAAAAAGTGACGGATAAAACCCGGATGCAGTATGAAATGATCCTGTCTTCTATGGAGCCGGGGAAATGGTATCGGACAAATGAATTTATGGATATGCTGGGGGTAAAGGAAACCCGGATGAGGACATTACTGCGGGAGTTGGTGGCTAGTCATTATTTAGAAGAAGATGGAACGACGAAGGGGAAAAAATATAGAAAAACGGGTGAGTGATTTTGCGAGGGAGGAAGGATGATGAATAAACAGAATAACCCTTATATTTTTTGGACCCTGTTTATTATCAATGTATTTTTGGCGGTCTGCTTTGGTCTGTTTTGGAATGGCATTTCCATTACATTTTCTTTTTTTGTGGTCTGGCTGAATGGGTACTTATTTGCAGCGGAGCTGAGAAAGATGCTCGTTCTGGATACGGTTTTTCAGGCATGTATGCAGGCGGCGGCATGGATTTCGTATGTCCGGTGGCTCGGACAGGAGGAAGCGATTGATAATATAACTGTGAGCCTCACTCAGCTTAGTTTTCTATTGACGTTTTATTTTAATGTATGTCTGATCCTTTTGCTTACCGCAAAGAGTTTGTTGGGGCAGAAAAGAAAAAAAGCGGCGTGCGTTGTGGCGGGGATAGCTATATTCCAAATCGTATTTTTCGCTTGGTCATTTTGGATGGTCAGTTGAGTGAATTTGGGACTTTATTATAGTTTTTTACTTTTTAGAATAGTTTACAGAAGCGAACAAAGATGATATACTTGGTTATACACATGTTTGTTATCTTTTTAAAATATAATACACCAGGAGGAGAAACACATGCGTAGTTTACGGGCAAAATTTATCGTGATCATATGTATTATCTGTGTAATTTGTATCGGTTTGACGGCGGGCATCAGTTACGGCGCCGCTTCTTCTGTCATGATGGATTCGAGCGTGAGGAATGAGAGTCTGGTATCGGAGAAGGCGGCCCAGGAGATGGAAAAGTGGATGCAGGTCAAAGGGCAGTTTCTGAGTACGGTCAGGGCGGGCATCGAGATCGACAAGAGCACCGATTATGAGCGGCTGTGCGGACAGATGAAATGCCTGCTCGCTGATTACAATGAAGACGGCAGTATTTATGATATTTATTTCACCTATCCCGATAGCAGGATGGCGTCGGGAAGCGGTTATGAATCGGATGGAACGGTTGATTTCACAGGGCGTTCGTGGTATGTCGCGGCGATGGAACAGGATGGACTCGTTTATTCCGCGCCATATCTCGATGTGGATTCCGGCAGGATCGTCATTACCATTTCGACAAAGGTGACGGTCGGCGGCAAGGCAGCCGGTGTACTGGCAGAGGATATTTTTGCCGACGAGCTGGTGGAAATAACGAATAAGGTAGAAATGCCGGAGAACAGCTATGCCATGCTGACGGACAGCGAGGGCGGCGTTGTCGTACATCCGAATGAGGAGTACGGCTATGTTGATGACGCGCCGGCGGCATTGACGGAACTGGCGGGAAATCCCTATAAAGAGGTGGACGAGGCCATCCGTTCGGGAAAAAGCGGACAGGTCGTGTGGATCACGGATTACGACGGAGCGACGAGAGGGGTATTGTCGTCCACCATCCCGAGCTGTGGTTGGAATATCAGTGTCGCGATTGATAAAAATGTCATTTATAAGAATATCAAAATGATGCTGCGCGGTTTTCTCATTTCGGGTATTATTTCTTTAATTGCGGCGGTGTTTGTCATTACGGTTGTCGTCAACCGCATGGTCCGCCCGATCAAGGCGCTGGCGCTGGCAGTTGATGCGGGAAATCTGTCGCGGGAGATCCGGGTGAGCGGCAGGGACGAGGTGTCGAAACTGGCCGGCGGATTCCAGAAGATGACGGGGAAACTCAGGGGGCTTCTGCAGGCGAGCGATGATACGGTACATAATGTAGAAGAGTCCGCGCAGACGTTTTTCCGCCTGACGGATACCGTTTGTGAGGGTGCGCGGAAGATCGAACGGGATATAGAGCAGATCACTCAGGCGATGGACCGGCAGGAGCAGGATGTGAAGAAAGGGCAGGATGTATTGATCGAGGTGGGACAACGGATCCGGCTATTGGAAGAAGATTTTGGACGGATGAACGGGATCGTGGACAATATGAACGCGCAGATGGAGAGTGGTTCGCAGGTGACGCAGGAGTTAAAGGATTCTGCGGAGCTGAGTTCCCAGTATCTTCGGGAGGTGCGCGGGCAGATCGAAATGCTGGGGAAGGATTCGCAAAGCATTTCCCAAATGGTCTCGGTCATTACCGATATTTCAGATCAGACAAACTTGCTGGCGCTGAATGCTTCGATTGAAGCTGCCCGGGCGGGGGAATCTGGAAAGGGATTTGCCGTCGTTTCGGATCAGATCCGCCTTTTGTCAGAACAGACCAGTGCTGCTTCGGAGGAGATCGTAAAAGTCGTGGGAAGCATTTGTGACGGGATCCAGACTGTGGTGTTGGATATCGGGCAGACTGGAGAGAAATTTCAGAAGAATATCGAGGTATCCGAGAATGTGCGGGATGTACTTCAGTCAGTCAGGGAGTCGTTTGATCAATTGGAAGCGATGGAGCATGAACTGTCCGAGTGCGTGGAGAAATTTGTGGAAGGCAAGGCAGTTATGGAGGATTCGTATGGCCAGATGACGAAAAACTGCGGGGAATGTCTGGATATCAGTTATAAGATCAAGGATATTTCCAAAGAACAGAATGGGGCGATGGAGCAACTGACGAGCTGGTCGGATCATTTGAATGAGCTTTCCGCGCAGCTGCGGAAAGAAACGGAGGAATTTACGGTATAGGATAGGGAAGGTTTTCGAGTCTGTTAGGTGCAGTATTCCCGGCTTAAAGTCCGTCACCGGCGGAGAGTAAAAAGCCGAACTGAAACAGAAAAAACAAATGGTAATGGTTTTCTGCAAAAAAAAGGGACTGTCGGAATATGACAGTCCCTTTAAAACTGCGATCTCAAGTGAGTCAAAAGACTTAAAAAAAAGAAAATAAAAAAATGATTGCATTCCCCAGGCATCCATCGTATAATAACAGTAGGGTTATACTGATTGGGATTGGTGATTATCTCAGATATACAGGGAGGGAGAAATTATGGGAGAAATAAAACACGCGCTGTTCGCGGCGGGCGCAGAGGCAAAGTATGACGAAAAGGCCAAACGCCTGCTCGGGAATAAAACGATACTAGCGCACATCCTAGTAAGGACTGTCGATGAATTTCAGGGAATGGAACCGGAGGAAGTGGAGTCGTTCATAGAAGGTGAACCGTTGATCAGTGTTGTCCCGATTGATCAGGGGTTGACCAATATGGTGGATAGAAAATCTGTGGGCGGCGGGAAATCCGCGTATGATGAAAAACCTGTGAACAGCCGCTCTTCCGGTCAGCGGATCATTGGTATGAACACGGAAAGTACGGAGATCGGGGAAGGGCTTGTCCGGTTTGACATTATCTTTTATGTGCGAATGCCATCCGCAGGAGGCAGGACAGACGGTGTTTCACAGATGATCGTGAATCTGGAGGCGCAGAAGGATATCCCGTCCGGCTACCACCTGATGAACCGTGCGGTGTACTATGTATGCCGGATGGTCTCCTCACAGAAGGAGCGGGATTTCGTGGGCATGAACTATGATGACATAAAGCGTGTCTTTTCGATATGGATTTATTTGGGAATGAAAGAAAACGTGCTAAACCATGTACATATGACGGAAGATCATCTGTTAGGTGTGTACCACTCGGAAGCTGGACTGGATCTGCTGAACATTGTACTGATCGGACTGGCAGAACAATGTCCGGATAAGGACAGGAAAGGGTATGAACTGCACCGTCTGCTGAATACGCTGCTGTCAGTGGAGTTATCCGCCGCCCAGAAGGTTAAGATCATGGAAACGGAGTATCATATAAAGATAAATGACCGAATGAGAGAGGATGTGAGCGAGATGTGTAATTTAGGACAGGGGGTTTTTGAGGCGGGAGAAGCTAGGGGAATTGCTTTGGGAGAAGCGCGTGGAGAGGCGCGCGGTGTTGCCAAAAGCGAAGAACGGATCATATTAAGTATGCGGGAAAAAGGATATCCACTGGAACAGATCGCTGCCGTTATGGAAAAAACGGTGGAAGAAGTGGAGGCGGTCATAGAGAAAAGCGTAAAAAAGACGTTAGCGTGGTGAAATCTTTCTCTTTTGAATTCGTTTATAATAAAGACGGGTAAAAAGCGTTGTGAAGAGGTTGTCTGACTTGACTGGCTGGGGGCGTAAGGTATTTATGTTGATAAAAAGTAAAATACCCATCCTAAACCGTGATCGTTAGGATGGGTATTTTATTATGCGACCTTCGAATAGTCGATGATAGAGATTTCCTGCATTAGATTTTGAGCGGATTTGATGATTTGTTCCAGATGTTCTACGACATCGGCGGTGTATATAACTTCGTTACATTCTAAACATTTATAACAAGGTACATTACAAACAATGATCAGGCAATTGCATAAATTTCCTGCTAATGGTACAATGTGTGTATATGAAGTAAGAGAAGGAGTACGAACAATGGCATCAAGACTCATGCACTATATCATCGGATCGCAGGTGGCTGAGCGGATCCAGCTGCAAAACCCTGACCGCTTCCTTTTCGGAAATATGCTGCCGGACTGCGTGGATGGCCCGGGTGGGCGGAGCGGGCCGAAAGCGAGATCGCATTTTTGGGACTGGCGGGAAGAAACGCAGGAGAAAGGGCAGAACTGGAACTGGTTTTGGGACAAGTACGGAGCGTTTTGTGAGGACGAGTTATATCTTGGATATTTCTGCCATCTCGTAGCGGATGCGGTCTGGGGGATCGACGTGTATATGCCGATGAAGCAAAAGTACGGGGACAGGCTGAAAACCGTGGGAACTTTGTATAAGGACTACCACAGGATGAACGAACTGCTGCGCGGCCGGTACGCGCCGCGGGAACCTGCGCTGTCATGGATAAAAAACGGGATCGAAGAGGCGGAACCGTCTTATTGGGACGAGTATGTTCAGGAACTATTAGAAGATTTTCACGAGGATACCGGGGCTAAGAAGGAAGATCTGGAGATCATGGATTACGACCGCATCGTGTCGTTTATCGAACATGCCGTATCGGTCTGTGCGGAAGAGGTCGAGGCGAGACGGGACGGCAGGCCGGGACGCGAGCCGCAGGAGTTTTACCGTTCATCGAAAAAATAAGGGGGAATCAAAATGGAGGCAGGGAAATGTGTGGCGAAATGGGATGTTTTTGAGGTCAGTGTGCAGGGACGGACCGAGGGGAATCCGTTCACGGATCACGCGGTCCGCGGTGTGTTCACGGGAGACAATGAGACGGTACAGACAGATGGATTTTACGACGGCGGCGGTGTGTACAAGGTTCGATTTATGCCGTCGTATGAAGGAACATATCATTATGAGATCAACGGAGACGCCCTGCCCGACGGGGAATCCGTATCCGGCGGCTTCGAGGTGCTTCCCGCCGCGGAGGGCAGCCACGGCCCGGTCAGGACGGCTCAAACGTATCATTTTTCCTATGCCGATGGAAATCCGTATTATTCGGTCGGTACGACGTGTTATGCGTGGGAACTGCAGGACGACGAGCGGATCCGTCAGACGCTTGACAGTCTGGCGGAGTCGGGATTTAATAAGATCCGGTTCTGTGTCTTTCCCAAACACTACGACTACAATCTGGGGGAGCCGCGTTCGTATCCGTATGAGGGCACGCCGATGGATCCATCGGTAATCACGGAGGACAATTTCTGGCAGTTTACGGAACACCCGGAAGAACGAAACAGCTGGGATTTCACGAGATTTGAACCGGCGTATTTTCGTCATATCGAATCGTGCATCCGCGAACTTGCAAGGAGGGGTATACAGGCGGATCTGATCCTCTTTCATCCGTATGACCGCTGGGGTTTTTCCAAGATGGCCCCGGAAGAGGACGATCTGTACATCCGCTATGTGGCGGCGAGGTTTTCCGCGTTCCATAACGTGTGGTGGTCGCTGGCGAATGAATATGACCTTCTCGAAAAATCGGACGACGATTGGGAGCGGTTTGCCTCGATCTTATGCGAGAAGGACCCGTACGGGCATCTGCGCTCCATCCACAATTGTTTTGCATTTTATGACCATTCGCGTCCCTGGGTGACGCACTGTTCGCTGCAGCGCCAGGACATTTACAAGACGGCGGAGTTTACCAATGAGTGGCGCGGCAAATATAAGAAGCCGGTCGTGATCGATGAGATGGCGTATGAAGGGGATATACCGCATTTTTGGGGAAATATCACGGCCGAGGAAATGGTCCGCAGATTTTGGGAATGCGCGATGCGCGGCGGGTATCCGGGGCATGGGGAGACGTATGAAAAAGGCGACGGTGTGCTCTGGTGGTCGCACGGGGGCCGTCTGCGCGGGGAGAGTTGGAAGCGCGTCCGGTTTTTGTATGAGATCATGGCGCAGACGCCCGGCCACGGATTGACTTCCGACGCGTCGCAGGACTATCTCGGCGTGACGGCTGTGCCGGAGGATGAAAAAGAGCGGGCGAAGAAGGCCTATTTTATTTATTATTACAGCTTTATGCAGCCTTGCCGGAAAGTTTTTCACATCGACGATGAGACCGATTATCATGTGGAGGTCATTGACACCTGGAATATGACGATCGAGGAGGCGGGGGTGTTCCGCGGGAAATTTACCGTTACTCTGCCGGGGCGGCCGTATATGGCGGTGCGGTTGATCGGGATGAAAAGTGAGTATTGAGTGAGTATCGAAGTGAGTATCGAAGTGTTAGAAAATGATAGACTTTGCTTCCAAGGTATGTTATACTCTTAAGTATGGGGGGTGTTTATATGTCTGGTCAAGCGGATATTATTAGAGATTCGATAAATGAATTTTCAAGAATTCAGGATTGGATGATGTTAGCAAAAAGGAATAATGACCTTGAAACATATGATGAAATGTATAAACGTTACATTGAATTAAAGGTGATATTATCTTCTTTAGGTGTTAATATTACGGAACTGGATAGAATCAAGGAATAGATCTGATAGCAGTAAAAAACAAGGGTGCAAAGACCATAAGCACCCTTTTATTATACAGGAGGAATTCAGAGTTAAAGAAAAGGCTCCCTACTCTTTGGAACAGCATACTGCTGTAGAAGAGTGGGGTAATGGTAATCATAGAGATTAAATAAAAGGAGAAAAATAATGGAAAGAGAAACAAAATGCATTCAGGCAGGATATGAACCGAAAAATGGCGAACCGCGTATGATCCCGATCATACAGAGCACGACGTTCAAATATGACACGAGTGAGGATATGGGCAAGTTATTCGATCTGGAGGCGTCTGGATATTTTTATACGCGACTGCAGAATCCGACGAACGACTATGTGGCGGCGAAGATCTGTGCGCTGGAGGGCGGAACGGCGGCGATGCTCACATCGTCCGGGCAGGCGGCTTCGTTTTACTCGGTATTTAACATTTGCGGCGCGGGCGACCACGTCGTGTCTTCATCGGCGATCTACGGCGGCACGTACAATTTATTTGCCGTTACGATGAAGCGGATGGGTATCGACTTTACGTTTGTCGATCCGGATTGTTCAGAAGAGGAGTTGGAGCAGGCGTTCCGGCCAAACACAAAGGCCGTGTTCGGGGAGACGATCGCCAATCCGGCGCTGACCGTGCTGGACATCGAGCGGTTCGCGAAAGCGGCTCATGCGCACGGCGTCCCGCTGATCGTTGATAATACGTTTGCCACGCCGATCAACTGCCGGCCGTTTGAGTGGGGAGCCGATATCGTGATGCACTCGACGACGAAATATCTGGATGGACACGATGCCTCGGTCGGGGGATGTATCGTCGATTCCGGCCATTTTGACTGGTTTGCCCACGCGGACAAGTTTCCGGGATTGACGACACCGGACGAATCGTATCACGGAATCACATATGCCGAGAAATTCGGGTTGGAAGGGGCGTTTATCACGAAAGCGACCGCGCAGCTCATGAGGGATCTCGGTTCGATCCAGTCGCCGATGAACGCCTATCTTTTGAACCTCGGTCTGGAATCCCTGCATGTCCGCATGCCGCGGCACTGTGAGAACGCGCAGAAAGTGGCCGAATTTTTGGAAGCGCACGACTGTGTGGAATGGGTGAATTATCCGGGACTTCCGGGAAATAAATACTATGAGAGGGCGAAAAAGTACATGCCGGACGGCACATGCGGCGTCGTTTCATTCGGTGTAAAGGGCGGCCGGAGAGCGGCGGAGAAATTTATGGCGAAGCTGAATGTGGCGATGATCGCTACTCATGTCGCAGATGCCCACACCTGTATCCTGCATCCGGCGTCTGCCACGCATCGTCAGATGAATGACGAGGAACTGAAAGCGGCAGGAGTAGGGCCGGATCTCGTCCGGCTGTCTGTGGGGATTGAAAATGTGAATGACATCATCGAAGATCTGGCGCAGGCGCTGGAAGCGTGACAAATATAAAAACATTAAATCTACGTATGCAGAAAAAGGGAGACAGCAATCTGTCTCCCAAATAAATCCTATGCTCTTTACTCCAGATCCAGAAAACGCATTTTTTCGGGTACTTTCTTTGGAGTGTCTCCGATATAGGCCCCCTGAATGTTTTTCGTATGGACACAGTTTGCGCAGTAATTGCCGAAACGGATGGCCGTGCCACAGCTTTTACAATGGATAAAGGTCGCGGAACCCTCCGGAATCTCGACTTTTCCCAGACGCAGGAACTCTCCGATCCTAGAACGGCGGACGCCGGTATTGGCCGCCAGGTCAATGGCATTCGTCGGACCGTGTTCATTCAGGTATTTTTTGACTTTCCCGAAATCATTGAGCTGTTCTGCGCCGCATTTTTCGCAGACATACAGTCCGCCGTGTTTATATCTCATTAAGATATCGCAATTAGGGCAGATAAAGTTATCATCATCAGAATAAAGGGCAGTTTTGCGAATTAGTTTCTGTTCCCGCTGAACCATGTGATCAACTCCTTTACAAATAGATCCATTTCTATTTTACCCGAAGGGATTAAAAATTGCAATAGGAACTTTCCACGGTATTGTATTTCCCATGTAAAAATGATACAATGTGAGTTAGTGTGAAAAAAGCGTGACAGAAATGAGGTTATATTATGACGACGAATGAAAAGGCTCTTGCCTTACATAAGGAATGGAATGGAAAACTGGAAACGGCGCCAAAATGCCGGGTAAAATCGAGAGAAGATCTGGCGATCGCCTATACGCCGGGAGTGGCGGAACCGTGCAGGAAGATTGCGGAAGATAAAGAAGAAGCCTACCGGTACACGATCAAGTCGAATACGGTGGCGGTCGTTTCGGATGGGAGCGCCGTACTCGGACTCGGGAACATCGGCGCGGAGGCGGCGATGCCTGTTATGGAGGGGAAAGCTGTGCTGTTTAAGGAGTTTGGCGGCGTCAATGCGTTTCCGATCTGTCTGGACACGCAGGATACGGAAGAGATCATCCGGACGGTCGTAAATATCGCCCCGGCGTTCGGGGGGATCAACCTGGAGGATATTTCGGCGCCCCGCTGCTTTGAGATCGAGGCCCGGTTGAAAGAACTGCTGGATATCCCAGTCTTTCATGATGATCAGCACGGTACGGCGATCGTTGTGCTCGCTGGTATCATCAACGCGCTCAAGGTGACGGGAAAAAGAAAAGAGGAATGCCGGGTCGTGGTCAACGGCGCGGGTTCGGCGGGAATTGCGATCAGTAAGCTGCTGTTGTCGTACGGATTTCGGCATCTTACCCTCTGTGACAAGGCGGGGATACTGAATTGGGATACGCCAGACCTGAACTGGATGCAGAAAGAGATGATGGATGTCACGAATCTCGAAGGAAAAGCGGGCAGTCTGGCGGACGCGCTCGCGGGGGCGGATATTTTCGTCGGTGTATCGGCGCCGGGTATCGTGACGCCGGAGATGGTCGCTTCGATGAACAGTGACGCGATTCTGTTCGCTATGGCGAATCCAGTTCCGGAGATCATGCCTGATGAGGCGAAAAAGGCCGGTGCCAGAGTGGTCGGGACCGGACGCTCGGATTTTCCGAACCAGGTGAACAACGTCGTGGCGTTCCCGGGTATTTTCAGGGGCGCGCTTGAGGGAAGGGCTTCTCAGATCACGGAGCAGATGAAACTGGCGGCGGCTCTTGCCATCGCGTCACTTGTTCCGGACGACGAACTGAGTGAGGACAACATCATGCCGGAGGCGTTTGATCCCCGGGTGGCTGATGTCGTCAGTGCCGCCGTAAAGGAACATATCAGTGAATAAATGGGGAGATAAGCCCTATCATTCCCTGGATTTTGAGATGAAGAAACGATTCGGGGAAAAAGTTTATAAAATCGCGCTTGCCGGAGGTATGACATGTCCGAACCGGGACGGCACGGTCGGACGGGGCGGCTGTATCTTTTGCAGCGGTAATGGCTCCGGCGACTTTGCAGTACCTCCGGCAGATTCTGTAACGGAACAAATTGACCGCGGTATCGCAGGTATTTCTGCCCGTAAACAGGTGGGAGATCAATTTATCGCTTATTTCCAATCTTTTACAAATACATATGCCCCTGTGCATGTCCTCCGGCGATTGTACGAACAAGCCATCCGGCATCCGAAAGTAGTGATGTTGTCGATCGCCACAAGGCCGGATTGTCTACCGCGCGAGGTACTGGAGCTTTTGTCCGAATGCAGCCGGGTCAAACCGGTGATGGTTGAACTCGGTCTGCAGACGATACATGAGCGAACGGCCGCTTTGATCCGCCGGGGATATCCGCTGGAGGTATATGATGCGGCGGCGGCGTCCCTGAAAGAGCGTGGTATCGAGGTTGTCACACACGTGATCGCCGGACTTCCACACGAGACGCGCCGTGATTTTCTGGAAACGGTATATCATGTGGGACAGGCGGGGAGCGATGGGATCAAGCTGCAGCTTCTGCACGTCCTGCGGGGCACGGATCTGGCGTCGCTCTACCAGAGGGGCGAATGCGGGGTACTGACGATGGAGGAATATATCGAAACGGTCGTTGCCGCCCTCTCCATCTTGCCGGAGGATATGGTGATCCACCGGCTCACTGGGGATGGCCCCCGGGATCTGTTGATTGCCCCGATGTGGAGCTGCCGGAAGCGGGAAGTGCTGAACGAGATACACAGGCAGATGAAACGCCGGAATGTGTGGCAGGGAAAAGAAAGGAACCGCTATGTCCATGAAAGAAGCCATTACC
Source organism: uncultured Eubacterium sp. (assembly GCA_910583555.1). Taxonomy (GTDB): domain Bacteria; phylum Bacillota; class Clostridia; order Lachnospirales; family Lachnospiraceae; genus Eubacterium_F. Next base: position 60,269 of record CAJTXO010000013.1, read on the forward strand.
ATTTATAAACTTATTGTTTTATATACGTTGAACCGCATCGCGTCGCCGCTTACGCTCGGATTTGTGGCGGATTATATGATCGATCGCGGATACACCAATTATTTTAACGTGCAGAACGCGTTTGCCGAGCTGATGGATGAGGAACTGATCGACTGCGCGCAGACGTATAACACCTCGTATTATACGATCACGGAAGCCGGGCGTGAAACACTGGAACTGTTTTACACGAGCCTGTCCTACGAAATACGGGCGGAGATTGACGAGTATCTGCGCGAAAAGAATTATCAGATCATTGAGCGCACGGCGATCGTCAGCGATTATGCGCGCCGCAGTAATGGGGACTATGTGGCTTCCTGTATGCTGTTTGAAAAAAATGAGGTGCTGTTCCAGATCGATATTGCGGTTCCCTCTGAGGAAGACGCGGTGAAAATATGCAATAACTGGCGGAGCGAAAGCAGTAAATTGTATTCCGCGGTCGTGACAACTCTGCTGAAATGAGAGGAAACGGCAAAAAACACTTGTGCTTTTTTTGTAAAATGGTACAATAGATAATATGATGCCAGGGTCAAAAGGTCGAAATGCCGTTCATGCTTGCATGATAAGGCATTTGACCTTGGGACCCGCCAAACATGAGAAAGAAGCGATTTACGTAGTAAATCAGCGGATTTCGAATGTTTGAAGGATTGCGGGAGTTGTGAAACAACGGAGCAATCCGCGGCATCATAATATATGCAGAACGAATCGTTCGTAAATATGGAAAGAAATCAGCTGCGGAAAGAAAGAGCCAGATATTTTTTCTGCGCAGAAATGAGGGAAAACATGACATTTGAACAGGCGAGAGCAAAGCTTTCGGAAGCCGGGCAGGAACATTTGCTGCGGTACTATGACGAGTTAAACGAGGAACAAAAAGAGAAGCTGCTGTGCCAGATCGAGCAGTTGGACATGGAACTGCCCGGGATGGTAGAACACGGAGTGGCGGAGGCAGAGAGAGGGAAACTTGCCCCGCTCGGAGCGGTCACGCTGGAGGAGATCGCTGAAAAACGCGAGAGCTACGAAAAGCTGGGCATACAGGCGATACAGAGCTGCAAGATAGGCGCCGTGCTGCTGGCCGGGGGCCAGGGGACGAGGCTCGGACTGGAAGGCCCGAAAGGAATGCTGAATATCGGAGTGAACAAAGAAATCTTTTTGTTTGAACGTCTGATCGGAAATCTGATGGAGGTCGTGGAGAAGACCGGAGCATGGATCCCCCTGTTTATTATGACGAGTGAAAAAAATAATGATGACACGGTATCCTTTTTTAAGGAAAAAAATTATTTCGGCTATGATCCGCGTTACGTGTTCTTTTTCGTCCAGCAGATGGCGCCGTCTGTCAGCTATGAGGGAAAATTTTATATGGAGGAGAAATATAAGGTTTCCACTTCGCCGAACGGAAACGGCGGCTGGTTTATCTCTCTCGTGCGTGCGGGACTGTTGGATAAAGTGCGCGAACTGGGCGTTGAGTGGCTGAATGTGTTCGCCGTGGACAATGTTCTTCAGAAGATTGCGGATCCGGTATTCGTAGGGGCCGTGCTGGAACACGGGTGCGTCTGCGGGGCAAAGGTCGTGGCAAAGGCGGACCCGCATGAGAAGGTCGGCGTGCTGTGTCTGGAAGACGGTAAGCCGTCAATTGTAGAATACTATGAAATGACGGACGAGATCATCCATTCGCGGGATGAGTCAGGGAAACTGCTCTACAATTACGGCGTGATCCTGAACTATCTGTTCCAGGTTGATACACTGGTAAAAATCGTGGACCAGAATCTTCCGCTTCACGTAGTAGAGAAAAAGATTCCCTATATCAACGAGGATGGCGAATATGTAAAACCAGAGCAGCCAAATGGTTACAAATTTGAAACACTTGTGCTCGATATGATACATATGATGGATAACTGCCTGTCTTTTGAGGTGGAACGGGATAGAGAGTTCGCGCCGATCAAGAATGCGACAGGTGTAGATTCGCTGGAAAGCGCGAGAAATCTTATGAAAAAAAATGGAATATCATTTTAGGAGAGAAAGGAAAATGGAATGAATTTACAAAAAATGTCTTTAAAGGAACTTCGGGAATTGGCTAAGGAGAAAGGGATTTCCGGTGTGTCCGGTTTGCGGAAAGCGGATCTTTTGCTTGAGATTGAAAAACATATGAGTGCGGGGACGCAGGCAGAGGCAATGAATAGGAGCACAACGCCAGAGACAAAACCAAAAGCAGAGCAAAATGCAGAGTTTAGCGCGGAACATAAGGTGGCACCTAAGGCGGAGCCAAAGGCAGAGTCTAAAACAGAGCATAAAACAGAGCATAGAGCAGACCGGCCGGTCCGCGCGGCGAATGGCGCGGATGCAGGCGGGGCAAACGGGGGAAATCCGCAGGGAGTGAGGCCGAGACAAAAAAATGACGGCAGCAGGCAGACGTACACGTATGTCCCGAATCACGATGACAGGTATCATGCGAGGCAGCAGGGAGCTACGGGATATAATCGCTATGAAAACAGGCAGAACATGTCGCCGGAAACGCAGCAGAACCGTCAGTCAGAAACGCAGATGTACCGCCAGTCAGAGCCGCAGCCGTACCGCCAGCAGGGAGGAACGGGTCAGGGCCGCTATGAGAACAGGCAGGAAACACGGCCGAACATCGTGGCGGAGCCGCCGGTATACCGCTCGTTGGATGAGGTGGAGAAGGCAGGCCTGATCACGATCGCGAAGGACCGGCATGTGACTGACGTCCACCCGACCGAGGTGAAAGAGCTGGACAGCGGGATTACGAAAAAAGGTATTTTGGAAGTAATGTCCGAGGGATATGGTTTTATCCGCTGTGACAATTTTCTGCCCGGTGAAAATGACGTCTATGTATCACCGGCGTTTCTCCGGCGGTTTGGTCTTCGCACCGGAGACATTATCGAGGGAAATCTCCGTGTCAAGACACAGAATGAGAAATTCAGCGCACTTCTTTATATGAAACGGGTCAATGAACGCAAGGTCACGTATTTGGCCCATCGCAATAAATTTGAAGATCTCACACCTATTTTTCCGAATGAGAGAATTCACTTAGAAACTCCAAATGCCGGCGTGTCTATGAGAATGCTCGATCTTATTTCCCCCATCGGGAAAGGACAGCGCGGCATGATCGTTTCCCAGCCGAAAACCGGAAAGACGACTTTGTTGAAGCAGGTTGCCAGCGCTATTACGAAAAATTATCCGAAAATGCACCTTTTGATCCTGCTGATCGATGAGCGTCCCGAGGAGGTAACGGACATCAAGGAGTCCATCGAGGGGGAGCGCGTGGATGTGATCTACTCGACGTTTGATGAACTTCCGGAAAACCACCGCAGGGTGTCGGAAATGGTGATCGAGCGCGCCAAACGCCTGGTCGAGGGGGGAGACGACGTGGTCGTGCTTTTGGACAGCATTACCAGGCTGGCAAGGGCGTACAACCTGACTGTGACGCCGAGCGGCCGCACACTTTCCGGCGGTCTGGATCCAGCGGCGCTCCACATGCCGAAACGGTTTTTCGGCGCGGCGCGAAATATGCGGGAGGGCGGCAGCCTTACGATCCTCGCGACGGCGCTCGTCGATACGGGAAGCCGCATGGATGATGTGGTGTTCGAGGAATTTAAGGGAACAGGAAACATGGAGCTCGTACTTGACAGGCATCTCTCGGAAAAACGTGTATTCCCCGCGATCGATATACAGAAATCCAGCACGAGGCGGGAGGATCTGCTGCTGAGCCGCGATGAACTCGAAGCCGTCTATGTGATGCGGAAAGCGCTGGGCGGAAACTCCAATACGGACGGAAATCTGGAGCAGATCATCAATCTGTTCCGCAGGACGAAAAACAATAAGGAATTTGTCGAAACAATAAAAAAAATAAAGCTTCATTAAAGTACTTGCATTTTCTAAAAAAGCGTGGTACAATGAAAAAGCCGTTTTTAAGAGAATGGAAATTTATTAGCGAGGTGAAAATACATGAGAGAGGGAATCCATCCTGAGTATCATCAGGCAAAGGTTGTCTGCAACTGCGGAAACGAGTTTGTGACAGGTTCGACGAAAGAAGATATCCATGTTGAAGTATGTTCCAAATGCCATCCGTTCTACACGGGACAGCAGAAGTCTATGGCAGCCCGCGGCGCGATCGATAAGTTCAACCGCAGATATGGCTTAAAATAAGCAAATAGGGGACAGCAGAAGTCCATGAAAGTCCCTTTCGCGAAACGCGCATGGGACTTCAATAAGCAAATGACGAACGTATAATGGCTCCGTAGGTCTCGTGTGTAGTTGGATGAGAACTGCGGAGTTGTTGCATATTGGCGATCATAGTTTTAAACGGAAACGAGGTTGGTTATGAGATATTCGGGAATTGGCGGACAGGCGGTCATCGAAGGAGTTATGATGAAGGGTGATGGGAAATATGCCGTTTCCGTCCGCAAGCTGGATGGGGAGATTGAAACGAAGGTCGAAACCTATAAAAGTCTGAAAGATAAGAATGCTGTCTTTGGTTTTCCGGTGATCCGTGGTGTCGTTTCATTTGTAGAGTCCGTAGTGCTTGGCATGAAGACACTGAATTATTCTTCGGGTTTTTTTGAGGAGGAGGATGAACGGGAACAGAAAAAGAAGCAGAAGGACGACGGTGCAAAGAGCGGGGACAAAAAGACCAATGACAAAAAGAACGACGAAAAAAAGAACGAACTGCTCATGGGACTGGTGGTCATGGCGGCGGTCATGCTGGCGATCGGTCTTTTCGTGTTGCTGCCCTTCTTTGTCTCGGAACTGCTTTCCGGGACGATCCGTTCCGTGCACCTCCGCGGCCTGATCGAAGGGGTGATCCGTGTCGCCCTGTTTGTCGGTTATGTCAAGGCTATTTCGCACATGGAGGATATACACCGCGTGTTCATGTACCACGGGGCGGAGCATAAATGTATCAACTGCATCGAAAATGGTGAGGAACTGAACGTGTCGAACGCCATGCGGCAGACGACGGTACACAAAAGATGCGGGACAAGTTTTATGCTTGTCGTAATGTTTGTAAGTATTTTGTTTTTTATGTTTATTTCGGTATCCAACATATGGCTCCGCATGGTGCTGCGTATTCTCCTGATACCGTTCATCGCCGGTATCTCGTATGAATTTATCATACTGGCCGGAAAATATGAAAATCCGGTCGTAAATGTGCTGAGCAAACCGGGGCTTTGGCTCCAGTCGCTGACGACCGCCGAGCCGGATTCCAATATGATCCAGGTGGCGATCACTTCGGTGGAAGCTGTATTTGACTGGAAAAAGTTTTTGAGTGAAGAAGAACAGGCGCCGGAGACGGCACGGCCCGCTGCGGCTGCCGAGCATGCGGCGGCGAAGGAAGAGGCGCAAAAAAAAGAAGCGTCGCAGAAAAAAGAAGCAGTAACGGACGAAGTGGAAGGGTTTGAGGTAGTGGACATCAGTGCGGAAGACGAGGAAGAGGATGAGATCCTCCAGGCGCTGGACCGCTATTTTGAAGATCCGGGAGCGCCGGATAAAGGACAGGCAAAATGACATTCGCTGAACTGCTTCAATGGGGAGAGGGAGAACTGATGCATTCGGATGTGCCGGATGCGAAATTGTGCGCATGGTATCTGCTCGAGGCCTGTTTTGACGGCGGGATGGACCGGAGCCGTTTCTTCCTGCGGAGGGAAGAAGAATGCGGGCCGGCGGTGAAAGAGAAGTACGAAGCATGGATCGAGAAGCGCAGACAGCGCGTGCCGTTGGAATATATTACCGGATATACGGAATTTATGGGGCTTCCCTTTGATGTGGATGAGCGCGTACTGATCCCGCGGCAGGATACGGAAACGCTCGTGGAGATTGCCTATCCGCTGTGCGGGGGAAAGAGGGTTCTCGACCTCTGTACGGGGTCGGGCTGTATCGGCCTCAGCATCGGGGTGTGGGGGAAGCCGTCCCAACTCGTGCTCAGTGACATATCGGAAGGCGCGCTTGCGGTGGCGGAGCGCAATCTAACGCGGTTTCAGGAGGGCGGGGCGTACGCTTACCGCACGGCGACGGAACTTGTGCCGGGAGATTTATTTGAAAATATACACGGTGTTTTTGACTGGATCGTATCGAACCCACCCTATATTGAATCACGCGCCATTCCGGGACTTATGCCCGAGGTCGCCCGGTATGAGCCGGTGACAGCGCTCGACGGCGGCAGCGACGGGTTGGAACTTTACCGCAGGATCATCCGCCAGGCGCCGCGGTATCTGGCTGACCGGGGAACGCTGTGTCTGGAGATCGGCTATCAGCAGGGCAGGGCCGTGTCGGCGCTCATGTGCGAAAACGGGTACGAGGACATAGAAATTCGAAAGGATCTGGCCGGGAATGACAGGGTCGTTCTCGGGGTGATGGATCAGGGAAAGGGCTGAATGTGATGTTTGACAAATTGGAAGCTGCGCGGCTTCGGTATGAAGAGGTGCTGAACGAGCTGAGTGAACCGGATGTACTGAACGATCAGGGACGCTATCAGAAACTGATGAAGGAACAGGCAGATCTGGAGCCGGTCGTGGCGAAATATAATGAGTACAGGGCGGCGAAGGACGGGATCGAGGACAGCCTGGCGATACTGGAAGAAGAAAATGACGAGGAAATGCGTGAACTCGCGAAAGAGGAATTGAGCGAGTGCAAGGCAAATGTCGAGACGATCGAACAGGAACTTCGCATCCTTCTTTTGCCCAAAGATCCCAATGACGATAAAAATGTGATCGTAGAGATCCGCGGAGGAGCTGGCGGAGACGAGGCGGCGCTGTTTGCCGCCGATCTGTACCGGATGTACTGCAAATTCGCGGAGAGGAACCGCTGGAAGATCGATACGATGAATTCCAATGAAAATGGAATCGGCGGGTTCAAGGAGATCGTCTTTATGATCAATGGCTCGGGCGCGTATTCCAAACTGAAATACGAGAGCGGCGTCCACCGCGTGCAGAGGATCCCGGCCACGGAGTCCGGCGGACGCATCCACACCTCTACGGCTACGGTGGCGATCATGCCGGAAGTGGAAGATGTCGAGGTCGAGCTCGATATGAACGACTGTAAGTTTGATGTGTTCCGCGCCTCGGGAAACGGCGGCCAGTGTGTCAATACGACCGATTCCGCCGTGCGCCTGACACATCTGCCGACCGGGATCGTCGTTTCCTGCCAGGACGAGAAGTCCCAGTTGAAAAATAAGGACAAAGCGCTGAAAGTGCTGCGCGCGAGGCTGTACGAGCTGGAGTGCGCGAAGGCGCACGATGAGGAGGCGGAGAAGAGGCGCAGCCAGATCGGGACGGGTGACCGCTCCGAGAAAATCAGGACTTACAATTATCCGCAGGGGCGAGTGACAGACCACCGGATCAAACTGACGCTGCACCGTCTCGATTCGATCATCGACGGCGATCTGGATGAGGTGATCGACAGCCTGATCGCGGCCGACCAGGCCATGCGTTTGAGCCGGTTGAATGAAGAGGGGTAAAAAAGGAATCAAGGATATAGCATGTTAAATTGAGTCAGGCTTATTTGTTTTATGTGGACAAGTAGGTCTGAAATATTATTTGGCAACAACATTTGATTTTAGAACATATCACATAGGTAAACGAAGAGCAAGGCGGCAAAAAACTGACAATACACATATACCGGTAAATAAAACACGCAATCGGTGTATCGTCACACGGAATCCGTGTATAAAATCCCCCTATTGAAACATTATAATGAAAGAAAAAGGTTATGAGGTGTACATTTATGCCAATAGATAATGTTTCGATCGGGAAGAAACTGAAAGAACTGAGGATGGGGCGAGAACTGACGCAGGCGCAGTTGGCCGATGTTCTCCATATGAACCAGCAGAGTATCAGCCGGTATGAAAATGGCGAGGCACAGATCTCCTATACGGATATGGTCAATCTTTCAAAATATTTCGGAATCTCATCGGATTATTTTCTGGAGATGGAAGTGAATGAGTTTCAGGAAGACGAAGTACGTTTGCTCGCGTATTACCGCGCGATCAATGAAAAGATAAAACCTCAGGCACTGAATCTCGTCAAAACACTGGCGGATGAATTTCCCAGTGAAGATAAAAGGTTAGGTGAGTTGCAAGGATGAGAGTGCTGATATTGGAAGATAACGAGAAGACGCGGAAGGCACTGGTGAAGATCGTTCGCTCGTGCACTCCTGACGGTGAGATATGTGATTTTGGAAATCGCGCGGATGCCTATATGTGCGCGTGGGAAAAAGAGATCGATCTGTTTCTGATCGATATTGTGCTGGAGCCGCAGAGGAAAAATGATAATTCGGGCATCGTTTTTGCGGATTCGATGAGGGAAAATGTGAAATACAGGCTGACGCCTATTATTTTTATCACAGTACTGTCGGGGCTGGAGCCCCAGTTATTGAGACGGGTACATTGTTATGACTACATAGAAAAACCGATCGGTGATGGTGAGATCATAAGGAGGCGCATATCCGAGGTGATCGAGGGGATCAACTTTGGAAATAAGCATAAACAGCGCGAGTACATACCGCTCCGTCACGATGGGATCGGGTATATGGTGTATGTGGATGAAGTGATCTACTTTGCCAGCCGGCGGGGGACGCTTTACATTTATACAGTGGATGATACGATTATCATACCAAATTTATCGGCAAAAAATTTTTTACGAAAGATCAAGCACACGCTGTTTCTCATGCCGACATACGGTACGGCGGTAAATCCGAAGTACATTGACAGCATTGATTTCAGGAACAGGGAAGTATATCTCCGGGGAACGGAAGATGTGGTATCCATCGGTGGAAGGATGCTGAAACAGTTCAGGGAGGCGTATAAGGAATGGTGTGGTTAGATGCTGCCGTTGCGGTGGCTGCGAGCCTGCTCGAACTGGGCAGTATACTCGTCATCCTGTCCACATTTGCCGATAAGAGGAAAACGGGTCATGTTATGAAACAGGTGCTGCCCTGCATGATCGTGATGGCGTGTATGGTGGCCATCAATTTTTATCACGCGAGCCAGTTTTTGCTGCTCGTTTGTTATGGGATGATAATACTGAATTCTTTTTGGTATTATCATTTTTCTGTTCCAGAGGGAATTTGCTATTGTGTGTTGGGGGTGATTCTAGTCAGTATGCTTGAATTGATATTATATGTTCCGGTCTATCTGATGTGGGGAGGCACTTCGCTGTGGCAGTATATTCCTGTCATGATCGGCATCCTGATATTTGCCGTGTGCTGGTATGTGCGGCGCCGGAGGATCCTGTTTCCGCTCAGGAATTTCGGCTGGTTGAAGGAAACTAACGGCTGTGTGGTCATCACGGTCATCGGCGGGGTCGTTTTCCTGACGATCGTGTTGTTTAAGAGTAATGCCGGCCTGAGTTTTATGGAAGGCGTTTATTTCTTATTGGCGGTAATGGCCATTATGTTCGCGCTGTTCAGGATTTCCATCTACCGCTATGAAATGAAAGTCAGAAAAGAATATTCGGAGGCGTATAAGCTGCTGTTAGAATTGATCCGCAGCCGGCAGCATAAATTTATGAACCAGATCGACGCGATCTACTCGCTGTTTGAGGTATATGACAATTACGATGATCTCGTGCGGGAGCAGACGAGGGAACTGAAAAACCTGGAGCATTACATGATGCCGAACCAGATCCTCGTGCTGGAGCGGCCTCTTGTGATCGGGCACGTTTATCAGAAAACGTGTGAGGCGATGGACAAGGGGATCGATCTGCAGCTTGATCTGACGGGCAGCCTGCACGGACTGGGGATTCCAGATGTCATGCTGATCGAGATCATAGGAAACCTGTTGGATAATGCGATGGAGGAAGTGCTGCTGCGCGGGAAAGAGGAGACGGTATATCTGTCTGTGTACCAGCAGGACAATGATCTCTGTATTGATGTCAGCAACGAACATGAAAAGATCCCTCAGCACGTCTGCAGGCAGTTTTTTGAGAGTGGATATTCGTCGAAAGGGAATAACCGGGGGATCGGGCTCTATTATGTAAAAAAGATCGTGAAAAAATACAGGGGAAATATCGACGCGGGAAATGAGATGAAAAACGGGAGGAACTGTTTTTGCGTCCGGGTGAGCTTTCCTGTATAGGAAAACGAAATTCACCGGCCTAAGACCGGTGAATTTTCGTTTTCTTTTTATTTTACGTCTGGATGTTTCGGCTCCCCGAAAAAGAGAAGGCTTGATCCCCGGCAGTGGAAAAAGGGGGTAAACAGCACCGCAAGGCTACAGAGGGACACGAGTGCATTTCGTACTGTTTTTTTCATGATGATCTCCTTTCTTACATATTTTCGCAGCGATCAGCTGCAATATTTGAAAAACGATTACCCAGAACATTAAATTTCGATAGGTAAAGGTTTTTTCGCAGAGAAATAATAAGAAATAGAGGAACGTGACCGCACAGCTGATGCTCTTATAGATCCGTTCCTGCCGGCCTGTCAGTTTCGGCCGGTTGTCAGACGTGACCGGGCCCACGCAAAAGAGGATGAACGCTCCCAGCAGCAGGACGGTGTTTTGCACCGGCGGCGGGGGCACGATCGTCCGGGAGGCACATAGCGCCCCGAGCAGGAAAAAGAACGTGAACAAGAAGCAGCCCACGTAGGTGCTCAAGTGGATCCCCCCTGAAAAATTGCGGATCGAGAGCAATACGGCGATGGCCATCAGGTACTCGCGATCCATCTGAAACAGGGAAAAGATCACATACATCAGGAGAAATTTGCTGCCCTCATACAGCAGGCACGTGTAGACATAGCGCATTCGGGCAAGTTCTCTCTCTGTATATTTTCTGAGTAAGATTTCTTTGATTTCCTCTTTCATCATGAACTCCAAACTATTTGCCGGAGCCAGGTTTCTGGCTCCGTCTTTTTCTGATGATAAGCTTATCATAACAGGCGGGACATGGGTGATATTTTGACAAGAGAGTGTTTCCTCTGATTATTTGTGTCATATTTTGTCGAATCATGTCGAATTTTGTCACATTAGTGGAAAAATAGAGTACGTTATGGGAATATAGAGCGCGATGGAACAATAGTGGTATAATTTAGGAAAAGGATTTTACGGTCCACACAGCAAGGAGTGGTTACTTGAGTGATTTGAGAGAGGTATCGGTAGGTACGCGCGTCAGGGTTCTGAGAATGGAGCGGGGGTATTCGCGGGAAAAATTGTCCGAGGACGCAAAAATATCGGTGAAGTTTCTGTATGAGATCGAAACCGATAAAAAGGGATTTTCCGCTCATACGTTAATGAATCTGTCCGAGGCGCTCGGCGTGAGTACGGATTACATCATGACTGGCCACGGCGGGAAAACAGACGCCGGCGCGGTGATGGAGCGCATCCATCCAAAGACGCTGGAGGAAGTGGAGGCGCTTCTGAAACTTGCCCGCGAATGGATCAGGCATGATGAAAGGCCATAAATCGCTATCTGGCCCGCTTTTCCAGTTCGACCAGCGGGATCGGCAGGAGGGCGAGAACGGCTACTATAAGCCACTGTATATTTGTCAGGGGCGTTGTCTTAAATATGACCTGCAGGGCGGGAAGCGTGATGACGGCACACTGCATCGCCATACATAACAAAACGCTGAATAAAAGTTTCCTGTTCGAGAAGAAGCCGATCTGGAACAGTGAACTCGAACTGCGCATGTTCAGCGAGTGGACGAGCTGGGAGAGGGACAGTACGGCAAAGCACATCGTGCTGCCGGCCTGATCCCCGCCGAGCATATAGGCAAACAGCGCCAGTGACCCGATGAACATGCCCTCTACGATAATGGTAAACATGCCTCCACCGCCGAACAGTCCCTTTGCCGCGCAGACCGGCGGTTTTTTCATAATGTCCCGCTCCGGCGGTTCGAGTCCCAGGCAGATGGCCGGGAACGAATCAGTCACGAGGTTGATGAACAAGAGCTGGACGGGCAGCAGCGGGGAAGCTTTTCCCAGCAGGATCGCGAGAAAGATCGTCATGATCTCCCCGATGTTACACGAGAGGAGGAAATGCACGGCTTTTTTTATGTTCTGGAAAATGCCGCGCCCTTCCTCGACCGCATCGACGATCGTCGCGAAGTTATCGTCCATGAGTATCATGTCGGCGGCGTTTTTCGCCACATCCGTTCCCGATTTTCCCATCGCGCAGCCGATGTCCGCTTTTTGCAGCGCGGGGGCGTCGTTCACGCCGTCGCCTGTCATGGCCACGACTTCCCCATTGTTCTGGAACGCCTTGACGAGCCGTACTTTGTGTGCGGGCGAGACGCGCGCGAAGACGGGGTATTTATAAATAACGCGGGACAATTGCGTATCTGTGATGCTGTCCAGTTCGGCGCCGGTCATGACCTGATCGGCGCTTTTGCATATCCCGAGTCTGGCGGCGATCGCGGACGCCGTCACTTTGTGGTCGCCGGTGATCATAACCGGGCGGATGCCGGCCTGACGGCATTTGGTGACGGCGAATTCCGCTTCTTTTCTCGGCGGGTCGATAAATCCGGCCAGGCCGATAAACGTCATGTCCCGTTCGTAGGAAGCTTTGTCGCCGCGCAGGTGGCTGCCGATGTCATCCCGGCAGGCGATCGCCAGAACGCGCAGGGCGTCGGCGGCGTAGGCCATCGCCTTATTGTCGATCTCATGGCGCAGGGCTGGCGTGAGCGGCCGTACCTGGCCGTTGATGAGGATATGGCTGCACCGTTTCAGGATGATTTCCGGCGCGCCCTTCGTAATGCTCTGGGCGCCTGATCCGGTCTCGTGGAACGTCGTCATCATCTTCCGTTTGGAATCAAAGGGCAGCTCGTCGAAGAGGTGATACCTGCGGCGCACGCTGTCCGTGTCGATCGAAAGTCCGGCGGCCCGCTCGAGAAGAGCCTGTTCCATCGGATCGATGCCGTGGTTGCACAGGGCGAAGCAGGTAAACAGTTTCTGCGGCGAATCCATCGTGTATTCTTCGGCTACGGTCATGCGGTTTTCCGTGAGCGTGCCGGTTTTGTCCGAGCAGATGACGGTGGCGCTGCCGAGCGTTTCCACGGCCGGAAGCCGACGGATGATTGCATTCCGCTTCGCCATGCGCTCGACGCCGAGAGAGAGCATGATCGTGACGAGCGCGGGCAGGCTTTCGGGAATCGCGGCCACGCCGAGGCTGACGGAAGTCATAAACATCGAAAAGACGGGCTGTTTATTTAAAATGCCGATGATAAAAAGTGCGAAGCAGATCAGGAGAGCGACTGTGCCCAGCACTTTTCCGGTATGGCTCAGCTTTTTCTGGAGCGGCGTGTCAGGAGCCGATTCCTCGGAGATCATGCCAGCGATATGGCCGAGCTCCGTGTTCATGCCCGTGGCTGTCACGATGGCTTTTCCGTGGCCGGACACGACGATCGTCCCCGAAAAGGCCATATTTTTCTGCTCGGCGATGGGAACGGCGTCGGCTCCGATCGGCGCGGTGGTCTTCTCGATCGGGTGTGTCTCTCCGGTCAGCGTGGATTCTTCAATGGAAAGTCCCATGACGGAGATGATCCGCGCGTCGGCCGGCACGAGGTTTCCGGCTTCGAGGATGATGACGTCTCCGGGGACGAGGAGCGTCGAGTCGAGCTGTTTCATTTCGCCGTCCCGCACGACGAGGGCGAGCGGCGCTGACAGATTTTTCAGCGCTTCCAGGGAATGCCTGGCCTTTGCCTCCTGGACGACGCCCAAAATGGCGTTGATGATAATGATGGCCAGTATGATGGCGGGTTCGATGAAGTCCACCTGATGTTCCAGCCAGGAGACGCCGAACGAAATGGCGGCCGCGATCAGCAGCGTGATGATCATGAAGTCCTTAAACTGGTCAAAAAAGTTTTTCAGTATGCTGTCCTGCTTTTTCTGGACAAGTTGGTTTTTTCCGTATTTATTTAGCAGCGAGCCGGCTCTTTTCCCGCTCAGGCCGCGTCCGCTGTCGGTTTGCAGCTGCTGTTCGAGCGTGGATAGGCTGCTCTGGTACCATTCCGTCGTTTTTTTCATATCTATTGTCCTAATTTTTTCGTTACATCATTTTTATGATGAGTTGACAGGAATTATGCCACGAAGAACCTTCTGATATGGCGAATCATAGGATAAAAATAAGTCATATTTTAGGAGAAAATGAGAAAAATGCTCAAAATCATTTTGCTCGGATTATCGGGAAGCATTGATTCATGGGCGCTGGGGGCGGCGTATGAGGCGGCGGACATAAAGATCCCCTGGACGACGAAGGGGATCGTTGCCTTTATTTCCGGTATTACGTCACTCGTGGCAGTACTTCTCGGCGATGGACTCGGGCGCGTGATCAATCCGTTTTATATTCAGATGGCCGGCGGCGCCGTGCTCGTTTTCATCGGCGGGAGGACGCTTTGGAGTGTGGTCACGGGGAAAAAGGGGAGAAATTATGACACGGACGCGTCGAAAACGATCGAACCGCTCGAGGGGGTCGTATTGGGCGGCGTGCTCGCTTCCGATTCGTTCTGTGCGGGCCTGAGCCTCTGCACGATGGGGGCGGCCGCCTACGTGTTCCCGCTTGTCGCGGGGGTGCTGACTTTTTTGTTTCTCGTGCTGGCAAAGAAGAGGATCCGCTGCGGCCGCTTTTGCGACTATTTCGCCGGCGCCGTCCTCGTGGCGATCGGGTTCGCGCAGATGAGCGGACTGTAAAACTTTCTATTTACAAAACGCCGTAATTTATATACAATTATAGGGAAAGGGATCATTATGAAAAGAAGCACCTGAGAGGAAGGCGGGGCAGATGAGTATGGTAGCAGATTTTTTTATGGCGGCGGGCGGAGCCGCCGCCGGATATGTGATCGTGGGACTGGCCGCCGCGTTGGGGAAACTGATCGTGGGGGCGGTACTGCGGTTTCGTTTTGATGAGTTTGTTTTTTTTATGATCCGCGTCGCGCGCCGGACCGGGACGGGGGAAAAGGGACTTTCGTTCGGGTTGTGTGACCCGCAGCCCTTTATCAGCTGCAATATGCTGGATACCAGATATACGAAGATGAGGAATCTGATCTATGGCGCTTTTTCAATGGCGGCCGCGCTCTTTTTTACGGAGACGGTGTGGTTCCAGCTCTACGGCACTGAAATCATGCCGAAAAATGCGATGACGCAGGTGATGGCTGTCGTCATGGCGGTGTATACGCTCGTGTTGTTTTTTTGGCTTTGTGTCAGCCAGAAAAAAAAGGCCGGCAATGGCGCGGCGGGCATCATGCGCCGGGAGTACGAGAGGTGCATCGCGGCGGTCACGGCGGGGCAGGAGCCGGGCAGCCTGCAGATCCAGTGGGCGCCGGGTACCGGGAACCTGACGGATAGCGCCATTGTGAAAAAGTATCTGCTCATGTGCTATTATCATTTTCTGGACCGGGGCGAATACGAGGGCGTGAAAAAGATCATGGACGAGTATGAAAAGTATGTGCCGGAGAAGTGGACGCAGTCGGAACTGAACGTGCTGTGTGAATTTGTTTTCTATCATGTCATTATCGTGCCGAATGAGGGGAAGGCTAAATATTACGGGAAACCGTTTCTCGAAAAGCTGGATGGCAGGGAGGACGTCAATGTGAAAAGGGCTTTTGCCTACTGGCTCTTTTTTGTGCAGGGAGATAAAGGCGCTGCGCTGCAGATCGCAGTTCAGGCGCTGAAACTGGTGAAATCGTATCATCTCGAGGGGTGCCGCGCGATGGAGGAGCGCCTGCTCGAAGCCCTGATCAAAAAAATCGAACAAACACCGTAACAACAGATGGAGGAAGTAATGAAGGAAAAGGTCATGTCACTTGCGCAGGGCAATTTCGCCTATGAGCAGCCGGAGATTGTCGTGTCACCGGAACGATTGGAATTTGAAGTGCCGGAAGGCGGGGAAGCGGCTGGTGTTTTTCATGTGAGAAACGCGGCGAATACGAAGATCAAAGGATTTAGCGCCGTCGATGAATTTGATATCGGTTTTCTTCCGGTCTTTGACGGAAAGGACAATGAGATCACCGTGAACGCGCACGCCGGGATGCGGAAGCCGGGCGATGTGCTGGAGGGGACGATCACGGTCATTACGGACTGTGGCGAGCATGCGCTGCCTTACCGCATTACAGTGACAGGGCGTTATTTGAAGGGAGTAACCGGGGAGGTGCAGTCGTACGCGGCGTTTGTCCGCTACGCGCAGGAACATTTTGAAGAAGCGGTGTCCCTTTTTTATCACAATAAATTCCGTAAGCTTTATCTTTCTGAGATGGGTGACAAAAGGTTATATCAGTATTTAACAAAAAAGAATTCGAAAAAGCAGGCGCTGGAGGAATTTCTGGCGGCGCGCGGCGACAAGAAGACCGTGCAGTTTGTGGTGAATAAGAAGCAGCTCGTGTACCGTGTCGAAGAGGAAGACGTAAGCGGCGAGATCCTGGTCGTAAAAGACGGCTGGGGGATGACGGGGATCCGGCTGGAGTCGGACCGGGCCTTTCTGACATTGGACAAAGATCATCTGCAAGATTTCGATTTTTCGGACGATCAGGCGTCGATTTCATTTCGCATTCACGCTGCCAGCGTGCCTCCTGGCCGGCACCGCTGCCAGATCGTGCTGGAAAATGTCTACCAGCGGCTGGAAGTGGCGGTACGCGTCCACGGCGCCAAAGGAGCGGAGCAGCGGAAAAAGAGGCTGGCGGGGAAGAAGCTGACGGCCGCGCTCGTGCAAGGGCATATCCGCTATATGCTGAACAGCAGTTACAAAGAGTCCTGGGTTTCACTCCTGACAAGTGAGAAGGAGCGGATCATGGAGTTGTGCGGCGGGGACAGCATGGTTTACGAGGGATACGTCAGTTATATGACGAAAAACGAGGTGGGGATGAATTTGTTCCGCGCGGCGGTGGACGGGCTGGAGCCGCTTAAAACCGGGGACAGCGCGGACAAGGTATACCGTTATCTGCTGTTTTCATATCTGAAAGTGAAAATGGGGGACTCGGAGGAAGAGCGGGATGAACTCATTACCAGACTGAAATTTTTCTATGGCAGTGGATACCGCCATTGGCGGTTGCTCGTTCTTCTCGAACGGCTCGGCTGTTATGAGGGGGATGCGGTCGGTTTTATCGAGGAACTGGATACGTTGTGGGAGGAGGGGTATTCGAGCCCGTATCTCCACCTGTACCGCGTTATGCTGATCCTGCAGGAACCGGATCTTCTGAAGAGGCTGGATGAAAAGGCAACGGGCGCGCTGCGGTTTGCGTTAAAACACGATTTAATGACAGGGCGTCTCGTGATCGCAGTTTCATTTCTGGCATCGAGGAAAAAGTGGTGCACGCCGGCACTTTTTAAGCTTTTGACGAGATGTTACGATATGTATGGCAACAGGGACACGCTCCAGAGCATATGCGCGCTGCTGATCCGTTCGGAAAAGCAGGGCCCCCGGTATTTTAAGTGGTTTCAGCTCGGGGTGGAGCAGTCTTTACGGATCACTGATCTGTTTGAGTATTACATGTATTCAATGAAGAAGGAGGATATGGATCAGGCGCTTGCCACCGTTATTTCCTTTTTCAAATACGAAAACCATCTGAGGGATCCGGTCAAGACTTCCTTTTATGCGAGCATCGTCAGGAACCGGGAAGAGCATCCTCAGTATTTTGAGGCGTATGAGAGCATCATCCGGGAGTTTGCGCTCGGACAGCTCCACAGCCGCAAGATCAGTGCCGAGCTGGCACTTTTATACGAGGCGTGCCTGACGCCGGGGGAGATCCGGGGACAGGTGGCGTTGGATCTGCCGTACATTCTATTTACCCACCATGTGACGTGCAAAAACCGGAATATGGAGAGGGTCATCGTCGTACACGATGAGGGCGGCGGTGCGATGAAGTACAATCTCGTCAACGGGGAGGCGTGGGTCAGTATCGGGACGCCGCACGCGAGACTGTATTTCGAGGACAAGCGCGGGTTTTACCATACGGGAACGGTTCCGTTTGAGATGGAGAAGCTGCTGGCGCTCGATTTCCTTGCCGAGACGTGCTATGAGAACGGTTCCGACCACCCGGTCCTTCTGCTGCATCTGTTTTCCAGGGCGGTGGAGAAAAAGGAAACGAGCGCGAGGGACGCCATCATCCTCCACACGATGATACGAAAAGACATTCCCGGGGAGGAGTACCGCTGTCAGGCGCTTCTCGTGCTGTATGAATATTACCGCTCGATCGGGGAGGACAAGCTGTTAGAGGAAGTGATCCGCAGCATTCCATTCCCTTACGTCGAGGAGGAAAAACAGATCGGTATCCTGCAGACGATGATCCAGCACCGCATGAATGACGAGGCGCTGGAGATGCTGCGCAAATACCGGCTGACGAGTGCGAGTAAAAAATTAATTCTGCTTTTGATCACCTGGAAGCTGGAAGAGAATAACGGCAAATTTCAGACGTATCATATGAGGCTGTGCGATTACCTTTACAGGAACGGCGTGAGCAACGAAAAGACATTGTCGTATCTGGCGGATTATTATGTGGGAAGTACCGCGCATCTGCTCGATATTTACCACGGCGCCGTGAAACGGCAGGCGATAGCGGACGACGGGGCGACGGAGCGTCTGCTCGGACAGGCGTTATTTATTTCTGATGATCCGGAAAAATACGCCGATATTTTTCTCGACTATTATGAGTACGGGGCAAACCGCATGCTTGCGAAAGCGTTTCTTCTGCACTGGACGTATCGGTATCTAGTGGGAACATGCGGGATGTTTGACGGCGCGCGAAAGATCATACAGAAGAAGGGCCTTTCCGAAGAGAACGAGGCGGTAGTACTTGCCATGCTCAAATATTACTCGCAGAAAGAAGCGTATACCGGGGCTGAACGCGAATATATCGGCTATCATTTGTCACAGTGCGTGTCAAAGGGACAGGTGCTGGAATTTATGAAACAGTTTGTGGGAAAGATCGAGGTGCCGTTTGAAATCGAGAACAGCGGGATCGTCCAGTGCTGTACATCCGCGCCGGGCGACGTGTACATCGAGCTGGATGAACTGGAGGGGACGGCCACGTATCCGATGAGGCAGGTGTTTACGGATATTTATGTGTTCGAAACGCTCTTATTCCGGGGCGAGCGCATCCCGTACCGCGTCTACGCGGGGAGCGCGCTGGGGCCGGTCGTTCAGGGGGTTTTGGAAAAGGAGCGGAAGGAAGGAGCCTCCGATTCTACTTTTTACGGACTCGTGGAGCAGATGCTCGCGGCCGAAGAGCGCGGTGACAAGAAGGAGTTTGACCGGCTGGTGACTCGCTATAAATCCCGCCACCAGATGGCGGAGGCGCTTTTAAAACCGATGGAAGAGGAAAGGTGATTGATTGTATGAGCCAGCGAAAATTGTATGTGGGGTTGGATCTGCGCGATGACGTGACGCAGATCGCCGTGTGGGGCCCGTCACAGGCCGGGCCGGAAGTGCTGGAAGTGAAAGGCGCGGACGGGGAGGACACGGCGTACATTGAGACCGCTGTTACTGTGCCCGGTTCGGAAGAGAAAGTCAGCGGGTTCCTCCACAGGATCGCCAGGCAGGAGCCGGTGTACGTCGGGGGGCGGGAATCCGATCCCGTCAATATACTTGCTGCGTTTTTGCGTAGGACACTGTCGCTGACGAAGAAAAAATATCCGCGGGAGTCGATCAAAAAGCTCGTGGTGTCGGCGGAATATGAGGATTACTGGTTTATTTCCGTGGTGTTCCGCGCGCTGGAGAAGCTGGGGATCGACAAAGACCGCGCGCTCGTCGTTGACCGCAGGCAGAGTTATATCTATTATGTCATGAGCCAGCGAAAAGAACTGTGGGTGAACCAGGTGGGCATGTTTGAATTTCAGAAGGACAAGCTTCTCTATTATCAGATGCAGACGGACCGCTCGAGGCGGCCGGCGCTTGTCCGGGTGCTGGAAAAGGATTACCACGATTATGTGGAGCTTCTCACCGGGGACGAGCACGACGACGAGGAAAAAGCTTCCATTTTTGAGGGGATGGTGCAGGGGGCGATCCACGGGCAGATCATCACGAGCCTGTACATGACCGGGGAGGGATTTGCGGACGGCTTTGCCGACGGCGTGATGAAGCGCCTCTGTATCGGCCGGCATCTGTTTAAAGGCGATAATCTCCACGTGTGCGGCGCCTGTTATATGGCCGGAGAGGCAGGCGGCGAAAAGAAGATCGATCCGTTCGTCTATCTCGGTGAGGACGCGGTTTCTTCCTACATTACCATGCAGGTTTATTCCGACGCCAGGGAGCAGGAGCTCGTGCTGGCGAAAGCGGGTACGCTCTGGTACCAGATCGACGAGGAACTGGATCTGATCCCCGATGGCGACCATGAACTGGAACTGCATATAAAAAACGCCATCACCAGGGAAAAGACCGTCCATTTTATTCCGATGGAGGGCATTTGGGGCCGTACCGAACGGAAGGCGCGGATCGGCATGCGGATTCGTTTCGCCGGCGCGGACCGGTGTATCATAACGATCCGGGACAAGGGGTTCGGGGAATTTTTCCCGTCCTCATACCGGATCTGGGAAGAGACGATCATGTTATAAGAAAGGAACAGGCTATGTTTATCGTATGCAAAGGGGATCTGGCAAAAGTGCCGTATATCATCCCGGTTTCCGAGGTGCCGGTGTATTCCCTCGAGGAATTGTGCTACTATATTTATAATAACATTTACAGCGTGACGGAACAGTTTTTTGACGAGCGGCTCACGGTGTGGCTCTCGGAACAGGTGCATCAGGATGCGCTGGCAGAAAAGATGAAAGGGCTGATCGAGCGCCGCCACGACGTGAAGGATCTCGTCGTCACCCTGCTCTGCTCGTGTGATTATTACCGGGAGGGAGAGGTCAGGGAACTCGTGGGCGTCATGGGAAAGATCTCGCACCTGCCGCTGCACCAGAAGAGCAGGATCCAGGCGGATACTTACCTTAGCGCCGGAAAATACGGGAAGAGCCTGCAGGAGTACAAGAAGCTTCTCTGCGGGGAGATGGCGGGCAGCTTCACGGCGGAGGAATACGGGGATCTGCTGCACAATCAGGCGGTTGCCCTGTTTTTTGTGTCGTCGTTTCAGGAGGCAGCGAGGGGGTTTCAGGAGGCATACGCGAGAAACCACCGCGAGGAGTCGCTGAATCAGTATCTGTACACGCTTTTGCTCGATGAAAAAGAGGAATTGTTTGAAAAAGAGTGCGCGGCGTTTGGCAAGAGTCCGGAAGAGAGTGATAAATTAAAAGAGGATTATAGAAAAGCGAAAGACATGCGCAGGCTCGGGGAAGAAGAGTTTGCCTTTATTGATACATGCAAAAATGAACTGCGGGCATCTTATCTGGATACGGATGAGGGCGCGCGAATGGAGGAAAAATGAAGTTTCGGTTGTTTGGAAAGAGAAGAAAAAAAGAAGACCTCCGCTTAGCGGATGAGGAGCTGGACGGCGGGCAGGAACGGGCCGATGGCGACGGAGTGCCGGAGCTGTCGAAGGAAAAGGTCGTTCTCGAAAAGATCAGCGTAGACCTGAACAATAAAATGCTGCGCCTGGATTATATCAAAAGGCTCTACGAGGGCATCCGCGAGGCGAAGCGGCAGAACGGGGACATCAAGGCGGAGTATGGGCAGGTGACTTCGTATCTCAAGGACATCCAGCTGATCGACCAGGCGCTGCCCGAGGAGAAAAAGGAACTTATGGAGGCGGCCCAGGCGATCGTGGAGCTCACGAGGGAGAGGGAGAACCTGAAACGGCGCAAATATAAGTTTAACGACGCACAGAAAGCCGCGATGGAGCGCTTCGAGCCCAAAGTGGCAAAAGACGTGGCAAATATGAAAGAATACGAAGACTATCAAATCAAGATTAAACATGATATGCGCCAACTTGACAGCGAAAAGAGGATCCTCCTGAGCGAAAAGCGCGACATTATACGGCGGCAGGGGACGCTCCGCCTTGTCAGCAAGGCACTGAGCGGGATACTGGCGATGTTCGGCCTGCTGATCCTCACGATCTTTTTCGTATTTCAGGTGAATATCCAGGTGCCATTTCTGGCGACGGCGGCATTTGCCTTCGTCGTGCTGCTCGTCATCGTCATAGAATCGAGGAAGAACCGTACGGATATGGTCATTACCGAGCGCAAATGCAACCGCGCGATCGCGCTTGCCAACCGCACGAAGATCAAGTATGTAAACAATACGAGGACGATCGACTATTTGTGCAGCAAATATAAAGTGCGGAACGCGACAGAACTCGAATTTGTGTACGACCAGTACCGCAAAGCGAAGCGGGAGTGGGCGAAGGAGCGGGAGGACGCGTTCCTTCTCAACGAAAAAAATGAGATCCTCATCCGCGAGCTGGACGCGCTCGGCGTCAAAGACAAAAACATCTGGTCCCATCAGGCGGACGCGCTCGTGGAGCCGAAAGAGATGGTGGAAGTCAGGCACAGCCTGAACGAGCGGCGGCAGAAGCTGCGTGAGCAGATTGACTACAACAACGGGATCATGCAGGATTTTCTGGGGGAATTGGAGCGCATCCGGCAGAAGAGTCCGGAATACGCGCAGGAGATCGAGGAAGTGTTACAGGAGCAATAGGAAAAAGAAATGGAGGAAGGCATGAAACCAAAAGTGGATTATTCCCTTTATCTTTGCACCGACCGGGAACTGATGAGCTCGGATTCGATCGAGGAAGGGGTGGAACTGGCGATCAAAGGCGGTGTGACGATCGTACAGTTGCGGGAAAAAAATTGTCTGGGGAAGGAATTTCTGCGCATCGCCCACGGCGTAAAAGAGGTGACGGATGCGTACGAGATTCCGCTGATCATCAACGACAGGATCGATATCGCGATGGCGGTCGACGCGGACGGCGTCCATCTCGGACAAAAAGATATCCCGGCCAGCGTGGCGCGGGAAATGTTGGGAAAGCATAAGATCATCGGGGTATCTGCCTATAACGCGGAACTTGCCCTGCGGGCGCAGAAAGACGGCGCCGATTATATCGGGGTCGGCGATGTGTTCGGCACGGCCACGAAAGCCGATACCCACCGTGTATCCTATGACGAACTGGTGAAAATAAGAAAAACAGTAAAAATACCAATCGTCGCCATCGGCGGCGTCAAGCCGGAAAACATGCCGCGGCTGGCGGGGACGGGAGTAGACGGCGTTGCGGTCGTATCCGCCGTACTCGGCGCCAAAAATATAACGGAGGCGGCCGAAGAGATGATCCGGCAGATGGAGGAACTGCGCTAGCTCGGATTTATTTCAGATTTTCCAATAACATAACAGGAATGCGCAGATTCCCCGTCCCGCTGCCCATCTCGATATCCGGCTTATTGTCCCCGTGGAAATCGGAGCCGCCGGTGATGAACAGATCAAATTCAGCGGCGAGTTTTCTGACAAATGCCTCATCGGTGCCGTGGTTGCGCGAATACAGCGCCTCAATCCCGCGGATGCCGTAGCCTTTCAGCGTGCGCAGCATCGCGCGGATCTCGCTGACGGACAGCTTATACAGCAGCGGATGGGCGAGTACTGGTATGCCGCCGGCGTTTTTGATCAGGGTAATGGCGCCTTCCGGCGTCAGGTATTCCCGGTTCACAAAATAGGGGCTGTCGATCGCCAGACAGGTCCGGAATGCGGCATCCATCGAGGGAACGCCGCCGTTTTCCAGTAACAGTTTGGCGAAATGCGCCCTCGTGATGATCATATCCCCGAATTTTTCCGTCAGCTCTTCGTAGCTGATCGGGTATCCGGCGTTATGAAGGTTTTCACACATTTTGATGTTCCGGTTGTCCCGTTCCTCCGCCACACGCTTCAGCGTGGCAACGAGAGTGGGGTCGTGGTGGTCGATCTGGTATCCGAGGATATGGATTTCCACATTCCGCCCGGTCCGTACGCCTTCGCCCGTCTCGATCTCATACTGGCAGGACAGTTCGACGCCGGGGATGACCTGAATGTGGTTTTCTAATTCTCCGGCCTTTTGTATGGCGCGCTCGACGCCTTCGACCGTGTCGTGGTCGGTGAGGGCGAAGGCCACGAGGTCGCTCTGGATTCCCTTAATCACGAGTTCTTCGGGAGTAAATGTCCCGTCGGAACAGTTTGAATGCACATGTAAGTCAATGTATCTCATACCTATATTCTCCATTCAAATATTTTTCGTCTGATCCCGGTCCCATTATCGCACTCCGAT
Source organism: uncultured Eubacterium sp. (assembly GCA_910583555.1). Taxonomy (GTDB): domain Bacteria; phylum Bacillota; class Clostridia; order Lachnospirales; family Lachnospiraceae; genus Eubacterium_F. Next base: position 84,392 of record CAJTXO010000013.1, read on the forward strand.
CCTGTATCGGTTTTCTGGAACACATTATACCACAGGAATAAAAGAATTGTAAGGGTCATATAGTAAAAAGAGAGAAAATTTTGTGATCTGAATGGGGGATGGTGGAAAATGGGGAAAAAAGGGAAAGTGGTCAAAATGGTACAGAGCATAACTGTTGCGTATGTTCTGACGGCGGTCATGCTGCTCATACTTTCTTTTATCATGTATAAGTGCAAAGTGTCCATGACAGGGGCGAACAGCGGGATTCTCGCGACGTATGTCCTCTCGTGCCTGATCGGGGGATTTATTTTCAGCGGGTGCCTGATGCAGAAAAAATATTTGGGAGGAATCCTGCTGGGGGTCGTGTATTTTGCGGTTGCCTACGTTGTGAGCGCGGTCTGGAACCAGAGCATCGCGTCGCAGATGCCGGGCATGCTGACGGCTTTTCTGATCTGCGTATTTTCTGGGATGCTGGGCGGGATGATACGCTCGGGGGTAAAATGAGTTCAGTTGGTGAGCTCAAATTCTGCTAATTTTTTGTTTGAGGTTGAAAAAAAATATTTCCTATGTTATACTAAAACCATTACGAATCAGAAAGGAAGAATAGTGATGAAACGGATACAGACACTTACCACGAAGAATTTAAAGGATACGGTAAAGAAGGGCGGATGCGGCGAGTGCCAGACATCGTGCCAGTCTGCGTGCAAGACATCGTGCACGGTGGGAAACCAGAGTTGTGAGAACAAGTAAGTTACATAGGTATGTTCGAAGTGGAGGGCTTGCCCGATCATTAGGTTGGGCGTAGTCCTTTCTTTCTGAAAGAGGGAAAAAATGGTTTATCAATATAAAAATAATGGTTATAATATAGTTTTAGATGTAAACAGCGGGTCGGTCCATCTGGTCGATGAAGTGGCGTACGATGTGATCGAAATGTATGATAAGAAAGAACGATCGGAAATTACGGAATTGATCTGCGCGAAGTACAAAGCGGACGGCGTGGACGAAAAGGAACTCGAGGAACTGTATCAGGATATCGAGCAATTGATAGCGGAAGGAACGCTGTTTACCGAAGACACTTACAAAGAAGGCGTGATCGATTTTAAGAAGCGCAGTACGGTAGTCAAGGCGCTCTGCCTCCATATCGCCCACGCCTGCAATCTCTCGTGCCGCTACTGTTTCGCCGGGGAAGGTGAGTACCACGGCGACCGCGCGCTCATGAGTTTCGAGGTGGGGAAAAAGGCACTTGATTTCCTGGTGGAGAACTCGGGCAGCCGCAAAAACCTGGAAGTGGACTTTTTCGGCGGTGAGCCGCTCATGAATTTTGATGTCGTGAAGCAGCTCGTGGCGTACGGACGGGAACTGGAGAAGACGCATGACAAGCATTTCCGCTTTACGCTGACGACGAACGGCGTTCTTTTGGATGAAGAGATCATGGAATTTGCCGACCGCGAGATGGATAATATCGTTCTGAGCATCGACGGCCGGAAGGAAGTGCACGACCGTATGCGCCCCGCCAAGGACGGATCTGGCAGTTACGACCGGATCATTGACAAATTCAAGGAAGTTGCCAGAAGACGCGGGCAGAAGCGCTACTATGTGCGCGGGACATTTACCCGCGAGAATCTGGATTTCGTAGAAGATGTGCTCCATCTGGCTGACGAGGGGTTTGAGCAGATTTCGGTAGAGCCCGTCGTGGCGGGGCCGGACGAGCCGTACGCGATCCGGGAGGAAGATGTCCCTGTCATCTGTGAAGGCTATGACAGGCTGGCAAAAGAAATGCTGAAGAGAGAAAAAGAGGGCAGAGGCTTTCAATTTTTCCACTATATGATCGACCTGACGGGGGGGCCGTGTGTGTACAAGCGTCTTTCCGGGTGCGGATCGGGTGTGGAATATCTGGCAGTCACGCCGCAGGGTGACCTGTACCCGTGCCACCAGTTTGTGGGGAATGAAGAATTTCTTTTGGGAAATGTGGAAGACGGCATTGTGCGGGACGATATCTGCGAAAGATTTAAACTGTGTAATGTATATGCGAAAGAGGAGTGCCGCAATTGTTTTGCTAAATTTTTCTGCAGCGGTGGATGCGCGGCGAACGCGTACCATATGCACCACGATGTGAACAAACCGTATGAGATCGGCTGTCAGCTGCAGCGCAAGCGCGTGGAATGCGCGATCATGCTCCAGGCTGCAAAAAATAAGTGACGGTGAAAATTAGTGCCGGCGCACTTGTCTGGCAGAAGTGGAGCACAAAAACCCCGGGCAAATTGTGAATTATATGTTAAATGTGTAAAAAACATTTGAAAAAAATGAGAATGGGTTTATAATAGAATAGAGTGGGTTTAATTTTGAATCATAACAGCAAGGACAGAAGAATGGTTTTCATATACGAAATCGGGGAAGAATGGAAAGGAGAAAGTCATGGACATTGGAATAGATTTAGGTACGGCCAGCATCCTGGTCTATGTGAAAGAAAAGGGTGTTGTGCTCAAAGAGCCTAGCGTAGTTGCTTTTGACAGGGATACGAACAGGATTAAAGCGATCGGGGAAGAGGCAAGGCTCATGCTTGGCCGTACGCCGGGCAACATCGTAGCAGTGCGTCCGCTGCGTCAGGGTGTGATCTCGGATTATACCGTTACGGAAAAGATGCTGAAATATTTTATCCAGAAAGCCGTAGGAAAGCAGCGTTTCCGTAAACCGCTGATCAGTATATGCGTGCCGAGCGGCGTCACTGAGGTGGAGCGGAAAGCGGTAGAAGACGCCGCGTTCCAGGCGGGCGCGCGGGATGTGAAGATCATCGAGGAGCCGATCGCGGCAGCCATCGGAGCCGGGATTGATATTGCGAGGCCGTGCGGCAATATGATCGTAGATATCGGTGGTGGAACGTCGGATATCGCGGTGATCTCCCTGGGAGGAACGGTAGTCAGCACGTCCATCAAAATAGCTGGCGACGATTTCGATGACGCCATTGTCAGATATATGAGAAAGAAGCACAATCTCCTGATTGGGGAGAGGACGGCGGAGGATATCAAGATCCGCATTGGATCGGCCTATCCGCGTCCTGAAGTGGAGCAGGTGGACGTCCGCGGGAGGAACCTTGTGACGGGACTGCCAAAGACGATCACGGTCACTTCCAAAGAGACAGAGGAAGCGCTTAAGGACACGACGCTGCAGATCGTCGATGCCGTCCACAGCGTACTGGAGAAGACACCGCCTGAACTGGCCGCTGATATCGCGGACCGGGGTATCGTGCTCACCGGCGGCGGCAGCCTTTTGTACGGGCTGGAAGAATTGATCGAGAGTAAGACGGGGATCACGACGATGACGGCAGAGGAGCCGATGACCGCAGTAGCGGTCGGCACCGGAAAATATGTAGAATTCCTGAGCGGGACTTCGGGAGAGGCCTGACGAAGTTCGGGAAGAGGCCCGGCGGGGTTCAGAAGAGGTCGGAGAAGTTCGAGAGAGTTTTGGCGAGGTTCGGAAGATTTCGGCAGAAGTTCGGCGAGGGATGAGATAGATGAAAACGATAAAGATGACACAGTTTTATACGTTGGATTGGAGGAACATATGTTAAGAGGTCTTTATACTGCTTGGACAGGGATGGTCAACGAGCAGAAACGGTTGGATGTCGTGTCAAATAATCTGGCAAATGCGGACACGTATGGATACAAGGCTGACAGCGTCAGCAGTCAGGCATTTGATCAGTTATTAACGCTGAAGATCAGGGACGGATCCCAGGCATATCACAATCAGGCGATCGGCGCTATGAGTTTAGGTGTAAAAGTGGGTGAGGTTTATACGGACTACACCCAGGGATCCCTGCGGGATACCGGCGGGACGTTTGATGTGGCGCTGAGCGGCAACGGATTTTTTACGATCCACCACACGAACAGCAAGGGACAGACCACGACGAGGTATACGAGGGACGGCAGTTTTCAGGTGACGAAGGACGGCTATCTCGTGGATACCGAAGGAAACCGGGTGCAGGGAAAAGGCGGCGATATCAAGATCGATCCGGAGGCGAAGAGCATTTCCATTGACAAAGAGGGGACGATCATGGCAGACGGCGCTGTTGTCGACCAGCTGCAGGTCACAGACTTTGAAGATTACGATTATCTCGTAAAATTAGGGGATAATTTATATACGACCGTGGACGGAGCGAGGGAAATTGCCTCGACGGCATCGGTCATTCAGGGATATACGGAGCAATCAAATGTTAATGTTGTATCGGAAATGGTCGATATGATTACTATAACGAGAGCATACGAAGCCAATCAGAAGATGATCCGGGCGATGGACGGCATGATGGATAAAGCGGTCAATACAGTAGGAAAGCTCGGCTGATAGCGGTTTCACCGTGTGTTTTTAGATAGGAAATGAATGATTGGAGGAAACAGATATGATGCGTTCACTTTGGACGGCGGCAACAGGTATGATCGCCCAGCAGACAAATTTGGACACCGTGGCAAACAATCTGTCAAACATCAACTCGACAGGCTATAAAACAGAAGCGGTCAATTTCAAATCGCTGATCTACCAGACGCTGCAGAGAAAGTCTTATGACAGTACAGGGGCCCCGAAACCGGTAGGGGCACAGGTCGGACTCGGCGTGCGGCCGGCAGCGATCGTCACCGATTTCACACAGGGGCCGCTGCTTGAGTCAAGCGGGGCGTTTGATTACGCGATCCAGGGCGAGGGATTTTTCATGATCCAGCTCAACGACGGAACGACAGGATATACGAGAAATGGTAACTTTTATGTTTCAGTAACCGAGAACGGACTTGCGATGACCGACTCAAACGGAAATGCGGTGCTCGATATGGCGGGAAATCCGATCACGTTTGCCGCGGATGTCGATGCTTCGAAACTTTCAGTCGATCAGTTTGGAAACTTTACATATCGGAACCGGGAAGGAAATGTACAGCCATTAAACATTCAGATGGGACTGGCGTTCTTCCCGAATCCATCGGGCCTGGAGCGGGTATCGGACACGATGATGAAAGAGTCGCCGGCGTCCGGAGCCGTGACGGTGTACGCGGCCAATGAACTGAATTCCAAGATCGTTTCCGGCCGTTTGGAAGGTTCCAACGTACAGGCAGCCGATGAAATGGTAAATATGATCGTGGCACAGCGTGCGTACGAGATGAATTCCAAGGCGATCACCGCATCCGACGAGATGCTGCAGCAGGCAAATAACCTGAGATCGTAAGATGTTTTGAGATCGTAAGATATCTTGAGATCGTAAGTTGGATAGATTCCCGGAAACGGGGCATAGGGCAGAAGGCCCTGACCAGTGAGAGGCAGGTGGTATCATGTCATTAGCAGTAAATAATCCGTACGGCAGCCTCGCGGCTTCTACGATGAGCGCCGACGCGCTGACGGGGATCGCTTCTTCCGGAAAGCTGGCAAATTCGATCGAGGGCGCGCAGTCCGAAGACGAAATGATGGCAGCATGCGAGGAATTTGAAGTCTATCTCATACAGAAAATGTTTGAGACGATGGAGCAGACGGCCAAAGTGTTCAGCGACGAAGAAGATGAGGACGGTAATGAATATACAAGCATGTTCAACGACCAGATGTTTCAGGCAGTGGCGCAGAACATGGTAGATTCCGGGCAGGGGCTCGGCATCGCGAAGACGCTGTATGAATCCATGGCGAGAAATGCCGGGATCACGGCGCAGGCGGTGGAACAATCAGAATGATTACAGGATCCGAGTGATACGAGGTTCCGAATAATGCAGGATTCACAATGATTCTCGGATCTAGCGATTTAGTTAATACAATAGCGTTCCGGCGGGCCAGGGGTCCCGACGGGGCGCCGATTGTTATTATTTATAGGAAGTCCGTTTCATGCGGAGTAAGCGGCGCGGTTGTCAGCTGCCGCTTTTTTACGTTATAAAAACTTTGTACGGTTTTATGCCGTATGCAAATAAATGGGGAACAAAAACATCATGGAAGAACGAAATGGCTATGTAGAACATATCATATACCGGAACGTGGAAAATGGATACACCGTTTTTGAATTTGCCTGCGAGGACGGGGACGGAGAGGTGTTGGAAACGTGTGTCGGGACATTTCCCTTTATCAATGAGGGGGAGTACATGGTACTTTACGGAAATGTCGTGACACATCCGACGTACCACGAGCAGTTTAAAGTGGAAAAGAGCGAGAGCCGGGCGCCGGACGATGTGCTGTCGATGCAGCGCTATCTGGGTTCGGGAGCGATAAAAGGTATCGGAGGCGGTCTGGCCAAACGCATCACGGACAAGTTCGGGGAAAAGACATTTGAGATCATCGAAAAAGAGCCGGAACGGCTGAGCGAGGTCAAGGGGATCAGTGAAAAGAAGGCGGCGGATATTGCCATCCAGTTCGAGGAAAAGCGCGAGATGAGGGATGCGATGATCTTTTTGCAGCAGTACGGGATCAGTAACCAGCTGGCGGTAAAGATCTATCAGACGTACCGCGCGGACTTGTACGGAATCGTGAAAAACAATCCGTACAAGCTGGCGGAAGATATACGCGGTGTGGGATTTAAGATCGCCGACGGCATCGCGAGGAAGACCGGCCTCGATATGGATTCGGACTTCCGCGTCCGCGCCGGCATCTTATACGTGCTCGGACTGGGCAGCAGTTCGGGACACATTTATATGCCGGCCGAGCTGCTTTACCGCAACTGTGTGGAATTTCTCGGCGTCGGGGTCGATCGACTGATGGCGATGACCGATGAGATGGAAATGGATAAGAGCATCGTGCGCGACGGGGAGAGGATCTATCTGCCGATCTTGTACTACAGCGAACTGAACTGCGCGCGGATGATGTTGGATATCGGGAGCATACGGGGCGGGGACGGCGCCGCCGTTGACAGCGCGATCAAAAAGCTGCAGCGGGAGCTGGACCTTGAACTGGACGACCGGCAGATCACGGCGGTCAGGGAATCGATGAACCACGGTCTGCTCGTCATCACGGGCGGGCCGGGAACGGGAAAGACGACGACAGTCAATATGATCATCCGGCTGCTCGAAGAGGAAGGGCAGACGATCCTTCTCGCCGCGCCGACCGGGCGGGCTGCCAAAAGGCTGGCGGAGACGACCGGAAGGGAAACTCAGACGATCCACCGGATGTTACAGTACAACGGCGCCGGTGCCGCCGAGGGAAAGGACGGGGCGCCGGGTGACGTCCTGTCAGGCTCCGCCGGCCAGGGCATGGAACAGGGCAGGTTTGAGAGGAACGAGTGGAATCCGCTGGAGGCGGACGTCATCATCATCGACGAGATGTCGATGGTTGATATCTATCTGTTTACGAGCCTGCTCAAAGCGATATCCGTCGGAACGCGCCTCATCCTCGTGGGAGATGTAAACCAGCTGCCGAGCGTGGGCCCGGGAAACGTGCTGCGCGACGTGATCGGATCGGGGTGCTTCAGCGTCGTAAAGCTGGAGCGCATCTTCCGGCAGGCGGCGGAGAGCGACATCGTCGTCAACGCCCATAAGATCAATCAGGGCGAAACGGTGACCATAGATAATAAGAGCCGGGATTTTTTCTGTCTGGAAAAGGCGGACAGCCACGGCGTGCTCGAGATCATGCTTTGGCTCGTGCGCGATAAGATGCCGAAATACACCGACTGCACGGCGTTTGACGTGCAGGTGCTCACGCCCATGAAAAAAGGGGAGCTGGGCGTCATCCGCTGTAATCAGATCCTGCAGAAATACCTGAACCCTGAAAGCGGGAAAAAGGCGCAGATCGAAGTGCACGGCACGATCTTCCGCGAGGGCGACAAGGTCATGCAGATCAAAAACAATTACCAGATGGCGTGGCGGACAGAAGGGTTCCACGGCGTCGTCATAGAAGAGGGGACCGGCGTATTTAACGGGGACTGCGGGATCATCCGCGACATCGACCTATATGAGAAAGAGATGACGGTCGTATTTGATGAGGACAAACTTGTGACTTACGCGTTCGGCGATATGGACGAGCTGGAACTGGCTTACGCCATCACGATACATAAATCGCAGGGGAGCGAGTATCCGGCGGTCGTCATTCCCCTGTTAGGCGGGCCGAAGGTGCTCATGAACCGGAATCTTCTGTATACGGCGGTCACAAGGGCGAAAAAATGCGTGACGCTCGTCGGCAGTAAAAAGGCGGTATATGATATGATCGCGAATGAATCGGAGCAGAAACGATATTCTACCCTGGAAATTCGATTAAAAGAATTGCAAAACAACTAGTTTTTTGTTAGAATAGAAAATAGAGGGGTGGGGATATATGGATAAAAAACTATTGGATATTCTGTATCCGGAAAAATGTGTTGTGTGCCATCGGCTCCTGCGGGGGACGGATGGGGAGAAAATGTGCGGCGAGTGCCGTAAGAGCGTGCGTCCGGTGACGGAGCCGAGATGTATCCGGTGTTCGAAACCGGTGATGGACATGGAAGAGGAATGGTGTGAGGACTGCCGCGGCCGGACTTTTTATGTGGAGGAAGGTTACGCGCTGTACCCGTATGCGCAGCCGATGAGAAGGGCGATCCGTTATCTGAAGTACGACGGAGAGACCGCCGGCGCACCGTATTTCGCCGATCAGATGGTGGAAAGGTACGGCGGCTGGGTGCAGCGGCTGTCGCCGGATGTCATCATTCCGGTGCCGATCCACAAAAAGAAGATGAGGTTCCGCGGATTTAACCAGGCGGCGTGTCTGGCCGAGCGGATCGGTGAACGGCTGGAGATACCGGTCGATCCGGACTGTATTATCCGCACACAAAATACAAAGCCCCAGAAGGGACTTGACAGCAAAGCTAGATTTTGCAACCTCCGAAAAGGATTCGCAGTCCGCGAGGGAACGGGCCCGTACCGAACGATTCTGCTCGTAGATGATATTTACACGACGGGAGCGACTCTTGAGGCATGCGGTAAGGTGTTAAAGGAAGAGGGGGCAAAAAGAATATATTTTCTCTGCCTTTGTATCGGAGGTGGATAGAATGGAGGTAACGTATGGAAATTATATCATGTAAAAGCTGTGGAAGACTTTTTAACTATGTGCAGGGCGACAGGATCTGCTCAGCGTGTGCAAAAGAGATGGAAGAGAAGTTTGTGGAAGTGAAAAAATTTGTCCGCGACAATCCGAAGGTAGATATCAACGTGCTGTCCTCAGAGATGGATGTGTCCGTCCGGCAGATCAAGCGCTGGATCCGGGAAGAGCGGCTTTGCTTCACCGATGAGTCGCCGATCGGCCTGAACTGTGAAAACTGCGGCGCTACTATAAAAACCGGGCGCTACTGCCGGAAGTGCAAGGATCAGATGACTACCCGGCTTCAGGGAGCAGTAGGGGTAAAGCAGCCGGAAGAGCAGAAGAGAAAAGATTCGAAGGATAATAAGATGCGCTTTTTGACCTGATGTGATGTCCGGTAAGAATGGAGATTTTTTATGTATGATAGTATAATAATCGGCTGTGGTTTTGCTGGGGCGGTCGTGGCAAGAGAACTGGCGGAAAAAAAGGGAAAACACGTACTCGTCATTGATTCCAGGGATCACATCGGGGGAAACTGTTATGACCGCTATGATGAGCACGGTATACTGATCCACCAGTACGGGCCGCATATTTTTCACACGAACAACAAGGACGTGTATGAATACCTTTCCCGTTTTACGAAATGGTATGACTATTCGCATGAGGTGGTCGGGAAGATCCATGACAGCGAGATTCCGATTCCCTTTAATCTGAATAGTCTGGAAATGGTATACGGGAACTGGGCGGCCGGCATGGAAAAGAAACTGTTCGGCATGTTCGGAGAAGGAGCGAGAGTTCCTATTCTGGAACTGATGAATCAGGAAGATGACGATCTGAAGGAAATCGCCGCCTATGTGTATGAAAATGTGTTTTTGAAATATACTATGAAACAGTGGGGAAAATCACCCAAAGAGATCGATCCGGCGGTATCCGGCAGGGTACCGGTGTTGTTATCGCGGGATAACCGGTATTTTCAGGACACGTATCAGGGGATTCCGCTCCACGGGTACACCGCTGTCTTTGAGAAACTGCTCGCGTTTGACGGGATCGATGTCCGGCTGAACTGTCAGGGAAAAGACGTGCTGCGTCTGGATCCAGAGGGCGAGGTGAAGATTTATTTTGAGGGAAAACCGTTTTCCGGAGAGGTGGTCTTTACAGGCGCGCTTGATGAGTTTTTTGACTGCCGGTACGGGAGGCTTCCGTACCGCTCGCTGGATTTCCATTTTGAGCATTACGACAAACCGTTTTACCAGAGCCACGGCGTCGTAAATTATACGGTGAGCGAAGATTTTACGAGGATTACGGAGTTTAAGTACCTGTCGGGACAGATGGACACGAGGGATACGACGATCGTGAAGGAATATCCGATGCCGTATACCGGGCATGAGGGCGAGATTCCATATTACGCCATCAATAATGCGGAAAATGACGCGCTGTTTGGAAAATATAAGGCGCTTGTCGATCAGATCCCGGGTTTTTACCTGTTGGGAAGGCTGGCTGAGTATAAGTATTACAATATTGATGCGATCGTGGAGAGGGCACTGCAGCTGGCGGAGAGAATGGAGTAGAATGAATCATGAAGATTTTGAGTATTGCAATCCCGTGTTACAATTCACAGGAATATATGGATCATGCGGTAGAAAGCGCGTTAGTCGGGGGAGAGGATGTAGAAATCCTCATCGTGGATGACGGTTCCACGGATGATACGGCGAAGATCGCGGACCGGCTCGAACAGGAACATCCGGGCATCGTCCGGGCGCTGCATCAGGAAAACGGCGGGCACGGCGAGGCGGTAAACACCGGACTCCGAAACGCGGAGGGACTTTACTTTAAAGTGCTGGACAGCGACGACTGGCTGGACGGGGAGTCTCTGATCAAAGTGCTGGAACAGCTGCGTAGGTTTGTCCGCGAGGGAAAGCTCGTAGATATGTTTCTGGCTAACTACGTCTATGAGAAACCGAGTGTCCACAAGCATAAAGCGATCCGGTACGAGGGCGTATTTCCGCACGATACGGTTTTTGGCTGGAATGATATGAAAAAGTTCAAGATCAGTCAGAACATCCTGATGCACTCGGTCATTTACCGCACACAGATGTTATATGACTGTGGCCTGGAGCTTCCGAAGCATACGTTTTATGTCGATAATATTTTTGTCTACAAACCGCTTCCGTCTGTAAAAACGATGTATTATATGAACGTCGATCTCTACCGTTATTTTATCGGCCGGGATGATCAGTCAGTCAATGAGAAGGTGATGACGAGCCGGATCGACCAGCAGATCAAAGTAAATAAGATCATGATCGACGCGTTTGATCTCACGAAGATCCGCAATAAAAAGCTGCGCGGGTATATGGTGAAATATCTGGCGATGATGATGACGGTGAGTTCGGTCTTTCTCATCAAAGAGGGTTCCGAGGAGAGTCTCGGGAAGAGATCGGAACTTTGGAGATATTTGAAAAATTCCAGCAAGGGGATGTACCGACTTGTCAATAAACATGTTCTGAGCAGACCTATGCAGATCCGGGGAAAAGCCGGAAGAAAGATGGTCGTGTGGGGGTATAGCATATCGAGAAAGCTGTACGGATTTAATTAAGATTTTTCATGAAACGTGTCATGGAATGATATAATAAGGGGCTTCCCATGTGCTGGCCAATGCGATAAGAGCAAGGCAGACCAACAGAAAAAGGCACAGGATGACAAAGACCGTTCGGGCGCTGGGGAGCATGTTTTCCAGATGCCGCGCAGGGTCGTCCCATTCACTTTCATCACAAAATCTGCGCCGGATGTCGCTGATCGTACATTCCGGGTGCTTTTCCTGATAGGAAAGCATGTCATGATACAGGCTGGTCCGGTGGATCTTTCTCTCTTTCCAGGAATACCGGGAGGAAGGGAAGGAACGGCGGGCCAGCTGTTTTAGTCTTCTTTTTTTGAACATAAAAACATTCCTTTAGTCAAAATTATATACTGCGTACGGGGTCGGTTCTTCCGTTGCGGCAGTGGACGGTGAACCTGCCGGAGCCGGTTCTTGGTGGGCCGGTTCCTGATCATTTTCATCTTCCATATATTCTATGTAGTAACCGTTAGAGTGATCATATGAATTGATTATGAAATCAACTGTGAATATCAGCGCGGCGGCTGCGAGGATGAGGCAGACGATGAAAAGAAGGCGGTAAACTTTAATATTCCGCCTTTTCAGGTCATTGGGATACATTGACATAAAGGATGCGTGGATTTCATCCGGCGATCCGAATTCGTCAACAAGATCTTCGTAAGTGCAGCTGGGATGTGTTTCTGTATAACATGTGAGCGCGTCAGAAAGATCCTGAATGAATTGTTTGCGAATCTGGCCGTTTCCGTGATATACCTGTTTTGCACGGCGCAGATATTTATGTACTGCTTTCTGCTCCAATGTTTTCTCCTCCATTCTGATTATCAGCTGTATATTCCATAATCTTGTCAATAGCACCTGTGATCAGGGTGTATTCCTCTTTTAAATTTGTCAGATATCTGTAACCTTCATCCGTTATCACATAGTACACACGCGTGCGTCTGACGCCAACTTTCCGCTGTTCACTGTCCAAGTATCCGTTTTGTGTCAGCCGGTAGAGGGTTGGATACATCGTGGCTTCTTTGAGTTCGTAGTTGCCGTCACTGATCTCTTCCAGTTCCTGTGCCAGCTGGTAACCGTATTTTTGTCCGTTCTGCAGTAGCAGGAGAAGGACAAGTTCAATAGTACCATGCTTTATATTATTTTGTTTTCGTGTCTGTTTTGCCATATTCACCAAACCTTTGGCTGCTTTACTATTGCTACATGTTTTTTCTCTCTACTATTTTATATTATATGAAAACAAGTCAGTTGTCAACTGAAAGTCCGGTTAGTCACTGTCGATTGTCCGGTCTATTCTGTTTAATTCCGGTATTTTCCAATTTGTTATTTGGAAGAATGGCGGTTTCCTTTTGTTAAGAAATTTGTCAGAATTTCATTTACTTTTTTGACGGATTTTTTGTATAAAATACATACATAAATAATTAAATACTATATAACAAAAAGTATTTGCGGTAAGATATTATGTGTGATATACTATTTTTGTCGATTCGAGCGACACATTGTCACACATAAGGGGAAAACGCCGCTATCATGCGGGGTTGCTGCACATAAGGGGAAAGCGCCGCTGTCATGCGGCGCTGCTGCACATAAGGGGAAAACGCCGCTGTCATGCGGCGCTGCCGCACAAAGGGGATAGGTTGCAGGAAGGGAAAGGAGAGGAAATGTTATGAGGAAGCTGCGGTTTATGGCAGAAGAGTTCTTCCGGAGTTTTCGGATGAGCCTGTTTAAAAATCTGCTTTTGATGGTTGTGTTTTCCATCAGTCTGGTCATGGTAGTCATCATGGGGTCATACTATTTTGAACTGGGGGATCGTTACAGTGATTCCGTGAAAAAGCTTGGGGATCAAACATGGTATTATATGACAATACTTGGTGAAGAGGAATCGATGAACGAATTTGAGGATGCGTTTACGACTGCTGCCGGCTGTTATGATATGATGGAGTATGAGGCGGAGCTCCGGTCTTCCCGCGATTATCCGATCCTGTCGTTTGCGGACGGGGCGATTGATCTGAAGGATGAAGAGATGGCCCGCTTTTTTGGGGAGAGAAGCAACAAGGATTTTCTGGATGTGATGGAGGATGGGGAGACAATGGAATCATCGCCGGGGATGATCGATGGACAGACCTATTTGTTATCTCGGTACAGAGGTATGCAGATGGACGCGGCTTCATTCCGCTTTTTTGGCCTGCGGGTGCAGGAGGGGGAGGAACTCCATGAGGATCATCTGATCTTGGAGCACGTCTCGGATCCGGTACCGATCGTAGTGGGCAGTCAGTACAAGGGGATATTGAAACTGGGGGATGTACTGAGCGCCTCAGTTGGCTGGTATGTGTATCCCTGTCGTGTCGTCGGCATACTGGAAGAGGGGGCGGCGCTGTCGTCCGAGTTTTGTTATGGAGATGGCTCGCTTGATTACTCTATTATTTTTCCGTTTGGGGTTCAGGTGGCAGATCGTTCGGGAACTGTGGAGGAACTTAAAAAATATGCGGACCTTGCCATTACAGGGTTGGATAACGGGATCACGCTCGTACCCGATGGGAAGCTGAGGCAGCGGGTGGAATCGATCAAGGGCGTGGCGCGCCAGTATCATCTGCCGCCGATCAAAGTGTTCGGTGAATCGATGGGGATGAATTTTTTGGGAAAAGATTCCGCGACCACGGTTATGATCATGCTTGTACTGACGGTCACACTGGCCTGTTTTGCCCTGTACGGCCTGTTTGTGACATTTTATGATAAGATCCAGTCAAATAGCAGGATCTACGGAATCTATCTGATGAACGGGTGCTCCCTGATCATGATCCTGATCCCTCTCTTGCTGGAGGTCGCCGTCATCCTTGTTCCGGCTTTTCTGACAGGGGCGTACATATTTAACGTGGGAAGTGCGAAATACCAGCCAGAGGCCATTTTATCCGCGGCGCGGCTGACAGTCGGGATCGTATTCGCGATCGGTGCGGGAGCTGTCATATTCTTTCTGCGGGGAGTAGATACCGAACATCTCGTGCGGCAGAAAGATTGATACCAGGTATTAAGGAGGGATAGGAAGATGAATAAAATAGAACTCAGAGGGATTAAGAAAACGTTTGGAAAAAAAGAAGCGCTCGTCGAGGCGCTCCGCGGTATCACCCTTACGATCGAGGAGGGTGAAATGGTAGCTATTATGGGGAAAAGCGGCTCAGGGAAGTCTACGCTTCTCAATATCCTCGGCGGGATGATGTCAGTGGACAGCGGGGAGTATCTTTACGACGGAACGGCGGTGAATTTTAAAAACCAGCGGGAACTTACGGGATTTCGGCGGAAGGAGGTCGGATTTGTCGTGCAGTATTTTGCGCTCGCCGACGATCTGAACGTCTTTCAAAATGTGGCCCTTCCTCTCAAGTACCAGGGGGTTCCGCGGAAAAAAATGAAACAAATGGTGAAAAACGCGCTGCAGCAGCTGGGGATTGCGGATAAGGAAAAGGCATACCCGAGCGAACTTTCCGGGGGGCAGCAGCAGCGGGTCGCGATCGCCAGGGCGGTCGTCAAGCAGCCGAACATGATTTTAGCGGATGAGCCAACGGGGGCTTTGGACGAGGCGACGGGAGAGGAAGTACAGAAAATATTCCGGCAGTTGAACGAGTCGGGGATCACGGTCATCGTCGTCACACATGACAGGAAGGTGGCGGAAAACTGTGACAGGATCATCTTTGTCAAAGACGGCGTTGTCTGCGGTGACGACGGCGCGGGGAGAGAGGGGTGAGTGCGATGAAAGTGGCGCGAAAAAAGATGCCGAAGGGAAACATTCTCCTGTTTTTCAGCTTTGTAGCCATTTCCCTCTGTCTGCTGCTCGTCGTGTCGGCGATTCGCGCGGAGAGAATGAACCGGATCAACAAATATGAACTGTACTCCGGGAATCAGCGGAGTTTCAGCGTGACAGGGGGAGAGGGCGTGGAACAATGGGAACAGATCGTTGTGCAGCTGGCCTCGGACTATGACAGCTTTTCCGTGTATCTGCCGGTAAAAGATTCCGAGTACTCCGTGAGGGGGATCTGCCACCAGGGAGGGAGCGGGGATATACCGGTGATCTGGGGACAGTATTTTGACTTCGAGACCTCCTGGACGGATGAACCGAAGATTGTGCTCGGCAGTCATTTTACAAACGATATCGTGGACCGGGGCGGTAAGCGTTATTACACGTTTGGGGAGCAGGAATTTGAAGTGATCGGGATCATCGGCATGGAAGAGGAAAGCCGGGTCAACTATATGATGCTTCTCGATTTTAAGTCGGTGGTCAGGATGATCGGCCTAGAAAACGACTACATTCTCGATGCCGGGGAGGACGATATACAGAAGATCAGTCAGGATCTGTATGACAAAATACCGTTTCCCTCGCAGGTGAGGATCAAACTGACGAAGGACAGGGAAACCACGTTTCGCGAACGTTTTTTTTCTGCCAATGTCATTATGGATACGATGTATGTCATGATCCTGCTCAGTTTTTCGCTGAGCACGGTGTTGGTGACACTCATCTGGTTCCGTTTCCGCAGGAGTCTGTTTCTTGTGTGGAAACTGTGCGGATACCGGAGTGTCTGGCAGCGGCTGGAGATCGGCAAACGCTTTTATCTGATCGCGGGGATCGGTTTTGGCACAGGATTGTTACTGCTCGGCGCGATTTCCCGGCGGCTGGATCAAATCCGGATCGTGCCGGTCGATGTCGGGAAAGCGTTTGCTGTTACCGTGGGGCTTGGAACGGCCATCCTGTTGATCTGTTTTCTTCTGGATGGCAGAAAATCGAGGAAATAAAAGGGGGATAAATGAGATGAGAAGATGGAAAGGTGTTTTCATGATCGGTGTTTTGACTGCTGTTCTCTGTGCCGGGTGCGGTACAAGGGATCTGGGTAAAATGATTTCAGATCATAAAGCGGAGAAGATGTATGATGAAGGAGTCTGGGAAGAGCGGTATGGGCATTGGACAATAGAGGAAGAAATAGGAGAGGAGATATTCACACTGTCAGTAGATGTAAAAAAGGATATGTCAGAGGATGATATGATGGAGATCCTGGATTACAAGGAACTGTGTCAGCATTCTGAAATGGATGATACCGGTGCTTATTTGGGTGAAAAGGATTCAACGTGGACCTGTTATGCGGTTTTTTACCGCGGCGATACCGATGAGGAACTGAAACGGATCAAATATGTCAATGGGGAGAGCGTAGAGATCACGGAAGAAGATGAGGAGCGGTTCGCGGGGCCGGAGATGTGCGATGTGGACATAGAAGAGGAATAGTGAGAAGAATAGAGCAGATACGCATTAGTGAGTGAAATGACGGGCTGCCCTCTGTGTGTCAGGGGGCAGCCCGTCTTGCGCGGAGCCAAGAATGGCGGGGCCATTTTTGAGAGGTGCGCGTTTTTCAGCCGCACCTTTTACACTTTTTCAAACGTATCGGCATCGTAAACGTGGATGCCGGAACTTCCCGCGATGTCATCGACTAAGTAAAAGTAATCGCCGATGTACAGTCCTCTGGCAGACATGCTCAGATTTTTGGGCCGCAGTTTGGCGACGTTGTGGAAGCCCTTGCCATCGTATGAATAAATGCGGTACGAATAACCGCCGTCCCCGCTCCTGTTATCGTCCCGGAAGGAGTAGATGCACAGTCCGATACGGTTCCGTTCGTTGTCTACGAGCACGGCTTTGTGGTTGTTTCCGGCTATGCTGTTCGTCTCCTTTTCCAGCAGCTTTTTGTGGTTTTCCGTGACGGAAGAGTCGGAGGAAATGTCAAACATCGACAGTTTTACCTGCATGCTCCCATTTTTCATCTGGTTGCTCCCGATTCCCAGAAGGAGGTCGTCCCCGTACGTGTGCAGATACTCGGAAAAGCCGGGGATTTTCAGCTTATCCTTGATGACTGGATGGGCCGGGTCGGTCAGGTCAGCTAAAAATACGGGGTCTGTGTTGCGGTAGGTGACGAAGTAGGCGCGCGTGCCTAAGAACCGGGCCGAATAGATCTCTTCGTTTTTGGCGAGGTTGTCAACGCTTCCGATCATGTTCAGGTTTTTGTCGAGGACGTACAGGCCGTTTGACGTGGAACCGTTTGTGTGGTACGTCGTGGCGACGAAACGCAGCGTATCGTCATATTCATCCAGCGAAAACTGGTCGTGCAGCATGCCGTTAAACGTTTCTGAGGTGAGTGCTTTTAGTTTCCCGTTTTCGTAGCGGTATTTGCTGATGGATGTTTTGGTCCCGCTGTCGAAAAGGCCGGTGGCCACGAAAATGTGCTTCTCGCTCACATAGCAAATATCTCCGCCGCCGAGTACCGAAAGACTGTCGCTGAATTTCTCTCCGTTTGTGACGTCGAGGGCAGTCAGTACGAGATAGCAGTTCGAGGCGACGTGGTCGGGAAGATACAGCTGCTCTTCCGACAGCACATCTCCGTCGGCCGAGGGGACGAAAGAGCGCTTGTCATTCTTATCTTTGACGGGCTCGGTGTACATTCTGGACAGGGTGTACACATAATTGCCGTTTTTCCTCGAGGTATAGTAGGAGCCGGACTGCTTTTTTTCGGACAGGCGTTTTGGGTGTTTTTCATCAGTCAGGTCGTAGACGGAGATACTGGTTTCTCCGTGGCGGTAGGCGAGATCATAGTATGCCCTTTTTTGTGACGAGGAGCTGCCGGAGAGGCTGTTATTTTCATCGTCCCATGAGGTGCCGACTGTGACCAGATAGTTCTGGTCGAGATACATCTCATCCACCGAGGTTTTTGGTATCGAAATCTTTGATACCTTTTCGGTGTTTTTGCCGTCCGCGCGGTAAATATTGATGCGGCTTCCGCCGGCGTTTTCGGTACAACTGTAAATATAGGTGCCGTCGGTCTTTACGATGTCGCCCTCATCGACACCCTGTACCTGAAGGTCGGTCTTCGTATAGTCGCCCTGTTTCGCGGTATCCATGGAGGCGTCTGCTTCGGAGGCGATCTCTTCCCGGGAAGAGGCTTCGCTATTTCGACTTCCACTCGTGTATTGTTCTACCATCCCGTATTCCGGTATCGCGGCGTCTTTTGTGGCGCTTCCCATGGTAATGTCAGAGAAGTGGTCAGAGATGGCTTTTTCCAGTTTGGCATAACTCGTGTGCGGCATCGTCTGTTCCGACGTTCCCGCGCTTTCGGACAAATCGGATGTTTTGTCCTGATCGGTGTCGGTTGAGGCGTTCTCGCCGGAGAAATCTTCCTGAGGGGAATTTTCCTGGGGAGAGGTTCCCTGGGGAGAAGCTCCCTGGGAAGAATCGCCTCTGGAGGCGACCTGTTCGGCGTTTTTTTCCGGCGAAGCGACCATGCCGTGCAGGATATTCGCGGCCAGCAGTACGAGGAGGAGGGCGGCAGCGGCACCAGCGATGCGGTTCGCCAGCCTGCCTGCGTGCAGCACCGGCCGCTTCTTTTGTTTCTGTTTGAGCATTTGTTCTATGCGATCTGGTTGTAACGAGTCGGGAACAGGGATCTGTTCACTCATTTTTTTCCATTTTTCATTCATAATATTACCTCATTTCTCGAAACTTTCGTTTCGTTTTAGTGGTGGATCAATTGGAAACTGTTTTGTTGGAGTCTGTTCCATTGGGATCTTCTTCGCCAAGAAAGGTTCTCATCTTTTCCAGGGCCCGGCTTTTGGAGGAACGGACTGTCCCTTCTTTTTTGTGCAGATATCTGGCGATTTCCCTGCTGTTGTATCCGCCGAATATGTTTAACCCTACGATGAGCCGTTCGGTTTCCCCTAAGAGGGCCATCGCCTGTTTGAGAAAAAATTTCCCCTCATAATCGACGGCATAGGAAGCTGTTTCCAGTACTTTATCTGCCGGATGGGCAGAAACTTTCGACTGGAGGTGCAATTGCTTTTTGCACTCATTGGCGGTGATCTGGAACATCCAGCTGCGGAACGACGTATTCTTCCGCAGTTTATGTAGGTGCTCATATGCGTGGAGGACGGCGCTGCTCACGGCGTCCTCAGCCTGTTCCGCCTGTTTCATCATACAGAAGGCGAAGCGGTACAGATCTTTGTAAATGTCTTCGTAGAGCAGGGCAAAGGCGTGAGCGTCACCATTTTTTGCCTGTGCTACAAGTTTTGGTATGTCTTTTTTCATTCATTTCTCCCTTTCGTTACCGGTAGTTTTCAGGGTTTCTATATATAAGAGTGTTTGGCGGGGGAAAGTGTTGCATCGGGAAGAAAAAAAGAAACCCGGCGCGCGGATTTCTTTTTTTTCGCTTGAAAACTTCTTCTTATTCTGCTAGTAATTTTTCAATGCTGACCAGTTTGACACAGAGGGTAAATAATTCGGTCGCCTGCGCCATCTCTTCCGGTGTGGGGAAGGAAGGAGCGATACGGATATTCGTGTCGTTCGGATCGTTTCCATAAGGAAACGTGGCTCCGGCATTTGTCAGAACAACGCCGGCTTCCCTGCATTTTTCCACGATCTTTTTCGCGCATCCCTCCATCGAATCGAAGGAAATAAAATATCCGCCCAGCGGTTTGGTCCATGTTCCGGTTCCCGTGCCCGCCAGTTCTTTCTCTAAAATGTCCAAAACAATTTCGAATTTGGGCCGCATCTCATTGGCATGTTTTTTCATGTGCGCTTTTAATCCGTCGAGGTTTTTGAAAAAGCGCGCGTGACGCAGCTGGTTCAATTTATCGTAGCCGATCGTCTGGATCGTAAGCTGCTTCTTTACGTCCTCCAGATTGGCAGGAGATGTGGCGAGCGCGGCGATGCCGGCCCCGGAAAAACTGACTTTCGAAGTGGACGCGAATTCATAAACAAGATCAGGATTTCCCGCTTTTTCACATTCACTGATGATATCTAAAATCTCCGGCTGGTTGTCTTCGTAAAGATGATGGATCGCATAGGCGTTGTCCCAGTAGATGCGGAAATCGTCTGCCGCCGGTTTGAGGTTCGCGAAACGGCGCACGGTTTCATCGCTGTAGCAGACGCCCTGCGGGTTTGAATACTTCGGCACGCACCAGATCCCTTTGATCGCCGAGTCGGAATTTACGAGTTCCTCGACGAGATCCATATCCGGGCCGTCATCGTTCATCGGAATATTGATCATTTCGATGCCGAAGCGCTCGGTGATGGCAAAATGCCGGTCATAACCGGGAACAGGACACAAAAATTTGATCTGATCCAGTTTACACCATGGAGTGCTGCCGAGGACGCCGTGCGTATAAGAACGTGAAATCGCATCGTACATGATCGTAAGGCTCGCGTTTCCAAACACAATGACATGTTCGGGAAGAGTTCCCATCATTTCCGCCATCAGCTGCCTGGCTTCCGGGATTCCGTCAAGACCGCCGTAATTGCGGCAGTCCGTGCCGTCGCTCGCTAAAAGAGAGGAATCGGATGAAAGGGTGTCCATAATGCCCATCGATATGTTAAGCTGACTCGTGCCCGGTTTTCCTCTCGACATGTCAAGCTGTAAATTTAACGCTTTTTTTTCTTCATATTTGGCTTCCATTTCATTTTTCAGCGCCAATAATTCTTCTTTGCTTTTCTGACTGTAATGATTCATGATGTACCTCCTCGGTGTAAAAGTGCTTATTTCTTTCCTAACTTTATATTATATATATATTTCCGTTTGTTGTCCAGTGTTTTTTTCTTTGCGGCAAACGCGCGGAAAATAACAAAAAAAGGGTGTTGTTTCACGCCTGAAAAAATAGTAGAATAATAGGGGAAAGGAATTTTAATTGGTTAGCAATTGGTTAGGAAAGGGAACTACGTATATGAAGATCGTTTTTATGGAAGCAGATAATCTCGGCAGGGATATCGACCTGTCTATGTTTCACAGTCTGGGAGAAGTGGCTGTTTACGGTAAGTCAGAGCCGTCTGAGGACGCTGCCAGGATCCGCGATGCGGATATTGTCATCGCCAATAAGATTCCGCTCGGTGAGGCGCTTTTAAAGTCGGCGGAACATGTGAAGTTAATATGCCTAACGGCAACAGGGACAAATGTCGTTGATTTTCCCTATGTAAACAGCAGGGGCATTACAGTTACGAACGTAAAAGGTTATTCGACGATGTCGGTGGCGCAGCACACGTTCGCCCTGTTGTTTTACGTATATGAAAAGCTAGCGTATTACGATGCGTATGTCAAAAGCGGAGAATATGCCAGAAGTGATATGTTCTGCCATTTCGCGCAGCCGTTCCACGAACTGGCGGGGAAGATCTGGGGAATTGTCGGGCTGGGCGAGATCGGGCGCCGGGTGGCGCAGATCGCCACGGCGTTCGGCTGTCAGGTCGTGTACTATTCGACGACCGGCAAAAATGGAAACAAATTGTATCCGCGACTGGATTTTAATACCCTTTTAAAGACGTCAAATATCATTTCCATCCATGCGCCGCTCCACGCGGCGACGGAGAAGTTGTTTGACGCCGAAGCATTTGACAGGATGAAAAAAGACGCGGTCCTGTTAAATGTGGGACGGGGGCCCATCGTAGACCAGGCCGCGCTGGCGGATGCCCTTATGTCGGGGAAAATAGCCGGAGCGGGTATCGACGTACTCGAACAGGAACCGCCGGAAGCGGATGATCCGCTGTTTCAGATCCAGGACAGCAAAAAGCTGGTTGTGACGCCCCACATGGCGTGGGCGACCTGTGAGGCGAGAAGGCGGTGCGCGGATGAAGTGTATGAAAATATCGTAAGCTGGATGAAGGGAGTTCAGAGGAATGTTGTTACAGAATGAAAAAAATGTGTATGAAACTACGGATTCGAAAAAAACTTATCACGTTGTTTCTCACAATGGAAGAACGCCAAAAAAGAAATGGATCAGGAGGGTTGGCCTGCTGTTAGCGCTCGCGACAGCGGTATCAGGCGTGGGAAAGGTTCCGGCAGCAGTGGCAGGGAACGGGATCTGCGCTGTACAGGCCGCGGCACAGGAAGCAGCAGTTCCATCGTTGCCAGACGACGGAATGCTGCCGGAACAGGCGAGACAGCAGGAAGTGTCACGACAGCAGGAAGTGCCGGGACAGCAGGAAGTGCCGTGGCAGCAGGAAGTGCCGTGGCAGCAGGAGGCACCGGAGGAAACGTGGAAACCGGGTACGATGCCGGAAGAAGTTTGGAAAGAGAGTCCGCTCGGAAGCGCCGGCGTGCTGGAGGGAAAGTCGGTGCTGATCAGTATTTTCATCCGGGATAAAGAAACGAAATGGACAAAGAAGGAGAAAAAGGAGACCAACCGCAGGGTGAAGGCCGCGGCAGCTTATCTGAGCAGGCAGGCGAAGAGATATGGAAAAAAAGCACAGTTGATCGTAGACACGCAGAAAAATAAAAAGATCTCTTATACATTTGAGACGGAGATGAAAGTGACAGACAGAACGCATATCAAACTGAATCACAAGATCCAGAAATTTATCAGTGAAAGTATTAATCTGGATGAGGTGCGGAAGAAATACAAGACCGACAGCATCGGATTTCTTCTCCATATCAATAAAGCGGGAGTCAGTTACACGCTGCCCCACTGCGTAGAAGAAGAGGACAGGGATTTTTTCGAGTGTGCTTCTCTCTTTTCAAGCGATGGATACCAGGAGACAGGCGCGGCTACGTACGCGCATGAGATCCTGCACATGTTTGGCGCGCCCGATTTATATGAAAAGTCACTTCCCGATGGCATCACAACCTCTTTCGTGCGCTATATTGAGAAGAATTATCCGAACGAGATCATGTATACCACATATACGAAGAAAGGAAAGCAGCTCAAATATGGCGTGAAGAATAAGCTGAGCCGCGTGACGGCGTATTTTCTCGGTTGGAAGGAGAAGATCCCCGAACAGAAAAGGTATCCTCTGGCGGATAATGACCCGAGGGGAAGTTTTCACGATGGAACTTCCGTTCCGAATTGACGGGCATGAAAGATTAAATGAGTGAAAGATCAAATGGAGCAATAAAAAATGGGCGCACGTCATTGACAATGAAATAGAATCATTATTATAATGGTATCAGGACCATAAAGGTCAAAAAGCCATTGGGCAATAAGGAGGAATCGTTATGTTAAAAACGATAGCAAGAAAGTCCCTGTGCATCGTACTTGCGACAGGGGTCATTTGTTCTGCATTTTCAGGCAGCCATTCGCAGGCAGCGAAAAAGGCAGCGTTGAAAACGAAGAAAATGTCTATGAAGGTAGGACAATCAAAGAAAGTTGCGATAAAGAACCGTAATAAAAAAGCGGTTTACCGTTTTGTTTCTTCTTCCCCGAAGAAGGCATCGGTTTCCAAGAGCGGCGTCATCAAAGCGAAAAAAACAGGAACGGTAAAGATCACCGTGACGGAGAAGATCAAGAAAAAGACCCGCAAATTAGGTAAGGTCACCGTACAGATCAAGGCGAAGGATACAAAGAAAGAGCCGACAGTTACGAACGCGCCGACTACGCCTTCCACTGTGCCGGCGACTGCCGCACCAGCGTCTGCTGCCCCGGCCTCTGCCGCACCGGCGTCCGCAGTCCCGGCGTCTGCCGCGCCAGCATCCGCCGCGCCAACAGATCAGCCGACAGAGACACCGGCTTCGACCATGAAACCGATCGGGCCGTATGTAGAGGATACGAGTTCTGACGTTCCGAGCGATTTTTCAAAAATAATCAAAGAAAACGAGGGAACAGTAGAGGATATTACATATGATTCTACTGTGATCAAAGAGGGCGCCACTGTCAAAAGAAAGGCAAAGGTAGTCCTGCCGAAAGATTACAGCGAGGACAAGAAATATCCGGTCGTTTACATGCAGCACGGTATTTTCGGAAATGAGACAACCATGTATGGTGAAAAGGTTCAGAACGTATTCTGGAACGCCATGGCAAATGGTGACGCGGAGGAAATGATCGCGGTATTCCCGAATGCGTGCGCGAATGAGACCGGAGGCTCGGTAGGCGAGAATGGCGGATTTAATACGGAGCATTATTCCGCTTACAATAACTTCCTCAATGATTTAGAGAAATGCCTGATGCCGTACATCAACGAGCACTATTCGACTCTGACGGGCCGGGAAAACACGGCAATCTGCGGATTTTCCATGGGAGGGCGCGTGACGCTTCATATCGGCTTTACGCTCCAGGATACGTTCCGCTATGTCGGGGCCTTTTGTCCGGCGCCTGGTATCTTCACCCACAATGATAATGGCGTGAATGAGACGGGACTTTTTACACCGGAAACGTTTACACTTCAGGATCAGTATATGAATGATACGCTCGTTATGATCGTAAAAGGAACGAAGGATGGTGTTGTGAAGCAGTTCCCGAAAGATTACCACGATGCCCTGACAGCGAACAAAGTACCTCATATTTTCATGGAACTTCCGGGCGGCCATGATGGCAACGTTTACAAACCGGGATTGTATAATTTCCTTCGCCGTATTTTCCACCGGGAAGGATAAAACGCCATTGACATTAGTATGAGATCGAGGATGATAGATGGACACGGAAATCGTTAGGAGTAACCGCAAAAGCATTGAACTTAACATATGCCGGGATGGCCACATCCGCGTGCGCGTACCATTTTCTGTAACCGATGCGGAAATCGCGCAGGTGTTAAAAGAGAAGTCGAGCTGGATCGAAAAGCACAGAAAACAGATGTTGGAGAGACAGCAGAGCGTACGGGAAATGTGGGGAAATCGTCTTTCTGCGCAGGATATACAGGCGCTGGCAGATCAGGCGGTGAAGATCATTCCGGAAAAAGTGCGCTATTTTGCGGGGAAGATCGGGGTGGACTACGGGAGGATCACGATACGTAACCAAAAGACCAGATGGGGAAGCTGCAGCGGGAAGGGAAATCTGAATTTTAACTGCCTGCTGATGCTGACCCCGGACGAGGTTCAGGATTATGTGGTGATCCATGAGTTATGCCACCGCAAGGAAATGAACCATTCCCCCAAATTCTGGGCGGAAGTCGCTAAGTTTATGCCGGATTATAAGCAGAAGAGAAAGTGGCTCAAAGAAAATGGGGAGGGAATCATGCTGAGAATGATGTAGTGTCTGTCATATCATGGGATAAAAAGAGAGGGGAGATGCGCGGAGCCGTTACGGGTTCTGCGCATCTCCCCTCTTTTATTTATGCTTTCTCCATCTGAGATTTGTTGAGGTCTATTTGTTTGTGGTATCTTCGTTCGTGACACCTTCATTTGTGGTATCTTCGTTCGTGACATCTCCGTTTCCTGTGATCGAAATCGGATCTCCGCGGTAAACGGGCTCTGTGCCGAGCAGCACGGTGCCGATGTCCTTGCACCGCGCGATATGCTCCCGAAACGTGCGGTAAGGCTGTCCCCCATATTTGTAATAATCGGTCGGAACGCCGGTGCAGTCAAGCCCAGCGTGGCTGCCGATGAACAGGGCGCGGTAGATGTGATATTTCTGTGTGACAACGACCGGATTTCTCAGACCGAATATATCGTGGGCACGCACCATGCTGTCGTACGTGGAAAAGCCGGCGTGGTCCATGAAAATATCCTGCGAGGGAACGCCGGCGTTGACGGCGTACTGTTTCATCACCTGAACTTCGTTGTATCCGTCCCGACCGTGATCGCCGCTCATCAGTATTTTGGGGGCAAGTCCTTGTTTGTAGCAGAAAATGCCTTTTTCGAGCCGGTCTTTTAACATCGGAGACGGCTCATTTCCGCGCAGGCCAGCGCCGAGGACCACGATACAGTCGTGGTTCTTTTCGCTGTCTGCCGGAGGATCATTTTCAGTAAATTCGCGGATCTGTCCGGACGTGCTTAACGTTACCCAGAGATTCAGGCACAGGACGCACAAACAGCCGAAGAGCGCGAGAGCGCCCCCGGCCAGTAAAATACGTTTTCGTATCGGATGTTTTTTATTTTGTTTTATTCTATTTCTCGACATGAAAATCTCCTCGCTTATACGGTCGGCAGTTTGGCAAGGCTTGCTTTGATCTCGGCATCCGTCGGGATGTAATCGCTCATGTCGCCGTCGTTAAATTTCTGATATGCTACCATATCGAAATAACCGGTTCCAGTCAGGACGAATACGATGTTTTTCTCTTCGCCTGTTTCCTTGCATTTTAGTGCTTCGTCGATTGCTACCAGGATCGCGTGGCTGCTTTCCGGCGCCGGAAGGATACCCTCGACTCTGGCAAACTGCTGTGCGGCCCGGAATACTTCGGTCTGTCCGACACTTCTCGCTTCCAGATATCCGTCCTCGTACAACTGGGATACGACGGAACTCATGCCGTGATACCGCAGTCCTCCGGCGTGGTTGGCAGACGGTATGAAGCCGCTCCCGAGGGTGTACATTTTCGCGAGCGGGCACACTTTTCCCGTGTCGCAGAAATCGTAGCGGTAGCTGCCGCGCGTCAGCGACGGGCAGGAGGCCGGTTCGACGGCGATGATCTGATAATCTGCCTCCCCGCGGAGCATTTCCCCGGCAAATGGGGAGATCAATCCGCCGAGATTGGAGCCGCCTCCGGCGCAGCCGATGATCAGATCGGCTTTGATGCCGTATTTGTCGAGTGCCGTTTTGGTCTCCAGACCGATGATGGACTGGTGAAGCAGAACCTGGGAGAGAACGGAACCGAGTACATAGCGGTAGCCGTCCTGTGACGTGGCCGCTTCCACCGCTTCCGAAATAGCACAGCCGAGACTCCCGGTCGTCCCTGGAAATTCCTGATTGATCTTCCGGCCGACATTGGTATCCATCGAAGGCGACGGCGTAACTTTCGCGCCATATGTCCGCATCACCTCGCGCCGGAACGGTTTCTGTTCATACGATACCTTGACCATATAAACCTGACAGTCCAGATCGAAGTAGGAACATGCCATCGAGAGAGCCGTCCCCCACTGCCCGGCGCCCGTTTCGGTCGTCACGCCTTTCAGGCCCTCCTGTTTGGCGTAGTAGGC
Source organism: uncultured Eubacterium sp. (assembly GCA_910583555.1). Lineage (GTDB taxonomy): Bacteria > Bacillota > Clostridia > Lachnospirales > Lachnospiraceae > Eubacterium_F. The sequence continues at coordinate 111,812 of CAJTXO010000013.1, forward strand.
CTGGGCGATGGCAGAATTCAGTTTGTGGCTGCCCGAAGTATTATTGCCCTCAAATTTGTAGTAAATGTGCGCCGGCGTGTCCAGCGCCTTTTCCAGACAGTAAGCCCTTGTGAGCGGAGACGGACGGTACATTTTATAAAAACTCCGGATCTCCTCCGGGATGTCGATATACGGCGTGGTATCGTCCAACTCCTGTCTTGCGAGCTCCTCACAAAATACAGGTTTTAATTCATCCAATGTAATCGGCTGCATCGTCCCCGGGTTTAAGAGCGGGGCCGGTTTGTTTGCCATATCGGCCCGTACGTTGTACCACTGGGCCGGCATTTCCTTTTCTTCCAGATAGATTTTGTATGGAATTTCCATTGACATAGTTTGATTTCCTCTTTTCTAAATATTGTGATCGTTTCCTGCGGGAGGCTTAACAGGCGGCTAAATGCCAGATGGCAAAATGCCAGACATCATGCGCTCATGTCAAAATTCATGCCCGCCAGAAAATTGCGGTTCATATCCCGCTGCAGTTTTGCGTAAGGGTTTGTAGATTCCTTCGTTGTCCGCATCGTCGTATGTGTCGTGCCGCCGGAAACGTATACGCGGCCGCATTCCGGGCATACCGAAGTGTGGAGCGTGACTGTGGCGGAAACGAGCTGTTTGTTTGGCTTGCTTCCCTCGGCGATCGCATTTGCCACATGCTGCTTTTCGTGCGCCATGACAGTAGACGCCGCATTTCCGGGATCAATATGGCCCGGCGTCTTAAAGGAGACGTCGTTTTCATTGGAACCGTCTACGTATTTTCGGTTTTTGCACGTCTGGCATTCGCCTTTTTCGACTTTTTTGCCGGATTTGGCATCTTCTGTGCCAGTTGTTTGATCGGTGCGGACTGGTTTGCCGCTGGCGTCGAGTTTGACAGGGTCAGTGTCACCGCGCATGATCCGGTCGGCGCCGGTTACCGGGTAGACCGGGTTGGTATTGTAAACCGGATACAGGGTGTCATATCCTCCCACTCCGTTGATCGCAAGACTCATAAGAATCCCCCCTTGTTTTGTTTGTGTGTCAGTACACTGGGTTTTATATGGAAATTATACATCAATGGAAATGGGATTTCAATAGGAAGATGGGATTTTCGGGGAGTTTTGTGATTTATATGATTTGGTTGATTTTAGGTTTCATGTCGGATATAATGGTAATGGGAAAATAACGGAGATTACATATGAATAACGGAGGGATAAGGTTTGGTTACTGGAGTAATTAAGAATAAGATTGATAAAATATGGACAGATATATGGGCAGGCGGGATCACGAATCCCCTCACGGTAATTGAGCAGCTTACCTATCTTATGTTTATCCGGTCGCTGGATGAAAAGGAATTGGAGCAGGAAGAGTTTGATCATATGACGGGAAGCACGGGAAAAAGAATATTCCCTGCCTCGTCAACCGGCCAGTCGATGAGATGGAGCAGGTTTAAGGACAGGGATCCGAGAGAAATATTTGATATATTGTCACAGAAAGTATTTCCGGCAATAAAAAATATGAAAAATGGAAGTTTGCCGGATTTTTCGGAAAATGGGGAAATGATAGAATTATCTGATCCGGATGAAGCAGAAAACATGGAGAAAACAGCTTTTGCGCGCTACATGGAAGATGCCATGTTTCTTATTCCCACACCGCAGGTGCTGCAAAAGATCATCACTGGATTAGAGGATTTGTATGAAAATGACATATCCGAGCTGGACATGCAGGGAGATCTGTATGAGTATATGCTCGGGAAATTATCTACCGCAGGGCAGAATGGCCAGTTCAGGACGCCGAGACAAATACGGGAAATGATGGTGGAACTTCTCCGGCCAACCCCGGATGATACCATTTGTGATCCGGCCTGTGGAACAGCTGGTTTTTTGGTATCAGCTGCGGAGTATATACGAAAAAATTATGAAGAGACGATGACGACGGAACAGTGGGACAAGTTTTCAAACGAAACATTTACCGGATTTGACACCGACCGGACGATGCTGCGGATCTCGGCGATGAACCTCATGCTTCATTCCATTTCAAACCCGGAAATTGATTATCTGGATTCTGTCTCAAAGCAGAATCAGATCAAAGGAAAGTATTCCATATGTCTTGCCAATCCTCCGTTTAAGGGAACGATCGACGCGGAGAGTATCAATGATGATCTGAAAGCGGTCACGAAGACGAAAAAGACGGAATTACTTTTCGTAGCCTTGTTTTTGCGTATGATGAAAAAGGGCGGTAGATGTGCCTGTATCGTGCCAGACGGCGTGCTTTTTGGCAGCAGTAAAGCACATAAGTCGATCCGGCAGGAATTGGTGGAGAATCACCAGCTGCAGGCGGTCATTTCCATGCCATCCGGGGTGTTTAAGCCGTACGCTGGTGTTTCTACTGCGGTTTTAGTATTTATAAAAACCGATGCAGGTGGAACCGATCAAGTGTGGTTTTATGATATGAAAGCAGATGGGTACAGCCTTGATGACAAGAGGGGGGAAATCGCGGAGAATGATATTCCCGATCTGATCCAGCGATTTCACAATATGTCTTCTGAAAAAGAAAGAGAGCGGACCGAGCAGAGTTTCTTTGTGCCAAAGCAGGAGATTGTGGATAATGGATATGATCTGTCTATAAACAAGTACAAGAAGGTGGAGTATATACCGGTAGAGTATCCGCCGACTTCTGAAATACTGGATGAGTTGGAACAGTTGAATGAACAGGTGACAAATGAGTTGGGGCAGTTGAGGGAGTTGTTAAAAGAGGAGTAAATAGATGGAAAGGAAATTTGTATGGTTTTGGAGAATAAACTCGGTTTGAACGATTCTGTCGAATTGGCGAAAATGGAGGAACAGATTAGCAAGAAAAAAGCAATGGAATTGTTTGAAAGCGGCCGGTTAAATGATCTGGAAGCGGGGACTTTTCAAGCGCTTGTTGAGATTCATAAATATCTCTTTGAGCAGATCTACGATTTCGCGGGAAAAGTCCGGGATGTAAATATAGCAAAAGGAAGTTTCAGATTTGCTTCGGTTTTGTATTTACAAGCTGCCATAAAAAGTGTAGAAGATATGCCGCAGTCAGATTTTGATGAAATCATTGAGAAGTATGTGGAAATGAATATCGTTCATCCATTTCGGGAGGGTAATGGGCGCAGTACCAGAATCTGGCTTGATCTTATTTTGAAGAAAGAGTTACATGTAGTAATGGATTGGAGTTTGGTGGAAAAGGATGATTATTTGCTGGCAATGGAGAGGAGTCCGGTAAAGGATATTGAGATTAAGCATATTTTAAGGCAGGCGCTGACGGATAAGATTGATGACAGGGAGATTTATATGAAAGGGATTGATCATAGTTATTATTACGAAGGGTATGGTGTTTATAAAGCGGAGGAATTGTAAATAGAGTTAGATAAATTAAGATTTGTGGGGGAGATGGGGATGGAGTGAAGAAGATCTGGTAAGCGGAAAGAAAAAATAGAGTATGAAAAAGGAATTCTGAGAGTAGGAGGGAAGTTGAAGTGTTGGCAAAAAATATTGAAAAGGATGTTATAAAAGGGGTTTTGGAAATATTTCAAGGGAATATTGAGCAGATTATTCTATATGGTTCTGTCGCAAGAGGGGAGCAAAATTTAGAAAGTGATATTGATATTGCTTTGATTTTATATTCTGAAATGAAAGAGGAAGAGAAGAGATTGCTTATTGACTGGAGTGCGGAGTTTGATTTTAGTCATAACTGTGTATTATCTGTAGTGGATATTGCCAAGGAGCAGTTTGAAAAATGGAATGATATTTTGCCGTTTTACAGAAATATACGTAAGGAGGGGATTATGCTTTGGAAGGCAGTTTAAGAGAATTGGCGGATTATCGTATGGACCGGGCAAAGGAAATGCTGCATGCTGCTGAGGAAAATTTAAGAATAGGACAGTGGAAGACAGCATTGAATCGATCCTATTATGCTATTTTTCATGCGATGCGAGCTGTTAATATTTTGGAAGGATTTGATTCTTCAAAACACTCTGGCGTTATTGCATATTTTACACAGAACTATTTGAAAACCAAAAAACTAGATCGTGTATTGTCTAAAATAATTAAGGAAGCTTCGTACTTGAGAGAAAAATCAGACTATGACGATTTTTATATTGCTAGCAGGGTGGAAACCGAGAGACAAATAGAAAATGCGAAATTATTCTGCAACAAAGTAGAGCAGTATTTAACAGAGAGGGATTAGTGAGGAGAAATTAAGATGGCATATAACACGGAAGGGGGTGGACAACTTTATAGAGAAGTCAGATCTGTTGGGTATAGGGTAAAATTTTATAAGAGGAACATGATTCAGTATTTGGGCGACCGAACGCTTAAAAGAGTCTATTTGTAGGTAGAGGAAAGAGAGGAAGCTGTGACTATGGGAAATGAATTGGATTCAATGTGTGGAATATCAGATGAAGAATTAACAGAACGTTTTAAGGAAGCAATCCGAATAGATAACGAGATGAAAAAGATAAAAGGTGCCCCAATAGCAGGTTATGACACAAAAGGAAAGCAGGCATACCTTGAATATGCGGATGGGAGGCGTCGTTATGCAGGCGAGGAGTGAAATTAGTGATAACAAAATATAACTTATGATGGGAGGAACGATAAAACATGAGATTAGGTGATATTGCGACTTATATTAATGGATATGCGTTCAAGCCTTCTGACTGGGGAGATGTAGGATTACCAATCATTAGGATTCAGGATTTGACAGGATCAAGTTACCAATTGAATTATTATAGTGGAAAGTATCCATCAAAAATAGAAATTAATAATGGAGATGTATTGATTTCATGGTCGGCAAGTTTGGGAGTTTATATTTGGAATGGTGGAAAGGCTCTTTTAAATCAGCATATTTTTAAGGTGGTATTTGATAAGGTTAATATTAGTAAACAATATTTTGTTTATGCAGTAAGATATAATTTGAATGTTATGGTTTCAAAAATGCATGGTGCCACCATGAAACATATTGTTAAGAAGGATTTTGATAATATTGATATATTGTATCCGAGTATTGAAAAACAGAATGAAATAGTTGATATATTAACGAAAACAGAGAATTTAATTGCAGCTTATAAACAGCAATTGAAACAATTAGACAACCTCATCAAAGCCCGATTTGTCGAGATGTTTGGGGATGAAAAGTACCCAT
>CAJTXO010000014.1 GCA_910583555.1 uncultured Eubacterium sp.
GAGCTTCTTCTGGGTCGCGTTCTTCGGGGACAGGGTCGTCCTGAGAGTCGCCATCCTACCCTTCGGAATAGAAAGTGTCTTCTTTGAAATCTGTACAGTTTTCTTATATTTTGGGTAAACCTTCTGCATCTGGCCATTTTTCTCTACCAGTGTCCAGTTGGCACCATCCCAGTTGCACTGTACTTTGTTCTGGATCGCTACTTTCGTTACAGGCTTTCCTATTTTAACTGTAATCGTAGCTTTTTTCTTTTTGTTCTGCGCGGATGTTACTGTGATTTTCGCAGAACCCTTACTCTTGCGCGCTTTCACAACACCCTTCGAGCTAACACTTACAACTGATTTTTTACTTGATTTGTATGTAAGCTTCTTACTCGCTTTTTTAGGTGATACAGAAGCACTCAGTTTCTTTGACTGTCCTTTTTTCAGCACCAGTATTCCAGAGCTGCCTACTTTGACCCCAATGGCAACTTTTTTTACCTTCGCTGCCGCCTGAGACTCAGTAGATGACACAGCCAAAGTCGTAACGATCATGGCAAACGCCAGAATAAATGTCACGACTCTTCTGAAACACGTAGATGACTGTTTACTGATCTGTCGCATCAAAATACCTCCTATTATTCCTTGCTTTTGTGGGCAAAGCGCAGTATGTCCACAATGAAATTACACTCATTATACCACCACTCGCCATATTATGCAAGGTGATTTTTGTTTTTTTCACCGGCCGGTGTTCTCCATTTCTTAACAATTTTAACAAATTGTTAAGAAATTTACGTTCTGCTTTACCCCTTTTTCACCTTTACAGTTTACACTATAAATAATTTTTTTGTCATTATTGTGACATCTGTTCTTATTTTCAAAAATAAAAAAGAAGAATCGGCATTGACTTTTTACCTGCATTCTTTATAATATGATACCAGAGAATATTTTGTGAATAAAAGTTTCAGATTCAGGACACCATACAGCGTTAGGAGATTTGATCATGAACACGGACAACCATTTATTAGAAGCGATCAACAGATACTTTCCGGCGGAAGAACGCAATATTCAAAGCTACTCCGCGCTTACTCTCGCCTACCTGGGGGATGCCGTTTATGAAATCATCATACGGACCCTGATCGTAGAAAACCATCTGGGCAAGGTAAAATCCCTTCACAAGCAGTCGAGTCGTCTTGTGAACGCAAAAGCACAGGCCACCCTCATGGCTTCCATCCAGGAATCCCTTACCGAACAAGAAGCTTCCATATATAAAAGAGGACGAAACACAAAGTCGCATTCCGTCGCCAAAAACGCGGAGATACAGGACTACCGTATCGCCACCGGTTTTGAAACCCTGATGGGATATTTATACCTGAACGGCGAAATGGAGAGGTGTCTCCAACTCATCAAGCTGGGACTTCCTTCAATTTTATAATACATACTGCATCCCCACCTGCCGCACCACACTTACCCCCCGACCTTTGCCCGCAAACTGAAAAACAGTTCGAACACCGGAACCACGCCAAAAAACCTGGGAAACAGCAGAACAGCCGCGCAAAACAAACTTATGACCGTAATACAAAGTGCAAACCTCAGCCTGCTCAAGGGAATACACACCGAAACCAGCACACCAAAACTCACTGCGCCGCCAGCCAGCAAATTCAGCGTTGACACGGCAACCTCCCCAAAAAAAAACATTTTATTCAGAATCGTAACTGCCGCCAGCCCTCCGGTAAGGATAAGCGCTGCCGGAAGAGAGATCCGCAGGACATTTCGCAAAAAGCCTCTCGGAATCGTATCCTCATGCCGTTCGAAAGCAAGAACAAAACTCGGTATGCCGATCGCCGTTCCTCCGATGAGGCTGAGCTGGATCGGAATAAAAGGATACGACTGTCCAATGATGATAAAAAGGACGCAGAGCATGATGGAATAGAGTGTTTTCGTCAAATACAGTGCACTGACGCGCTCGATATTGGAAATGATCGTTCTTCCCTCATTAACAATTTCCTTCATAGACGAAAAATCCGAATCAAGCAGCACGATATGCGCGCTCTGCTTCGCCGCATCGCTTCCCGAGGCCATAGCGATCCCACAATCCGCGTCTTTTAACGCAAGCACATCATTGACGCCATCCCCGACCATACCGGTCACTCGGTCCCCCGCTTCAAACGCCTTTACGAGCAGCCTCTTCTTTTCCGGCGACACCCGCCCAAACACCGTATAGTTTTCCACTTCCCGGCGCAGTTCTTCCGTGTCATCCGGAAGTTCCCGCGCATCCACGTATCGCTCAGCCCCTTCCAACCCGGCCCGTTTTCCTACGATTGAGACAGTCAGGGGATTATCACCCGAAATGATTTTGATCTCCACATCTTTTTCCCGAAAGAACCGAAACGTCTCCGCCGCATCCTCTTTGATAATATCCGATAATACGACGAGCGCGACCGGTTCCTTCTCCGCCAGGAGCAACACCCGCATTCCCTCGGCGGCAAACTGTTCCGCCTTTGAAATAGTGGCGCGGTCATTGGTCAGATACTCCGGCGCGCCCAGACAGTACCGTTTCTCCCTTCCATTTTCCCGAAGCGTCACCCCCATGTATTTCCGCTTGGAACTAAACGGGATCCGCTCAACGATCTCCAGTTTCTTCGTATCATCAAAGTATCTCCGCAGCGCGTCAGTCGTGGCATTTGTCTCTTCAAACGCGTATGAGATACATTCCAGAATTTCCCGCACTTTCTTTTCACTGCGGATGGCGTCCACCGTCACGACCCTCTCCACCTTTAATTCACCAGTCGTGATCGTTCCCGTCTTATCCAGACAGAGTACATCAACTCTGGCGAGCGCCTCGATCGCCTCCATTTCCTGAACGAGCGCGTTCTTTTTCGCCAGCCTCCCCACCCCGAGGATAAATGATATACTCGTGAGCAGCACAAGTCCCTCGGGAATCATGCCGAGCACACCCGCCACTGTATTCACAATTGAATCCGAGACAGTGTTGTGTGCCGCACTGCGCTGGATGTAGTACAGCGCCAGACCGATCGGAATGATCGCATACCCTACATATTTAATAATGCGCTTGATCGCAATCTGCATTTCTGAAGTGGCACGCCGCTTCGTCTTCGCCTTTTTGACAAGCTGCGTCGCATAGTTATCCTCTCCGACGTGGATCACGCGCGCCGTACCCGTCCCCGCCACCGCGTTACTTCCGGAATACAGCATGTCCCCTGTCTTCTTGAGAACCGCCAGCGATTCCCCCGTCAAAAGCGATTCGTCAATCTCGAGCCCCTGGGATTCTATCGTCTCACAGTCCACTGGAATCTGATCCCCGATGGAAAAGCGGACCACATCTCCAATCCGAAGCTGCTCCACCGGAACTTCCCGAACTTCACCTGATGGTATTTCCTGTACTCCTCCCGCCGCTACTTCCCCCGCTTCTCCTGCCGGCGCCAAAAGTTTGGCCTTCGTTGCCGTCACGACCGAAAGCGCATCAATGAGTTTTTTCACCTTAAGCTCCTGTATGATCCCAATAAGCGCATTCGTGATAACAATCCCCATAAACAGCATGTTCTTCTGCTGTCCGGAAAATACGATCAGTGCCGCCAAAACAAGATTTAAGAAATTAAAATAAGTAAATGTATGAGAAGCAACGATTTCCCATTTTGTCTTTGAGGCATCCATACGACTTCCTCCACAAATCAAGGATTTTCCTATAAAAGCGAAAAAGGAACACATGACGTGTTCACTTTTACTGTTTTGTTCGTAATCTTTTACATAAAAGCTAGCGACGGGAATCGAACCCGTGACCTCTTCACTACCAATGAAGTGCGCTACCGACTGTGCCACGCCAGCTTATTTCACTTTCGACCCTTCTATTCTAACAGAGTGGCATCTGATTGTCAATAAAAAATCCTATTGTTTATTCCTTTTTTGCCTGTTACTTCTTTTCTTTTAACAGTGTTGGCTCAATACCGTATTGAAGCAGGTTGATGTATTCCAGCAAATACAAGCGGTCCGCGAGTTCCAACACGTTGAAATCCATGCCATATCTTTTGTGCTGTTCATAATACAGTATGCGGCACATACTATTTCCATATGGGGTATTGCACGCGAATGGCACCGGAAAATAATATTGCTCCACCACAGTCGAAATCTTCTTTCCCCCTCAGGCGTTCTGCCAGATAGTCCTGCATAAAAGACAAACCCGTGCTCACCGCGATGATCTGGGGAATGAGTGGAACCGTTTGAAGATCCATTTCATTTTCCAGCTGATCTTCCAGATATTCAATCACTCCCGTTTTAAGACAGCATATGATAATGACAGCCGCCTGTTTATGAGAATCCAGTTCTTTTGTAGAATCCGTCATAAAACGGGACATGGTTTCTTTATATCGTCTTTGGAACTCCCGGTCAAACTCTTCTTTTTTATCATCGCGGAAAACAAGAGCGGGGTACTGTTTCTTCATCTGTTCCGCATGATCACCAATCACTTTCCAAATTTTCTCTGTCAACCCCCACGTTTCTGTCATACCGCACCTCTCGCCTCCCCTGTACCCTTATCCAAATCTGTTATTTGCTCAAAATAATTGATGCAGGGAATGTCTTTATCATAGGTTTTCGGATCCGGCCCTTTGTTTACCTGAAGAAGGGGAACATAGGCAGAGACGGTCCGGTTTGCATATATTTCAATATTAAATAAACCGTTCTCCTTTCGGTATCTCGCCCCTTCCACTTTCGCTTTGTACTCAAGCCAGTTACGGATCAGCATAACAAGCGCTACGATTCCTATAACAACCGCTAACGCACATGTAAATAGCATCATCAGATTCACAATTCCAAATCCAAACACATGAATGTCTTTCATACTCTCCCTCCTCATCTCACAACGATGGAAGCTTCATAGCCATAAATAGCCAGTTCTTCACAGTTGTTAAAAAGTATCAGTACGTTTATCAATACCGAAATCATTTTTACGATCGGTCCGCAATCGAGCGAGCGGACCACTGTATCCGCAAACATGATTGCAAATACAAGAATTGCTGCAATAACTACCGCCATTTTTAAATGGTAATAGTGAAAAATCTTCTGTTTTCGATTCAGGCATTCCAGTTCCTTTGAAGTTTCTGTTACGTAGATTGAATTATGTATGATGATTCGAACCAGACATATCAGGTTCAGCCACATGACTATGAGGTCAGCTTCATTTAAGCAGATCAACAGAATGGAGAAAAAAGAATATAGTGCTTCGCAAATCCCTTCATATAATAGTTGTCTCTTATACTTCACTCCTCCGCCCTTCAGCTTAAACCCTGCCCATTTCAAATATCTTTCGATTCCCTGCATGTATCTTATTCCCTCCCCACATACATGGACGGATGGGATGTCATCTTTACTCTTATTATTCGTAACAGACATTTCAATATACGCCATTTCACCTATTTTATGCCGTCTGTGGCACAAGAGTGATCGCACTTTTTTATTTTTCTTATTACGCCTAGATTTTACATAAAGAACACCCACCGCATATCCACTTTGTATACATGTTTATTCTAACACGTCTTGTCCCGTTTGGCAAGCTATTTCCACAATTTTTTACTATTTTTTACATGCGCTTCCGATCTCCGTCTAACCCCTGTGCCAGACCCTCACTTAATTTTATCCGCTAGTTTTTTCTTTATCCGCTGGAGCGCGTTATCGATCGATTTCGGCGTCTTCCCTAACCGGCCCGCAATCTGCTGGTAATCCATCCCATCTATATACAGATTTACAACGCTCTGCTCAAAACAGCTCAGATATTCCCGCATATACTCTTCGATCTTCCCCACCCGCTCCCGGTCGATCAAAATATCCTCCGGATTGGAAATGTCAGAACGCTCGAGTGTTTCTCCCAGCGTCTGCCCCGTTTCGCCCGAAATCTCATCCCCACCCACAGGGACATCAAGCGATATATAGCAGTTGAGCGGCGTATTTTTTAAGCGATTAGCCCCCTTCACCGCATTGTATAACTGGCGTTCGATGCACAAGCTGGCAAAGCGGAAAAATGAATTTTCTTTCTCCTTCTGAAAATCGCGGACCGCTTTATAAAGCCCGATCATGCCCTCCTGGATCAGATCGTCGTTATCGCCGCCGATCAGGTAGAGAGCCCTCGCTTTTTTCCGCACGAGGTTTTTATATTTTTCTAACAGGAAATCTACGCCGGATGCATCTCCGCCGCGGATGCCGCTTATGATCTCTTCGTCAGACAAAGTCGCATATTTCTCCATACCTTCCTCCCGCGCACAGTCAGCATTTTACGCATATTTCCGCTGCCGGACGATCTCAAATGCCAAAACCCCCGCCGCCACTGAGGCATTCAAAGAATCAATATCTCCTGCCATCGGAATGCCGGCCGTGTAATCACAGTGTTCTTTTACAAGCCTTGACACGCCGCTTCCCTCATTTCCGACTACCAGACCGATCGGGCCCGTTAGATTCTGCCGGTACATCACCTCGCCATCCATATCGGCGCACACAAACCACAGGCCTTTTTCCTTCAACTTTTCCATCACCGCAGACAGATTCGTCACTTTCGCCACCGGCGTATAGTGGATCGCCCCCGCCGATGCTTTCACCGCCGCGGAAGTCAGTCCGACCGCGCGCCGTTTCGGAATGATCACGCCATGCGCGCCCGAAAGATTTGCCGTGCGGATGATGGCGCCAAGGTTATGCGGATCTTCAATCCCGTCCAGCAGGAACAAAAACGGATCCTCCCCCCGTTCTCCGGCAAGAGCCAGCATATCTTCCACCGAACTGTACGCAAAAGCCGACAGCTGCGCGATCACGCCCTGATGTTTGCCGTCCTCGCTCATATGGTCCAGCCGCTCCTTTGGCACAAAATCCACAATGACCTGTGCGCGCTTCGCCTCGCGGACGATCGTACTGACCGGCCCATCCTGGCAGCCTTTTAATACAAAAACGCGCTCCACGAGCTTCCCTGCCCGGAAGGCTTCCAAAACACTGTGCCTGCCTTCGATCTGGTTTTCATTTCCCATGCCGGTTCCTCCTTTACAATAGTGCATTGTACCGTTCATATTTCGCCAAATGAACAGTACAATGCACTAGGTTATATCGTTGATATACACCCGTAACCTTTCCGCGACTCGCGATTCCGCCAGCTCCTTCAGCATGATCGACGGCCTTCGTTCCGTTTTCCTGATGATTCCCACTCCATCTACCTGATCCAAAAACTGCCCGTCGCTGAACAAAACCGCCTCCCCGCTTCCTTTCGTCAGAAAACCGCAGACCGTTTCTACCGCTTCCGGACCGTCCGGCACCGCGCAGAGCAGTTCCGTCACATCATACTGTCCTTCTTCATACGTATAGGCCGCGATCCCGTGGATAGCCGGCCCTTCGCGCATAACGAGAACCCCCCCGTCCAGCGCTTCCATTTCTTTTTGTACGCCCTCATAGTAGGCCACACTACGCTTCATATACAGGTCAAAGTCCGACGAAGCCAGACGATCGGCAGCAAATGCCGCCGCCTGCGTTTTTTCTTCCTCAGTCAGATCCGCAAAGCAGCTCACCGCATACCGGCCGCGTACCAATCCGCAGCCGGATACCGTAAGCTGTTTACGGTACTGAACGCCGCGGAATCCGAAGGGCTCGTAAATGCTCTCGTCCGCGGGACATAAAAAAGCCAGTTCACACCCGCGCGCCTCCGCCTCCTTCAGCCCCTGTTCCAAGAGCATCCGCATATACCCCCGGCGCCGGTGAGACTCCTTTGTCGCCACGCCTACGATATAAGGACAGATAATCCCCCTGCCCCGGTACACGACCTCGTATGGGGTGAAAAACATCATGCTCACAAGCGCGTCATCGACGTATTTCGAATATACGCGGCTCCGCCCGGCCTTCTCTTTAAAATAATAGTCAATATACTGATCCGTATCCCCAAACGCTTCTTTCCACAATTCCTTATGGCCCATATAACTCCCTTCCGCCGATTTATTCTAACAGGCACACCGCCTGACAGGAAATCCCCGATTTGTCCCCGGTAAAACCGAGTCCCTCTTCTGTCGTAGCCTTGACACTGATCCTGTCAACATCCACCCCGAGAGTATCCGCGATATTCGTCCGCATCTGCTCGATAAACGGTGCCAGTTTCGGCTCCTGCGCCACGATGACGGCATCCACATTTCCAATCTTATACCCTTTTCCCTCTAAAAGCACAGCCGCGCGCTTTAAAAGCCGCAGGCTGGAAACCCCTCGATACCGCTCATCCGTATCTGGAAAATGTCTGCCGATGTCTCCCATCGCCGCCGCCCCAAACACAGCGTCCATGATCGCGTGAAGAAGCACATCCGCATCCGAATGGCCGACCAGACCAAGCGTATGGTCGATCTCCACTCCTCCTAAAACCAGTTTCCTTCCCTTCTCCAGTTTGTGTACATCATATCCGATTCCGATTCTCATGCTGTTCCTTCCTTTCTTACTATCATATGAATAGTGACTCAATAGAAAAAAAAGCCTTGAACAGACAAGGCTTGTACATAGCGGGAAAGGGATTTGAACCCCCGACACCACGGGTATGAACCGTGTGCTCTTGCCAACTGAGCTATCCCGCCGGATTGCCATATAAAATGGCGATTTATATATGAAACTGCTGTCTGCGATCTACAGACCAACGGCCTGATCCACCGCATTTTAAGAATAAAATGGGACCTATAGGGCTCGAACCTATGACCCTCTGCTTGTAAGGCAGATGCTCTCCCAGCTGAGCTAAGATCCCATTTGCATGCTTATCAGCAGCACCAGTGATTATTATATAAAAACATCTATCATTTGTCAAGCGTTTTTTCAAAATTTTTACAGCATTTTTTCAGACAAGCCTTTTGCAATTTTGCTTTCTCCTCTTTAAGCTATAAAAACAGCGCGATAAACGTCCCTTTCGCCACAACGCTCAGCGTCGCCATGATCACCCCTGCCAACAGCACGCCGCCCATGCTCGCCAGTATGCTCGATTTGAAATCCATATCCAGAAGGCTGGCCGCAAGCGTTCCCGTCCATGCGCCCGTACCGGGAAGCGGGATGCCCACAAACAGCAGAAGCGCTACAAAAAGTCCTTTTCCCGCTTTTTCCTGCAGTTTCCTTCCACCTTTTTCCCCTTTTTCCAGACAAAAAGTGAAAAATTTACCGATGACCGGCTTATCTGCTCCCCATACGAGGATCTTTCGCGCAAAAAAATAAATAAACGGCACCGGCAGCATATTTCCTATGATCGCCAGCGGGAACGCGATGTACAGAGGGATATTCCACACAACAGAATACGGGATCGCTCCTCTCAATTCGATCAGGGGCACCATAGATATCAAAAATACAAGTAAATAATGTAACATTTTTCTTTTCCTTTCTCATTTTATCAGTTAATTTAAAATTATGAAACTTCACAAATGGAAATGCGGATTTCTCCGTCTTCCAAAAACTCGATCACGGCGTGCGTGGGAATAAATCCGCTCTGCCTCGGTCTGGAGATACTGCCGGGATTCAGGACAGTCATTGTGGAAGACCGCTCCGAAAACGGGACATGGGTATGGCCGTACAAAACAATATCCGCGCCCTGTTCCATCGCCCAGTATTTTAACAGATCAACACCCCCGTTCACATGCTGGCGGTGGCCATGCGTCATCGCTATGGTGTGCCCGTGCAGTTTCAACACTTGAAACGGCGGTGCCTGGGAATACCAGTCGCAGTTGCCCTTCACTATGTAAGTGGGGCCCTGGATCGAGGCGCGGAGCCTGTCCTCTCCGCTCTCAATATCTCCCAGAAAGAACAGCCCTTCAATACTGTCTTTCTGCTGCGCAATAATCTCAAGCATTCTCTCATTTTTCCCATGGGAGTCGCTAAATACCAAATATTTCGCCATACAGCTCTCCTTTATTCCATCCCATTTAGTTTTTCCACCATTTTCCGTAGCGCGATTCCACGATGGCTGATCTTATTCTTCTCTTCGGGTTCCATTTCGCCGGTCGTACAGCCGCGCTCTGGCAGATAAAAGATCGGATCATAGCCAAAGCCGTTTGTGCCCTTCGGCTCATACGCCAGCCTTCCCTCGATGACACCCTTTGTCGTTTCCACTCTTCCATCCGGGTAAGCGCAGGCGATCGCACAGACAAACCGCGCCGTCCGCTCTTCTTCTTTTGCCTGTTCACATCGTCTCAGTATTTCCGCGTTTTTTATTTCATAAGAAGTATCTTCCCCTAAATATCTGGCGGAATAGATCCCCGGCTCGCCTCCTAAATAGTCTACCTCAAAACCGGAATCATCCGCAAGTACCATTTCATTCGTCTGGCGGCAGATTGCCTTTGCCTTGATCTGCGCATTTTCCTCGAACGTTTTTCCATCTTCGACTATATTCGTATGTATGTCCAAATCCTTTAACGAATATACCTCATAACCATCCCCTAAAATCTGCCGTATTTCATTCACTTTTCCTTCATTATTCGTCGCAAAAATGAGCTTCTTTCCCATCATTTCCTCCATTCGCGTTATGCCTTTGCTTCGGCGGCTTCAGTCCCATGTACTGATAAAGATACGTTTTCATCATACCGTTATAGATCTTCCGGTTTTTCGCCGCCTTCTTCCCAATCGCCCTCTGCGCGTCCTCGAACCCGCTCAAGAGGAAAAACGACCACGTTTCATTTTCGTTTATGATATTCCCAATCGTGCGGTAGAGCGCGGACATCTCATCCCGCGAGGACAGGCGCTCCCCGTACGGGGGATTGGTGATGACAAAACCGTATTTCTTTGGCGACCGGAAATTTAATATGTCGCGCTGCTGAAAATGGATCTGCCTTTCCACACCGGCGAGTTCCGCGTTGGCCCGCGCCATCTTTAGCACCTCGGCATCCACATCGTACCCCTGGATCACCGTCTCCACATCGTCTTCCACGAGATCCATCGCCTCCTGTCCCACCTCATACCACTCCTTTTTCGGAATGAGGTTTGTCCAGTTTTCCGCCAAAAACGACCGATTCATCCCAGGCGCGATATTTTTCGCGATCATGGCTGCCTCGATCGGTATCGTACCGCTCCCGCAAAAAGGATCTACAAGAACCCGGTCGCGTTTCCAGGGCGATAAAAGGATAATGGCGGCGGCAAGCGTTTCCGTCAGCGGCGCAGGTGCGGTAAATTTCCGGTAACCCCGCTTGTGAAGGGAAACGCCTGTCGTATCCAGTCCGACTGTGACAATATCTTTCCGGATGCTGATACGCAGCGGATATTCCGCGCCATCTTCGGTAAACCAATCAGTGTGATATGTCTTTTTCAGGCTCTCGACCATCGCTTTTTTCACGATACGCTGAATATCCGACGGACTGAACAGCTTACTGCTCACGGAAGACGCTTTTGCTACCCAGAATTTTCCATTTTCCGGGATATACTCATCCCAGGGGACCGCCTTTACGCCCTCAAACAGCTCATCAAATGTTTCCGCCCGAAATTCCGCTGTTTTCAACAGGACGCGCTCCGTCGTCCGCAAAAAAATATTGGCGCGGCAGATCCCCTCGGCATCCGCGATAAACGTCACCTTTCCGTTATCTACCGCGGAGATTTCATACCCGAGATCCAGAATCTCCCGTTTCAACACTGCTTCCATCCCAAAATGGCATGGCGCGATCAATTCATACGTATTTCTTTTCATCCGCCGCCGCTCTTCCTTTCTTATGGTAACATACACCTTTACCTGCCAGTTCCGCTCTGACCGCATTGATCCTGCGCCGCGCGCCAGACACGGTATCCCTGGTATCCTCCAGCGATACTAATAGCAAAGTATCCCTGTTTGTTCATTTCCTTCGCCGCGTACATGCTCTGATTCCCCCGCTCACAATAAAAAATAACTGTATCGTAGCGGTGCGTCCAAGTTTCTTTCTCAATCTGCCACCTCTCGTACGGAATGTTCTTCGCCCCGCGGATGTGGCCCTTGCGATAATCTTCTTCATCCCGTAAATCTATGAGAATCGTCCCCGGCTTTTTCATGATCGTTTCGAGATCCCGGATCGGTATGATCGAAAAACTCATAATTATCACGTTCTTTTTTTCTTACATCTTATGACAGTATTATGTATTTTGTGACAATCGTACAAGACAAGCCGTCTCCTAACGGGGACGGCTTGCGGGCACTTTTAATTCTTCGACTGGTTCTTGCTGCTGGAAGCGTTGCGGCAGTTAGAACATTTCGAATCATTTTTCGAAGAGTTGTTCGAAGAACTGTTCCTCGTGCTGTTCGAAGAAGTATTCGACGAAGTGTTTGAAGAACTATTCTTTGAGTTGTTCTTTGAACTATTCTTCGAATCATTCTTCGAGCTATTTGTGCCGTTTGTACTATTTTTCTCATCGTACTCATCCAAGAAATTCTTAGCCATAGTTATTTTCCTCCTGTCTATGAACTTTTTTGTTACAGGATTAGTATGGCTTTTTTCTTTCGGGTTATTCCGTCAAGCTTTTCCAACAGAACCAAATAATTCCATTTTTTCTTTTACGGTTGCCTTGATCGCATCCGCGCCCGGAGCCAGAAGTTTACGCGGGTCAAAGCCCTTTCCTTCCTGATCCTTGCCCGCCTCGATATATTTGCGCGTCGCGTCGGCAAACGAGAGCTGGCACTCCGTATTTACATTGATTTTCGAAACGCCGAGGCTGATCGCCTTTTTGATCATATCTTCCGGGATTCCCGTTCCGCCGTGAAGTACTAACGGCATATCCCCGGTCAGCTTCTGTACGGCATCCAGCGTCTCAAAGCTAAGGCCGGCCCAGTTTTCCGGATATTTTCCGTGAATGTTTCCGATTCCCGCCGCCAGCATCGTCACGCCGAGATCCGCGATCATTTTACACTCTTCCGGATCCGCGCACTCGCCAGCTCCGACCACGCCGTCTTCCTCGCCGCCGATGGAACCTACCTCTGCCTCGATCGACATTCCTTTTTCATTACAGATCGCTACGAGTTCTTTCGTTTTCGCAACATTTTCCTCGATCGGATAATGGGATCCGTCAAACATAATGGAAGAAAATCCTGCCTCGATACAAGCCTTCGCTCCCTCGTAGCTGCCGTGGTCGAGATGAAGCGCTACCGGCACCGTGATACCAAGTTCCTCGAGCATTCCATTTACCATGCCCACAACGGTTTTGTAACCGCACATATACTTTCCGGCACCTTCCGATACGCCAAGTATAACCGGCGATTTCAATTCCTCTGCCGTGAGAAGGATCGACTTCGTCCACTCCAGGTTATTGATATTGAACTGCCCTACCGCGTATTTCCCCGCCTTTGCTTTTGTAAGCATCTCTTTTGCTGAAACTAACATGTAATGATTCCTCCATTCTTTTTTTATATTATTTTCTATGATAAAATGTCCGCCAACCACCAAAACAGGTCCACTATCTTCCGCAGCAGTGTTTATATTTTTTTCCGCTGCCACACGGACACGGATCATTCCTGCCTACTTTCGGCTCTTCGTGTCGGATCGTACCGGAATTTTTCTGCTCGCGGTACAACTCTTTCTGGCGTTCTTTCGTAAGTATCTCGTCCCACTGAGGCAGCGTGTACAACCACTCCGCATCGCAGCCCACCATATTATAATACAGCTTTTCGCAATCAATCTCCAACCGAACGACCGTATCCTTCTCCATCGTGTCGATCGGATTTGGCTCCTTTAAGCTGTCATTGATCCCGTCCAAAAAGCCAACCATCATAGAAAGCGGCACTTCGTATTTTCCAGCCAGTTCTTCTACCGTTCCCTCTACGACCGCGCCGGGATCCGCAAGAAGCTTCTCATAAATTCCCTTTTCCAAATGAAAATAGTTACTCCAAAGCTTCTCTCCCTCCTTGGAATTCTGCATCTCTTCTGAATACGCATACTCTCGCCATTCCTTCAATAATGCCATTGTTTTTCCCTCCTCCGTCTTTTTCTATGCGTGATGCCATCCCACAAACATGTCTATTGTATGTCAGCACTTATTGTACCACACATCCGGCATATAGGCAATATCATTTCAGGTAGGAATCGATTCCGTTCGCGATTCCCTGTACCATTTTCTTCTGATAAGCTGCCGTTGCCATCTTCTTATCCTCCGACGAATTGCTCATAAATCCCATTTCGATGATGGTCACAGGCACCGCACACCAGTTGATACCCGTCATCGTATCCGTATACAGGATACCGCGGTTTCCCGCGCCCGTCGCGCTGCAGAATGCCTGCAGCACCTTTTTTGACAATTTCCGGCTCGCCTTGCGAACCTTTTTATTCATATATGGATTTTTATTGGTCGGCGCGATCGTCAGCGCCCCGCTCACGGACGAAGATTCCGATGAATTCGCATGGATGCGGATAAACGCGTCTGCCCCGGCTTTATTGGCAACCTTTGCCCGCTCCGCGTTTGAAATGTTTACATTTGCCTTGGAGCGGATCATCACGACCTTATAGCCCCGCGCCTTCAATTCTTTTTTTAATTTTTTCGCCACTTTCAGATTTAACTTATGCTCGGGCGTCCCCGTCGAACATCCCGAAGTTCCCGAAGTGACTTTCGCCTTCATCGTCTTTGATCCGGGGCCGTTCGGTTCTTTCGAAGAATTTCCGTTTAACTGATGGCCGGCGTCAATAGCGACCACTTTCTGATCTGGCTCATCGTCTTCCTTTTTGGCCGCCTGTGCCTCATTCCCGAGCATCTGCAGGCCTGCTGCCACTGCCGCTAACATGAGCAAAAGTGCCATCGTTCTCTTCATTCTGTTTTTCATTTTCGCCTTCATACTGTACGCCTCCTGTAATACTTTTATACGTCAAGCTAAAATGGTGTGGCTACCGTTTCCAATAGCCACACCATGTAATGCGGAGTATGGGACTTGAACCCACACGTCTTAGAGACACATGATCCTTAGTCATGCCTGTCTGCCAATTCCAGCAACTCCGCATGCAATATAAAGTTGTTCCTCAACACTGCTTGACCATTATAACAGATTTTAAAACAATTGTCAAATACTTTTTATTGATTCTTGACAGCTTGGGACTGTTGTCATTAATACAACAGTCCCTTATATGCAATATTCAAATAACTCTTCTAAGTATAATGATTACTCTCTTATAAAGAATACTCTCAGGCAATTGTATAAATGAATATGCCACGACCACATGCTGTGTTCTCCGGTTTTACCGCTAGAAGAACGTGGAAGAACCGGAAGATCTATGAAAGCATAGTTTGCATTTTCAATTAATTTGTCAGTCTTTTCAACTGCCTTCTTCATAATATTAACATGCTCGTCATGAGCTATATCATTTACTCCGTTACCACAGTAAAGAAATCCAAGAGGCATTCCTTTGTCTATACCATTTTCAATAACAGAAACAATCTTATCTGCTTCCGCATCCTGGTCTCCACCAGGTCCCTGACATCCTGAATAAGGTCCAAACCATGCAAATACATCATAATTAGAATACAATGCTGCACGGTATGTAGTCATTGACCCCATTGATAAACCAGCAAATGCACGATGCATTCTTGTCTTAATAAGATTCTCATCTGATACATCTCCTCCTGCATATGTTGAATAATGTGACTCAACATATGGAATGAGATCTCTCCTGAGCTCATACTGGAACTGTGAAGTAAGATCAGGATTATCAGGTACATCGGAAGGTCTGTAGAATGTAGGAGTAACAATGATCAGTGGCTCGATCTCACCATTTGCAATAAGGTTATCCACCATCTTTTTATTCCCTGTATAATCATTTCCTACAAGCCATGTATTCATGTTTTCTCCGCCACCATGCATCAGATATAATACATTATACTGTTTACTCTCATCATATCCTGCCGGAAGATAGACATTGGCCTTTTTTTCCATCTTAACAGAGTTACCCTCATCATAAGTCTCTGTATCATATGTAATTTTCTCTATCTTTCCACGTTTATCCGAAGCCGCTTCAGCTGCAGTCTCTCTATACGCATCAGGAACATCAGTAGCAAGAGTTATACGAATTGGCTCAGGCGGAGTATAACCGGAAGGTGTCGGCTCGGGTTCCATGGTAGGCACTACAGTAGGTACTGCCGGGTCTGGAGTCTGATCGTTAGTTCCTGTAGGAGCAGGTGTGTTTTGGTTGATCGGATTCCCAGTTGGCTGTGTTTTATCAGCAGTAACATCAGATACTGTTACATTACACTTTAACGTTACCTTTTTACGACTACTCTTCTTCAATGTACAAACCACCTCAGCTTTTCCAGCTTTAACGCCTTTTACGACAAATGCAGCTTTACCCTTTTTCTTAGCGGTTGCAACTGCCTTTTTCTTAGACTTAACAGTAAGCTTATAGCCTTTTGTGTTTTTGATCTTTACTTTTTTTTGGACACCAACATTAACTTCGACCTTTTTCTTAGCAAGTTTAGGCTTACCCGCTGCGTATGCTCCTGCTCCCGGTAATGCCGTCTGAAGAACTAATACAGCCGCTGTCAAAATCCCGATACATTTTTTAGTATGTTTCATTTTTACCTCCTGTTTACAAAACTTTTTCAATATTATTCAAATATTAAAAAGCACGATTAAGATATAGAAATTGTACATTTTTATATTATTTTTGTCAAGACAGAAAGACTTCACCTTTTTATTTCGCATATTCCCCCACAAACCAGTTCAACAGCTCAGAATTCTGCTTCGTGATCCTCTCCAGCTGCGAATGCGGGAGCGGACACGCC
This sequence comes from uncultured Eubacterium sp., assembly GCA_910583555.1. Classification (GTDB taxonomy): domain Bacteria; phylum Bacillota; class Clostridia; order Lachnospirales; family Lachnospiraceae; genus Eubacterium_F. Next base: position 16,684 of record CAJTXO010000014.1, read on the forward strand.
ACGGATCCTGTCTCTACCGTGACATTGGGAATTTTTTTCACATAGATCAGCCAGTCTCCCAATCCCCCATTCGGGTCTGTGCTGATTGATTTTGGCATCAAAGTGTAATGCGTAAACGAATTTACTTTTCTGGCCAGTTCACTCTGTCTGTCATAGAGCGAAGCGTTGGACTCCACATTATAATTCCAATACAGGATGTTACCCATGGAATGGTAGTTTAGCACGCCTTTGATACCGGAAAGCCCGTTGATGAACCGCATCATAGCCTTTGTCTCTTTCTCCGAACCGGCCTTTTCCCCTGGATATGTGATCCCGTCCGGCTTTTTCGACTTCCCTTTCTTATTCCACCCGCCCGGGAAATTAAAGTTTAAATTTACGCCGCGCGCGTTTCCCTTCCATGTTCGAGCAGAAGATTTCGTTTTTTTACACAATTTCTGCAGTTTTTTTGAGCGGATCGCGCCAAAGCCGGACTGTGAGATGGATACGCCATCTGGATTGATCATCGGCACCACATACAGGCATACGTGATTCAGTGTCGATCTGTAATCCCCGTACAGGCGCAAAATTTCCTCGCATTTACGGACGATCATCTGTGGATTCAACCATTCCCTCGCATGGATGCCCGCATCAATTACGATCTTTCTGCCGGCGGACGGATTCCCCAGGCGAAGGCACCATATCGTTCTCCCGTCCTCGCTGCTCCCGATACTGCTCAGGGACGCTTTTCCCCGGTATTTCGCCGATATCGACCGCAGATCCGACGTCATATCTTCATACGTATAGAGCGTATCTTTGTCATTTACGATCCAGGGTTCTTCTTTTACCGTAATTTTTGTTTTCATCACGTTTCGGGCCGATTTTTTTACCTTTGCCGTGATGACGGCCGTCCCTGTTTTCCGCGCGGTAATAAGTCCTTTTTTGTTTACTGCCGCCACTTTGGGATTCGACGATGTAATCTGTAAGTTCTTCCATGAATAATTATAAGCGACCGATGCGGTTTTTCCCTGATATACAACATGTCCCGGTGCCTTTTTCGCGTACAGGCGGGGTGCAAAATAGATGTACGCATAAATAATTTCTCCCGAAGCCGCGGATGTCATGCGCACGATCGTGTACTGCTTATGGTCTTTTGCCCTGTCCCGGCAGATCACCTTTCCGTCCCGCGTCACTTTGACCTTTCCCGCGCTCACATCTTTCCGGCTTTTCCCTCCAGTTAGTTTGTAGGTACACTTTTTCGATGGGAATAATTTCACTTCGTCAGTGGCATACGCATAGATATGATAAACTTTTTGTTTTTTTACCTTCCCGTATCCGATGCCCTTTTGTCCGCCTTTTGACAGTTTGGCTTCCTTATTTTTCAGTACCAGCGGCAGCACGCGGGGTTTAGAGGTGTGCTGTGGCGCAGGTGAGGGAGTTGACGGCTGCTCTGTCGGTTGTACGGCAGGTTCAGCCGTCGGCCGTACAACCGGTTCAGCCGTCGGCCGCACGATGGGTTCGGTCGTCGGCTGCACGTTCGGTTCTTCCGTCGGTTGTGCAACCGGCTCGCTTGTCGATTGTCCGACCGATCCACCTGTCGTTTGTGCTGCCGTTCTTACAACAAATCCGCCTGCCATTTTCGCAACCGATCCATTTGCCGCTTTCACTCCCCTTGACTTTACGCCGTACGCGTCAGCCCGTTCCGGCAAAACGCCTGCCAATACGCAGCAAACGATCAGCCACACCACACATTTTCTTTTTTTCCCAGTCATAATAATCCCCCATTCCTTCCGGCGCGCGGCACCGTTCGCGATTCGCCAACCGATCGGCGACACGCACCAGACTGTCAGACTATTTCAGCATGTCCATACACAAAACCCGTATCACTTTCTCCGTCGGCCAAAAAAGGATACCTCTAAATCACGAAGTACCCTTTTGTTCATTTATTATATTCTTTTTATCATAAAAAAATGTCAAAATTATGCGAGCTTACTCTTTGCCACATCGACAAGAGTCGCGAATCCATCCGGATCACTGATCGCCATCTCAGAGAGCATCTTGCGGTTAATGTCGATATCCGCGAGCTTTAAGCCATACATAAATTTGCTATAGGAAAGTCCATTGATACGTGCTGCCGCATTGATACGCGCGATCCAAAGCTGTCTGAACTGTCTCTTTCTCTGCTTCCTGCCCGTATAAGAAGTCTCCAGCGCACGCATAACAGACTGTTTTGCCACGCGATACTGTTTTGATCTCGCTCCTCTGTAGCCTTTCGCCAATTTCAACACTCTGTTATGTTTTTTCTTTGCGTTTAATCCGCCTTTTATTCTAGCCATTTGGTATTTACCTCCTTAAATCCGTCCTGACGCCATCATACATATGGCATGATCTTCTTCATCGTCTTCACATTGGTATCGTCTACCAAAGTTGCTCTTCTGAGTTTTCTTTTCCTCTTCGTCGTCTTCTTTGTCAGGATGTGACTCTTATTTGCCTTATTACGAACCAGCTTACCACTTCCGGTCACTTTGAATCGCTTTGCAGCGGCTCTTTTTGTTTTCATTTTCTGATTTGCCATGATTAACCTCATTTCTGCGCTGCTTTTCCACTCAGGCCTGTGACTGGCAGCGCATAGACACAAACCGTTTTTCTTTCTGCTATATCCTACTTTGCGGCTGTTAAAAACATGATCATGCTTCTTCCTTCCATTTTGGCATCCTTATCGATCACCGCAACATCTTCCAGTTTTTCATAAAAACTGTTTAAAACCCCGCGTCCCACATCCTTATGTGCCATCTCACGGCCTCGGAAACGAAGGGTCACTTTTACTTTGTCACCCTTTGACAGGAATTTGCGGGCCTGATTTGCTTTCGTGTTTAAATCATTCAAGTCAATATTCGGTGACAGACGGATCTCTTTCACTTCGATCGTCCGCTGCTTCCTTTTGGCTTCTTTTTCTTTCCTTGCCTGCTCATAACGGTATTTACCGTAATTGATGATTTTGCACACGGGCGGTTTCGCTCCCGGTGCGACCTTTACCAAATCAAGATCGGCATCCCTCGCCTTTAAATAAGCCTCTTTGGCCGACATAATTCCAAGCTGCTCCCCATCCTGGCCGATCACGCGGACTTCTTTGTCGCGGATCTGCTCATTGATCATTAATTCGCTGATAATTTGCACCTCCAAATGAAAAAAAGATAACTGTTTTTAAAGCCAGCTATCCACAGAATTCATTCTTTATTCGAAAATCTATTTCCCGTGTATGGACACGAAAATATCCGAAAAAATGGTTGACCATTGACGTGTGATAGCAGGGAGGCAAACGTCCGTCTGCTATACGGCAAGGTGAGAGTGGATAACTCTGCTTTTGATACCGTGTGATATTTTATCACATGAAAACGGGTGTGTCAAGAACTTTTTTCTAATTCTGCGCACGTATCTGTTCCCCTCTGATAAGCGGAAACCGAATCAACGCGTCCGCGTCCAGATCTTCCCTGTGCATATCGACCACCGTGATCTGGTGATTATCATACGTCGTATAATAATACAGCCCTTTGCTCGCATTACAGCAGGAGGTATAAATGGAAATCTCATACTGCCCATCTCCCACCTCGCAGCAGCCCCTCTGCTGCGCCACCGAACCAAGTATATGGAAAAACTGGCTGACGCTTTCCGCCTCCCCGTCTCCGGAAACGGAATTCATTTTTACGAAAGCCGCCCGGACAAACCTCGACCTGGACGACAGATCTCCCGGCAGGCCGAACGCTCCCATGCCGCGGCTGTATGGCTTCAATTCAAGCCCCGGCGCAAACGTATTGCGCGGCGCCCGGGCAGAAAGTCCCATATACTCATCCAGTCCCGCCAATTGTATCGGAAACGGCGGATTATTCGTCAACACGCCGACCGGATTGTCATAAATCTTAATCCCGTCCGCCACGGACTCGACCGTGATCGACCCGCTCTGGTCCGAAATGATCCAGTGCAAATCCGCCACAGGGAGAGATTCATGAAATGGCGTGTTCAGCAGATTGATCCGTTCCACCTCCCGCCTCGCCTCATCCAGCGTCGCGCAGCGCCCCAGAATCCAGGGAACAAACTCAAACTGGGCAATATTTTCTTTTCCCTCCACATGCTCACGGTAAACGGCGTTCCCCGGAAAGTTCAGTCCGGCCATCGCCAGTCCCTTCTCATTTACCGCATCGTAATATAGCGGATAACACTGCATCACATATGCTATGCCGATCATCGCGTAATGGTTCAGGGCGCACCCGTTTTCCCTGAAATGAAATGGGAAATTCCGCGGCGTGACCGTCACCTCATCCACATAAGAATGCTCGTAATCCAACGTGCGCCCAAAATAAAAATCCTTTGTTTTATAAGTTGCTGCTGTGCACATTCTAATCCTCCCTTTCACATGAATTCCAATCTTCCGCCAAAACATTCCTGTCGGCTTTCTAACATCATCCTATGATCAGTGTAGCCATTTTCATTCCCCGCCATTCAGAAAAAATGCCCGCACACACCGCTCTGCGCCACGCTCCGCCTGAAACCATTACAATTTCTTTACAAATAGACACCGGATCGCGTTCAATACCGCAAGTACCATCACGCCCACATCCGCAAAGATCGCCAGGTACATGTTCGCAATACCAAAGGCACCCAGGATCAGGCAGGCAAATTTCACGCCCAGCGCCATCGTTATATTCTGATAGACGATGCGCAGACATTTTCTGGAAATACGGATCGCCTTGGCTATTTTCATCGGATCATCGTCCATCAATACAAGATCCGCCGCTTCGATGGCCGCATCCGACCCCATCGCGCCCATCGCGATCCCGATATCCGCGCGCGAAAGCACCGGCGCGTCATTAATGCCGTCTCCCACAAAGGCAAGCTTTGCCTTTTCTGATTTCACGCGCAGCAATTCCTCGACTTTGGACACTTTATCTGCCGGGAGCAGTTCACTGTACACCTCATCAATACCGAGCGAAGCTGCAACCTGATCGGCCACTTTCTTCGCATCTCCCGTCAGCATCACCGTCTTTTCCACGCCTGCCGCTTTTAACGCACGTACGGCAGCTCCGGCATTCGGCTTTACCCGATCGGAGATGACGATATGGCCGGCATATTCCCCGTCGATCGCCATGTGGATGATCGTCCCAGTATGATGACAGTCAATATAGGAAATATTCAGTTCGTTCATCAGTTTATCATTTCCGGCGGCAACCTCTACGCCGTCCACCCTGGCGATCACGCCATTTCCGCTGATCTCCCTCACATCGCTCACCCGGGCGCGGTCCGGTTCCTTTCCATAGGCGCGCTGCAGGCTTTTACTGATCGGATGGGACGATGCGCTCTCGGCCAGCGCCGCGTATTCGATCAGTTTTTCGTCTTCCAATTCATTATGGTGAATCCCATTTACTTCAAATACGCCCTGTGTCAGCGTTCCCGTTTTATCAAATACAAGATATCTGGTTTTTGACAGGATTTCCAAATAATTCGATCCTTTTACCAAAACGCCCTCCTGACTGGCTCCGCCGATTCCGGCAAAGAAACTCAGCGGGATACTGATCACGAGCGCGCACGGACAGCTGATCACGAGAAATGTCAGGGCGCGGTAGATCCAGACACCCAGATCTGCCGGCGCGTCCATAAACAGCAGGCGGATCACCGGCGGCAGGACCGCGAGCGCCAGCGCACTGTAACATACAGCCGGGGTATAGATTCTGGCAAACTTGGAAATGAAATCTTCCGACCTCGATTTCCTCGAGCTGGCGTTTTCCACCAGATCCAGGATCTTCGATACCGTCGACTCCCCAAACTCTTTTTCCGTCCTGATTTTCAGCAATCCCGTCATGTTGATACATCCACTGATAATCCGGTCTCCGGTCTTTACTTCCCGGGGCAGGCTTTCCCCAGTTAGAGCGCTCGTATTCAGGCTGGATGCCCCCTCCTCGACCACCCCGTCGATCGGCACCTTTTCTCCCGGCTGGACGACGATCCTGCTGCCGATGGCAACCTCGTCCGGATCCACCTGCTCGAGTTTTCCGTCCCGCTCCACATTGGCGTAATCGGGCCGTATATCCATCAGTTCGCTGATATTGCGGCGGCTCCTTCCCACGGCGTAACTCTGGAACCATTCCCCGATCTGGTAAAACAGCATGACCGCGATGGCCTCCAGATAATCCCCGTTTTCATAAATCGCCAGCGCCATAGCGCCGACGGTGGCAACTGCCATCAGGAAATTTTCGTCAAATACCTGCCTGTTCCGGATACCCCTTACGGCTTTTCTCAATATATCATAGCCGATGATGAAATAATCCGCCAGATAGAGGGCCAGGCGCACGAAACGCCCCGCCGCAGGAAACAGGTATCTGTCAAGCTGTCCAAATTGATGCGCCGGCACGCACTGGAGCGCCAGCAAAAGCACAGCACAAAGTAATATGCGGACAAGCATTCTTTTTTGTTTTTTCGTCATCGTTCCATTTCGCATAGCCATCTCCTTTCTGGCGGCCCAGGCACGCCATCAGAGAAAAATCTCACAATCCGGCTCCACCTTCTTGCACGCCTTCAGCACATCTTTCATCACATCCTTCGGCTCCTGCCCTTCCTCAAATTCGACGATTATTTTCTGCGTCATGAAATTTACAACGGCAGTTTGCACGCCAGCTGTTTTGCGGGCAGCGTCTTCCATTAAATTTGCACAGTTCGCGCAATCCACTTCGATTTTGTAAGTTTTTTTCATTTTAAATGATCCTCCAATTCTTTCTATTCTCTCATTCTCTGGTCCCTCTTTTTGTTTCACAAAAGAGAGACTTTCTTACAGAATAAACAATTAAGCACTTGTTTAATTGTTGTGGTTATAGTATAATACATACAAAACATCGCGTCAATGCTCTGTGAGCATTATTTGCCAAAAAGGCAAAATATATTTCTGATTGGGCGAAGTGTGAATGAAACTACGGATTCGAAAGAACCTCATCACGTAGTTTCTCGCAACGTGCCGCAGGCGGCATGTTGCTCTATTCGCACTGGAAGAACGGAGGATGATCATGAATCATTTGGAATTACCTCATTATCACGGAGAAGGCCGGGAAATCGGCTTTATTCAGGAACAATTGGATCATATAGATAATTTTCAGACCGCAGCCGACGTTTTCAAACAGCTGTGTGACACGACAAGGATACGCATCTTTTGGCTTTTGTGCCACTGTGAGGAATGCGTGCTGAACATTTCCGCCCTGCTTCGCATGTCCAGTCCTGCCGTTTCGCACCATCTTCGGCCGCTGAAAAACAGCGGACTGATCGTCAGCCGCCGGGAAGGGAAAGAAGTCTATTACCGCGCTGCCGATACGGAAGAATGCCGCCTCCTTCATCAGATGATCGAGCAGGTCATGGAAATCACCTGCCTGAACATGGAAAAACGGCCGGTAGAAGAACTTACCGGCCGCGCGGTGGACTATCCATCGGAACAGGTTGAAATCGTGCGCGCGATCCATGACCAGCTCACACAGAACATCGGCCAGCGCATCACCATCGAATCCCTGTCCAGACAATATCACATCAACCCTACGACACTGAAAGAAGTGTTCAAAGCCATTTATGGTACTTCTCTCGCCGCCCACATCAAAGAGCACCGCATGGAACTGGCGGCAAAACTTCTAACGGAAACGGATTTAACGATAGCGGAGATCGGACAGCGGATCGGATATAAGAGCCAGAGCCGGTTTTCGTCGGCTTTTAAGGCTTATTTTCAGGTTTTGCCGAAGGAGTACCGCAAAGGGGGGGCGGCTGGGAATTAGTATTTCTGCCATCCAGCCGCGCCACATTCCCGTTATGAACGATACGTCATCAGCTTATATTCCCTGGAATTTTCACCCGCGAGCAAATACGTCACAAAAAACTCACCATTTTTGACGCGCAGTCCGCTAATCATCACCTCGGAAGAACCATTCAGGGCATTGACCGACATCTCGCTTCCGCTCACGATCTCTGTCAGACGACTCGTTTCTTCATCCATCAAGAAGATTCCTTTTTCCATACAGGCATACACATTTTCTTCCTCGTCCTGACAAAATGCCACTCCCTGATTCGTTAATTCCGCGGAATACTCATGTCCTTTTTCACCTGTTTCCAAATCCCACTCGTCGATCGAACCGCCGCTCTGGCTGGCAGCAAACATCCGGCTGCCTGCCACGTCCATCGTCGCATAGCCGCTTCCTAGTTCCTTTTCAACCTTGCCATCGTTTATACTGCGCACGCTGATACTTCCGTCCGCATACATTCCACAGAGTTTCCCGTCTCCGAGCAAACGATACTGATAGAGCATTTTGTCCCCGTTATATAGGGCATCATTGTGTTTGACAGCCTTATTTTTTGAGAACTCATACAGGGCAAAGGAGTCTTTGGTGTTTCCGCTGCTCGTAAGGTCCGTCCATAGGCCATAGATCTGGCCGGACGGGTCTCTGTCGATCGTTGATAGGGATGCGATCTGTTCTTTTTCCAGGATTTTGTTTAAGTCCTCCATATCACCTTTTTCCCATTGTCCGTCTTTGTAGAGATATTCCTCGTACGCCGCGTGCTGGTCTGTGTAATTTTTTGTGTCAAATAAGTATGCTGCCGGATTTCCGTCCTTGTCATATGTACTGTAGAACACCTGTCCCTCTGGATACGATATGGCCTGCTCCTTATATTTGGTTTGCGAGCTGCTTTCGTTTGCGGCGGCTGGCGCCGTTGTCGGAGTTGGTTCAACAGGCTTTGAGCCGGAACCGCACCCCATAAGTCCAAACAGCGTTAATGCTGTTAATAACGAATATCCTATTCGTTTCGTATATCCCTTTCGTTTCATTGATAATTTCTCCTTTCGTTATCTGGTTTTTTAGACTTGTTTCTTTTTATGTTTTTTATCATATCATTTATACACATGTTTTGTAAAGGGAAACAGGATTCAGACGCTGATTTTGGGTAGTCGTATAAATTTTCTCACAAAACTTTGAAGATATTTTATTGAATGAATTGACATTTAATCACCTCACATTAATCATCAGGCTACAACCTTCCATGTGCAAACTAAGGAAATCCAATCTTATTCAGTATTTCTCCTACCAAACGATACACATTACTTACTGACCACATCTCCGATGGCCTCCTCTTCCCATCTTCTACACATCTTTTATAACACCTCTCTGCCACCTGAATCGCTTTTCTCTCATCCCCAGTCTGCACCAGCTTCCTATAGATATCCCGGTCATTCTTAGAATACTTTTGTCCCGTTGCCTTCTCAAACTTCTCAGCAAAGCGGTCACAGCATGTATAAGACTCCTTAATCACAGGCATCTCTCCAAAATACGCATACATCCAGATCTCAAAACAGGGATTAGACCACCCTGCACCCACACCATATTTCTCCGCCACCTTGATAATCTCGTCAAAGTCCTTCACCTGGTCTCTATCAAAAACAATCCACGGAATCCGATACTGTGATTCCTGCCCTGTCATTTCCAGAGCTTTCCTCACCAGATCCACTGTTCTGGCTTTCTCCACCTTTATCACAAGTCGTTCTTTCAGTTCTGCCGGAATACTGTCCCGCAGTCCCTCAAAATAATTCCTCTCCGTTTCTTCCGTATCCGTCACGATCAGATAATATCCCAGTTCAGGAACTCTGGCTCCCACACGTCTACTCCTATCCCACTTTTTTCCGGCCCTGCTGTCGCTGGACTTTCTGGCAGCAGCAGCTTTCTTTCCTGCCGCTTTCCCCCTATTTGCCATCCGCCGTCCTCCCTTTCAACATCTTCATAGGCTGTAATGCCGGAATCGCTCCATAATTCCCTGTGAGATAATTTTTTGCAAGAGCCTCATCCCGCCGCACCTTATTCCCATCTTCGTCCTTAAATTCAACTAAAGAGTACAATTCCGAAGCTCCGTCTCTGTTCTTATTAACCATCCAAATTTCATCCCGTCGCAACAATTCATTGGAAAACTGCCAAATATCATGGGTCGTAAATATCAGCTGCGCATTCCGGGTATTGATTTCCGGGGAAAGAAAAGTCAATATAATATTCCTTACCAGTAATGGATGCAGTCTGGCATTCAACTCATCAATAAACAGCGTGGAACCATGATCCAACACTTCCTTTAAGGAAGGATACAAAGCAAACATCTTCTGTGTCCCGCTGGATTCCTGTTTTAATGGGATAGAAATCATTTTTCCACTGTCCCCCATCTTATGCAAGGCATCAATCTTATAGCTTTTGCTGTTGTCTTTCTCTTCCTCCCGGGGAAGTTCCTCGATATTAAAATCCTGTATCGCCTCATCAAAAGATGCAAAATATTCCACCACATTATCCTGCACCTCTTTTCGGTCCACAAATCCTTCTGGCAGAACTCTGGAAAGGAAAAAATTCTCCGCAGGATCGCCAAAGTTTACAATCTCGTTTTTCAAAAACCAATCCCTAACCTTTTTCAGCTTGGCAATTCGCAACTTCGACCCCAACGATACAATAAGGGATTCCTTGTTCAGAGATGCCTTGATATTCTCCACATGATTTTTGGAAAATCCGTTCATCTCCAATTCTTCACCCTTTTTGCGATAAAAGATCGTACGATACTTGTTTCTAGCCGTCTTTGCCTTGGAATAAAGCCATTCTTCCACCACTTCATCCTTTTTCAGGGAAAATCCGTACTGGTATGTCTTGCCCGTATCTTCTGAATTGTCAACATAAAACACTTCAAAAGTAGTGTCTTCGTTTCGGCTGTTTTCATCAAATAGGAATGGCATCACCCTCGAATAAGAATCCCCTGTTTTCCTGCGCCGTTCCTCTTCATCACCAAATTTAAAGGATTCGTCTACATAATAAGTCATATATTCAAAGGCATCGTATACATTAGACTTCCCGCTTGCATTGGCGCCATAGATAGCTGCCACCTTCAAAAGTTTATCATTCGCCACTTCTGCCACATGATCTTCGTGCTCCTTTATTTTTGTTGCCGTCAAATCCAAAGATACCTCATCACGAAAGGATTTAAAGTTTTTAAAATTAAATTGAATCAGCATAAGAGTCTCCTCATTATGGGCTTGCATCTATAACCCCAATTTTGTTTTCATGTTTATTATAATTCATTCTCAGTAAAAATCAACATTTAATTGTGAATATTTCGCTTTTACATGTATATTTTTGCAAATTAGTTATATTTTTATACAGATTTATATTGAAAGATGTTTCCCTCACAAAACCCTTACCCGTTCAGGAAGTTTAGAAAAAAACGCAGATGATGCATGAAAACTTGAACCACCGTCACATACCAAATAAGTATTACCTTTTTGCTAATTTATGTATTGTTTCCATTTCTTTGATAGACTCCACATTTATCATATAAATACCAGATTTATTCGCCTCCCATAATTGATCACTGTTTAGATCTCAACTTCTGCCATCAGCTCATCGTCCTGGAATAAGTGCCAGTGCGCCTTTGTATGTTTTATCTATAAATTCAAAGCACTCTTTGGCAAAATGCGAATCAGACTTCCATAAGAATCTCTTACCCATGTAAACTTCCGTATCCCAAATGCTATCACTCACTACCGCAAGGCGATTGATGCAGCTTCCTTCAGCATTATATAAAGAAACGTAATATCCTCCAAATCCCACTGGCACTCGTGAAGTTTTAGGAAAAACAAAGGAGTATTTAGACTGCGACAATTTACCTGAAATCTCATTAACTATATGGGAATCCGTAAACTCCATCGTAGTCGTTTTCCCCATCTCTTCCTGCGATATCGTCACTTTTGATACTTCATCCGCCTGTACCTCAAAATATTGATCCACCACATGAAGGGAAAATACATGCCATTCGTTATCTGTTTTGACATTCAGCTTGTAGTCACCCGTCTTATTTGCCTTAAACGACTGATTCCTGATTACTAATCCACTGCCCGACATGGTGAACTTCACTTTCTTTTTTACGATCTTACTTCGTAGCTGTGCTGCACTGGCGGACGTTCCCGCTACATTTATAAAATCCTTTATGGAATAGAAACGTCCTTTTTGAACTGACGCAGTATTATAAAAATACTTAGAATACGGCTCAGCCCACTCCTGTTTGAGGGCTCTTTCTAATTTTGGACTCCTTTCCTTTGCCTCTAACTGTTCAAACTGGCAGAGAAACATCATCAGAACCAGCAGCATGCACCCTGTTTTAAAACTTTTTTGTCGCATCATCGTTATCTTCTCCTTTCTTTATTCCCAGGAACGTTTTGGAATCTGGGACAGCATATCCTTATATAGTTTATAAATGTAATCATAACACTCCTGGGCACTGGACGGATCTTCTGCATCTCGAAAGCAATAGCTGTGTGCCACTTCTTTTCTTCATCTCACTTTCCCCTTCCCGACGTCCCTTGGTAAACCTACTTCCATGTTATCTCTACATTTTATAATACTACTTTATTGTTTTGAATACAAGCAAAAATCAAGTATGGTTCTCCCGATAAGCAAAACCACACTTGATTTTTTACCATAATCGTTCTGGAATAAGAACTAATGCGTCTTTGTATGTTTTATCCACAAATTCAAAGCACTCTTTGGCAAAATGCGAATCAGATCTCCACTCTGCAACAGAATTACAAAGTGTATTACTGGTCATTGAAAAATAATCTACCAAGTGATCGCGTGCATCATACAAAGCGACATCATACCCCCAAAAACAACCCACTCGTTTTCGCAGGGTTTTGGTACAATCTAACACATATTTTGTTTGCATCAGTTTACTCGTAATCCCATTAACCTTAATTGGGTCTGTAATTTCCATACTAGTTGTTTTTCCCATCGTTCTCTGCGATATCACTATCTTCACAACTCCATCTAATCGCATTTGGCAAAAAGGTTCCGCTATACGTAACGCGAATACATGACATTCATCTTCTGTCTTGATTTTAAGTTTATATTCTCCTGGCTTTTTTGCCATAAACTTATTCTTTCTAATTTTTAATCCCTCTCCAAAGCAAACAACATTTCTATTATTTTTTATTTGATTCAAAAGTTCTTTGGCACTTTTATATTTTGTCACGTATACCCTTAAAACATCCTGAAGGGCATAGTACTTCCCTTTTTGAATCACAATCCACTCCTCATAAAAATGCCTGTCTTTCACCAGGCATTCTTGTCTAAGCGGTTTTTCATAATTCTTAATTTTTGCATTTATTTTCACATGTTCTGACGGTAAAAGCAACAGTATCATCGTCACTAGCACCCAACTGAAAATTAATAATCTTTGTTTCATATTGTCTTTCCTCTCTTTATTCCCACGAACGTTTCGGAATCTGTGACAGCATATCTTTATATAGTTTATAAATATAGTCATAACACTCCTGGGCAGCCGGCAAATTTTCGGCTTTTCGATCGCATTTACTATTTAACATTCCAAATGGCATCATAATGTACCACGCCAAACGCCTGCCATCTGACGCATAAAATCCCACATTATACTCGTCGATACAAGGTACAGAACCACCTATCCTTGCAAAGGAAAAAGCATACTTCGGCATCTTAAGTTTAGAAACAATTTGTCGAATTTGGAACGGATCTGTAATTTCAACACGGATTGGCTCACTAATCCTATAACCTTCATTCAAATGCTCTTCATAATCGGTAATAATTATTTTGGCCACTTCGTTCTCTTTCACATTAAAATATTTATCAACCGCCTCCACCCGAAACAGATGGAAAGAATCCTTCAATTTAACTTTTAACCAATATTCTCCCACCTTATCTGCCCTGATCGTTTTTTTCTTCACCAACGGTTTTTTCCCTGATATTGTTTTATTCTTTAGCAACAGCCCCTTGCCCGATATCGTAATTTTATATCCCTTATACAATTTTTCATTCAAATCATAAAAGATACTTTTACGTTGACTAACCGGTTTTATCAATTCTTTCAGTGTATATGTTTTCCCTTTTTCAATTGTAACAGTTTCATAGGAAAACTCCTCTGTTTTCTTTGCCCACTCCTGTTTGAGAGGTTTTCCATTTTGCTTCTGCTTTGCCTCAACCTGCTCAAAATGACAGAGACTTAGCGCAAGTACTAATACTATGCCGAATATTATGCCATTCCCTTTCTTCATCTCACTCTCCCCCCTTCCGACATTCTCAGGTAAACCAACCTCTATTTTTTCCTTACATTCATCATACTACTTAATTGTTTTGAGTACAAGTATAAAATCGAGTGTAGTTCTACCTACAAGCAAAACCACACTTGATTTTTTACCATAATCGTTTTGGAATAAGAGCTAATGCATCTTTGTATGTTTTATCTATATATTAAAATCCCACGGACGTTTTGGAATCTGGGACAGCATATCCTTATATAGTTTATAAATATAGTCATAACACTCCTGAGCACTAGACAAATCTTCCGCACCTCGAAAGCAATAGCTGTGCGCCATTCCCTTTTGCCACATTGTTATTCCCGCTATAAGACTGCCATTTGCCGAATATAATCCCAGCATATAGTCACCGATATTACTCAATGATCCAACCCTTGGATAAGTAAAAACATACCTTGGCTTCATAAGTTTAGAAACAATCTGATGAATCTGAAGCGGATCCGTAATCTCATAGGCGATGCTCTCCCCCATCCGATATTCTCTAATAACTATCTTAGCCACTTCGCTTTCCATTACGTTAAAATACTTTTCAACCGCCTTCACCCGAAACAGATGAAAAGAATCCTTCAATTTAACTTTTAACCGATACTCCCCCGTCTCATCTGCCCTGATCGTTTTTTGCTTAATCAACGCTTTTTTTCCTGATATTGTTTTATTCTTTAGCAGCAACTCCTTGCCTGATATCGTAATTTTATATCCCTTATTTAATTTTTCATTTAAATCATAAAGGATACTTTTGTATTGATTTACCGGTTTTATCAACTCTTTCAGCGTATAAGTTTTCCCTTTTTCAATCGTTATGGTTTCATAGGAAAATTCCTCTGTTTTCTTTGCCCACTCCTGCTTAAGAGGTTTTTCAACTTGCTTCTGCTTTACCTCAATCTGTTCAAAAGGACAGAGAATTAGCGCAAGAACTAATACTATACCAAATATTATGCCATTTCTTTTCTTCATCTCACTCTCCCCTTCCCGACGTCCCTAGGTAAACCTACTTCCATCTTATCTCTACATTTTATAATACTACTTTATTGTTTTAAATACAAGAAAAATCAAGTATGGTTGAAGGGCATCCCCTCTGCCCTGCCGGATATCAGATGTGCCCGCGAAAAGGCGCCCACAAATACCGCTGTCCCCTGAAATGCGGACATATTGGTTCCTGCTCTCATGAACAGGATTGTTCCCCCCGGCAGTTACGGACGCACCGTCTACATAAAAACCACGGTGATCTTCGTTTCCATCCCCGTATCCCAAGGGATTCCGAAAAATACAAAACGACATACGGTGAGCGCAGCGTCTGTGAACGGGCCAATAACAGTATTTTGCGAACAGAATATGGTATTTTAATCTGTTAAAAAATATATTTTGACAGGTTTCATTGTCATGTCTTTTTTCTATTTCTTCATCGACTTTCCGAGAGCACTCACCGCTTTCCCGCCTGCCATTCAAGCTGAATGTTCCAGGCATCGTTATATGCAGCACTAATATAGTCGAAACACTCTTTCGTAGCAGATATATCAGCCGTCCAGGTTGAACGAGATCTCACAATTTTATGCGGACACAACATGATGCTTTCCAGTATTCTTCCATCCTTGGAATACAGACTCACAAAATAATCATCACATTCTACATTACTTCGGAGCGAACATTCTACATCAAAAGAATATCTGGCTCTATTTATCTCGTGCATGATTTTATTGATCACGTCGGTATCTTCTATAAACACCATCGTAGATTCCCACATAACGTATTTCTTAAGTGAGATTTTACCGACATTCAGAAAGTCCATTTTATAATAGGGTTCTACAACCCAGAGAGGAAATATATGAGAATTTCCGTTAACTTTTACTTTTAACCGAAATGTTCCCGTTTTAACTGCCTTAAATGACTGTTCTCTTATGGTTAATCCCTTTCCTGATAATATCGCTTTCTTATCCTCTTTCATATCGGAACTAACATAACTTACATCATAACGTTTGCTATTGTTAATATTCTTCAAAACACTGACAAAACGTTTGAGCGAATAATATTTCCCCTTACTGATCGAAACGCCGGTAAACATCGTGTTTCTTACGATCTTTTCTTCCACCTTCGTTTCCTTGTATTGGATATTCTTAATCTTCGCCTCTGATTGTTGAAAACAAAGTAACGACATTATCATCATAAAAATCATGTATATAGCAGCAAATCTTTTCATAGCGTTCACGCCTCCCCTCTTTATTCCCAAAAAAGGTTTCGGGACCCGAGACAGGATATCCTTAAAAAGTTTATAAATGTAATCATAACACTTCTGGACACAGGACGAATGTCGGCTTCCATCTTTTCCCTATTATATAATCATACTACTTTATCGTTTGATATACAAGCAAAAATCAAGTGTGATCCTGCCAACAAGCAGAACCACACTTGATTTATACCATATTCGTTCCGATCCATTAATGATGTGAGTTGCCAGACGCACTGAAAATAAGCTTCCGTTCCACATACGTCCTTGTCATATTATTCAATCTCATTTTCCTCAAATTCGACTGTATCCGCATTTATTTTTCCTGTCACACCATTAGAAAATTCAAATGTAAATAAGTCCGAATCAAAATCTTTGATCGTAAGGGTGTCCTTACTATCCTTGATCGAAATCACAAAAGTACCATTCTTATCAACATGGAATGACACCATATCGAGTGTAAGATCTTGAAAAATCACTCTGTTCTCACCATCGTTATCCTCAATGATATCTGAGCCGTATCTCTCTCCAAAAATGTAGGTATCATTTCCTTCGCCACCAGCAAGATAATCATTGCCTGTACCTCCGGAGAGAGTATCGTTACCTTTTCCTCCCGTCAAGTGATCATTCCCATTATCACCGTAAAGAACAATCCCGTCATCACTCCACGCATTCATCCAGTCATCATAGTTCGTTGCATGAACCCATCTAATTGGATTGTCTGCTTCATCATATGAAAACTTCGTTCCATCCGCAAACATCACATTAAATGTTCTGTTACGTTCAGAGGTAAAGTAATCTCTAATGATAAGCGTATCATCCATGCCCTCAAAGGTAATGCTAAGGTCGTTCCAATTGGTACGGTATACGGTAAGCTGACTCGCATTTAGTTTGTCACCAAAGTAGGCATTTAAAAGTGTCTTAAAATCTTTACAAACCTGATCAATTTCAGCAGCATTTGCTGTAGCACTAGATGTATAAGAGACTCAAAAGAATCCTTTTACAAATCAACCCCATAAGACCTCAGTGTTTCCATATTCACTTTTTTCCGCCGCTCAAGTTCTGCCAATACCTTTTTGCATAATGCAGGAGTATTGTAAATACTATCTCTTCGTGTAATCGTCTCAACTCGCCATTCTTCATAAGCTTTCTTTTCTACTTCATATGGCCCATATCCCGGCTTACCATTTTCAATTGCCTTTGCAGTTACATCAAGCATTTCATTATATTTTAGCACCAAATCATCATGGTTATCTGTTTGTATATACAACAGGCTCTCATTGTCATCCTCATTGTCATCGTCATAACCAAACCTATAATTTTCATCATATTCCTGCACATTCAGCGAAGTCGAATTATACACTCTCAAAAACTCAATACAAACATCCAGATCGGACACCCGGTCAAGTAACGGTAACAAGATCCGTTCTGTTTCCTTCAGTGCATGTTCCATTTTATGATACAAACATTTTTCATCATCAATTTGATAGTGAAAGGCCGTTAGCTTCTTCCAATAATCATCATAACCAGCCGGATTTGACTTTACGTAGTAATCTCTAAGTCCCCAAAGCCAGTTACTGTTATCTCTTACACCACATGAAAAATCAATAGACTTGCTTTTCGCATATTGATCCCCATTATATGCGGCCATCTTGTACCAGAATATCGCCTGTTCAATATCTTTTTGTACAACTATTCCACACTCATAAATTTGTGCAAGCCGAATTTGAGCATCTACGTCTCCAACTTCAGCAGCCATTCGATACCAATATAAAGCGGTAATCATATCCTGTTCCGTTTTAGCCTGATCTTCACAATGCTCCGCTAACATTTTACATGCTAATACATTTCCACTTATGGCAACCTCTTTTATAACCTTTAATGATAGCGCTCTACTCTCTCGGGAATTATCAAGATGCAACACTTCAACGTATGTTTCCCAAGCCATTTTTTCATCTTTTTCATATGCAATTTTCGCAAGACAAATAGCCATCGCAAAATCCTTTTGGCGTACAAAATATCGAATAACACCTAATAATTGTTTAACAGACAACTCTCCTTTTGAGTTAAGTATCTTTTGTATGTATGGATCAAGATTGAAACCACAACAATTATATATCTCTTCATGACCAGCAACAAAACACACAGCATCTCTATTGCCGAATTTCGCAGCCTTCTTTATAAGTCTAATTGCTTCATTAATATTACGTTCACAAACTGACCCATTCCATAATTCTTCTCCTAATTGAAACATTGCAATAGGATAACCATTTTTTGCAGAACATTCTAACCATTTAAAATATTTTTGTACATTTTTTTGTACCTTCTTCCCTGTCCGGTAGCACTCTGCCAACTTAAATTGAAATATAGAACTTCCCTGCTCTGCCAATTGCCTTATTTTAATTATAGAATACTCTACATTGTTTACCATCCCCAAACTTTTACATATGCACCCCACAATATAATCTGCCCATTCCATTGAAATTCCGAATCTGCTACCAAATTGTGTTATTACTTGCTTTATAGCACCATCCTGTACAGCCTCTGATAAGTTCCTAATTCTAAAAATAGTATCCATGTACCCCGATGAATAAAACATATTTGTGAATCTATATTCACGCTTCCCATCAGGGAAAAAGCATTTCATAAACTGCAATGTGCTTCTCTTATTCCGAAGTATTTCTAATCCGTACTCTTTAGTAAGATACGAAAAAACATCTTCCAAATATTGAAAATTTTCTTCTAAAATCACTAATGAACTATTGCAAAATGGACAAAACAATACCTGCTCAACTCCAGTTGACTGCCATTCCAATTTGCATTTCTCACATTTCATTATAACACTCCTCTTCTGTAGCTCTCATACGTCAACTTTCATTCACTTAATCATCTTTTGGTTCCTAAAATAACCAAAACTTTACACGGCATCATTTTTTGTTTCCTTATTTGGACACAGACCAATCATTTTACAAGCTTTTTGCACTTTAAGACGTTTCCGAACTGAAATAGGAATTTTTTGACTCAATACATAAACCATGCTATCGTCTACTGCTTCTACATATTGCAGATTAACAAGGTAAGAACGATGCACCCGAATAAACCCTATTCCTTCCAATTCTCTTTCTAATTCTCTTATTGGAATCCTAAGTACTTTCTCAGTAGCATCAACCAAAAATACTCTGCAGTATACCTGTTCTGTATGTATATATGCGATTTCCCGACTATCAATATCATCCCTTAAAATAACAAAATGACCCACCATTTCCAACGCAGAAGTAAGCATAATTGGCAACTCCTGCTCCATATTCTCTTTTTTTACAAACCCCAGCACATTAAGCCCAAATGCTTCCCATATCATTTCATCATGACTAGTAACATATATTATGATCACGTCACGCTTCATCCTTTGCAAACGGTTTTTCACCTCAATTCCCCCAATCCCCGCCATTTCAATGTCTAAAATCAGAATTTCCAAATGATCTATAAAGTTCATTAACTCCATCCCATTTCGAAATTCAATTATCCCACAGCATATATCCCTTTCTACTAATAATTGATTACATATTCTTTTGAGTTTCCATCGTATAATTTCTTCATCATCACAAATTCCAATTGTCATCGCAAGTCTCTCCTACTTTCTATTACGAATAAATCATTTGTTTCCATTTGCCGCAGATCAGTTATCTAAAACAACACCAAATTCCAAATCAATTCCTTTCTTTTCAAAGAGCGGCATCCACTTTGTTTCAATATCCTCCGTCTTATTGTAAACGCCAAAACGCAAACATTTCAATTGTGGCAAATCCAATAATGCTTGAAGATCATCCATCTCCACCAAAGCCTGAAACGTAAGCATCTGTATCTTCTCAAAACCAGAAAATTCACTAATCTTTATTTTCCGTTTAACCCGGTTTGCTTCTTCGAGTTCCCCCTCATTCACATTACATCTAACAAAATCATTCTCATACATACAAGAACCATCTCTACTCAACTCAAAATGAGCGTTTTCATTTGTAAATTTTAACATGTAAAATCGTCTCGGAAGCAATCGCTTTTTCCCGACATAAAAGTATAAAGAAAATGTCTCCTTATCATTTAAACTAAAATATTTCGGGTTCTCTTTTATATAATCTGCTATGAGCTCTTGTATATCATAGCAGACTTTTATTGCATCATCTATCTCTACGCGTTCTTTTGAAATCACGACTCTTAAAGTTCTTATTTTTTGAGCTGATTCATCAAAGCCAATCTGCCCAATTGAAAAATCATCGCCATATTTATTGACAATCATTTCCTCCAGAGGTTTTACATACTCCCACCCTGGATGGTGTACCATAATTGATAGAGCAACTAAAAATCCTAATGCAAACAACACAAATATACTTTTATGCCTTGCAACAAAACGAAATACATGTGTCATTCTTTCCTCCCACATACAACCATATCGCTAAATTCGTAACCACCTTGGTAATGGACATACTGAAAGCATTCTGTAAGATCAACAAAATACTTCCCCCCCCAAGACGACACAATAAACTTAGAAGAGTCTGCTTGCTTATCAATAACCAATCCTGTTATTGTAACATAATGATCATAAAAATAGAAACCGCTGCTCTCAAACTCAATATATGAACCTTTATCCCTATAAAATTTCACCTTATCTTTATTTGATACCACTGCAGAATCACAACCTAAATATGCCAACAACGGGGCTCCAAGAGACAATATCGTTGGAAAACCTTTTTGAAGTTTTCTTTTAACCTTATTACGCAAATCTTTAAAAGTATATTTCAAAAACACTCGTTCAATAGAGGAAGAATCCAAATTTAATTTATTAGCCTTACTGAATCTTCTTATTCCATAAGCAATATGAGGTCCTATCGCACCAACAAACTTGAGGACACTTAACTTTTTATTTACCTCTTTAGTAAACGACATGAACGCTTCTTGAGAAATCCTTTCATATAATAAATCTTGCCGCTCATCTAAAAATGCACTATCCCGTTTACCCGTTCTCAACCAATGAAGAACTACATTTGTAGCAGCAATCAATCCACACCCCAGTGATTTTATATCTTCATCTTCATCTTTCCACCATAGCTGATTCCCACCATAAGCAATACCCTCACTCGCACTTATGGGCAAAAAATCTTTGATTTCATATACCTTAACATCATTAATCTGAGGTCGTTTATCACATCTGTCATCATAACCATCTCCATCGGTATCTTTCTTATTCGGATCAGATCTCCATGCAAAATAATGAACCTCCTCCTCTTCTGGCGGCAAAAACAATCTTACCTTCATAGTTTTTCGTAACTTTCCGTTTTTAAACGACTTAGTTCCACCCATTTCAGCAAAATCACTTATTTTATCTCCATCCGAGTCCCATTCTCGCGGATTTGTTTTTATTACCCTTCCATTTTGACACATCATTCCCTTTGTCTCAAACACATCATACAATCCGTCACCATCAGTGTCTGTTGTATCTATTTCCCCAAGAATCCCTGTCTGTATTTTAAATATAATATCTGAAATACTACCTGCTTTTTCTACCGAGAAAAATTTACCTCCTGTTTCCTTCGACATCTTTTTTAGGTCAGATTCGCCTTGTTTCCCTATCAAAACAGTAATAATTGAAATTTGATTAGTATTTGCCAAATCCACAATTTCTTTATTATATTCCATGTCGCCATCACAGATCAGTAAAATAAACCTTTTATTTCCCACATCTTTATACGAATCTTTTGTATATTGTCTAATTGCTTTCTTAAGTCCCTTATCTACATCTGTACCACCATCTGGATCTATAAGCGACACGCTTTCTTTTACTTTTTTAGAATTTCTTGTAAAATTGGTCAACACTTCCGCTTTTTTAGAAAAAGATACGACACTTCCTCTGTCCTTACTTCGTTTTTCCTCAACCAAGCTATTAATTGCTGCTTTAGCATGCTTCATTTCCGGCCCCTTCATACTTCCTGAAGCATCTACTGCAAAAACAACATCAGAATATTGATCTGTTCCTGACTGATAATAATTTATCTCATTTTCCCACGCCTTCTTCCATTTCTTTCGATTGAATACAAGGTAGGTACTAAAATGTGTCGTTGTGTAACGAATCGTATGATTCACTTTATCAATTACAGATTCTTCCTCATAAGAAACATATTGTTCATTTAATTCATCATACCACATAATTGCCAAATCATCTTCGCTATTATCCCCAAGTTTTGAAGGGTCATAATGAAATGTAATAGTAGCCTCATCAAACTCCCCATCCGTAGTAAAATCAACAGGAACTCCTACAAGGCCTACCAACTCACTTGACAATACATCTTCACCAAATACATTTTCTATCTCAGTATTAGATTCAATATCCCCCGTAAGTTTTATGTCAAGAGTAACCTCTGTAATAGCGCCATCATTCTTGTTTTCTTGGCTTATTTCTTCCGAAATACTCTGTTGAACTTTTTCCTTGTCATCCGTAATTCCGTTACTATCCGTATCCTGTTTCAGCGGACTAAAACCAAGCTTAATGTCCTCCCCGTCATTTAGATTGTCCCCATCTGTATCCGCGTTGAGAGGATCTGTCTTATAATGGTTCACCTCTTCCCCATCACTAACCCCATCCCCATCTGTATCATAATCCTCCGGTCTTGTACCCAAACTCAACTCTTTTCGATTTATCAAACCATCTTCATCGCTGTCTTCTTCCCCATCCGCAATACCATTTCCATCTGTATCTTGAAGGCATGGATCCAACTTCAATTGAAATATTTCTATAAAATCACTCAGGCCATCATCATCTGTGTCCTTACGATAAGCATTAGTTCCTGCTTTCAATTCATAAATATCGGGAAGTTGATCACCATCACTATCAAGTTCTGGATCTATTTCTGTTGAATATTTATACAAAACATAATTTTGAGGTTTCTTATTGATATTTCCAGGTACCCCATTAAATCCCAAATTCACCTCACCCAGCTTTGAAATATTTTGGTTATACCCAGTATTGTCCAAATAATATGTGTTTTTGTTTTTATTTCGGAGTTTTGCATTCCAGATGTCTTTTATCTCATAATTAAAATCAAAGCTCATCTGCCAATCCTCAATTTCCTCATTTGTAAGATTTTTTATACTTATACTGGAACTATATCCTGTTCCCCAATCACTGTTTGTAGTAAAATCAATTTTATATTCCTTTTCTGAAACTTTTTGTCGGCATGTCGAAAGACAATAACTTTTTGGAATATGTATCTCATTATCAAAACTAGCTGTAAATCCAAAACTTACTTTTTGCCCAGGTACGATATCCTGATTCCACTCCGCATTCTTTATCATAGTAATGGAATACTCATTTTTAGTTTCTTTACCATTCCACAAATTCTCTATTTCATCTTCAAACACATATAAAAGCGCCCAGTCATGTATTACTTCATTCCCTATATTAGCAATAGTTATACTTGCATTATATCCGTGTTCCCATTTTCCGTCTACCTTGAATTGTACCTCAAATCTGTCACCTTGAAATAGATATTGTGTTTCTTCTTTTTTATCTTCTGCCCCTACCATAATTTCATTTGGAAAAATCGTTATAATCTGTGCAATTAAGCATAGTAACACAATTATCTTACATTTTAGTTTTTTCATTTTTCTTCTCCTTCACAATTCTCTCAACATATTCTCACTTTACCCAAAAAGTCTTTTAATCCATCTCCACAACCCATTAACATCGTAAAACATCATATCACTCATCCTCCTTCCATCTTTTACTATAATCCCAAACCAAAACAAGTTCAACCAAAATGTTCTAAGCGTCGATTTTTGTCAATAAGCGTCATATCCTCACTGTCAAAGTAAATCGCCCTTTTTGACAGCTATACTTCATATCCCCATCATATTTGTTCACGACACTCTGCATATTCAGCAATCCATATCCATGATTACGTACATCCTTTTTCGATGTGTTAAAAGTCAAACCACCTTCTTTACAAGAATTTGTTATCTCAATTTCAATCTTCTTTCCTTTGCTCATTACCAGAAACCCAAACTTACGCTCCCCATCTGTCTTAAGAAGCGCTTCTTTCGCATTATCCAATGCATTTCCGAGCAGCACGCTTAAATCTATATCTGAAAGGTGAAGTGTAGGTGGAAATTTACCCGATATGTTATATTCAAAACCTCCCACCTCCATCAGATCAGAAATCATTGCATAGAGAAAATAATCCACAATTGGATTTCCCGTCTTTACAATCTCCATATCTTCCCTCTTCTTGTCCAGCGCCTCTAAATATTTCCGAACTCCCTCTAAATCCCCCTTCTCGCTCAATATACCCAGCGCTATGATATGTTTATTGAAATCATGCCGAAACCTCCTCATCTCTTCATCCCTTACAATAAGCTCACTATAATATTTCTTTTGATATTCCATGAACTGCCTGCTCATCTCATTTTCCATTCTTAACTGGCTCTGGGAAAATAGGGCCAGCATTAACACCGTTACTACAAAGATCAATAATACCAGCGCCATTGCACTGCTAAATAACATGGATTCTTTCATATTTCCCGACATTTCGTCTAAACACTCTGCCTGTGCGCCTCCCGCAATAACAGCCATACTAAAAAACACTGCCAATATCAAACAATAATACTTCCATGACATCTGCTCCATTTGGTAGCACATTTTATACTTTATTTTCCGAAACAAGACCAAAATCCCCATCCAAAACAAAATACCAGGACAGTTTGCCAACATCAAAAACAAATTAGGATTTCTCATTACTGTTCCTGCTAATCCTTTGACCAATAAACTCCATATTAATATATCAACAGCACTGATTGCTATATATTGTACAAAAAAAGATCTTATCTTCAACCTAAAACTGCCCTCGAAAAATGAAAATAACAAAACCAGCCCCCAAAATGTACAAAAATACAAATCATCCCACGAGGTAATGATTAATACAGGAATCCCTATACACAAATATAAAAATGTACCATATTTTTTCCACCCATTTTTTACTTTTATCCCCAAAACTCCATAATAATATATCATAATCTTAATCGTTTCCGTTACTGCCCAAACAACCAGCTCCGCTTCTCTCATCCACTACATCCTCCTCTCTCAATCCCTCACCCACATCCTACCGTTACACTTGTCTACAAATCCCCCATTCACCAAAAAGAGGTGCTCCGCATCCTCTGCGAAGCACCTCTTATACCAATTGTTCAATATGACCTCTCCACGGACTTGACGATCACCGCCCCGTCCGTCTCGAGTTCCACTGTCACACATCCATCCTTCACTTCATACACCTGCGCATTCAGGCTGAACCCGGAACTATCGCTTCTCAGCATCGTCGCCATGAACTCGCCGTCGTTTACTTCCAGCCGCCAGACCGGCACTTCCACTTTCCGGTATCCGCCGCCCGCCTGCACGAGTATGAAAAACTTATCCTTTTTATCATAGCGGCCAAAACCGATCAGTCCCTCCTCACAGATGAGGTAGATCAATGTGCCGGCCCGCAGCGCATCGTAATCTTTGTGAATCCGGATCGCTTCTTTGTGGAAGCGGATCAGTTCTGTATCTTCCGCGCCCCAGGGATATGTGCGGCGGTTGTCCGGGTCTGTCCAGCCGCATACTCCCGCCTCGTCACCGTAATAAATAGTGGGCGCGCCCGTCCATGTCATCTGGATCATCACTCCCGCCCTCATCGCGGCCTGGTTGACGCCTACACCCGCCATCCTCGGCCCTGCCGACGCCGTTCGTCCCACGCGTCCGTTCGTCCTCGTCAAAAATCGCGAATGATCATGATTGGATAATTCATTCATCGCTGTCAGGTAGGACTGCCTGCAGAACCGGGCTCCGTACTCGGTCATTCTGGCAAAAAAGACACCGCTGTTTCCCCTCAGATCGGGGCGGGCCACATCGCTGTGTTTGTCAACTCCTGTGACAAACCAGCTCACAGGCTCCATAAACGCGTCATAATTCATGACGGTATCCCACTGGCCGCCCGAGATCCAGGGGGTCGGATCCCCATAATGCTCTGCTAAGATAATGGCATCTGGATTTGCCTCTTTTACGTTTTTCCGAAATTCGCTCCAGAATTTGTGGTTAAATTCCTGTGAAAAGCCAAGGTCTGCGGCGACATCCAGACGCCACCCATCGACATTGTACGGCGGAGACACCCACTTTCTGGCAATACGCATGATATAGCGAACCAGTTTCTCCGATTCCTCATAATTCAATTTCGGAAGCGTATCGTGTCCCCACCAGCCGTTATAACAAGTGTTGTACGGCCACTCACCGTCTTCACCAAATTTAAAAAACGTGTGATACGGACTTGCTTCCTCGATATAAGCCCCCTTCTCATAAGAAGGATCCATCGCGTAAATGCACTCTTTATCCAGCCACTTATTAAAAGAACCACAATGGTTAAAAACGCCATCCAGTATGACTTTCATACCTCTTTCGTGGACCTTCTCCATGAAATGGGCAAAAAATTCATTGGAAGCCTCCAGATTTTCCTTGTCTACCACCCGCTTGATGTACTTCGTCGCATGCGAATTATCCTGATCATGTTCTTCCAGCACATCCCCACCGTCGTGTTTGATCACGGTAAAATGCGGATCAATGTAGTCGTAATCCTGCGTGTCATATTTGTGATTGGAAGGCGACACAAAGATCGGGTTCAGGTATAAAACTTCGATACCCAGATCCTGCAGGTAATCCAGCTTATCCAAAACTCCCTGCAGGTCGCCGCCGTAAAATTCACGGACGCCCATAGAAGCCGGGTATTTTGCCCAATCGTCTACCGCTCGCACATGTTCGCCGATATAGGAATACTCATCATTTACCACATTGTTATTCCGATTCCCATTACAAAAACGATCCACATAAATCTGGTACATTACAGCCCCTTTCGCCCAGTCTGGCGTCTTAAACCCCGGAAAAAGGCGGTAATCGTACTGCGGAAACGGGTCATCCACATCCCCCTGCTTGTTAAAGTACACCTTTTGATCTCCCTTTGTGATCATAAAATAATATGCAAAAGGCTCGGTTCCGAGTTGGACAACCGTATTATAATAATCAAACCACCCTTCTGAGTATTCCTTTTGCATCTGTATCTTTGTCTGATTCGTGATCAGATAGACGCCATCTGCATCGTCTTTCCTCGTACGGCACCGGATAGTCACTCTTTCATTCACATCCGGCTCCAACGGCGAAACATACATCTCCGTTCCAGAACTGAAAATCGCAAGCCGATCAATCTTTTCCCTATCTTTTTCCATACTTTGTTCTCTCCAATTTTGATTTTTTCGCCTGTTGTTACCTTTTCTACTTTTCCGCCAGCGCCACTCTTCATCCACCATCGCACTCTTCGTCCGCTTCGCGGACTCGTAGCTTAAACATGTCAAAAGGACAGCTTCACGTGTGCTGTCCTTTTGGGAGAAGGTATTTTTGTTACTTATGGGGTGTAGCAAAAACTATATAATGTATTGGGGTTTACGATGATTAGTATAGCACCTTATTGAAAAACAGTGTGCACAAACATCAACAAAAATTGAAAAAAATATTTGTAAGTATTGCCCAATACCCCTCTCCCCATGCAAGAAGTTGCACAATCCGTTATATATTTTCACACCATTCGTCGTCATTTTGCTCAAACAGCGTTTCGAACTCTTCCCTCGTGATCCGCTCCTTCTCGATCAAAAGTTCCGCGAGACGGTCGAGGATCCTGCGGTTTGCTTTCAAAATGCTGGTTGCTTTCTCATGGCACTTGTCAATGATGTGCTTCACTTCCTCATCAATGACCTGCGATGTAGATTCACTGAAATTCTTCGTGTGTGCAATATCTCTTCCTATAAATACCTCATCATCTGACGTATCGTAATTGATCATTCCGAGTTTATCGGAAAAGCCGTATTTCGTCACCATGTCCCTGGCCGCCTCGGTTGCCTGGCGGATGTCCTGCACAGCTCCCGTCGTCACGTCGTTGAAAGCGATGCTCTCGGCAATCCGGCCGCCCAGACATACGGTGATGTCCTGCAGCATCTTGCCTCTCGTGAGGTGCATCTCATCCTTTTCCGGCAGCGGCATCGTGTAGCCGGCAGCGCCCTGGCCGGTCGGAATGATCGACACCGTATATACCGGCCCTACATCGGGCAGGAGATGGAACAGGATTGCGTGGCCGGCCTCATGATAAGCTGTGATCTTCTTATCCTTATCCGAAATGACCTTGCTCTTCTTCTCCGCGCCAATCCCCACCTTGATAAACGATTTCTTTATATCCTCTTCTACAATATACGCTCGGTTTTCCCTGGCTGCGGCGATCGCCGCCTCATTCAGCAGGTTTTCCAGATCAGCTCCCGCAAATCCGGCCGTCGTTCTCGCGATATCTTCCAAATTCACATCGTCAGCCAGCGGTTTATCCTTCGCATGAACTTTCAGGATATCTTCCCGGCCTCTCACATCCGGCCTTCCCACTGTGATGCGCCTGTCAAAACGCCCCGGCCTCAGGATCGCCGGATCCAGTATATCCATGCGGTTCGTGGCCGCCATAACGATGATCCCCTCGTTGACGCCGAAACCGTCCATCTCGACGAGCATCTGGTTCAATGTCTGCTCCCTCTCGTCGTGCCCGCCGCCGAGACCGCTTCCGCGACGCCTCGCCACCGCATCGATCTCATCAATGAATACGATACACGGCGCGTTTTTCTTCGCCTCAGCAAACAGATCTCTCACACGGGAGGCGCCGACTCCGACAAACATCTCGACAAAATCGGAACCGGATATGCTGAAAAACGGAACGCCGGCTTCACCGGCAACGGCCTTTGCCAGCAGCGTTTTACCGGTGCCGGGAGGGCCGACCATGATAACTCCTTTCGGTATCCTGGCTCCCAGCTTTGTATATTTTGCCGGATGGGAGAGAAAATCCACTATCTCTTCCAATTGTTCCTTTTCTTCCACAAGCCCCGCCACATCCGCAAATGTCTTGATCTTGTCATCCGGCATCGTCAGCTTTGCCCGGCTCTTACCGAAATTCATCATCTTTCCGCCGCCACCGCCGCCATTCGCGTTCGACGACATCATATTGAACAAAACGAAGATGAGCACAAACCCGATCGCATAAGGAAGGAGTTCCAGATACCAGGGCGTCCTGGCCACATCACTGACCTTCACCTGGGAGAAATTTTTCTCTTCCATGTACGCCAGAATCGTATTTACATCCGATACGTACAAACTCTTCGTTTCCTGGGAATATTTCGCGCGGATCTCTCCAGTCGGAATCTCCGGATTTTGTATCACATCCACACTTTTTATCATGCCGGCCGACAAGTCCTCTTTGAACTGAGTGATCGTATAACTCTTCTGCGTGGCGTTCATCAAAAAATCACTGGAAACATACACCACCAAAATGACAAGCAGCATCGCCACAAAGAATCCATAGCCCTTAAAACTTTTCATCATTGTTCCTCCTTAAATACCAGTTCCCCTATATACGGTAAATTTCTATATTTCTGCGCGTAATCAAGTCCAAAACCGACCACGAATGTATCCGGCACCTCAAATCCGACATAATCTACCTGAACGTCCGAAACACGGCGCGACGGTTTATCTAACAGCGCGCAGAGTTTCAAACTTGCCGGTTCCCTCTTCGCCAGCATGCGGAGAAGAAAGCAAAGCGTCCTTCCCGTATCAATAATATCTTCCACAACGATGACGTGCTTCCCCTTTACATGCAGATCGGTGTCCTGATCGATCACCACCGCACCGGAACTCGTCATCCTGTCCCCGTAACTGGATACACTCATAAATCCCAGTTTGACAGGAACCGTAATATGTTTGGAAAGCTCACACGTAAAATACACGCTTCCCTTTAAAATACAGAGAAGATAAATTTCCCTGCCGTCGTATTCCCTGTTGATCTGTTCCGCAATCTCCTTTACCCGCGAAACCAGCTGCTCCTCTCCGATCAACATTTTTATTTCTTCACTCATGCCTGCCCCCTTCTAACACAAAGAAGTATTTTATCAGTTCAATGCCATCATAACAACAAGAACACGTTTTGTCTCTTCAGTTACTTTATATGCAGCGCTAATTCGTCCCGGAACCGCCCACAGAACATGATTTCCATCCGCGAGGACGATTTCTTTCTTTCTCTCGCTCGCCGGAATCTTTTCGTCTATATAGTAACGGGAAAGCCGTTTGCGCTTCCCGCCAGCGTCCATAACAAAAAAATCGCCCTCCATTGGATTTCGTACGCATACACTATTCTTAATTTTATCATAATCAAACCATTTCGTATAGTCCTTTTGTGGAATTTCTTTCAAGAGATTTTCTCCCGGAACAGTGTTCCGTGGGACATGGTTCCGTGGGACATCGTTCCGTTGGACAATGTTCTGTGGGATTTCGTCCCGCGGGATAACATCCATATAAATGCGCATCCTCTCTTTGCGCACCTCGACGAGTCCCTCGAACGGCATCTCGCACTTTTCCTGAAAAATGCGCTCTTTTCTCTCTATATTTATTTTATACCGCACGCACCCATAGCGCTTCTCGGCGCAAATGGACCCGGGCAGCACCACACGCTTTCCCGCCTCCTTTTCACTGAGGGACATGAGCATCTCATAGTGTGTCTCGGTAATGTCTTTCACCGAATCGCTGAAATTTTTCAGGATCAGGCGGATGACCTCGACCTTTAACACGATATCCAGCTGATCAAATTCCTCACAGAAGTAATAGTACTCTCCCCTGTCCACATGGACGATCTTCATGTACTCCCTTTTTGCCTGCCTGTCAATATACATGTACTGCTGGGCAATCTTGCGCGCCGCCTTCGCCACATGCTCCGCCGCCCTATTATTTATTTCCTTTTCCACATAAGGAAATACCCGCAGCCGTATTTTATTTCGGCAATACTTTTCGTCAAAATTCGTATCATCCACACAGTACGCCAGCCCATTCCGTTCCACATATTCATCGATCTCGCTGCGCGCCGCGAATAAAATGGGGCGGATGATGTACTCCCGCTTCGGAAAGATCCCCGAAAGGCCGCGCGGGCCGCTTCCCCGGAACATTTGGAACAACACGGTTTCTGCCACATCATCCTGATGATGGGCAACCGCTATTTTATTATATTCCTTCTCAATACATACATGCTTCATGATCTGATAACGGACATACCGTCCGGCTTCTTCTTCCGTCATTTTCCGTTCCGCCGCGATTTCCCGGACATCCACCCGCTCCCGGTAAAAGGGCAGCCCCCTCTCATTCGCCAGCGTTTCGACAAACGCCTCATCCCGGTCCGCCGCCTCGCCGCGCAGACCGTGGTTGACGTGCACGACAAGGAGCGAAAGTTCCCATTCCTCCCGGCATCTGTCCAACACGTCCAAAAGGCAGACCGAATCCTTTCCGCCCGAAACTCCGACTACGATCCGATCTCCCCTTGAGAAAAGTTTATTCTCTTCATTAAACTTTAGTACCTTTTCCAGAAACATGTTTCTTCATCCTTCCTGACCACTCTCATTTGTCCCATACCCCCGCCACGAGTACACTCATATCGTCGGAAGCCTCGCGCGCGTTGCGGGAAAGCGCCTGCATGAGCACCCCGTTGGCAATATCCGAGGGGTTATTCGTATTCATATTTTCTAAAATATTTTCCACATAAAATTCTTTGTCCTCACCCGGGAACGCGTCCACGATCCCATCCGACACCATTACCACGATATCTCCATCTGTGAGGCTTGTCCGCGTAGATTCCGGCTCGGCTTCCATGTCGATGCCGACCGGTAGCGTTTTGGAAAAAATGGTCTCCACGCCGCCGCTCCTCTTGATAAAAGTGGCAGCCGCTCCATTTTTTACTATTTCACAGTTTCCACTATAAAGGTCTATCGCCGTCATGTCAAGTGTTGTAAACTTTTTTCCTTCATAAGACATGACAAATAACGTGTTAATGAGCCGTATCGCCGATTCTTTCTGAAATCCCGCCTCGATCAGGCTCTCGAGCACCTCGACCAGGTTCTCACTGTCACGGCACGCCCCCGCGCCGCTTCCCATACCGTCGGACAACACCATCACCAGTTCCCCGGTAGACAGCTCCATAAACGAAAAATTGTCGCCCGATACCGTTTCCCCGCTCTTGGCCACGCGCGCCAGGCCGGTCAGCGCCTTAAAATTTGTATCCTGCACAAACGCTACCGCCTCATATTCTTTTGGTATCACATTCCGCACATAGCGGCCCGCCGTCATACGCATGTCCAATACGTGTTCGAGCGCGATCGCCACGTCTTTTTTCGTGATGCAGGCGTTTCCCCTCGCCTTCGCCACAAAGCAGATCTCCAGATTGCCCCTCCGGTCGGTCTTAAAAGAAAGGTTTTTCACATGGATACCGAGGGAACGCAGCGCAAACAGTACTTTCTTTTTTACTTCCACCGGCACTTCCGCCGTCTCATTGAGTTCCATCGTAAAATCCTTCAGCGCGCCGGCAATCTCTAGCATCTGATTGGCCATCGCCTCCCGGCTCTCCACCATCTTATTGCGCCAGCTCAGATTCATCCGGGCAATCGCCATCCGCTCATTGACCTTTTCGATATATTCCTCCAGCCGCAGGCAGCGGCTGCAAAATTTCTCATTGATCCCCTCCGTCTCCACGACCCCCTGCTCACTGGCCGCCGCCAGTATGTTGCGGATGTTTTCGTACGTCTCCTCGTAATTTGCCTCCCAGCAGTAATGGCAGTTGATGCACTCGCGGCAGACCTTGCCCGAAAGTTCGTCGAAAATCTCCTCCATCTCGTCCCCCGAGATCCGCCGCTCCCGCTCCGTAAAATCGCTGAACGACTTTGCCAGCCGCCGGAATGCCATCGTGAGTCCGTCGATCTTATAGTTTGCCAGCGTTTTCAGATCCTCTTTGGCAAACGGGTTTTCCTGATTTTTCGTGAGATCGCTCTCGATCGTGCGAATGACGGAACCCGGGATTGAGAGAAAAATGATGGCCGCCGATACCATACCGCGCAGTTCGACGATGCCCAGCACTTCATTCCGTATGACGTACGCCATAATGATTCCCATGGCGAGAAATGCTGCCGTACTGATGACCCTGCCGATCTCCCGGAAAATACCGATGCCGATACCGAGCAGGCAGTACACCCCGACGAGCACCATCCCGCCCCCCGTGACCGCCGCCAGAATACCGCCGGCCGCTCCGGCCATCGCGCCCGGCGCCGCGCCGTAGCGGTATCCGACAAACAATACGAGCAGATAACTGAGCGTCTCCACGATGGAAAATACACCTTCAAACGCGCGCGGCATCCCGTAAACGGCTAAGGCCGCCAGGGAGATCACGCTGATCAGTTCCTCATTTCCGAGGATCTTTTCCCAATCTTCATATAGAAGGAAACGGATTCCCCACTGGAATACGTTTGCCAGCGCGATCATGCACAGGCTTTCCAGCAGGCTCATCCAGACCGCCTCCGTCATATTGGCCGACAGCGCCCCCGCCGTAATCCCGAACACAAAGTTCAGAACGCCGCTCACACAGGCAACCGCCAGCACACTCCCTTCCTTGCCGTCAATTTTTTTCATAACATACTGTACAAATCCAGTCAGCCCGATGAGGACGATGTACTGGATAAAATTCAGTCCCCTCGCCTTCGTGAGCACTCCCGCCAGCACGGAAAACAAAACGATCATCCGGCTTCCCGGATAAACGCCCGAGGCACATATATAAGCTATAGCAAACGGGTTCATGGAAAACAGCCACACCCGTCCCAGCATAAAACCCACTACTGCCTGTAATATCCATCTTTTTTTTGATACCGCGTCCTGAATCATCTTTACCTCCAACCTGCCGGCCAGCCGTTTTTCCGGCACATCTGTTCCAACCCGAACTCATTTTATATCGATCCGCCGCGTAAAGCGGCTCGTCCTAAGTATAGACAATCCGCGTATCAAAGTTTGTCAAAAAAAGAATCCTGCCAAAAAAACTTTTCGACACGATTCTTACTTTGCTTTAAAAATGATTTCATCGTCATACACCAGACCAAATTTCTGACGCGCTATGTATTCCACATATTCATCGGTCTGCATGTAAGCCTGCTTCTCCTGTATCGACTTCTGCTCTTTTTCGAGATCTGCCTTTTTTGCCTCCAGCTCTCTCTGCTTTTCCTCCAGCGTCAGGCAGTTTGATTTCAAGGCGATCCCATGGATTCCAAGGGTTCCGCAGAAGAGTAGCACTACCGTCATCACCAGATATAACCCGGTGCGGTTTCTCCTTCTTCTCCGCCTCACATCGTCCCCCTTTCTGGCCATTTAGCGTTATTCTCTCTCGGCCATTTAGCGTTATTCCCTCTCGGTCTTTTAGCGTTATTCTTTATCGGCCTTTTAGCATTTTTCCTTCTCAGCCATATTTTCCACTCTTGTAGTATGTGTGTAACTTCAATTATACTGCGTTATAGCAAAAATTTCAAGAACTTTTTTTATTTTCTTCTTCGCCTGCCTTCTTTTTTTTACGCATTTTTCTACACAATAAGACAAACGGCCGCGAGATCAAATAACCGATTTTTTTTACCGCCTTGACAAACAGGTCGGAAAGCAGCGTCCCTACTGTTTTCCGGTATAAGATCGCACCGATGCCAAACGCGAATACAAAAAAGCTTCGGATCGTACCGTTATTACACAAAAAAATCATCTGAAAGACGCATACGCCGGACAGGACGAAAAAAATGACATCCATGAACAATCTTCCGATCACCCCTGGCCGGAACAGCCCGCGGAAAATATTTACCACCTCATAGGCAAGCATGACAAAGACGCCACTCAAAAAGGAACCAAGCAGGAAAATCAGCTGACTTCTAATCTCTTCCATCTATTTAAACAGCTTTCCGAAAAATGACCCGGCGTCTTTTCCATGAGAATCCGAGTATTTCAGTTCACAGATCTGCCCTTCCAGATCGACTTCCCCTTTTTCGACCGTCAGCCTTTTTACATGCAGTCCCTCTCCGCGAAACGCGAGCGCCCCGCGCGTCGTTTCCAGCAGAATCTCATTACTGTCAAAGGAAACGACCTCCTTCACGCCGGTGACGGACGCACGTCCGCGGTCGTGCATCGTCACGTCATGCCTTCCGTTTACGCCCTGATCCCTCATGTCTGAATGATAACTCAATTTGTTTCTTTGGGAATCCTGCAAAATGCGCCACCTCAAAACAACCATTTATCACATTATATGCTGCGGGGGACATATTATGACTGGCACTGGCCGCGTTTCCCTGTGGCGTTCGCCGCTGACGTCCCCCAGTACATGTCACATCCCCGGCTCATGTCGCATTCCTGTTCATTTCACAGGAGACGGTACAGTTCTTTGGCAGCTTCTTTATTATAAGTTTCCTCTACACTGAGCACTTCCACTTTCGTATTCTTGTTTCCAAACTGGATCTCGATCACATCGCCCGGCTTTACGTTCAGGGACGCCTTTGCCACCTTATCGTTTACTAAAATCCTCCCCGCGTCGCACGCCTCATTAGCCACTGGCCTCCGCTTGATCAGCCGCGACACCTTCAAATACTTATCTAACCGCATGTCTGCCTCCTTTTTCTTTTTGTCTTGCTTTTGTTCTCGTTTCCGCTGTACGTCTGCTTACAGACGCCGCGCCCTTTCCGGCATACAGAAAAAAAACGCCGATCCCGAACACGCAGAATCGACGTTCTATTCGCATATTAAATCCATACACCTCTGTAATTAGGAATTTACAGTGTCCTTCAATGCCTTTCCAGCCTTGAATTTCGGTGCCTTAGAAGCAGGAATGCTCATCGGTTTCTTCGTGAGTGGGTTGATTCCCTCTCTAGCGGCCCTCTGTGTAACTTCGAATGAGCCAAAGCCTACAAGCTGAATCTTTCCGCCCTTTTTCAATTCATCGGTCACTACGTCAACAAATGCTTTCAGTGCTTTTTCTGCATCTTTTTTTGACAATTCAGCCTGATCTGCCATCGCTGCCACTAATTCTGACTTATTCATGGATTATATCCTCCTCGTGTCTTTACTATAATATTTTCGTAAACCTACAATATCTGTAAACCTACTAACTATACTTATACCCTTTTTCTAGCCATTTGTCAAGGTTTTTTCCTAGATTTAGCAGGTAAACCTCAATATTCACTCATTGTTTACACAATGTTCATTTTTCCCGCTGCGCTCCGCACTCAGCTCTCCATCTGCCTCCCGAGAAAATTCGCGCCGCAAAGCGCCATCTTTTCCTCAAACTCGCCAAATTTCTTCTTCGCATCATGGGACAGCAATATGACGGCACCGATCGCGTCCCCCTCGGAAACGATGGAACCGATCGCCTGATTGGTTTCGTGGTCCTCATCTTCCACGACTTTACAGTGAGTGCCCCCTTCCTCCGAAGATAAAATATTGGCCCGGTTGTCGATACACTTTTTTAGTTCCGTGTGAATATCCTTCCCCGTATAGTTTTTCTTTTCCGGCCCCGCGGCTGCTACGATCTGATCACGGTCCGCCACACAGACCGTGCATTTCGCGACATTCGCCACCGATTCGACATATTCCTTCGCCAGCACCCCGAGTTCTCCGATCGGAGAGTACTTTTTCAGTATCACGCCGCCTTCATGGTTGGTAAAGATTTCAAGCGGGTCCCCCTCGCGGATGCGCAGTGTCCTTCGTATTTCTTTTGGTATTACTATTCGCCCAAGTTCGTCGATTCGACGCACAATTCCAGTTGCTTTCATATTCATATTCCTCCATTTAATGTATTGACTTACTACTTTTACCTGATCATGAATCTAGTATTTGTCATATGGAGGAATTTATACCTTTTTTATACCCGGGTTTTGTATTCAACTCACGTCACGCAGCTTCTTTCCCAGCGGGATCAGTATCGCACCGAAGGAATTGCCTAATGTAATAACGAGCAGACACAAAAACGCCCTCGCCGACCACATGCCAGCAACCGAAAAGTAGAACATATCGGCAATACAATGCTCAAAACCACTCAAAATAAAGGCGGAAACCCCCGCAAACAGGATGAGCGGATTTTTTGTCGTTTTATATCCCTCTACGGAGGCATACATCAGAAAACCGCAAAAAATGCCGAGTACAAACAAACTGAACAAACTATCGTTTATCTTATTTTTACACATATCAGCCGCGCCCGCAAATAAAGGTGCCATCCGGGTGCTCCTTAAGACCGTTGCTGACAAAAAAGTACCGGTAAAATCACCCGCCCATGTCAGCACCAGTTCAATCCAATAGGAAGACGGCCGCTCCACCACATAGCCAATCTTTCCCGTATACAGCCCAAGTCCATGTGTACAGATTATGTATAGGCCAACCGAAAACATAAGAGCACCTACTATTCTGTTCGTCAGGGATAAAAACACACAGCCGCCAATACTGATGGCTATCCCCGCCAAAACTGCCATCACAAACATGTAACTATACTTTCTTAACTTCATTTCCTGTCACGCCCCCCTTTTTTTCATGACTTCAATTGTTTTCTTTAGTTCAAGTGTATTTGCCACTTTTTCTATTTTAACGCCATCCCTTTCTAAACGGTACCGTCATATTCAGATGGCGCAGCCTCACCCACTAACTCCCGTTATCCATTATAACCCTTTTTTTCAATTTCGCAATACCTAATCTCATCATTTCCCTCCTGCACGCACAGTTTTTCTGCCTGTCACAGTAATCCGTCTCCCTTAACCTTGTAAAAACTCACACGCCCCGAGCGCTGCCA
Organism: uncultured Eubacterium sp.; assembly: GCA_910583555.1. Classification (GTDB taxonomy): domain Bacteria; phylum Bacillota; class Clostridia; order Lachnospirales; family Lachnospiraceae; genus Eubacterium_F. The sequence continues at coordinate 54,788 of CAJTXO010000014.1, forward strand.
CCGCGCCGTCCGACGCCGCTGTCACCAATTGCCTGACCGTTTTCGTCCGGCAGTCACCAGCCGCGAATATTCCTTCCGCGTCGGTCCGGCACGACTCGTCCGCCCGGATGTAACCTTTCTCATCCAGCGAAACGACTCCGCCGAACCTCTCGTTTTTCGGTTCCTGTCCGATCGCCACAAACACGCCGTTTACCACGCATTCATCGATAATATTGGTTCTTACATTTTTTATGCGGATTGATTCCAGGCTGGCTTCCCCTTTTAACGAGACAACCGTGCTTTCGAGAATAAACTCCACATTTTTCTTTTTCAATAGTAAATTTACAAGCCTGGTCTCTCCCCGGAAACGATCGCGGCGGTGGATGACATAAACCATTTTGCAATACTGCGAGAGATAGAGCGCATCCTCGAGCGCCGTGTTCCCTCCGCCGACAACGGCCACGCGCTTGTCCCGGTAAAAGGCCCCGTCGCACACCGCGCAGTAGGACACGCCGCTGCCGGTTAGTTCCTTCTCCCTTTCCAGCCCAAGTTTCCGCTGAACAACGCCGGTACACAAAATGGCAGACCGGCCCTCATACAAACCGTCACACGTCATCACAACTTTCCGGCCGCCCTGGTCTACGAGTTTTTCGACCTGACGGTTCACGATGACCGCCCCACATTCTTCGGCCTGCTGCTGTAGTTCCTGAATAAATTGAAATCCCGATATGCGTCTGATACCGGGATAGTTTTCTACTTCTGGCGAGTTTACGATCTGCCCGCCATTCACCTTTTCCTCCAGCACCAGAACCGATTTCCCCGCCCTCGCCCCGTAAAGAGCTGCGGACAGGCCTGCGGTTCCGGCGCCGATTATGATGATATCGTACAATTTCTTTTCTGCCATTACGTGCCTCCTGCTTCTTTCTGGATTTTCCTGATCGCCTTTGCTTTCATACAGGGTCATACTTAGCTTTTCCGGTTTTCGTCAGGAATATGCAGGATGTGCAGGAATACGGCATTTCGTTTCTTTTACTCTCACGATTTTAATAAGAAGGTGTGCCATATCCATACACGTAACGATTGCGGATCGTTCTCTTTTGGTTTTGTGTAAACTGGACGACCTTGTAATTTCCGTCAGCACACGGCACATTTCCCTCCACGGTCTGTAAATAGCCGCCCACCGGAGGTGCTGTTATCATTCCCACATGGCAGAAGCTTCCATTTTCATAGTAGAATACCAGATCGCCCGCTTTCGGCGTATACGAACCACCATAGTATGCGGCATACTGGAACTGGTTCCGGTTTTTATACCAATTAACGGCGGCTGCGCAGCTGGCCGTTTTCGGTACCGCCTTGTTCAGCACGCCCATCTGGTTTGCGCAATATGACTGGAATGCCATGCACCACGCATAGCCGGATGACGAGACTGGCCTGCCATAAAACCATGTGTTATACGGCACATTATTATTTCCCCGGTAGTCGCCGATTCCCATCTGGGACAATTCGTAGTCAACGATGCGCTGCCGTACTGTCGTTGTTGCCGGCGGCGTGTAAGAGACAGAAACGGGAACTAATTTCCATTTTTGCGCTGCGCTTCCATTTGCAGCGTACATTTGGATGTTTGTCCCATTGGCGCTTTTACCGCCGGATACGTCAGCCAAAAGTCCATTACATCTGCATGTCAGCGTAACCGTTCCATTTCCTGCGTCCGTTATGTTCCACCGCTGCGCTGCCGTTGCGTTTGATGCGTACTGCTGGATGTTGGTTCCGTTTATCCGTCCCGCGCCGGCACAGTCCAATACTTTTCCGCTGTTTACATTTTGAATCGTATAGGCGCCATCTGACTGTCTGGTTATGGCAAACTTCTGGGCGTTTGTGCCATTGTCCTGATAGAGCTGGACATTTGCGCCGTCAGCGGCGGAGGCGCCGTTTACATCCATGGCAAAATTATTGTTCAGCGCGGAAACAATTTTATATGTGCCGTTCGCGATAACGCCTGGTGCAGCAGCGGCAGCAGGCAGGATGTACGCATTCAGGTCTGAGGTTTTGATAAACGCATATTTATATCCACCGCTCACCGGGTATTTTACCTGCGTATAGCTGCCCGACGCCCCCAGTACCTTTACGGTGTCGCCTTTTGCGATGTATCCGTATGCGTTTTTGTTGTTTGCCCTGCGGTATGTCGTGATCTTCGACCTTGATCGATAACTGCTGCCTGTCGTTTTTGTGAGGATCTTGTTTCTGCTGATGTAGCCGGTCTTTCTTCCTCTGGCGACTGGGTAAGTTACCTTGCAGTAGCGGTCGGTCACCTGGCTGACTGTCATCTCATCGGACGGATAGACCGCGCCATACCGCTTGCTGAGTCCTGTATTTGAGTATACCTGTACATTTGAGGTTCCGATCGTATAGCATTTTACCGCCGCTCCCGCTTGGGACGGGTGGCCGAAATACAGTCCGGCCGCCCAGGATATCATACACACGAGAAATGCTATTCCACTTTTTGAAAATAATGTTTTGTTCATCGTGATCACCTTTTCCTTTCTGTGATATTCCGTCACGTCTTTTAATACAACCCTCGAAATACGGATGTCGGGTCAAGCCTCATTCCATTTCGATACAATTCAAAGTGAAGATGTGTGCCAGTCGAATTTCCGGTTGTTCCTATGTATCCAATGATTTCGCCCTTTCTTACTGTTCTTGACCCCAAATTATGTATGCCCTGACTGCCTCCTGCCCGCACAGTACTGGCGCTGCTGATCCTCTGTCTAACACCGGCAAAACTGTTTAGATGACAGTATTTAGCTCTATACGATTTATCTGCGGATTGGAAGTCGATAAAATTTCCGTAACTGGTTAGTTTTTGAACTCCATGATAAACTCGGTATGCCTGTTTAAATGTTACTGTTCCATCGGCTATCGCATACACTGGGGTTCCCTGGGCAACGCCTCTGTTTATGTCATGGTAGCCATACCACCCGTTGTCGCCAGTCTTTTTGCTGAATTTACAGCCTACCGGAACCGGTGCCGCCATTGCCTGATCGTTTGGGGCAGTGAAACTGGGAGCGGGGGTGGACGCCAGAATGTAATTCTTCAGATCTGATGTTTTGATAAACGCATATTTATATCCGCCGCCCACTGGGTATTTTACCTGCGTATAGCTGCCCGACGCCCCCAGCACCTTTACGGTGTCGCCTTTTGCGATGTATCCGTATGTGTTTTTGTTGTTTGCCCTGCGGTATGTCGTGATCTTCGACCTTGATCGATAACTGCTGCCTGTCGTTTTTGTGAGGATCTTGTTTCTGCTGATGTAGCCGGTCTTTCTTCCTCTGGCGACTGGGTAAGTTACCTTGCAGTAGCGGTCGGTCACCTGGCTGACTGTCATCTCATCGGACGGATAGACCGCGCCATACCGCTTGCTGAGTCCTGTATTTGAGTATACCTGTACATTTGAGGTTCCGATCGTATAGCATTTTACCGCCGCTCCCGCTTGGGACGGGTGGCCGAAATACAGTCCGGCCGCCCAGGATATCATACACACGAGAAATGCTATTCCACTTTTTGAAAATAATGTTTTGTTCATTGAAATCACCTTTTCCTTCCCTGAAAAACTGTTAGTTTTTTCAATTTAATCTCCGGGGTGTTGCACCGATTGACGCCATGAGGGAGGCATGGTTATGGTACTTACAGTTCTGCACGATCACTCCATCACGAATCTGCACCTCACTACCACCTACCGAATCGTCATGCTTTTCCACATATGTTACAGCCAGATTATTTGCTGTATCATAGTAACATATGATGTCCTGGCCTGATCCCACTTCGGAATACAACCTCACTTCCCTCTCGCTTCCCATACTCTCTTTCATCGCGTTCAGCACTTTCTCCGAATCCGGACCGTCAGCGGAAGCCTGATCCAGAGACACAGCATCCGGTCTGATTGTAATTGTTCCGGCACCGGTTACTTTCGCGTCCGCAATAGCACTTCCAAATGCACCGGATAATAAATCCATAAGTTCGAGATCTTCGCTTTCCTTTTCTTTTTCCTCTTGTTCCTTTGAGTTCTCGCTTTCGGTTGCTTTTTTCCCTCCTATTTTCTCTTCATCTCTTAGGTCATAATTTTCTTCTTCCCGCCCTTCCTTTTCCTGCCCTTCTTCCTCCCGTATCACATCTCTCCAATGTGTACGATCGCTTCCGCATCCAGTGAGGATCCATACCGTCATCATGCACAGCAGGATACGCGCTAAGACCGCCCCTCCGGATTTTTGTCTTTCTTTCCTTTTTTTCATCTCGCATACCACCTTTCTTTATTATTCACAGATTTAACACAACCCTTTAAAAACAGATGTCGGATCGACCCGCGCCCCATTCTTATATAGTTCAAAATGAAGATGCGTGCCAGTCGAATGTCCGGTTGTTCCTATGTACCCGATGACCTCTCCCTTTTTCACTGTTCTGGAGCCCAGATCATGCGTACCGCTGCAGCCTCCCACGGGCATCGTACTGGTACTGCTGATCCTTAACGCAACCCCGGCAAAAGCGTTCAGATGACAATATTTCGCTTTATACACTTTGTTTGATGATTGAAATTCGATGTAATTCCCATAGCTGGTCAGCTTTTGGACGGTCGTATTGTTGTACCATGTGTATGCCTGCCTAAACGTTACCGTTCCATCGGCGATCGCATATACGGGGGTTCCTTTGGCAACGCCCCTGTTTATGTCATGGTAGCCATACCAACCGCCGTCTTTTGTCTTTTTACTGAATTTGCATCCTGCCGGCACCGGCACCGCCAGCGTCTGATCGTTTGGAGCCGCAGGTGTACTTACCGCAGGTAATGTTGTTTCTGTTACTTTCCACTTTTGGGCGTTAGTACCATTTTTCGTATATACTAACACGTTCGTACCGTTTTTATTTTTTCCTCCGTCCACATCCAGATAGCAGCCAAGTTTATTCTTTATGGCAAAGCAGTCTCCCTCCGGATAAAAGCGCCATTTTTGCGCGTCGCTGCCGTTATCGCCGTAGAGTTGCACATTTGTTCCGCTCTTCGAAGATCCTCCCTGTACATCGAGACACTTCCCGGAAGATGGACTTGTAATCTTGAACCAGCCGTCGCCAGTGCTTTGGATTTTAAATTTCTGAGCGATGCTGTTATTGCTTTGGTAGACCTGAATGTTTGTTCCGTCCGCCGTTCCATTTCCAGTTACATCCAATGTCATATTTCCGCCAACTTGTAATTTGATGCAATACGCGCCATCTGCTATGTTTGTATAGTCCTGTCTGGTACTGATCAGTTTCCACTGCTGGGCGTTTGTTCCGTTATACGTATGGACCTGTACGTTGGTATTGTTTTTAGCGCTGCCGCCGGTGACGTCCAGATAACAGCCGATTTTGTTCATAATGGTGTAGTAACCGCCGCCAGTTGAATAGAAACGCCATTTTTGCGCATCGGAACCGTTATATCGGTAAAGTTGAACATTAGTTCCGCTTTTGGCAGATGCGCCCTGTACGTCGAGACACTTTTTGGGGACTGTGTTGGAAATGATATACCAGCCATTTCCCACAGGTTCGACGTAGAATTTTTGAGCGGCGCTTCCGTTGTTTTGAAAAATCTGAATATTGCTTCCGTCGCTCGTCGCGTTTCCGGACACATCCAGCATGAATTGACCGCCGGCTTTTGTGTTAAAGCAGTAGTAGCCTTTGGAGATTGCGGCGCATCCATCGTTTACGGTTATTTTCTGGATTGCTGTTTTTCCGTTCTCCGTTTTGGCTGTGATGGTAGCCGACCCGCTTCCGACGGCTTTGACTGTACCGTTTGTTACCGTGGCCACATTTAGGTCGGATGAAGTCCAGGTAATGCCTTTCTGCGTCGTATTGGAAGGGGCGAATGACACAGATAATTTTTTTGTTTCGCCGATCTTTTTTAATGTTACTGCTGATGTGCCTATGCTGATGGAAGTGGGGTAGATCAGCTGGATCGGTTTCCATTTTTGCGCGTCGGTCCCATTTTTCGTGTATACAAGGACGTTTGTATTGTTCGCGGTTTTGGCGCCGTCTACGTCTAAATAGTAACCGAGTTTGTTTTGGATATATACGTATCCGTTTTCTGCAGCATAGAAGCGCCACAATTGGGCGTCTGTACCGTTGTAGGTGTAGAGCTGGACATTGGCTCCCGGTTTCTTTTCTGCTCCGGTCACGTCGAGCGCTTTTCCGGAGGATGCGCTGCAGATTTTATACCATCCTGCGTTTATGTGTGTTATGGTAAAGCGCTGGGCGGTTGTTTCGTTGCTTTGATAGATTTGAATGTTTGTGTTGTCTTTCGTGTTGTTTCCGGAGGCGTCGAGCAGCATGTTCGATTTTAATTTAGTACTGAACTTATATGTTCCATTGGCAATTAGCGTGTACGGGACGGGGGTTGCGGTCGGTTTTGATACCGGCTTTACAACTACTGGTTTTATCGTTGGTTTTGGGGTCGGTTTCACGGTTGGTTTTATCGTTGGCTTTATCGTTGGTTTGACCGTCGGTCTCACAGTTGGTTTCCCAATTGGCTTCTTCGCTGGTTCGACAATCGGCTTCATAGTTGATTTGGCCGTTGGCCTGACAGATGGTCTCTCACTTGGCTTGACCGTCGGCTTTATAGTCGGCTTAATAGTTGGTTGCACAGTTGGTTTAAGTGTCGAATTTATGATTGGTCGGTCTGCCGGTTTCGCAACTGGTTTTTGTGTCGGTGTTTTTGTCGGGGTAATCGTTAAATCGGTATCCGGTTCCGTAATCCCGGCTTCTATTGGTGTTTTTACCGGTTCTTCTTCCGATGGCCCAGGCAAATAATCATCAACATCAGAATCATCTTCTTCATCGAAATCCTGCGTTTCCACTACCTCTACTGCAAACGAGAGTTTTTTCACATAACGCTGTGTCTGCCGTTTATATTTTACTGTTACCGTAATGCGGGTGTTTCCCTGTTGCCTGGCCTTTACCTTTCCTTTTGCCGAAACTGCCGCTATTTTTTTGTTTTTTGAAAGATAGGATGTCTTTATGATTTTAACGCCCGTCATTTTCTTTATTCTGATCTGGGTCGTTTCATATGTCATGCCATGTTCGTCTTCCATAACAGATAATACGGCTGATCTCTTTGCCAGCTTAACAGGGTTCACTTTTGCTGAAATATCTGTGTCAGGTATGATTCCAGCAAGTAATCCTATAACTAAAAATGCTGCAATACTTTTTTTCATAATAACCACCGTTCCTTTCTTTTTGCTTTTTATATGTTAGATTCATTGTAGCAAAATTTCTTTTTAATTTAGGAAAATGTAAAAAATAACAACTTTTATGTCAATTTTGACATGTTTTTTATTTTTGACGCAAAAAAGAAGAATCCCCAAACTGCGCTGTAACACAGTTCAGAGATTCAACTTTTTCAATATACTATTGTATCCCGAGTTTTCCCATTAATATAGACGATGATTTAACCCCAAACTCCAATCATAAGTTCTGCCATCTTAGATGCATGATTAAAATTTCTGTCCAGCGCCTTACCGCTTATGAACATTGATTGCAAGACATTTATATATATTCGGGACATCCAAACTGTAACCATAAACCACATCCACAATATCCCCAATCCGGATATCTGAATAATCCATATTTTCTCCTTTTGCTTCATACGTGCCAAGTTTGTTGGAACTGTTGAATGGCTCTCCACCAAGGTCGGTTAGTATACCGTCATAAACAACGTCCACTCCGCCAAGAAAGTACATTGGCATGGCTCTCCCCGGACCAGATCCAGATTCGTCAAAACGACATACAACCTTACCATCCGTATCAGATAGTTCAATCATGCCTCCATCTATATCCGATATGCGGCAGTCCATGTATGCGGTATATTCCATAACACAGGGATAACAACGTTCATTACTAAAGTTATCCGGCAACTGTAATCCCTGCCGATCATGAACATTGATAGCCGCACAGAAACAGGGACGCTTCTCCAGAGGCATATCCACCACTTTATCATAGTAACCATAAACCACATCCACACTATCCCCAATCCTGATATCTGAATGATTCATATTTTCTCCACTTGCAGCATACGAGTAAAATTTGTTAGAACTGTTGAATGGTACTTCCCCTCCTCCGGTTAGTATACCATCATAAACAATATCTTTATTATTATACGGCCAATAAAAACCGCGTATAACCTCTCCGTCCGCATCCGATATCTCAAACCACCCCTTCCTATCTATATACGATATGTGGCAATCCATGCAGGCAGCATATTCTGTATCACTGGGATAAGTGATCTCACTACCAGAGTTATCCGGTGTCGGTTCAGGCTTCGGATCAAAAGGTGCTGGTGTTCGATCCGGCGGTCCGGCAGAAGGCTGATCCGGCCTGGATGTCGGCTGACCTGCCGTGGCTGTCGGATTATCCTGTATCACTGCCGGTCCATGGGGTCTGGGTGTTGCCATGTTCAGTCCTCCCTTATCTCTCTTATCTTTTACCGTCACAGCACATTTGTATACCAGGTCACCCGCGTCTTTTACCTCATAATGGCAGCCGGGACTTGCCATATCCTGCAGCATATTTTGAGGTATGGATTTCTCCGTTTCGTTTAAATGCGAAAAAAATCCGAGTGTATAGATGTAATATCCCTTTTGCTTCATCTGCTTACAATACTGTACCAGTGCATCCTCGTAACTCCCATTTAACGCCGTTCCGAGGTTTGGCATGCCATCCGTCATGACAAGCATGATCTTTGTCTTCGCCGGACTGGCATCCAGCGTTTGATCCGCCATTTCGACGGCGCTGTATGTATTCGTCTGCCCAAACGCCTGCAAATCCCCAATGTTTGTTTTCAGTACGGTTTTTCTCCGGCTGAAATCGTTTTGCAGATCTGCCGAGCTGCTATACGGTATCATCGCCACACGGGAATTCTTCTCCAGTACCGTATCGACAAATTTTGAGGCCGCCTCTTTCGTCTCATCCAGCGGTTCCCCCTGCATACTTCCCGACTCATCAAGTACGACCACGACATCGCGTTCCGCTCTCACATAGTCCTGATACCAGTCCAACGATACCGCTTCCGCGTCAGGATCTACAAATAGTTTTGTCTCTGTCCCGTTCCCATCATATTCCCCATTGATTTCCCGGGCATAGTCTAACGCCATCTCTGTCGTATAATAGCTGCCATCATCCGCCTGCCTCGTCAGCCCTTCCGCCACGGAATAGATCATGGAAAGGTTATAATCCCTGTATATGATCCCGCTGTTGGCATATACCGCCATCGCTCCCTTATTCAAAAACGACTGCGCCAGACGTTCATCCTCCCCGCTGTGGCAGGTACCCAAATAAATGATATGGTTTTTCAGCGCGCCGTCCGGGATATATGTATCAATAAAGGTGCTTGTGACCGCATAGTAGCCTCCATCACAGACCAGTCGCCCCTCGCGCAGGTCTTTCATATATTTGATATTATTTTCTTCACTGCATTTGACACCCAGAAGCAGTAAAGATCCTTTTGACTTCGTGTAATCCCCGTGTCCGTGCCACAAAACCACATTGTAATTTTGAAATTTTAACACCGATTCCAGTGTCACTTCTTCATCTTCCAAGTCGTAGTCGGTACTGCTCCCGTCCTGAAAAAATTCGTATTGTTCCACGGAATCGGAGATCAATCTGGCACCTTCGTCCAGCCGGTCCAACCGTTCGACGGGATATTTTTCCTCGATGGAAGCGGTGCGAAACGGCTGATATGTGGCAATCTTGATCTTTGTTCCGCTGCCGCCGGCATCGCAATCCTTCACTTCCGGCGATATGATATATGCCACGCCGGAGTTTAACGTCACTTCCAGACAGCCGGCCCCATAATCGAAGTCCGCGATCTCGTTATTTTCGTACAGGTTTTCCAAAACGACCGCTACTTCTGCAAGATAGGAATCTACCTGTTCCAGTTCGATCTTTCCGTCTTCTTTGTATGTTTGGTCGAGACCGGTTAATCGGTCTTCGATCATTTTTATGTCAGCGCTTAACTGCTCCGCTTCTTCCCGTGTTCCCTCTTCTTTTCCCAACATGCTTGTATCGGGTTCCTCGTCATTGATAAATTCCTCGTACAGATATTCCGGTCCAGTCGATCCGGATAAACCTAGTGATACCGGCGAAGAGGTCTCATTTGACGAGTTTGACGGTTGACCGGATGATTGGCTGGATGATCTCTCCGCCTCGCCACTGCACCCGCACAGGGACACGATGATAAAAATAGTTAGTATGGTGATTGTAATGATTTTTGTTTTCATTTTCTTCACTCTCGCATTTGGACGTGACTATGTTTTTACAATTATCTTGTCCGAAAACTCTTCTTGACCGACCATTTGCCGTACACAGTTTTGGAACCCGATTTTTTAAATGCCCGGATCTGGACGAAATATTTTTTCCGTCTTTTCAATCTGCTTATCGTCTTTTTGCTTTTTGCCTGCCCCTTGATTGTATTTGTGATAACGCCGCTTTTAAATTTTTTATTTGGACAGTACCGGATCTGATACCCGCTGGCATCTGATACCGTTGACCACCTTAAAAACAATTTTCCCCGTCCCGCATAGCTGTAACTATATAAATAATTCTGCGATAATTTTTTTACCGGAATATAATTGTCTTTATACGTGTGTCCACACAATTTGCAGGTATGTTTCTGATACCCTCTTTTAAAATAGGTGGCGCTGTACCATTTTGTATCGTACTCATCATGGGGACAATTGCTTTTCGAGAGCGATGATACATTTAACACATAATCGCCACAGTCATCACTGTATCGGACAATAGCCAGATAGTACGTCCCCTTTTCCAGGACAGCCGTCTCCGCCATATTTATTTTTTGTGAGGTATCATTTTTCCATTTCGACCAGGATTTCAGTTCCTTCCCATTAGCATCGTACAATTTTACATATGTGGCTTCTATTGCCGCGTCTAACCGAATGCTGACCGTCTGGCTGGAAGATAGCGTAAATTTATAGAAATCTTTATCATCATTTATCGCGATCTGCCCCTTGTAATCCTTTCCTAACACCGCAGAAGATGCCGTGGACATTGAGTTGTTTGTACCGCCGTTTGATTCGGAAAAACTCTCATTGGATGAGGTAAAGGATAATGAGAATGTATATTTACCGCAATCACTCCCATATTTACTAACTGCTATATAATACGAACCACTGGTCAAATCCAAATCTTCATTTACTACTATATTTTCTGTCGTATTATTCCACCACGGATTTTTTGACAGCAGTTCGACACCATCCTGATCATATAATTTCCAGTATACCGATCTCATCTGATAAAATGTTGCGTTCAAATTAACTTTCCCCGATTGCGCTAATGTGAACTTGAAGAAATCCTTTTCATCATTTATTGCCATCTGGGCGTTATATGTAGTTCCACTTGTTGTAACCTGACTGGCTGTCGCCATTGTGTTATTGCTTCCACCGTTTCCTTCCCGGAATGATTCCCCAATCGTCGTAAAATTTATCTGAAAATCAAACGCCCCTACATAATCACCATATTTTCCAATACAAAGATGATAGGTGCCGCCTGTCAGATATACGGATTCACTAATTGAAATAACCTCTGAGGTACTGTTCCACCACGGATTTATGTTCCATAATTCATTGGCGTTTTCGTCATAAATATATAAATACATACTTCTCATATGTGCCGATCCTGTAATCTCTATTCTACCTGATTCTGGCAACGTAAATTTATAGTATTGTTTCTTGTCACCATTATCCGTTATCATTCCTGTGCATTTTGTCCCCAGTGTATACGCCTTTGCATTTGTGATAGACTCAGCCCCCACCTGAACCGGCTTCCATAATGCCACTGAAGTAAAAAGTAATGCAATTGCGAACATCCCTGCCATCATCCGTTTTAACAAACTCCTCATAAAGATTGCCTCCATTCTCACACATATTTTTCTATTTTCCGTATAACCTATTTTTCGTAGAGTATCCCACTCTAAGAAAGGCCCCTCACAACCCCTCTGAAAAACGTACTATGATTCCATTTTCATTTCCCTGTGACGGCCTACCTGACGGTTAAAAATTCAGTAAGTTTATTCATATTACTTCGTTTCAGCTCCATCGTCGGATGCACATACCGGTTCAGCGTAATATTGACACTCGAATGCCCCAGTATTTCACTCAGGCTTTTTATATCAAATCCCGCCTCCACACATCTGGTCGCAAACGTGTGGCGCAGGGCGTGGAAATTGGCGCTGTGAACGCCGCATTTCTTTAGTACCGACTTAAATCGGTTCTGCATTGTCCGCGGCTCTACATATTTTTCCTCGCTTCCGGTCAGCAGATACGCGCCCGGCTCCTCTTCAAACCTCGCCAGATACTCCACGAGCATATCCTGTACCGGGATCGTCCGCACGGAGCTCAGACTTTTCGGGGAAGTAACGATGATCTTCGTCTTTTGCCCCGCATCCTCCGTCTGGATCCGGAGCATCGTCTTCTGGACATGAAGTGTCTTTTTTTCCAGTGAAATATCCTCCCATTTCAGCGCGCACAATTCACCGATCCGTATGCCGGTATATAAACAGATCAGCATTCCGGCATGGCACAGACATTTGTTATCGATCAAAAACTCGCACAGTATCTGCTGTTCCTTGTGATCAAAAATCCGTAATTCCCTCGGCTCCTTTCTCAGCCGGATCTCCTCGACCTCAAAATCCAGCCAATAGTGGTGAGCGAGCGCAAATTTCCGTATCCGCCGCATGATGGACGTAAGATCCGCGATCGTTTTCACTGACAACCCATTACTCTTTCTGCCGCCGCAGCACGATAATTCCAGCATCATATCCGTGACCATATGCGTCCTGACCGTACTCATGCGGATATTTCCGATATACGGTTTAATGTAGTACTCCAAAAGATTTCTGTACTTGATGATCGTGGATTCCTTGCAGGTATTTTTACAGGAATCCAGCCAGCGCTCGCTTATATTCATAAACAGATCATCCTCTACATCCTTACCTTCCTTTCTGGTACCAGCCTCCGCTTTTTTCTCAATCAGTTTCTTCCTCACGTCGCTGTAGGACTTCCCGTATATATAGCCATATCTCGCGCGGCCTCCCTCGTAAGTCCTTATATACCGTCCCTCCCATCTCCCATCCTTGCGCTTGTAAATATTTTCGCCTTTTCTCGGCATCAAACCACCTTCCTTTTATCACTGTTGTCCTGACGGACATTTTGACGGACCATAAGCAGAAATCTGTTTTCAAACCGATTCCCCGCGTAGGATTCCCTATAAATATTCGTGCATTTTACAGGATCATGCGACTCCATTCACCTAAAAATGACAAAAATCTTGACAAATTTACAGGTGAACGGTATAATTTGAATGATAACTTGTATCGGATACGTTCGCAGAGTGGGATACTCTACGAAAAAATCTGTACCTTTCGAACCTTATTAAATGCATTAAAAGAGCAGATCAGCCTACGACCCACGTAGATCTGATCTGCTTTTCGATTTCTCCTACCATTTTATCTGAACCTTTTGCGCCACATTGTTGCCGCCAACAATGCGATCATTCCTTAAACGGACTCAGCTCAACCCGGATAAAATACCCTTTATCGCTGTCACACACCGGGCATTTCTCGGGCGCTTTTTCCCCTTCATATACAAAGCCGCAGTTCAGGCACATCCAGCCCGTCTTTACATCCGACACATACAGTTTATTCTGCTCCAGATAATCCGCAAATCTGCCAAAACGGTCCCCATGCACCTTTTCAATCTCCGCGATCAGGAGAAAGGACTTCGCCACTTGAGGAAATCCTTCTTCGGTCGCCTTTTGTGCGAAATTCTTATACACGTCATCGTGCTCCTCGTACTCGTTATGCTGCGCCTTCCGCAGCAGTTCCACAAGATCGTCCGTCAGATCCACGGGATATCCGCCATCAATATGGATCGTTTCTCCCGCCATTTCCTTTAAGTGGTTATAAAAAATTTCCGCATGCTGTTTTTCCTGTTCCGCCGTAAACATAAACACCCTGGAAATCACCTGTTGCTTCTGCTCTTTTGCCTTATCCGCCGCAAACGTATAGCGGTTTCTAGCCTGACTCTCACCGGCAAACGCCCTCATCAGGTTATCTTTCGTCTCACTGTTCTTAAATTCCACTGCCATGATCAACCTCCTGCATTTAATTATTCAACGGAATTTCGCCGGAATGAAATTCCGTTGGAAAATAGTGTAACCAATCTTTGTCAGAAATATTACAAAAAAACGCTTGCATTTCCCAAACATATGTGCTATATTATCAGTAAACAAACGTTCGGGAAGGAGGAGGGGATGATCCCCCGCGATCTGCCAATGGAACTTACGACTGAGATTTTTCACAAACTGGAAATACTATCCGATGCCGCCAAATACGATGTCGCCTGCACCTCCAGCGGTTCCAGCCGCAAGGGCGTGAAAGGCACGATGGGAAATACCGTATCTGCCGGTCTCTGCCACTGTTTTGCCGCCGATGGCAGATGTATTTCCCTCTTAAAGATCTTACAGACAAACGAATGCGTATACGATTGCAAATACTGTCAGAACCGGCTTTCGAATGATGTCCCGCGGGCTCACTTTACGCCGGAAGAAATTGCGGAACTGACGATATCGTTTTACCGCAGAAATTATATCGAAGGACTGTTCCTCAGTTCCGGCATCCGGAAAAATCCTGACTTTACGATGGAACAGATCTATCAGGCGATCTATCTCCTTCGCAATCAATACAAATTTAATGGCTATATACATGTCAAAGCCATTCCGGGCGCAGACCCCCTTCTCATCGAAAAGACGGGCTGGCTTGCCGACCGCATGAGTGTAAATCTGGAAATGCCGACCTCCGCCGGACTGCAGACACTGGCGCCCCAAAAGTCCCGAAAGACGATTCTGACCCCGATGCGCCAGATCCAGGTGGGCCGCGTGGAAAACCACCTGCTGCTCGAGGGACGGGCATTACCCGGAAGCCGAAACCACTTGCGCCTTGGCGCCGCCCCGGAAGACGAGACATTTTCTGACACGGCGCCAGCGGCGGAACAAGCGAGTTCCCCGACCGCCAGCACACCAGACGACAATCCCCTTTCCAACAAACATCTGCCCGCAGCCGAAAAACAAAATTTCTCCCTGCAGGAATTTCACCCGGACGCCAGTTTTGTTCCGGCCGGCCAAAGTACACAGATGATCGTGGGCGCATCTGACGAGAGCGACTATGAGATCGTCCACATGGCTGCGGCGATGTACAAACAGTTCGATCTCAAACGGGTTTTTTATTCTGCCTTCGTAAACACCACCCACGACCCGATCCTCCCGGACTTAAAAGGCGGGCCGCCCCTGCTGCGCGAACACCGTTTATATCAGGCCGATTTTCTGCTGCGGTTTTACCAGTTTGAGGCAGAAGAGATCATTACGGAAGATACCCCGTTCCTGAATGTACAGATCGACCCCAAATGCAACTGGGCCCTGAACCATTTAGCCTTTTTTCCGGTAGAAGTACAGACCGCCGATTACCATACCCTCCTGCGCATCCCCGGTGTCGGGGTCAAGTCGGCCCGGCGCATTGTGGCAGCAAGACGGCTCGGACATTTGGATTTTGCCTCGTTGAAAAAATTCGGCGTTGTCTTAAAGCGGGCGATGTACTTCATCACATGCGGGGGCAAGACGATGATCCCGCTGAAGCTGAATGAACGGTTTATCCTGACGAACCTGCTCGGACTGCGGGAACGCCTCCCCGCTTCCGTTACAGGCGAAAATATGTATGAGCAGATGTCTTTACTGGATTTTATAAACGAGTAACAGTAAATGGAGGACCAGATGAACAAACCAGAACGATATGTATATTTGTGCGAGGACTCGATCGAAGGTATTTTCACCGCGGTGTACGACGCGTTCGCGGAGCAGCACGGACACGACAGGAACCACATACAGATTGCCAGCCAGTACTATAATCAGGAACTACTGACCACATATACATCCGTACAAACAGATTATGACAAGGCAGTAAAAGTCGCCCGCACGATACAGAATCAGATCGGGGACGACGTATATGAATTTATCCAAAAAGCAGCCGTATCCTCCGATCCGAAAAAAGCGGACGCGATCTACCGGGTTATCATCCTTGCCTTGAAAATGGGAAAGAAAGTCCTTTCTTATCTCACCGAACCGAACGTCGCGTTTCTGATGGAACTGGAGCGGAGTACAAATAATGAAATACAGAAATTATTACAATTTCTTCGTTTTGAAGAACTGAAAAATGGTTTTCTATTCGCCCGGATAAACCCCAAATGCGCCATTCTCCCCTATCTGGCGGAACATTTTTCAGACCGCTTTTCCGGGGAGAACTGGCTCATTGTAGACACCGTCCGCGACAGCATGCTCATTCATGAAATCCATAAAGGCTGTTCCCTGATGACGACGAGTGATATTGATTTTGATGCTTTTACACCCGAATACTCCGAAAACGAGGAACTTTGGCGGAAGCTTTGGAAAACATTCGTCGATTCGATCGCCATCAAGGAACGGATCAATCCCCGACTTCAAATGCAAATGCTTCCGCTCCGGTTCCGCAAGTACATGAAAGAGTTTCATCCTGACTAAATTCCTGCATCACTTACTCTTTCCATCCTTAATTGTGGATGATCCTGCGGCTGCAGCGGTACGTGATGATAAAGTAGATCATATAAACGACGAGCAATCCGACCGCCGTCATAACGATTGCCTGCGTAAGTCCCGCTTTTCCAAACACTTCCAGAATATACGTACACACCTGGATGCCGAAAATGGAATGGATCACCGCAAGGCCGAGGGGCATTCCGAAAAAGATCGCGTTCTGCCGGAACAGTGAGCGATTGATCATCTTTTCATCAATTCCGATCTTTCTCAGTATCATGTATTTGTCCCGGTTGTCAGCGGCCTGGGTCAGTTCCTTCAGTGACAGCATCGCCGAACTTGCCAACAGGAAGATGATGCCTAAATATAGTCCCAGAAATACAATGAGTGAAGAGAGACTGATACTTTTTGATAAGATATCCTGCCTGGTTTCGACATACGTGTGACTTCCCAGACTCTTTTTAAATTTTTCATTATTTAAAAACTGTTCTACGTATTCCACCCCTTTGGCATAATTTTTATTGTAATTTGCGATATAATACCAACTATGCGGCTTCAGTTTTTCATCTGAAAATGCTTCATCTGGTACTACCGTAAAACCTGAGTTTGACGGATTCGAGGACATCTGTAGAAATCCATTCACACAGTCAGCGCTGGCAGGATGATAATCCCTGCCCGCCAGATGAATCTTCTGACCGGCTGTCATCCGATTCCTCCACTCCTGTTCAAGGTAATCATAGTTTGCTACAATTACGTACTCATCTTTCTCCAGAGAAACCGGCTCCAGATTGTAAATAGCCGCCACCTTATTATAATCACTCTCCTTCATGACCTCGCCGGTCGTAAAGACATTACCGCCGCCCACTTCCTGATAGACCATCGTATTATCTTCCTGATACCAGTATAAAAGTACTTCCACTGACTCGCTGAACATAGTAAGATCTACCTGTTTACCTTTTAGATATTCGCTGACTGGCTCCTTATTTTTTACTCCTTCCACATCATCATTGATCTTGATAAAATTATAACACTGGACATCCGCCGGCATCAGCGTCTTTGCATTTTCATTCAGGGCATTATTGATGGAAAAACTACTGGAGAAAATGCAGATCGTGAGGAACAACAGCAGGCAGATGATGCTTCCAGCCAGCACATTTGTATTGATCCTGCTGCTGATCTCCCTGGTAGTAAAAACGTTAATGCCCTTGTAATACGATCTCTTCCTCAGTTTCGCGACAAAGATCAGAAAACCGGACAGAGACCAGAAAATGAGAAATGTCGAAACGATTCCCTTCACGATCTCGAAAAGAAGCGCTGCTTCCGTATCAATACTGTCTGCCGCCACTGTCACCCTGTAGTACGCGTGCCCCAGTACAGCTACAGCCAGAATAAACACGATCAGACACACATACGGATTTTTGACCATTGGCTTCTCACTTCTCCGCTCCGCATTCAGGAGCTGGATCAGACGCGATTTTCCTACCATGAACACATCCAGCAGAAGAACAAACGCGTAAACGACCAAAAAGTACAGCAACGTTTTCATGGCAGCCCCCATCGACACCTCAAACGAAAATTTGGACATATCCGCCTCGAATAATTTGGCCACTAAGATGCTCATCCCCTGGGAGAGGATGATGCCGAGCCCCAGACCGACAACGAGTGAAATGACACCGATGATCACCGTTTCCATCATGAGGATTCCCGCGATTCTTTTCTTCCCCATTCCCAGAAGCATATAAATGCCAAATTCTTTCTTCCTGCGCCGGATCAAAAAGTTACTGGCGTACACGACGAGAAAGGCTAGTACCACCGACACGATCACACTTGCAACCGAGATGATACTGCGGAGAAGGTCGATGATACTGTAATCACTCTTATAAATGCTGAGCACGACTTTCTGATCTGAAATTGCGTTAAATACATAAAATACCGAGATGCCGATGATCAGCGTCACAAAGTACACCGCGTAATCCGACATACTCCTTCTCATATTTCGAAGTGCTAATTTACCTGTCATTCCTATCATTCCTTTCCTTCACTGTTTTCCTGTTCCTGACTGTGGGTTGTAAAAAAGTGCAGTACATAAAATCCCACAAATATCACACCCACGATCTTGATCAAACGCATAACCTTCTTAAAAACTGATTTACCTTTCATTTTCATCCTTCCTTTCTCACTCTCAGGCATGCCGCCGTAGAACTTCTTAGCTTTCGTTTTTTGAGAGCTTAGTAGTGCTATTCTCGCTTGAACTTCTCGATGATGTTCCGTCCATACCTGTACGTAATAATAAAATAAACCACATAAATACCAATCAATATCAAAGCTGCCATCAACATCGCGCGCCGCATCTCCGACACGACAAACAGATCCGATACTCCTAAAATGAGCGCCCGAAATGCCTGCATACCAAATATCGAATGCAGCGCCGCTACCGCTAACGGGCCGGCGAAAAAAATAGCATTCTGAAAAAGCAGGGATCGGCGGATCATTTTCGGATCGACACCGAGCCTGGCAAGCGTCTCATATTTCCCCCGGTTATCGGCCGCCTGCGACAACTCCTTCAACGAAAATAACGCAGCGCTGGCAATAAAGAAAACAATGCCGATATACAATCCTAAAAAGACGATCATGGACGTAACACCTACGCTTTGGCGGTACAGATCACTTTTATAAACTCCCCACGCATACCATGATTCCTCCATTTCTCCAGAAGAATTTTCCGTTTCAGGATTTTTCCCTTCCGAGAGTTTATGAAAAAAGGCATCACTCTTGACATAGGCATCCAGTTCTTCCTTTTCCTGCTCGTCATCCACATTATAATTCGCTGCCAGACACCTCCGATCCTGTTCCAGTTTCCCGCCCGAGACTGCCTGGTCCGGCACGACCGTATAGCCGATATTCTCCACGACATATGACATGCGCAGGATACCGTCCCTGCACTCTTCATACTTCGGGTGATAGGACTTCCCATTTAATGTGATCACATGACCCTGCGAAAGAAATTGTCTGTTATAAGACCGGATGCTTGACGGATAGTTGGCTACAACAAAATACTCATCCTCTGCCAGCGACTGCTTTTCCATGCCATACACTTCTGCCAGTTTATTGTAATCGCTGATGCCGACAATATCGCCCGCGTTGGCGAAAACATTTACCCCGTCTTCCCCACCATCATCCTCCCACTCCGGGGCTCTATAGACTGTGAACTCCGCCATATCCTTTAACAGCCGCGTGTCAACTCCCGCCTCCCGCAGCAGCTCATCCGTTTCCGGCAGTTGAGCGCCCACAACCGGATCATACCGGCATGCGAGCAGCAGATCTGCCGGCGCCAGTGAGCGGAGGTTTCCGTTCATCTTGAACGCAACGGAAAAGCAGATCATACAGACACTGATCGCAATAAACATTAAAAAACTGATCACGCTTCCTGCCAGGACGTTCGTATTGATCCTGCCGCTGATCTCCCTGACCGTGAACGCGCGAATCCCTTTCAGGTAAAACCGCCGGCTCACCCGCGCCAGAAAAAGTAATAACCCGGAGAGCGACCAGAAGATGAGCACCGTGGCCAGCGCCAGCCTGCCCAGTTCGTAAAAAGCCTGCTGCGGCGTTTGGATCAAAGCAAGATTTACCGTTACACTATGGTAAATATGCGCGAGAAGCCCTGCCGCCGCCAAAAACACGAGCAGACACACAACCGGATTCCGCACGGTATCCGGCTCGCCCCGCTGTCCGGCATTCAGCAGGGAAACAAGACGCATCTTTCCCACCACCGCCAGATCCCAGACAAACAGGAACACAAAAATCGCCAAAAAGTGCAGCATCGTTTTCCCGACCGCGCCTCCCGAAATGTGAAACGCAAATTCCGACATATCCGCTTCAAACAGGCCTGCGGTAAATACGCTCAACCCCTGGGACAACAGGAACCCGAACAGGATGCCGGCGATCATGGAGAGGACGCCGACAAATGCCGTCTCTGCCAAAAGCACGCCTGCCAGTCTTTTCTTCTCCATGCCGAGCAGCATATAAACGCCAAATTCCTTTTTCCTCTCGTTCATCAGAAAATGATTGGCGTATACGATCAGAAACGCCAGCACGATCACTAACATCGTGCCGATCCCCGGCATGACATATTTCATACCGGAAACGATCTTGTCATCTTCCATCAGCTCTTTCAGGATAAACTGGTCCTCTACCGCGTAAAACGCATACACAAGCGCGATTCCCGTCATGAGCGTCATAAAATATACAACATCGTGAACAATATGATGTCTCATGTTCCTTGCTGCCAGACGGGCGATCATATCGCCCCTCCCATCAGCGTAACCACATCCATGATCCTGTCAAAAAACTGTTTCCTTGTGTCATCGCCTTTTCTCACCTCATTAAAGATCTGTCCATCCTTTAAAAAGATGACCCGCGTCGCGAAACTCGCCGCAAACGCATCGTGCGTGACCATAAGGATCGTAGCACCGTAATTCTGGTTCATTCCTTCCATACTTTCCAGAAGGCTCCTGGCCGACTTGGAATCAAGCGCGCCGGTCGGCTCATCCGCCAGCACCATCGCCGGATCCCCGATGATCGCGCGGGCCGCCGCCACCCTCTGCTTCTGCCCGCCGCTCATCTGATAAGGATATTTTTTCATCACATCGTCAATGCCGAGGATTTCCGCCAGTTCGATGATCTTCACATCAATCTTCAGCGGCGGCGTATTGCGGATCGACAGGGGGAGCGCGATATTCTCGTACGCCGTCAGCGTATCCAGCAGATTAAAGTCCTGAAAAATGAATCCCAGCTTCTCCCTCCGGAACTTATTCAGGGCATTTCCTTTCATGCCGGTGATATCCCTTCCCTCGACCACGATCTTCCCGCCCGTCACGCGGTCGATCGTGGAGATACAGTTCAAAAGTGTCGTTTTTCCCGAGCCGCTTGCGCCCATGATCCCTACAAATTCACCCGTCTCCACTTCAAAGGAAACCTGGTCCAGCGCTTTTGTCAGATTCGATTTGTTTCCATAATACTTTTCTACATGTTCAAGTTTTAAAATTGTTTCCATTCTTCTTCACTCACTTTCCTTTTTATACTTCATCTGCTGCCTTTCCTACTTGGCTCCGTTTAACACATTTGTCTCACACCTACTCATATTTTCGAACCTTTCTGTACACGAAATAACCAATCCCATACAGGAAGATCGTAACCACAAACGTCCCCGCCGCCCACTTTACATTTTGCCCTGACCAATCCTGGGTAAACAGAGAAGACGACAAGCCGCCGAGATACTCCGTACACACACTGAGCCTCTGATCCAGATATGCGCAGTATATGAAAATCAGCAAGATCGGCACGCCCGTATTCCTGAGCAACGACACGAGCAGATACGCCGCGCCGCTTACAAAAAACGCCTCCGCACAAAGCCTCAGTACAAAAAACGGCTTCATCTCAAAAAAGAACTGCATGGCCCCGATATAAACAGCGATCCACACAAAATACACCATTACCGCCACAAACTGCACCTTTAATACCGCCTTCGGCGAGAGATAGAGATATAACAGTTCATTTCCTTCCCCGCTCACAAATTCATCGTATAGAACCAACACCCACCAGCACGCAAACATCGGCACGATGCGGTGGCACCACTCCGTCACATATCTGAAAAAATCAGGATACCGGACGGCCTCCCTCAGATAATAAAAGCACACGGCAGTCAGTATCACATAGGCAATCATCACTGGGATAAAGAGCCGTCCCGACCGGTTCCGCAACATCATCCGGATATACTCCGACGTATTCTCATTTCCCCGACGCATATCCCCTCGCCCCCTCTATAATAGCGAAATAGGCCTGTTCGAGTGTCTGAACATCCTCCCCGCCTCCGGCCGCAAGCGCAATCCCTTCCATGCTGCCGGAATACAATATCTTTCCGCCGTTCATCACAATGATCGAGTCGCACACCGCCTCCAGATCCTGAACGATATGAGTGGAAAACAATACCGTACTTGTCTTCCCTAACTCGCGCACCACGGATTTGAAACGATTCCGTTCTTCCGGGTCGAGCCCTACAGTCGGTTCGTCAAAAAATACGACCGGCGGATTGCCTATGATCGCCTGCGCGATCCCAATCCTGCGCTGCATTCCGCCAGAGAGCGTGGAAATCCGTTCCTGGACGGTGCCCTCTAAATGCACCCGGGCGAGCGCATCGCGAATCGCCTCATCCCGCTCCCTCTTCGGGATTTTCTTTAGTGTCGCAAAATAGTATAACATATCATACACCGTCATTTCCCGAAACAATCCAAATTTTTGCGGAAGATAACCAATCTTTTCCGGCGATGGCACATCGATCGTGCCGCTTTGAACCGGATACAATCCCATCATGCACCGCATTAATGTCGTCTTCCCCGCACCATTCGGACCCAGGATCCCATAGATCCCCCGATGACAGCTCAGCGTAACATGATCTAACACCGTCTTTGACCTGAACTTTTTTGTCAACTGATTCACTTCTATCATGTCCAATCCTCCTTTTGCTCTCCCTGTTTATGAAAGCATCAAAGTTTCCCCGCAAATTCCAGATCCGCATCCAGATTTCCTTCATAATCCTCTGCCGTAATGCGGGCGTAAATGCGTTTCATGATTTCCTGCATGCCGACATCTCTGATTTTCTGGACCACTGTATCGTGCAATTCATCTTTTTTATCATAAAAATCCGTCCCCCAAGCCTCTTTGTACACAAGAAGTTCATTGACATCCACCTCATCAAAAAAACTCTCATATGGCATTAATTCATAAAACAGATCCTTCAGCTCACTGCGGCCCGTTTTCTCCAAACGCCACCGGATCAGTTCCCTTGGCGAAATGCCAACCCCGGCCAGTATATAAGAATCCGTTTCGTAATACTCATCCAGCCTCGTAGAAAAGGCCGTGCTAGTCGGGATACAGATGACTTTCTTATCTGCGGCCGGCTCTTTTTCCCCTCCCAGAATTTCCATCCATTGATCCATGCCCCGCTGCAGTTCCCCATCCCGGATCATTTTGGCCGTCCGGTACGTAGAACGCTGCATCGGGTAACACACGACATTTGTCTTCTTATAGTATTCCTCGTCCAAAAATCCCTTTACAAACAGCGCGTTATCCGTTTTACCTTTATATCGCCCATCCACATATTCGAGATTGGAAACAACCTCTCCGGGAATATCCAACCCGATATCAAATGTCACCAACGGCTCTTCTTTCCATTTGACGCAGCGGTTTTCCGTAAATATCTGATAACCAGCTTTCGGATACCAGGGGACGATTCCCGTCAGAAAACAGGCGTGGCTATTTGAATAAATGAGATTACTGCTTCCTTCATAATAGAACGTGATTTCCTTTACCGCTTCCCCATTTCCCTTCACGGAAACATAATCTCCCTCCTGCCGGAACTCCATTTTTTTCCCTTTATCATCCTGGACATCCCTGATCTGATAACAGTGATACAGCGTAAAATCGTATTCCCTAAGCGCGTTGTTTTCCGCGCTTTGTGCATTGTTTCCCGCGCTTTGTGCATTGTTTCCCGCGCTTTGTGCGTTGTTTTCCGCGCGCTTTGTACCGCTTTCAGCCAGCGCTACCCTGCATACGGCGGACAGCTCTTTCCGGATCCGGAGTTCCATGCGGTATCCCGTCACTTCAAAATCGGCCGCCTTGCTCTGGGCCAGACCCTCCGGCTCTTTCCCGTCGATCAGGCATTCCATCAGCGCCGACTGTGGGGAATCTCCCTGCAATAACACGCTTCCCCGATTCCACGCCCGTTCGCTCAATCCGGCGAACAGAACCACGCAGACACACATGGCCACCGTCATGGCGTTCCTACTGCGAATACACATTTTCTGCAGAATCCATATACTCCCCAGCACGACCCAGATCCCTATAATGGCGATACGATACGATTCAAACGGCATTCCGTACAGCGCATCGTGGGACATAGTGATGTCAGGCGGCAAAAAGCAGAGAAACGACCGCAGAACATGCAGCGCATTTCCACCCAGTCCCAATCCTCCGGCGATCGGTTCGATCAATTCCCAGATCATAAGAAAACTCAGGGCCAGCGCCACCCCATAACCTGCAAACCGGTTTTTGATCTGCGAAATGGCAGACCCGCAGAACACGGCGCCTACAGACAGGAGAAAAACATTGATCGCCAGCATTTTAAAAATCTGATCAGTCAGGACCGGTGGAAAATGTAACCGAAAATATCCGACAACCATATAAACGCTGACATTGGCCGAAAAGACCAACACGGCCAGCATTAACGTTCCGAGTTGATGAAGGTAGAAAATACTCCCTCTCGCCCCGAGACAGTCGAGATTTTCCTGAATGCCAGCCTCTTTTGATTTTCGGAAATATTCATAAGAAATAAAGACCCAGAAAACAAAGAATACGCAACACAGATAGCCCATGTCGCCCAGAAAGTATATCGCATCCGTTCCCTGCTCACCCCATTTTTCATATTCCGTCACAAATGCTTTGTATAAGTCGATGAAAACCACATTACTAACGCCGAGAAGGACAAGATATGCTAGTATGATCTGGGGGGATTTTAGAAACAGTTTAATCGTTTTTGCAAAACTCTTCATAATTTATATACTCCTTTCCGCGATCGGATCATCGCTTGTTCTGATCAGAGTATATGATAAATATGAATTTGCTTCCATCGAAATTTCTTACGGGAACTTACGGTTTTGTAAGGTAAGGAAAGTTAAGATGTCTTTGTGAATATCTGCAAAAAGTTTCCGCAATATCTTAGAGGATACCACCGCAGAACGCTCACATTCCATGGATGATATTACTTTCACTGTTGTCTCCCCTCCACACGCACTTACCTCCCCTTCTTCTCCTTTTTCCCATTCACATACTTAGCCGCTTTCCTCGTAACCGTCCTCGGGAACACCCGCGATAAAAAACCTGCCGCCTTCGTCTGCCACCCATAATAAACAAGCGCCCTGCCTTTCATCAAACCGTCATACCCCGCCCTCGCGACCGCAGCTGCGTCAGATACGTGCAGCAGCTTAAACATGCGGGAATCCTGCAGACCGGCATTCTTTTCAAATCCGGTTGCCACCGGCCCCGGGCAGAGTGCTGTTACGGAGACGTGGTACGGCCGAAGCTCTTCCGAAAGCGCTTCCGAAAACGAGCGCACAAAACTTTTCGACGCAAAATAGACCGACATGTACGGGCCGGCACAAAACGAGGCCAGCGACGCCACGTTGAGGATCCTGCCTCTCCTGTTTTTACGCATCTCCCCTCCAAATAAATACGTTAGATGGGTCAATGCCGTAATATTGATATCGAGCATATTTTTGTGCCGCTGCCAGTTGGAATCAAAGAAACAGTTATGGTCTCCGAACCCTACATTATTTATAAGTATTTCGACCCGCCACCCCTGCATTTTCACATAATGGAACAATTCTTCCGGCGCATGTTCTCCCGCCAGGTCGGCAGAAAAGACTTCCACCCGGATTCCGTATGATGCCGACAGGGAACGTTTGATTTTTTTCAGCCGGTCCTCATTCCTCGCCACTAAAATAAGATCATGTCCCCGCGCGGCAAACACCCTGGCAAATGCGAGGCCGATTCCACCGGTCGCCCCAGTGATCAATGTATATGCAGCCATATCTTTATTCCCCCTTTCCGAAACAGCAGGCCCTGAAGTCCTGATAATAACACTTATTTTAGCATATCGGGGAATACGTGTAAAGCCGCCATCCAACACCTTCTTAGATTTTTTTCACACTCTCGGCAATTTCTCCCGCCTCTTTTGCCAGTATGACATAATTCGAGCCAAGCAGCGACGTTTTGTCATACTCTCCCTTGATCTTTGCATACAGCCAGAAATGTACTTCCTTTTCCTCCCAATAGAAAACTATGTACGCCTTGCCTTTGGCGTTTTCATAAGGCTCCACACGGATCCTCTTTTCTTTTCCATCTACAGTATAACCCCAGTATTCCGTGCCGCCCAGCTTCTTCGTCAGTGTCTGCCCCAGCGCATCTTTGGATTTCGAACAGCGCAGATGCACCAATTGTTTCAAAAATTGATTTTTATAAGTGAATTCCATATATTCACGATCCGCTTCCGGACTCAGGACCCGCACGGGAACCCGTGCAGGCTCATGTGGCAGCGAAAGATGGATGCCAAATATCTGGGGAACGCGTTCCAGATTGCTCCTCTTTGCTATATTTTCCTGCGGATCTTCGTACTCTACCACCATATTGATCCGGCTGTCGATCCGATATTTCGCCCCGCGCATATCTTCATAGCACTGATACGCTTCCCCCTCCCATTTTTTCGGCAGTTCGGTCTCCGTCATCATATCATCGTCCCTGCCTACAAATTGAGTAAAGTCCCATGCAAACTGAAACGCGGTCTGTTTCCCATCTCCTCCGGCAGCCGCTACCTTATCCGTAAAACCATAATCTTTAGACACATATTGCGTCAGCCGGCCCTCTTCATAATGGAAATCGAGTCTCAACGTGATCTCCTCCGAGCGTTCCGCATTTCCCAGGTTGCAATCAATCTGATCTGGCGTTTTACCATAACTGATACGCCAGATCCCGTGCTGCTCCAGTTCCCTCACAACCTCTTCCGGCATATTGTTCCGGATCTGATCCATCCGCGGATACACAGTCTCCGTCCCCGCAACCGCGGCCCTGGCTTCCGCCTCGGCTACCGTGACATATTTTATGATCGAGACCTGCTTCTTTTTCACGCCAGATTTACCGAGTCCCTCATAATGTATTTCGCCGTTCTTTCTCGGAAATTCAGGGGAATGGTCGTCCGGCAGTGTGACAATGCAAAGATCGTCCTCCCCGGATAAATGATACCCCGTGATCATGCCGTCTTTCCCGATTCCAAAAAAACGGTACTTCATAAAATTTCCCGCCATCGGAGTTTTCGCCTGCCCCTGCCCGAGCGCAAAATCATTTCGCTCCCCGTCGCCATCATAGTCTGCCAGCCTGATATTAAACCCGTCCTGGGGGAAATAAAATGTGTCACCCAGCTCAAAATCCACCTCATATATATCAATTACTTCCTCTCCCTTACTCGTCTGGATCATCAGGCGGTCCCCGAACACATAATTTTCATCCGTTCCGCCCATGAAACACTGGACCTCCACCTGGTAATCGTAGACGGTCGTTTCAGCGGCAACCCCATATTCCCCTGTCAAAAGTTCTTTCCCTGACTTCGTTTTTTCGTCTGGAAATTCTTCTTCCATCTCTTCATCTGCCTGATCTATTTCCTCCTGAACAACATCCTCTTTCGCCTGCTTCGGTCTGGCGTTTGTCAGGCAGATGGCACCTACCGCCAAAATAAGTACAACCGCGGCCCCGCCGATCCATTTGCGATACTTTTTAGATGCCATAATATGTTTCACCCTCCTTCTCGCGTCAGATTCCCCAAAAGATGTCATGCCAATCCCCATCTTTCTCTGATTTACCGCAAACCCGAGAAGCGATCTGCTGTAATCCGCCCGGATGTCTATACTGCTCTGCCGCAGTACATATTCATCGCAGCTCATCTCCATATCCCTGTTCATAAGAAACCAGGCAACCCAGAACAGAGGACAAAACCAGTACAGACTGAGGATGACAAACGCAATCAGCTTTATGAAATTATCTTTTCTCGAAATATGATGTTTTTCATGTAAGATAATATAATCCCGCTCTTCTTCCGAAAGACGGAACGGGATATAAATGCGCGGTTTGACAAAACCCATGACAAACGGGGATGGTATGCCGCTGCATTCATATATATTATCCCTTAGTAAAATAGATGTCCCGACTCTCCTTTTCATAGTGAGAAACAGCAGTATATTCCAGAAAAACAGTGCCATTACACCGCTCGCCCAGACCAGGGAACCATATGTCACAAACCAATCCTTCCACTCTTCTGGCAAGCCTTGAAGTGTCCCCTTGCTCCCTTTCTGGCCATCCAGGTTCATCCTTTCGCCGCAGTCCCGCGCTGACAATTCTTCCCCTGCCCCATCGATTACGTTCCCCACCCCGCGTTCCTGTAAAGCATCCGTGTTTTTTCCCGTCCCGCTCTCAAGTAAAGCATCACCCCTGCCACCTGCCACGCCTGTGCGCAAAGCGTCGCTTTCGTTCCCTGCCACTCCCGCCCGCAAGGCATCGGTTTTGTTCCCTGCCACTCCCGCATGCAAAGCATCACTTTCGTTTCCTGCCACTCCCTCTTGTGAAGCATACGTATCGGGCACGGTTACGGCCGCATCGTCCGCCGGATCCTCCAACTTATCGGATGGTCTGGTTCCTGATTTTGTTTCAGATAAAATATTGCCACCTGTTGTTCCCTCCGCTCCCTGTTCATACACCCCGACGATCTGCCAGGAATCACCCAGCAGATTAAATACACTAGCAGACGACGTAATCTCAAATGGACAGACGATGCGGAGTAAAACGATGGACCAAAGCATATAACAATATTTTTTGGGAAACCGCACCATAAAAAACCTCACGGCCAGAATCAACGCGATGACGACAGATACCATAACGCCCGTATTGAAAAAATGGACAAACCACTCATAGATCATAAGTCCCCTCCCTTCCCGGAAGCAGCATCGATGATCTTCCTAATTTTCTCTGCTTCTTTCTCCGATATCTTCTTTCCGCCAAGAAAGGCGTTCAGAAACTGCGGCAGCGAGCCGCCAAAGGTGCGCTCTACAAAATAATTGGATTCATCCTTTTGAACACGTTCTTTTTCGATCAATACCGTTACGACGGCATCTTCATTTTTTATGTATCCTTTTTGCGATAATTTCTTGATCGTCGTGTAGACGGTAGACTTTTTCCACCCCAATTCTTCGCCGCAAATCCGCACCAGCTCACCGGACGGAACCGGTGCGTGTTCCCATACAATGCTCATAAAACGATAATCACTGTCACATAATTTTAAATAGTCCATAAGTACCTCCTCCGTTTGAGATATGTGTTTACGTTACGACGTCCTTCCGTCTTTTGGTCTATAAGTGCCAACCCCTGTTTTTAGTCTACAACAGCCGACCAACTTTGTCAAGAAAAAAATACCCGTTCTCACAGGTATTTTTTCGCTTCTTCATAACTGCACTTTTTACTCGCTGTCTATCTCGCCTTTTTCCTTCAAATAGGCAAGCAGTCCTTCACATCCTTCTACTACATCATCGTAGGTTTCATCAAAGTTTCCGGTATACCAGGGGTCGGCGATATCCCGGCCGGACCCCGCGAAGGATAGCAGCTTGTATACCTTTTCGTCGGGATCTCCCTTGAGCATCCGATCCAGATTCCGCATATTCCATGTATCCATGCCGATAATATAATCGAATTCGTGGTAATCGCTCCATGAAATCTGGGTGGCCCGGTGAGGGATGACAGGGATGCCCACCTCACGCATTTTTGTGATCGTGCCACGGTGAGGGGGATTGCCGAGTTCCTCTGTGCTGGTGGCACGGGAATCGATGTAAAATTGATCTTTCAGATTCAGATTGTTTACCATGTGCTGGAAAACAAATTGGCTCATTGTGCTGCGGCAAATATTGCCGTGGCAGACGAATAGTATTTTTATCATGTTTTTTATAACCTCTCATATCTCGTTAAATCTTCTTATATCCTTATTTTCCAGCGCCTCTGGCAATCCACTCAAAATATGGTTTTTCTTATAACTTCTTAAAACTTCTCATATTTTTCCGGTCGATTGGCCCAAAGTTTGGCACTAACTTTCAAAGTTTGGGCCACCAGATATTTTTACCGTTTTCTCATGGCAGAATGGCACTGAAAAACTCTTTATTTACGTTATTTCCTTTTAAAAGTTTACGACTTTGCAACCGTTTTTTTCTGCTTTTTTATTCTGTTTACTAATTTCTCTCTGAACCCTGCTCAGTTCCTGTTTTGCATCCTGCAAACCTAAATGAGTATACGTGTTCAAGGTGACACCTATATCCGAATGTCCCATTAAATACTGAAGCGTTTTTGGATTCATTCCTGACTTTGCCATATTACTGCAGTATGTATGCCTGCACACATGGGGAGTAACCTTTGGCATTTGAACTTTGTAGATTTTGTTGTACTTCTGACAGATATGTTTGAAATAATGTTCCCAATGCATAGCAACCATTGGATTCCCGTCTTTATCAAAATACAAAAAGCCTGCATACCCATCAATGATTGGTTCCACTTTAGGAGTTACTCTGTTTTCAATAATCTTCTTAAAACATTCGTACACATCATCTGTCATCGGAATAATTCTTGTTCCGGCATTTGTTTTCGTGGTCTCAATAACTTTTGTGCCATCCCGTTTCCTCTGTAACTGATGGTTGATATCAATGGTACGTTGCTTTAAGTCGATATCAGAAAGCGTAAGCCCTACAAACTCACTGATTCTCATTCCGGTTTTAAACAGAATATAGATGCCTTCGTAATACCTGCTGAAGTGTCGGTCTTCCCTGACAAATTTCAAAAACTTTCTTTCGTCTTCTCTGGAAATCGCTTCCCTTGTAACACTGTCATTCACTATGACAGTTGCCAGTTGAAATTCAAATGGATTCTTGCGGATCATATCATCATCCACTGCCATTTGAAATGCCGGACGTAATACTCCACGAATACTATGAATGGAGCTGTAGCCCCTTCCATGATCCTGTAACTTGATCAGAAATAATTTGGCATCGGACAGCCTCACTCTGTCAATCAGCTTGTTTCCAAATTCCTCTTTTTTCAAAACATTCTGAACGAATTTGTAATTCGCTTCTGTATTGTGCTTTACCCCCGTTTTCAACGACAGATAACGCTCAACCAGTTCATTCACAGTGATGCCCTCATTGCAGATTCCATCTGCAATATCCGCCTGTATCTCTTTCTCCAGTTCCCTTAATGGCTTTTTAAATTTTTTCCGTGGTGGTAATGCATCCGCTTTCGTCAATCTCCAGCTGGATAACTTTCTTCTTTTTCCAAATTTGTCCGTGTACCGATAAGTATAACTTCCATCCTTTTCCTGGCACTCTCCCGTCAAAAGGAGCCTGCCTTTATTGTCCCGTCTCTTTTCTTCGCCCATAATTCTCATTCCTTTCCCAAAAAGAGCCGTGACATAGCATAATATTAGTATGCCACGGCTCAAAAACGGTGTCAACCGTTGATTTATATGGAATCGAGCGTATCAATAAACTTTTCAAAAAGCGTCCGTTTTATCAGTACACGGCTACCATTCCACAAGATAAAATCCGCATCTGGTCTCTCGTTTATGATTTTTCTTAATTTATTTTCTCCAATACGAAAATAAACACACGCTTCCTCCACCGACAACGTATATTGTTCCCATATTGGAACTTCTTTCTTTTTCTCCATAATGTTTTTTCCTTTCTACTTCAAAAATTCTGCCCCTTCCTGACGCCTGCGGCGAACAGGTCCATAGAAATCTCATCTCCCCGCCTTCACTGTGGCCGGGCTGCGTATTACAGAAGTATCATTATCCCCCTGGCATGTCTCTGCGTTATGGAAGTGCCGCTTCCATATCAGTGCTCCTGGTTCTGCCTGCCGGACAGACGGATAGCCGCTCGGTGTCAGGGTAACGTATCAGTTGAGGCTGTTTTGTTGTCAAGGTTCATGGCACAGGGATGCCTATACAAACAAAGACAATTTAGTTCCCCGTATTTTCAACCCCGGCATAAAATTTTTAAGTAAAATAATCACTAAGCTCTGAAGGGACCGTTTTCTTCCACCGTATATCAGAGTGGAAACTTCCCAATCTGTAATGCGATATGTATCATCAGATACTGTTTCAAATCCTCATCCAGATTCCCATTGAGATAACTGTTCTTTTCAATCAGCGGCATATAAAGTTCCAGTATCTTCTCCAAATCCTCATGGTTTCCAGACACTGCCCCTGTCAGAATGGAACGAAAGTCTTCCTTACTCATTCTCCCCACCACCCTTCTCTAACATCAGTCTTAATTGTTTCAATGCCTGGGAACGCTGTTTATACACGTGCTGCAGGGAACACCCCATCTGACCGGCAATCTCCTTCGGAGTCCTTTCTTCCACAAAAAGCAGAGCCAGTATCTCCCGCCTTTGCTCAGACAGCGTATGAAATGCGTTTTCCAGCCGTTCCTCTTCAAACCGGAATGCTCCCGGCTCTGTTATCCCCTGTATCCAGTTCCTTTCCGGATTTTCAGATACCCACAACTCTTCTGGGAATGCATCTACATAGACAATACTCTTTTCCCTTTCCCGCCTTTTTACATAATTCAGCTTTGCACGGTACAAAGTCACTTCCAGCCAGCCCGTAAATCTGGCTCTTAATTCATCTCTTTCGGATTTTTCCTGATGGTTCATCCGTCATGCCTCCTTTTTTGAAGACATGCCATCAGGCAGAAACAGACATACCGTGATGGCATGTCTGTTTCATGTTGTATCCGTCTGTTACATTTTTTTGTATGATTTTCAGTCTGGGAAAACCACCTCCTTTGCTGCAAACAAAAAACGACCATACTACATACATTCTGTATATAGCACAGCCGCTTAACAACGCATAATAAACCAGTGCGTATGATTCACTGACCCTAAAACAATATTAGACCGGATGGCGGAATGCCACCTGGATTTGTCTGCAAAAGATACTTTCCAGTCCCTTATCCCTACTGGTTAAATTTTTCCAGAGAATCCAGATAATTCAACAGGCTCTCACAGGCCATGATTCTCTGGCGTGCGGAATATGTTGCAATCCGTTCGGAAATTTCTTTCAGGTATACCATTTCCGGATTTACATAATTCTCCTTGAGCAGCTGGTCAACCGTTACCCCCAGTGCACCGGAGATTTTCACTAACGTATCCAGACTGGGAACACCGCGGGCATTTTCAATCTGACCGATATGGCTGTCACAGCAGCCGCACTGTTCTGCCAGGTCTGCCTGCCGCAGTCCTTTCATCTGCCGAAACTTTCTAACATTTTTTCCTAAAATAACGTAATCCACTGTTTATCCTCTCCTTCTTTTCTATTTTACCTAAACTTATATCAAATCAGAAGAAAGCAGGATTCCGTTACCCGTACTATAAATGGTATTTTTCCATATTTTTTTCAAATTTAATCATTAAAATTTTGAATTTTCCATTTTACATATGTTTATTACACTTATCATTTATTGAAAAAATCCAGATTGTCCAGCATTTGGGACACATCCTCTTCCCAATTGTCTTCTGTTTCCGTCTGCGGCACTTTCTCTACACTCTCTACAGACCGGTATCCAGTGCTGTCCACCGTCTGGTACAAAGCAATCTTTTCCTCAACCATCTGTTGAACCAGATGCTCTAGGTTCTCCGGTGTTTTCACTGGCGTTATAGAAATCTCAATTTTACAATTCTCCTCCCGCAGTTCCGGATGGCGCAGAAGATACTCCCTTACCGCATCTACAATCAGAGTGCTTTTCCGGTTTCCCATCCGTTCCAGCAACTCACCCGCCATCCGGTTCTCCTCTGTCTTATCCGAAAACTGCAGACTGAAGCGGTATTTTCCATCTTTTTTCATCCCGCATCCTCCCCATCCCCTATCGGTTTGGTTTCCGGTTCAACTGGCTCTCTGCAAGCATTTCATATCCGATGGCATTGGCATGGCAGTCTTCAATAAAATCTGCCTGCACCACCAGCGGGGACTGCTCCAGAAAAGGTTTCAGCAGAATGCTCCCACCACCGATAAAGATTGCCGGATTTGCCCGCAGGTCTACCTGCAGTTCCCGCAGTTGGTCCAGAATCTCTTTGGCGTGATGCCCTGCCTCCTCCCGGATTGTGGCCTTAATCTCCTCTGGCAGAATAATCTCCTGTCCTCCCAGTACGGCACTGATATGTTCGTCTTCAATCCGCATATCATGCAATGCCCCTACTTTCCGCACAATCTCATTATTCATGGTAATAATGCCCGTTTCCAGACTGCGGCAGAACTGCAGGTCCGGCTTGCCGTTACGCAGAAGCAGCACATCCGTGGTATAGCCTCCGATATCAATTACAAACAGCCGTACTGTCTTGACAATCAGACTGCTCTTTGGGACAACCGCTGCATATGCCTGCGGGAACACCATCACCCTGTCAATAAAAATGCGATATGGTTTCCCACCATAGACAAATTCAACCAGTCCCCTGTTTTTGAAATACTCTCCAAAGCGGTCCCGCAGCAGACCATAATGCTCCGGGGGGAGTCCCACCGCAAGCTGAATTTTTTCCATCGGCACATACTTCCCTCTCTTTTCCAGTTCTTTGGCAATGGCAAACAGGGACAGGATAAAAAAGCGGTCATCCTGCGTCTTATCCCTCATATAACTCAGCCGTTTCCCACTTAATGTCCAGTATTTGCCCTGATATTCCATGATTTCATCTGTCATCGGTGGTTTTACCGTATGTTCTGCCAGACCGGATATAAAATCAAATCCTGTTGTTTTTACTGCATAATTTCCATGATCGATTCCTAATAACATAACTGATTCCTCCTTTTTCTTTGCATCTTACAAACTCATAATCATTACACGTTCCGCAATGCTCATTTACAACCCAAATACTCATTTCACAAAAAGATACTCATAGAAAAAGGGCAAAGCCAGTCCATGACCTTACCCATTCCCAAACACTATGGCCGGCTGCGTTTCAGGCAGAACTCCCAAACGTAATCATCCAGCCCCTTATAACTGCCATCCCAGAGATACGTGCCAAACTGAAATCCCATCCCGTCAAGAAGCAGCAAAAGCTGCCGGTATCCTTTCTGCACATGGGGATTGGTCGCCATATCCATGTCAAATGCCGTCATGATTTTCTGCAATCCCTGTTCCCTCAACTGTTTCAGTGTGATTTCTAATTGTGTCAGAGCGTTCACACCGGGGACTGCCAATACCGAAAGTCCTGTCAGCGCATGGATCACATCCGCTTTCATCGGTCCTTCTGTCAAAAGCATGGTTTCAGCCGATGTCCCTGCAAGGTGTGTCCAGCCTTCTGCTTTACATCCGTTTTTCAACTCTGTACTGGATACCCAGCGGAATTTCCGTTTTTTTGCATCATCCCGCCGTATCTGCATCCCCTGAATCCGCCCTTTGCCATCCCGGACCGGAATCAGGATGCCCCGCTGGTTGACGGTAAATTTCCACTGGCCATCCTCCGTCCGGTAAAATCCCGGTACACCGGATAACGCACAGCCTTCCTGCACCAGCTCCTTTGCCATCTTCGTCATTCCCACAACTGGGGTTGTCCTGTAACCTAACTGCCGAATCTCATCCTCCTTCAGGCCTCTTTGCAGCAGGTTTTCAGTATGGTCCGATGCCAGAGAAAGTTTACCCAGTAGTGCCGTATAAGTTTTATGCCTGGTTTCAATGTCTGCCACCGGCGATTCTTCCACTTCTTTTACCACTACTTTCTTTGGGGGACGATAAGACTGTCCGGAAATTCCCAGCCGCTCTGCCATTGCTTCCCTTACATCATCCCTGGGGATGCCTGTATACAGCGAGTACAAATCGAAGATTCCTCCGGACACTCCGCATTTCGGACACCGGAATACTTCTTTCCTCAGATTGATATTCAGGTGCTTATCCCTCGACCTGGAATCACAGCATGGACAGGGGATGTAATAAGAACTCCGCCCGGATGGTGCCGGCGGCAGGTTCAGTACGGATACCACATCCCATATGTGAAACATCTCCATCCTAGTCCTCCTTCCTGCATTTTCCTACATTTGAGTATAGGGGACAGTGCTTCCACCATCCCCTGCATTTTTTGTATTTGCATTTTCTAAGCTGAAACTGTATTTAATCTTTAGATTCCTTTTTCAGCTTAGGCGCTTGCCTGGCCTAACGCATATTCACATATCAACCTTGCTGCTTCATTCGTCCCCTTGTCATCATGGAACTTATTTACAATCCAGTTTAATGCGTTCGGA
The DNA here is from genome assembly GCA_910583555.1 of uncultured Eubacterium sp. Taxonomy (GTDB): domain Bacteria; phylum Bacillota; class Clostridia; order Lachnospirales; family Lachnospiraceae; genus Eubacterium_F. The sequence continues at coordinate 91,329 of CAJTXO010000014.1, forward strand.
TCCGTTACCACCAAATCGCCCAGCGTCTTGCCCGCATATTTCTTAATCGGGCATGGCATACTCATTGCCTTTTGAATCCGTTCCTCATAGGTCAGCTCCTGCTGTACCGGTTTCTGCGAAACGGCATTCTGCTGTGTCCCTGACCCCGGAACCGAAGATTGTTGCAGCTGGGCATCCGGCATTTCCATTATATTTTTTGGTGTCTGTGGTACTGGCTCTTCTGCACCACTTTCTGCATGTTCTATCGGTACACCGGTACCGTCTTCCGGCATCCCCAGTTCATCCGGAGCCACTGCCGGAAAATCTTCCCCTGCCATACCAAACTGTAAGCCAAACCCGGCATTGCGGAGGGCAATCCCGACAGCGGCTGTCTGCGCCCACTCACGGGGCGACACCGACGGTTTCTCCGCCAGATACCCGCGGGATGCGGTTGCCTCTGCCAGATAACAGTCACCACCATCTTTGTAACTCGGATATACCCTTGCCGTTGCCACAAAACAGTCTTTGCCGTTTGTCACTTTTGTCGTAATCTTGCCTTCCGGATATTTTAACCGGAACCATGCCATCTGGATCATGACCGGGAGACGTTTTCTGGTCTCCCCGCTCTCCAAATCCGCATATTCCACCGCAAACGGTTCGGGATCAAACCCCTCCACCGCATTGATTGTCGCAATTACATTCCTCATCGCTGCTTTGTCTGTATTATTCTGACTCATCATAAGCCCTGTCCTCCTTGTAAACTGATATAGGTTTCACGGTACTGCATCCACATGGGAAGCACGGCATTGCAGTATTTTCCGATACACTTTTTGTAACTGTCCGGTTTCGGTGCGGTAAAGCTCATAAAGCGTTCCTTTCCGTCCCTGACCACGTTTTCCAGCGATGCCAGCGCTGTGTCCCGTTTCTGTCTCTGCGTTTCATCCATCTTCGGTCCAAATTTCCGCTCTTTCAGCAGTAGCTCCATATAACAGGAAATAATCTGGAAATGCTTTGCTATTACCTGAAGTTCCGTTGTCATGGGAGTGACCCGCAACATGGACTGGAATGTTTCCAGCACGCACATCCGGTAATTCATCTCCTGGAGAGCCATAAGCTCATCCGGAGGGAAGCTGCCTGCTGTCATCTGTGAGCGGTAATCCTCACTTTTTTTCTGGTACTGCTCTAAAACTGTTGCCATCGTAAGTCTCCTTTCTGCGGGGCGGTGCTGTCCGCCCCGGCTCTGCTTATTTCATATATTCCCGGATGCGGGCTGCCAGATTGGTACCCCGCTTTTCTGTTTCTGTCCGTTTGACTGCCATATACAGCGCCCTTTTTTCACCCACCAGTATCACTTTTTTCTTTCCCCTGGTCACGGCTGTATAAATCAGCGGCCGGTTCAGCATGATGTAGTGGGCTTTCTGTATGTTGATAATGACGGTCTGGTATTCCGACCCCTGCGACTTATGTATCGTAGTGGCGTAACCTAAATCCAGCAGTTCCAGCTCACCGGCATCAAAATCTTTGAGCCTGCCATCACCAAAATCAATCTGGATTTCTGTGTCGTTCCCCTGCTTTGTGATCCTCTGGATATAGCCGATGTCCCCGTTACTGACATCATCCCGGTTCTTTACCTGCATGACTTTATCGCCTCTCCGGAATTTCCGCTTTCCGCTGACAGCCTCTGTCACGGCTTCCCTGCCGGGATTAACAGCCTCCTGGATATGTTCGTTCAGGGCGTTGACTCCTGTTTCCGTCTTCTGCCGGTATGGAGATAATAATGCCACGTTATCCACGCCATGTTCCGCAATTTCCCGCAGATAAATCTTCCGGATCAGAACCGCTGACTCCTTCAAGTCCGCAGACTCCACCATCTGAAAGTCCTCCCCGTACTCCAGGGAAGCCAGTCCGTGCCGGATCCGTTTTGCGTTTTCTGCAATCCGGCTGCCTTCTGCCTGCCGGAACACATGGTCCAGCCTGACAACCGGAATACACCCGCTTGCAATCAGCTCACCGAGGACTGCCCCCGGCCCCACTGACGGCAGCTGGTCCGCATCCCCGACCAGCACCAGCCGGCTGCCTTTTTTCACTGCCTGAAACAACGTGTCTGCCACATACATATCAAGCATGGACATTTCATCCACCAGAATCAGGTCAGCTTCCAGCTCTCCCCCGTCTCCATAACAGCCGTCTTCCCCTGCAAACAGGTTCAGTGCTTTATGTACTGTGGAAGAAGGAAATCCCGTTGACTGTTCCATCCGTCTTGCTGCCCTGCCCGTCGGGGCGCAGCAGACAATCTCCCGTTCCGGAAACAGCTTCTGGTAAATATCCAGTATGGCCCGCTGTATCATGGTCTTGCCTGTTCCCGGACCGCCCGTAATGACACACAGGCTGCTGGTCAGTGCTGTTCGTACAGCCTCTTTCTGCTCCTCTGCAAAGGTTAAGCCAAGCTCTTTTTCTTCCGCTGCAATCTCAGACTTGAGGCCGGATACGGCAAAGGATTTTTTCTGTCTCAGCATCTCCTTCACACATTTTGCCAGTCTGTCCTCAGCATCCGATGTCTTTTTCCGGTATACACAATCCTGATACATAACCAGTTTTCCACTGTATACCATTCTGGAGGCTCTCACACCGATCATCTGCCCCGTCAGTTCCGGGGTGTCCAGCGTTTTGATGCACTCCTTTATGAACTTATTTTTTCTGATACAAAGATGTCCCTTCCCCTCCTGCTCCTTTAATGTGTAGAGAATCCCTTCATCCACACGTTCCGGTGAAAGTCTGGAGACACCCATGCTTAATGCTATCCTGTCAGCTGTCCGGAAACCGATGCCGTCAATCTCACAGAGACGGTATGGATGGTTCTGTACGATTTCCATTGCCTTATTCCCGTACTCCCGGTAAAACTGCACTGCCCTGCCTGCCGTGATGCCATGCGGTGTCAGAAATGCCACCACATCCCTGGCTCCGCGGTTTTCCAGATAGGACTGCGTTATCTTTTCCAGTTTCGTACTGCTGATCCCCCGGATTTCCAGTAACCGTTCCGGCTCTTTATCCAGTATGGAAAGCGTATCCATGCCAAAGGCATCAAATACCCGTTCTGCCATAACCGGACCGATTCCCCTGATCTGACCGGAGGACAGATAGGCAACAATGCCTTCTCTTGATGGCACAATCACCTCATCATATTTTTCCACCTCAAACTGGAGTCCGTGGCTGGGGTTGCTGCTCCAGTGTCCTTTCATGTCATACCGAAGATTTGCCGCCACGGGAAGGCAGTATCCCACTGCCTTTACTTCCCTGACTGCTTTTCCCGATGAATCCACGACCTTTTCACAGGGACGGTAGAGGGCAACCATGTAGCTGCCCACCTCTACCATACTGACACTGGACGGATAGATTAGTTTTTGAAATTCACATACCATAACCTGCTCCTTTCCGTAATGTTTTGATTTATTCCCTGCCTGCCATAAACGGACGGCTCTCATCAAACTCCACCAGCTCCGTATCACCATTTTCTTTTCTCACATACTCACATACCTTCAGGTACATCTGATGGGAAAATGTTAAGATTCTTGTTTTAATGGATATGGCATGAAGGATTTCCCCCTGCATCCCCAGACTGATTCTGTCCCCGCATACCAGAAGGATGTCACTTTCTTCCAGCAGGCGAAGCCCGAACTGGAGCGCCAGTGCTCTCTCGTTAGGTATGCGGTCGCATAACAGCATCGGAAGATACGCATGGGGCGCCCTTGCTGCCAGTCCCATCTCTTTTGTGGCATAATGCATATATTCCCTTGCCCGGTGCATATTTTCCACAAATTCCTCATCGGTCTTTGCACTGAGGGGCGAACAGATATATGCCCGTTTCCGCTGGTCATCCTGATCAATAAACTGATAAGCCAGAAGCTGCTCTATTTCCATCATTTTGTTTTGTTCCATAGTATCTCATCCTTTCTGAATATCGTTGTAACGGTTTTATCTACCGGTTCTCCATAGGAATGATTTAGTTTCACTTAGACGGTGTTTTTTACCTTATTAGTGAAACTTCATTCCTTACATACTTTATGCCGGCTCAATCCTTACCTTGACCTTCCTGCTCTCCGAAGTCTTCAGTACCTCATCATAAACGGACGGATACTTTTCCTTCAGTGCTTTGGAATCCGGCCTGCGTGTCTTTCTGGTTACAAAGTCAATCAGGAGTCTGTCGTTTGTGGTTGTTAAAACCCCATGCTCATGCTCCTTCATTGCTTCTGCAATCCGCACACTGTGTGCCTCAATCTCCTTTTCCAGTTTTTTAATTTCTGCATTCCTTGCTGTCAATTCTCCCTGCAGCATGGCAATCTTCCGCAATGCTTTTTCATACTTGCCGGAAAACTCCACCGTGGGAAGACTTTTCTGGCTGCTGCCATAGATACGTGCCAGCGACTCCAGCGCCAGTTTCGGTTTCACATCCTGCATGGTCGGTGGTTTGTCATTTTCAAGGCTCCAGATCCATTCCTCCAGTCTCTCAAAAATGATATCCTCCTTTGCCCTGTCCCGCACAATCTCCGGCATTGCCAGGTCATTATCCGGGTTGTTGCCCCATACAGCTGAAAAAGCACCGATATCCACGTCTGCCACCGCCAGATAAAACCGAAGCTGCAGTTCATAGTAAAGCGGGATGGCATCTTCAGCCCAGTCTCCTGCCTTATGATAGGTACAGCTTTTGCATTCCAGAATCCCCGGCTTCCCGTCCGACGCACGGGTAAACCGGCGGTCAAAGTTTGCCAGGGCATACGGGTGGTCTGCATGCTGGTACAGGTTGGTATCCTCTGTCACGGCATTGCCGGATTTCTGCTCATACCAGTAGGCTGCAATCGGCTCCAGTAAATGTCCCATCTGCAGCTGGTTCGCATTGTTTTTTTCCGGCGGCTTGATCCTGCCCTTTTTGATAAGCCAGAGTTCCAGCGGCGTTGTCCACGGGGAAACCCCGAAGATGGCTGCCACGTCACTGCCGCCCACCGTATAGGGAATATCCCCCAGCGAACCATGCATCCGGCACTCCAGCCAGCGGTCATTGTCCATGCCTGCCGTGTCGATTAAAATATTTGGTTCTCCCATCAGTAATCCACTCCTTTCGCAAGGTCATACTCACTCCAACGGAGCGACAAAGCCCTTGCCATGTTTTCTTCCACGGTAAGCATCTTAGCCTGTGGCGTGTTCTGTGTTTTCAGGATATAAGGGATTTCCTGCATTGCCATGAATACGTCATGGGCGGTTGCCGGCGCTCCCCCGCTTGCCATCTCATACATGGCGATTGCCTCCACTGCCGCTTTCTTTGGCATACTCAGCTTTTTGCACACACGGGTCATGGCATTGACCGGGTAATCCAGTGGAATCTCTAACAGTTTCTGCAGCTTCGCCACGGAATCCCCAAACTGGGCAAACAGCTGATCCAGTTTATCCGCAAAATCTGCCACGCTCTTTTTATGCCTGTGGTCAACGGACAGGCAGCTCCCGATATGGATCGGGTACTGCCCGCCTGCCAGAAGTGCAGATACCTTTGCAGAGGCAACCCCGGTATCCGAAGTAATAAAACGGATGCCCGGCATCAGTTTTGCTGCCATAGCTTTCTGCCCCTGCTCCTCCAGTGTCTTTTTGTAACCCTCCAGCAGTTCTTCTTTCTGGCCCGGCATGCTCCATGACGCACTCACGAGGGAATGGTCACAGTAACCGCCCTCAAACTCGCTGCCAGAAAACCTTTCATCCAGCTTTTTCTGCAGTGCCACAAGCAGTTCATCTACAGGAAGCACGGAATAATCCGTCTCATCCCCGGAATGCACTGCTGCCACTTTTTCATCCCTGAGAAGCAAAAGAGCCTCCGCATGGTATAAGCGAAGGCAGGCATTGAGCACATCCGCCAGAGCTGTCCGGCTCAGTTTGGGAAGTGCCGTTCCACCGATTTTTGCCCGGTCAAGCAGGCTTTTGTAGGCTGTCCCCCGGATGGGATAATACTGATGATCTACCATCATGGCAAGCCCTAAGTTGTCTGCCGTATCCTCCACGGCTTCCTGACTGATTCCTGGTGCAAACAGCCCCAGCTTCCCCACAAGGGAGGAACCTTTGTCCAGAGGCGCCACCTCAAGGTCACTAACCTTACACCGCTGCCACCTGCTGTTTGCTGACTGATTCCTGTGGTAATCAAGCATCTGCTCATAGGAACCAAAGGTTGTAAAGTAACTGTCTTTGCATACATTCTGCATTACGCATCTCTCCTTTCTTTCTGACGGTAATCCGACTTGTTATATAACAAAAGCCAACGAAACAACCGCTGGCTTATTGTCCAATATTGAATTGTAGAAACAAAAAAAGTGCCATCTGCAATATTTCATGCAAATGACACTGTGAATTTACCTGTTAAACTGTGTCTGTACGGATACAAACTGGATACTGATATAGAAATTATAACAGATATCGGTTTGACCGTCAATGAAAGAAAAAATTTAATCCGTCTGTATTTCCTGTATTTCCTGTTCTGATGACTGCAGTATTTCTTCCTGTATTTTCTTTACCTCCTCAACTGATAATGGAGAACAGCATTTCGCTGTTTCTTCAACAGACATTAATCCGGCTTGCAGTATCCTGAAAGCAGTTTTTTTTGCCCCCTCTTTTGCTGCCTCATATCTCTCAGATTCAATATAATCAAGCAGAATCTGTTTTTCATCTAACTTATAAAGCATGACACAACCTCCTCTTACAAATCTGTACGCCTAAATGTCTGACTTAAATGTTTAACATGTTCCCCTGCTATCTTTTGGTCGTAATCCATCAAATTGTTTTCAGGATTAGAAAAAATAGCTTGTTTATTATTAAAATCCCAAAATGAATGATTTGCCTGTTTATGCATCAAAACCCTGCTGTTTACAAATTTAATTGCATGTGAATGGCTATTGAATATCGTATAATTAACACCACCCGGTGCCAAATAGCTTTTATACGCAATTCCATCCACACCGGTTTTTCTCAAATGATCTGATAAAATTTGAGTAGCACGGTATATCTTTTCGCTTTTTACAGGCAATGTATATTGTGCCATTAGCAATGAAAAAAATATTCCCAAACTCATATTATGTAATACTGTATCTTCATGCTGAAATGACTTATCTGTAGAAAAATCAATAATGCTCATATTCTTATTTGTTTCAAATGTGGCTAATGACAATAAGTCTCCATAACCTGATTTTACTTCCATACAAGCGGTTTCTTGATTTGAGGCAACATATAGATACGAAGCACCAGCTATATTATTCCTGCCGTTACCACTTATACCGATAAGCGGCTCCCTGGAATTTACTTCATTATATCCTGTAAATAACCCTTTTTCCGTTTTTCCTACTCCAGAATCAGGATTATTATCATCCTCTACCTCTATAATTCTTGCCCGAAACAGTTCCGTACCCTGTTTTAATTCTGTAAAAAACTGATTCTTTTCTTTATCTAATACAATTTCATCCAATAAATGATAAATCTTCTGACACTCTTTAATTAATTTTTCATTTGAATCTATCGCTTCAATAAATGCATAAAATTCGTTTCTGGCATTTACTGAATACCCCAAATTTTCCATATCCTCAGCAAATCTTTGCAACTCATCCATAAATTTTGATAACAGCCTCCTCTAACAAATTGTATATAATTTTCTTTTCCTGAACTCTTCATTTCAATCAACCAACATACATCTATGTTTTATCTAAGATGCCCATTATAAAAAATATGCATAAGAAAAGCATCCCTCTAAAGCATCTTCAGGTTTCTTAGCCATTTCGATAATATGATTCATATTGTCTTTCGCTTCCTCTGAAAATTGTGGGTTATTTTTAATAATGTTCTTCATCAGTTCCTTGTAAAACTTTTCTGCTGCCTTTTCATCCGTCTTATTATCCATAATCCCGCCTCCATTATCTTATATAAATAGCAAAAGACTCAAGACTCAAATCTATGAGCCAAGAGTCCCCGCCAATTACATGTTATACCTGACTGATTTCCATTTTGTCCTGCAACATCATATGGTACAGCTCCTGATGTTCCTGTGGAATATCTAACAGTTTCATACATTCTTCCTCAGACATATCCGAGTTCTTCATCATACTTATAATCGCATTTATCAAAGTTCTGTCTACTATCCCCTGTGAAAGATTACACATTTCCATCGCCTCTCTTTCCATTGTTTTTGTCATTGCAACATCAAACTCTGCTTTTAATATCTTTTTCTTTTCTCCCGGCAATACCTTGTCTGACAAAAGAACATCCAGCATTCTCAAAAGCCCCTCATATTTTTCATCACCGGGACCTCCCAGACAGACTGCAATAACCGAAAGCATATCATAATTTTCTTCCTTCTCTGTCACACTGCCAACAAGGTTCTGCTCTTTCATAGAATAAGCAGTAATCGTGTTTTTACGGTATTTAGGCGGATTAAAACATATCCAAATACTGTAAACTTTTTTTAGTTTCTCATAACCTGAATCCGAAGTTTCCGTTCCATACTGGCTGGAAATCATTCTGCTACAATAATATATTCCCCGTTTAATAAGCGGATATCCGGGATAAAAATCCTTTTGGCTTTCCACATTAATAATCATCTGAATCATTTCATCGTCTTTCGGGGACAGCACTCGAAAATAAATGTCATATGTTATGGGTTTTTCTTTCATGCCAACATCTTCTTTGCCTATCCCGTCAATAAACTCCGCCGATTCATCCCGGTGTACAGCAACTTCATGAACTTTTGGTTTCTCATCGAGATATTTTTCTTCAATATCTTTTATCGGACAATCATGAAACTCCCTTACACACGTCTTCAGAATACGGGCTAAAATCTGTCTATTAATTAAAAGATTTCGGCAATACGCATCATACGACGCATTCTGTCCTGCCGTATCAAGCTTTTTTGCCAATATATTTTCTACCTCCAATGGTCTCCTCCTTTTGCATTCCTTAACTTTATCATACCATAGCCACTTAAAAATATCTACTGAATTTTTACTTATGGGAAAGGCACCGCCCAGAACGGACGGCACCTCTCCCTCTTGTTATGCCGCACTCCGTTTCAGTTTCCACATCCCACGCCCGGCATGTTCAAACTGTTTTGGATGGCACTGCAGTGTCTGGCGGATTTTCTCCCTCCACCACTGATTTTCTTTTGCTTTCTCATGTGACTGGATCTGTTCATACAGATAAGAAAGCGGTACTGCCTCTTTACAGGGTTCCATAACGGCTACTACTACATCCCGCCATGTTGCCTCCGGCAGATCCCTTATGTCACATTCTTTCTTCTCTGTAACCAGTATTGGCACAACAAACCCAACATCCTTCCGCACAATCATCACATACTCATGCAGGATGGGAATAAACCTTCCACTGTAAGTTGTATTGTCAGAAAGGCAGTTATGCTGCACCTTGATTATGATATTCTCCAGCTTCCCTGGTTTGGCAATCTCCGAAATCATACTGTATAAATGTCCTTTTTTCTTGATGTCACCCATCAGGACTGCCATCCGTCCGCCCTGTTCCAGTGCGGAATACTGCTTTAACATCGCAGCATTCATCGCTTTTACAAACTGGTTCCAGTCCGGAATCCGGGACAGGTCGTACTTTCTGGGGTCGTACCCATACCGTGCTTCCACTTCCTTTGCCGGATACATCTTATCCGAATAGATTACCATGTCCCAGTAAGGCGGGTGCCAGAAAATAAATTCTGGACGCTCCGGTATCTCACTGTGCATCAGGTCAAACCCGCTGTGCAGGTCATAGATCCTGCTCTGGATCCCCATGTTGTCCGCTGCTGCTTTCGTTGTCCCACTGCCGCACATATAGTCGCATATCATCTCCGGATGGAAGAACCCAATCAGGTCCTCCACCAGTCTGGGGGAACAGTTCCCGCGATAGCGGTTGCTGCCGCCCTCCCCTCGTTCCGGATAGGAAACAATGCTGGTAAGGGGTTTTATATTTTTGTTTCTGTCTGCCATAGCTCTGTCTCCTTTCGTCAACCGCCATTTTCCACGGAACAATAATCCACCTCAAATACCTCATCCGTCAGAATGGAAATATATTTTTTCAAAACCAGACGCAGTATTTCTTCAGTCAGGTTTTCTTCCTTTTCAGGCATATTCCAAGGATAAGACGGTTCATAAACCAGATAAATTTCTGAATTACAGTCATCGCAGGCTGTAAACCGGATATTCTCTGCCTCCTGTATTACATTCTGGAGAATCGTTGCCAGCCCCAGATGATACTCTCTGTCAAACTCCAGAACATCATCCACGTCCGGCTTTGCAATCCCTTGCTCTTTCAGCCAGTTCTGCACCGATTTATGATACTCCGGTGCCAGTTTCAGTAAGTTTTCCATACGCTTCATAGAACCGCACTCCATCCCTGTCAGGCAGACTCCATAGCCATATGTATGCCAGCTTGTATAACTCATATTGCACCTCCTGTCTCCTCCGTGATTTCCCGGATAAACACAGGCCCCATCACAAGGTCTTTTCTCTCTATGCAGATATGATACTGGTTCCTCTGATAATCTTCTTTCTCATAACACTCATAACTATCGTTACCAGATACTGCCGCATATCTGTCATCTGCCTGCCACTGTAACAGTGTGCTGTTATCAAATTCCTCTGACAGATATTCCGTCAGTTTTCTTTTTGCATCCGGATAATCCGTACAGATTTCTTCCAGATGCCCATGCTCCCCATGCCAGGACCAGTCTACGGCCACAGCCCAGACCGTTTTCTTTTCCCTGCCTGTCCAGGGTTCTAACGGTTCTATCATTTCCGGTGCCATAATGACCTCATCCAGACTGATATCCTCTATTGTTTTTGGCTCCTGGTACAGACCGGAAAACCGTTCCTCCAGCTCTGTTACATCTGCCGGCAGAACCGGGGCATCAAAACTGCAGTAGATATCCGCTGTCTCGTTTTCCGTTTCTTTATCCCCATCTGTCCGTATTTCCGTAATCACTCCGAAAAGCCCTTCCCAGTCACTCTGTCCGTTGGCATAAATCCTCTGCCCGATGGCAAATGTCATGCCTTTGTACTGATAAGCGGCTCCTGTGTGCTTTATAACCATAACCGTTCCCTCCTTTACATATGGCAGTCTACGATGACTAAAACTGTCTCATCATCCAGCCCGTCAATAAACTGCTCCAGTTCATCTTCCCAGTCCTCATTATCCTCGAACCTGCTGTTTCTGCCATCCGGGATAAAGCGCTCTACCGTAGTCCAGATGCCTTCCGTCAGAAACGCGTAGAGATTAAGCGGGTACTTCTTTCTTTTGAGTTTTACAAATTGTTCCAGATATTCGTCCTCTGTCTCCCCTTTTCGGAATAACAGCTCACCAAATCTGCGGATGCCGTTTTCTTCAATGCAGAGACAGGTATTGTCCGGCACCTCTCCGGATGCAAACCATCCTGACATTTTAACAAAACTCTGTTTTGCCTTCTCCAGCTCCCATTCATACATGGCCTGCCAGGCAATGTCTTTCTTTCTGGCTGCACAGGTCCAGTGGTATCCTTCCGGAACCTTCGTCTCCTTGTCCGCACACGTCCAGCTCCGGTCCGCAATACCATATTCCTTACAGCCATCTTTTACCAGAAACATGTCCGGCCAGCGTCCGCCGATGGAATACCAGTCATAAAAAGCATCCGGGTTATAGTAATATCCATACGCCCCCTGCTCCTCATAATAAGCTGTCCCATATTCTTCCTCCACAAAATCCTCAAAAGTCTGGTAAACCTTTGAATACGGAACATGTTCCATGACCTGCATCTTTCTGCACCTCTTCGTGCGTTTCCGGTGGTGCAGCGGTCCCCAGTTCCTTTCATACAGCCTGCCATCCACAATCTCATATTTACAATAGACATCGCAATGGTGGTCTGTACGGACTGTCCCATTTGGGAAGCGGACCAGATTTACCGTTTCCGTCTCATACGTTTTCCGGTATTCTTCCGTCTTATTTTCAAATTCCAGATAATCCGAATTATCCGTGTCACTGTAAAAAGGCTCCATAACGGCATCCACTTCCTCCGCCATCCGGTTGGAAAAAGCAGTGCTCCGCATCCTTGCCTCAGACTGGTATATGTCTAACATGATGTGGTGTTCCGGATTTTTCTTCTTTTGCACTTCGATTGCCCGAATTAAATTTTGGGCTTCTGTTGCCCTTGCCATATCTTCCTCACATGGCTCGATTTCCACAGTTACTAATGTCGCATAATGCATACGCTCGTCCTCCTTTTTGAAAAAGGACAGACCGTATATCCAGAAAATATGGGCGGCAGAAACAGCAGCCTGCCCTGTACCATAAAAATTTTCCGAACATACTGCTGTCCCTGTCTTATTTGTTATCGTGAATCAATTACTTTGTGTCTTCTATCTCCTGCCTTCTGTCATACCCGGATATGTCTTCGGACTACCCCGGTCAGTTTTGCCGGCAGCTGGTTCAAATCCGTGATGTCCATAAAGGAATCGCCATAGATTCTTTCAATGTTCTGCTTGTCATCGCCAATGGCTGCCGCCACGAAAATAATGTTTTTCCGCTGGTATTCCTGCCGGATTCCCCGAAGGTCCTCTTCTGCCGCAGTTCCACCGTAACCGGTATCTGCCGGCTGCCCGTCGGACACAATCATTAAGATTTTAATCTCCTCCGGACGCTTTGACAGCTGCTCTGCCACAAACCGCAGGGCCGCCCCGTCACGGTTGCCGCCCCTGGCACTGATATCCATCATCCGGTACTGGTCCTCCTGATCAATGCTTTCAAACTCCGCATAGGAATACAAATCCACGGTGTCACGGTTACTGGAATCATACCCTGTGCTGTGCCCGTAAATCATGACCGGAATATCCAGTCCCCGGCAGAAATCATACAGGATAATCGCCGTGGCTCTGGCATAGGTGCAGCGGTCACAGGAACTCATGGAACCGGATTCGTCCAACAACAGTCCCACTGCCATTTCCGGAATCTCATTGGGCAGGGAATTTTTATAAAACACCTTCCCGTCATTCCGGCACAGGGCATGGGTATCCAAACGCCTTCCCATCAGAAGCCCTGTCATCCTGCCGCCACGCCTGCTCTCCTTTAACTGCTTTACCAGGCTTTTCTGCATCTGTTTTGATATGACCAGCAACGAACCTGCAATCTGGTCATACTGTTCCACCAGTTCCTCATCCACGCTGCTGATCCGGTTGACCCGGATGCCGACTCCCTCATGGATGTTGCCATAAGAGATATTCTGTGCCGTTTCATTCAGCTCCTGCAGCCGCTCGTTTTCTAACTGTTCACAGGCAGAACGCTCCGCCATCTTATCCAGCATCCGTTCAATATCGGCTGCTGCACGTTCATCGCATTCCCTCTCATAATCCTCATTGCGGCTGACTTCGCCGCCTGCCGGATTTGACACACTGGATGTCTGCGTGAGGGGTATCCTGCCCTGCTCCTGCTCTGTTGCTTTCTGTTTCCCCGTATTTCCCGCTTTTTGAGATGGCACCGGAGTCTCCTCACCAGAGGTTATTCCGGACGGATCCTCATTTTCATCTCCGGACTCATTTTCCCCGGTTTCCTCTGCTTCGTCAGACTCAGATTCCCCTTCGTCCGCTCCGCCGGTTTCCCCAGGCCCGGAACTTTCCTCTGATTCTTCCGCGTCGGCATGGGTTTTTGCCCGGTTTCCGGCAGTCTGTCCGCTGGAAATCTCCCCGGAGTCCTCCTCATCTGCCACCGGCCTGCTCACGCATCCCGTGGCACTGGTGGAAGTCCCGGCCAGGCTTCCCAGCCCTGCCTCCAGCAGTTCCTCCGCCGATATGCTCTCTCCGGCTGCTGTCATTTCATCACGCCGCTTTTTCATCTCTTCCAGATAATTCTCGATGTAATCCCATAATCTTACCAGAATGGTATTTACCACATCACAGCGGGATTTGGCTGACTTTACCATTACTGCCTGATCAATTTCTGTAATGAGGCTGAATACCGACTGGATGCGCTCATCCGTTAACGGCTCATCCCCATATTTAATTTCCCCGAACAGGGCATAGGAAAGCATGACCTGAAGGATACTCTGGAAAATATGTCCGCCGTCCTCTTCCTGTTCTTTCATCTGTGTCACGTCAGGCATCAGTTTCCACTCCCGCTCCCGCAGGGTTTCCAATCCATAGCCTAATGTTCCCGGAAACTGGTTCAAGAAACGGTGCTCTATATAGCCGTCCTCCAGAACATTCCAGATATCATGCGCCACTTTTAGGAATAACTTTTTGTTCAGCTCATCCGCACGCACATACTCCCAGACTGCCCTCTCATTCAGCTTATCCTTTGCCGTACTCAAATCAGGCGCCGCCGGATACCACCGTTCATCCAACAGGGCATTAAAGTAGGACTGGCTGCACAGAAAATCCGTATACAGCACATGCCCCAGTTCATGGGAAAACAGCCCGCAGACAATCTGGTAGCGGTTTTCCCGTCCCCTTACTTTCGTAACCATCGGATGCCCTGCATTGATACGGATTACCTGGTTATTGGTATCTGCACCGTCCGGTACTTTCGGTTTCCAGTAGATGCTGACATGAACCCTCCGGTTATAATGGTACCGTTTTGTCTGTGCCACTGCCATATCCTCAAAATGCCCGGCCAGTATCCTTGATGTAAAAAACTGCTTATCCGTGATCTTGCTCCGCTTTTCATTCATTAAACGCTTGACTGTTTTGTGATTCACCCTTGCCATAGGGTACCTCCTTTCTTGTTGAAAACGCACTGCCGGAAAATTCCTGCAGTGCGTTTATGTCGTGTTTCTTATAACACCGTTGCTGTTTTTTTGCTTCCCGGTACAGGCAGTCCATTATCCCTGTCCGATAATGTCCTTCTTACACTGCCGCCCGCATTCTCTTCGGTGGAAAAATGGGTTCCAGCACCGCTGTAATGAGTGCCTCCCTGTCAATCTCATCCGAAGTTGCCTTGCTGATAATGGTATACAGCGCTGATTCATAAGGGTTTCCCGTAATCTCAGTACTGATTACCCAGTCAATCAGGCTCCTCATGCCATACGAGCCGTCCGTGATACTGTTTTTCCGGCAGTAATCTGCCAGATCATTCACCACCTGCACCATCTGGGATACCTGGAACTCATCCGTGGCTCCCGTCACACTCATGGCACGCTGTACCATCACTTCCGGTTCCGGCAGCTCCACGTCTTTTACCAGGCTCATTCTGTCGATTACCGACTGGTTCATGCCCCGGCATCCCTCATAACTGACATTGGTAGTAACGACCACCACCGCATCCGGATGCCTTTCAATGATTTCACCGGTCGGAAGGGTAATCCCTCCTGACTGCTCTAACAGGGAGTTTAATCCCACCAGAACGCCCGGCTGCACGATTGTCGTCGGCTCCTGTATTTCTATAACGTAGCCGTTCTTCAATGCTTTGATAAAATCCGTCTCCACATAAGAGTAGGTCTGTCCGCTGCTTTTAGAGCCTTCCGTCCGTCTGGAGAGCGCCTGTACTTTTTTTGTTACCATGTCAAGCACCACTGCCATGCAGTCCTGCGTACTGGCATTGTCATTTTCCTTCCCTGTCAGCTGCTGGTACACGCCGGCTGGATCAAAATCCATGTCATCCAGGTCCGGCAGCTCCATCAGTTTTGCCACGTTTTCATAGCTTATGCCGCCCATGCTTTTCAGCATGGCAAGCTCTTTGTCAAGCGTGGCATCCCCGGTCGAACCGGAATCCGAATCCGGAAAGATCATCCCCACAAAGTCATAAATCTCCGTGCCTGCTGAACAGGTGTATTTCATGTAGGGAAGATGCAGCCCTGCCGCAATCGCCTTCGCTCCCATCGTCTTACCGGTTCCTGCCGGTCCCCGTAAGAGGAAGTTCCGCATCTGCATGGATTTTCCTGTCGTTTCTTTTGCATGCCTGCAGATTTCCACCACTTCCGGCGGAATGATGTACCAGTCCGGTATTTCCGGCACCAGGCTCTCCTCCACCGCATTCAGTGCCCGTCCCTGCATGACATACCTGCCCTCAAAATCTTCTTTCTCTACCAGAATGCCGGCTTTTTTGATCGTTGCCGGCCCGGTCTTTGCAAAGATGGTAAATTCCCCGGCGGTCACACTGACCGGGGTAAACGCCCCCGAATCCAGCTGTGCATTGGATACCCGCATCAGGTTGCCGGAAGCATCCACATCCAGTTTCAGATGGGCGCTGCATGTCTCATCCTTTATCCTGCGGTACGCATTGTCACACAAAACCGCCATGCTCTCCTTTGCCGCATCGAAATCCGGATACCCTTTCTGGTACTGCTCATAGTAACGCTCATACTGTTCTGCAAATTCCTCATCCTCCATCAGAAACGGCATCATCGCCATAATAACAGCGGCGCCATCCCTTCCTTTCGGGTTCATGGTGTAGGTTTCCATCATCTCCGTGTCTTTATTGTAGACACTGGCTAATGCCATCCCTTTGGAACGGTCATAGACCGCCAGATGATAGGCTGATTCCTCCACAGAGGATTTATATTCTGCCACGGAACGGTGGTCAATCAGGCCAACCGCCCCTTCGCCTGTCCCACTCATACACTGGCAGACCGCATGGACTGCCTTGATCATGGTACAGTTTATGGTTGCTTCCGTCCCGCTTCCATACTTGGACGTAACCTTTACTTTTTTACTCGCCATCGTATCAAATGGTTCCGGAAGATTGCGGCTGAAATTAAAAATGTTGTTCATGTTTGTACTCATAGATATTCCCTTTCTGCTTTCTGAAGCTATAAAATGATTGTGATTCCATCGGTTACAATTTTTACCCTGTCAAGCCCTGCCCGTTCCAGTTCCCGGCAGATATCCGGCCAGCTCTCCGGAGACGGCAGTTCTTCCAAAGGTATCAGAACTTCGTTTTTTCCCTGCCCGATCGCCTCATTGCAGCGTTCGTTCAGTTCCAGAATGTGTGCCTCACTCCATTCAAAGGCCAGCAGCTCATAATTGTCTGCCGCCGGCTCTGTGTCAAAACCATCGTCCCCTTCCGGTTCCGGGGATACCGGTTCCTTATTTTGTTCCGGCTGGTAATCAATCCCTGCCACCTGAAGGTTCCGGTGCAGCACTTCTGCCCTGCGGTAGCCTCCGGCCCGGTTCAGGAGAATAAACACCTCTCCGCCAGACATAATCTCCTGCATGGCATCCGGTGTTTCCCATACCCATCTGGCTTCGGGATAATCCTTTACCACCAGCTCCGTAATCTTCGCCTGTATGATGGAATATGCCATCTGCTCCAGGTCCTTTATCGTTGGGTTTGGTTTCGGTTCCGGCAGCAAGGGCACTGGTGTCAGCACCTCGATTTTGTCCGGCCTGCTGCACAGCGTCTTTAGCGCCGCTGCAAAGATTCCCAGTATCATCAGCAGAAGGATGGGCCAGAGCCTGCAGATAACAGAAAGCAATGCCAGCATCCCCAACAAAATCAGGATGTCAGCGGCTGTCCTGCCTTTCTTTTCTTTCCGGTTCATAGGCACTCCTGCTCCTTTCTGCAGCGTTCCGGCGGAATCAGGATGTGCAGCTGGCTGCATTCCTCCAAAGAGGACTTTTTCCTGACCGCTATGGCGACTGCCTGGGACTTCACATCACACTCCAGTTTTCCTGACCGGCTTCTGAAAGTCCGAAAATCCGTCCCCAGTATGAGCCGCTTTCTGGCTCCCTTCATGCGGGTAACACCCAAACAGAACTCATCCGCCTTTTGGTAGACCAGGATTTCATACTGCCTATCTGCCGGCAGGACGTGGAGAATTTCCTGAATCTCATCCCCTGTCAGTCCGCCTCCGGTTTTGGTATGTAGCGCTGCTTTGAATTTTGCATTCCTCTCCTGCTCCGTGAGGAGAAGAAAACCTTTGTTTTTCATGGAATCATCTCCTTTCCCATAACGTAAAAAGACCGCACACAAGACTACGAAACGTAACTTATGTGCGGTCTTTCACGCATGTATTTGATTGTTGTGCCATGCTAGTCCTGAAACAGGTTGTTGCCGCCAAACGCTTCAAATCCCATAAATCCATCCGATTCCATTGGATCTGCCTGCTGTGCGGCTGCAGATGCCTGTCCCGGATTTACCGGAGCCGCTCCTGCCGGTGCTGCCTGCTGGTACTGGCCAGCTGCCTGATTCTGCCCCTGGGACTGGTTCTGTCCGGCATTCTGGTTCTCACCGGATTTCCCGACATAGGCATACTCAATATCCTCCACGATAAGGACATGCTGGCTTTTTTCCTTTTTTGTTTCCTGGTCGGTCCATTTTTCCTCATCCAGCCTCGCTGTCAGATTGACAAAGGAACCTTCCTTCAGTTTCATCTTTTTGATTCTCTCGCAGACGGAGCCAAAGGCTTTTACGGATATATTCAGCCAGCGGTAATTTCCCTCTACACGGCTGTCATATACCTTCTGTCCGATACGGAACCTCACAGACTCCCCATTTTCAGAAAATTTCAGTGCTGCTGCACCTTCGTATCCTTTGGATACCACTACGTTTGTTGCAAATGTCTTAAACATAAGCATTCTCCTTTCTGGCAGATGTGTCCTGCCTTAACATGTATTTATTTCAACCTGGCCTGCAGGCGGAAACCACAGATAACATGCGGAAAATTTTCCGCAACAAAAAAAGTGCCAAAAAGCACACTCTGGTGCTGATTGACACTTTGTAACCTGAATACTCTGTATTTCTAAAATAACCTGATACTGATATAGCAACTATACCATATCCCGCCTGCATCGTCAAATCATTCTTTATTTTTCTTTTAGTCCTTCTGACCGATACTGCTGGTCAGTTCCCTTTTGACAAAATCAAGGGCCACCTGCACCCGCCGGACATCAAACGTATAAGTACCGTCTTCCCTTTCATTGCGGTCTATTTCTTCCCTGATTTCCTGCAAAAGCTGATATAATGCTTCTTTTTCCGTTTCCATAACTACCTCCGAATGCACACGTTTTTTGTAGCACACAAGGAACTAAAGTTCCTAAAAGTTTGGGCTTGTGCCCCCAAACTTCCAATACAAACACAGTTTGTATTGTGAAACCATTCATTTTTCACCTTTACCTATGAATCGCCATTGCGTAATAATTTCCGATGATATATTCCCCGTCACGCTCATACACAGGTGTTTTCTCTGCCACATAGACAACAATAGTGTCCCCCTCTGACAGTTTGCTTATGCGGTATCTGACCGGAATTTTCACAGTCCCCTGCTCCAGTGCCAAATGGACAGCCCGAACCTGCTTTCGCAATCCTGACGTATCTATGCGGATACACTGCCCCTGCAGACACATATAGTTTCCCCCTGCCACCTGCACAAACAACCAAACCCCACTGCCTGCCAGCCAGAGTATACATAAAATACATGGCAGGAGCAGATACAAATCCCTGCTTCCTGTCATAAGAAACAGTAGCATCATCAAAAACAGTCCTCCGCCCCCAGACCGGAATAATACCTGCCTCTGTAATGCCTTCGGCATTTTTATCCACTTTTCTTTCACCGTAATCCCCCTTACACAATCAGTATTTTCTTTTTCTTCAAAAGCCGCATCAAAGCCTCTACTACCTCATCACGACACTCTGCCTGTTCCATTTGGTGTTCCAGCAGGTTGTCCTGTATAATGTCTTTCGTGTAAATCGTCTCAATCAGTTTCTGACGATTTCTAATACCGAACATTTCACTGTCTGCTGCTATGTGGTGTTCCTGAAGAAAAACCAGTTCTGCCACAGACAGGTGAAGCCCTGCTTTCCGCATCCATGTATCCAGCTGCAGTTCCAGACCACTCAGCCTACTGCTCATATGCCGGTTCTGCTTTACCGGACAGCAGACGCACCGAGTAAGAATCCGGTATTTGTATACTGAACCCGCTTCTACTTCCATCTCTGCTAATCCTTTATCAGCCAAATATCGGACTGCCTGCTCTTCTGTCTCTGATTCAGTCATATCAAACCCGAACCTGCCCTTCAGCCATACAGCAGCTTCCCTTCCCTGAAGCTGAAATTTTTGATTTCCCCTCTTCAGAAAAAGATTTCCTATTACCGACTCCGGACACACCATGCCTTTCGATATATATAACATCTGCCTTACCTCCTACACATTTTAATTTTATTACACGACGAATAGCCCTGATTTACAACAGTTTTTTAAAGCACATACATCATGCCAACGCACAAGGCAACAATCAACAGGACCGCACCTATAATCACAATCAATTTCTTTATCAGATTTTTATCCATGCCTTCACTGAACCCTCCCTCATCCGCAGGAAGAATATCATCATAATAACCGTCATAATCATCTTCTGAACCAGTTTCCGATATCTGCTCCGGCTCTTTTGCTGGTTTTACTGACTGGCTTTTCTCTTCGGGCAGTTTTGGTAATCTCTGTTTCTTTTTCGTTGTCTGTTTTTTGACTCTGGAAAAATTCTGTTTTTGTGGTGATTTCTGACTGCGCTTTCCAGATGTTTTTTCTTTCTGGGATTCCGTGTCTAACCCTGCAACTTCCTGAGCTACCTCATCATGGTCATTGTTCTGGGCTACGCTACTCTCCTCATCTTTTATCGGCAATTTTTTCCCGCACTCCATGCAAAAAGAAACAGCACTGTCTATAAGAACAGTGCCGCAATAAGGACAATATTTCATTTTGCCTAAGCCTCCTTTTCTGAATTTAATAAGTGAGTCTTTCAAAAGAAAAACCCACTTGTAGACAATATGATTGTATCAGATTTACGTTTGCATGTCATCGGCATGGATGCGCCATTTTTGTGCCATAGAATATGACATAATATTATTTCGATATATTTTCATAAACGGTGTGGCACGAGAGGATAAGAAGTACGTCAATTATCTTATACGTTTTCGGAAATTTATCAAAGTTATGTACCCCCATTTCAAATGGGGGTTTACCAACAGCCCCTCCAGGGCTAAGTACCGGTTCCGCCAGAGGCGGGATTTCGCAGCACCATTATTACTGGTTGCCTTCTAAAGAAGGCTTACTGTTTTCTTCCATCCTCTAGTTTATCATTTTCTTCTTGTTCTTGAATATATTTTCTTACTGTTTCTTCATTTACATTTCCTACCGTACTAACATAATATCCCCTCACCCCAAAATGTCTGTCTCCCCACTTTTGACGATATTCCGGATGTCTATCAAACAACATCAAAGAACTTTTCCCTTTTAAGTATGACATAAATTCTGAAACACACATTTTAGGTGGAATTGCGACATACATGTGAACATGATCTCCACATACCTTACCATCGATTAACTCTACTTGTTTCATCTCACAAAGCTTACTGATGATTTCCACCAAATCTTTTTTTGTCTCTCCATACATAATTTTCCTTCGCCATTTTGGAATAAACACAATATGATACGTGCAATTCCATCGTGTATGTTGTATACTTTGATTATCCATTTTGGATACCTCCTATGCTTTGATATGGCCTGCGAAACCAATATCATTATAGAATAGGGGTTTTTAGTACTCTAGGTAACGCTACGGCTTTGCCTCGGCCCCCATTTCAAATGGGGGATATAAAGCATATTCATTATAAATTAGTCTGAAAATGAGTTATTTTTTCCTCAATAAATTTCAAAATAAAATATACTTCCACATAGCATGCTACGAGAGAAGTAATTCTGGACAAATAAAAATATTAATATTACAAGCAATAAACATATTAATTAAATAAAATTTCTTAATCTATCTATAATATTTTTGAAATACCTTGCTATATACCAAAAGGATTTATAAATTACGTCACCATCCAACTCTGAAACTACATATTTATCTTTGTATTCTTCACTCATAGTTAACAACTTTTGTTTATATTTCTCTATATGATACTTATTTGCCCATTTTTTAACAGATGCAAATTGTACATAATCATGATTAGCCTGTAAAATAAAAGAATGCCGTTCTGCTAGTTCATCCCATTCTTCTGATGTAAAATACCATTTTCTAAGTGGTTGTCGTGTTCTTATAACACTTTCCCATTCACTGGACAATTAAAAGTTCTCAATAAAAAAGATAACATTCCAAGCAGATGTGTGTTATGGTTGAGTTACTAAATCTTAAACCAATATACACAAGCCGAAATATCATCCTCCGTAAAAATAACACAGATGTCGGCAGATAGGAAATGTCTATGTTTACATTTATAGAAAAAATCTTGTTGTGTTTCTGTCCTTGTTTCTCCATGAAAGCCGCTTTTACCTGGTTTGTGACTATCATAGTCGGCTTCATGATCCGTTCCGACATGTTCGGGAGCACTTCTGTGATCCGTGACCTCTTCTTGGATTCAGCACTCTACAACAGCAAGATGCATTTCTTCCGTGCAGACTCCTAGGAATGGAAGGATATCTTTACCACATGGGTGTAGACCGTCTCTGAGTATGCTACCTTAAAATGGAACTGGCTGAGCCGTTCTGATCGGTGATGGGGTAAAACGCGTCTCTGACGGAAGGCACATGCCCTGTACAAAAAAGATGGTACAGGAGTCAGGGGACTCATCCAAGCTTACTTTTATCCATGGACACCTCTGGGGTACGGTCGGTATATTGGCGGCAATGCCGCAAAGACCTTCTGCCTCCTGTTATCCATCCAGATCCACGATGGGGACAGTGTCGGCAGCGATTGGCTAGGAGATGATCCCATCTCCCATGTAGTGCAGATGCTCCGTGATGGTTTCCGTGCCGCACAGCACACCGACCGCTTCCTATTTGTCTTGGAGTGATATTTCCAGACCAAACCCATGCTACTGGAATGGCAGGCATACTCTGCAGAGGATCCAGGGTTGCTCCATGTTGTCACACGTGCTAAAAGGGAACTGTATAAGCCTATGAAAGGCCTGGACCATACAAAGGGCGGGGACGTTGGTCGGTCCGTAGTGACGCTGTCCGGCTGCAGTATCTCTTTGTGTCAGAGAGCAGGTCTATCCAAGACACACAGCTGCGGATATATGGAGTAGAGAGGGAGGTGCATTCCCTATCGGAAACATACTTATGGGGCAAAGGGCTGTACCAGGCCCTGCAGTTTGTCCTTGTAGAGTATGAGAAGACACATGCCATCCTTGTATGTACAGACCTGACCATGCCCGCAGAGGATATCATAACAGCTTACGCCTGCCGCTTTAAGATAGCGATCATGTTCCGGGAGATGAAACAGCACATTGGAGGTCTTTTCTATCATTTCTGGACAAACGCAGTCCCTAGGCCGAACCGTTATCGCAGGAAATGTACTGATGATTCCCTCACCTAGATAAAGAACAGGCACGAACAACAGCGTATAATAAAGACACTCACAACTATAGAAGGCTATGTGATGCTCAGTAGCATAGCCATGGGCATCATCCAGATGATGTGCCTGAGGTATGAGGGGGAAGATCCGGGTATCTGACTTCCGTTATCTGCATACGCCATCCCATCAGGTGATGTCACAAACAGGTATGATAGAGTATCTAAGACAGAATTTATTTCGTTTTATGGTCCAACAGAGCGGATTGACCATAACTAAAATAATATCAAGCAAGCAGGTCTGCCTTGAAAAAGAAGATATTAACCGACTTATTTGTTGAGAGAACTTTTAACTGTCCAGTAATTTAAACATGAAAACAAAACGGCTGAAGAGTATTTTAATCATTCCCATCCTGATTTACATACGAAATAATAGGATTATATTTTCCTGATTTTGTTTTATAGATTTCATCAACAATATTTACATAGATTTTGAATATCTGCCCAAAGGTGTTAATGAAATCAGTTTTTACAAAATCAGTTGAAAATGTTTCTGAATTGATTATGTTTAACTTTAGTAATATATGAACATCACTTATTGTTTTTTGGATAATTTGAAAACTATCAATTGGGAGATTATATCTTAACACTAACGAATATGTCCAATCTAACAAACGTCCTGAAGGTATTATAGTCCCATCATTTGTTATAAATGAGGAATTTTTTCTCCCCTCTGGGTTTCCAATAATAGGAGTGTGTTTATTACAAGCACATTTTCCAGGGAGTCGTTTTGCCAAATCTCCCTGTCGATATCTTATCAAAGGCATTGCTTGATTAAGAAAACAGGTACCTGTAATTTCTCCTACTTCTCCAAGTTCAACAAGACAATCAGAATCAGATTTCAACAATTCAATATATGTACAATCCGATACTTCATGGTAATTCATTTCAGAACATTGATATGCTATACTTTGCAATTCTTCTGATGAATATTCATCTATAACTGTGCATCCAAATAACGAACTGAAAAAATTACGCTCCGATTGACTCGATTGTTCTGAATTAGTGATAATTAATTTCAATTTTAGTTTTTTGAATTCATATTTTATATTTTTGGCAATTTCCCAGAGAATAGATGGATAAATTGCTAAAACTGTAGGTTTCTTATTTAAGATAAACTCAAATATATACTCTACAGATTTTAAGTTATTTACATAATATACCTTATAGAATCCCAAAATTGATGATACAGGATACTCTGATGTATATACTAAAACTTCTCTACTTAACGCATTATAGTGCGGTTCAAGTTCTTTAATCATTCTTAATACTTGAAGTTCTTCTGTAATGAACATTTCAGAATCGCAATAAATATCTACAAAACGTCCAGAAGAACCCGAAGTTTTTGAAACAATAAGTGGTTTATTTTTTAAACGATCATCAATAAATTCTTCTTCATGTCCAAATAAATCAATTTTAGATATTGATGGCAACTTTTCAAAGTCCTCGAAAGACTTAATATCATCTGGATATATATGTAAACGTTCAAACCGCCTCTTATAAAACAAAACATGCTCATATGCATTCTTAATCACTCTGCGAATCTGCGTAAGTTGATATTCACGTATTGTTTCAATTGATTGATATGGAAAATCCATTACGCTTTTATGATTCTTTATCAATTTCCTGAATCCGTGAACGCATCCAAAAATATTATGGGAACTGGGGTTAGTTTATCA